>CAZNAI010000003.1:0-887064 GCA_964571235.1 uncultured Ignavibacteriales bacterium | reverse complement strand
TCGTCGGCGCCGACCACGCGAAACCCTTCCCCTTCCAGCTCTCGCACAATAGCTGAAAGGAGACCGTCATCGCCAAAGGCGCGCGCGCCGACCTTCGCAAGAAACATGGCGCCTCGCCAGTCCGGGCGCAACGAATCAAGCGACGGGCGCTTGACCGGTCCCGCCATCACGACATCGCGGACGCCCGCTTCCTTCAGACGAGACAAGGCGTCGCCCACCGCGCCCAGCCGAACCCAGGC
Organism: uncultured Ignavibacteriales bacterium; assembly: GCA_964571235.1. Lineage (GTDB taxonomy): Bacteria > Zixibacteria > MSB-5A5 > GN15 > FEB-12 > JACRAV01. Next base: position 886,825 of record CAZNAI010000003.1, on the reverse strand, counting down.
ATGCGCCGTGTCGGTTACGGTCGCGGTGTCGGTCTGACCTTCAAAGGCGAGGACGAAGAAATCACGGCCGGTCGCGCGACACGCCTCGATCACGCGTACGGGCAGCTGGCCGCCGCCCGCCAGGATACCGAGCTTGTCGGCCATGCCATTAGGCCGCCTGATCCATCTTGGGTTGGCAGATCGTCCGCGCCGAATCGGCGCGGATAAAGGCGACGATCTCCATCACTGCTTCTGCGTGATGATAGAGCGACGCCACGTCCTCCAATCGTTCGGCCATCGTGCCTTCCTGCGCGAAAAGCAGGCGATAGGCGGTGCGCAAATCATGGATCTGATCGCGCGAAAACCCGCGACGCTTGAGGCCGACGATGTTGAGACCGCTCAGCCGCGCGCGGTCGCCCATCACCAGGCCGTAAGGAATCACGTCGGCTTCGACCCCAGTCATGCCGCCGACCATGGCATGCTTGCCGATGCGCACGAATTGGTGGATGGCGGAGATGCCGCCCAGGAATGCGTAATCGCCCACATGCACATGGCCGCCCAACGTGGCGCTGTTCGCCATGATGACGTAGTCGCCCACAACGCAGTCATGGGCGACATGAACCCCGACCATGAACAAGCCGTGATCGCCCACCTTGGTGAGTCCGCCGCCGCCCGCGGTCCCGGGGTTCATCGTGACGTGCTCGCGAATGATGCTATCGGCGCCGATCGTCAGAGACGTTCGTTCGCCCTTGTATTTGAGGTCCTGCGGCGGGTGACCCAGCGAGGCGAAAGGGAAAATGCGGGTGCGGGCCCCGATCCGGGTATGCCCCGAGACCACGACATGGGAGACGAGCTCGACCCCGTCCGCCAGCGTGACATCGTTGCCGACGACACAGTACGGCCCGATTTTTACCGACGGCGCGAGCTGCGCGCCCGCCTTGACGATCGCCGTCGGGTGGATCGTCGCCATCAAGTATCCATGATCATCGCGGCGTAGGTCGCTTCCGCTACCAAGACACCGTCGACCTTCGCTTCGCCGCTGAATTTCCAGACGTTGCCGCGGCTGCGCTCCTTGGCGACGTGAACCTTGAGCTGATCGCCCGGCATCACGGGCCGGCGAAACCGCGCGCTTTCGATCGACATGAAATAGACCAGCTTGCCTTCCGCCTTCCCGCCAAGCGAATGAACCACCAGGACGGCCGCCGTCTGGGCCATCGCTTCGATGATGAGAACGCCGGGCATGACCGGCTTCTGCGGAAAATGTCCCTGAAAGAACGGTTCGTTGATCGTGACATTTTTGATCACCGTCACGCTCTTGTCCGGTTCCAGATCAATCACCCGGTCGATCAGAAGGAAGGGGTACCGATGCGGCATGATTTTGAGAATCGACTGAATATCGTAGAAAGCGTTCTTGCTCCCCGAAGGAAAACGCCGCGCCATCTTCTTTTTTTTGTAGAGCTCGCGCATCCGCCGGGCCAGCGCCACATTGGCTTTATGACCCGAGCGGGCGGCCAGAACATGTCCTTTGAACGGTGCACCGATCAACGCCAGATCGCCCAAGAGATCGAGTGTCTTGTGACGAACCGGTTCATTATAGAAACGGAGTGGGACGTCGTTTATGATTCCGTTCTGACCGACAAACGCGTCGCCTTTGATATCCAGCGCCCGGCGAATCCGGTCAACTTCGACCTGGCCACCGTCGGAGTCGTAGATCACTACCGCGTTGTCGACACTTCCACCGCGAATGAGGCCGTGCGACTTGAGCATCTCGACTTCGGACAGAAAACAAAATGTCCGGGCGGGAGCAAACTCCTCGATAAATTCAGAATCGAGATCCTGCAAAGTTGTGTACTGTGTGCCGAGGGCGGGATTCTTGTAATCAATTAAGAATGTAATGCGAAGATCATCTGACGGCGTCACCACCAAATCCACACCGCGATCCGGTTCCGAATACGACATGGGGGCGTCGATTTCCAGAAAGAACTTGTCGACATCCTGATTAACAATTCCGGCTTCGATGATTTTATCGACAAACGGCCGCGCGGAACCGTCGCAGACCGGCGGTTCGTTGTTATCAAGCTCCACTTCGATGTTGTCAATTTGAAGCCCGGCAATAGCCGCCAGGACATGCTCGACTGTGTGGACCTTCGCTTCGCCTTGCTGAAGCGTGGTGCCGCGGGAGATATCAACGACATGATCAATATCGGCCATCACACCGGGTGATCCGGGGAGATCGACCCGGACAAACTTCACGCCAGAGTCGGGCTGGGCCGGGCGAAACGTCAGATGACACGGGTTGCCAGTATGCAATCCGATGCCGGATAACGAGATGGGGCGAGCAATGGTACGCTGTTTGGAGAACATTGTTCCTTATGTCCGTTAAGTTGGCGGAGTATACCGGGTTTGGTACCCCCGTTCAAGCCCTTTTTGGGAGGGTGTCCCCTACTCGCGTTTCGTCAGGTCTTGCCTCGTCCCACCGCAGAAGGGGCGAGGTGTGACTTGACGCAGTAGTTGGGCGACGAAAGATGTCGGGACCGCAAGGGTCCCGACCCACAAGAGAAGGCGGGTTCTAAGAAGGACCCGCACTACATGATTATCACAAACTTCCCGATCTGAGTCCGGCCCTCCGATTCGACTACCCAATAATATAGTCCCGCCACCGGTAGCATCGTGTTGCGGGTGATCAAGTCCCAGGCGTCGTGCATGGCCTGTGGATCATTAGGATCAAAGTTGTGATCCCATGACCGGATTAAGTCGCCGTCGAGGGAGAAGATCGAGATCGTGCACCGGGGTGGCAAATTGCCAAAGTTGATCCGGTGCGATCGATCAGGGATTTGGGTGTTGTCTCTGTTCTCGTAGCCAAGCGAGTGGTAGTCTTTCTGCCAAATGTACGGATTCGGGTAGACATAGACGTTTAGACCTTTGGATTGTACTGAATCTGCCGAGGTCTGGGCATAGGCAATCGTCTGATTCTCTCGCTTGGATGATTCTTTGGCAGGGATATTCCCCTTAGAGTATCCAAAGTCAAACGACGACACCGACAGATAGTATGGGATAGTTGGTAGCAGATTGTCTATCGTGTATTCGTACTCGTAGTATTTGGGGAGGGAATTACCATGTTCGGTTGTCAGTTGGTCCTCGGTCCAGAGCATTGTGTCAGTTCCGGGGTTGATTGCCTCAGGGTAGACTTTGTGGACACCGTTTGAGATGAGTGACGACAGGTTGTAGTCAACCGGCAGGAAGGCATATTGGGTGTCGCCGACGTGAAGCGGGTTGTCTTTCGTGTATTGGAGCGGGTAGAAATCGTCGCCGTAGATTGATTTGAGGGAGTCTATGGTGAACGGCAGGTCTTTGGTTTCCCAGACAAACGTATGGTTCGGCTTTTCCCTCAGGTAGTACCGGTTGTAGTTTGGGTAGTCCCATGATATGAGGGTCGAGTAGCTCGATTCCCTATCATCCAGTCCCAGATAGACCCGGTACCCCTCGAAATCCTTCACTTTGGTAAACGGATCAATGGCGTTCTCGGAGTAATACCCGTTCCACCGCAGGGTCAGACTATTCAGCGACGGAATGACTTTCAGTTTCGGCGATGGCGGTGGGATATCGGCCCGAAAGTCAGGGACACCGTCTCCCTCGTACCAGTTGGTGTCGCCGTCGCAGACTCGATACTTGCCGAAGAATCCGTCGCCATCGGTGTCGACACCGGGATTATCATACACCCACTTCGCCCAGCGGGCATTGGTCATCAGTTCGGTGAAGTCGAGTTTACTGTAGTAGACCTCAGGATGATACGGATCCCAGTAGTCAGCGAAATCGGTCGGGTTGACATGGACATTCTCGCCACCAACGATGGCGTAAGTAAAGTGCACTTTCTGCCCCGGCCCCAGATCGAATGGGCCAACGCCGAGGTGCAAATACGTGAACTCCCCGCCCGCGGCAAGTGTTGCGCCGTCCGGCGATCGGGGTGTCCAGCCGCTTACTGCCGAATCATGGGCCATCCAGAATTGATCGTACGAGCGATCACCACTCGTGAGCACGGTGTAAAACCAGCAGTCATTTGTGTTACAATTATCGAGTGCCCTGGCGGTCTTTTGCTTGAGGCCAGCCCAGTACAGTCGATCTATCGAAGTTGACCAAGTGTAACTAATTGTTGGTTCTTCCACCGAACTCCCGAGTAGCCGAATCCCAACCGCTCCGAGTATTGAGTTTTCTCCCCATTGACCGGCTTGAGGATCTCCGTCCGCATCCATCCAATAGAAAAGATCAGCCGAATCGGGGACACCGCAGGTTTCTACTTGATCGCTTGAACGAAGCGATCCGGCAACCGACCGATTTGATTCAAACGGACTATAAATCACTTTCGATGTCGAGAGGGTCCATAGGCCGAGAACACAATTCTTGATCGTCTTCTTGCCGATTGATGATATTTCGGTTTCAACTAACACGAAATCGTCAATATTCGACGCGCCCCAGGCCATTGTTCGTCGAATTGCACGTACAAAAAGCGGTCGGTTACCTCGGACAAGAGTTTCGTTCGGATCATCAAGACTGTCATTCAAACGAACGATCGCATCCAGATTTGAGCGCGCCTCCGGAGAGTAAAAGACGCTGTTTCGATCTATGGTTTGGTAGCGAATCCGATTGTCAGGAGGTTCATCGGGGAGCCATTCGAGAACACAAGTTAGGGTCTCTCTGTCTACCACGCCACCAAAGACGAACTCTGCGCCGCCCCAATCGTTCCTGCTGTTTCGAGGATATGTTGTCGCATCGACTCTTGCTCCAGTCAGAACATCGACAGAACCGCTGTCTCCCCAACCGCCCAAGTTGTTAAATGGTAATTGTAGGTTCCCCTGATTATGTACCCCTTTCTGCATCCTGCCTAACCATGCGGGCTGAGCATCGACACCAGCATTCCACAAAACGCTGGCAATCGCAAGAAGCAAGGGCACCCGACTGAAGCGCATATCGCTCCATTTTGAAATCGACTTTATCTGACCAAAAGATGTGAAGCTTGCCGACTCGCGTTTCGAGCCGGACAAGCTTCCGCTACCACACATCACGAGAAATATCGCATGTTTCCGCTACTCCAAACAACCCCAAAAGTACTCTTCACCCTGGCAATTGTGGTCGAGGCAATCAGTTTTCACGTCTCCTTTGCAGGGTGTAGAAAACCAACCAAGACCTCCGTAGCACAATGGCGTGCTATGAATATGGGGAGCCTCGTTATCACAGGGGCAGTTGCAAGGCTCAATCTCGCTTGATAGAATTGTCGCCGGCGTCATCACCGCATACCCCACGCCGATCGAGAGACTGCACACCACCACTGCAGTCCATTTGAGTACTGCCTTGATCATACAAACCTCCTCTTATTAGTATAAAACGTTTTCACTTCGCCGTCATGGCAAAGTGTTCATAAAAATCTCGGCCCAAAAACTCGGTATACCCCGGCTGGATAAATACGGCCAACCCAAACTCATCCAGTCCGACAATCGTCGGTGTCAATTTCAACCCTACCACCGTGTACGCCACCTTATCGGGAGTAATGGTCATCCGTCGGCCAATGAGCTTTGAAAAAAGTGGTGGGAGTTGGTTGTCCGGTACACAGATCACCGTCTGCACATTACTGTCGAGGATTGGCGCGATTTCCTTGTTCCAAAAATCGAGCTGGTCGATACATCGCGAACAGTCGCTCGATAAGTACAAGAGGATAGTTTTGTGGCCCATCAGCAGAGAATCGAAATCCCCAGAGTTCCCTTCGCTATCGGAAAATGTAGCAAGCGGGAAGAGATCACCAAGGTTGAGCGCCGGTGCCAGCTCAGCGGGTCCAGGCGATCTTTCAGGTTGGCGCACAATGGCATCGCCCAGGTAGACCCCCCCTGCCACACAGATCAAGATAATCGCCCCGGAAACCAGTAACTTGAGATACCCACCGCCACCTGTAGAACTAACCAACCAGCCCATAATAGCGCCCATTCAGTCAAGATGTTCAATCTGCGAGCCAGCCAAGAACTACCTCTAAGCTATTCCCCCCCCCAAGGGCTTGTCAAGTGGTTATCTTGACCCATTTGACCATAATATGGAGCGCTTAAGTCCATCCAACATTTCGACGGCAGTAGCTCAAATATCCTTCAGCGATTTCACCTTTCTCATTCTCCGAAACAACTCTACATACTCTTTCACCATAATCTCCTCTGCCTCGGATAATCCCTCCATCATAGGAATGCCGATCCGAAGAACGGCGCGGACCATGTCGGCGCTGGTGCGGTCGTATTTTTCCGCCAGCGCCTGAATCTGCGCTTTCATCTCGGGAGATACATGGATATTCAGACAATGTTCTCCCCGTGTCTTTCTCGTAACCCTGTTTGTATCTGACATAGGCGACCCCTTTCTATGAATGGTACTTCTGATGACCAATGATTGTTTGTGGTGTGACTGTGCTAAGGCCGTATTTCTCTCGCAATATCCTAAGCTCTTTGCGCCATGTACTTGCGGGTTGATGTTCCGCCAATAGGCGATCAATTTCGGTTCGATCGATTGACAGGCAAATCGGGCAATTGACAGCGGCGCTTGCAACAACTCCAAATTCTTCACGAACAAACTTCGCCAGCAGTTTACGGAGTTTTCGTTTGGCCCTGTTATGCAAAGACTCAAGCGAGTGAATGGTCCGCCCGCTCTTTTCCGACATCTGGCGGTAACTCTCCCCCATATTGTAGAATCGGGCAAGGAACTCCCGCTCGTTTTCGCTCAGTTGGGCGGCCGCCGATTGCACGGCGATATTGACCCGTTCGGCAACTTCCTCCCCCTGCCGCTTGAGCACCAGCCGCTCTAGTTCGTCGGGATCGAATTGGTCGAGCGACTCAAAGTCTATAGCCGGCTCGGGTATACTCTCAACAAACTGCTCTTTATCGACCCGGCGGTTTTCAGTCAGCCAACTACAATAGAGAATTCTGTTTTTTCTGCGTGCATCCATCTCCTGCTCCCGTTTTTACTATCAATGCCGATTTCCCCCGGCGTTTGTTTTAAGAGCAAGCAACCCGTCAACGCGGCCGGTGTCGACACCTTCCGGTTCACTCGCGCACGGAGCAACTTGGCCGGGGGCGGATCATGTGATTCACTTGCAGGAAAAAGCTGTAATGCCGATATATCTTATGAGACTTTCAGCACCCGATTTGCGTATATTTAGGTGAAGGGCGGAATTGAAGTCGCCCCCGAAACGAGCGCGAAAGGCAATACAGATGGCAGGTAAAGTCGATAGACAGCAACGACGTCCGCTGGTGAGCGGCCTGATTTATCTCGGGCTGGGGATATATCTTTTGATGGTGTTTCAGGAGATTATTCCGTCGGTGGAAGACTCCTGGCCGGTGGTGTTGATTATCATTGGCGCGGCGTTGATCGGCCGTGGACTAACCCGCCCCAAGCCCCAAGCCGCCTGAGGTGATCGTGAGTGATACTCCGGCCAATCACCTTGCCTCCCCCCTGCCTGTAAGTGACAATCCTCAAATCCCCAAGTTTGAGCAGTTCCGGCTCGATTCGGGGAACGCCAATTTCAAAGTTCACTTTTTCACTTTCTTCTCGCTGGCCTTCCTAATTCTGGGGTATCCCGGGATGTCGCTCATCGGCATCGGCGAGGACCCGCTTAAATTGCTAAAGGACCTCGATCAGGCTGTCCTTCTGATGCTCCTCTTGGTTACCATTGTTTTCCAGTGGGGCGTATTTCTTCTGATTTTCGGATCGACCTGGGCGGAAAAGACAGGGCTAACCGGGTTGGGCTTTACTAAGTTTCGACCGATGCACGTGGCGTGGGCTGTGACATTCTTGCTGGTCTCGAATCTGATTCTCTCAGGGTTGGCCTGGTTTTTGGGGCAGATCGGACATCCGATGCCCGGCGAGATCGGCCTTTTGATCCCGCAAGACCCATTTGGAAAAGTCGTTTGGGTGGCAGTGTCGGCGACCGCCGGTTTTTGCGAAGAATCAATGTTTCGTGGATACCTGATGACTCGCCTGCGGTTGGTGGGAAAACTACAAGGCTGGGTGGTGGCGACGGTAGTCTCGGCGATTGCATTCGGCGCCTGTCACGCCTATCAGGGACTGCCCGGATTCATTGTGATTACCGTCTACGGCGCGATGTTTTCACTATTGTATATCCGCACCGGCTCGATCTGGCCGGGGATAATCGCGCACTTTCTGCAGGACACCGGCGCACTGTTTTATCCGAGGTAGAAAAATGTCCTCGTAGGTCACTCGCGTCTTCGCGGGTGACAATTCTTTGTGGGGAGTGTGTCAACCCCGATCCGCCGTCTGGTGGACGGGATTGACCTACAAAGACAATCGTCCAATCATCGTCATTGCGAGTGCCGAATTCTTATGAGGCCGAAGCAATCTCGCCTCGAAATCTCCGTGCAAAGCCAAATCTCATCCCAACGCAAGCGTTGGGGCACTCGACCAAATCCCATTCTCTAAGTAGGTTAGGGTCCTTGTGACCCTGACTCTTCATTTCATGGCAAAACGAATGTCAGCCTCGCAAGGAGGCTGACCTACAAAGAAATTGTGAGGCGACGACTACTTCAACAACACCATCTTCTTCTGTTGAGTGAACTCATCTGTGGTGAGGCGGTAGAAATACACTCCGCTGGCGACACTTTCCCCGGTAGCGTCGCGGCCATCCCAAACTAACTTGTGTGTCCCGGCTGGATATTGCTCACCATCGGCTAAAGTCGAAACCGATTGTCCAAGCAGATTGAAAACTTCTAAAGTAACGCTGGACGATTTGGGCAGTGAAAACTCAATCGTCGTCGACGGATTAAACGGATTGGGGTAATTCTGCTCAAGTGCAAAATCTGCCGGCAAATTGTCATCGGGATCGTCAACATCGGTCGGGACAGTAGCGAGATTAGACGCGTAAACTTGAAGACCGTCGGCCCTTGGGTCTACCCAAGCAAACCAAGTTCGTCCACGACTCGCATGAGTAACTGGCTGAGTCATAAACTCGGGGGTCGCGGATGAAATAGGTAATGCACCTGTGGTCATATCCAACGTGGGATCATTCAATTGGTAGAAAGCCTGCCGGAATCCGTTGCGATTGTCTATCCAGACAGTACTGACCCATCCGCCGTTGTCGATGGAAATTGAGAGATCCTTTGGCTCGACATATGGCGAAGAAGCGATGTCGTATATCTGCCGAGCCACCGTCCCCGTCGGTGTAACGACTGCCAAAGAGAGCCATTCGCCCGCTGGAAAAGGGCCTACCACGCCGGCCCAGATGATACCCACATTTCCACTTGGAAAATTCGTGGTGGCGATCGTGTGGATTGTTGATCCCAACCCCGGCGCCCAGCTCCAAGTCCCACCCGCCGATTTGTCGGCGTTGTACCAGCGGCATTTCACAGTCGGCGTCGCTCCATTGCGATCTAGCCAAGTGACAAAAAACCGGCCAAGCGTGTCGCATGAAGCCATCAAGCGGTCATTTTGCAGATCTGAAATTGAATTGGAAATCTGGAACTCAGCACCGTCGAGTGCGCCTGAGGTACTCAACCATCGCCCCCACACTTGCAGAATTCCTGATCTCTTATCAAACCATGATACCAGCGCTCTGCCGGAGACTGCCATCGCGCCATGCGGCTGACTCTTTACCGCCGCCTGCGAAGTATCGGAGATGCAGAATTCATTAGTCGTGAAAAGACCTGATGGTCCGCCGAATCGTGCAAAAATTCGTTGTCCGGCGATTCCGGCAAGCGGGCGGCTATCAATCCAGGTGACAAGTGCTTTGTTTGAGGCGGCGCAGACATGCGGCTCCGACTGCAGATTTGCCCCCGAATCCTGATTGACCAGTTGATTGTGCTCCGGAATGACCCCGGTAACCGAAACGGCCTGACAGTAGATATCGCCGGCATCGCGACGTCGGCTTTCAAATACCACCAGCTCGTACCAATCACTGGACGCGGCCAGCGACGGGCGAAATGCCGGCGAGCCAATCTGATCGTCATTCACGACCCGCTCATTTGCCAAGCGGCGTGTTGCGGCCGTATCGAAAATCATCAGATCAATATTGGCGTCTTCACTTTGGAATTCAGTCCAGGCCATCGCGTATCGTTTGTTGGTGGCAAACGATGTCGACGGCGACCAGCGTCGGCCAATTGATGTAAGATTTCGACCCGACGGCGTTCCAATCAATGCCAGACCTGCGGCATATCGAGCGGAATAAATCGTGTTGCTGGCGCCGAATGCCCCCCATGAGGCACAGAGTGTTCCGGCCGGTGTGGTCGAGAGGTTGAGGTCCCAGTTGGTGGTGAGCGTGTCAGCAATTGACACCAACCTATTGACGCCGATCAAACCGCTGGTTGGATTGAATTGCTGAATATAAACTTCCTGGCCCAATCGTCGATCGAGCCAGCCGAAGACATATTTGTCCGCGCCACAGAACGCAATCTGTGGGGCATATTGCGGTTGATCTGCGGCGGGTGATGGAACAACAGAAAAATCTGAGCCGACCGGAGTACCCGCGCCATCGAATTGACGCGCGAAAATGTCGGCGTTGCCGTTGCGGTAATCTTCCCAAGCCACGACAAATCCAGTCGCCGGATCGATGGCAATTGATGGCACCCATTTCTGAGTTGTGCCGAGATCGCTTGGGGCGGTCGACGGCGACATCTGGAGATTCATCGACGAGTCAAAAATGCAGTAGCTGATACTTTGGCTGGAGGGGCCGTAATTTTCCCACACAACCGCCATCCGGTTGTCGGCAAACAAAGCGGCAGAAAACGGTCCGGCATACCCGCCGAGCGCAGTGTCGTTAATAAGTTTGGCTGAGAGATCAACAGACAAATCGGCATTGAATCGGGCAGTGTACACTTCGCCCGCACTCTGGTCTCGAAAGAGAAGGTAGATTTTCCCGCGAGAGTCTTTTAGCAGAAGCGGATCGACATAGTCATTGCCGACCGCCGAGCCGGCGATCATTTGATTTGAACCAGCCGAGACACCGAGCGAATCCAGCACCTGCCAGAAAATCTTGCTGGCGCCCAGTCGATCATCACTCCATGCGGCGAGCCAGCGACCGTTTGAAATGGGAAGGAGTCGAACGTGGTCTTGAGTAAACCGCGCGGGATAACCGTAGTCAGATACAAGAAGATCGCCGAACGCAGAAGCTTGTAAAGAGGCTGAACGGTTGTCGCTCGAAATCGTGCTTCTGCGGCTCTCGGAGTACCCGTCAATGCGACGGACATGTTCGGCCGCACGGTCGAACCCTTCAGCTTGGATAATTGTGCTGACTGCCAGAACCAGTGAAAAACAGGCTGTGCAAATTTTAGTCATTCCTCACCAATCTCTTTGCCGCCTATAGCGCAAAAGGTGTGCCTTTGATCCGATGTTTCGATTGCTGTCAGCTTTGTGAGGGTAGCGCCAAGATACGCAATAACTCCATAGTTGCCAAGCGATTAGTTGAGCCGGCGGCGCGTCCGATAAGGCAACCTTTTCTGGAGACGGCCCGAAGACCCCGAATCTGCAATCCAGTTCAGTTTTCTGTACTCTGGGATGGAGAAGAATGCGTACGAGATGGTAGTTAAAACCATTTCGTTCGTCTCCGCCAATCTTTTGCCCGACTTACAATTATGCTGGAACAATGCCCCTCAATACCCGTAAATTCAGGTAGAGCCGAGCCGGAAGGCCACGGCCGAACACGGGAATTGAAAGATTTGGATTGCATGTTGGTAGTAGGAGTATGAAAACCGCAATTAACCAGATAGGACCAATTCGATTGAATTCACTGCTGAAGCTGGTGACATCAGGCGTTTTCCTACTTTGTCTGTTGGTGTCGCCGGCGGTCTCGCAGACCAAATCTACTCCCAAAGCACCTAAGGCGGTATTAGATGAATCTGCGCAGGAGCTGGCCGACGAATACACCGACATTGTCGAAAAACTGCAGGACCTTATTATTGATTACTCCGACTATTTAGGGGATATCGGTGACAAGGCCTTAATCAGTGATCTGTCATTTGACAAGATCGGCACGTCGCTCAAGACATCGGCGTATCAGGACAATCCGGATCAGCTTCTTTCCGATATTGACGCCTATCTCTCCAAACTCAATCGAATTGACCGCGAGTGCGGGAGCTCGAGCACTACGCGTAGCGCCAAAGGGTGCCGCGTCGTTCGCAGTCTTTTGCGTGAAATGGATTTGATAGGCGAGCAGTTGCAGAGCTATCAGGAACATTTGGAGAAGTCGTCGTATTCTCAGGAGCAGGTTCGCAAGGCACTTAAGAATGCGTTCAAATCAGAAAAGTACATGAGCAAGGAAGCGCTGGACGTCGCCCGTAAGGCGATGGAGCAGGCGGCGAAAGAACTTCAGCGTATCGATCTGACCGCACCGCAGGCGCCACACGGTGTTGCGGTACCTACCCCCCCCACACCGGTACCGTCGGTGCGAAGTTACACCAAATCGAAAAAGGGAGCGGCCGCTTGGAGTGCGCCGGCCGCTGGTACTCAACGAAGCGCCAACGGTTTCATTCGTGTGGAGTCAATGAGTCTTCCTGTGTATATCTCTAATCCGAACGGGAGTATTGAAGTTACCGGCACTAGTGAAAACCAGATCACCGCCTCGCTCGATTATGAAATCAGTTCGTCCTCCCGAGTGCGGGAAAAAGCATTAGCCGACTCAATCGGATTACAATTGCTCGGCGACCGTAAGGGGTATACAGTAGCAGTGACAGTACCCCGGCTTTCCGACCCACAAACGCAGATCGCCAGAAATGCGCTGGTCGTCGAAGTTCCGTCGGGCTTGCGTCTGATCTGCAAAGCGTCGTACGGTGACGTATCGATTTCGGGAATGACCAACGCAGTGGAAGCGGTTTCCAGTTATGCCTCGCTCGACATTTCGGATTGTAGCGCCGGAGTCAAGGCGACCAATTCAATGGGCCAGATCAATCTCTCTGATTGCGGCGGCGATTTACTGGTTCAGAATTCGTACGCCGGTATCGAACTCAGTCAGTGTAGCGGGACGATTTCGATTACCAATGCCTATGCCCCGGTAGCTGTCTCGGATTCACGCGGCAAAATAATGATCTTCAACACCGGCGAGGTCAGTGTCAGCGATCACGCCGGGCCGCTGGCGATCATCAATCAGTACGGTCCGGTGACCGTTACAAGCGTCCAGGGCGAAGTTTCAATTCAGAACGCCTATCAGGAGATTACGGCGCAGAGTATCGACGGACACTGTAATATTGAGAATAGTTACTCGCCAATCACCGTGTCGGAAATCAGCGGCTCGGCGCGGCTCACCAATCGCTTCGCGGCAATCAACGCTGAGGATCTGACCGGCCCGTTTGACGTCACCAATCAAAATGGCGAAGTTTCGATAGTACTGGGGCGGATGCTTACCGGGCCGTGCAGTATCAACACCGCCTATGCCCCGGTGCGATTGGATATTCCCCGATCAACGAATTTTCTCATTTTTGCCAGGACCAGCAATGGCGAGATCAGTTCGAGTTTCCCGGTCGAGAAATCCTCAAATGGTGCAGTGCATTCGGGAATTATCAGGCTTGGTTCTGCGCGGGATTCGATCTCAATCGTCAATTTGGGCGCCGCCATAGAAATATCTGCATCGCGCTGATTTACTCTCAGCCACCCACACATGTATCCGATTTGTAACTTAGCGAGCCGGAGCGGTTTCGCGCGGCTCTTGCATGGTCGCCAGCATATTTCTGACTCGCGACTCGACAGCGGCGATGTAGGCGGTATCGCGCGGCTCGGCGGCCTGCGAGGATGTCATCGACAATATTTCAGTGACCAGCGTCCGCATGGCCGACAGGCCGGTAAGCAATCCTGCAACGGGACCGGCAACGTGGTTTCCCGCATCGGTCACCATCCCGCTATCGACACTTTTTTTGAGCGACATGGCTCGGGCCGAGGTCAATTCAACAGCATCGGCCAGGTATTGACTTAAGACCAGCATGGCGCGGCGGAGAGATTCGCTCGACGCTCCCGCCAGTTGATCTTTGGCCAGTAACGTGTGCATGTGGCGATTTTCACCAAGAAGCGATTCAAGCGCCAAATATTGATCCATCAGTTGCTGGTTGGCTTCGATGAGCAGTTCCTCGCTTGAACCGATATCGATTTCGAGATACTGCGCCTCGGTAATCGTTCGGCTGAAAACCTGCTTTTCGATTTCCCGAAGGGCATCTTTGCTGATTCCGAGATTTGCGGCGAGAATCTGCTTGTGCTCGACATCGGCTTCGTTCACGGTCGGCCCTTTTCCGAAAGTATGGCGCGACAATAAGTGGGCCAGACAGATGATCTGAGTGAGTTGGCGATCGGGATCGGTGTCGTTGGGGGTGAACGTTGTGTGATGGTACCCGACTGCCACACAAATCTGATCGGGGAGATTCCACTGCTGGAGCAGGAATTTCCCCACGCGGGCATGATCGGTGTTCCACTGCTGAATTTCGTAATCCTCAAGCGCCCCTTCCCGCTGGGCCATCGCCCAAATTCGGGCAAACTCTTTCGGGTAGGAACGCTCGAGCACTAATAGACCGACATCGTGCAGGAGCCCGGCCACCCAGGGTTCTTCGGCATTACGCCATTTGACCTGCTCGGCCAGCATACGGGCGGCGATGGCGACTTCAAGCGAGTGCCGCCAGAACAAGCGCCGGTCGAAACCGGAGTTCCAATTGTCGGTCATTTTGTAGACCGAAGATGAGAGCGCAAGCGCAGATACCTGGCGCATCCCGATAGTCATGATGGATTGCGAAATTGAACCGATCTGGCGACCCAGACCATAGTAAGCGGAGTTGACAATGCGGAGAACCCGCGCGGTGAGCGCCGGGTCTTTCATAATCACGGTGGCCAAGTCCTGCGCCGACGAGCGTTCGTCGCGCGTGACACGAAGCACCTCCGCCAGCGTTTGCGGAAGCGAGGCCAATTCCCGGTTATCTGAAAGGACTTTTTTTAGAAAGTCGGCATCCATCCCGTCGTGCTCTCCTTATGTCGGGTATTATCGGTCAAAACCCCGTTGAGTTGAGCGACCTGTCAGGAGCCGATAAGACGGGCGATTCGGCCCAGGCGGACCTTTAGATTACTCTTGTGACCGCCCGAATATGGACAAATTTGTATGGCGCGAAGCGTATATGTTTGGGCTTTGTGAAAATCCGGCTCCCGATGCTCGTAGTACTTGGCCAATTCTAAACATGCCCAGTACCCTTCGCGGGATTCATGTACGGCCAGACTCTCCCATATTCGGGACGCTTTTCCCCACTCACCGGATCGCTTGAACAGATAAGAATGATACAACTGGATGTCGGCCGCCAGTGTACCCTCGGACTCGTTTTCCATACGATTGTACAGTGCGGTCGATCGGTCATGACGCTGTCGACGGCCATAGACGCGCGACAACGAATGCAAGTCGTCGGTCGCGGAGAGTGAATCACCGGACGAAACAAAGGCCTGCGCGATACGGTGGCAGAGATAAATGAGCGTGACAATATCCTGTCGGTTGTGTTCAAGCACCAGTTGCAGATTTGCGGTCGCTTCGTCGTTGAGCCACTCAAAGTAGACTGATGGGATAAGATACCCCGGAATGTCACGCTGGCGGATATGGCCGAATAGTTCTCGTTCAATATTGACCAGCGAGCAATCTCTGAGCCGTCGCTTGAACAACCGGCGAGTCGGATGCAATAGATCTATGTGTCGAGATACCGGTAGCTCACGCGCAATACGACTAAGAATGAGTCGGTCACGCACCAACGGAAGATCGAAGGCGGCGCCGTTGTATGTTACGATCGTTGCGCCGGGAGATAGATCGGACAAAAGATCGCCCAGCGCGGCGGGTTCATCGGCATAGTCGGGTAGCAAATACTGACGGACAGAAAAGCCTTCGGGTGTCACCCGGCCGCTACCAATAAGAAACGGAACAGCACCGGTGCCGCCGAGCCCTGTGGTTTCCGTATCGAAACAAACCAGTTCACAAACCGGAATGTGGCCCGGCAGTTCTTGTAGGGAGAATGCCTCGACCGGTACTGAATCGACTCCCGCAATCTGTGAATACGACACTTCACCAAGTCGATCACACGGATCAATCGCCGTGTCGATTCGGCAGTAGGCCCCGGATTTCTGCGCGACAACTTCTCCGCCCACGGCAGACGCCAATCGAATGTACCGCTCTGGGATTTGGCCGGTGGTCATAAGACAAAGATACTGCCTAATGGCAGTAGTTGTACAGGCGGAGTGAAGTTATCGAATAGGTTTTGCGCCGGATGTGATCGCCGACTGAAACTGCATTTTGACCCGCGGGTCGATTTCAGACCCAACGAAATTCTTGTGCAGTCCACAACTGTCCTGTGGATCGGAATAAATCAGCGCCAGACCGGCGTGAGAACGGCGTTTGGGGTCATCGGATTTCACTTGCGCCATCAGGATATCCCGGGCTGAGCTGGTATGAAGTCGCCCGAGGACTGCGCAGGCCCGGTCACCGATGGCGGCATTGGAAGATAAGATCGAGTCGGCCAGGATGGTTATCACATTGGCGGTGTCCAGCCCGCAAAGCGTTTCGAGCGCACACATCCGGGCGCCGTAGAAATCATCGGCCAGCATATGCACCAGCGCCGGAATACTCGAATTGAGTTTCAAGTCTCCCGATGCAACCGCGGCTGATTTGCGAACCTGCCCGATGGTATCCAGCAAAGCGGCGGCAACGGCACTCTTGCCACTACTTCCTCGACATTTGCCAAGTGCGCCGGTCGCCTGTTCTCGAACCTGCCAGCGGGAATGATTCGTGACCAATAGAAGTCCGGGCACCGCCGACGAATCAGCAATTTCTGCAAGCGAATTACAGACCCGTTCGACAATCAGACCGTTGGGTCGCTTGAGCGCCTTGACCAAATCTGGGACAGCCGAACTGCCGATCTTTTTGAGGATCTCCAAAATGGTCACTCGTTCGCGGGCCGATTTGGTGTCGAGCTTGTCGATCAGCAGATTGGTCACCTCTGCCCCCATCGCGGCGATGGAATCTTTGGCCGGCGCAACCAGATCTTTGTATTTCACTTCGCCGGTACCAGCAAGGACAAAGAGTGAATCAAATTTCTTTTCCTGTGCACGCGTGAGGGCATGCGAACTGGAAATCAAACACAGGCAGAAAATTAACGATGAGAAAATTCGCATCACGGTTTCCCCCCGGCAGTATCAATTGAGAGAAACTGAATATCCATCCCACCACCCCATTTGGAATTGGTCCGCCAGTAGGAACTGTCTTTGCCATTGCCGAGATATTGATCTATACCGCCCAGATCGATAAACAAACCAATTGAACCAAAATCGCGCCGTGGGTTGCCATACCCCTGCGTGTTGGCCGGATTCTTCACAAAGTAGCGGTCGTCCCCCTCGTTGTCGATTTGCACACCGGCGCCGTTGGCCGAACCGGCGCCTTGCGATAAATCATGGGCGGTGTAGGTGTCGGCGCCGTGACGATCGAGTATCAACCCGCAGGAATAATCGTGCCCGCACCCTTGCATCAGTCCCTTGCCAAAATAGACATCGTTGCCGTAGTCGTCGACCAGGCAACCAAGCGCCATATGAGTGGCGCAACCCTGAGCATATTGATACGCCTGATAATTGTCGTTACCTGATGAATCAACGATGATCCCCAGCCCCCACCAATAGGCGGTCGCCTGCGCGAAAATATCGGCTGTGTAATAGTCGTTACCCTGCAAATCAACAATTGCGCCGATGCCGCCGGAAAACTGCGGACGGATTCCGTAGGCGAACCCCTGCGACATTGAGAGGTACCGGTCCTCGTACCTGAGAGCATCTTTGTATTTTCCACCGGCGGAGTAGGTATCGTTGCCGGTACAATCGTAGATCATCCCAGCGCCCTGCGTAAATCCAAATCCCTGCGCATAGGCGGAGGCGTCGTACCTGTCGCGACCGGCTTCGTCGATCACCAGCCCGATACCGAATGTCCCCGCGCCCTGTACGTGGGTGTCGCCGGAATAAAGATCGTCACCGGCGGCGTCGTAGATAATCCCAAGTCCGAAATATGCCGAACCGACCGAAAACGATTTACCCAGATACTGATCATTGCCACCGTAATCACAAATCAGGCCAACCGACATACACCCCGCGCCAACTGCAAAGTCAGTTTGTCCGCGATAGGTGTCATCGCC
This sequence comes from uncultured Ignavibacteriales bacterium, assembly GCA_964571235.1. Lineage (GTDB taxonomy): Bacteria > Zixibacteria > MSB-5A5 > GN15 > FEB-12 > JACRAV01. Next base: position 868,703 of record CAZNAI010000003.1, on the reverse strand, counting down.
CCCCAGATCGATGACAATAACCGGGTGGGGATTCTTCGGGTTGTACGACATATCGTACAAGTCGTCGCCGCCGAAATCCAAAACGAACGACAGGTCGCCGGAGTAGTAATCGCTCCCGGTCCCGCCGACTTTCCAGCCCGGCTGTTTGCCAAGAAGTATCTTGGCCTGGTCGAGCTTGGTCGCGACCGGACTTCCGGCAAGGAGTTTATCTGGGGAGATTGCGCCAGAGGCAATCGAGTCGCGAAGCTGACCGATATCGACAAGCAAATCACGAAGGCAATCGAGTCCCGAGCGCAGGATCGGGTCTTTGTCGATCTTACCGCCGAACCCCACAAATCTCTCAGCGATCTTTTCAGAAACTTTTTCAAGCGAGTCGGATTCTTCCGGCGTACGGAATTCATCGGCGGTGTCAAGCGTGACCAGTGATTTGAACTCGTTTAGGAGAAACGCTCGTTCGGTTGGCTTAAGTAGCGCCAGCGACATCTCGGTGGATTTCGGGATGATCACATCGACATACGACGCCGCCCGATTCAAGAGTTGGTTAAGCGTCAAATTATCAAAGGCCAGATTGTACTTTACTACCAGTTCCTCACCGGTGGCGTGGTAGGAATCCGCCCGATTGTCCTGATACTCGCCGCGAAGATCGTTAAACAGTATCTCGGCGAGAATTTCCGGCTGGCCCTTGGCGTGAGAGCCGCGAAGTTGATCAGCGTAATCGATCATTTTGATCGGACGGTTCATCAGGTCGGCGACTACTTTAAGGCGGAAGGAATCGGGCTCGGTGTAGTCGGATCGAAACGAGATGTCGTTGGGGGTTAAGTCAAGATAGTCGGTCAGATCAAACAGCCCGGCCATTTCGGGGGAAAGCGAATCGGTCGTACCACCTCCGGCGGGGTTCTGATCCCCCTGACCTCGGCTTGTGGCAAAAGATACCGCCAGCACTACCAGCCCAATGACAACCAATCGCCTCATGATAGTCCCAGTATCGGTCGATTGAGGGGCCGGATCAACTACAATCAATTTACGGGGAAACTCGGGGCAGGCCGTGGGGCCTGCCGTCTGCGGAAATCTTGTCTCAGGTCAAGAAGTCGTTGATCGCATTCGACAGCGTTCCGTCCTGATCAATTGTCCAAACATCAACCGTCGGGTCGCCGTCGAGGTTCGATGTAGCTGTGCAGGTAAAGGAGTTCGCCGCGGCTACCATAACAAATGTGTATCTGGCGCCTACCATTATCTCAACTCCGATTTGGGGAAACACTCCGCCAGCAGACGCAACTACACCTGCGTCTCCATAAAAAGAGCTGATCTGATGATACGAGTGTTGCATGGTATAGATCTGTTTGAGGATGAGTCGGGCCTCTGACTGCTTCGCGCGCGTGGATGCGCCGGTAAACCGGGGGATCGCCAACGAAGTTAATATCCCGATTATCACGACAACTATCATCAATTCTATGAGAGTGAAGCCCGAATTGCGTTTGAAACTATTCACTAACATACGACCTCCAATTCGACCGAACCGCGAGAACATTGCTTATCATTGAGTATCGCAATGTGTGTGCCGTCGGGCTGGATATTAATGTAAGTTCGCTCACTGCAAGCCGGTGCGCCGCAATAGGAGGTAGCCGGTTCGTTTGGTAATTCAATTGAAGAGTGGATGGGTCTTGTGAATACAACGCAAGATGCCGTAGCTGTCGTGCAATTCGCATGAAAAAAAAGCGCCCCCCGAAGGGAGCGCTTTTCAATTTGACTGAGCGCGTGACTTACGCAGTCACGTCGTTGGTCGTGTTGTTGATGACGCCATTTTCATTGACGGTCCAGACATCGTCGGTCGCATCATCATCGATGTTACCCGTAGCGGTGCAAGTAAATGTAGCGGCCGCGGCAACCATCACGTAGCTGTAACGGGCACCAGCCATAACTTCAACGCCGATCTGCGGGAACGAACCACCAGCGGCGGCAGTCACACCACCGTCGCCATAGGTGTTGTTAGCCTGACGATAAGCATGTTGCATGGTATAGATCTGCTTGAGCAACTGACGGGCTTCTGACTGCTTGGCGCGGGTCGAAGCGGTCATGAAACGCGGAATGGCCAGCGAGGCCAGGATACCAATGATGACCACCACGATCATCAACTCGATCAGGGTGAAACCCTTGCGATTGTGAATCTTTGAAAACATCCTAAATCCTCCTCTGAGTGTTGGTGTCAATCTTTTCAAGAGACTAAGTTGCAAAACGAATGCCGCGTATTATTCATAGATTGCACAATCGCACGGCCACAAAACCACATAGGGTACAGCGAGTTATCCATAGACGACAGGCTGTCTGATTCGCCCCTATAACTTGCTGATTTTTTGAAACAGGCGATTTGCCATGGACTGTTGCAGAATACAATGGTCCTTTGTTGGGGAAAAAAAAGCGCTCCCCGAAGGGAGCGCTTTTCAATTTGACTGAGCGCGTAACTTACGCGGTCACGTCGTTGGTCGTGTTGGTGATGACACCAGTCTGGATGACGGTCCAGACGTCGTCGGTTGCATCATCATCGATGTTTCCCGTAGCGGTGCAAGTAAAGGTAGCGGCCGCGGCTACCATCACGTAGCTGTAACGGGCGCCAGCCATGATCTCAACGCCAATCTGCGGGAACGAACCGCCAGCGGCGGCAGTCACACCACCGTCGCCATAGGTGTTGTTAGCCTGACGATAGGCGTGTTGCATGGTGTAGACCTGCTTCAGGAGCTGACGAGCTTCCGACTGCTTGGCGCGGGTCGAAGCGGTCATGAAACGCGGAATGGCCAACGAGGCCAGGATACCAATGATGACCACCACGATCATCAACTCGATCAGGGTGAAACCCTTGCGATTGTGAATCTTTGAAAACATGTAGATCCTCCTCTAAGTGTTAAAGACTATTTCGTTTGTTACGTACCGGTAACTCGCACAACGCGTGCCGACCGGGTCGGCAGTAATTGCACAAGTGGCTTGTTTTTCAAGTTATTGCTATGCAACAAATTGGGGCCATGCAAACTATTTGCCACGGGGCACGAATCGACTTTGGACATTCTGAAACGGTTGTTTCCTCGCTTTTCGCCAAGCGGGTCTTGCATTCTGCAAGAAATCGGTAGAGGATCCATCACTGACCCTCCTCCTTGCCACCCTTGCCTTTTGAACCGAATTGGTCCTTAAGGCCGTACCGCTCGAGCTTCCTATATAAGGTGCTGGCGTCGATCCCCAGTATCCGCGCCGCCTCGGCCTTTTTCCCCTCAGACTGGGTCATGACAAAGTGGATGTATGCTTTTTCGATATGCTCAAGGGTCGGGGTGACCGGGTCGGCCTCTTTGACAAAGTTCGACGGCGCGGTCTGCGACAGCTTTTCAGGAAAGTCGGACACGCCGATTGTGCCGGTACGGTCCAAAAGCACCGCCCGCTCGATTGTATTTTCAAGCTCACGGACATTGCCGGGCCAGCCGTAGTGGACCAGCAGGTGCATCGCCTCGGCCGAAATTTTCTTGCGTGGTTGTCCGGCCCGCTGGGCGCACTTATCGATAAAGTAATTGACGAGCATGGGAATATCGTCGGTACGCTCGCGAAGTGGCGGAATGACGACGGGAATGACATTGAGCCGATAGAACAAGTCGGCGCGGAACCGCCCGGCTTTGACATCTTCCTCAAGATCGGAATTGGTTGCGGCGATCAGGCGGACATCGACATCGATCGGCTGGGTCGCCCCAACCGGCGTGATCTTTTTGTCTTCCAGCACCCGAAGGAGTTTGACTTGAATCGCCAGCGAGGTATTGCCGACTTCGTCTAAGAAAAATGTCCCGGAAGTGGCGGTCTTGAAAAGCCCGTCTTTGTCTTTAATCGCGCCGGTGAATGATCCTTTAACATGGCCGAACAATTCTGATTCGAGCAGTGTCTCCGGTAGAGCGGCGCAGTTGATCGTAACAAACGGCCCGGAGCATCGTGGCGAATGATGGTGAATAGCGCGGGCGATCAGATCTTTACCGGTACCCGATTCTCCCCGGATGAGAACTGTAGAATCGCTCCCCGCAACCCGCATCGCCAGTTTTTTGAGCGACACCACCGGATCTGAAGTCCCAATGAACTTTTCAAATGAGTTGTCGGTCTTAAGCCGACGTTTCAGTTCCGTATTCTCATTGATCAACTGGCGTCGGCTGAGCGACTTTTCGATAGTCAGTTTGATTTCGTCGACCTTGAACGGCTTGGTGACATAATCAGCCGCCCCCTCTTTCATCGCCTCGATCGCCGTGTCGACCGCCGCGAACGCAGTCATCACGATCACTTCCTGCTCGGACTTAAACGATTTCACCTCACGGAGCACTTCGATTCCGGTCATCCGGGGCATATTCAGATCGGCGATCAGCAGATCGTAGTTTTTGTCGCGGAGTTTTTTGACGCCGTCGACCGGGGAGGTTGTGGTGTCGACTGAGTACCCTTCCTTGGAGAGCATGATCTCCATGAAATTGCACATGGACTCTTCGTCGTCGATTATGAGAATATTGGCCGCCATGGCGCCTTGGGCAGTTCCCCGTCGTTTACAGGTGTATCTTACCGATTATGTCGGCTCGATACACTGCGCTCTATAGGGAAAAAAGGGAATCTGCTCATCGGTTATACAGTGAATTGACCGAGTATGGCGTTGGTCGTATATTCGATTGTTGTCGAGAGAATTTGATTGTACGACCTGGCCCGTTTTGAACCATTCGCTTTCGGAGATAGACTATGTCGTCACAAAACGACGCAAAGACCTCAAGCCGAGAATTGCTCACGAAATTCGACAAGGCCCTGACCGAGCATATTCGGCCGGGGACATTTCCTCTGGCGATTCGGATGGTGGCCGAGGGCGAAACACTGCCCGAGCGGACCCGTCGGCCGTTTAGAGATTTCGGGCATACCGTGGCGGTTTGTCAGACTTTTTCAATCGCGCGAAAGTACGGCTGGGCGCTGGCAGTTGGAGCTGAAGACGTCGGCTGTCCGCTGGCCTTGACCGCCTTTGGATTCAAGCCGGAGACCGAGGGTTTTTCCTGCGGATCGATGTGTTCGGGGATGTTCACCGAAAATCCCGGAGCCGGCGCCAAAACCGAGAGCTTGGTCCCGAAATTTACTTTTCAACAGTACAAGTACATTCTGGCGGCGCCGATTTCGCGCGCGGCCTTTGAGCCGCATGTCTATTTGATCTACGGCAACTCAGCCCAGGTCATGCGGTTGATGACCGCCTATCTATGGCGCGATGGCGGATATCTAACCTCGCGTTTTTCCGGACGTCTCGATTGCGCTGATATTTGTATCGAGACAATGCAGACCGGCAAGCCTCAGGTGGTTTTACCTTGCTACGGCGATCGAGTATTTGGTCAGACCCAAGACGACGAAATGGCCTTCACCATTCCGGCGGGCATGGAGCAACAAATGATCGACGGTTTCGTCGGGACCCACGCTTGCGGTATCCGATATCCGATGCCATCTTTCTTGCGCTACAAGCCGATCTTCCCGGATCACTACTACAAGTTGTTCGATGAGTGGGACAAGTAGGTCGGGTTGGCAAGCGCCGATCCAGCGCGCCGACTACCCGACATTTGGTTTGCAATATTGGTACCCCGGAAAATACGTCATTGCGAGTGTCCCGCCCTTGGCGGGACTGAAGCAATCACTCTTCTCTTCGCCCTGGTAACCCAACCTTTAGGTTGGGCTCTTGACCCGGAGGAATCGCTTCACAGATACTTCACCAGCACCACACTCCGATAATTCGTGACATCCCACTGCACATACTCTTCAAATACATACCCCATCCGTTCATACCATTTGATGAGATGGTCGGCATTTTCGGCGGTATCGAGAACCAGTGCGGTGACTCCCCGAGTTTTCGCGTACTCTTCGGCATGAACAAATAATCGCTTTCCGATCCCTCTCCCCTGCAACGACGGCTCTACGCCGAGCTGATTCAGTTTCCCAGCCGCCGCAATTGGTCTGCCTTTGGGGAGATGCGTATGCTCGGGTTGCGTGAAGACGATCGTGCCGACCAACCTGTCATCGAGCACGGCTACAAAAGCGACTCCCTGCGCAATCCGTCGGCGAGTAGTTTCAACATCCTGGTAAGTCGCGAGATATTTCAGCCCCATATCGGCAAGCTGTTTATACGACCGATGCAATAGCTCGGTAAGCTCTTCGAGTGAGTCAGATGGTGCAAGTTCGCGGATGATAACATCACGATCATCCTCGTTCTTTCTCGTTTCCATATCGCCCACAGAATAGTCTTCGGCGGTGCGCCAATCAAGTCGCTTCGCCGTCCTCATTTCATCGTGCGTGGCGGGCGGCCCCACCTGCCACGATCTGCCACAGACAATTGGCGGCCGAGTACGACCGCCAACCACAAAAGAAACCTGTTGATGAAACTCGGCGAATTGACCATCGTTACAGTTACCATATGCAAAAACTATCCCATCGCGAACGCCTGCTCACTATCCTGGCCGGCCAGAAACCTGACCGGTACGCCGCCTCATTTTGGCGACATTTTTTCCACATGGAAAACTCAGCCGAGGGCACTGCCGACGCCATGCTCTGGTTTCAGCGCGAGTACGACTGGGATTTCGTGAAGATCAACCCCCGCGCCGATTACCATATCGAGGACTGGGGGTTTCGTCATCAGTTCTCCAAAAACGAATTTGAAAAGCACCAAAAGACCACATTCCCGATCACGAAGATTGAGGACTGGGAGAAAATCACACCTCTGCCGCTTAATTCTCCGGCCTTGGCTGAACACTTGCAACTGGTGTCTTTGATCCGTAAGCGTTCCGACAAAGAGTTGCCTCTCCTGATGACTATCTTCACACCCTTGGCGATTGCCGGTCGGATGGTTGAAGAAAACAAAACGCTCGTCGAGCATTTGGAGAAAGCGCCAGAGATTGTTGAGTCAGCGATTAGGGCGATCAGCGATACGTTTGCACGATATGTCACTGAACTTCGCAACGCCGGCGCCGACGGTGTTTTCTTTGCTACCACCCAGTGGGCATCGCCGGACTTTGTCACCTGGGACCAATACCAACGCTTTGGCCTTCCGTACGATCTGCCGGTGATTCAAGCCGCAGGCGATGATGCCATCAACCTTCTGCATGTCTGTCATTCTAGTTGTTACTTAACCCAACTCGCAGGGCAAAAATACCCAGTCAAGCTGATCAACTGGAATTCGTTCGATCCGACCAATTTGCCGCTGGATAAGGGACTAAGCGCATTGCCGGAGCATCGCCTGGTCGGTGGAGTAGATCATATGGGCTGGCTCCTGCAGAGCCGTCCCGATGAAGTCGCTTATTTCATCGACCAACTCAAAGACCGGTATTCGGCCGATCAACTGATCATCGGACCGGGGTGCGCTATCGAGCCAAAAACACCAAAAGAAAATCTCCGCGCTATTCGGGATCGCTTATGACAAATGTAAATCGACAACAGCTGATCGACCAAATCCGCACCGACATCCGGGCGGGGCGAACACGCACCGAAGCGCTCGAAATCGCCATCAAGCTGATCGATAGTTTCTCGGACAACTGGAATTGGACCGGGTTCTATTTAGTCGACGGCGACGAATTGCAGGTTGGGCCGTATGTCGGTCCGCCGACCCCGCATACCCGCATCAAATTCAATCAGGGGATTTGCGGCGCGGCCGCCTCGCAAAAGCGATCGATCATTGTCGACGATGTCAACGCCGACCCGCGCTTTCTAGCCTGTTCGGTAACCACAAAGTCAGAGATCGTTGTGCCTTTAATGGACGGCGACACCTGTCTTGGCGAAATCGACATTGACTCCAATGCCCTGGCCGCCTTCACTGACGACGATCAAAAAATGCTTGAAGAAATCGCCGCTATTGTAGTATCTAAACTAAAGACGCTGAATACAAATTGTTGAGTCAGGTGTCCTCACTTGACTCTGATCACTACGGAGGGATTCCAGATGTTTTGGGGAATTTTGCTTCTGCTCTTGGGCGTATTGATGTTGCTCAACCGCCTCGACCTGATTCGCGGCGGGTTTTGGGACTGGGTTTGGCCGGTCGCGATCATCGCAATCGGAGTGAACATGCTCGCCAAGCACTTCGTTCGCAGAAACGTCTCTTAAAAGGACCGTTCGCGGTGCACATACGGGAAATATCCCCCTCAACCGAAAGGGGATTCTTCCGATATTACTCCATATGCGCCCCGTGCTTAGCGCCTTACTATCAATTTGTCTGATAATCATTCCGTCGGTCGCCCTGGGCGGCTCGATCGGCAATGACCTGTCGATAGATCAGCCGTATGGTTGGATGATCATCAGCGACACTCTTACTCTCCCCGTTCATCTTGTCAACGACGGTGAATCCGCTCAGTTGTCAGTTTTTCGATCCGAATTCAGCGGGTCGAGTGTTATCCGTAGCGACGCCGACCTTCGGATATCAGTCCAACGCGTGATCGACGAAGTAATTCTCACGCTCCCCGAAGCCCGCCTCTTGACCTCGACCGGCTATGATCGCACCGACCGGGCCGGATTCATTCTGGAATTTGTCTCGCGTGACACAACCGCACGTGTCGAACTACGGCATCGCTTTGAAGGAGTGCTATTCCGCCTCGGTAACGGGAATCAGGTGATGTATACGCTGTGGGCGAAGGTGCCAAAGGATCTATATGCCGGCGCTGAAGAAGATTTCAAGGCGATGCAGGCGAGCTTTGAATTTAACGGCTCCAAAGACGCTTCGGTCTTTCCGCCGAAATACTCGCCGTATATGGTAACTCTTGTGCTCGTAGTGCTGGCCGCCGGGATATTGGTCTTTGCATATCGCCGTCGCACCCAATCGACACCTCGTTACTCACGGTTCTCGCAGGATAACCCGCGCCCCTTGCCCCGCATTAGCCGCTGATTAATCGCTGTTGTCGTGGGACTTTTCTTCAAGTTCCAACAAAACTCCGCCTGTCCCGATCGGATGCACAAAAGCTATCCGGTTCCCCTCGGCGCCAATTCGTGGGACTGTGTCGATGAGCCGTACGCCGGCGCTGGTCAACTCGTTTAGGCGGTGGTCAAGATTCTCGACATAGATGCAGACATGGTGAAGTCCCTCCCCCCGGTTGTGAAGAAACTTGGCGATAGGCGAATCGGGTGAAGTCGGCGCGACCAGTTCTATCCGCCCACCAGTGTCTGAAACACCCCGCGCGAAAACTGCGACCCGCACTTTTTGATCGGGAACAACGGTGATTAGTTCGGGCTCGCCGCCGAGCAGAACCGACCAAAGTTTGATGGCGGCGTCAAGATCGCGGACTGCGATTCCGAGATGGGAGATGTGCGTCTCAGGCACCAAACCTCACTTGCTGTCGAGCTTGGCCTCTTCGGCGGCCGCTGAATCTGCTGAGCGTTGAATTTGCTCGTATTCAAGCTGAAGATATCGCGCACCGGCGATGGGTCGAATCCACATGCCACGGTGATAGAAAAACAGATGCGTATCGGCTACCACCGATTCAAATCCGGTCGGGCCTTTGAAGTGTACGTCGACATACACAAGCGCCGACTCTTTGGGGGCGATGTCGGCGTGGGTGATGACCATTCGCTCCATCGTGTCAGCGGACAGCGGTTTGATATTCCCGAATTCGAGATACTCATCAAAAGTGTACTTGTCTTGCAAATATTCCCACTCCATGTCGTAAAGCCCGCCCTTGTCGCCGTAGCGCCACCGAGTGACAACTTCATCGAGCCTGGCCTGAATCAGTTCACTGTCGGTCAGTTCGCGCGTCTGACCGGTTGGGGTCGAAGTTGTGGTATTGGACTCCTTTTTGGAACAACCAAACCACAGGACCAGGCTAGCCAAGAGGGAAATAAGTGTTAGTCGTCTACCGAGCGTCATGATACTCTCCATACAATGAACGAAACAGGTCTGAAATTTCACCGACAGTTGCGTAGGCCTCGACCGCCCGGATCACCGCCGGAACGACATTACCGCCGCTCTTGGCAATCTCGGCCAGCGACGACAGCGTAGTCTTAACCTCGCGGCTGTCGCGACGGTCGCGCACCGCTTGTACCTGCGCAACTTGCATCTGTTCCAGCCGCTCGTCAACTTTCAAAATCGACGGCGCGGCGGTACTGGCCGTGGCGAATTTGTTGACACCGATCACGATTGACTCTTCCCGCTCAACCGACTGCTGGAACTCCCAGGACGATGTGGCTATCTCATCTTTGAAATACCCCGACTCAACACAGGCGACCGAACCGCCTCGACGCTCAATCTCACCCATAATAGCTGTGGCCTTTTGCTCCATTTGGTCGGTCAGGTATTCGACAAAGTATGATCCACCGAGCGGATCGGCCGAATCGCCCACGCCTGACTCAAATGCCAATATCTGCTGGGTTCGGAGCGCGATTTCAGCGGATTTTTCGGAAGGTAGCGCCAGCGCCTCATCAAAGGCATTGGTATGAAGCGACTGCGTTCCGCCGAGTATCGCCGCCAGCGCCTGCACCGTTGTCCGTACGATGTTGTTTTCCGGTTGCTGGGCGGTAAGTGTCGAGCCTCCGGTCTGCGTGTGAAACCGAAGAAGCAGAGACTTCTCGTCCTTCGCCCCAAACCGCTCTTTGACAATCTTCGCCCACATTTTTCGTGCTGATCGGAATTTGGCGACTTCTTCAAAGAGGTCGTTGTGCGAGGCGAAGAAGAACGAAAGGCGAGGCGCAAACTCGTCGATGTCAAGTCCGGCAGTGCGAGCCGAGTCTACATACGCAATTGCATTGGACAACGTGAATGCGATTTCCTGCGCCGCGGTCGCGCCCGCCTCGCGGATATGGTATCCCGAAATAGAGATAGTGTTGTACTTGGGGAGATGGTCTTTGGCGTAACCGAATATGTCGGTGATGATCCGCATCGACGGTTTCGGCGGCAGAATATACGTCCCGCGGGCGATGAACTCCTTGAGAATGTCATTTTGGACCGTGCCGGATAACTGTGATTCGGCCACCCCTTGTTTTTTCCCCACCGCGATATACATCGCGAGCAAGATGACCGCAGTTGCGTTTATCGTCATGGAGGTTGACACATTGGCCAGCGGGATGCCGTCGAAGAGCGTCTCCATATCGGCCAGCGAATCTATCGCAACACCGGTCCGGCCAACCTCGCCATTTGCACGAGGATGATCCGAGTCGTATCCGATCTGCGTAGCTAGATCAAACGCGACAGATAAACCAGTCTGCCCTTTTTCCAGCAGATATTTGTATCGCCTGTTCGTTTCGGCGGCGGTTCCGAAACCAGCGTACTGGCGCATAGTCCAGAGCCGTCCGCGGTACATATCGGGATAGATCCCTCGAGTGAAAGGATAATCACCGGGAGTGCCAATTTCTCTTGGCGATGACTTTTCCGTCGCCACCACCGGAATTTCAATACCCGAGCGGGTCTTTCTTGGTTTACTCGCCATCTGGGGTAAACTCTACAAGTAGATCACCTTTTTCGACCGACGAACCAGCGACTGCATGTATCGTAGAAACCACAGCGTCGTGTTTGGCCTTGACGATATTTTCCATTTTCATCGCTTCGATAACAACCAGCGGCTGACCTTTCGTGACTTTCTGTCCCGTGGCAACCGGCACTTTGAGAACCATCCCCGGCATCGGGGCGAAAACTTTGGTTTCGGAGGCAACGTGGGCGCCGATCCCCGCCGCTTTTCGCGCTTGGGCCAACTGCCAATTCTCGACCGAAACCGGTATTTCGTGTCCTTCCATGAATACAATTCGGTCGCCATTGGCGCCGGCCGAGCGAACATCGGCTTCAATCGACTGTCGATCTACTAACATGAGAAATCGACTCTCACCCAATTTCTGGAAGTCAACCGAGCGCGTTTGTCCGTCCACAAGAACGTTGAATTTTTCAAAGTGATATTCCACGATGACTTCGATCTCGCGATCACCGACTGTCACAACATATCGCGACATTACTTACTCTCCGGCCGACGGTCCAAATGGGCCTGTCGATACGCCTGTTTCCAGCGCGATTGAGGCGATGGCTCTCCGGCGCGGGAGGTCATCGCGGCAGTAATTGTCTGTTCGTGAAGAAACCGGTCAAGCGAGGCGGCAATAGCCGCAAGTTCGGCAGTAGTGCCATCGATGCGTCGGTAGGTCGAATCGGGGTATTCCTCAGCCAAGAATCCGGTCGAGAGATCGCCTTTGAGAAATCTTTCGTTGGCGAGCACGGTCCGGTGAAATCCGATCGTCGTCTTTACTCCCGAAATACGGTACTCTTCGAGCGCCCGCTGTGTTCGGCTGATTGCCTCCTCGCGGGTGTTTCCCCAGACACAGAGCTTGGCGATCATCGGATCGTAATAAATCGGGATTTCCGAGTAGATCACCACGCCTGAATCGACTCGTACTCCCGGCCCGGCGGGGATTCGATAATTCTTGAGCACGCCGATCGAGGGCATAAACCCTTCTTCGGGATCCTCGGCATAGATACGGCACTCAAGCGCGTGGCCACGCAGAACGATATCCTCTTGCTTGTACTCCAGCTTCTTTCCTTCGGCAACTGCGATTTGTTCTTTCACCAAATCAAAGCCGGTGACCATCTCAGTGACCGGATGTTCTACCTGGAGCCGGGTGTTGACTTCCAGAAAATAGAAATTCAAACTCTGGTCGACCAGAAACTCGACTGTGCCCGCGCCGACATACCCAGTCGATTTGGCGATATTAACAGCGGCCTCACCCATTTTCTTACGAAGCTCCGGAGTCATAATCGGCGAAGGCGACTCTTCAATTACTTTTTGGTGGCGGCGTTGAATCGAACACTCGCGTTCCCCGAGATACAATGCGTTGCCATGTTGATCGCACAGAATCTGAATTTCGATATGTCGTGGGCGGATCAGATATTTCTCAATAAACACACGCCCGTCACCAAAAGCCGATTTGGCTTCGCTCGAGGCCGACAAAACCGCCTCGGTAAATTGCGATTCATTCTCAACCACCCGCATTCCTTTGCCGCCGCCACCGGCCGCCGCCTTGACCAAAATAGGAAATCCCATTTTGTACGCCAGCGCCTGCGCGAGCGACATGTCAGCCGGGTCGATATCGCCACCCGGCACCACCGGCAAACCCGACTTGAGCGCCAGTGATCGGGCTTGCAGTTTGTCGCCAAGCGCAGTGATTGTCTCCGAGCGCGGCCCGATGAAAACTATCCCTTCATCCTCGCATCGTTTGGCAAACACCGGATTTTCAGAGAGAAAGCCGTAGCCGGGGTGGATAGCATCAGCCCCCGACTCTCGTACCGCTCGGATAATATTGTCGTGGACTAAGTAGCTTTGCGACGACGGCGACGGGCCGATCGCGACGGCCTCGTCCGCCATGCGGACATGATAGGCGGCTTTGTCGCATTCGGAAAAAACGGCTACTGACGTAATACCCAGATCGCGGCAGGCGCGAATGATTCGCACCGCAATCTCGCCCCGATTGGCAATGAGTATTTTGCGGATGGGGTCTGGCATTATCACTACTGATCTTTAAGGAAGTGCCTGATAAGCACCCTTCTCCCTCGGGGAGAAGGTGCCCGAAGGGCGGATGAGGTGGTTAGAAGTAGTACCGAGACTCACAATCCCTCACCTGTCACTTCGTGACATCCTCTCCCAAAGGGAGAGGATTTTCCAAAACACCAACGTGACAAAAGCGCCCTTCTCCCTCTGGGAGAAGGTGGCCGAAGGCCGGTTGAGGGGTCGGTATACGCATAGTCGCCACCTACTACAACGGTATATTCCCGTGCTTCTTCTTCGGGTTGGAATCTTGTTTCGATTCCAGCATTTCAAAGGCGCGGATTAGGCGCGGACGGGTCGTTTTCGGCTCGATCACATCATCGACATACCCGCGCGCGGCGGCGATATACGGATTTGCAAACTTCTCGCGGTACTCGTCGGTTTTTTTCTGAAGTTCAGCGGCCGGGTCTTTGGCCGAATCGATATCCTTCTTGAATATGATCTCCACTGCCCCTTTTGGTCCCATCACCGCGATCTCGGCCGTCGGCCAGGCGTAATTCATGTCGCCGCGCACATGCTTGGAGTTCATCACGTCATACGCGCCGCCGTACGCTTTACGTGTGATCACGGTGACTTTCGGCACCGTCGCTTCGCAGTAGGCGTACAGCAGTTTGGCGCCGTTGCGGATGATCCCGCCATGTTCCTGCTCGACCCCCGGCAGAAATCCTGGCACATCTTCGAATGTCAGGATCGGAATATTGAACGCATCGCAGAAACGAATGAACCTTGCACCTTTGGTCGACGAGTTAATATCGAGCACTCCGGCCAGCACCGCCGGTTGATTGGCAATGATACCAATCGACCGTCCACCCAGCCGCGCGAACCCAACTACGATATTGGCCGCGAAATCTTCGTGTACTTCGAAAAATGTCCCCTGATCAACCACCAACTCGATAACTTCTTTGATGTCATATGGCTGATAGGCGTTTTCCGGCACGATATGATTCAGTTTCGTTTCTTCGCGGTCAGCCGGATCATTGGTCGGCACGACCGGCGGATCATCTACATTGTTTTGCGGAATGTACTCCATCAATCGCCGCACACGTGCCAGAGCGTCGGCCTCGTTGTCGCACGCAAAGTGAGCCACGCCAGACTTGGAGGCGTGCACGCTCGCGCCGCCGAGTTCCTCGGAAGTCACCTGTTCGTGCGTGACTGTCTTCACGACATTGGGGCCGGTCACAAACATGTACGAGATCCCCTTGGTCATAAAGACAAAGTCGGTGATAGCCGGACTATAGACTGCGCCGCCCGCGCACGGACCAAGAATAACAGAGATTTGCGGGACAACTCCCGAGGCGAGTGTATTGAGCAAGAAGATGTCGGCATATCCTCCGAGCGAGACAACGCCTTCCTGAATACGTGCGCCGCCCGAATCGTTCAGGCCGATAATCGGTGCGCCGACTTTCATCGCCATCTCCATGATCTTGACTATCTTCTCGGCATGGGCCTCGGAGAGCGATCCGCCAAAAACAGTGAAGTCCTGCGAAAAGATAAAGACCGGGCGGCCGTTGATTTTGCCGCATCCGGTGACAACACCGTCGCCGAGAATTTTCTGTTTGTCGAGTCCGAAATCAGATGAGCGATGGGTGACGAACGCGTCGAATTCTTCGAATGAGTTTTGATCTACGAGAAGTTCAATTCGCTCTCGCGCCGCGAGTTTTCCCTTTTTGTGCTGAGCGTCGATTCTCTCTTCGCCGCCGCCCAATTTCGACTGCGCACGGAGCCCCTGGAGTTCGCTGAGTTTTTTTTCAAGCGACATGCTGTTTCCTCCTCAATGGGACGTGGCTACGGTCGAATCAGCCGGCTCGCACACCAACTTGCCGTCGCGCGACAAGACATTGGCAAGAGTGAAATGGATGTCATGATCGAACGCCAGTGTGATCTCGCCCGATTCAAGCCGCGGGGTCAGTTTTCGCTTTACCGCCATTGAGTCAAGAGGGTATACATCGGTGGCCGGGACAAACGGAACCCGGAAATGACCGGTCGACGGGAATATGTCGGCGTAGTACCAGACCTGCTTATCGCCGGATTCCAATTCAAGGCCGAAGTGCCCCTCGGAATGTCCACCCGTGTGGACAGCAGTAACGCCGGGACAGATCTGTACCCGGTCGGCCTCCAGAAATTCGACCACCCCCGCTGACTCCAGTGCGCGAAATCGATCGGGGATATACACTGCGCTGGTTCGCTCATCGGGGTTCATCGCCGCTCGCCATTCCCGTTCACTCACGATCACCTGCGCATTGGGAAACCGGGGGACATAGTGGCCATCTTCGAGTTTTACCGCACCGCCCGAATGATCGGTATGCAAGTGCGTGAGCAAAACATAATCGATGTCGTTTGGCGTAAGCCCGAGATTTGAGAGACCCGCTTCGATATGCGAGGCGCCGTCGGTGCCGTAGATTTTCTTCTCGCGATCAGAGAGCGTATCGCCCAGACCGGCGTCAAAGAGATACCGTTTTCCATGGGCGGTCAGCACAAAGAGATTGTTGACCATTGCGATCAAGTTATTCTCGTCGGCCGGCGCCATTTTCTGCCAGATCGTTTTCGGGATCACGCCAAACATGGTGCCGCCGTCGAGGCGAAACTTCTCGGCGACGAACGCGCGGATTTCAAAATCGCCGAATTTCATCCCTTGGCCAGAAGATTGCCGGCAATCACCAGGCGCTGGACCTCTGAGGTGCCTTCGTAGATTTCCAGCACGCGTTGATCGCGATACAGTTTTTCGATCTGCGAAAATTCGCCGATATATCCATACCCGCCGTGGATTTGCATCGCGCGGTCGACACAGAAATTGGCGATTTCTGACGCATACAGCTTGGCCATTGAGGCCTCAAGGCCATATTTCTCGCCGCGATCCTGCATCAGCGCCGCTTTGTAGGTCAGGCACCGGGCCGCCTCGACACGCGTACCCATGTCGGCGATCATCCATTGAATCGCCTGGAGTTTGGCAATCGGCTGGCCGAATGCAATTCTCTTGTTGGCATACTTGATTGATTCATCGAGCGCCCGCTGGGCCACGCCGACACCTTGCGCCGCCACTCCGACTCGCGCTGAATCAAGCGTGGTCATCGCGTAGCGGAATCCCTTCCCTTCGTCGCCCACCAGATTGGCTTTCGGGACTTTCACATTGGTGATCTTGATCCCGCCGGTGGTCGCCGCGCGCATCCCCATTTTGTTACGAAGCGTACGCTTTTCCCATCCCGGCTGATTTGTTTCCACAATCATGGTCGACATCTTCGGCTTCCCTTCGATTTTGCAGAAGAGAACCGCCGTATCGGCGGCGTCGCCGTGCATGATGAAAATCTTCTCGCCGTTCACGATATAATGATCGCCGTTTTCGACTGCAACCGTAGATTGGTTAGCGGCGTCCGAACCGGCGTTCGGCTCGGTCAACACGAATGCGACAACCCGCTCGCCCGAGGCGCATCCGGGGACATATTTCTTTTTCAGTTCGTCATTGGCGAAATTGATAATCGGATTGGTGGCCAATTCACCGACTGCGCACAACAGGCCGATCGCGGCGTCGTGGTAGCAGAGTTCTTCGATAAGTGTGATATACTCAAGATGCGATTTCCCTTGTCCGCCCAATTCTTTGGGCATGACATACCCGATAAACCCGGCCTTCCCGAGTTTACGATAGACATCGAGCGGGAACTTGCGGGGTTCGGGCATCTGGTCGAGCTGTTCGCTGACCGGGTACATTTCTTTTTCGGCAAAAGCGCGGACTTCGTCGCGCACGGCTTGTTGTTTGGGATCTACATTGTACGGCATCTATTCCTCCAAAATACTATTTCAAATCATTCAATGAGCTATGTTGTTTTGGTCGGGCGATTTTCAATCGTCCGTTTCAGATACTGAATTGCCTCCTCGGTCGGTGCGCCGGGGGTAAACAGTTTGGCGACACCTAATTTCTCCAGCGCAACTTTGTCGTCGTCGGGGACAATCCCGCCGCCGAAAAGCAAAATGTCGGTGGCGTTACGCTTTTTCATTTCGTCGAGCACCGCCGGAAAGAGAGTCATGTGTGCGCCGGAAAGAATCGACAGACCGATGGCGTCGACATCTTCTTGAATGGCGGCGTCGACAATCATCTCGGGTGTCTGGCGGAGGCCGGTGTAGATAACTTCCATGCCGGCGTCGCGGAAGGCGGCGGCGATGACTTTGATTCCCCGGTCGTGACCGTCAAGGCCGGGCTTGGCTAAGAGTACGCGGATTTTTTTTGGCATGAAGTAAGTCGTTTATGTCTAATCGTCTATTCGTCGTACCTGTTATCACACCTGCATCGCGCTTTGGGACTCGACATGCTCGCCCCACGCCGCGCGCAGAACATCGCACATCTCGCCCACTGAGGCGTACACTTTCACCGCCGCCATGATCGCCTCAAACGTATTGCCGCGACCCTCGGCGACTTTTCGCAGGTTATCCAGCGCCACCTGCACCTTGCCGTTGTCGCGCTCGGCCTTGATCTTCTTGCAGAAAGCGACCTGATCCCTCTCAACAGTCGGGTCGATCTTTAGCACCGGGATTTCGAGCTTTTCGTCGTCTAATACAAACTCATTCACACCGACAATGACCCGGTCCTTGCTTTCCAGTTCCTGTTGATGGCGATAAGCCGATTTGGCCAGTTCGCGCTGGAAATACCCTTCTTCGATACACTCAAGTACTCCGCCGCGCCGCTCGATCTCAGCGAAAATCTCTTCAGCGTCGGCTTCCATTTTGTCAGTCAGTGATTCCACAAAGTATGATCCTGCCAGCGGATCGACCGTATTGGCTACACCCGTCTCATACGCGATCACCTGTTGCGTGCGAAGCGCGATAAGTGCCGCTTTTTCAGAAGGCAGAGCCAGTGTCTCATCCATCGAATTGGTATGAAGCGACTGAGTTCCGCCGAGCACGCCCGATAGCGCCTGAATAGCCGTGCGGACAATATTATTTTCCGGCTGTTGCGCGGTCAGCGAGCATCCGGCAGTCTGGGTGTGGAACCTGAGCATCCACGACCGCGGATTTTTCGCGCCGTATTTGTTCTTCATCCGTTTTGCATAGATTCGCCGCGCCGCACGATACTTGGCGATCTCCTCAAAGAAATCCGAGTGGGCATTAAAGAAGAATGAAAGCCGCGGCGCGAAATCGTCGACATCCTGCCCGGCCGCAATCGCCGATTCGATATACTGGAATCCGTCGGCCAACGTGAACGCCAGTTCCTGCACGGCGGTAGCGCCGGCCTCTCGTATGTGATATCCCGAAATCGAAATCGTATTCCATTGCGGGACATGCTTGGTGCAGTAATCCATCATGTCAGTGATTAGTCTGATCGACGGCACCGGCGGGAAGATGAACTCCTTCTGAGCGATGTACTCTTTCAAAATGTCATTTTGCAGTGTACCGGTGACTTTTTCAAACGGCACCCCCTGCTTTTCGGCGACCGCGAAATACATCGCCAGAACTATCGACGCCGGCGAGTTGATGGTCATTGAGGTCGAAACTTTGCCCAAATCGATGCCGCTATAGATAATTTCCATATCGGCCAGAGTGTCCACCGCCACGCCGCATTTGCCGACTTCGCCGAGTGAACGCGGATGATCGGAGTCGTATCCCATCAGTGTGGGCAGATCAAAAGCAGTCGAAAGGCCGGTGCCGCCTTGCGCGAGAATATATTTGAACCGTTCGTTGGTCTGCGCGGGGGTACCCATCCCGGCGAACTGGCGCATGGTCCAAAGTTTGGTGCGATAGAGTGTGTGGTGCACTCCGCGTGTGTACGGGTACTCGCCGGGAAGTCCAATATTGTTCCAATAGTGATCGTCCTCTACGGCGCCTTTGACATTGTCGGGGGTGTAAAGTTCATCGATATCGACACTCGAAACTGTAAAAAAGCGGGGCAATGACTTCTTGCCACGCGACTTGGCGGCGGTCTTGTCCCAGTCGGTCAGGCGGGTCTTCAGGGTTTCCAACAGCTTCTTTGAGAACATCGGCAATCTCTCCAACTCTTTGCGAAACTTAACTATACCAACTCCGGCGCGGGGGCGCAAGCCGGTTTCCGCGACCCTTAATCTTATAGTATACAACATGGATTAAATTCATCAATAGGCATCCGCAGGCTTATAAGAGCCGCTTAGCTTAGCTCACTACAATGGAAGATTAAATTGCCCTAAATTGGCGATTATTACATATATTTGTTTTGGCTCCGGTTCCGATGTGAATTCGACTGTTTTTCATATATCCAAACGTACTGACGGACAAATGTCTCGACGGAGGAGATATGTGTAATCGTATGGCGCGATGCCTTTTGGTAGCCGGTGCTCTGGCGATAACGTTGCCGGCGCAATTCCTATCGGCCGCCGCACCCAACCTGCTCAACTATCAGGGAAGACTGACCAACAACATCGGGAGTCCTGTTGCCGACGGCCAGTACCGGGTAGAGTTCAGCATCTACTCAACCGACACGGGCGGCACGGCCCTCTGGAGCGAAATACAGATGGTGGATGTTGCCGGTGGATTGTTCGCCGTGCTCCTTGGCTCAACCGCTCCGATCACCCCCTCACTGTTTGCAGACTCAGTCAGGTATCTGGGGGTACGTGTCGACCCTGATCCGGAAATCCAGCCGCGAACGAGAATTGCCGCGGTCGCGTACGCACTCGCGACCGCTGGCGGTGGGTCGGGCGGATCAAACGGATGGCAGGACGATGGCACTGCTGTCCACACAACGACCAACACTGATCTCGTCGGTATCGGTACAACCTCACCCACTGTCCCACTTCATGTAGTCGAATCGAATAGCGGGATCTTTGTGAGTAGATTCGAATCAGGAAGTACACTCGCGACAGCCTCAATGCTCGCCAACACGAGTGTCAACGCGACTTGGGAATCAGCCGTCTCCGGTTCCTCCAAAGCGTTTGGGCTTGTCCCTCAAGGTTCAATGTACTTCTATCTTCAGGGCACTCCGAGACCCAATCTCATCATGAAGCCGCAAGGCAAGAACGTCATGGGGGCATTCGACGCACCGCCCGGGAATCAATCCACTCTGTACGTCCGGGACTCATCGTATAACGCCAGCGCCATTCGCGCGGAAGTTTCCAATGCGTCGGCTGGCGCACTCACCGCGGTGACCGGTATCGCCGGCCCCAATACCTTCAACAACGAAAACTACTCTACGGGGATATACGGGACCGCCGGTGACTACGGAACCGGCGGCAATTTCGACGGCGCCACCGGTGTTCGCGCTCATGGTTTGCGTACCACCGGTACAGCCAGTGCCATCGGTGTCGACGCCTCCGCCAGTCACGCCAACGGGGCCGATGCCTACGGCGTGCGTAGCACGATTACATCCGGCGCCGGTAACAACTGGGCAGTGTGGGGCCAGTCGTCCACACCAGGTTCTTCGATCGGTGTGCGCGGAGACGCCTACGGAACAGGAATCAATATCGCGATATACGGTAGCGCTTCGGGCGGCAGTAATAACAAGGCCGGACAATTTTTTGGCGATGTAAATATTCAGGGCAACCTGTTCAAGTCCTCCGGCGCATTTCGAATCGATCATCCGCTCGATCCGGCGAACAAATATCTGCAACATTCGTTTGTCGAATCACCGGATATGAAAAATATCTACGACGGCGTTGTCGTGCTTTCTGCCGGCGGCCGAGCCGAAGTAAGTCTCCCGGCGTGGTTTGACGCCCTCAATAAGGACTTTCGGTACCAGTTGACCTGCATCGGCGGATATGCGCCGGTGTATATCGAACAGGAAATTGTGGCCAACAAGTTTACTATCGCCGGCGGAAAGAGCGGATTGAAAGTGAGCTGGATGGTCACAGGTGTCCGTAAAGATGTTTACGCCAATGCCAATCGCCTTCAAGTGGAAATCGAAAAGCGGCCTGGTGAAAAAGGAAGATTTTTGCATCCGGAATTGCGCGGCGGGTCCAGAGAATCAGCGATTGGCTTTGCCGCACCCCGCGACGATTCCGGCGAAGCCGATAGGTAGATAAATATCGATTCCCAGAAGTAATGACCGTTAGCGATCAGGAGTGAAAAAGTGAACCTTCGACTAAATCTTGTGATATTCCGACGGACACTGGCGGCAACAAGTCTGATACTTGCCTCTAGTACTTTTGCCGCCGCACCGAATCTGCTTAATTATCAGGGGCGGCTTACGACACCCGGTGGCACACCGGTTGTAGACAACACCTATGCCGTCACTTTTTCAATCTTTTCCGTACCATCGGGCGGATCGGCACTGTGGACCGAGACGCAGGCAGTAACCACCGTAGGGGGCATTTTTTCGGCCATACTCGGATCGACAATTCCGTTCACCGACGGGATGT
Organism: uncultured Ignavibacteriales bacterium; assembly: GCA_964571235.1. GTDB lineage: Bacteria > Zixibacteria > MSB-5A5 > GN15 > FEB-12 > JACRAV01. The sequence goes on along the minus strand of CAZNAI010000003.1, from coordinate 846,880 downwards.
TTGCCGATTCAACACGATACCTCGGGATCAAAGTCGGCGCCGATCCGGAGATCCTCCCCCGTACCAGATTGACATCGGTGCCGTTTGCTCTATCAAGTAATAACGGCTGGACAGACGACGGAAGTGTCGTCCGATTGAATTCGGATCTCGATTATGTCGGCATCGGGACCAACACGCCGAGTCACCCGCTCCACTTGGTTGACAAAGCGGGTGGATTATTTCCTTTTCGAGTCGAAGGGTCCCATCCAGTTGCAACCGTGTCCGAGTTCGCCAACACCAGCTCGGCGTCAACATGGGAGGTAGGAGTCACTGGTTCATCGGGCGCTTGGTTTGGAGGCGTTTTGCCAGGTGACATGTATTTCCACAAACAGGGAAACGACTTTCCCGGCTTGATTCTCTCGTCTAACAATAGTATGGGGCTTGGTACCGGTACTCCGCGCGCCAGATTGGAAGTAGTGACTTCCGACACGGCCGCGGGGCTTTTTACGGCATCAGCACTATCCGGTTCTACCGAAGTCTTACGGGCCGAATACACTGGTATCGGTAACTACTATGCCACGGCAGTGAGCGGCAAGTCGACGCCCGCCGATGGATATGGATTTGGCGGATACTTTGAAGGTGGGTACACAGGCGTTGTGGGCACAGTCAACCAAAATGGCACCGGTGGATACATCGGCGTAAACGCTCAGGCTTTGGGAAATGGAACAGGCTCCAAGTACGGCGTGTACGGCTCTGCAATCGGAGACGATGGCGACAAGTATGGCGTTTTCGGTTCAGTTTTTGGAGGCGGATCAGGAAAGTTGTATGGAGTGTACGGTAGTACATTTTGGGCCAATACAAATGTAAATAGATTTGCCGTCTATGGATATGCACCGGGGCCGGGGCCTGGCGAGGCATATGGCGGCTATTTCGACGCTCACAAGATTGGTGTTGCCGCATATGGTTCTGGAAATCCGGTCGGCAACTGTTATGGCCTGAACGCGTGGGGAGCCCACACGTCGGGAAATTCGTCTTTCGGTGTGAACGCTTATGCGACCGGCAATGGGACAAACTACGGCGTATACGGAGAAGCGTATGGCGGCACAACCAATTGGGCAGGTTATTTCGACGCCAACGTACACATTAATGGCACGCTCTCCAAAACTGCCGGCTCATTCCGAATCGACCACCCCCTAGACCCCGAAAACAAGTACCTTCAACACTCTTTTGTCGAATCGCCGGATATGATGAACATATACAACGGTAACGTGGTGACCGACGGCTCAGGAAATGCTACGGTTGCGCTTCCGGACTATTTTTCGGCCCTCAACAAAGACTTCCGCTACCAGTTGACTGTCATCGGTCAATTTGCGCAGGCGATCGTTTCATCAAAGGTGAGCGACAATCAGTTCTCGATCCGCACTGATAAGCCGGGCGTCGAAGTTTCCTGGCAGGTGACGGGCATCCGCAAGGATGCTTATGCTGAAGCGAATCGAATTCAGGTCGAAGTCGAGAAGAACGACCACGAAAAAGGCAAGTTTGCTCATCCTGAACTATTCGGCCGTGACCGCACGATGGGTGTAGGTTTTCACCCAGAGTCGGAAAAACTGCAGTTAGAAAGACAGAAGGCGACAGAAGGTGATTTGACTTCACCAAGTGTTCATAAGAAGAATTAGAACACCGACTAGTACTTAGTATTGGAGCGCTCTCTCCAAAAAATAAGGAAGTAACTTCCAGAGGCGAGTATGAAGAGTATTCTAAAGAAATTGCTGTTGTCGTGCCTTGGTTTGAGCTGGCTGGTCACCATGGTGGTCGCAAAGGAGCGATCTTCCGACGAGCCTCTCCGCGGTGCCGCTTCGGGCGAGCAAATCAAGTGGCAGGTAGTCAGTGGCGGCGGCCAGCGAGGGACTTCGACAAATTTCGTTGTATTCGGCACCCTTTGCCAGACAGCGATTGGGCCGGGGACTTCAACAAGCTACAAGGTTAATCACGGATTCTGGCAGGCATCATACGGCGCCGGGTGTTGTATCGGGCAGACAGGCGACACGGATTGTAGCGGTGACGGCATCGTCGATATCAGCGACCTGACCAGACTGATTGATTACATGTTTATCAGTCTTACTCCGTTGTGTTGCCTTGCACAGGGGAATACTGACGCCTCGCCGGACAACATTGTCGATATCTCCGATCTGACTCGTCTGATTGACCATATGTTTATCAGCCTCGGCCCGACCGAGGCTTGTTTGTGAGAGAATGATTCCAGCGGGTGAGCCGGCTACCTTGAGAATCGCGCGTACAATTCGTCCCCGGATTTGTACGGATCGGTCTTGCCGGCGATGATGTCATCGATAATCCGGTCAAACTCGCTCTCTGAGCCCAAGGATTGCGAGAATTCCAGCTCAAAGCGGCTTTGCAAATGATGGTGTAGTTTTTTCCGCAGTTGCTGGCGGCGATGATTTGCAAACTGGCCGCTTGAATTGATAAACTCCAGATGTTCGGCGATTCGCTGAAACAATAGATCGAGATTCTTGCGCGCAGTCGCCTCCGTCGGTACCACCGGCACCGGCCAGCCACCTTCGATTTTTTTCCGCATGCCGAGTGTCTGCGAAAGCTCCGCGGCAATCCGCTCCGATCCGGGGCGGTCGGATTTGTTGACACAAAAAACGTCTGCAATTTCCATCAGTCCAGCTTTCATTGTCTGCACCGAGTCCCCCGACTCCGGCACAATAACGACGACGACCGTATCGCAGGCATCGATGACATCCAACTCAACCTGCCCTACACCGACCGTTTCCATGATCGTGATATCGAATCCGAAAGCGTCGTATACAATCGCGACATCATCGGAGGCGGCAGAAAGCCCGCCGGTCGCGCCGCGGGTGGCCATAGAGCGGAAATAGATGCGGCCATCTGTGGGGAATTCGTTCATGCGAACCCGGTCGCCCAGAAGAGCGCCGCCGGTAAACGGCGACGACGGATCGACCGCCAATATCCCGACACGCTTACCACTTTTCAAGAATAGATGCGCCAGGCCGTTGACCAGTGTCGATTTTCCCGAACCAGGTGGACCGGTGATACCAATCCGCACACTTTTGCCGCACTTAGGATAAAGCCGGCCGAGAATTTCTTTGTATCCCTCGCCGCGATTCTCAACGAGCGACACCAGACGCGAGAGCGAACGGATATCTCCCTGCGCAAATCCGTCGAGCGGGTTCATGCACGCACACTCGGGGTGCCGTCGCCGACAGTCAACTTAATATCGCGAAGACGAATCTGCGGCTGGGTGACGCCGTTGTACGTGTTGTATTCAACCGCGTACACCAGATCAACAAGCGATCCACGATCGGCGATCTGGCGGGCGTAGTCGCCAAAGCCGAAACCAATCACATCGAAGACCGAATTTCCCTTACGGATCTTCATCTTCAAGTGGTTGTTCCCAACCGTGTACGGCTGACCCAGCACCTCGCAGTTGCGGGTCAAGAAAATCGGCCGCATGTTCTGCGGACCAAAGGGCGAGAACGCCTCAATCGCCTGCATGAAATTGTCGTCAATTTCCGACAGTTCGATCTGCAAATCGATAAACAGCTTTGGCACGATGTCATCTGATGACAAGTACTTTTGAGAAACATCAATAAACCGACGGCGGAACTCAGGAATATTGTCCGGCGTGATCGAAAGTCCGGCCGCATACTTGTGGCCGCCGTAGCGGATGAGCAAATCTTCGCAGTCTTTCAACGCTTCGCACAGGTGGAATCCCGGAATCGAGCGAGCCGATCCTTTTCCCTCGCCGTCGGTGATCGCGATCATCACGGTCGGCAGATGGAACCGCTCGACCAAACGCGAGGCGACAATTCCGATCACACCCTGGTGCCATCCCTCGGCGGACAGAACAATCGCATGATCGTTTGCCAAATCGACCACCTCGCGCATTTGCGCGAGTGCTTCTTCAAGCGTCTGTTCGTCGATTTGTTTTCGGCGGCGGTTTTCTTCGTCGAGCTTTCGCGCAATCTGTGCGGCCAGTTTCTCATCGCGGGTGGACAAAAGGCGGATCGCCTGGCGGGCATCGCCTAATCTTCCGAGCGCGTTGATGCGCGGCGCCAGAATGAAGACAACTTGTCCTGTGCCGATTTCTTTCCCCATCAGCCCGGACACGAACTGCAGTGATTTAAGCCCCGGCTTGGTGGTCCGGCCTATCTGCCGAATACCAAACTTGGTCAATATTCTGTTCTCGCCGACGAGCGGCACGATATCTGCCGATGTCCCCAGCGCGACCAGATCAAGATGCTCGTGCAGTTCGCGATCATCCTGATTGAGTACTCGATAGAGGGCTTGGGCAAACTTGTACGCCACTCCCACACCGGATAATTCGCCACCGTAATCACACCCCGGCTGTTTCGGGTTGATGATCGAATGGGCGTTCGGAATTGCATTGGCCGGCTCGTGGTGATCGGTGACAACCACTTCGATCCCTTGCGACCGGGCATATTCGACTTCGGTCACCGCGGTAATGCCGGTGTCAACTGTCACTATCAGCGACACGCCGCGCGACTTGGCTTCGTCGATTCCCTCGGTCGACAGACCGTACCCTTCGACCAATCGATTCGGCAGATAAAAGTCAACCTGAGCGCCGAGCTTATTTAGGACCATGTACAAAAGCGCGGTGGCGGTGATACCGTCGACATCGTAGTCGCCGTAGATCATGATCTTCTCATTCTCATACAGCGCCTTGACCACCCGGTCGATCCCGTTCTTCATGCCCGTCATGGTGAACGGGTCTTTTAGATCGGTCATCTGCGGGTTGATGAATTTGTCGATCAGCTCGGCGGAATCAAGATGACGGTTGACCAGAATCTTGACGACATTGGCGGGCAGACTTGATTCAGTCGTCAAACGACTGACCAGATCGGCCTCGGGCTCAGGCGCCACCACCCAGCGGGGAGTGGACGTTTTGTGCGCCCAAATCATAATCGCATACCCTCCATTGCTGGAAAGCTGCGGAAAGCAGGGATATAAGCCGAGTTCTGTGACTCCCGCAAAACGGAAGCAACAGTCATTTATCTTGGCGAACGGTTGCCCGTGCGCTCATGCGGCCTACCCGGGAATCAGACGGAGCGAATCAACTCCTCTTCCCTTATTTGGCCTTGCTCCGGACGGGGTTTACCAGCGCCGCTTGTCTCCAGGCGGAGCCGTGGTCTCTTACACCACGTTTTCACCCTTACCCCGCTTGCGCGAGGCGGTCTTCTTTTCTGTGGCACTTTCCGTCGGATCACTCCGCCCCGGTGTTACCGGGCGTCCTGATTCTTTGGAGCTCGGACTTTCCTCACAATAAACTGTGGTTTACTGCGCGACTGTTCTCCCTGCTTTCTGTGGCTTTCGATTTATATAACACAACATAACAACAAACTTCTCTTTTGGTGAGTCGATCGATTGCCCGATCAGGTCATCCTTCGATAGTTAGGCGACTCTTTCGTTATCGGCACCGAGTGAGGATGCGATTCCACCACTCCGGCGCTGGTGATCCGCACCATCTGCGCTTCCTTGCGCAAAAGCGCCAGATTAGCCGCGCCACACAATCCCATTCCGGCGCGAAGTCCGCCAACCAATTGGAAAACCATCTCTGAAAGCGGTCCGCGATACGGGACTCGTCCTTCGACACCCTCAGGTACAAATTTTGACATTTCGTCGGTGGCGTCCTGGAAATATCGGTCGGCTGATCCTGAGCGCATTGCGCTCACCGAACCCATGCCGCGATACACTTTGAATGACCGGCCTTCAAACAGCATAGTCTCGCCCGGTGATTCTTCAACTCCGGCAAAAAGCGAACCGAGCATCACCGCCGAAGCGCCGCAGGCGAGCGATTTGGCAATATCACCAGAATACCGAATGCCTCCGTCGGCAATCACCGGCGTGCCGGATTTCGCGGCGGCTTCACATGCTTTCAATATGGCGGTCACTTGCGGCATGCCCGCGCCGGTTACCACGCGTGTGGTGCAAATCGAACCCGGCCCGATACCAACTTTCACACAGTCGGCGCCGGCGTCGATGAGCGCCTTGGTGCCATCGGCAGTGGCCACATTGCCGGCCATCACCGGAACATTCGGGTACATCTTCTTGAGCTGTCGAACCGCACCGAGAACTCCCTCGGAATGTCCGTGCGAGGAATCGACCGCCAGCATATCGACTCCGGCCGCGACCAAGAGCTCTGATCGCTTAGCCAGATCAGCGCCGACTCCGACTGCCGCCGCCACACGAAGTCGCCCACGGTCATCTTTGCAGGCATTCGGATACTGGATCTTCTTCATGATATCCTTGACCGTGATCATTCCCTTGAGTCGATACTGATCGTCGACGATCAATAATTTTTCGATCCGATTCTTGTGCAGAATTTCTTTGGCGGTGTCTAGATCGGTTCCCTGCGGGACAGTGACCAGGTTATTCTTGGTCATCACCGCGCCGATGAGGGCCGTAAAGTCTTTTTCAAAACGCAGGTCGCGGTTGGTCAAAATACCGACCAGCTTGCCGTTTTCTGTAATCGGGATCCCGGAAATCGAAAACTGTTGCATCACCGCCCGTGCTTCGCCGATTGTTTTTGTCGGTGGCAAAGTGATCGGATCGACAATCATCCCTGATTCGGAGCGCTTTACTTTGTCGACTTCACTCGCCTGCTGTTCGGGAGTCATGTTCTTGTGAACCACGCCGAGTCCACCCTGACGCGCCAGTGCAATCGCAAGTCGTCCTTCGGTGACCGTGTCCATCGCCGCCGAAATGAGCGGAATATTAAGACTGATTCCTGCCGAGATGGTCGTTCGGATATCGACATCTTTGGGCAGGACCGAAGAATGAGCCGGGACCAGGAGGACGTCGTCAAACGTCAGGGCAATGTCGTCGAGTATTTTACTCATAGTATTGGCTGTAACCGTCGGCGCACAGAAATAGTTCAGTTAGCGTAATTGTCAGTTCGATTCCCCTTCATCCCAATATAAGAGACAGCCGCAGTTGTCGCAGGTGATAATCTGGTCGCCGCGCTTGATCTCCTGCACTTTCTTCGGAGTCAGCGCCTTAAAGCAGGACGAACAGGCCCGTTTACGAACCAGGACTACAACACGTCCGCCGCGACCCTTGCGCACTCGTTCGTAGGTCGAGAGCGTGGGACGGGAAACAGTTGATAAGATCTCCTGGCGACTGGAGATTTTGGTTGAGACCTTGCTCCCGATCGAGTCGATTTTTTCCTGCAGGATTTGCAGTTGCTTGGTGTTGTTTTCGCGCACCTGGGCTTCGCGCTCTTGAATCGCGCCGATCTCCTTTTCGAGATTGGTGACAAGCGTCATCGTTTCGAGCACTTCGCTTTCGCGGGCCGAAATAGCGCCCTTGAGCGCATCAATCTCCGCCACCAGTGCGTCGTACTCTTTGTTGGTTTTGATTGACATCATCTGCTGTTGATACTTGGCCAGTTCGCCTTCTTTGGCCTTGATCTCTACCTCAAGACTCTTTTGCCTCACTTTTGCTTCGGAAATCTGCTTTGTGGTTTCCGTCAGCTTCTGGGTGGCTTCGGCAATCTCGCGATTGAGATTCTCCATCATGTCCGGAAGGTACTCCTTTGACCGCTCCAACTCGCCCAGATCGTAATCGATCACCTGAAGTTTCAACAGCATTTCAAGATCTTGTCGCATGTATCGTCCATCCTCCATCTGCAGAGCCAAAACAAAAAACGCACTCTCCGTATGTAGTGGAGAATGCGCGGCTTGTCGTAGTGGTCGCCCACCGTTTGCCAGCCCCTTCACGCAGGGCACAACAACGGTGACTATATCGGTATCGCAACGGTTTCATATGTCAATCACATGGGCAATACTGGACTCGAACCAGTGACCTCTCGGATGTGAACCGAACGCTCTAACCAGCTGAGCTAATTGCCCGGGTATCCTTTCTTCCAAACAAGTGGGCCCTGTAGGGCTCGAACCTACGACCCGTTGATTATGAGTCAACTGCTCTAACCGACTGAGCTAAGGGCCCGAATCTGCTAAAGTTTTTTAGTATAACTCTAAGGCCGCCAGCGGTCAAGAGACTAATCTCAACGAAGAAACAATCTGGCCCTAATATGGCCACCGACTCTCACTAAGCTATTGAATAGTAGCCGATTATGAGGGCGGTTTAATCACGCTTGATAACGATCATCGTTAGATCGTCAAAGACATGATCGGGCGAACAGAATTGAATGACCGCGTTATAGATCGCGTCCTGAATTTCGCCCACAGTCCGTTTTCGATTGGCCCGAATAACTTCAACAAGCCGATCGATCCCGAACTCTTCCCCTTTTTCGTCGAAGACCTCGGTGACACCGTCGGTGTACAGCACGATAATGTCCCCCGGCTGGACAAACACGGCCCGTTCTTCGTAGATCGAATCTTTGGTGACACCGAGCACCGGGCCACCGTCGCGCAACAGCTCCACCGAGTCATCCACTTTGAGCATGACCGGCTGGTTATGGCCGCAGTTGGAGAATGTGAAGATATGATTGCGGGCATCAAGCACGCCGTAGACAGCGGTTACATAATTCCCCGGATCGAGCGATTCCCACAAGAGAGAATTCACTTTGGCGCAAATAGTTCGAATCGAGTAGTTGTTGCGAATTTCGGCGATCAGCGAGGCGCGAAACGAGGCCATAATTAGCGCGGCCGGCATCCCTTTGCCGGAAACATCGCCGATAGCAATTCCGGTGTGGCTCCCGACAATCGGAATAAAATCGTAATAATCACCGCCGACCTCGCCGGATGACACATTCCTGCCAGTCACTTTGTACCCGTTGATTTGCGGATCTTTTTGAGGCAAAAAGCTCTGCTGGATAGCGCGGGCGACATTGAGTTGTTCTTCGAGTTTCTTGGCGTTAAGCGTACTCTCGTGAAGGCGCGCCCGCTCGATAGCGATCGCGGCCTGCGAGGCAAACGCTTCGAGCAGTTTCACATGACGTTTGTCAAACGCGGCGATTTGGTTGGATTCCAGATTAAATACGCCTATGGTGCGGCCGTCGACTTTCACCGGAACGACGATTTCGCTCTTTGTCCCTTCGTGCGCATCGACATAGTGCGGGTCATTGGAAACATCCGTCACAATCACGGGTTGGGCGGTGCTGGCAACATGACCGATCAGTCCCTGCCCGATTTTCAGCAGTACTTTTTCGTCGTCGCCGGGGTAGCCGATTGTGACGAGCGACCGAAGTTGCTTTTCCTCCGGATCGATCAGGAAGACACCGCCGGCGTCGAACTGCACCACTCGCTGGAGCGACTCGAGAATTTTGTGCAGTACTTCGTCCAAATCCAGCGACACCGACAAGCTGATACCAACCTCAAGGAGCATCGACTTTTCCAGCGACTCGCGTTTTAGTTCGCGATACAAATGGGCGTTGTCAATCGCCACGGCTATCTGATTGTTCAGACCGGTGAGAATATCAAGATCAGAAGAAGTAAACTCGCCATCCTGCTTATTAAACGCCTCGACCACACCGATCATTTTGCCTTTGCCGATCAGTGGGACCGAAATCACACTTTTGATCTGCAGACTACCCACGCGGTTGACCTCTTTGTCGGCTCTGGGGTCGTTTTCAGCGTCGTTGACAATGATTGGTTCAGCATATTGCGCCACCCAACTGTAAACGCCGGTCCCCAGTTCACGATGAAATTCGATTACTTGCCGGTCGCTGGCCTTCATCAGGCGCATTTTCATATCGGTGCGGTCGTGATCGATACGAAAGACCAGCGCCGCCTCGGCATTGACAGCGGTCAACACCAGACGAAGCACACAATGCATCAATTCTTCGTAGTCGTTGGAGTCGTTGAATATCCGCGCGGCCTCCAACAGGAGCTTTTCGGTGCGGGTTCTGGTGCTGGTAGTGGCCATAGCGGGGATAAGGTAGGAAACCGGGCGCGATTGTCAATCAGATTAGGATGAGGATTGGGTTTGATGGATTGGAGTACCTCCCAAGAGTGGTGGACCACCAATGATCACGACCGTTCTTAGAAGATCGTCATTGCGAGTGTCCCGCCTCCCAGCGGGTGCCCCAACGCTTGCGTTGGGATGAGATTCAGAAATTCGGTTCGTCCATCGCAATAGGAACATCGGATCGACCCGCGTACCAATTGTAGCTCGACCATCGCCAATCTCTCGGCTCTTTTGCCAGACCGCGAGTGATCGGATTCTTGTGGCAGTATTCAATCTTCTCTCTCACTGTTTCGGGACTGCGACAATTGTGGTCACAGCACCGAATCTGCCAGAAAACAAGCCGACTTTCTCCGGCTCGATGGGCTCTCAGCCGATCTATGGGTCTCCCGTATATTTCCTTAAGGAGCGGAAGTATTCTGCGCGCTGAACGCGACTTCAACTCACCAATGACCGACCCCAATTTCTTCGAATCGGGTAGCCATATCACTAGATGTACATGTTCTGACATAACTACATAACCGTACAGTTTGAGGCCATGTCGTTGTCTTAGTGCATTCAGTTCGTCGATAAACAGCTGTATGATCGAAGGATAAGCTAGCAGATGAAATCGATTGTAACATGAGAACGTCACGAATCTTGCGGTATTTCGATGGTCAAAGTGTCGGAGTTGAGGCATAGTCGTACTCAGTTCCTATTATCTCGATTCAGAGCAGTGAATATCATGTTGATGTGTCTTAAGTCTCGTCTCAACGCAAGCGTCGGGGCACCCGACGCATTTCTGTTCAAGTCCAGTGCGTGAAGTTTCCTATAGCCTTGGTAACCCAACCTTTAGGTTGGGCTCTTCTCGGTTTTCCAATTCTCGTCCCAACGCAAGCGTTGGGGCACCCGACGCTCTCCCACATGTTGCCGTTCCTTAAAGGATCCCCTCCTACAACCACAAATGCCGATCCAGAGACCGGTAATGCACTGCCTCGGCGACATGACCCATTTCGATTGTGTCCGATCCCGCCAAATCGGCAATCGTGCGTGAGACTTTCAAAATTCGGTCGTACGCTCGCGCTGACAAACCCTGTTTCTTGATCGCCAGCCCTAAAAGCGCCTGAGATTTTTCATCGACCGCGCAGAATTTTCGAATGTCCCGAGACTCCATCTGCGCATTGGAGAAAATCCCCTTTTCGTCTTTGAAACGGTGGAGTTGCCGACGGCGCGCGTCGTTGACTCGTTGTCGGACAACCTCCGATGATTCCCCCTTGGTCTCCCCCGACAGGTCTTTGAATTTGACCGATGGAACTGTGATGTGAATATCAATACGATCCATCAACGGCCCGGAAATGCGCGACATGTATCGCTGGATTTCCGCCGACGAACAATTGCACTCATGCGTCGGGTCGCCGTGGTATCCGCACGGACACGGATTCATCGCCGCGACTAACATGAACCGAGCCGGATAGGTGAGCGTGGTAACCGCCCGCGAGATTGTCACCAGATGATCCTCCATCGGCTGTCTCAGCATTTCCAGAATATCTTTCTTGAACTCCGGCAGTTCATCTAGAAAGAGCACGCCATGGTGGGCCAGCGAAACCTCACCCGGCTTGGGAATCGAACCACCGCCGACCAGTCCGGCATACGAAACCGTGTGATGAGGCGAACGGAATGGGCGTGTTGCTACCATTCCCGCACCGGGCGCGAGTCGCCCGGCGACCGAGTGAATCTTGGTAGTTTCCAGCGCTTCGGCGACTGTCATATCGGGAAGAATTGTCGACACACGACGCGCCAGCATCGTTTTTCCAGAACCAGGCGGACCGATCATGATAATGTTGTGCCCACCCGCCGCCGCTATTTCGAGCGCCCGCTTGGCCGACTCCTGGCCTTTGACATCGGAGAAATCAACCAGGTACTTGCGGGCCTGCTCAAAGACATCAGAAATGTCGACTGTGAATGGGCTAATAGTCGAAGTGTCCTCCAAAAAATGTATCGCCTGTTTGAGCGACTGAACCGGAAAGACCGGCAGTGTCCCGGCAATCGCCGCTTCTCGGGCATTCTCCGACGGTACAATCAATCCCTTGATGCCATTGTTCGGCTTGACATGCATCGCCATCGGAAGGACACCCGGCACCGCCCGCACCGTGCCATCGAGCGAAAGTTCACCCAGTAGTATGTAGTCGTCGCACCGGTCGCGCAAAATCTGGCCCGTTGCCGACAAAATTGCCACGGCAATAGGCAGATCAAAAGCCGATCCTTCCTTCTTGATGTCCGCCGGCGCCAGATTCACTGTGATCCTCTTGGTGGGAAAGACAAAGTCGGAATTCTTGATGGCGGCGGTGACCCGTTCTTTGGATTCCCTCACCGCGCCGTCGGGAAGACCGACCGTCGCAAAGTACGGCAATTGTTGCTGGATATCGGTTTCGACTTCAACTGTGTACGCCTCGACCCCGAGGGTAGCGGAAGACAGAACTTTTGACAGCATGGCTATATCTCCTTTGTTTCAGAATTCACGGGATGCTTTCGTTCCTGTCGTTGCGAGGGGTTCGGTGACAATGACGAGATCGCGACACCCCCCTCTGTCGTTGCGAGGAGCGGCGTCCTCGGCGCGACGAAGCAATCTCATCGATGTCCCCGCCGCCACCAGAAGAGAGATTGCTTCGCTCGAAGACTTGCTCGCAACGACAGAATCTGGAGTTCGGTGACAATGACGAGATCGCGCCCCCCCCTCTGCCGTTGCGAGGAGCGGCGTCCTCGGCGCGACGAAGCAATCTCGTTGGTCCCTTATCGGCGAGTTGACTGTAACTTCACAAATCATCAAACAGGTCCTTCCACTCGGGATTGTTTTCCTCAATCAGGCGAATCTTGCGAGCCCGCGATCCTCCCTTTATCTGCTTTTCCCGGCAAATCGCCTCATACATGGTTGGCAGCTGTTCGAGGTGTACAAGGACCGTGATACGATAACGGGCCGCAAACGCTGAGCCGATTCCGGTCCGGTTGCACCACACTCGAAACGCCGCGTTTGATGTTACGCCCGTGTATAGTACCGAGCGGCATTTGTTTGTCATGATGTACACATAACCGGTCATTCAGACAGACTCCCATTGAAATTGCTTCGCTCGAAGACTTGCTCGCAACGACATAATCTGGAGTTCGGTGACAATGGCGAGATCGCGACTTCTCCCCCTGTCGTTGCGAGGAACGACGTCCTCGGCGCGACAAAGCAATCTCGGTATTCTCCATGCGGCAAACCCAAGAGAGATTGCTTCGCTCGAAGACTTGCTCGCAACGACAGATTCTGGAATTCGGTGACAATGGCCAAATCGCGACTTCTCTCTCTGTCGTTGCGAGGAGCGGCGTCCTCGGCGCGACGAAGCAATCTCGGTGATGGCGAGGCAACGAACCGAAGGAAGCTTGAGATTGCTTCGCTCGAAGACTCGCTCGCAACGACAGAATCGCGACTCGCTTCCACATTTTGAATTTCTGACATACAAATCCTGCCTTCAGTTCCTGGTCCTACACAACAAACAGGGGGCCGCTTGACGGCGGCCCCCGTTTGGCCGGCAACGCACTTTGCCGGCGCGTGTCTCTCCCTGTCCCCCGCCAATTGTAAAAGGGGGGACTGTCAGAACATGTCAGTCAAAATGAAGGACAAAAAAAAGGCGGCCGAAGCCGCCTGTCGTGTTGCCACACAATAGAGATTTTGATTAGAGAACCGACGGATATAGGCAATATTTCTTTGTAATCGTCAGGTTTCGACTGTCGTCATTGTAAATTCTGGTGAGCTTGACCGAGCAAAGAGAGTCATTCTCCTCTTGAATGAGCTGGAAAGAGCCGAAGGGCAACCAACTGTAAGTGCAAACCTTGTTGGTGGAGTTGGAATCTATCAATATTAACTGAACACCATTTTCCAATGAATATTCACCGTTGCAATCGCACGCCATGCGCTTGTCGTCCGATGTTTTTGCGCCGTCGATATTCATAATCCAAGTGTCGGCTTTGAAGATTACTTTCACGAATTGAAAGGTGTCCAAATCGGTGGTTAAATCGTTGTTATCATCCTCGGAATACTCGTAGACTCCGCGGTAGGTGCCGATAATGGACGGCGGCGGCGGAACGAAAATGTCTTTGCGGCAGGAGCCAACCCACGCCGCGACAACCGACAACAGCACCGCCAGTGATATGAGTGTCCAAATTCTTTTCATAATCCCAAAACTCCTATCCTTCACTCCAAAGTCCGGCCAATATACCGCCCCAACATTGGCCGCGCAACCGGGAAATCCGGCATCGTCTGGCCCGTCCAGTATGGCCGAAATCCCGACCGCACACAATGGACGCCTATCATCCCCGGATGTGCAATCTGTTTCCCCTCAAAAAAATAACCCTCGCCGTTTAGCGAGGGTTAGAGGACGGACTTTAGTCCGAAGTCTTCACAGACACCCCTATGACGGGGGCATCGTCGTTGCTTCTATATACTACAGAATCATCCACTATGCAAGAGAAAAAAAGCCCGGTGGGCGTTCGCCCGAGTCGCGTGACTGGGTCCCCGATCGAACGTCGTATGCCAATCGCGCCCAAGCGATTATCCCCCCGGTCACATTGAATACCTGCTCATACCCCACCGATCTCAACAGCTGGGTCGAGTGCGCACTTCGCCTGCCTGATCGGCAGATGCAATAGATCGGGATCGATTTATCTGCAGGTAGCCGGTCAACATGCAGGTTGACAATGTCGTAGGGAATCAGGGCGTTCGTGACTCCGACATGGCCCTCATCGTACTCTCCTTGAGTTCGCACATCCAAAAGATAGAATTTTTCTCCGGATTTGATAACAGTGTGAAGTTGCTCCACTGTCACTGCCGGGACTTTTGGTCCAAAGAGAAGTTCTGAAAAACTCATGATGACGTGATATCTCGGATTTCGCGTTCCACTCATAGAGCGGCGGGACTTCGGAACGCCGACCTACAAGAGACTCTTTCCTGTCGTTGCGAGGAGCGACGTCCTCGGAGCGACCCAGCAATCTCAGTGTTGTACATAACTAATAAGAAGCGAGATTGCTTCGTCCCCCAGGGGGACTCGCAACGACGAGACCACTACTGCTCGCTCTGGATCATCTTAAACGAGAAGATCTTCCACTTCTCGCCCATCAGGTGAACACCGAATTTGGTGCGATAACCCTTTGAGGCCGCCTTGTCGACAAAGGTAACTTCGACCGTGGCGGTTTCGCCGGTGACCTCGGCATTATTGACAATTCGCTGGAGCGAAAACCAGCGGGTCTTGGTCAGGCCGTTGCCGGTTAGATCATTGAGAACTTGTTCGGGGTCGGTCCATCGTCGCGGTTCTCCACCGCCAAGACTGTAATCTTCGGGCCCCGCCTGCATCAGCGCGACCAGATCAAGCAGATGCGCCAGCGCCGCCTTGTCGTCTTTCTCCATCGCACCAAACATCGAGATAACTACCTGCCTCGGGTCATCCTGCTTCTGTGCACCACCACAACCAATCAATCCAATGAGATAGACCGCGGCGAGCGCCGCTCCTATTGTTCGTGCGAATTTCCTCATTTGCCAATCCCTGTGCTAAGAGTGATTCGATGACTGTCGCCCAGTTCTGCCGCGGGCGAAAATGCGTACGCGAACCGCCATTTTTTGTATTCAAGACCGAGCCCCAGATTCAGCCCTGCCGATTTGTCTTTTGAATCGGAGGCGCGGAAATCTTTGCCTGAACTGTTCCAACCGAGCCGTAGAAATAGCGGCTTGAGTTGGATATACTCTCCCCCCACCGCGAAAACCAGCGAGTTGTCGACCGGCAGGATAACGTCACCGGCCAGAACCAGATCCATGTCGCGCGGGATGGCGAATCCACCAACCCGAAAACTGATCGGGAGTTTCTCTTTCTTCTCCCCTAATGCCGATAATTGAAATCCAAGATTTTGCGCCGAGGCTCCCAAGCCCCAAACACGTTGCTGTCCGACATAGGCTACACCCAAATCGACTGCCACTCCGGTTGCCGAATAATCCTGAATCTTTTCATAGATAAACTTGGCCGTGCCACCCAGCGACAGCTGTTCGCTTTGCTTTTGAGCGAAAGTCAGGCCGACCAAGAAATCACCTCCGCCGAATGTCCCAAGTTCGTTACCAGAAAGATCAGTCTCGATAAAGTCGCCGTAGTTGAGATAACTGACATACCCGCCGATGCGCGTTTTTTCTGAGGCTTGGTGTATGTACCCGGCGAACCCGGACTGGAGATCCTCGATATAATTGTGATAGCTGAACATCACCCGGTCGCCTTCCAGATTGGTCAGACCGGCCGGATTATAATAAAGGGCCGATTCATCATCGGCCAGCCCGGTAAAAGCTCCACCCAGACTCACTGCCCGAGAACCGACACCAATCTTCAGAAACGAAAAGGCCGCGGTTCCGGCGTTGGTAGAACTTGCGCAAATCTGATTGGCGAGCGCTAAAACCAGCGTCGCGATGGCGAAGCAGAGAGTCAGTTTCTTCATCGGTTATCTCGATTCAACATAGTTCAAAAAACGGCATTGCGCCATGCAATTTGAATCCCGGCCTGCTACCAGGCTTTGGTCGTCTTGTTTAAGATTGCCTGCACCAAAAGTTCCCCCGCCCGCTGTTGTCCGATCTCTTCGGATTCGGTGGCGGTAGAATAGACCCCTTCCTGGGTTATCGTTTGTGTCCAGAGCGTGGAATCGCCAGCCACCACATGCACTGATACTTCGCACTCGAGCACCACTTTATATTTTTCGACTTGATCGGTGGTATCAAATTGGGCGACCTGTCGTTCATATCTCAAAAGTGTCCCGCGCAGGGTGGCTTCGGCTTTGTCGGCGGGGAGTACCCGCATTGAGCCGTCCTTGATGAAGGCGTCGGCGATGATACTGGTCAGACGGTCCGTTAGGCCATATTCGGCGGTTCTATTCTCAAACGACTCGATACCAATAGTCTTAAACGGCGCGGTGCTCTTGGGAGTAAATGTGTAGGCACAGCCCAGAAAAGTGGCGGCGATGAAAAACGACAACGCAATCAGCCGTTTCACTTGGCGCTCCCGACAACTAACTTCCCGCGCTTCACAACATGTGTTACCAAATTCACTCCGTAGTGGTAGGGTAGCTCGCGATAGTCGGCCATATCCCAAATCGCAATATCCGCCTGCATTCCCGGCGCCAACCGCCCTAAACGGTCAGATCGATCAACCGCCGCCGCCGCGTTGACTGTCACCGCCGAGATACTTTCCGCGGCGGTCATCTTCAGATGCAAAGCCGCCAGTGTGACCATCATCCCAAGTGACTCGGTGCAACTCGATCCGGGGTTGCAGTCGGTCGAAAGCGCTACTGTCATTCCTGATTCTATCATTTTTCGAGCCGGGGCATACTGTTTACCGCCGAGGGAGAAACTGGTTCCCGGTAGTAACACTCCGACCGTCCCAGATTTCGCCATCGCTCGGATGCCGTCTTCGGAAATGTACATCAGGTGATCAGCCGAAATGGCCCCCATCGACGCGGCCAGCGACGCCCCACCGGTGTCGGTCAGTTCATCGGCGTGGAACTTAAGTTTCAACCCGGCCGATTTGGCCGCCTGCTGAATCCGGCGAGATTCTACTACACTAAAAACGCCTTCTTCGCAGAAGACATCGGAAAACTCGGCCAACTTCTTCTGTGTGACTTTGGGGATCATGTCATTGACAATCAAATCAATGTATTTGTCGCGTTTGTCGCGGTATTCATCGGGGACATCGTGGGCGCCCAAAAATGTCGGGATCATCTCCATCGGATGAAGCAAGGCCAACTCGTGGATCACTTCCAACGACTTCATTTCCGCGTCGGTCGAGAGGCCGTATCCGGATTTTGCTTCTATTGTCGTGATGCCGTGCTCAAGCAACCGGTCGAGGCGATGGCGGGTTTTTTCGCGCAGGATTTCAGCCGGGGTTTGCCGAAGATCACGCACCGAGGCGCGGATTCCCCCGCCTGCTTGTGCGATCTCCATATAGGTTTTCCCCTCCAGCCGCATTTCAAATTCACGTTCGCGGGTCATGTTAAAGACCGGGTGGGTATGTGAATCGATCAGGCCCGGTGTCACGACTGCCCCTTGGGCATCGATAATCGTGCACCCATGCGCCAGCGGCGAACGTCCTTCGACTTCATCGGAGGCGCCGACCGCGAGAATTTCTTCGCCTGCCACCGCCACACCGCCGTGTTCAATCATCCCAAGATCGCGCATGGCGGCTCCGCGGCGAGGGACCTCGCCCTGCATCGTGATGAGCTGGCCGATATTCTTGATGAGTAATGTCGCTTTGCGGGGGGGAGCCATAGTAGAGAGTCGGCCAGAGTCTGTAGAATTACCCGTTCTGCATCGGGAGTTTTACTTTGTGTTTCTTGGCAAATGTCTGGGCGTCTTTGTAGCCGGCATCGGCGTGACGCATCACCCCTGTCCCGGGATCATTGGTGAGCACACGATTGAGGCGCAGAGCCATCTCTTTGGAGCCATCGGCAACAATCACCATCCCGGCGTGAATCGAGTTTCCGATTCCCACACCGCCACCATGATGTATCGACACCCAGCTTGCCCCGGAGACCGCGTTAAGCATACCGTTGAGTAGCGGCCAGTCGGCGATGGCATCGGAGCCGTCGAGCATTCCTTCTGTTTCGCGAGTGGGCGAGGCAACCGAACCGCAGTCAAGATGATCCCGCCCGATCACAACCGGGCCGGAAATCTTCCCGCTCTTGATGTAGCTGTTGATGATATCGCCAAACTCCGCCCGCTCGCCGTAACCCAGCCAGCAGACCCGCGCTGGAAGTCCCTGAAACGGTACTTTCTCGCGCGCTTTGTTGATCCATCGAACCAGACCTTTGTTCTGCTTGAAATGCGAGAGGATCACTTCGTCGGTCACGGCGATATCGGCCTTGTTACCTGAAAGCGCCACCCATCGGAACGGTCCCCGTCCTTCGCAGAACAGCGGCCGAATATATTCCGGCACGAATCCGGGGAATGAAAAGGCATTGCGCAGTCCACCCACTTCGGCCTGTCCGCGGATGTTGTTGCCGTAGTCGAAAACAATCGAGCCGGCCTTCTGAAACTTAATCATCGCATCGCAATGCAGGACCATCGAATCGTACGCCCGCTTGATATATGATTTCGGATCGGCCTTGCGAAGCCTGAGCGCCTCGGCCATAGTCAGACCTTCCGGCACATATCCGTTCAATTCGTCGTGCGCTGAAGTTTGGTCGGTGACAATATCAGGAATGATGCCCCGTCTAAAAATCTCCGGAAAAACATCAGCACAATTGCCGACTAGACCAATCGAAATCGGCTCACCCGATTTTGTGTGGTCTTTGATCAACTTGATCGCTTTGTCGAGCGTTTTGACTTTGACATCGCAGTAGCCAATTTTCAGCCGGCGATTAATACGGGCTTCGTCGACTTCGACCACCAGCGCCGACGCGCCGGCCATCGTTGCCGCCAGCGGCTGGGCGCCACCCATACCTCCCATTCCGCCGGTCAATAGCCACTTGCCAGTCAGGTCGCCGCCGAAGTGCTTGTCAGAAATTGACTGGATTGTCTCGTAGGTCCCTTGAATGATCCCCTGACTGCCGATATAAATCCAGCTCCCGGCAGTCATCTGGCCGTACATGATCAGTCCAAGTTTTTCAAGCTGACGAAATTTCTCCCAAGTCGCCCAGTGCGGCACCAAATGGGAATTGGCGATTAACACTCGCGGCGCATGTTCGTGGGTTTGAAATATGCCGACCGGTTTGCCCGATTGGACCAGGAGCGTTTCGTCATTCTCGAGCGATTTGAGGGATTTGACAATGCCGTCAAACGACGCCCAATTGCGGGCCGCCTTGCCCGAGCCACCGTAGACGATCAACTCGTCGGGTTTCTCAGCGACTTCGGCATCGAGGTTATTGGACAACATCCGCAGGGCGGCTTCTTGATGCCACCCTTTGCAGGACAGTTTTAGCCCATGGGCGGCCTTGACGGCCTTAGCTTTCATACCGTAATTCCCTCACTGTCGCGGCAATATACGGCGGCGCTAAGCCATCGTCAAACCATCATTTGGCGGGAAGTGCGCCCGGCGTGGATCGACCGAACTATGCAAAATCGAACAAAACAAATGACCGGCCCGATGCTCAAGACCGAGCGGCTGATTCTCCGGCCGTATCAAAAAACCGACGCACCGGACATTGTCCGCCAACTAAAAGACCGGGCGGTCACCCGCTACACCTACATGCCCCACCCCTATACCGCGCAGGATTACTTTGGATTTCTCCGCCGGATTTCGACTCCGACCGCCCGAAAGGCCAATATGGTGTTCGCACTGGTTGATCGCGACAGCGACAAAGTAATCGGAGCTGTGGGTGTTCACAATCTGTCGGTTGTGAATCGCTCGGCCGAAATCGGCTACTGGCTGGCGAAGAAATTCTGGGGTAAGGGGTACGTTGTAGAAGCAGTCAATATGGTCGTTGCATACCTGTTCACTGAACGAAAGCTCGTGCGGGTGTATGCCAAAGTATTTCATCCCAACACTCGCTCGGCGCGAGTGTTGGAGAAAGCCGGTTTCACAAGCGAAGGCCGGCTCCGCAAAGCGGCTTACCACAACAAGCGATGGTGCGATGAGTTGCTTTTCGGGCTGTTGCGCGAGGATGGGTCAAAAAGAAAACCCGGCGGCAAAAGCCACCGGGTCAGAACAAAATCTCAATAGAGACAGATCACACGCCGACCGGCTGACGCGGCCGCGGATTGATCGGAACCGGACGATCCGGAGTCTTGGGACTGCTGAACGCCAGCACTAACAGCGCGACGATATTAATAAACGGCAACAACAGACAGATTCCCCAGAATCCGTGCTGGCCGCAGTTCTCGGCGGTCTTCCAAAAGAGAATTCCAAGAACCACGATGTTGACAAACGGCACCAGACAGAGGAAAAACCACCAGAGCGGTTTTTGAGCTGTCTTGCAGAAAAGCAGTACGTTTACAATCGGAATGAACGCCCACCAGGCGTCCTGTTTCTGTCCGGCGTTACAGGCAATTCGATAGAACAGCCATGAGAAGACCAGATACAGACCGATCGCGAAAAGCAGAAATGTCGTGCCAAGCATGGCCAACAATCCGCCGCCCGACTCCATAGCAAATCCTTCGTTCATCCCAACCTCCATTGTCTATGGGTAACTCTGATTTTCGAGTTTGATAAGTCGCCTTGCGACCCTTTGTCTTATATCGGCAGTGGGCGGCCAAACCTTGAGGGCCTGGTTGGGCGGGCTAACAGCTAAAAAAGACTAATCCAAGCCATTTTTCGCTTGCGCAGGCTTGGTTCCGCAAATTATGATATCGAAACAAGTTGGGCTATTTATCAAAGTGCATCAGGAATTTTTCCATTTTCGAGACAGTTTGAAACGTAACAAACAAAGGGAGCCTAGTATGAGAAAACTGATTCTTCTCATGGTTTTGTTCAGCTGTGTCATCACAAGTGCGCTGACTGCCCAAACAACCCAGTTCTTTTCATTTGAGAAACCAGATCAGAAGAAGGGCACAAGCACACCGCTGGTCATTGCTCCATCCCTTGACCTCACGGAACAAGACCGATCAATTCTCCAGTCCTTTCAGCCTGGGATATTCTTGGGTACTACAGGTACGGTGAAACTTCCGGATGTGAAATACGTTCGTCTAAACAGCGTGATCGGCGTGCGATTCTTTTCTGCAAATGATCCGAAGACACATGATGACTTCATGAGATCTATAGTTTTCCAGGGTTCAATGAACCTGATGTTGTCTACGGCAATGGCGTGGGGCAAAGAAGATCATACCGGCCTGCGATTTCCCGTCGTTGGATTCAATCTGAAATTCAGCCCCGGTTTGGATACTTCATTAAATGCAGATTCCGGTGCAACCTCGACAACCCTTATTCAACACTCCCTTAGCCTTGGCAGTTCGTGGAACATCGGAAACAAGGTGCAAATCGCGGGACAATATGTCGCCGCCTGGCACAATGCTACCGATCAATCAAAGCGCAATTTCATGGCCGCCCTAAACAGAGGCAACACCGACGTGAGCTATTGGCTCTTTGGTCTTGTTTTTAAGATTGATGGCGATTCCGGGAGTTCCGGATCGGCTGAAACTGAGCTGAACAACACCTACTTTTATGTCGAGTTCAGACCGATTCATCATCCTGGTCGATACGAAGGATTCGGGGAATCAAAATTCTTCACCTTTGGATTTAGAAAAGACTTATCGCTGTCCTTCTGATCTTGTTTTTTTGTTGCTTTCTCTCTACCGGCCCGCTACATACCGCCCCATGGCACGACTACAAACGCCGCCACCGGGGCGGCTTGTTATATCGGTGATTTACAACTCCCTCGACGGTCTGGCCGACTGTCTCAAACTGCTCGAAAAGCAGTTCGGCCGCGTTTTGTCCGAGACCACCGAAATCGAGTGCTCCGACAACGGGTACGCCGAAGAAATGGGCCGCCAGTTGTCCCGGCGTTTCTTTTCTTTTGACAAAATGGTCGAGCGCGATGCTCTCCCGGAAATCAAAGCGAGTTGTCATAAGATTGAACGCCACTTGGGGGATCAGGTTGACGACTACACATTTCGGACAGTCAATATCGACCCCGGCATTCTCTCGCCACACAATCTGATCATGTCTTCGTATCGCGAGTTCGGCCACCGGATTTATCTCGGCAAAGGTGTATTCGCCGAAACCACTCTTATATATGCGAGAGGCCGATTTACTCAATTGCCGTGGACCAATCCAGATTTCTGTCACGAAGAAGCGGTACGCCTCTTTTTCGAGTGTCGTCAGGCTTTCCCGCAGTTGACCGAACGAGTCAGCTACGCCAGCTGAACCAATCTACTTCTCGCAAGCAGGAAAAAAATTCTCTCGCCCCGTCACACAGTAACTGTGTAATCAACTGCGATCAGTATGCAGAAGAAAGTCCAACAAATGCGGCTGGTCGCACCTGCTTTGTAAACCCCCGGAATACGCTTGACCTGCGGCGCATCCTGCAAATTCTCGTTTTACTACCGAGCAAGGGACATGTGCTGTTCCAATTTCCCAATGCGTGCGGCTCGGGCATATTTATTGCTTAACGCGATGTGATGTACAACAACCTCGCCAATAGAAAACAATGTGAACGGCGTCAGAAATTCATCGGTGCATGTCTCATTGGCCGCATCGCGACCTATTGCTTGATCGCCCTAGCCTTTTTGCCGGAGGTCGGCCACGCCTTCAATTTCTTCACCGCCTTTTCACCCAGCATCTCGCAAATCGGAGATCATTCATACCGTTTCCGGGTGCAGGTCGACTATAACTTTGATATGGAATACGCCGACAACGGCATGCCTGCTATGGGTGCTTTCACGGGTTTTTCGCTGGGTCGCTTGATAGGTTACAATCAACGGAGTTTTACTCCGCTCGGCGACGATCCCGGTCAGGAAGTACGGTACACTGCCGGTTGGTGGCGGACTGGACATCTTGGCTTTTATCCGCTCTCACTCCCCGGTCACGAATTCGGTTACGATTTCGACTTTGCTGGCTCTCTCCCCCGTACGTTATCAGTGCAGTATACAAGCGATGCTACATGGTCGTGGGTCGACTTCGAGCAAGGCATGCAATACCGTCAACAGCAGTACCGCGGACGCATGCAAGTCACCCTTCCAGCCAGCGCCGCCGCTCCCGCCGCAGTTCCCGAGCCGACCACCGCCCTACATTGGGCAGTAGGACTCGCTTCGGCTTTTGTTATTAGGCGGCGTTCAGCCTGTCTTCGCTGATTGCCGCCAAAATCGGTCAGCGACTGCAAAGCTGCGTCGTTTCACTGCAACCCTACCTCCACATCTCAATTCTGCCTCGTCTTTAAAGACAATAGGCAGAGATTCTTCAATTTCAAACTTGAGGTGTGGTATGGTACGAGCAGTTCTCGCGACACTTTTACTAACCGGCATCAGCGCCAAGGCTCAGTTAAGTGACGTCTATGTCGCCAACGCCGGGACATCGTCGGTGACATATTATGATGGAAACACCGGCGCGTTCAAAGGGACTTTTGTCCCGACTGGGTCAGGTGCGCTTAGTACACCTGACGGAATTGTCTTCGGTCCGGATGGCGACCTCTATGTTGCTTCCTATACTAATCGGCGAATTTTGCGCTATGACGGCACTACCGGGGCGTTTGTCGCAACCTTCCTCCAATTGTCAGCGGCCGACAAACCATTTTCAATCATCTTCGGACCGGACCACCGGCTTTATGTGAGTTCGTCCAACGGAAATCGTGTGCCCTGTTTCGACGGTTCAACTGCACAACCTTTGGGATACGCCGCCTCTGGTTCCGGATTGACCCAGCCAATCGGTCTGGCGATCGGGCCGGACAGCATGCTGTATGTCGTGAATAGCGTCGGCGACAATATCATGCGATTCAACCCCAATACCGGAGTCTTTCTTGGAACCATCGGGGCCGACAGTCTCAATTTCCCCTCTGATTGTGCATTCGGTCCGGATAACCGGCTCTATGTATCCAACACGTCGAAAGGACGCATTGATCGATTCGATTACCAAACGGGTGCGTTTATCGACGTATTCGGGACCATGCCAGGCGGCGGAGCGCCCGTGGGAATCGTGTTTCAAACCGACGGACGCCTCTTCGTCGGTGACTTTTCAAACAATCGACTGATCCGCTTTGAGACCACTGGCGGCGTGGGAACGGTTGTATCGCTTACGGGACTTGCGAGCCCGGAAAATATTTGCATCAAGCGACCCTGGCCAGATCTTGGCTCGGTGATCGAAGTACCGGGCGAGCAACCAACCATCCAATCGGGAATCAACGCCGCCAAAGCAGGCGACACTGTCTTGGTCGATCACGGCACCTATGTCGAGAATGTGAAAATAAAGAAAAAGGCAATCGTCCTGACCAGCCGGTACGCAGTTGATCAGGATCCCTCACATATCACGCAAACTATCATTGACGGCTCTTCCCCTCTCTTCTCCGACTCCGGCAGTTGTGTGCTACTATACAAGGGACCCGGTGCGACAGTACAGGGATTCACTATCACCGGAGGCACAGGAACAAAGTGGGTGGACATTTCCGATGGCCTCACTTTCCGAGAAGGCGGCGGAATTCTGGCCGACTCGACGTCCGCGACAATTCAATACAACATTATTGCCGGAAACAAGGCGACCGACAAAACGGGAGCCTCCAGCGCTGGCGGTGGCGGCATCAGGTGCGGCTTCGGTGGCTCCAAAATCTATAATAACATCATTGCTTTTAACGAAGCACTTTACGGTGGAGGCGTCGTCTCATTTTTTAATCCGGCTGAAGTAAAGAACAACATCATCTGGAGAAACAGCGGCGGGCAAGACTTTGGTGGCGGCGGCCTCTGGATTTGGCAAGGAACCGGTGCAACTGCCGCTAATAACACGATCGTTGAAAACCGATCGATTGGCGCGGGAGGCGGAATCAGCTTGTCTCTGGGAACACCCTCGCTGATCAACAATATCGTTAGAGGGAATACTTCTTCGACCGCTCCACAAATATTCAAAAGCGCCACTGCGACTGGATCAACGGTAGACTACAGCGACGTTCAATCCGGTTATGCGGGGACAAGTAATATCGACCAGCTACCAGTATACGCCGATTCTAATTACCTGTTGACTCCAGGTTCCCCCTGTGTCGACGCCGGCTCACCTTCGGCACCGTATAACGACATCGAAGACGGCGGCAATCCCGGCAACGCGCTGTTTCCAGGCTTTGGTTCTCTGACAAACGACATTGGCGCTTACGGTGGCCCGCGATCAGCCAGTCTCCCCAAGTTCAATTCCCCGCAGTTGTCGCTACAGAGTGGCTCACTCGATTTTGGCAATGACTCAGTGGGCCACACTGCCCAAGGTGAAATTCGACTTGATAAACTCCAGTTCGGCTTGGTGAGTATCGACAGCATATCGTTTTCGACTGCGGCGTCCGGCCTAACTGTCGGCTCTACTTTCCCCAGAAGTATGCTGATAGCAAGAAACAGCGATACAATCTCGCTGAGTTGGACTCCGACTAACCTAACGCCCCTCTCGACCACCGCTCGTATTTATCACAGCGACCCCGGAGTGACAAATCCGTTGTTAGTCACAATAACCGGAACGCCGGTCGGCGGCTGTTGTCAGGGGCTAACCGGAAATGTTGACTGCGACCCCGGCGACGGTACCGACATAGCCGATCTGGCGTCGCTCATCGACTACCTCTATATCTCGTTCACTCCGTTGTGCTGTACACGGGAAGCGAACACCGATGGCTCCATCGATGGCGGCGTTGACATCAGCGACCTGGCCGCATTAATTGATTATCTCTACATTTCATTTTCGCCTGTAGCACCATGTTTGTAAGAGGAGAATCGATTACAATTGCGACTATCAAATCAGTGAGGACTTTTCTTCCGGCTATCTGCCTGAGTCTGGCGTTATCGAACACAACCAGCGGAGCAATCGTCGATTCATCGCGGAGATTTTCGAGAATTGTCGATACGTATGCCGTCTATTCGCCGGACGGCGCGCAAGTTGCCTTTGAATCATATCGTATCGGAAGTCAATGCGACATCTACGTCATGGACTCTCTGGCGCGAAATGTCCTGCGGCTCACAACAAACCCCGGCATTGATGAGACGCCGGCCTGGTCACCCGACGGCCGGAAAATACTGTTCGCGTCTGATCGGGATAGTTCACTGGACATCTTCGTCATGAACGCCGACGGTTCCAACCAGACAAATCTCACCCGCTCGAAGGCCAGCAGGGATATTCATCCCTTTTGGTCACCCGATGGCTCGAAAATTATCTTCAATTCTAAACCAGACTCGGCTACGTGCTTAAACATTTTTGTAATGAACGCCGACGGATCGAATGTCATTGGACTGCGCACCGATTCCACCGATAATTCGTACGCGTCGTGGTCGCCGAATGGTCGTCAAATAGTTTTTCGACGAGCTATGGACAGCATAAACTCGGACATCTTTGTAATGAACGACGATGGCTCTGGTCTCCGGAATCTGACGTCTCACCCTGCTTTCGACGGGTGGCCGTCATGGTCGCCGGATGGACAGACAATCCTCTTTGCCTCCGACCGAACAGTCTCAAAAAATATCTTCTCAATAGACCTTTCCGGGACTAACCTGACTCAATTGACACAGTACGGAAACGGCGAAGAGGGCGCGGACGCCCCCTTCTATAGTCCATCAAGTGCCATTGTGCTCTACAACTACTGTCATGACCGGAATTGCGAGATTGTACGATTATATCTCTCGCCCAACCGGCCATAATGGCCTCCCAATCCATGAAACTTCGTGACGTAGAAATAGCGCTGATTACTTCTCAATCGGGGCGCCGACCAGATTCCCGTATTCGGTCCAGCTTCCGTCGTAGTTCTTCACATTCGACTGTCCAAGCAGGTACTTAAGCACAAACCAGGTGTGGCTGGATCGTTCGCCGATCCGGCAATACGCGACTGTCGGTTTTCCAGAGTCGAGCTTCTTGTCATGGAAATAAATCTGCGTCAGGTCCTCGGCCGATTTGAAAGTCCCATCCGGATTGACCGCCGTGCTCCACGGGATACTCGTCGCTCCGGGGATATGACCACCGCGCTGGGCAGTTTCCGACATCCCAGGAGGAGCGATCACTTTACCAGTGAACTCGTCATTTGATCGAACATCGACCAAATTGTGCGATTTCTTTGAGACAACATCGAACACTTCCGGCAACTTGGCCCGAAGCGAATAATCGGGCGCTTGGGCCTTGTAGTTCGTGGCGGTAAAGCTCGATTTCGTCCCCACCAATTCTTTGTCGGCTTCGTTGAGCCATTTCTGTCGCCCACCGTTCATCAGGCGGACATCGGCGTGACCGTAAATCTTAAATAGCCAGAATCCATACGCGGCAAACCAATTGTTGTTGTCGCCATACAATACAACTGTGGTGTCGGCCCCGATGCCAACACTTCCAACGAGACGCTCAAATTCATCCTGCGCGATAATATCGCGAGTGATCTGGTTTTGCAGTTGCGTTTGCCAATTGAATCCGGCCGATCCCGGGATATGGCCGATATCGTACTGCTGGGTGTCGACATCTATTTCGACCAGCCGCACTTTCGGATTATTCAGATTCGCCTTTACCCAGTCGGTATCGACCAGAACTTCGGGATGTGCATACGATGACATACCTACTCCTTTACGATGTAATACCGGCCACGAGGCCGGGCAGATGTTTGACCATATTGGCTGTATATTTGAACACGTTGTCCGGGAAAATGAGTACGCCCAGCCCAATTTTTTCCCGCTCTGCTAATTGCATTGCCCCCTCAAAGACCAAACCCGAGCTCGGCCCGGCAAAAAGTCCTTCGTTTTGGCAAAGTTCCAGAGCACGGGAATAGGCCAGATTGAAATCAACTTCGAGAATCTCGTCGATCAGAGATCGATCAAACAGCTTGGTGACACCAAGCTGGCTCACATTGCGCAGGCCAGGGACATCGTGCCCTTCCGACGGTTGCACTGCGATAATTTTGACATTACTGTTTTTCGAACGGAGAAATTTGGCCGTACCGGTCACTGTGCCGCAGGTGCCGAGCGTGACAAACAGATGTGTGACTTTCCCTTCAGTCTGCTTCCAGATTTCCGGTCCGGTCGTCTCAAAATGCGCCAGCACATTCTGCTCATTCTCATATTGATTGGGCATGACATACCGATCTTTCTGCGCCTTGGCGTAGGTCTTCGCCAGATTGATCGACCCTTCCCCACCCGCACCCGGAGCGGGGCAGAGTTCATCGGAAACGACATCCAACTCGGCCCCGGCAATCCGCAAAAGAATCTTCTTTTCCAGCGGCACTTTGTTGGGCACGATTGCCCGCATGTGATATCCGCGTGCACGGGCCATCGCCGCCAAGCTGATCCCGGTGTTGCCCGATGTCGGTTCCACCACTCCGCGTTCTCCCCCAAGTTCGCCCCTTTTTTCAAGGTCGCGAAGCAGTTGCCACGCCGCCCGATCCTTAACCGATCCAAACGGATTGAGCCATTCAAGCTTGGCAAACAGTGTCGAACCGTTTCTCGGCCCCAACCGGTTGATTTTCACCATCGGCGTAGGGTTCTCTTCGCAGGGGAGCATCTCAAAAACAGTGTCGTATACACGCGTTGTGTGATTCATGAAAATCCTTTGTCGTAAAAGCCGGGAACTCTGATGCGCATCCGTCTTGGTGGATCACATCATTCTATTGAGTCGAGCGTATTAGATGAGGGATATCAACAAGCGCACAGGCCGCCGCTGGCCAATCCGGAGAGGACGCCAGAGAGAAAAGATGGATCGATTAAAGCCATACTAAACAATACAGTATTCCACTAAAAAGTCAACAGCGATTGTCTTTGTCTATTATCTCCAAAGACCCCGCTCGCACAGAATATTCTTGACAAAGTTGGGTGCCACTGTCTACAATGCGACGACAATTTGTTGCCACATACATGACTAACGAGCAAAACCAACAAACCCATGCCGCGGGAATCTCCCGGCGGAGCTTTTTAGACCGATTCATGGTTGTGACCGGACTTGCGGTTACAGCTTCGATTGTTTATCCGGTCGTGCGGTTTCTGCTACCACCAAAATCGGGTGAAGCGAATGTCAATCAGGTAAAGCTTCCCTTTGGCCGCAAAGAGATCGAGGCCGAACCGAAAAAAGCCAAGACTTTCCGCTTCGGCCGCCATCTCGGCATAATCGTTCTATTGCCCAACGGACAACTACGAGCACTGTCTGCGCAATGCACTCATCTTGACTGCACTGTCCAGAATCGGCCCGAAGAAGGAGTCCTGTGGTGCGCCTGTCACAACGGAAAATACGATCAGGACGGCAAGAATATTTCCGGCCCACCCCCGCGTCCGCTTGAGCAGTTTGCAGTCAACGAAGTCGGCGCCGACATTTTTGTCTCGAAAGGGGCGAGCTGATGTCGCCGGCCACTCGTGGCAAAACAACCGGCGAACGGGTCTATGACTGGATCGACGCCCGCCTGAGTATCCGCCAGCTGACCGATTACATGAGTCACAAGGTCGTGCCCCAGCACGGCCACTCAATCTTCTACTATCTCGGCGGGTTGACCCTTTTCCTATTCCTGGTTCAAGTCGTCACCGGCATTTTGCTCCTTATGTACTACCGCCCCGGCGCCGATTCGGCGTACGAGTCGGTCAAGTTTATCATTTCTGAAGTGACATTCGGCTGGCTCATCCGTTCGCTCCATTCCTGGTCGGCCAATTTGATGATATTCGCGGCCTTCCTCCACATGTTCACTGTCTTTTTCACTCAGGCGTATCGCCCACCGCGCGAAATGACCTGGCTCACCGGCATTGCCGTGCTCGCGCTGGCACTTACTTTCGGTTTTTCCGGATACTTGCTCCCATGGAATGAACTGGCCTTTTTTGCCACGCGCGTGGGCACGGGCATGATGCATGCCATTCCGGTAGTTGGACCGTATCTACTTGAGATTCTGCGCGGCGGCGAAGAAGTTACCGGTGCAACAATCGGCAGATTTTTCGGTCTTCATGTCGCCATCTTGCCGGCGCTCTTCACCGCCGTGCTGGCAGTCCATTTGCTATTAGTTCAGCGACAGGGGATGAGCGAACCGGTCGACTGGCACTCAACCAACGTCGAAAAAAAGAAATTCATGAAGTTCTTCCCGAACTTCCTCTATCGCGACATTCTCATTTGGCTAATCGCTCTTAACGTCCTGGCCCTCCTGGCGGTGATTTTCCCCGACGGCATCGGTGTGATTCATTGGCCGCTGGGAAATAAGGCGGATCCGTTTGCTCCACCTCCCGAAGTAATCCGCCCGGAATGGTATTTCATGTTTGCCTTTCAGGCGCTCAAAATGCTCCCACCGAAAATGCTCTTCATGGAAGGCGAGCAGTTTGGGCTATTGATCATGGGGGCGGGCGGGGTCATTTGGCTCTTAGTCCCATTTTTGGACAGAAGATCGGGGCGTAATCAGCGATCACCTCTTTGGATGTGGTTCGGCTGGGGTGTAGTTGCTTTTATCGTCGGAATGACAATTTGGGGGTATTTCGCCGAATGAATACCTTTCGCACATATTTGACCGCGCTCAGTTGTGCTTTCTTGGCGGCTCTGCCCGTAAGTGCGCAATCGCCAAAGCCGAGCCAGTGCCTGACGTGCCATCAGGAGATGGAAGGTGACGAAGGGCCGTCGCACGACTTTGCGCTTGATATCCACGCTCAGCGTGGACTGGGATGCCAGGATTGCCACGGCGGCGATCCAACTTTGGACGACATGGATGCCGTGCGCACGTCGAAAAGTTGGCGCGGCGCTCCCAAGCGGTCGGATATTCCTGCTTTTTGTGCTCGGTGCCACTCCGATGCCGCGTTCATGCACGAGCACAATCCGAAACTCCCAATCGATCAGTTGGAAAAGTACAAGACCTCAGTCCACGGCCAGCGGCTGTTTGGAAAAAATGATGAGAAAGTCGCCACCTGTGTTTCTTGTCACACCGCGCACAAGATTGGCGACGCCGCCATGCCCCACTCTACGACTCACCCGGCCAATATCCCCGCGACTTGTGGCAAATGCCATAGTGACGCAACCTACATGGCCGAGTACGGCATCCCGACCGATCAGGAAAAACTCTACCGCACATCGGTCCACGGCGCCGCGGTATATGAGAAGAAGGACCTGAGTGCACCAGTTTGTAACGACTGCCACGGCAATCACGGCGCCGCCCCGCCTGGTACAAAATCACTATCGGCGGTTTGCGGTTCCTGTCATGCCATCGAAGCGGCCCTTTACACCGCCTCGCCGCACAACGCCGCATTCGAGGCCCAAGGTTTGCCGATGTGCGAAACCTGCCATTCCAACCACGGTATTGTGAGGCCGACCCACGATATGATCGGTCTAAGCGACGGCCAGATCTGCGGCTCGTGTCATAGCGCCGACGACGGCACCAAAGCCCCGGCCAATATCGCCGGCATGAGTTCAGCCTTTGCCTCCCTTCTACAGGTCGCCGATTCCGCCCGACACCTTGTGGCAACAGCGAACGAAAAAGGGATGATGACGACCGACGAAGAATTCACCATCAAAGAAGTAGACCAGACGCTCATTCACATGCGCTCGCTGGTTCACAACTTTACATCCGATTCGTTGACGGCTCAGTCAACTGAAGGAATCGAAAAGTCCCGCAAAGTCAAAGCCGATGCCGCCGGGCTGATCGACGAATACTATTTCCGCCGCTGGGGACTGGGTATCTCTACTTTGCTGATCACCCTGCTGGCTCTGGCGCTCTATCTGAAAATTCGAGCGATCGAAAAGTAGCGCTCACCGGCTCTTGGTTTTCATCGCCCGCTTTCACTTGCCGCAACCTTGTCATTGCCGGACTTCCATTCCCGCCCGATTCAACTTGAATTCGGTTCCAAAAAGTGTGATATCTGATTCGTGTCACGTATCTGTGGAATTGTCGGATCGGGGTGGCCGCAAGAGCGCATCAAAGATGCGCTGGCTCGACTGATTTCGCCGTTATGTCATTCAACCGACTTTCAGGTCGAGCTGGTAAATCACGAAAACTGCGGTCTGGCCCGCATTTTCTTCCGTTCATACAATTTCTCAACTCATCTCTACTCCAACGAGGAAAAGACCGTAACGTGCGCTTTCTCCGGCTACCTGTTTGAGCCTTGCAAACTGGCCGAGAAACTGGAACGACACGAGAGAAGTGAACTCAAGACTCTCAATCCGGCGTTTCTCTTTAGCAAGCTGTATCCCAGATTCGGCCCGCAACTACTGAGAGATCTCAGCGGTAGCTTTGTCTTCGCTCTTTGGGAGAGTAAATCTGCTACTCTGACAATTGGCGCCGACCGATTCGGCGTCATTCCGCTCTATTATCGCAGTCTATCAAACGGCTTCGCATTCGCGTCCGAGATCAAATCACTTGCCCATCTCGAACTCGGTTCCGGCACGAACTACCTGGCGCTTTCGGAATTATTCACGCTCGGTTCGCCTATCGGCGACCACACCCTGTTCAACTCTGTTTCCCGCCTCGCCCCTGCCGCCGTGATGACTGTCAATTCGGGCAAGATCACAGTCGAGAAGTACTGGTCTTTTGCCGATCTTCCGGCCGAACCAGCGCCGTCGGTCCCGGAATTTGTAGAGGAATCCCGACGATTGCTCGGCCGATCGGTTGCAAAACTTGTCGAGCAAATCGAAAAACCGGTTTGCTTTCTTAGCGCCGGATACGATTCCCGCCGCATACTTTTTGAACTGACAGAGCATCAAAAGCAGGTAGTCGCATACACCGCCCCAACGGTTACACAAAAAGACTCGCCGATTACAGTCGATGTCCCGGTTGCGTCCGCGCTTTGCCGTGCGCTTGGTGTCACCCATGTCGCATCCGCACTACCACCGACAAATTGGTACGGCCGTCTCTACCGCCATACGCAGACTCTGCTTGATTACGAAACCGATTCCCACCCCTGGATTCTTCCGCTCTTACGCGACCTGCCTGTCGCCGAAGGGGTCAATTTCGACGGCCTCGGTGGCGATGTCCTCTTTGAATTTAACTGGACCTACCCCCATTTGGCAGGGATTACCGGCGACCCGGCGGCGCTGGCGCTGGCGGTCGAAGAGCGCTACACGGACATCTGGCGTCAATGCCTGTCTGCCCCGACTCCGATCCCCTCGCTCCGAGAGCGCTACCGTGATCTCTATTCAGCTCTGCCGAATTTCGCCGACCGAATCACCACGTTCTTCTTCACCAATTGGGCCCGGCGCAAAACTGCACTTTTCGCACAGGGCTTGTTGTCACTTAAGATCGATTCGGTTTTCCCGTTTCTCGATTATGACCTGGTAGATTTTGTGCTTCGACTCCCTCCTTTGATTCGCCGTGAAAGCGAGGTTTCTAAACTGATGCTCAAGCAGGCACATCCGGAAATCATGAGTCGAATTCCGACCTCACATCACCCTGAATTATTGCGCGTCGACGGTGGCCGCTGGAGCGCTTTTCAGACTCCGCTCCCCTCGCACTATTGGCTCAAGATGCAGGCCTCGATTAATCGTTCAGCGGCCAGAGATATTCTCAGGGCTCCGGGCCTTTTGACCAAAATGACCAATCCAGCGAGAATTTCGACGCTGGCCAATCTCATGCCGATTCCCTCGGATATGACTCCTTCAAAGATCACAGCCCGTTCCTGGCGACTTTCGCTTTTGGGACTCTATGCCCGACAATACCGGGCATCAAATTCACCTCGAATTGCAGATAACAATCTCACCGGGGCGCGGCGCTTTCTATTCGGCGACCGCGATCCTTTGCGATAATTCTCACCGAATTTTCAGGCAGTAGACCGAGCCGTCGGTGCTCGTGAAGACCAGCCGATCACCGGCGAGCGCAGGTGTCGAGAAAATCGCGCCAATCTCGTGTTCAACATCGATGAACGCCTCGTCGGATTTGACAATCTCAAAGATGTCATCACGAAACGAGTCATCCGCCTTGAAGTATTTCAAGTGGTTGGCGTTGTATCCGTCGGTGGCAAACGCCCAGCGCTCAGCCCCCGATTTCAAGTCCACCGCGTACAACTTGCCCAGTAGAGTTCCAACATACCCAATGCCGCCGTCGATCGCCAAACCACCGAAGATGTTGAAGTGAAGATTAGTTCGCCATAGTTCCCGGCCGGACGCAAGTTCCATGGCGATTAGTAGCCGGTCGTCTGATGTTCCTATGTAGAGAACTGAATCAACAATCTTGTTGGCCAATGCCCAGCCGCGCGCAAACCGTTTGTTCCATCGGCAGAATCCTTTTGCGCCATCCAGCACATACAGATTGTAGTCCCGCGCACCGACCACAACCACCCCACCACCGGCGGTCGGCGAACCCTGAAAGTCCCCCCTTGGAAACCACTCCTGACCGACCGATTTGAATTTCCACAAAAGTGCGCCCGATTCAACCGACAGCGCATAGAAATATCCGTCGAACGACCCAACAAATAACTCGTCGTCGTCAACAGCCGGTGTAGCATGCACTACTCCCCCGGTTGCAAACTGCCAAATGAGTGAACCATCGGTCGCCTTGATGGCGTAGATATTTCCATCGCCAGATCCAAAAAACAGATTCCCGCCGGAGATAACCGGCGACGACTGATAGTAATCAGCGAAATCCTGCTTGCGCTCGCCTTTGGTTGCAAATTTCCAACAGAGCGCACCGCTCCGTTTGGCCAGACAGTAGACATAGCCGTCGCCGCTTGAGAATATGACTGTCGTATCGAAAATCGCCGGCGTGGAACGTATTTCCCCACCGGTCTTGTAGTTCCAGAGCTCTGTCCCGTCCGACAGTTGCAGACTGTAGAACGAACTATCGAATCCGCCAAAGAACATCAGATCCCCATCGACTACCGGAGATGAATTGATCGGCGCTGAGAATGTCTGCTTCCAGATCAACCCGGGTGGAGCAGGAATGGTGTCACCGGGGGATTTGGCTGTTGCCGGTCCCTGAAAGAGGCAGATTGCCAGTGTCACAGCGCTGATTATCCACGAATTCATCTGTTTTCCTTTCATCGATATTTTGATTGTATAGACGAGAGAATTGAATTAAGTATGCAGAAAGGACATGCTTGTCAACAGCGTTCCTGTCGGGCGAAACTTTCCCCCGGACTGGCCGATACTAAGAGAATGAACCCGAATCCCGACCAACCATCCTCACCGCCGGGACAATTTCCCCCGGTTCTGACAGACATCCTCTCGGGGACCGGATTTTCAGGTCGCCTCTGGACCACGCAGGAACTGAATGCCCTCGCCGAGCAGGCTCCTCTCCCAAACCACCCCGATCTCTGGCCACTTTTGGCATTTACTCAGATCAAGAGCATCGCAAGCCGGCCGGACTTCCCCTGTTACTTTGCCGCCAAAGCATTCGACTCGGGCGGTCAGCGGTTTCTTTTCTGCGACACCACCGACTCCCCCGTTACGCTAGACAATCTGGCGACCAACCTGAGCGAGTACTTGAGCATAGTGGAACGCACCTCGGGGTGGGAAGCGCTCGCGACCATCATGTTCGTTGTATTCAAACCGCTGAATCCGATCGCGTCGCTTGAAGAATACCATAATCAGGGTTGGCATATCCTTGACTACCTTCATCGCCACGACCCTCAGCCGTGGCCAGCGGACATACCGAGGGATATCGAAGATCCCGGCTGGACCTTTTGCTACAACGGTGTGTCGCTGTTCATCAACATGAGTTGTCCGGCGCATGTTAATCGCAAAAGCCGCAACGTCGGAGATTCATTCGCATTTATCCTGCAACCGCGAGCAGGATTCGATGAAGTAGCCGGCAATAACCCCAAGGGTAACCAAGTGCGCCGAATGATCCGCGCACGGATTGGCCGCTACGATGCCATCGGGCCATCGCCGGCACTGGGTTCGTACGGCGACGGGGCCACTCTGGAATGGAAGCAGTACGCTCTGCAGGATGACAACGAACCGACCAAAGCTCAGTGCCCGCTGAAAAAGCTCTTTCCGAGACGATCAAAATGATCCGGATCGGGACGACGTGAAACACTTTCCGGAACCAGCCCCATGTCACGCCTGTGCGGTGTAGTTGATTTTTCCGGGAACGGGCCTGCGCTATCAAGCGCACTTACGGCAATGGCGCAGACCATGCGCCACTCTCGCGACTATCAGTCCGAAACACACACGTTTGACTCTGCCGCGCTGGCGCGAATTGACTTCGGCGCAGGACTAAATTTCAGCTCGACATCGCGCAATCTAATTCCGGACCAAACCTGCATCTGTGCCGGCTATGTTACCGATTTGAATTCTTGGCGGGATCAAATCTTGCGTGATTCGCAGGGAAAAATATCGGCAACTACCGCCGCTGATATTATCACGTATCTCTTGCATACTTCCGGCCCGAAATCGCTCGACCAGCTCAACGGCACCTTTGCGTTCGCCCTATGGAATAACCAGACAAGATCAGTTCACCTGGGTGTCGATCGCCTCGGCATGCGGCCGCTCTATTATCTGCGGCGCGGTACAGTTGTGAAGTTCGCATCCGAAATAAAGGCAATCAGCCTGACCGAATCAAACCTGACTATTGATCGCGGGTCGCTTGAGGATTTAGTGGTTCTCAGCTTTGTCACCGGCGATCGCACTCACTATACCGAGATTGAGCGGATCCCGATCGGAACTGTCGTGACTATCGATAGTCGAAGTGAAAAGTCGTGCCGCTATTGGTGGTTTGATCGGCTCGCCATAGACAATTCGCTCACCGTGCCGGAATTTATCGAACAAAGCAAGAGCGCACTAAATCGCGCCGTCGAGCGTCTGCTCCCGCTCTGTGACCGGAAGATCTGTACGCTCAGTTCCGGCAACGACTCACGCCGCGTCTTTTTGGAGTTGGTTAAGTCCGGATCGCAATTCGAGGCATTCACTGCGGCCGTGCCGCTGAAAGGAAGTCTCTGGGAGTGTGACTCTGTAATAGCAAAAGCCCTTTGCAATGAATTCGGCATACCGCAGAACCGCACCGATTTTTACGATCCAACGCTGGAACCCAAACTGGCCGGCTCAACTTTCAGTCTCCTGGACTGCGAAACAGATCAGCACCGCTGGGCGTTGCCGATGATCAAGGAAATCCCTTTGAATAGGGGAATCAACTTCGACGGATTCGGCGGCGACATTTACGTATACGACACATCACTGGTAACGCACCTGCTTGGGGCCGGGGCCGACAATCACAAGCTTGCCCAACATCTGATTACCTTCAATTACGGTTCAAGTGAGCGCGATTATCTACGGCCATCCCGCGCAGGCTCAGTGGTAGAGCGCCATGCCGCTTGCCTTGCCGGATTGCCGCAAGACGACAACCGGAACACCGCCTGGTTTTCCGCTCTGTGGGCTCGGCGGCGAACATCGCCGTTTTCGATGGCGCTCATGGGGCTCAAAGTCGAATCCGTCTTCCCATATCTGGACAACGAGGTGGTGGAGCTCTCTATGCGGCTGGCGCCGCGCCTGAAAGTCGATCGCGACTTGCAATTTGAAATCCTCCAGAACCAATATCCGGATCTGATGCGGCGTGTCCCGACTTCGGGGCATCCGTCAATGACACAATCGCCCGATGACTTCTGCCGTCCGTTCGTCTCACCGATTCCCCAGTCGTATTACGAGCGACGGACCAGCTCATACTACCGCTCTATTGCCGCCCGCTTGATCTCGGGCTCGCAGGTGCGTCGAATCGTGAGTCGACAATCTGTGGTCAGTGCGGTCACGGTCGCCTCGCTCGGCGCGGTCGGTCTCCTCTCGCCGGGCGTTCTCAGGTCGGCGTGGCGCCTTCGCCCCCTCGGTTTGATAGCAGAAATTGTCGAGTGTTCGGTAAATCGTGAACTGGCGATCAGGCGGCTTACCGATGCGAGGGCCTATCTGTTCGGCGACTCAGCCATCAGCGATTTTTGATCCACTCAATTTTGGGGATGGTCGTGTCGCGACCGGCTTCGCTCTGTCGGGCCGTCTCGTCTTCTTTCACACACTCGATAATCCGCTCAAGCAATTTCGCGTCGGCGGGTTCGATTTCGCAAATTTG
Source organism: uncultured Ignavibacteriales bacterium (assembly GCA_964571235.1). Taxonomy (GTDB): domain Bacteria; phylum Zixibacteria; class MSB-5A5; order GN15; family FEB-12; genus JACRAV01. The sequence goes on along the minus strand of CAZNAI010000003.1, from coordinate 808,429 downwards.
AAGTCCTATCTCCCACCATTTGGTGTGACTCTTGAACTTACACCACCGAACTTGGGCGATAAATACAACCGCCTCCCCCTGCATACTCTTGCGAGAAGGAACCAGTTTGAGTTTGTACAATTGCTCGGTTTTGAGCGATTCGTCGGCGATGAGCATCATCCCTGAAATCGATAAATCGGCCGCCCGTCCGATCACCTCTTGAGAGAAAAAATTGTAGACAATGAAATAGTCGACTGTCTTGTTGCGGGACTTATCGCGCGGTTTCTTCATATCATTTTGTGACAAACAAAAAACTCCGGTCTACCCTGTTTATCGGCAGACCGGAGTAGTTCATTGAGATAGGCTATTGCCGCGAAAGAAAAACGCTAGCGGGGCCAGAGCCAGCCGAAAACGCCGGCGGTGACCAAGGCGTAGACTAGACCGTCAAACATCGATCGCATCGTCGCACCGCAGTTCCTCCCGTACCAAATTGCCCCCTGGGCAAGGGCAAATGAATAGGCCATGAATGCACTACAACCAACGAATCTAAACACCTGCAGGTAACTTCCGCCGACCGGCACCGCATGGAAACCGATATATGCGGCAAAAATACTCACCACGATGCTATACACAAACCAAAGTACCAGACTCTTTCCCATGCCCATTTCCCCGTTGGGGAAGACCGTGATAAACGCAACAGGCCCCTGTTTGAGCTTCTCTTTGAATTCAGGAGAATTACAATCCTTGGTTCCCGATCCGAGCGGCATGAAGTAATCTCCCGGTGGAATCTGAAACTTGCGGAGAGCATCCATTGTCCCCGCCTCATCGGGAAGTTTCCTCATGTCGTTCTTGTGGTATTTCAGCGCCATGTGGATGATCGAGCTTACCACAAACACAAACACAGCCGATAGCACAATCGGCAACCAAAGTGTCGCGAGAAAATCCATTTCGTAAACCTCCGCGATTGAAATGTGTATGACAACTGCGCCCTGGAACCAGGGCCATCCTCTCCGCCATGCGATTATAGGGTGCGCGGGTCAATTTAGCAATAATCAACAAGTGCTAGCCCCGATTGGACCATTATCCTGTTGCGTTCCAAAGCATTGTACGACCACGAACGAAATTGTCGCTACTGACAATTCGCCGTCGGAGTAAAACTGATATACAGATAGTCGATCAACGCCGCCAGATCGGCAATGTCGACCCCCGGCTGGCCATCGGTATTCGCCTCAAGCAGGCAGGCCGGCGGAGACAGTGAGATGTACAGATAGTCGATGAGCGCCGCCAGGTCGCTGATATCCGTGACATCTGCCGGGTCACCGTCGACATTTCCGGCCGTTCCACGACAACAGCAGGCGTCCCCCAGCCCATCTTGGTTTCTGTCTTCCTGCCCTGGGTTTGCGATCCCGGGACAGTTGTCCAGATTTGAGCAAAGGCCATCGTGATCGGCGTCATTGAGCGAATCCAGCGGGCAGGCATCGCACACATTTCCGATTCCGTCAAGGTCGACATCCTCTTGTCCAGAGTTGGCGACACTCACACAATTGTCGACGCAACTTTGGATAAGGTCACCATCTGGATCAGCGGAACTCCCGGGGCATGGATCGCAGAGGTCGCCGAGACCGTCAAGATCGCTATCGAGTTGATCGGCGTTGGCGATCTGCTGGCAATTGTCACACTCGTCGGCAAAACCGTCGCTGTCGGCATCGGCTCCATTACTACAATTGAGATACAAACGATACATTGAGCGCCCATGTGTCGCCGCGACTATCTGCCGGGTAGGTTGATGAAAATCAAGATCGAGAATCGGTTGCATCGGCATTCCCTCGCCCAACGGTTGCCAGGCGCCGCCGAGATTATCGGTGTAGTACACGCCGAAGTCTGTCGCGATGTATAGGCGGGAGGAATTCTCCGGGTCGATGATAATGTCGTTGATCGGAGCATCCGGCAGATTTCCGGCGATCGAGATCCAGTTTTGTCCGTAGTTAGTAGTTCTGAAAATGTGCGGAGTCCATTCGGCGTTTTGATATCCGGACAGCGTTACATATGCAATCGCCGGATCGCCCGGATCAGGGGTGACGCGTGTAACCCACCGATCAGGAAGCCCAGTCGACCGATTATTCCACGCGGCTCCGGTGTTCGTTGTCACCCAGACTTTGGCATCACCTGTGCCGACATAAATCACCCGGCTATCGGCGGCGCTAAGACCGATTGTCGTTATCGTGTTGGCGCCGGGGAACTCCGCACCGTTCGTCAGGTCACCGCTAATTGGCGACCAGCTCAGGGCGGCGTTGTCGGTTCGGTAGAGTCGGTGCGAACCAATGTACAGGACCTGGTGATCGTTGGGGTCCATAACAAACGGCGTATTCCAGTTCCAAAAATCTTCGCGGTTCAATCCGTTAGCGGCCGACGAGAAGCTGGCGCCACCATCGTACGACTTATTGATATTTCCCCATTGCCATTCGGCATAGGCGATTGCGCTATCGGTATGATCCACCAGACACTGAAATCCGTCCCCCCCAAGAACGTGTTGCCAGGAGCTTAAGGATCCATTGGCCGTCCGGAGTGTACCTCGATCCTGCGCCCCGCCATAGAGTCGGGAAGGGTTGTGAGGATCAATCGCAACTGAATAGAACTGCGTGTTCGGGAAGTTGAGAAGCCCCTGCCAATTGTTGTTTAGCCCTCCGTTGGTGCTCAGATAAACGCCGCCATCATTCCCCGAGAGAATAAAGTTCGGTGATGTGGGATGGATATACATCGCGTGATGGTCCGCGTAAATATACCCTTGCGTGTAGTTGCCGATCTTGCCCCAACCTGTGCCACCATTGCTGGATCGATAGAGATCCACCCCACCAAGGTACACCCGGTCTGGTATCCCCGGAGCCACTTTGATCATCGCAAAGTAGTAACCCCGATAGGTAACCGCGCTATTTGGAACACTACTCCCGGCGCGAGTCCAGGTGAGACCAAGATCATTACTACGATACACATCGGTACCGTTGGCGGGGTATGTCCAGATGAAGGCATAGACTCTTGTGGACAACGGATCAAGCGTGAGGCCGATTCGCCCTACCGACGGTCCGGTAGGCAAGTCGCTGTCGGTTACTTTCGCCCAGTTGATACCATCAGTTGAACGGTACAGGCCGCTATTCGGCCCAACCATTGCGTCGGACACCGTGTAGGGACTCTCAGTCGACCAGCTCCGTTCCCACATCGCCGCGAACAATGTACCGGTCGACGGATGAATTATCACCTCGGCACAACCAGTGTACTCAGACAGATACAGCACCAATTGCCATGTTGCGCCGGCATCAGTCGAACGATACAGACCACGCTCCGGATTCGGTTCCCAGAGTCGCCCCATCACCGCGGCATAGACGATGTTTGAATTATTGGGGTCGACAAGGATTCGCCCGATGCCGTAGCTTTGCGGAAGTCCTGAAAAAGTCCAGGTCTCGCCGGCATCAGTGCTCTTGTAAAGTCCGGTGCCGTCGTAGGTTTGCACGCGCCCGTTGATTTCTCCCGTCCCCGCGTAAACCACGCTGGGATTATTCGGATCAACAGTCACAGCGCCCATAGAGTATGTCCCTATTTCGTCAAATACCGGCTTCCATGTTTGGCCCAGATTGGTCGTCTTAAACACGCCGGCGCCGGCACTGGCAACATAAATAATACTTGAGTCGGTCGGATCGACCGCGATGTCGGTGACTCGGCCAGGAATATTCGTCGGTCCCGCCAACTGCCAATTGAGAGCCGCCTGTGGGGATGTCGCCGAACGGGTTCGCGCCTCAGCCCGGATTTCGCGATAACCATCGGCCGCTTCGATTCTCCGCGCGGCATCAATTACTTTACGAGGATAAGCACGTTGAATGTAAAACCACTCATTGGGGAGTTCCGCGATCTTTCCCCATTTCTTCTTCTCAGGAGAGGTTTCAGATCGACCGCTCACATCTCGATTATCACCCTTGCCGAGAAGTATTAAAGTGATAGATAACGCCGTGATGGGGAGCACAACAATCGACAGCCAAAACTTGGACTTTTGCGACATGGTGACAATCCTCTGTCTTGCGGTTATGTCTCTTAGCTTAACTGGTCAGATATTGGTACAGCTAATAGACGAAACAGGGAGAGCAAGTGTTGCACGGCGCATTCAACTTATGGCGAGCTCAGTCGGTCGGATACATAGACGCAACCATGGATGTTAGACAAAAACAGGTTCATGAAGCAAACAGGACTTAATAGGAGGGATGGAAAAACCGGCGATGTTAATGCCGAAGGGGGGACTCGAACCCCCACTCCCTTGCGAGAACTGCGCCCTGAACGCAGCGCGTCTACCAATTTCACCACTTCGGCATTACGATATTCGTGAGCAAAAAAAATCGCCCACAGGATAGGAAAGATGCCACGAACTCTCCCCGCTGTCAATTGAATTGTCGGCCCGAAATGGCCCGCGCATCGATCCGCGACGTTACGACGAAGTCTGGGCAGTCGGAATCTTCTGACTGTGAAACGGCCGGTCCAGAGCGGACCGGAGTGCACGAGTCAACTTTTCAACGGCGTACGGCTTGTGAACAAACTCAGCGGCCCCGAGCGCGAGGACTTCTTCGACCCGCTCCGTAGACGAATAGCCGCTCACCACAATCGCCCTCTGGGCCGGCTTGAAACTCAATATCTCACGGTAAGTCGAGAGGCCGTCGAAATCCGGTTCCATGATCATGTCCAGCATAACCAAATCAAAATCTTTCCGACGTAACAGTGCCACAGCGGCGCGACCGTTCTCTGCCAACTCGACAGCATAACCCATCTCTCGAGTGATCTCAGCCGCCAATTCACGTTGGCTCTCGGAGTCATCTACGATCAGTATCCGCTCGGTTCCCCCCATGGCCTCCGGCTGGGCAGATTCTACTTCTGCCTTTGGAGCAACCGCCAGCGCGGGGAAATAGAGTATGAACTCGGTTCCCTGCCCCAGTTCCGAACGGATGTCATAGTATCCATTGTGGTCTTTTACAATTCCATAGACTACCGACAATCCGAGGCCGCTTCCACTTTGGCCCATCTTCTTTTTCGAGAAGTATGGTTCGAAGATCTTTGAGATGTCCTCCGGAGCGATGCCCGAACCGGTGTCCTTGGTTGTAAACACCACGTAGTTACCCGGTACAATTTGCTGGAACCCACTGGGGAGGCTTTCAATAAATGCCTGCTCGGTTTGTATTGTGAGAGTTCCGGATTCCGACATCGCCTCAACCGCATTGGTGATAAGATTCATAATCACTTTGGCCAGATGCGGCTCTGAGCCCGATATCATTCCGATTGCCAAATCCAATTCGGTTTTTACAGCTATGTTGGCGTGCCGCTCCTTCAGTTTTTCAAATCCCGGTGACTCGATATACGACTTTACCACAGTGTTCAAATCTAAGGGCTTCATCTCGCATCGGCCTCGCCGTGCCAAGGTGAGCAGATCCTGAATGACCACTGAAGCGTCCTCGGCCGCCTTTCCGATTTTTCTCGCCCGCAATGCCGGCCGGGAGTCGGCGGGAAGTTCGCGTGCCAAGAGCTCGGCGTAACCGACTACCGGACCAAGCATGTTGTTTAGGTCATGCGCGACCCCCCCCGCGAGCAAGCCAAGCGATTTCATTCGTTCAGCCCGCTCGAGTTGATCACGTAGCCGTGCCTGCTCCTGCTCCCCCATCCGTCGACGGGTGATGTCGTGAAAACTCCAAACCCGCCCCTGTATCCGCCCATCTCGAACGAGTGGCCGGGAGTATCGCTCAAACGCCCGCCCGTCGGTTAACTCGATCAGATCGAACGATTCGCCTGTGCTCTGATATAGCGCCTGTACTTTAACGAGAAAGGCCGCCGGATCTTTGATCTGGGAAAGCGCAAATCCCAAGAGCTGATTATCGTCTTTTGTTGCAATGACCTCATCCGGAATTCGCCAGAGCTTGATAAAACCGTTGTTGAAGTGGGTGGCAACTCCTTCGTTACTCACCACCAAAATTCCGTCCCCCGTTGCCTCCAGCGTATCCTCAAGAAGTCCTTCCCGGTGACGAAGCGACTCTTCGGCCCTGCTTCGCTCTGCAATTTCGACTTCGAGTTCGGCTGTTCGCTCCAACACCCGATCTTCCATCTCATCACGCGATTTTCGCAGTTCGCCGATAGTATCACCAAGCGCAGTCTGCATCTTGTTAAAGGCGCTGGCTAAGGACACAAAATCGCTCGATAGCGCCGACGAGTCTATTGGCGTAGTAATCTCACCTTGTGAAACACGGCTTGCGGCGCTTTCAAAAGTCTCCAGCGGCCGCACGATCATTCGGGAAAAAACAGCTACCGGCGCTAGAAACAATAGCAAGATTGCAAAGCCAGACAAAACGATCAGCCCGATACTTTGTTGGATCCGCGCTAACATCGGCTCTTTCCCCAGTCGTAGCCAGGCCATACCCACTAGTTGATCGCGAACTTTGATCGGATGCCCCGTCACTAAACAAGTGGCGTCCTCAATGGTGATACTTACTGGCGACATCGCCTTGCAGGTGTCCCAATTGTCCTTTTCTACTCCGGCTCGTTCCCGACGATACATGATCTGCCCATCGGCCAGCGTAACCCAGGCTTCCTTGATGTCCGATTGGGATGATATTGTGCCGTCGACTAACTCGGCGACAAACACGGTATCCGCAAAATCAACGGCTGAGGCGACACTCTGCGCCAGCAAACGGGCGAAACTACTTCCCCGATTTACAAGGTCGCTGTGCAATTGGCTCTTGATTTCCAGAAATGTCAGCGTACTGAGCAATAGCAGTATGACTATCATTCCTGAAGATGAAAATACCAGTATTCGCTCGCGAATACCCAATTGCCCTGTCCACCACGGAGTCATATGAGTACTAAATTGCCCTTGTTATCGCCTTGATAGTCTCAGTGTTCCAACCCACATACTTGCATTGTCGACGCCCTAAGTCCAATGCTTGATTGGAGGTAGCCGAAAAACGGAGTGTCCAGACCATTGTTGTTCAGCAACAGTATTGACTGGCCAACCACGGGCATACCATCTGACCGGGTATCTTGTTGGGGGATGGCGCGTAACGGTAGTTTGGGGTACTGGCGGAAATCAACACCAATGCGGTGTCATTTTGACGGGAAGAGACCTGAAGCGCTCAAATTGCAACTCGGAGACCCCCTTACAAAAACCGCCCATCACGGACCGGTTACCTAAGTCAGATCACTTGAAAACTCAGCCCAGAGTCGCTCCACCGCCGAACAGACCAACTCACCTCTCAGCGCTTGCGCTCAGGTTTCTTGCATACTCCCGAAGAAGGGTGTCATACGCGCCCGTATTGAACGCCAGTATTTCTCTGAATCGCGCGACCGTAAATGGCTTTCCCCTAACCACTGTTTGCAGGTGGTCATTGTATTCGGCAAGCGAGCGGTCCTCTATTTGGTTCTGCCCTGATGTCAGTGTTTGCAGGTATCCGGTGGGTAACTTCCGGCGGAAGTGCCCGACACGCCATCCGTTGCTGGTGTCACACGGTAACTTGCTCAGGAGCGGGTCGGAAAGCGCACACTCATCGACAATATACCGCTGGGGCCCCGCGAAATAGCCACGAAATCCGATATTGCCAATCACAATGATACTGTCGCGATCAAGCGATCCGACAAAGGCGCGATACCCCCACTCGCGGTCGCTAAAACGGATTGAGTCCTGCTCAAGACGAAATAGCCCCGTCTGTTGATAATACCATGCCCGCTCATCGGCCACCCCGATAATTGTCTTATCGTTTTCCCCGTTGGTGCCAAATGTTTGGCCGCTGAAGACAGCCGCTCCTCGCGCGGTCATGCCCAGAACGATCAAAGTTATCAGCGGTATGAATCTGCGGAACCCTCTTTCCGGCAACGGTAGCATGGCCAAAAGGGCGACGCCGCATACGAAGGGAGCGGTCAAAAACCGACTGCTCATAAAGTCGCCACCGACTTTGAGTAGATAAAAGATAAACAGCACTATCCCCACGGCAATTGCGATCTGTCGCCGGTTGCGGGATAAGAAGGCGGATATGATACCCGTGATGATCACCGGCATGATCACATGGTCTCTGAAGATCGACTCCCAGAGGTATCGCGCTCCCTGCTTGAAAAGCTCCCACTGTGCAATATCAACATGCGTCTTGGCGAAATAGGTGTTCGGAACCAGAAATCCGTAATAGACCAGCGCAAATGACTCCCAAATGATAAAGGGAGCGAATCCGGAGGCAACCAACCACGTCGCTCGCCAACTCCTCTGTTCCCACCAGGCATACGCCAATGCCGGCAATACCAGAATCAGCGAGTCCATTCTATTAACTGTGACAAGCCCTGCGACAAATGACAGCCAAAAGAGAGATCGGAGAGTGCTTCCCGCCTTGATCCAAATCACAAGAAACACAGCGAGCAGGCCGTGAGTGAGGACATTCTCAAGCCCCGAGGTGGAGTAATCGACAAATCCCTTTGAAAATATGAAGGCCGACAAACAGAGCGCCGCGGTGGCCGCCGAGCGGCTCAGCCCGCGCACAAAAATAGTCACACCAGCCAAAGCGAGAACTACGGAAACGACGATGCTGGTAACGTGCGCTTCACGGGTGACGGCGTAGATCCCCGAGAACAAAAGTACCCATAACGGATTGGTATATGTCCACACTCGCTCGTCGACATTCCACCGAAGCCCGTATCCATTGACAAAATTATCTACCGTGCGAAATGAGATATACGCGTCATCGCAGACCCACGCGGTACGGACAAGAATAACTAAATAGAAAATAAGGCCCGCGGTCAGCACCAGTCGGCATCGGGAGATTCCCTTGAAGATCTGCAGGTCCATTTCGACGGCCAGTATACCGGCGACCAACGCCGATTGCAATCGCTGAGTTCCGCTCGTCTCCCCCAAACAAAAACCGCCCCTTGCGGGGCGGTTGTGATGCCAACCAGGATGCGAACTTAGTTCAGGTACGCCCTAAGCGAGCGACTGCGCGAGGCATGACGGAGTCGGCGAATTGCTTTCTCCTTAATCTGCCGCACACGTTCGCGCGTGAGCGAGAATCGCGCCCCAATCTCTTCGAGCGTGAGCGCCTTCTCGTGATTCAATCCGAAATACAGATTGATCACTTCGGCCTCTCGCGCGGTGAGTGTGTCGAGCGCTTTTTCGATCTCGACCCGGAGCGAATTTTTCAGGAGCGCTTCGTCCGGCGACGGCTGGAACTCGTCTTCGAGAATATCGATAAGCGAGTTGTCTTCCGACACCGAGAACGGCGCATCGAGCGACAGGTGCGAGTTGGAAATCTTGAGCGTGTCGGAGACTTCGCCTTCCGACAACTCAAGTTCCTTGGCGATTTCTTCCGGCGAAGGAATACGCCCCAGCCCCTGTTCGAGCCGGCTTGAGATCTTGCCGATCTTGTGAAGCGTGCCGACTCGGTTGAGCGGCAAACGCACAATACGGCTCTGTTCGGCCAATGCCTGCAAAATTGCCTGGCGAATCCACCAGACTGCGTACGAAATAAACTTAAACCCGCGGGTCTCGTCGAACCGCTTGGCGGCCTTGATCAGGCCGATATTCCCCTCGTTAATCAAATCGGCCAACGACAGGCCCTGATTCTGATACTGTTTGGCTACCGAGACGACGAACCGAAGGTTGGCTTTTGTTAATTTTTCAAGGGCGCGCTTGTCGCCTTGCTTGATTCTTTTAGCCAGCCGGACTTCTTCATCGGCAGTGATGAGCGGAGTTTCCCCGATTTCGCGAAGATATAGATCCAGGGAGCGATCCTCATCGCGATATTTAAGGGATTGTTTAGCCACGTGTCACGTTCCTATTCCTTCATCCTTCCTAAAGATGGTTAAGGCCGACTTCCATCGCCGGTCCTGTTCACAACGTATCCAATGAGCAGTTGTTCCGCCGTATCGGCGTTACAACCGAATTACTTTCTTTGCCGGTGTACCGTCCGGCTCGATCGCGATCAGCGGTACTCGTCCGCTCTGCCCGCGCAAACCGGTCGCAACTTTGCGGAAATCCTCCATCGACCGGACCGCCTGATTATTCACATTCAGAATGACCGACCCGGGCGTAATCCCTGCCCGATCAGCCGGCGATCCCGGATAGACTCGTGCGACAAACACGCCGTCGTTATGCTCCATCCCGGCGCGCTGAGCCATTTCGTCGGTAAACGCGGTGACATCCATTCCCGCCCAAGTCTCGCCGTCGGCCCCGCTCGGTGGTGTCGCCCCACGCTGACCCCGATTATCGGCGGTGGCAAGGAAAGCATCGCGGTCCGCCAGCACGGTCGTCAGGTTCAGATGTTTTCCATTGCGTACAACCTCGACCGGAACTGATTGGTCGTGGCGAAGTGTCGCCACCGCCACGGAAAACTGATTTTGATTCAGGATTTCCATATTGTTGAATTTGACAATCACATCACCGCGCAGAATTCCCGCTTTTTCAGCCGGTGAACCAGTGAACACTGAGTCAATGAGCACACCCTGAACGCCGGTCAATCCGAGACGTTTTGCTTCGCGCTCGGTTACATTGGCAAGCCAGACGCCGAGCCAGCCACGACTCGCCTTGCCAGAGGCGATCAGATCCGGGACAATCGCGCGAGCGAGATTTATCGGAATCGCAAATCCAATTCCCACCGATGATCCTGTCGGACTGGATATCGCTGAATTCACACCGATGCATTCACCCTTGATATTCAACAGCGGCCCACCGGAGTTTCCAGGATTGATCGAGGCGTCGGTCTGGATATAATTCTGATACAGCGGCGTCTCTTCGCCGAACCGAAGATTGCTTCGACCTTTCGCCGAAATCACACCGACTGTCACCGATCGATCAAGCCCCTGTTGCGGGAAAGGATTTCCAATCGCAATCGCCCAGTCGCCTACTTTCAGATGCTCTGAATCGCCAAATGGAATTACAGTGACTTTTTCTTCCGGTTCCACCTTGATCACCGCCAGATCCGATTCGGGATCACTCCCCACCAATTTGGCTTTGTATTCGTAACCGGACGATGTCCGTATAGTCAACTCAATCGCGTCTTTCACGACGTGATTATTCGTCAGGATGTATCCGTCCTCGCGGAAGAAAAATCCCGAACCGAGCGAAGAGCCATATCCGCTCCCACCCCGATACCACCACGGAGTTTCGGTATCCCGTGTTTTGGCTGAGATATTGACCACCGCGTTAGCGTAGTTTTCAACTACTCCAACAAAAGGAGACTCATACTCGCCGTCCTTTTGGACTACCGGGTAGGCGGCATACGAGGCCCCAATGGCCGAGCCGGAGGGGCTCGCCAAAGTCGTGCCGGGCAGGTTCATGTTGGAGGACAACAGGATACCGGCGAGGACACAACAGACGCCAAAGACTGCCAAGGCTGAAAAGCGCATAGCTTTAGACGACTTTCGTAAAGGGGAAACAGGGAAAGATGCCACCACCATCCTCCAAAGGGTTAGCCTTTTATAGTACGACAGCTTTTGGTCGCTGTCAAGTACTTTTTCTGAGGGCTTTCAAGGCCCGTTTTCGCTACTCTTATAACGTCCTACCCCGCCCGAAGATTCATGATCTTCTGTATTCCGAAGGGTATTTCTCGCAGGGCAACACCGGCGCCAGACAGGCGTGATTGACAATACTTTCGCGCGGGCGTACTTTGACCGGCGTATGTCGCTCGGTACCACCTCCAAAGCTCAGATCATCACCGCCGGAAAACTGCTGGCCGAACACCAGATGGTGGCCGGAACAGGTGGAAACCTGTCTGTCCGTTTGGATGACTCGAGGGTACTGATAACTCGCTCGGGCGTGTGCAAAGGCCGGCTAACCGAAAATGACCTGATCGAAGTCGATTTGGATGGCAACCTCTTGAGCGGTACCGGCTCCCCGTCATCTGAATCCCGCATGCACCTTTTTACCTACCGGGAACGACCCGATATTCAGGCCTGCGTGCATTCTCACCCCCCATACTCGACCGCCTTTGCTGTGGCCGGCATTGAACTACCCGGCGATGTCCTCCCCGAAGTGGTCGTTTACATTGGGAATATCCCTCTCGTCGGGTATGCCGCCCCTGGAACCGACGAGGTTCCCAATTCCCTCAAGCCCTATATTCGCTCGAATAATGCATTTTTGATGGCCAACCACGGTCTGCTCACGATTGGCAATTCAATGGAGTCAGCGCTCAACCGCCATGAGACGGTCGAACAGTATGCCAAAATTCTCTGGCTCGCCCGTCAATTGGGCGAAGTCAGCCGGGTGCCGGAACGTGATCTTTCCCGATTGATTGAAATTAGATCGCGACACTCCGGCTGAAAAACAAACGCAAGCCATGCTCATAAAGAAAGTCCTTATCGACCGGGCCGACCGGCTCTACCAGATGCCGCCGGACATCTTGGATTTCGCCCGCCCATTACTTGGCAAGCCAATACTCCCAGGACAACCTATTCTGGACTTGGCTTCATTCGAATGGCCGAATATGGACGAGTCGGCCGAAAAATTACCATCCGACTCCCTCCTCCCCGCGTCGACTGCTAAACTCGCCGCCCTCAAGACCACTCTCGCAGAATGGCTGAGCCAGTATTTCGGGCGAGATAGAATCACTCCCAAAGAGATATTTCTGGGTGGTGGCATTCGTTCGCTCTTTTATCATTTGGCCATCGCCTTTGTCGAGCCCGGTGATCCGGTGCTCGTGCCCGCGCTTGGAATTCCAGCCTATCGCAAGTCAATCACTGCTATGGGCGGCCTTCCAGTTTCCTACCCGTTGTCATCGCGCAATAACTGGAGCCCCGACTTTTCAAAAATCTCGGCTCGCGTCGGACAAGCGGTCAGAGTCTGCATAATCAATTCTCCGCACAATCCAACCGGCGCCGAGCTGGACGAGGCAACTCTTGAGCAACTGATCCTCCGGTGCGGCAAAGAGAACATGTTGCTGGTCAATGACGCCTGCTATCACGCCATCCCCTCGCGCAAACCGCTTTGCCTTTCCGCTTCGGAATATGGTACCAAAGTCGGCCTTGAGCTTTTCTCGTTTTCATACTTACTCGGACTTCCGCCGATCTCTTTCGGATTTGCCGTGGGACATCGTCATCTTATCTCTGCGCTTGAAGCCGCCGCCGCGATTCAACCGGTTGGAATTCCAGTTGGGTTCGTAGACATGGTCTCGTCCGCTTTGCGGCAATCCGGTTCACGTTCGATTTCCAGCTACCGACAACGCTTCACCGCCACCTCAGCTGTCGCTCAGGAATTGCTTGGAAAGCTCGGCATGACCTCGGCAACACCGGCAACGACTCCGTTCCTATGGGCAAAAATTCCCCAGCGGCGCAATAGTGTCGCTTTTGCGCGGATGCTCCTCAAACGATACCGAATACTGACTGTCCCAGGGACAAGCTTTGGTGAGAGCGGACAAGGGTATGTCCGATTGTCGCTGACCGCGCCGAAAGACCGTTATCAATCAGCCAACGACCGGATTAAGGCCCGTCACTTGTTGCCGCGCCGACGGAGCTCAACATGAAAGATGTCATCCGTCTGGTCGGGTTGTCGTTCTACGGCTACCACGGCGTCTCCCCCGCCGAGCGCGAAACTGGGCGACATTTCGAAGTCGACTGCGAGCTGGAAATCGACGTTGCCGATGCCGGTCAATCCGATTCTATTCGCGACACGATCGACTACGGCGAAACATATCGTTTGATCAAGCAAACGGTCGAAGGCGAGGCCTACTCGCTCCTTGAGGGACTGGCGACTCGAATTGCCACACTCCTGCTTGACAGCTTCCCCGCTCATCGGGTAACTTTGAAAGTGCGCAAAATGCATCCACCCTTGGGCGGTCAGGCGCGGTATGTGGAAATCGAAGTCACCCGGTTTCAAACCGACATTGCCAAATTGACCGGCTCCTCTGCCCAACAGAAACGAGAATCCTGATGTCTGAAACAGTCTATTTGCTCCTCGGATCAAACCTCGGAGACCGGGAACGGAATCTGGAACACGCCATTGCCATGCTTGAACAAGTTGAAGGTCTCGAAATTGTCGCCGTCTCTTCAATCTATGCCAGCGATCCGGTGGATATGGTCGGCGAGAACCCCCCGTTTCTCAATCAGGTGATCAAGGCCGATTTCATGTTCAACGCGGTTGAACTTCTCGATCACACCGAGCGGATCGAGCGCGAGTTCGGCAGAACCGACAAAGGAATGCGCCGGGCCCGAACACTCGATATCGACATCTTGCTGTTCGGTCAGCGGCAAATTCGCACCGACCGTCTGCTCGTGCCCCACCGTGAACTAACGCATCGTCCTTTTGCGCTTGTCCCTTTATTGGAAATCGATCCTGACTTGACTCACCCGGCCACCGGCGGGCCACTGTCGGCCCAACTGAGCGGGAAAGCGCGCCAAACTGTAATTGTGTTCAAAGAATATGTCGCCAGAAACGTCTGAACTGAATTACATCGCGGTCGAAGGGGTGATCGGCGTCGGCAAATCCAGTTTCGCCAAATTATTGGCCGAGCGACTGGACGCCGCACTCATCAACGAAGAAGTGTTCGAAAATCCGTTTCTGGTCGACTTCTACAAGAATCGCACCCGCCATGCGCTGTCATGCCAGTTGTTTTTTCTTATCGCTCGCTTTCAACAGCAACAACAACTGATGGTCCGCGATCTGTTCGCGCAAAGAGTCGTCGCCGATTATCTCTTTGCCAAAGACTCGATCTTCGCTTCGGTCAATCTGTCCGACCGCGAACTGTCGCTTTATAATCGGATCGCCCCGGTATTGGCCCGCGACATCCCCAAGCCCGATCTCGTGATCTATTTGCAGGCCTCCTCTCATATTCTCTTGGAACGAATCCGAAGCCGCAGTTTTTCCTTTGAAAAACCGATCGATCTGGAGTATGTCGAAGGACTGAACAAGGCGTATGACTATTACTTCTTCCACTATACCGAAACGCCACTGTTGGTAGTCAAGACCGACGACATCGATTTCGTGCACAACTCGGCACACCTGGATGATTTGATCGAGCAACTGAAAAAGCCGATCATAGGCAAGAGATATTATGTCCCGAGCGGGGACTTAAGCCGGAAGTAGCGCCATGTCTGTCGTACACAAGCGCCGCAAAACGACGATCAACACCATCCTGCAGAAAAAGGCGCAGGGCGATAAGATCACCGTTTTAACCGCATACGATTATTTCATCGCCCGACTCATCGATCAGGCCGGCGCCGACATTATTCTGGTCGGTGATTCAGCCGCCAATGTCATCCACGGATTCGGAACCACTATTCCGATCACCATGGAAATCATGCTGGCTCATGCCGCCGCGGTATCGCGCGGCACCGAAAAAGCGCTGGTGGTCGGCGACATGCCATTTTTGTCGTATCAGCCCGGACCCGAAACCGCGATTCTAAATGCCGGCCGATTCCTCAAAGAATCAGGGGTCGAGGCAGTCAAGATGGAAGGCGGCCTGGAAATGGCCCATATCGTTCGCCGTGTGATAGAATGCGGAATCCCCGTGATGGGGCATATCGGACTCACTCCGCAGTCGATCCACCGCTTCGGCGGCCCCAAGGTACAGGGGCGCGAAGAAAAATCGCGGCAATATCTGCGCGAGTCGGCGTTGGCCCTCGAAGACGCCGGCTGTTTTGCAATCGTACTTGAACTGACAGAATCCACGATTGCGGCCGAAATATCTCGTTCGCTCAAAACCACCGCCACTATTGGAATCGGCGCAGGGCCGGACTGCGACGGTCAGGTTTTGGTTACCAACGACATGCTTGGCCTCCGCGATCCGGGATTCAAACCGAAATTCTTGCGCGAGTACGCCGACTTATCGCCGCTCATTTCCGAAGCTGTCGCCAAGTATCTCAGCGATGTCCGCTCCGGGAAATACCCCAACAAAGACGAATCTTTCTAAACTACTTGTACAAAAAACGGTCGCCCGGAATTTCCGAACGACCGTTCTTGTCTATTTACTGAGGTCGGTACTTACGGTTGGCAAGGTACCAGCGGCGACAGCGAAATGTACAAGTGGTCGATCATCGCGGATAAATCAGATATATCAATCAACCCGTCGCAGTCCAGATCTCCGAGCGGCCAAAGATTGGGCGCTCGCACGTTTAGACTTACGCTAATATGCGATATAGAGGAAGGTGCGGCGGGTGTCAACGATATGAAATCCACCTGTGCACTATGCGAGCCAACCCCAACCGCCTCCGGGTTGACCTTAATTGGGACTGAGCACGGCGTCCGGAATCCGGGTGCGCCGGTATCGACAATCGTCACCCACGGTGCTGACGCAATCAACCCAAATGAAATGGGCAATCCGTTCGATGTGAAATTGACGAGAAAGGAATCGGCCACCGGAAGACCGGCTATCGCGCTGAAATCAAGTGATCCGGGCGACACCTTAAGCGTCTCCGGAGGCAATTGAAAGTCGTAATACTGGATGATCGGTGTGAGTAGATCCGAGTTTTTTTCGATTGACGGCTTCCACAGTTCGTTTCTATTCACTGCCACTGGCGCCACTGCACCGTCGCCGGCAGAGATGCGCTTGTATCGGAGGTAGGCAAGCGTCTTTGCGCCGGCCATAACATTCGTACTGTCATCGACCGAAGTTTCGCTGAAGAAGCCCTGGACGATTAGAACAATGGTGTCGCATGTCAAGCACTGGTGATTTCCATCATAGTAGAAGTTCCCGTGAATGTCCGCCGGGGCGGCTCCCTCATACCGAAATATTCCATTGTCAGGCGCCCCCGCTTTCAACATTGGAACATACACTCCCTGAATATGAGGCTGGAAATTCGATCTCACCGGCAGACGCACGCTGTCAATACCGTCGGGTAACGACAAAATTCGTGGAATGAAAATCGTGTCTGCCCCAGAAGCGCCAAAACTGTAGTTTCCGGTGATATTACAGGTCAACGCCCCCGGCGTCCCCAACCAGATATAATTTCCAATCATGACAAGATCAGCGACGGTGAGGTCTTCCCGATGGTCAACGTCGCCAATGGACCAGTTCTGCAGTAGCGGCGCATTTCCGGAAGTGCGACCCATAAACGTCATCAAGTACACCCAATCGGAAATGTTGGGCTGTGAACCGGAGTTGTTCACATCGCCACATTGTTGGGCGTTTGTCGTCATCGGAGCAAAAGCGAAGCAGATTAGGAAAAGAAAGGTTAGAATAATGCGCACGGTACACTCTCCTTCCTACGGCTGGCACGGAACCAGCGGCGATAGCGAAATGTAGAGGCGGTCGATGATCTTTGTCAGATCCGAAATGTCAACAATCCCGTCACAGTCGAGATCACCGAATGGATAGATGATTGGCGCTCGGACATGCATGGTCGCGTCGATAGCGGCTACTGTTGTCGGTGCCGACGGCGACAAATTCGTGAAGTGAATCTGAGTTGCGTAATCGCCGATGCCCGAAGCGGCCGCGGTCGCCTTGATCACAACATTGCACGGCGTTCGAAATCCAACCGCGCCGGTGTCGACAATTGTAATCCAGGGATCATCAGGAGTTAGTTCAAACGATATTGGCAGACCGCTTGAAGTAAAGCTGACCACAAAGCTATCTGTCGATGCATACCCGGCGACGGCATCAAACGCCATTGCGCCGGTGGAAACCTTGAGTGTCTCCGGAGGGAAGGCAAAATTGTAGTATCCAATGAACGGGATAAAAAGATCCTCGTTCTTGATGACCGATGGCCTCCACAGACTCGATCGATTCACAAATGTAGGGGTGATCGATCCGGCGCCCGGCGCTGTTCGAATATACTGCAGACTCGTTATCGACTTCCGACCAACTGCAAGATCGCTCGGCCAGTCAAGCACAGCCCATTCCAAGCAAACAGTATCTTGTTGTTGGAAAGAGGAAAAAGGCCCTAAGATGATTCGGTTGGCGCTGACCGTCGTGATCTTGTCCAACTTGAAATTCACCGCTTCGGTGGCAAGAAATGGCACATAGATCCCCCGGGAGTTAGCGTCAAGTACCGTCACCACCGGCATAATCACCGTGTCAACGCCATCCGGGACTGTCAGCATTTGTGGAAAGAACACCGAATCGCCAGACGCGCCAAGAGTGTACGTGAGTCCCAGATTGCAGGTATTCGGTGGATACGGAATATCGTACGGCCCGAATATGCTGTGTACAATGGTCACTACGTCACTAAACGTGATTCCAGCCCGCCCATCGACATTTGCGTCGGCCATGTTTACAGGGGCCGGAATTGACCCCATCGGTTCCGACACATAAATCAGCAAGTGGACCACGTCGGAAAGGTCAACACTCCCGTCCCCTTCAATATCTCCGCAGATAGCCCCGACCGAGCCGGCAAAGCACAAAAGCAGTGCCGCGACAAGTAGCATCAAAATCCACCGCATTGCAGTTACTCCCTTCTGCTCTGCTCGGATGCCACCCGCGCGATATACATATTCCCCGACTACGGCGCGTTTGAATCTTTTCGCATCCGGACAAGGGCATCGATGTTTTGATTTGAGAGTAATCTACATTCTTGTCCAGTTTGATGCAACTGAAAAATCGCACCAGAGTCAAAATGCTGTCTGGTTAGGAACTGATGAGCTTACTGTGTGGGGAGAAGACTAAAAGAGTCCGCTAAAATAGAGTATGACGACAATCACTATCACACCGCCGGCGCCGATAGCCGCCCATCCCCATGATGGAATCGACTCGACAAACGACTTGGGCTTTTCCGGGGCAGGAACCACCACCGGCTTTCGATCTTTCTCGGCCAGGTAGTTGTTCCAGTCAGTCAGCATCTCTTCACACGACACATACCGGTTGACCACTCTCTGCGCCAGCAGTTTTTCCATGATGCTGACAACCGCGGCCGGAAGATACATCCGGACATCGTCCAGTTGTAACTTGTCATTGGCATCAAACTGCGGAGTACGCGCAGTAATCAACTGGTGTAAGATGACTCCAAGCGCGTAAATATCGCCCAGCTTGGACCGCTTGTGCTCCGGCGACGCGTACCAGTTCTTCTTTCCTGAATCCTGGTAATGCGGCACCAGTCCAAAGTCGCAGATCTTTATCTCATCGCCTTCGGCAAAGAGCACATTCGACGGCCTCAGGTTGCCGTGAATCAGATTATTCTTGTGAGCGAAATCCAGTCCCTCGGCGATTTGCAGAACTATCTGCATCGCCTTTTCCCACTCGTACTTTCGCACCATTCGCTCGGCGAGCGAACCGCCCTGTGCGTAGTCTGAGATGATGACCGTGCTCTTGGCATCCCCACCGGAACCGATAATATTCAAGATACTCTTGTGCTTTAGTGTAGTGAAGAACTTAGCTTCTTTTCGACCAACATCCGGCTTGTCGAAACGCTTGATCACATACAGCCGTTTATTCACCCGGTTTTCCACAAGCACCGTCGAGCTGTGGCTGTTTTCTTTGATTGTGTCCAGATACCGGCACTTACCAATAAACGATTCCGATCCCTGGGCAGTGAGTTCCTCGGCTGTTTTGGCGCCTTGTCCTCCGCCCAATACATCCATCAGGGCGTTTTTCAACTCCACGGCCGATTGATACCGATCCTTTGCCTCCGGCGCCAAACACTTCTGGATTATCTCATCGTACCGGGGCGAAATAGTACCGTCGATCTCCGACGGCAACTTGAAATGACCAAGCGGTTTCCGGTTGAGCAGGATTTCGTAGATAATCACACCGATGGCGTAGATATCGGTTGTCTGATCGATATTGGTCGAGCTGACCTTTTGCTCGGGGGACATGTAGGCAAGTGTCCCCATGACTATATCCGATCCGGTCACTTCGCCTTCCGGGATACCGATAATTTGGGCGATTCCAAAATCGGCCACCCGAGCGTTGCCCTGACGATCAATCAAAATATTGGCCGGCTTGATATCCCGGTGGATAACGCCATTTTTGTGGGCGTAGTCAAGCGCCTTGCAGACCTGCGCGATCATTTCCAACTTCACGTTTGCAGAGATGCTCCGCGAGTCGATCACTTCGCGCATCGACGTACCGTCGATATACTCCATCACAAAGTAATACCGGCCCCCGGTGGCTCCACGGTCGATGACATGAACGATATTGGGGTGATTTAGCCGGGCAATCACCATCGATTCACGTTCAAACCGTCGAACGATATCCGGATTGGAGGTCAACTGCGGCGAGAGCATCTTGATGGCGACATCCCGCCCAAGAGACTCCTGGTACCCCTTGAAAATCTCAGCAATGCCACCCTGTCCGATTTTGGACGTGATGATATACTCGCCGACACGGGCGTGCTTTTTCTCTGGCTGGCTCTCTACAGTCGTTGTCATCTCGTAGTCGGTCCTCCAACAAAAACAGGGACAGCGCTTTACGCGCTATCCCTGGTAACATCGGCAAAAGAGGGGGATTGGTTTATTACTTCAGCAGGATCATTTTTCTGGTAAGCGACTCGCCGTCGTGGCTTAATCGGTAGAAGTAAATGCCGCTGGGGAGGTTATCGGCATTAAACTCGACCTGATGCGTCCCCGCTCCAAACCGACCGTCGGCCAGTACTCGCACTGACTGACCAAGCAGATTGTAGACTTCGAGCCGAACCCGGCTGGCTCGGGGAAGATCAAATGAAATGATTGTCGACGGATTGAACGGGTTCGGGTAATTTTGATCCAGCGCAAACTCAACCGGCAAATTGCCGGTCTGAATATCATCAACGCCGGTCGGCACTAAAACCGTTATGCCGCCGGAAGTAAAGCCGGGGTGGAAAATTCCCGAGCCGGTGTTGTCGGCAAATTCAACCTGAATTGCGACTCGAATAGTATCTGTGCCGATAATCGCAAGCACCGAATCCAAATTCAGCGAATCGATAACTGAAAACTGTGAACCGGCCGACGGCGCCACATGAAAGTGCAGAAACGCCAAATTGCCCTCTGCCGCCGTAATGGTATCAATCGGTATTTTGGACAAGCTGGGGACATAGACAATTCTGATCTGCTCATCGGCCACATTGGCGTTGGCGTAGCCGGTGATTCCCTCCGGCAGGAAAGTCGGATCAAAAGTTGCTGAGTCAAAGGTCAGCACCGCCGGATCGTACTTCAGCGGTATCACCACGGCCGAGATTTTCTGGTCGTTTCCAGAAAGCCGAACAGTCAACGTAACTGCTTGTCCCGGCATGGCCGACGCGGAATCGACCGTGACCATTGCCGAGTAAGGCGGCGTAGTCGGTCCGGCCAGCACAGCGCCAGCCATCACCAACAAAATCGAAATCTGTAACAGAAGTTTCATCGTACTACCCTTTCCTCTTAAGACCGATCGTTTGCTCTTTCCTCTAATTGGCGGGCCTCTTTACTCCCGCCATACCCCTCTTGCGCAAACGGTATGCCGTATGCCAACAACTGCACCTACCGGCGAACCCGCCGACTTTGAGTCGCATATCCTTCTCTGAACCTTGAACTTACCAAGAATGCTCAACTGTTCACCAGCGGGAACAACGTGTAGTAGTGCAGGACAGTACATGCATTTGACTGCCCATCGCAATCTCAAAACAAAAGTAGCCCCGAAGGGCTACTCTGTCAACAGATCTTTAATCGCGACCTTGTGATACGCCGGGTGGCTTCTCAAAACAACTGTGTGATCAATCGGTTTTTACATTCACAAACTGCGTCTTCCCGTCACGCCAGACAAAGAAGACCACTTCGGACGGCTTTTTCTTTTCCACTTCATCCATCGCCGCCTTGGCGTCATCGATCTTACTCACCGATGTCGCTCCGATTTTCTGCACAATGTCGCCGAGCATCAGCCCGCCGACCATCGCCAAGCCACCTGATTTGAGATTGGAAACCACCACACCCGTGAGAGTGCTGTCGGTGATGTTGTTTGAGATAAAATCAGCCAGCACCATATCCCGCACTTTGAATTCCAGTTTCTTGTTGTCGTACTCAGGAGATTCGGAAGCGGTCATCGGCGCCTGCGCAATGGTTACCGACACTGTCAACGGTGTCGGCGTCTGGCCGTCATTGGGCCGATAGACACCAAACTCAACCTGAGTCCCCGGCGCCAGCTCTGAGATCATCCGCTGAAATATCGAAACCCGCTCTTCCTTGTCCACCAGAACAGGGACACTATTCACCGATGAAATAATATCACCGATCTCTAGTCCCGCACGTGAAGCAGGCGAACTGCGCATGACCTCATTAACAATAATCCCGTTGGAGACTGGTATTTTCAAGTAGTCGGCGATCTCCGGCGTGAGCGCCTGCAGGCTGATCCCCAGCCACGAACGATCGGCTTTCCCGCGACGCGGCGGATTGGCCGCCAGACGGGCCAGTCGTTCGCCGGTGATCACTCCCATTAGCGGATAATCGCTGGCGTTCATCCCCTGTAACATCCCACCGGCGTCACTGGACGATGCCGAGGGATCCGGTAAGGATCCCACCACTCCGACCGGAGTATAGTTGCGATCAAACAGAACCGACATCGCTTGCGCAGAACTGAACCCCATCGTCAGTGTGAATTTCTCGGGGGTTTCTATCTGCGCGGCTATCATCCCAACATCCGCCGCCAACGGCGGATTGGCAAACTCCGGCAGTAACATATAAAGCCCAAGCCACGACCCGATCACAAACTGCGGATTGGTCGCAAACTTCACCGGCGTAAACTTCTCTCCGTTCGCCGCTTTGAGCTGACCAAATCCGATATGGGTGAACCGATCAACCCCCAAAAATTCGCCGCTGAACTCACGGCCATCAAGCGTACGCGCAGTCAGCCGGGTTGGGCGTATCTTCATCGTGATATTGGACAGCGTTGGCACCGTCTCATCTGACAAACCCTCACCGTCGAATATCACCAAACCACTCTCGTCAATGATCGTCCCCAAAAGGCGCATCTTCTGCTCCTCGGTCTGCGATCCGAACGAAAGCTCCACGCGAATATCAACAATGACCGTGAACTGGCGCACCTGTTTTTCAATCTTGGCAAAATCAAACGCCGGCGGATCGATCGCCGCACGAGCCGACGACCAGCAAACCAGCGCTACCGAGGCTATTAGTAAGATTCTCTTTCGCATGTTATTGATCCTCCCCGGATTTGATGATCTCGATCACCCCGAATCGTTCAGCCGTTCCTCGCCGAAAGACAATGAGCGTCTTCGAACGGTCACCCGCCTGCATCTTGTCGTACACCGCCGTCAATTCGGCTACCGACGTCACCGGCGAATTATCTGCTTTGACAATAACATCCCCGCGCCGAAGTCCGGCGTTGTCGGCCGGTCCCCCATCGCGCACTCCCGCGACAAAGACCCCGATCGTATCTTTTAGCTGGTATTCAATCTGCATGTTGCGAGTGATCGTGCGAGCGGTGAATCCCCAGGCCGAGACCTCCGACGCCTCTCCCTGTAACTCACCCAACAAACGGGTCACTACCGTGACCGGGTTAGTTTGACTCTGCCGGTTGACCGACAAATTTAGTGATGTCCCCGGTGGGTATGTTGCGATCTTCTTGTAAAACGACGGCAACTCCTCAACAAATCTACCCGACACTGCCTGACCGTCGATACTCTGAATCAAATCCCCCGCCTGAAGTCCGGCCAGTTCCGACGGTGATCCGGGATCTACCGACGCGACCAGCACACCGACATTCGGATCGGTGCCGAAATACCCTTCCAATTCCTGAAGGGCCTGACAATGTACTCCAATCCACGACCGCGTAACGTGACCGTCGGTCAGGATCGCCTTGACTGCTTCCTTGGCGATATTTATCGGAATTGAAAATCCAATCGTGTTGGCAAACATCGTCGCTCGCGAATTGATTCCGATCACCCGTCCGCTCAAGTCAACCAGCGGTCCGCCCGAATTACCGGGATTGATCGCGGCATCGGTCTGAATCCACAAATTGAAATTCCCGGTCTGTTCCCCCGACGGCAACCGCACTTCGGTTCCGAAATACCGATCCTTGGTTGAAATCACTCCTGCCGACACCGTACGCGCGAGCGCCAGCGGCGATCCCATCGCCAGGACATATTGCCCAACTTGAATCGAATCGGAATTGCCAAACTCCGCCACCGAGATTTTCTTGCCCTTGTATTTATCCAGTTGCAACTGGATTACCGCAAGATCAGTCGGCGGGTCACCGCCAACGTATGTAGCCGGGATTTCTTCACGGTCGTTCAGTGTACAGAGTATCCGCACCGCCTTGCCGGCGACATGATAGTTTGTAAGCACATACCCGCGGGCGTCGAATATGACTCCCGATCCGATCACCGCCTGCTTTTTCAGTTCACCGGTGTTGTAATCCTTGATCACCGGCTGAATATGCACAAGCGCCGGGAGCACTTTGTCCCGGGCGCGAAAAACCTGATCCTGAAACGAATCGGCTCGGCTACCGGACCCGGCTAACACAGCTACCGCCGACACCAGACCGATCGCCGCCTTTGACCATACCTTCATGCAATCTCCTCTGTTTCTCTGCCTTTTGGGCCGCGCTTTGCCGCGCAGTCAGCGCCAGTATAACCCGAAGTCATTGGCGACTTCAACAAGTTGTTTCCTCACGATTTCTTGTACTCGCAATCGAGAGATACGCACAAAAAAAGCCGCCCTTTCGGGGCGGCTTCTCAGACTCTAACTTGGCGGCTATCGATTGCAGGCCCATCCGCCACACGGTGCCAACCACCAATCCTGGAAATCAATGTATAGATAGTTGAGCAAATAGGAGACATCGCCGACATCAATCTGCCCCCCTTCATCGCCACTTATGTTGGCGGCGGGGTAACAGCACAGCGGATTAAAAGATATGTAGGCATAGTCAATCAGCCGGACCAGATCCGAAATATCGGTTCGGTTATCGGGATCGCAGTCGACATTCCCCGTTTTTCCGACACAACACGCATTGGCTGGATATCCCCGTTCATTGATGATACGACGAATCTGAAAGCACCGCGCACCGCTCCATGACGGTATTGCTTCATAGGGCGGTTGATAATTTACCGAACTCCATTTCCATCCCGACAAGGGCGCACTCATAGCCGAGTCAAAACATATTCGCTTGCAACTGTCCGCAGAGTTGAGCCTCACCACTATTTTGAACGCAATTCCTGAGTCGCGTGCTCGAAGCGCAGCACTCGCGGGATCCAAAGCAGTCGCAGTAAATACCAGAGTGTCACGCCCAAGGCCGTCACAACTCAAACAACTAAATTCAAACTCGCTATCGAAGCCAGAGATCGAACAATACCCGGTTGTGTCTAACCACAGCCCCGATACCGGCGTTGTAAAATGAAAATTGCCTCCGTTAGACGACGAGTGTGACCAGTTGAGGTCCTCGGGGCTCCAGACTACGATCGCATTGGTCACACTGTACCTTGTCGTATCTCGATTGATAAATTGAAAAGGGAACTTAACAAGGCTCATGCCAAACCCGACGTAGAGCACTGTGTCCGAGGCCGCAATGAGCGCTCCCGTAATCTGCGAACTCGAAATCTTCACTTCCGTGTTCCCCGGCGGCTGGGCTTCAGCTATCATCGCAGTCATGGCGAGCGAAACGGCGGATACGAGAAGATGTTTGACCATTTTAGACCTCCCTGCATCTGAAAACAGGCGATAATAATTCAGTATACTAAACATGCCCAATCTTGTCAATATACAGAAGGCGGGACGTCGAAGTTCACGCGCACAAAAAAAGCCGCCTTTTCGGGGCGGCTTTTCACGTTATGAGCTGATTCTATTCCCACGCAATTTTTACCGAGCCCATCCCCACTTCGACTCGCACAATCAACCTATCTTTCTCCGTCTCGAAATTGTCTGACTCCCAAACGCCGTCGTCGACTTCCTTCAAATCGCGCTTGCGAAACTTAACCGACGAAAACCAATTGCTGTCGTCCGATTCTACTCTTACCGGAATATTGGAGGGGAGCACGATATCCGCCGAAGCGACCCCCACACTGATATCAACCTCTGTTTCGCCATGATACTCGCCGGTCAGATCAAGCACCGACGACGCCGCCCCCACACTACACTTAACCCGCTCGGCGTTGGCGTTGCCGATCTTGAAAATCTTCGCCGAAGATGCCCCGACATCGATATTAAATCTCCGCATCCGCACCGGATTTGGCTTGGAGAACGAAATCGAACCGGACGCCGCGCCAATTTCCAGATCAAGCAGTGTGAGCGGCACCCCACCCAGTTCCAAATCCCCCTTGCATGCGCCAAGATTCAAACGCAATTCGGTCGGCCATTTGTCTGAGATCGTCAACGAAAGTTCGTTGTCATCAGTATCGACATTGCGGCCATGATGATCCGTTTCGATCGTGAGCTGGCCCGATTCTCCCCGCACCCGGTAGTCGACTTCAAGATCGATCCGGTCCGGATCGTACTCGGCTTCGATTTTGGCCGCCTCAGCAATCGGCGCCGGCTCGATATAGAGCCGTCCCGCCGCAAAGGTACATTTGATTTCGAGCTTTTTCGCTCCTTCAAGAGCGATTGTTCGACCGTCAGTCTTAAGCTCCCCCGCTCCGACTACACCTGATAGGATCAATACCGAAAATACACTTCCCCAAATTGCTCGCCTGTTCATAGTCCATCTCACTCCTGCCATAAAGTTCGTTGGTATCTATACTGGCCGGAGTGACGCAAAGTTGCGTCAAATTGAAATAGCGGGTTTCAGCCCTGAGAACCATCAGCCGGTGGATTTGGCGGTGGCGGCGGAGTCGGCGCCGGCGGCTGGACGGGCATCTCAAACGGTGTCGTACGACGAATCGGCGGCGGAGCCGGCGCGGGCACTGCGGCCTGTTCGGCCGCTAAGCGGTCGCGAAGGCTCACATGCGGGCGAAAACCGAAACGGGTCAGAACCGCCGCCCCAACGCCCGCACAGACCGGGAAACAAGAAATAATAATTGAGATAACCAAAGACGCGATACCGAACCCGTAGGCCACGGTCGAGGTCGAGCCCATCAACAGCGCCACCAGGAGCCACATTCCCATGAACACTAACAGACCTGTTCCCGCGGTAGCAACGGGATGATATTCGCCACCCACCGAGGCCCTGAGTATTTTCCCGCCGATCAATTTCCCGGTTGTGACCACTCCTAAGCTTATCGCGAACAGATATGCAAACGGAACAAGTGGAATCAGCAGAACACCCACCAAAGTGATCGCCAGTAAGACTACCAGAACCGGCAGGCCAAACACAAACAGAAGCCCTACCGCCGCCGATTTTACCGGATAACGAGCCACACACCTTCCGAAATGATCCACCTGATTGGGCATCAGTGTGAAATACAGAAACGCCGCCAACAGTAAGAAAAGAGTCATTCCAAAAACTACCCACAGCCCGGCCGTTTCAAATTTCTCGGTGAGCCCTTTGGGAAATTCCAGCGGATCGGTAAGTATTTGATTCCCCAAGTGAATTGCGCCACGGCGAAGAGTAATTTCCGGCGCCCGAATGTCGCCGTCGACTTGTCCCCCCTCCGAAACTATCACCGGCCCGCGCACCGACTCAACCGAACCTTTCACCCACCCCCGCACTGTAATCTTTCCAAAGGCGGAAATGTCACCTTCGACAAATTGGTCCTGTCCGACAACAATTGACTTTTCATACGGCTCAAAGTGAATTTCTTCCGTACAGCGGACCTCAACCGGCAACTCGGCGGCTTCTTTTGGCCTGTCACCGGGCAAGCCGGTTTCTCCTCCGCCTGCTCCGGTAGTCCTTTCGAATACACCATTGACAAAGTCATACCGCCAGGCCTGGCCGGTGCTGTCAAGACCATAGACACCATCGACTGAAAGAGAAATCCGCTGAAACGTGATGTTATCGATTCGAGAGGGGTCATCCGAGGAAGATTGAGAAAACACCGACCCGGCTGAAAATAGCCAAATCGATGCGCAGAACATGCAAAGCACGAGGACGAATTTCGTCCGGTTCATACACCTTCCTATGTGTCGCGTCAGGCGCTAAAATTGCGCCACAGTCAGATCGCCCGAAGCGGAAGTCAGCACTATTCTGACACCGCCGTCACCAAACACGCCGTCCAGGCGGGTTGACGACATCGACGTAATCGCTACCGGCATATCGGTCTTGATCTCGCCGGTGCGCGTATTCAATTTGAGTCGGCCCGAGGCCTCCTGTGGAACCGATACCCGGATATTCCCCGATTCGGTTGTCACAAGATAGTCTCGCCGGCTGTCTAAAGTCGTCTTGATATCCACATTGCCCGTGGTAGTCGTCAGATCAAGCGCTCCCCGCTCCTGTGAGACGCTGATAGCCGCCGACGACGACTTGATCTTAATATCGCCTTCGACAAATTCAAGCCCAATAGATCCCTGCATCTGGCGAATAGTCAGATTTCCTATCAGCAGATTTCCTTGCAGTTTCCCCGATCCGTTATCGACTGCGATATTTCCCTCGATACTCGTGAGGTTGATATCCGCCGCCGACGATGTCACTTGAATATCATTGCGAAGTTGTTCAAGCGAAATCGTTCCACGGGTCGAAGTGAGCACCACTTCTAATCCTTCCGGAACCGACACCGTCCAATCAACTTTTCCAAAAGCGGCGTCGCTATTCTTGCCAAGCATCTTCTGCCAGAATCCGGGGAGATTCTCAAGTGTCTGGAGATACTTGGTCGTGACCACCAATCGTCCTTCAATCTCAAGCGCTGAAATCTGAATATGATCGGCCAGGTCCTGGGCATCTTCGGCCGAAAGCGCATCGAGCCGCTTCACCGCCGAGATGACGATTTCGTCGGTCTCAGCCGGAATGACACGGCAATCGCCGTTGATCCAGGTCAGATCGACTGCCGTCAATTTCTCTGCCTTAGCACGGCGCTCCACCGGCAGGCGGAACTCCTTCGCCCCAGCCGCGACAGCCGTTAAGCATATCACTGCCAGCAGGAAACTCAAGAAACGATTTGCCGACTTTGAGAACACAATCATCTTGCTACCTACAGGTGCCGTAACTTCTTTTTCAATAGCTCCCGGGCCCGGAATATCCGGGCTTTGACCGTTCCGACCGGGACACCTAATAAGTCGGCTATTTCTTCATATGATTTATCATCCTTGTGCCGCAAGACGATAACCTCCCGGTAAGTCGGCGGTAACGACCCTATCGCCTCGTCGATCCCAATCGCCTGTTCCTTGCGCTCCAGGTCGAGTCCGGGGTGGTAGGAGTAGTCGGCAACCTCAAATTCTACCGAGCCGTCCTCGGTCTGAGTCGGCTGATCAAGCGATAAAGCGCTGATCCGGCGCTTGCGCAGGTGATCAATCGAGGCGTTTGCGGCGATCCGGTAGAGCCAGGTCGAAAACCGATACTCCGACCGGTATGAACCAAGCGATGCAAACGCCTTCATAAATGTCTCCTGCACCAGATCGAGCGCCGCCTCGTCATCGCGGACCATCCGATTGATAATATGAAAGATCGACGAACGATGCTTATGCATCAGCCAGGCATACGCCTTCTGATTCCCGGCAAGGGCTTCGGCGATCTGGGCGTTCTCCTCTTCGTGCACCCGGCGTCTTCCTTTACGATACGACCACACCAGCAGGTCGGTTGCAATTGAGCCCGGAATATAACTAACCCCTGCCGCCGAATACTATTTCAATTTCGGGGCCGAAAGCGGCACGGCATCGATCACCGGTGCGCCAATCAATCCGCCGCATTTGAGCACAATACTCCTGCTCGGCACTTTTGGCCTCCAAACAAGTATAAGAATGGGACCGGATTGATCAGGCCGACCTAGCGCTTGACAGATGCCGTAACTCCACCTATGCTAACGGCCACTAACTGTAAGGATGACTCGATGAAATTCAGATTCCGAACGATTCTTCAATTGGCAATTCTGGCAGTGATTACCAGCCTCTCAATTTCGTGGGCCGCAGAAACCGCGAAAAAGCAATCGTCCGCCTTCCCTTCCGGTAAAACAAAAGAAGAGTGGACCGAAGTACCCGATTCCACCGGCGCACTTCAGCGCCACGGCCTGTATTTCGCATACTATGAGAGCGGCGCGAAAGAAATCGCCGGCCAATATATTTTCGGCGCCAAAAACGGCAAATGGCTCACCTATTTTGAAAGCGGTCAGGTCAAGGATTCCACCTGGTGGATCAAGGGTGAAAAGCAGGGAGAATACCTCGAGTACTTTGCCGAAGGCAAAGTCGCCACCAAAGGATCCTACCGCAACGACAAGCCCGACAGTTACTGGGAGACTTTTTACCCGAACGGCAATCGCCTGAGAGTCTGGAGCTACAAGAACGGCCAATTGGCCGGCTACGATACTGAGTTTTATCCCAACACTAAGATCAAAAGCGAAGGCGGGTATTTAGAAGGCTTGAAGAACGGCCGCTGGCGCTTCTACTATGAAAACGGCCGGGAACAGCGCCAGGCGATTTATCGCAACGGCATCGAAGACGGCTGGTTCATGCTCTGGGATTCAACCGGTGCGCCTCAGCACGAAGGCTGGATGTCCGGCGGCATTCGCGATAGCGTCTGGAAATACTATGACGGCGCCGGCAAGGTCATCAAAGAAGAAATCTACCGTCGCGGCAAATTGGCCGAAAAGAAGTAGTCAGGCCGGGTGGCGGCGCGGCCACACCGCCTCCTCAAACCTGCCACCTGCCACTTTTCAATACTGAACTATCAGCGGCTAATTTGGAATCGCACCGCTACGCGGTGCGATCCGTCGTCACTGTCTCGTCTGGAAAATCTCCGCAAAGAAATCCTTCATAGCCACCCACGACCGCTTGTCCGCCCGTTCATTGTAGGCCGCACCCGACAATGGATCATTTCCCGCTGTTGGATTTGAAAACGAGTGAACCGCGCCGCTATATTTGACAAGCTCCCAATCGATTTTGGCGTCGGTCATCTCTTTTTCGAAAGCGGCCACTTGATCGGCCGGCACAAACGGATCATCGGCGCCGTGCAGAACCAGTACTTTGCATTTGATATTCTTGGCGTCCTCGGGACTGGCCGACGCCAACCCGCCGTGGAAACTTACGACTCCCGACAAATCTGCTCCTGAGCGTGCCAACTCAAGCACCCCGGTACCGCCGTAACAATATCCAATCGCCGCAGTCTTGGTCGAGTCTGTCTCCGAGCGAGCTTTGAGATAGGCAAGCGCCGCTCCAGCCCGTGAACGGAATAACGCCCGATCCTTGTAGAATTTCCCCGCCTCGGCCGAGGCCTCGTCGCGATTAGCCGGCCGAACTCCCTTGCCGTACATATCAGCGGCAAACGCTACATATCCCAGTTGCGCCAGCATGTCACACCGAACCCGAGCGTTGCTCTGCTCTGAAAGCCCCATCCAGTCGTGAATGACCAGAACTCCCGGGCGTGGACCATGCAATGCGTCGTCATAGACCAAGTACCCCTGGCAGACGGTCGCGCCGTCTTGGTATTCGATTGTCTCTTTCCTCAATTCACACCGTGCCGAACTACTCACCATAAGCAAGGCGACCACAACAAGCACATTCAATCGACAGGTCATTTTTTCCTCCATGACTTCCCCATATTTCCATAAACATAACTCCATCATAACGATAATCAATATACTCTGGCCCGGCCCGGGGTCAATCTTTGACAACCGGTTATCACATTTTAAGGCCGGGGGGTTGTGCCCTCCGGCACAAAAGTATACATTCCCGCCCGCTGTTGTTTATTTGAATCAAACGAAAGGCGCCCATGATCACAGAACGCAAGCTGACTATCCCTGCCGGGTATGATCGAAAGAACAATCCAATGGTGACTTCCTTCGCCGCCCAACTGGACGACCAGCTCGAACTCCTCCGCAAAAGCTGTAGCGACCTTGAAGTCCGCCATCTCGAATGGCAACCCCACGCGGGCGTCAACACGATTGGCATGCTTCTGGCACATTTAGCGGTTGTCGATGTCTGGTGGATCAAGATCGCACCAAGTGCTGTTTCGGAATCCGACGCCGAATCCATTTTCTCAAACGCCGACACGGTATTCAAAGAGATCATCGGAATCGGCGGCGACGACGACGGCATGCCCTTACCGCCGGAAGGCAAACACCCGGCGACCCTGAAAGACAAAACAATAGCCGAGTATTTTTCCATGATCGACCGGGCTCGAAAAGTGTCCCATCAGGAACTGCAGAAGTGGCGCGATGCCGACCTGCAATCAACATACAAGTTAAAAGACCGGACAATCTCTCGCGAATGGACAGCCTACCACGTTCTTGAGCATTTCGCCGGTCACTACGGGCAGATTCTCTTGCTCAAACATCTTCTACGCGACGCCGGGCTACTGCCCCAACCGGAAAAGAAATAGCCACACTTTATTTTACAGGAGAGGAAAATGAAAACATCAAATTGGAAATCACTGATACTCGCGGGTGTCATGTGCAGCGCCGCCGCAATCGTATCCGCGCAAGACAACTCCAAAGGCGAGCCACAGGGCATGCCCCCGATGGGTCCGCCGGAAGAGATGAAACAGTGCGCCAGTCTTGTCGGAACCTGGGACTGCGTCATGAAAATGCACATGTCGATGGACCCCAACGACACCTCATGGATGGAATCCAAAGCAGTCGCCACCTACAAATATATTCTGGGCGGCTCCTCTATCGAAATGACTTTCGAAGCCACAATGATGGGCCAACCGTTTGTGGGCGGCGGGTGGATGTTCTACGACCGCGAATCCAAAATGTGGCAACAGTCGTGGGCCGATAACATGAGCGCCCGCCTGAGTCTATACACCGGCACAAAGGGCGCCAACAGCTCGTCGTTTTCAGGCGAAGACAAAATGATGGGTCAAACCTATTTGTCCCGCATTAGCACTTCAAATGAAACAGCCACTTCGTTTGATTGGAAAGGCGAGCAATCGATGGACGGCGGCAAGACCTGGTCGGTCTGGGCCACTGCCGTATATACCAAACGCAAATAGCTGTTTCTGTCCAATCAACTTTATGTGCGGCGCACCCACCCGGTGCGCCGTTCTTATAGTGGTCTGCCTAACTCCAATTTCCGGAACAGTACTTCCATTTTTCGCTTTTGATCGTGCGCCGCCGCACATATCTTCCCGCCCATAACATTGTGGAAAAGGAGTTCAACATGCGCAAATTACTCGCTTTAGCGTTTGCCTTCGGTCTGTTTCTGGCGTTCGGCTGTTCATCACAGAAGGACAGCGGCTCGGCCGGATTTGTGAAAACATCTTTCGACCAATCCGCCACCGCTGGGGTCACGCTCGACGGCACACCCATGTCTGCCCCAGGCGTGACCTTTACCCCACCCAAATCATGGGTCGATCTGGGTCCTTCTTCTATGCGCATCACTACCTACGCCTTTGGCCCAATCGAGGGCGACAAAGACTCCGCTATTCTGGCAATATCGCATTTCGGCAAAGACGGCGGCGGACCGATCAAAGACAACATCCTCCGCTGGATTCACCAGATGCAGACGCCCTCGGGCGGTAATCCGGAAGAAGTTGCTGCGCAAAGCCAAATGACAATCGACAGCATGCCGGCCCACGTTGTCGAGCTTGAGGGGACATATATGTCGGGCGGCATGATGGGTTCACCCGCTGTACCGAAAGAGAAATACCGTATGACCGGCGTGGTGCTCGAGACCGCCGACGGCAACCTCTTCTTTAAGTTAACCGGCCCGGCCAAAACCGCGCAGAAAATGGCTCAAGACTTTGCCGCTGTACTACTGTCGCTTAAGAGAGCGCAGATGTCAATGTAGCGCGTCCGCCACTCAGTAGACGCGATAGATAGTATTGAGCGAGTCGTCGTAAATCGCCGGATAAAATCCGCGGTACTGAGCCGGATCAAGTGTTGTATCCGGCAGAAACTCTTTGTGTACGACTATGTATTTCACCGCCGCCGAATCCAATTGGCGGCGTTGTTTTTCCAGATCGCGAAGATCGAGCCGATCCAACAACGTCTTGCCAACCCGTCGCGACACCCAGCCCTGGACGATTGGCACGTGGTGCATCGACTGATACATCATGTACCGGGCCGACGGAAGATACCCCCCCGGCAAATCGAGTATCCCAAATTTTGAATCATCGCTTGTAATCGCCGAATAGCAGGCCGGCAATTCAACCGGCGAACTCTCGGTGATCGTGCCGTAGTAGTCCAACCCGAGAACAAAAACGACCACGGCGATCACCCAACCGCGCACTTTCGGTGAATCTTTATATCTTTGCCAGAGAATTCCGACACCGGCCGCGACAATCAAACTCCAAAACAAATAGACAAACACGATAAACCGCGACGGCGCACGGCTATTCGACAAAACCGGCAAAAGTGGCACAATTCGCGCCGGGACAAGCGCCGGTATTAGCCAGCCGAAAAAGTGAGGTTGCGCCCCAATCGCCATCAATACAAACGACACACCGCCAATCACAAATTTCGACATCACCGACATGATCGCCCGGAACTGCCAGATAAACACAGCCAGCGCCGCCAACCCCAAGTACCCGGTGTTTTCCGACGCCCACGACGTATGCGAATCGTTGATCTGAGTCACCAGGTCGAGATTCCCCAACACGTGATGCGGAAACGGCGTGAAGAGCGCCGACAAATCGACCACAAACGCATTATGCCCGCCCATTCCTGAGAATTGACCCGAAGTCGCCGCCCGAACCATCGGTACAATCAGTGGCGACAGGACGAGAATGACCCCGCCGAATGCAACCACCGACTTGATCGCCACATCCGGCAACCACCACTTCTTTCGCCTCAACATAAGATAGAGATATGAAAAAAGCATGAACCAGACGCCGAAGATCAGATAGTTCCAGTCGACCAGCGCGTTGCACAACAAAAATACCGTTGCCAACAAAAGCGATGGCCGGCTGTTCTCCTTTATCGCTTTAACGTAAAACAGCACAAACAACGGAATGAACTGAATAGTCGCGATATTCATATGGTGTATCGCCCGTTCGATATGAGCCGGATTGAACGCAAACAAAAATCCCGCTACCAGCGCCAGCCAGTGACTGCGCAGGAAATATTTGGCCAGCAGATACCCCCCCGCCCCTGCCAATACAAACGAGTGGAGAATCAGAATATTGTAACAGGTTGCGTTCGCGAAAAACTGACGGAGAGCAGAGTACAAGGCCGCGTTGTAAAACGACCAGGCATGAAGATAAAACGAGTTCCCTTCCGGGTACAAGATGTCATTGATGAATCCAATCCCCCGTTCTCCTGAAAACAAATGCTGGCTCGCCCAATTTAATGTCCAGAGGCACGCCATATTGTCCCCCGGCGGACCGATGACACGAGTAGCGAATACTCCAAGGATATTGTGAAATAACCCTGCTGTCGCGGCCGTGTACATTGCTATCGCAATCCACCCCCCCCCCCGCACATCTGATTCCGGCAATACCGATAGAATCGGTCGCCCTGAACTAATCCGCGCAAGTAGCGCTCGATAGAGTTTGAGCAACAGAAAGAGAATGATGATACTCAGCGGGAGGCCAATGACGGCATTGTTCCAAAAACGCGGTGTCGAGTCGGCGAAATACTGCTCAAACGTGCGGCCATCCGGAATACGTGCCTTGACGATCCCCCCAAACGTCCCGCCATCGTACGCATTTCGAACAATCTCTTCACCGAAGACGAAAAACCCCGCGGCCAATACCGCCGACAGCGCAACCGAAATGACCAGCGCCCGGACAAATGTCCTATTAATCCGCCGGTCATCCATGGCGCTTTTTGCCTTTATGAAAATCACTCATGACGTGGCGGCGAAGATAGGCCTGTTGAGGCAAGAGTGTCAAGGTGCTCGTCAGAACGGACTTCATCCCTTCGACTCTATCTTCGCCATCCTCCGATGGAGAAAGCACCCTCTCCGTCCGATAATATATGGGATAAAGCTAATAACTCTTTCGCCACTCTTAAGTGGTGTCCCGTGGGAGGGGAAGATGTTTCAGCATGAACGCGCCATTCGACCGGCTTTGGCAGGACTGGTCATCGTTTGTTTCCTTATGCCGTTTGTGAAAGTTAGTTGCGGCGGCCAACCGATTGCCTCGATGTCGGGAATGGATCTGGTACTGGGGAATCGACCCGACGGATCAAAAATGCTCGGGCAGGGCATGAACAATCAATTTGGATCGCAATTCGGTGACATCTTGACCACTCCCGACGGTCAGCGTCTTGCCCAGCCATATCAAGTCGACACCACTGATACATCGTCAGTGAATTTCGATGCTTCCAATTCCTACCAGCCCGACACATCATCAGCCGCCGGTACTTTCCAAATGACACCTACTTCGTCCGAATCGGCCGGATTCGGCGGTGAACCATTCGCTATCGCGGCGCTGGCTCTCGCCGGCCTTGCGCTGATTTGTGCCTTCGGTGTCAGCCGAAAGTCGATGACCTTTTCTGCTTTGTCGGCCGGCCTTGCGGCGGTCGCCCTGTTCATTGTCAAAACCAGATTCTCCGGTGAAATGCCTCCCGAGGCGGCCCAGATTATCCAGGTCGAATGGACACTCGCCTTTTGGATTGCGCTCATCGCCTCGGGACTGCTTGCCGGTTTTACGTTCAAAGTGATGTCACAATCCGAACCGGAAATCCAGCGCCCCAGATTTGTGGTTAGTTCATATCACGACAACCAACCGACCCACTCCGGTTCTCGGTGACCACAACCAAATAGACGATTACCCGAAATAACGGCAGGCACTTCGCCTGCCGTTATTTTATTATTGGGTGAATTTCAGGCGTGAGTTGATTGTCCACCACGATCAATGAGCCATGCGGGATCCGCTTCCAGTCGCGGTCGTCCAGCTTTTCCGAACAAATGACCACCGACTTCTCCGGCCCGTCTGTTTCCAGATAATACAATTGATAGTAGTCGGGATCGTCGGTGTGCGCCGACGGCGACTTTTCCCAATAGCCGTAAAGCGACTTGCTGTCAGACAGAACGAAATTCAGCGCGGTGAACGGGCGTTGCCGGACTATTTCAAGCGCCCTCGTCAATCCGGCAATACCTCCCTCAATCAAATTCTCCTGTAGCCAAAGCAAATACGCCTCGGAATCAGTATCCCCTTGTAGATTTGCTTTCGTGTTATCGATATTCGATAGCATCCAGTCGCGATCAACTGTGCCGTTGTGTCCGTAAAGCCAGTTGCCATGCAGAAACGGCTGTGAATTGCACGATGTCTGCTCTCCGCAGGTTGCTTTGCGAAGATGACAAACATACAGCCACGATCGCACCGAACCGGCCAGTGCCGCAAACTTCTCAGACTTTTGAGCCGGACCGGGCGCCTTTTCAAGATGCGCACACCCACGGTCGTACCAGCCAATCCCCCACCCGTGGCCATGTTCCTGCGACCACCCAACCAGCGGCCGCGGCGCCTTCAGCATCCAGTAGTCGATTCCCAATTCAGTTGTCGAAATCTGCCCAAATAGTCTGCACATAGTCGCTCTCTATTATTTTGAGCGAATATATGAGAATTCCAACGGTCGTGCCAATTCTTCCGGAATCCGAAGCGCTACCTGACTTCGCGAGCGTCACCAGAGAGAGTCGCCAACAGCCCCTCGTCCAGACTAAATCCGGCGACGAAAACTCAAGGTTGAGCCAATGTGATTTATAGCCGATCGCAAGGATGAAGGCCAAAGGTTGAGCTAATTCTCGCTCATAAAGTAGATGCCTTTTGATACTTGGCGCACTTCTCGGCGGATAGCGCCGAAGGCCCAAGGTTGAGCCATATGGCTCATGGCGGAGGAGGTAGGATTCGAACCCACGGAACCTTGCGGTTCAACGGTTTTCAAGACCGCCGCTTTCGACCACTCAGCCACTCCTCCGTCGAAGTCGTCTCGGCAGGCCCCAACTAACCGAATTTTCGACCGGTCGTCAAGCCGCCCCGGCATGCCAAATAAAAAGGGCGCCCGAAGGCGCCCTGAATGAGTTGCGAAGATGCGTGTCGTTAACGATTGAACCGGAACGGCGCTACCGCCGGCTGGCTGGTGGAGCCGCACGTGTCAACATGGACTGCGGAAGCCAAACCGTTTGAGAGACTAATCGTCTGAGTCGAACCGTTAAATGTAACGTTAATCGACCACGATCCATCGACGTTTAGGCTGTCCAAATTACCATTTCCGGTGCAAAGAAGACTTACGTTGGCCGAAAACGACATTGACCCAGACAACGGACAACCTTCTCCGTAGATTGCCGCCGAGTCAAGCACCACATCTCTGATAGAGCCCGCGTAGTAGTTGTCGGCCTCACAAGTAGCGTCGAGCCTCGGGTGATGCGTGGCGTGCAACGTATCAGTTGAATTGCCGTTGAAAATCAACTGGGTAATAGGATCGGCCCAGGGATTCCCCTCTATCCGAAGAACACGGTGCCGAACGCCCAGGATTTCATTTTCCCGGCTGTCCCACGCATGGAGATTGCCATGGCCGTGTGCTTCAAGAGAGTCCGCGGTACCACGATACTGAACCGGCTCTCCGGCAAGCCAAATCCGGATCGAGTCCCATCCGTAAACGGTGCCGCTTTTGATGACCGCCGTGTCTCCATAATACGCGGTGTCCATTCTGTTGTAAGAAAAATAAAAGACATGCCAGCCGTTCTCATACGTGTGCTGGATTGTATCAAAGGTGTTTCCTCCAACCAGTAACGCCCCCGGTGCGCCGGGCGGGCCGGGAATCGTGTTGACCAGATCAAGCACATTTTCGGCGTCTTCACCGCTCATATCTATGACCGGCTGACTCACATTGTCATTGACAACAGCGGCCGCGGTCGTATCGAGTGGTTGCAGGTTGCTACTGGTCGAATCTGAGCCGCAACCGGTGAACATCGACGCCGTTATGCCGATGCACACCAGTGAAAAGAGTAACCAGATACGCTTCACTTCTCCTCCTTTAGATGAGTTGTTTCTACCCTCAGTATATCGGCGACCAAACCAGTAGATTTTACCGCCCCCCGCCAAATGCGCAGGAGATGCACACCCGTAAAACTCCGTCGCCAATTGCAGATTGCAAAGTGCAATCGTTGTACAACCGAGAAGCTATTTCGCTCGACGGGCCTGCGGGCCGCCGGTCAACCCGATATGCGACACCGAGCCGTCGATATTGTAAATCGTCGTATCACCGGCGTGTAGCGCCGGTGAATCTGATTGAAGACTAAATGTCCCGTCTGAGGTAAATTTTGGGTCTATTGTTAGATTTCCATTAATTCCGGTCTGGTCCCATATATCCTGATAGGCACCGGCCTTGTTATTCCAGACAATGTTATTTGAAAATTTCCACTTCGCCCAGTCGCCGTAATTCCAGACGCCAACACACGGACACACCCACTGATCGCGCCAGCCGTTTTCGACTATGACGTTATTTATGAATCGCCCACGGGCGTCGGTCGACCACGGTGCAATGCCACAATTCCCGTTGTGTGCTACCACATTGTTGCTCGCCTCCATTGTCGAAGCGCCGGTAGCGACTATTCCCCAGCCCAAATTATCATGCACCAGATTATTCCGTGCGATAACCGTGGCTGTTCCGAACGATCCTATTCCTTTCCAGAATCCCGTCACTTCATTTCGGTAGGCCAGACAAGTACCATCCCAAGTGACCCCGATCCCCGCCCCCCGTCCGTCTTTGATGGCACAGTCGGTGACTGTCACCAGCGCCCCGCGATACAACGCCACGCCGTCCCAAGTGTTGTTGAGTATTCTACAATCAGTGATATCGACCTCCGCCCCTTCCCGCGCATGCACTCCCCCGATCCCCACTATCACTGAATCAATCCGATGAGTATTGTCACGGATATCAACTTTTTCGATCCGTACATGCGAGTTGCGAATCACAATGCCGGCGTCGGTCGCATTCCCGTCGACATCCCGCCGTCCACCAGTGATAGTCAGATTCTTGATTATCGATCCGAACGAATTCTCAAAATACACACCGTATCCGGCGTTAGTTACCAGCTTGGAGGTCGCCCGGTCGACTCCGAGAATGGTCAGAGCTTTCCCCCGTACAATAAATCCATACGATGCCTTTGCGCCGTCTTTTGGATCGGCGCAGTTGCCGCAGAGCGGGTCTTTGAACGCCACCGGCTTTGCCTCGAATACTTTGTTTGCGCCGAGAATCAACGTATCGCCGCTGGCGGCGTAATCGATCACCGACTGCAGATTCGAGCCCCGCTCAACAGTCAGCACCTTGGCCGTAGTGGTTTGAATTGCAACGATGAATATAGAGAAGAAGATAGGAATGACTTGAGTGCGCATACGGCACGATAGACTCATGCCGGTCAACCATCAAGTTTTATCTCAATGACGAAGGTGCGTTACTTGATCCGCGGCCGAAAATACCCGGCATGTTCTCGGGCCGGAACTTTGGTCGCAATCTGGTCGGCCGAAATCCACGGGTAGTTTTTGTCGTTGTTCATTAGCGGAATATGAAAATCGCAGTCGACCTCGCACCCCTCGCCAACCGTGTACAACTTCGTGCCCGCCTTGTCGATGATCATCGAGATGACAAACACGATCTTCCCTTTGTATCCATCGCCGTCGAAGGTGATATACAAGTCGCCGGGCAATAACTCACTTTCAGAGACCGTATCACATTGCGCCGCGACGGTTTTATAATTGCTCTGCTGATCGCACAGCTCGAAAAACTCCATAAACTCTTCGTGGCTGGCTGTGCGCATATCACTCTTGGTGAAAACAACCTCTCCGCGCGATCCAAAACTCAGGGTATTTACCAAAAAGTCCTGATACCTCAAATTCGCTCCCACGGTCGGCTTAATGACAAACTTGTCGGTCTGATTTTTTATCTCCAGATACTGCGCCCACAATCGTAGCGCAATCGTCTGATCAGAAAAGCGCGATTTCCACCGATTCAAGTGAATCGGCCGGGCGACTTTGTCGGGCGTGAACACAAACCCCTGCGATTGCGACCCGACCGCCCGCTGGCTGTGCCAGAGCGGAAGATGCGCCACCCAGTTTTGATAATCAGTCAGTTTCTTCTCGGCGATACGCCCAAACCCCTTCGGCAACTGGAATTCCGACTCAGCCGAAAAGACACTGTCTTTCATTATCATGTACGGATACTTCTCGCGGTACCACGGATAACTGTGATCGGGCGCTACCTTGACCCGCTCGATCCCCATCAGTTTAGTCGCGACATCCTGATCCCCCGCCAAAGCAATCGAGCAGAGCGCAAATACAAGTACAAGAATTATCCGAGCTTTCATTTCTGTTTCATTTCCTCCCAAAGCCGATACGCGCGGCGCAAATGCGGAATCGTGATCGATCCCCCGACGACCAAGCCTATCGACATCGTCTCGTCAAATTCCTGATCGTTCACCTGTTCCTCTTTAGCCCGAATGACATGGTACGAAATGCAGTCGTCACAGCGAAGCACCAGCGACGCTACCAGTCCCAGCAACTCTTTGGTCTTGGCGGGCAGGGCGCCATCGCGGTAGACGGCCGAATCGATCCCGAAAAACCGCTTGATATTGATATCCTCTCGCCCGAGGACAATAGCGTTGAGCTTGGCGCGTTCGTCATTGAACTCTTGTACACGATCAGCCATATTTCTCTCCCGAATTTTGAGGGGGAATATAGGCCATTGGGCAGGCGTAGGCAACGGCCACTAGATTGTACAGTAGCCTGACGGCTGTCACCCCGGCCAAGAAACGAGTCTCGTCTTGCGAGACGAGTGACGCGGAGCCGGGGCCCAGCCCTCGATATGACGAATGCGCCAACTTCGATTTTCCTATGTTCTTCGTAGGGCGGGTCCGTCTTCAAACCCGCCATCTTTTGTAGGTCGGGACCCTTGCGGTCCCGACATCTTGGCATTCGTGTTCTGTGGGAGTGCCCGTCCGCCGATTTCTCCTGCGAACTCACTTGTTGTCACCCCGGCTTTTCTCCTATCACCCCGGCCCTTTTTCGTGTCACCCCGGGCGAAGACCCGGGGCCCAGCCGGTGACTAGATCACGAGTTATTTCAACGCGAGGAGGGACCACCTAAAGATTGGGTTCTGTGCGTGGTGTACGTCCCCGTGCACCACGTCTTCGTGGCGGCCGAGGACGACCGCCACGCACGGAGTATGCTACAACAACCGCGCCTT
Source organism: uncultured Ignavibacteriales bacterium (assembly GCA_964571235.1). Taxonomy (GTDB): domain Bacteria; phylum Zixibacteria; class MSB-5A5; order GN15; family FEB-12; genus JACRAV01. Next base: position 766,492 of record CAZNAI010000003.1, on the reverse strand, counting down.
CTTCAGCGCTCGATGAAACTTGCTGTCGCTCTGCCGCTCAAATGGAATATCCAGCGAGGCCAACAGCCGGCGTAACCCCTCTTCGATCTTGTCCAGTTGCGCCATATCGGTAAACTCGACTTCAAGCTCGTACTCGACCGAACCATCACTGAAAGCGGTCTTGTCAATTTCGAGCAGATACTCGCAATCGCCGATGGTGTACTTTTTCAGTTGTCGCGTATTTTCAAATAGAATCAACTTTGTCAACTCAACACCGGGGAACTCAGTCTTGATAAACTGCACCGGCGGCGTATCGACTGTGAGCACATCGTGCCTCAGCGCCAGAATCTCCGTTGCCAGCCCGCGCGGTATCTCCGATTCGATCTCGCGCCGCACGACCGCCATTCCCGCCTGAGTCGGTATGCTTTTGATTGTAACCAATCCGCGATGACTCTCCGCCCGCACCCGGAGCGCCCAGCCGCCTTTGGCCAGCCGGCGATCCTCAGAGTCAAAAAAGCAGTTGATATGCTGAATCTCTTCGTCGATAGGCGAAAGCCGCCCGACCAGCTTGAGATAGTCCATAAACGATCCCAGCCGGATCTTGATCTCGATTTCGAGATTATTGGTTGGCGCGGTTCCCATAATTGCTTGTACAGTACATTATCGGCGGCCAAACGCAAGCCCTTTGACACAAAAAAACGCCCGGCCGTGGGAGCCAGGCGCGATTTGAGCTTAAACACTCGAATACCGTCAGACAGCGTAGGTCTGGGTGATCTCCTTGTTGTCCGAGGCATCGTAGATTTTGAACTCCCGCGGCGAAATGGTCGTATCACGGACCAGATTAATGCGAAACTTATACGCCCGCATGATCCTCTCGATCCGATTGGCGCCGTCTTCGGTCATCGAACCCGCCAAGTCGGGCGAGAGCACCAGATGATACTGCGCAAACTTTCTGGCCGCCGCCGCCCGCACAAACCAGCGTTCGATTTTGGCCGCCAGCGTCTCTTTCGACGGAATCCGTCCCAGTCCGTCGCAGACCGGGCAATTTTCCGACAAACGGTGCAAATGCGACGCCCTCACTCGTTCGCGGGTCATCTCGATCAGACCAAACTCGGTCACCGGATTTATCGCCCGTTTGGCGCGGTCGTGCCGGAAGGCGTTTTTGAACTCCTCATAAAGTTTCCGGCGGTTTTCCCGGTTGTACATGTCGATAAAATCGCAGACAATCAGTCCGCCGATATCGCGAAGCCGAATCTGCCGCGCGATTTCCCGCGCCGCCTGCAAATTAGTCTCGTAAATCGTTCGCTCCTGATCTCGGCTCCCGACAAACCGGCCGGTGTTGACATCGATAGTCACCATCGCTTCCGTCTGATCGATCACCAGGTACGATCCCTTCTTGATCCAGACTTTGCGGGCCAGCATCTTGTCGATTTCCGGTTCCAGTTCGTACGTATCAAACAGCGGAATCGCCCCTTTATAGAGCGAAATCCGGTCGCGCAGATGCGGCGCAACCTGACGGGCGTAGGCGATGATCTTTTTGTAATCCTCGCGATTATCCGTGACCAACTTCTGCACTTCGTCGGTCAGAATATCGCGGATCATCGAAACGATCATCTCGGATTCTTTGTGAATCAGCGACGGCGCCGGGAGCTCTTCGGATTTCCGTTTGAGTTTGACCCAGAGCTTTTGCAGACGTTTGATATCCTCGGCAAAGTCTTTCTCTTCTTTGCCTTCTCCCTCGGTGCGGATAATCAACCCAAAACCCTCAGGACGAAGCGGCGTGAGCAGTTTGCGAAGCCGCTTCTTCTCCCCCCAATCAGCGATACGCTTGGATACCCGGACATGGTCGTCATCGGGAACCATCACCAGATACCGCCCCGGGAGCGAAATTTCAGACGCAATCCGCGGACCCTTAGTGCTGATCGGTTCTTTGATTACCTGCACCAGGATCTGCTGGCCTTTTTTGAGGACTGTTTCAATTCCCTGACGGCGCGTCTTGCGGATAATTTCCGCCGGAGCTTCTTCCTCGTCCTCTTCGTCGGCGTCGTACCGTCCGCGCGATTCTTTGGCGATATCCGACGAATGCAGATACGCCGCCTTTTCCATGCCGATATCGACAAAGGCCGCCTGCATTCCGGGTAGCACCGTATTGATGACCCCCTTGTAAATGTCGCCGACCATCCGGTCAGCCCCAGGGCGTTCTACCTGAAGTTCTACCAGTTTGCCATCTTCTAAGATGGCGACGCGAGTGTCGTACTCAGTCGAACTAATGACAATTTCTTTTTTCACGCTTGCTCTGTGGCAATGCTCCTTTCTCCCAGCACTTCATTGGGCTGGGGACGAAATCCGTTTATGAACGACCGGCCGTCGATCTCGCCGCGCCCCTCGGGCACGACTTTGGTGAGCTCCACAACCGACCGATCACATTGTATCAATAATCTTCTTTTATCAGCTAAAATTGTTCCGGGCCTAATCGGCTCGGCTACGGTCTGGGCTACCGTACACTGATGGATTTTCAAACGAGTGTTACGAAAATACGTGTACGCCCCCGGCTTGGTCGACATACCGCGAACAAAATCACGCACTCGATGCGCCGGAAATCCCCAGTCGATCATCGCGTCAAACGGCGATATCTTCGGCGCCCGCGACGACTTGCCCTCATCCTGTACAACCGGGCGCGACTTTCCCTGCTCTATCAATTCAAGTGTCCCCAGTAAAAACGGCCCACCCATGTCCGCCAATCGATCATGCAGACTGTCGTAGGTGTCATCTTCATTGATCGCCGTTCTGGTCTGCAGAATCATATCCCCCGTATCCACCGACTCTTTCAAAAAGAAACTCGTTAGCCCAGTTTCTTTGTCGCCGCTTACTATCGCCCAGTTGATCGGCGCCGCCCCGCGATACGCCGGCAAGAGCGACGCATGAATATTGATCGAGCCCTTCTTTGGCAGATTGTACACCGACGGCGGCAATATCCGAAACGCCGCCACTACAAACAGGTCGGCCTCAAACTTCGCCAAATCCTCTTTGAGCTTGGGATCTTTGAGCGACGACGGCGTCAACACCGGCAAATTCCGCACGAGCGCTTCCTCATGACACGCCGTCCTAAGCAGTTTTCGTCCCCGACCGAAATTCTTTTCCGGCCCGGTGACGACCGCCACGACCTCATGCCGCTTTGAATCGCACAAATGTGCCAGGATCCGCCGGGCAAACTCCGGCGTCCCCATAAATACAAGTTTCATCGAAATGTTACCGTGGGGGCGACGCTCTGCGTCACAAACGAGAATTGCTGAACAGCGCGGGAAGCGCTACTTGTTACATCGAGCAGGCGGCCGAGAGCTTCTTCAGCCGGCCTTTAAGCAGTTGCCGAGTCAGCGGACTCAAATAATCGATAAAGAGTTTCCCCTCCAGATGATCATACTCATGCAAAATGGCCCGCGCCGACAATCCGTCGGTGGTCATCTCAAACGGCTGGCCGTCGGCATCGAGGGCACGCACCGTGACGCTCGCAGGACGAGTGATCTTCTGAAACAAATCCGGAAACGACAGGCATCCTTCTTCCATCTCGGCCTCGCCGGTGGTAGCGATGATTTCCGGGTTGATAAATACACGGAGGGACTCTTTGGCATTGACCGCTGACAGGTCAACCAGAAAAATTCGCAAAGGCACGCCGATCTGGACCGCAGCTAATCCCAGTCCGTGCGCCTTTCGCAACGTGTCGGTCATATCCGACACCAAATCTTTCACCTGCTGGTCGACACTGTCGACCGGCTTGGATACTTCCCGCAATACCGGGTCGCCGTAAATGACGATCGGTCGCTCAGCCACGGTTTCTCCCAACTTAGTTGTCGACTTTGGCGGCGATGGCTGATTTCAGGAATTCCATCCTGACATCTTCGCCGATCTTCAGCACTATCCGCCCGCGCTCTTCGTCGATGGCGAAGATTGTGCCGAACATGCCGCCGTTAGTCACGACTTTGTCGCCTTTCTTTAGTTCGTTCAAAAGCTTCTGATGCTCCTTGGCTTTCTTTTGCTGAGGACGGATCAAAAGCAGGTACATGACTACAAAAATCAGGGCAAACCAGACGAGCGTAAACATTCCGCCCGCTCCGCCCCCTTCGGGACTGCCCATTGCCACAATCCAATTGCTAAACAACGTAACTCCTGTTCGTTTAAGCTATCGGCCTAAAGTTCATTTTCTGAACAGTGGCCCCACTAAGTCGTTCCCGACCTACCTTGTCATTCCGGCGAAGGCCGGAATCCAAGGGTGTGGGCATCTCTGTCCAAACCAGATTCTCTTGGGAGCGACCCACCTTGTCATTTCGACTTCCTTGTCATTCCGGCGAAAGCCGGAATCCAAGGGCCGTGGGAGCTACCCCTACATTAGTTTAGTAATATACTCCATAATCTCTTGCTCGACAAGGGGATATTTACGCCACCCAGAGCCACTCGGCTCCCTGCTTCGTAGGGCGGGTCCGTCCTCGAACCCGCCCTGCAAGTCTCTTGGCCGTCGACCGATTTCGCTCCCCGTCATCCAAACTTACCAAATTCAATTCTTCGGCCCTCCGCGCCTCTCGGAAATGAAGTAAGCTCATTAGATAGCTCTACTTTTTCTGAAATCTCTACTCACGAGGAGATCGAGGAATTGGACTTATTTACTGTGATCTTTCTTCACAGCTTTCTTTGCAACGAACAAGTTGAACAAGAAAAAGTGAACTGTAATGAGTCGAGCAGGATCGTCCGCCGAATGAAATCTGTAACGCCACTCTCCCGGCTCGACGATTGGCAATCTTGCATTGTGCTTCGAGTGTTCGGCCACAATTGCGGGGAGTTTCACCTGAATGCCTGTGAATTCGCCCACAGTCTTGTTAAATATGATGATGGCTGCTTTGCAATCACGCCAAGTAAGGTAGCTGAGCAATTGGTCGATTGCTTGGGTCAATTCTTGGGCACCGCGCCAAACCTTGCACTCTGCGACAAAGGCCGCTCTATTCTTGTCCTCAATACGAATGTCCGTTTTTCCAGATCGCCTAAAGACCTCGCCAACTGCGTCACCCTCAAAGTGACCGTTGAGATGCGCTAAGATAATATCTCGAAGACCCTCTTCATCGTGAATCGCATAAGTAGCCGGTGTCGTTTCAAATGTCCTTCCCTCGTGTCTGATAACCCTTAGAATCGTTTCGTAATGTAGGTCACCTATTTCTGGCTCCGCTGGCACATTGGGCCGGGTCGGTAAGGCTACAACAATTCGCTTTTTGATCGTAAGTTGTGTAGCATCGGGTGCACCAGATTTCTGTCGCAACGGGATGTTGAGCGTCTTGGCTATCTCCGCCTGTTTGCTCAAACGCGATCGTCGATTGTCGATCGCTTGCCGGATTTGGGATTTTAGTGAATCGTTATGGCCCGATACTTCGCCGCGCGATTGTTGCAAGTACCACATTATGTTTTGAAGTGTGTGGTCTATTTCTTGTCTAATTCGAGTTCCATCCCCGATGCTATCCATCGGGTATTCATAACTAATGTCCAAGTATCCAACATCTTTGTTAGTGAGAGGCAATCGAATGACGGCGCGAGGCGGGGCGAGATTATAAGAATTTGGCTGGCACTTCCACAGCTCTGGATCCCCTGAAAAAGGTATTGTAACTGTTACTCTGGTGCCCCGAACATAGAACGGTCCTCGATGTTCACGAAAAAAACGATTGGGGTCTCCAGATACATCCACTTGTACATCTTCTTGATCTAGTACTTTCTGATCTTCAGACAATTCAATTGGATAAATCTCGTAGCGAGAGAAAACGTGTTCAACTAGCTCTTCCGAAGATGAGTTTACAAACTGTCCCTCCGGGACTAAGTCAACGTATTGAACAGCCTTTTGAGCGTTAGCCCAAAGAAAATCGTAGAGTCGAGTGCCATAGAACAGAAGATTTGGCAGGTTACTCATTAGTCACTCCCCTATAACTTTAAACATCGAGCAACTCAGCGCATCGGGGCGCATTACCTGACGATATTTGTTCTTCAAAGCAGTGTCAACGTCTTTCATCTGTTGCGTCAGGTCCTAGGCCTCCGGGGCCTGAGGCTCCGCCTTGGTGGCCCACCATTTGTGGTGGGTTTCTCTCTGATCGCTTCTCGATAGCCCGCCCCCTCCTCACCCCCCGTACTTCCCCTTCAAAAACTTGATCGAATGGGCTACCAGTTTTCCGAGCACTGCGGTGTCGATATCCTCCAGTTTCTGAATGTAGAAACACCCCCCGCCCGACTTTTTGTACTTCCCAAGCTTTTTGAGTAGCTCAGGCTTGGCGTTTGCGTTGGTTAGATACAACGTGATCGCGTTCGCCCGCGACGACAATCCCACATACGGCGCGTCTCCCTCCCGGCCGCTGTCATACACATAATGATACGAGCCGTAGCCAATAATTGCCGGCCCCCACATCTTGGGTGGAAACCCCGACTGCTTGGCCAAGAGCTTGGTCAGCGCCTCGCACTCTTTCCTCCGGTCGGCGTCTTTGATCTTCTTTAGATACGCCGCCACACTCGCCCTAGTCTCGACTGTCTTGTTTTCAGCTTTCATCGTCAAATGCCTCCTCGCCTTTCTGCGCTAATATACCGCCTTAACAGAGTAGCCGCAATTTCGCTACCGACGTAACCCTATTTGCGCCCCCGCCCAATAGAGTAGATGCCAATGCAACCCATGCGAGTCAACAGAATTACTACCAAGTCGATATGCCAAGACAACAACGCCGAAATCGCGGTTACTCTCCAACCCGCCAAGCCGCAATATCTTGCTCACGCCTATCCGAACATGCACACTCCAAAAGTGTACAAACGAACCCAATCGGTGCCGTTCTATCGCTACCGCCACCGCTCAAATCTCGCTATCTTACGGATCGATGGAAACAAACCCATTGTATAATCTGAGGTGCAAAGTCAAAAGCCAACTATGAACTACTTGCGATACCTGCTCCTTCTTTCAGCCTGTTTGGTTATTGCCTCCTCAACCAATTCTCAGATTGGCGGGAGTGAAACAAAGCCAAAATTCGTCAAATTCAAAACCGACCCCCCCGGCGGGTTTATCCTGATCTCTTCCGAGCGATACCCGGCCCCCGATTCCGCCGTCGAATGGACCAGCCTGAATCTCTCCGCCGGCACCCATTCGGTCATTGTCAAGGGCCAGGGGAAGCGGGCCACTTTCGATCTCGATGTCGACGCAACTCGTGGCGAGTTTGTGACAGTCGATTTCGACGACGAGCTGGTCTGGCTCCTTCTTCAAAAGGGGTACCGCTCGAAAGTCATCCCCGCCACCTTTGAAAAAGACGACGCCACCGAAGTTACCAAACCCAAGGAGGTCGCCAAGCCGTCCAACATCACGCCGCTTGATACTGCGACTGTCGATTCACTGCCGCAACTAATCTTCGACGTTTTCCCCGCGTTCAAAGACACTGCCAAAATCAAAGACTTGAAAGGACCGGTGATCATAAAAGCACTGGTCAGTGAGCAAGGCGAGGTTATCACCGCCAAGATCGATAAGTCATCTGGTGTGAAGCAATTCGATCAGGCGGTTCTCGAGGCCGCAAGACAGCGCAAATACAAACCGGCCGGCCGAAACGGCGTCCCGGTTACAAGCTGGCTGACATATCCGGTCGAATTTGCCGCGCAAAAACAGGCCACCAAAGATACGGCAATCGCCCCAGCCCCAGCCCCGGCCCCAGCCACTCCCAGTGTTGAGAAAACGACAGAAAGAACAGTGTTGGTACTGGATGAGTCCGTAAAAGTGGATCAATCTCCTGAGATTCTCGATATGGCGGAGCCGATACTGAAAGACTCACTGATTGCGACGGATATCAAAGGTCCGGTGACGATGAAGGCGCTCGTCAACGAACAAGGGAATGTCGACAGCGCCAAAATACACCTATCCTCGGGCGCACCGCTATTCGATCAGGCGGTTCTTGATGCCGCCAAACGGTGCAAGTACAAACCGGCCCAACTCAACGGCAAACCGATACCTATCTGGGTAACCTATGTAGTCCGATTCAAACCCTGACGCCGTAGTCGGCTGAGTGCGCGGCACACCCCCTCGTGTGCCCGTTTTTGAAAAGGGGCTTTCTTGAGAACTTCCGCTCTTTCTACTGCTTGGCAACTTCGCGACGACGCACTGAGCGTAGTCGAAGTGCGTAATGAAATGCGTCTTGTGGTTGGCGGACATTCCTGTCCGCCAACTAATCGTGCGCGGCAGACATCCGGCCTACCCAATTCGCTCAGCTCTCCCGTTTGTTCGAATCGGTTCGCCCCTGAGCGTAGACACCGACCATTTCGACAACCCTTCCGGAGGCGTCACGAACAAACCTCACCCGGAAATACTCACTGGCCGAATGCTGAAACAGGTCGGCCTCAAGCGGCACCAATCGTGCCTTCGGATTCTGATCGCGCTGATACCAGAGCGAGCCATTCTCGGCCCAGATCTTTCTCGGCCCGTATTGACCGGCATATTCGCTTAATTTTTCCGGCAAGACTGAAAACTGAGTTGTGTCATACTTGAGCGCCGAAATCCACCAATTGAGTTGCAGACGGTTCAAGCTATCCGGCTCGGCCTTTTCTAAGCTGTCCAGAATTCTCATCCGCGCCACCGCCAACGCTTTGTCCGCCGATACCGCGATATCCGGCGCGACACCTGTCCCCTCCCAGTTGGTCCCGGTAATCGGATTGATCGCTTTCCCCCACGCGACCGACACGTTGATCTTCAGCGACGGAAAGTGTACCAGATCGTTCGGATGCGCCCCTCCGCCGGTGGTCTCGCCGACCAGAGTCGCCCGGTGCAGGTTTTTCAGATTGTACACAAACTCCTCCGCCGCTGAGAACGAATGCTGACTGGTGAGAACATACAGAGGGAGTTTCGACAAACGCGGCCCATCGACCTGCGCCTGTGTCCAGAACTGCGAAACACTGTCGGTGATTCGACTATAGAAACTGTTCAGATGAATCGGCTGGTCAAAGAAGTAGCTGGTGATGAGCTGGATCATCGACGGATCCCCGCCGCCGTTTTCCCGAAGGTCGATAATCAGAGCGCGGCTATTGGCGAGCAGATTCATCGCCGCAACTGCCGTCGGCCCGGCTATGTCCGATTCGTAAAATCCTCTCAAATCCAGAAACCCGATATTGCCGGGGAGGATCTCGACTCTCTTAAAACCAAAATTGACCGGCTTACCGTTTTCGAAGCGTTGGCGGCGACTTTCTTCCGCCGAAAGCGAATCCCCCCGCCCCGCCGGGGGCTGATCAGCCGGTTCGACCCAGAGGTGGCCGTCATGCGACACCGCTCTAAGATCCTCGGTCAGACGATTGGCAAGTTCGGCTATTGTATTGAGCGAATCGTACTGCCCCTTTTTGAGATTTTTCTGGAGCGTACCGGTCAGCGTTTTCGCTACATCAGGGAAGACATACATCCGCCCGAGCAACGCTCCGACCGAATCGACAATTGCTTTGCGATCGGACTGGGTAATGCTCCGGTTTTCGCCTCCCTGCGACCCGGTCGGACTTTGGGCCAGAACTTTGCCCAGCAGACATTGAACCCCGATTGCGACTACCAACACCGCCACTATGCGCCTCAATCTCATCCCTACTCTCCTTCTGTTTTCTGGCCATGGAAAGCCGATTGCTATCAATACGACAATAGACGTACGCTGGTTTCACCTGTCGTTTTGCGCCGGCAGGTTCCAAAGGGTCTTGTATTCCCGGCGAAAATTGATATAATTGGTCCATGTCAGATATTCGCTCACAACTCATGGTCATGATCGGGCGAATTGCCGCACGTGGTTGGGCACCCGCCACCGCTGGCAACTACAGTATTCGTCTGGCTGACAATCCAGTCCGGCTCCTGATTTCTCCGTCCGGCACCGACAAGACTCTCCTTCGCGACGAAGACCTTCTGGAAGTCTCCCATCGGGCCGAAGTACTCAGCGGTTCAGGCAAGACTTCTGCAGAGACTCTTCTTCATGTCGTCACCTATCAGGAGCGCCCGGCGATGTCGGTCTTGCATGTGCACACTGTCTGGAATACGATTCTCTCCGAGCATTGCCTGCCGCTCGGCGCGGTTGAGATTGCAGGATACGAGATTCTTAAAGCCCTCGACGGCGTCACTACTCACGAGCACACCGAGCGAATTCCGGTCTTCGAAAATTCGCAAGACATGACCCTTCTTTCGCAAAAAGTCAAAGCGGAACTCAAGCGCGATCCGGGTGTTAAAGCGTTTTTGTTGGCGGGCCACGGCCTGTATACCTGGGGAAAAACCCCTGCCGACGCCTACCGTCACCTTGAAGCGCTCGAATTTCTGTTTGAAGTGGTTGTTCGAAAGAACCAGATGCCTTCTAAAGGAGGAAAGAGTACATGGCCAGCGTACGTATCCCAGAGCTAAACCGTGACCTATCCGAGCAGTCGGAAGTCAAAGCGTATCTGGCCAATGTCGGCATCGGGTACGAACGGTGGGACACCAGCCACGACCTTTCCGATTCGGTTCCGGCTGAACAGATCCTCAATACCTACGCCGAGGAAATCGAACAACTGAAAGCGTCGGGCGGATATGTCACCGCCGATGTCATCGATGTCAGACCTGACACGCCGAATCTTCAGACCATGCTCGACAAATTCAATCGCGAGCACTGGCACGACGAAGACGAAGTCCGCTTCATCATCGAGGGTCACGGCATATTCCACATCAATCCGAAAACTTCGCCGGTGATCGCTATCGAAGTTGGCAAGGGCGATCTGCTTCGAGTCCCCGCCGGGACTCTCCATTGGTTTGACTTGTGCGGTGATCGTCGCATCCGCGCTATCCGTCTCTTTCAGGATCCGACAGGCTGGACCCCGCATTACTCGGCGAGCGACAAAGAAAAAGGGTACATGCCGGTCTGCTTCGGATATACCTTCATTCCTCCGCAACTTCAGAAATTGTAAAGTGTCCCCGCGAGTGAACGTCATACTTCTTGATATCGAAGGCACCACCACACCCATCGACTTTGTGTACGGGACATTGTTCCCCTACGCCCGCAAGAAACTGGTAACTATGACTGTGGCGGCATTTGACCACGATGATTTGGCCCGCATCTCACGGGATTTTGAAATTGACACCGACACCTCCAAGCCGTCGATAGCCGGCAGTCCGGTGAACTATCTGCTGTCATTGATGGACAAAGACAGAAAATCGCCGGCGCTCAAGAGTATTCAGGGAAAAATATGGGAAGCCGGATACCTCGATGGTTCTCTCAAAGGTGAAGTCTTTTCCGATGTCGTTCCAGCTTTGAAAAACTGGCGCACTCAGGGACGACAAATTTGCATTTACAGCTCTGGAAGCGTATTGGCGCAGAAATTACTCTTTGCCCATAGTACTGCCGGCGATCTGACACCGTTCATCGACGCATATTTTGACACCGAAGTCGGCCCGAAGAAAGAGCCGGATAGTTATCGGCGGATCGCAAGCCAATTGGGCGTGAACTGCGCGGAAGTTCTCTTCATTTCAGATTCCACCGCCGAGTGCGACGCGGCTCAGAGAGCTGGTTACTTAGTTCGCTATTCTGTTCGACCGGGGAACCGTGCTGAGGAATCAGCGTTTGAATCGATACACAATTTTCAGGAGGTTACGATTTGAGCCGTCCCGAAGTGGGAACTAAAGCGAATTCAATGCGAACATTTCGCGGCGATTTCGATTTCACTCAACCGGCCCTTCGCGAGATTTCACTTCGTGTCGCGGCGGTCAACGGTATCAACCTGGGTCAGGGAGTATGTCAAACTCCGCCGCCGCCGGAAGTTCTCTCTGCGGCGCAGAATGCCATCGCCGAAGGTCACAACCGATATGCACCGGCGCAAGGCATCGCCGAACTTCGCGAGGCGCTCGCCCGCAAATTCGTCGACTACAACCGTCTGCCGATCACGCCGGATAACATCATAGTGACTGCTGGCGCCACCGGCGCTTACGAATCAGTCGTACAGACACTGCTTGAGCCGGGTGACGAAGTCATCCTGTTTCGGCCGTTCTATCCCTACCATCGCAATGCCACCCTTCGTGCACGGGGCGTGATTAGAACATGTCAGATGCATTTTCCTGATTGGAGTTTTTCGCGTGAAGAATTCCTGAAGTGCTTCACACCCAAAACCAAGTTGGTGGTTATCACGACACCCAACAATCCGACCGGTAAAGTGTTCTCTCGCGAAGATCTTCTGTGGATTGGCCAGACCGCCGCAGAACGGGGTGTCTGGTGTGTTGCCGACGAAGTGTATGAATACCTAACGTATGACAACCGCGAACATGTTTCTATCGGCAGTCTTCCCGGACTAGCCGATTCGGTCATCACCCTTGGTTCGTATTCGAAAACATTTTCTGTCACCGGATGGCGGATCGGGTACATCGTCGCGCCGATGTCGCTTGTAAATCAACTTCGCACGGTCTCAGATCAACTGTATGTCTGCGCCCCGACACCGCTACAGCACGCCACTTTTCGTGCCTTGACCGACTTGCCCGCTTCTTATTACGAAGACATGCGCACCATGTATCATACCAAGCGAACCCTGATGGCGACTGCGCTTTCCAACACTGGATTTGAGTTCCAACAACCGGAAGGTGCGTATTATATACTTACGTCGACGCACCACAATTTCCCGGGCCAAACAGCAGGCGAAGTATTGGACAAGATGATCGCTAAGTGTGGGATCGGTGCGGTGCCGACAGTTGACTTTGTTGGACCCGAAGTAGTCGCGGACAAATCCCGCGACCACTTACTGCGCTTCTGCTTTTCCGTGCCTGACGAAGTCTTGCTCGAAGCCGGCAAGCGACTGAGCCAGCTGTAACGCGCTCACACCGTTTTCGCACTCCCATGTTCGAACCGACGGCCGACAAAGTAGAATAAGATCATGACTACTACGATCATCGCCGTCATCAGACCAAAATAATTTCCCGGAGTGGTCTTCGCATAAATGCTCACCAACTGCGAGGCCAACACATTGCCAAGCGAGACCATGCACAACCAAATCCCGGTAATCATCGATTTCATTGAGTTGGGAGCCTCTTCAAACGCCAGTTGCAGACCGACGACCGAGATACAAAGTTCACCGGCAGTCATCAAGACATATCCGACTATTTGCCAGCTAATCGAAACTTTGGACTCCACCGACATGTATCCGGCAAGCGACATCATTCCCATGCACAAAGCGACGAGAAAGAATCCGATCAACATCTTGCGGGGCGAAGAGAGCCGCCGGGATTCGGTGTCGGTTCTCGACCATACCCAGGCCGCCAGCGGGGTTAGTAGGACAATAAGAAATGGATTGGCGGACTGAATGGCGTCGGGCGGTAACACTCGATCAAGAAAGGGAATCATCGGCAAATTGATGTGATCTCGCGCAAACAATGTCCACGTCGTTGCCGATTGATCAAACAACGACCAGAAAAAGGCGACGAGAATAAAAAGACCGGACAAACGCCCGAGGGTGGCCAGTTCTATCTTACGTTGTTCAGGGGTTCGTTCTTTCTGCATCGCCCGTTTGGCCTCTTCGACGGGGTAGTACTTCTTCCCGTAATAAAAAATTCCCAGGGCGACAACCATAAGAATAGTCGGGGCCATAAACGCGGCGCCGTAACCGTACTTGTCTCGCACAAATGGCAGAGTCAAAGTTGTAGCCGCGGCGCCGATATTCACCGCCATGTAAAACCAAGAGAATGCCTGGGTGAGCAGATGCGATTTCCCTTCCTTCTCGTACATCAGCCCCATAAGTGTGCTGATATTCGGCTTCACCGCTCCCGAGCCACCCGCCAACAATAAGAGCGCGGTATAGAGTCCAACTTCGTTACTGAAAGTCCCGAGTACGATATGACCGAAGATGTACGGAATCGCAAAATAGATAATTGTCTTGAATTTCCCCAGATAGTGATCCGCAATATATCCGCCGACAATTGGCAACACATAACATGCGGCCGTGAATAGTGAGACCACTTGCCCACTCTTTTCGTCAGCGTACCCCAGAATGTTGATCATGTACAGCAGAAGGAGTGTCTTCATGCCGTAGAAACTGGCGCGTTCGGCCAGTTCCCCCCAGAAAATGAACCAAAATCCTTTGGGGTGCCGGTTGTCTGCTGTTGCGTGCGCGGCCGCCTGTACCTCTACTGCCACAAGTCCCTCCTGTCAGCGTGGGTTGTTCGGTCCTTCAATTTGCCATCCCCCGCCGCTACGAGCAAGTGAAAAGACAGCCCAATCAATTCGTCCACCTTGACTTATGTCATGTGTTTTTTTGGCGACAATGTCGATCCTTGTTGACGATGCAACGCGAATTCTCAATACTGTGTCGTACGCGGGGCCGAAGGGCCAGCACTCGACGAAATCGCAACACTCTCTTTAGTCTCTTGTTCGGGCAAAAGAATTCGCGCGACGGAAAACCTTTTGCGGAGAATCTATCATGAGAAAGTATTGGCAGGCGTTTTGGGCGGTGATCATTCTCTCGTTCGCTGTCCTGGGATTTATGGGCTTCCAGATTTATCAGGAGAAACCCCCAATCCCTGACTATGTGCGCACCACCGACGGCGCGGTAATCATTGAATCAGGACAAATCACCGCTGGACAAAATGTCTGGCAGGCGATGGGCGGTATGGAGGTCGGCTCAATTTGGGGACACGGCAGTTATGTCGCGCCCGACTGGACCGCCGACTATCTGCACCGTGAGTGCGTCTTCATTCTAAATGAGTGGGCGCGCGCACAGTATCAACAGGAGTTTTCCGGACTAGAGAACGAGCAACAGGCGGTCCTCACCGCTCGCCTGAAGAAACTGATCCGAACCAATTCGTATCAACAGTTCGATAACTCGTTGACTCTTGATCCGGTACGTCAAAGGGCGTTTGAATCAAACCTTGCGCACTATGATACGGTCTTTACACTGGGGAATGCCCAATATGCCATCCCGGCCGGTACGGCCGCCAGCCACGAGGATGTCCGCAAACTCGTTTCGTTTTTCTTCTGGTCTTCCTGGTCTGCCTCGACCGACCGGCCCGGGCAAACCATTTCCTACACCAGCAACTGGCCGCACGAAAAGCTGATCGACAACATTCCGACCAGTAGCGCCATCGTGTGGACCGGTTTCAGCATCATCATGCTGTTGGCAGGTATCGGCCTGTTGGTTTGGTTCAACGCCTCGCGAGCGCATGAACCGGTTGCCGAGAAATTGCCTGCAACTGATCCGCTACAGGGATTTCAACCGACCCCATCTCAAAAAGCGGTGGTCAAATATTTTTGGACAGTCTCAGGACTTTTTCTTGTACAGATCATCATGGGCGTAGTGACGGCACACTATGGTGTCGAAGGTGACGGCTTCTACGGTGTGCCGCTGGCCAAGATGATCCCGTATGTGATTTCGCGGACCTGGCACACACAGATCGGAATCTTCTGGATCGCCACCGCCTGGCTCGCCGCTGGCCTGTACATAGGTCCCGCGGTTAGCGGTATCGAACCGAAGGGCCAGCGCCTCGGTGTCAACATTCTATTCGGCGCACTCTTATTAGTCGTTGTCGGATCGCTTACGGGTGAGTGGCTGAGCGTCTACCACAAGTTGACAGGCGCAAGCTCGTTCTATTTCGGGCATCAGGGATACGAGTATCTTGATCTTGGCCGTGTCTGGCAAATCGCCCTGCTGGTCGGACTTGGCCTCTGGCTATTCTTGGTCGGGCGGTGCATAGTCGCCGCTATCAAAAAGGGAGGCGAACAGAAAACACTCATGACGATGTTCCTGATCTCGGCGATCGCTATCGGCGCCTTTTACGCCGCCGGTCTGATGTACGGCCGCTCATCGCATCTTGCAATCGTAGAATACTGGCGATGGTGGGTAGTTCATCTATGGGTGGAGGGATTCTTCGAAGTATTCGCCACTGTCGTAATTGCGTTCCTCTTTGCGCGACTACAGTTGATTCGGATTGCCACAGCGAACACCTCGGTGCTTTTCTCAACCTCGATCTTTTTGGCCGGCGGAATCATCGGGACACTTCATCACCTCTACTTTTCAGGTACTCCGACCTCGGTGTTGGCGCTCGGCTCGGTGTTTAGTGCGCTTGAGGTTGTCCCGCTCACCATTATTGGCTTTGAGGCCTGGGACAATATTCGCATCGCACGTGCTACTCCATGGGTGGCAAAGTACAAGTGGCCGATCTATTTCTTTGTCGCAGTTGCCTTCTGGAATATGGTGGGAGCAGGGCTGTTCGGCTTCATGATCAATCCGCCGATCGCCCTTTACTACATGCAGGGACTCAACACCACGCCGGTCCACGGCCACGCCGCACTGTTCGGCGTCTACGGAATGCTCGGCCTTGGATTGATGCTCTTCTGCTTGCGCGTTCTCTGGGTGCGCGACGAATGGAAAGAAAAGTACATTCGCTTTTCGTTCTGGACAATTAACGGCGGCCTGATGGCAATGCTACTGCTCAGCATGTTGCCGGTAGGCTTTCTGCAAACGTGGGCTTCGGTCGAGCACGGGTATTGGTATGCGCGAAGCGCCGAATTTCTCTACTCTCCGACACTCCAGATATTCAAGTGGCTGAGAGCCATCGGCGACACCGTATTTGCTGTCGGCGCTGTCGTACTGAGCTTGTTTGTATTCGGTCTGGCGACCGGACATTCGTTGATCAAAGGAAAGACAAAATAGCTGTAGACAAGAGAGTACATTTGTCATATTCAGTCGGCGTTACACCAGTAGTAACGCCGGCTTTTGATTAATTAGTAGCTGACGGACACAACTTCTTGAGCACGCAGGCCGGGCAATCTGGCCGTCGGGCGATACAGATTGCTCGGCCATGATAGATCATCAGGTGCGAAAACTCGATCCAATGCTCGCGGGGAATAATCGTCATGAGTTCCTTTTCAATTTTCGCTGGATCGTTCTTTGCAGTCAGACCAAGCAGGCGTGAAATTCGCCCAACGTGTGTATCCACCACAATCCCCTCGGTCAAACCAAAACCAACCCCAAGAATTACCGAAGCAGTCTTGCGCCCCACTCCGGCCAGTTTGGTCAGCTCATCGATGGTGCGCGGCACTTCTCCCTTATGAAAAAGCAGGAGCTGATTTGCCGACATGACGATAGACTTGGCCTTATTGACATAAAATCCAGTGGTGAAGATCAATTGCTCGACTTCGGCAAGATCGGCCTTGGCGAACTCGGCAACTGATTTGAACCGTGCAAATAGTGCCGGCGTAACTTTGTTGACCCGGTCGTCGGTGCATTGGGCCGAGAGAATTGTCGCCACCATCAGCTCATGGACAGATCCGAAATTGAGCGAGCACTTAGCGTCGGGGTACCGCGTTTTCAGCAGTGAAATTATATTGGCCGCGCGGGCCTGCTTGTCACTTAGAGATTCACGAGGCACAGTTCAGTCCTTACAGGAGAGAATAACAATGCGGTCAATGTTGTTCAAATCGCGCAGAATGCTGATCGAATCGTACCGCTCATCCTGCTCGGTCAATTTCGCCACTTTTTCTGCCTGGCCATATCCAATCTCAAACATGAGTCTCCCCCCCGGCGCCAAATGATCCGGCGCTTTGGCAACAAGAACCTTGATTATGTCGAGTCCCTCTTCGCCCGCGGTCATGGCTATTTTCGGGTCAGCCAGAACCTCGGGCATCAATGTTGGATAGTCCGGCTCAGCGATATAGGGTGGATTGGAGACGATAACATCGAACCGCTCCGAATCGCGGACGGCGGCGAACAAATTGGACTGGCGAAATTCAATTCGAAATCCGCGGCACAACTGCGAGCCATTGCGCCGGGCCACCGCCAGCGCCTCGGGGGAAATATCAAGCGCGATGACATGGCTGGTGGGAACTTCAAGGGCGACGGTCACCGCAATAACACCCGACCCGACACCAACATCAAGCGCACGAGGGCAACAGGTCTCTCTTGTGCGAAGAAATCTGATCGCCTGTTCGCACAAGAGTTCGGTCTCCGGCGTGGGAGCCATCACTGCCGGCGAGACAAAAAACTTCCGGCCGTAAAACCAGCTTTCTTCCAGGATATACTGGAGCGGATATCGGGTGGCACGTCTTTCTACGATACGGTCGATCTGTTGAATACGCTCGTGGTTTAGAAGTTCCACGCCGTGAAGATACAAATTGAGGCGGTCGACGTCGAGAACATGACATAATATCCACTCAATTTCAGCCGCCGCGGATTCAACTCCCGCCGCTTCCAGCACTGTGGCACGTTCGGAAATGAACTTCGGAAGGTGCGTGATCGGGCCGGGCATGAAGTGACTAGTCCCTTGACGTCGCTTTGCCGCGTGATGCAACAAACCCAGCCAGATAGATGACAAACATGAGCGCGGTGAATCCGTAGCACACACTATAGGTGAGCGCTGGGCTGAACTGAATAGAGTGCGGGATTAAGTAGATGCTGAGTTGGAACAAGAAACCGATCAAGCCGAACATGCCAAGTATGCGCGGCGAAAAGATGTCGCGACCGTATCTTCCTCGCGTGAACGACCCAAGAGTAGCGAAAGCCATGAACAACAGATAGACGAACAAAAGTTGAGTCTTGTTGTCGGTGGCGTCGGTGCCGAACGGCACTCCCTCCCAAATTCCGCCGAAAGCAAACCAGTTCATCGCGAATCCGAACGGATACCCGCCGATAAATGTGCAGATCGCCGCGATCCAGTACCAGACCGACATTGGCCGCACGGCAGTACCACCTCCCAACAATGGAATTGACGACAGCGCCGCCAGTCCGACAAAGAAAAAGGTCGCAAAAATGAACAGAATGTGGCCAATTAGAACGGCGGACGGAACATGCCCGATTGATCTTAACACAAACGGAGCGCCGTCGGGACGGGCAAAGTTTGCAATTCGACTTCCGGCGCTATCGACCACTCCAATAGTGTACCAGATCTTGTCGTTCCGTTTACCGACCGGCATTCGCACCGAGAACTCGCTTGACCCGTGTTCTCGAATGTGCATCGGGATTCCTGGAGGATTTTTTCGCAGACCGCTGGCCGGGTTTCCCGTCAGATAGAGCAGGACTCGGTGCCCGTACAAAAATGGTCCGACGACGTTTACGGTGATTACCGTATCGGCGTTCTCCATCCCTTTCGGTACCGTTACAATTGCAAATTGGTAGTCGCCGTCAGTTGATTCGAATTTCTCCGGGGCGCCGATCGAGTTCTTGCGAGCGACATACAGCATGAGCACTGTCAGTACAAATGCACCGAGAAACTTAAGATACTTCACATTTACCTCACGCCGATTGGGCTTCCAATTTGAGCCGTTCCTGTTGGTCGTGTTGCATCAGGGGATCAATCAGCGAATCGACATTTCCGTCGAGAATATCAGATAATTGATAGATCGTCAGTCCGATACGGTGATCGGTTACCCTTGATTGCGGAAAGTTGTAGGTACGGATTTTTGCGGAACGGTCGCCGGTCGAGACCATTGATTTCCGCTCGGCGGCGATCTTTGCCTGCTGATCGGCTATCATCCGGTCATACAATCGCGACCTTAATACACGCATCGCCTTCTGCTTATTTTTCAATTGGGATTTCTCATCCTGACAAGTGACCACCACGCCCGTGGGCAAGTGAGTGATTCGTACCGCTGAATCGGTCGTATTGACCGACTGCCCTCCGGGGCCGGAAGACCGATAGACATCGACTTTGATTTCATTTTCCTTGATCTCGATGTCCAGCTCTTCCGCCTCAGGAAAGACCGCGACTGATATTGCCGACGTGTGAATTCTCCCCTGCGCTTCGGTATCTGGCACCCGCTGGACGCGATGCACACCCGATTCGTACTTCATTCGGCCGTAGGCATTATCGCCGGTGAGTGAGAAGATGATCTCCTTGAATCCGCCCATTCCTGATTCGTTGGAGGACAGCACCTCGAGCTTCCAACCCCGACGATCAGCAAAGCGCTGGTACATCCTGAAAATATCGCCTGAGAATATCCCGGCCTCATCACCGCCGGTTCCGGCGCGAATTTCGACAACCGCCGGTTTTTCGTCGTTAGGGTCGCGGGGCAGGAGTTTGACTTTAAATTCCTGTTCAACCGCGTCAATCTGGCTTTCATATTGCGCAAGCTCTTCCCGCGCCATTTCAACCAGTTCGGGATCGGAATTGTCATGCACAATACTTCGCGCTTCGTCGATCCCAACCCGTATCCTCTTGTACCGACGAGCAACTTCGAGCAATTCTTCCAGCCCACGCCGCTCACGGTTGAGCGCGATCATCCGCTTGACATCGCTCGCCACCGAGCCGTCGGCGAACTGATCATCCAGTGAACGGAGTTTCTGTTCCAGTTTGTTTACTATTTCAAGCATATATCAAGCGCACAAAGTATCAGATTCGGAGTGAAAAGGAAAGCGAAGTTGGGAGTAAGCGGCGCTAATAGACGGCGGTACGCTTGGCGGTCAGCTTGGAGTCAGTCGATTCGACACCCAGGGCCGCTTCGAGGGCGGCGATGGCGACTTCGACCTGATCGATGGACGGCTCACTGGTGGTGATTCTCTGCATCCAGAGTCCGGGGGCGATCAAGAACCGGGTGAGCGCATTATCGCGTGTCTTGCCGGAAAGCTTGAGCAGTTCGTATGAGCCACCAGCGACAAGCGGCAACATTGAGAAGTGCAGTCCGAATCTGACCAGAAGTGTCGGCGGGTGCCCAGTCACGATGGCATAGATCGAATCGCCTATGGCATAAAGAAACATCGCTACCAGCGCGACAATCAGAACGAACGATGTTCCGCACCTCGGGTGAAAGCGGGTGTAGGTCATCGCCTTCTCCGGCGTGAGAAGATCGCCCATTTCGTAAGTGTAGATTGATTTGTGCTCGGCGCCGTGATACTCGAAAATGCGCCGAAAGTCTTTTACCAGCGTGAGCGCGCCAAGATATGAGATCAACAGGGTAAGCCGAATAGCGCCGGCCATCAGATTGAAACCGACGGCGTTCTTGTCAATGCCAAACAGTCCTGCCACCGCCAGCGGCAAAAAGAAAAAGACACCTATTCCGACTGCCAGCGAAACAACCGCCATCAGGCCCAATAGCAACCCGCTTGATTTCTTCTTCTCTTCGTAGGTCTTGCCGGCTTTTTCCGCCTCAGCCTTGTCCAGCTCGCGCATGGAAATCTCGGCTGAGAAATTGAGCGTCTTCATGCCAATCACCAGCATTTCGAAAAACGCAACGACGCCTCGCAGAATGGGGAGCTTGAAGAGCTTGACCCGGGAAGAGAGCGCTTTGTATTCCTGCGTCTTGATCAAGATCTCACCCGAAGGCACACGTACGGCGGTGGCGATGCGGTCTTTCGCCCGCATCATCACTCCTTCAATTACCGCTTGTCCGCCAACATTCAAATCAGGCATGAAATCCTTTTTGTGACTTACTATCTACCAAAAGCCCACCGGGATTCGGTGGGTTTGGTACACTTTTCAAACGAAGACACGCGCTGGTATCTGAGATACCGACACGGCAGTACTTAGTTCGACTTCTCGGCCTTGGCGTATTTGCGACGGAACCGTTCGACACGACCGGCGGTATCCAACAGCTTCTGCTTGCCGGTAAAATACGGGTGGCAGTTGGAGCAGATTTCGACCGAGATCGACTTGCGGGTCGAACGGGTCGGATAGGTGGCGCCGCAGGCGCAGGTGATCACGATATCGTGGTACGCCGGATGAATCTTCTCTTTCACAACACTCTCCGAATATCTCAAATGTTATCTCATGTCTTAAAACAGAGGGCCGCGACAAAAGGTTTCCCTCTTCGCGACAACCAGCCCTAAATATAGACCCGTTTGGCCGGAAAAGCAAGAATGGTTCGAGTGTCGCCCGACTGCGCACACCACAACTTACTATATGTCAATAGATTAAGCCGAATCCTTAGGGTCGTCCAAGCGGCCACTATCGAACTCCAAGGTCTACCACCCAGTAGTAAACGCCGAAGGTCTGGCGTTTTATGTCAAACCGGGGAGAGAATATCTCGCCTATCTCCCCTTGGTCAAAGTAGTTCTTCAAAATCGTGAAGTTCCGGCCGTCCTTAAGATACCGACGCTTGAAATTGTTGCCGTGCTCGTCGAGGCGGATATGTTCGTGGTTTGTTCCTTCGGCGGGTGGATTGTTGTCGATCAGCCAGATTGTGCCGTCCGAGGTGAGTGGCGCGGTAATCAGATCAAAGAACTGCTTGTATTCTTGCCGTGGCTGGTGCGAAAACCAAAATCCGACAGCGACAACATCAAACGACGCCTTCGGCCACGCATGCGTGAACATATCGGCGGCGACAAACTCCACCGGACGTCCAAGCGGTTTGCGCTTGGCAATCTCGAGCATTTCTTCGGACAAATCCGATGCGACGATTGACTTTGCCGACTCGGACATAACTTTTGTCCAGTACCCTGTACCGCACGCCAGCTCAAGAACTGATTTTCCCGCGACAAGATTGCGCAGGCGATTGACTTCGTCGTCGATCTCTTTTCGCCGGTCAGGTTGATCGCGGTAATAGATTTCTTCGTACGACTCGGCCCGCTCACGGTAATAATCTTGTGTTTCCTTATCCTGCACAATCATTTTTCCCAAGTAGGTCGGGTTCTGAGAAAGTCCTGCGAAAGCAGGACGACCGAAAAACCCAACATCCTTGTCATTTCAACCCTATCGGGTTTCTCCGGCGCCCGCCTTCGGCGGGCTTCGTCGGAACCCGACCTACAGAATTATCCTGCATGGCGCTCTTTCAAAATGGCGGCGAGTTTCTTCCCGAGTTCTCTGGCCTCGTCTAAGGTCGTTTGCGAATCGGCGGCCTCTCCGGCACGGTGGAAATCTTTGGATTTGTACGTCACGACACCCTCGTTAGTCACTTCGATCCAAATGAAGAAACCGGCGATCGCCCGCCGTGCGCCTTCAAACCAACCATTCTCTCCGCCAACCAGCACCATCCCGCCGGGGCGTTTGGATTTAATCCTACGGATAAAATCATGCTCCGGGTCGACCTTGTCAAAGTCGGCCGGCCTGAAACAGTTGCATCGATCCATCAGAAGTTTCAATTGCGCCGACACCGAATCAAAGTAAATCGGCGAGCCGACCAGCAAACAGTCGCAGTCAGCCAATTGATCGAGTACCGGAGAGACATCGTCGTGGAAAACGCACCACTCCTCATGTGGCGCCTTGCCGCACGATTGACAAGGAATAAATTGCAGATCGTTGAGCTTAATAAACGAAACCTCTGCGTGATGCGTCGGTCTTAGCGCTTCGACCAATGCATCAGAGGCCGCATGCAAAAGCAGATCGGTCGATGACTGCGGGGTCGGCGAGCCGGAAATGACTAAGAGCTTAATCAAGCGCGATACTCTCCAGTTCCTCAAGTGTAGCATACAGCGTCAGCAGTTCATTTTCAACCACACTCTTGCGCTCACTGGCGGCGTGGAGTCGCTCCCAGTCGTGCGTTGGAATCCCGCCGGAGATATCAGATTCAAGAGACGAGAGTTCTCTCTCGTAGTCGCCTATTTTCGATTTGGTCGACTGAATTTCCTTTTTGAGTTTCGCCTTCCTCTTTGAGAGCGATTTAAACTCCGATTCGGTCGGCTTGGGCCCTCGCGACGATTTAGGCTTTTCTTCGATTACTGTGGTCGGCGCCGATGTCTTTTCGACAAAGTAGGAATAGTTGCCGTCGTACACCGCCGCCCGGCCATTCGAAATTGCCGCGATCTTGGTCACTACTCGATCAAGGAAAAACCGGTCGTGGCTAACTATGAGACAACTGCCTTCGTATTCACACAGAGCTTCTTCGAGCGCCTCTCGGGCATAGATATCAAGGTGATTAGTCGGCTCGTCCAAAATGACGAAATTGGCCGGATGGTACAGAAGTTTCGCAAGGCAGAGCTTGGTCTTCTCGCCGCCGGAAAGAGCCGCGACCACTTTAAGAGCATCTTCACCGGTAAATCCGAATCTTCCCAGATATGATCGCATAGCGCCCACTTCGGCCATCGGATCAACCTGCCAGAGATTGTCCAGCACAGTGGCCGTTTCGTCCAGATCAGACAGTTCCTGGTCGAAATAGGCAACCTCGACATTATTTCCAAGCCGGATATTTCCCGTCACCGGTTCAAGATCACCGATAAGCGCTTTCAGCAAAGTCGATTTGCCCGAGCCGTTGCGTCCGATCAGCCCGATTCGCTCGCCGCGGTACAGATCGAAATTCACTCCGCGCAGTACCGTTCGGTCGCCATAACCAAGCGCGACATCTTCGACCGAGAGCACATGCATAAACGACCGCCCCGACGACTGCACTTTGATCGCCGGACCGGAGGCTTCGGATCGCGGCGGCGGGAGACGCTTGATTCGGCTCAAGTGCTTGAGACGAGACTGGGCCTGCTTTGTCTTTTGCCCCGCCATATTCCTTCGAATAAATTCTTCGATCCGCTTGATCTCTTCCTGTTGATGTCGGTAATGATGTTCAGCCAATCGGCGCCGGTCGATACGTTCATTGAGGTATCGCTCGAACCCGCCGGTATATGAATCGATGGTGCCAAACGACATTTCCCAAATCTTGTCAGAGGCCGCCGACAAAAACGCCCGATCATGCGACACTAAGATGTACGCCTTGGTTGACTGCTTGATATACTCTTCGAGCCAACGGGTGGAATCGATATCGAGGTGGTTGGTCGGTTCATCAAGTAGAAGCAGACTCCCTCGCCCCGCCAATAGTCGCGCCAGACCTGCCCGATTTTTCTCACCGCCGCTGAAATTTCGCAAGCGATCGCCAAAGCGCTCGTCGCCGAAGCCGAGGCCATTTAAAATCCTACCAACTTCGTGCTCGAAATCAAAACCACCGTCGCGCTCGAACACCTGTTGCAGATGTCCCAACTCGTGCAATTTCTCGTTGTCGTGCGGGTTGATTTCAAGAGCATGTTCAAATTCGGTGATCCGCTGGCGCAGGATAATCAGGTCGCGACGAGCATCGGCCACAAACTCAAAGAGCGTCATTTCAAGATAGTCGGTCTTTTCCTGCTCGACATAGTCGATCTGGCAGGCGCGCGACCGGGTAATACTGCCGCTATCGGGCTCCTGAAGGCCCGCCAAAATTTCAAGGAGCGTCGTCTTACCGATTCCGTTCTTGCCAACCAACGCAATTCTATCACCAGCAAAGATCGTGAACGAGACCTTCTCGAGAATGACCTGATCTTTGAATTTTTTGGAAATCTGTTCGGCGGCCAGAAGAGTCACTTACTCCTCCTGTGGGGCGGCCGCTCCGCGCCCCAGAATCATTTCTGCCGCCAACAGGATCACCGCCAGCCAGGCGAAAATCGGCCAGAGTTCACGTCCGACTCTGAATCCGGAGACTGCCTGCGCCACGGTTGTGCCCAATGCAATCACTTTGGCTGGGGCCACACCTAGCGCCGAAGCAAACTGATCGTGGTCAATTGCGCTTAAGTCGCACTCATTGGGATTTACATTCACGGCAAACCGGTCGACCTCTTTCCCTCGAAAGAAGAGCGAGTACGAACCGGGAAGTTCGATTGGAGTCGGATGCACCAGCACCGATCCGCCGCTTTCCTCGGGCAGGATCGACCACGACGAAGAATCGGGTGCGACCATATCCAGAGCAGTCGTTACTGCTGGTCCGGGAGAAAGCGTACGCACGATGTTTCCGTCGGTGTACAGCCGAATATCGAAACTGGAGAGGTTGGCCGAAAGGTACTCGGCAGTACGCGACACAAACGGCACAAAGAATCCGTGGCTGACCATATCACTGTAGTCCGGCCCGATTGGCCCGGCGAACGTGAGAATTTTGCCACGGTCGACTGAACTCTCTATCAGCGCCGGGCGATCACCGCTAAACCGCATCAGCATTTGCGCCGATTGTTCGGCCGCAATTTTCGGCAATGAATAGAATTTCATATCCGGAATCTTGTCGCCGGTGAAACCAAAGACCGAAAATATCGGGTGGTTTGTTTCAATCGATTTGAGCGTGTAATAACCCGACCGTGTCACCACCGCCGGAGCGGCCGATTCGATATTGAAACCGGCGTCAGTGCCCCACACCCGGTTGGCATAGGCTACATCGGTTCGCTCACCATATATGAGCAACAATCCTCTCCCTCTTCGCACCGCCGATTTGATATCCGAGACAACGCCCTCAGGCAGATTTGGAATACCGGCCAGCACGATACAATTGTAGTCAGCGACATTCACTTCACCGAGAAGTTCCGGAGTGACACGCTTGGCCGACCAGAACAGTTGTTGATCGGGCGAGGGGGCCAGCGCCAGCTCCACAAATTGAGCGCACGGATCACCGTCGACAATAAGCACCGAAAACCGATCGGGAATATTGAACGAAAAGTAATACCGGTTGTCGTCGGCAAACATGTCATCGGCAATCTCTACATAGCCCGAGTAGAACCCGGTCTGTGGAATTGTCGCCGTCAACCTGACCGCGGCGTCGCCCCCAGCGCCGGCTGTGTAACTTGTCTGCGATACCCGGCGGCCATTGAGAAAGAGCGATGCAATCTGATCGCCGCTGGATTGCGTTGAGTAGTTGTGGACAGTTGCGGTGACGGCAAATTCATGACCTGGCAGAACCAGTTGTCCTCCCAGATCGAGCGCAGTAATGCCACTGTTTGAAATCTCGCCTTCAGGTAGATCAACCAGGTATGCAGTCGCACGGCCATCCTGTAAGAGCGGCTTTTCCGGAAGCACAGCCCGTTGCCGGTCGCTGACCACATACACTTCGCGGTTAAGATTTCCGGCGCTGGCCAGTAGTTCCGCCGCCGAACCAAGAGACTGATTTAACGTGACATACGTGTGCCCGGGCTCCAGTTGCCGCAGTTGTTCTAGTGCGACCGCTGATGATCCATATGTAACGCCAGCCGAACTTGTACCGCCGGCCACCGGAATTAGCGCCACCTGATCGGACTGACCGAAATTTCCAAGCAGTTCTTCGGTGCGACGTTTCGCCAGATCAAACAAGCGACCGTCGGCGACATATCGATTCATCGACGCCGAATTGTCAAACACGACGACCGCCGACACTCCCGCATGCGATCCGACTGCCCCCCCTTTGGTAGTGGGACGGGCAAAAGCCAGCACCACGCTCAGAATAAGCAGAGTTCGGATTACGAGAAGCAGAAGTTGGCGAACCTTTAGCCGTCTAACTTGTCGCTTCTGCATTGCCTTGAGGTGTTTGAGTGAGGAAAACTCGACCACCTTGACTTTTCTGCGGGAAAACAGGTGGATAATGAGCGGGATAAGCGCCGCGGCGCCGGCGAACAGGATAGCAGGATTGAGAAAGTTCAGCATCGGCTATTGAGCGTAAGGAGTAGCGAGATAGGCCCGCGCTTCCGCCTGCGTGTAGGCCGCCGAGGATCCCGACAAAACTGCGTTGTAATATCTGGTCGCGACATCCCGTTCACCGCGAAGGTCCGCCGCCTTCCCGAGCCAAAGCGAAATCATCCCCCGATAAAAGGGCCGGGTTTCGAGATAGTCAGCAAGTTGAAGCGAACTGAGTGCGTTCGACTGATCATCGATTCCCAAAAAGGCCATTCCCAGCCACATTTGCTCGGTGGGAGAAACATCATGTTTCTGTGACCGACTCTGGAGCGCATTGATCGCCTCTTGAAAAATCGGGACGGCTTTGGCTCGTTCCGCCTGTTCGCGCGATCTGAGCCAGAGATGACCGAGCAGAATTCGTGCTTCGGCTCCGCCAGATTGGGCCGCCCCTGCAACTTCCAGAAAACTCTCTTTGGCCGAAACCGTGTCGCCGGAAAACAAATCGCACAGGCCGATATTCAGTCCAAATAGCATTTCAGTGGAATCTTTCAGCCGTCCCCGGTTCAAATCAGCCCGCGCCGAATCAAATAGGCCGTTCATCATTTGATACCCACAAAGAGCTATCCAACTGGGCGCACTCGGATCAAGCGAAAGATAGGAACGCTGGGCGTCGGTGGCCGAGTAGTAATCGCCGTTGTTAAATGACGCACGCGACAGCATCGTGAGCGCCCGCGCCGAGTCATATTTGGTTTTCATCAGGGGGAGCATTTTGAGCGCATATTTCTTCTGAGATGCGTAATCAAACAGTGCTTCCGACCGACCGGCGCAGTACTCATACTGGGTAAGTGTGATGGTCTCAGCATCCACCCATTTCTCGAACTCAGACTGAAGTTCGGCAATCGAGCGGCCGTAGGTTGCGACTATCGATGACTTCAAGTTCAGATCGTCGGACCGCTCGTACAGCTTCAGAAACGTATCCAGTGAATACTTGGATATCAGGAACTTCACGAATGCGGCCGAAAGAGCGTCGGTCAATTGCGGGTCAGAGGTGTAGTACGCGCTGGCGGCCAGGAGAGGTTCCACAGCAACCGGCTTCCCCTCTGCCTTGATCGATTTTACCCTATCCAGCGCGGCTGAACCGATATTAACAAATCCATCGACTAAGAACGCCGGTGCATATCCGTATTGGCGATACACCGCCAGCGCCAGCAGTGCAAACGGGTCGGCCGTGTTGGAGCCGGGGCCCAGCAGAACATACGCTGACCCTTTGGTCGGGTCTATCACCTGTCCGAACCGATCGTCCCAGATCAGTGAAACCACCGGGCAAGGACACAGGTAAATCATGAATTTCCCCGGCATGTGAAACTTCGCCAGTTGATTGAACTGGTCATATTCAGATTCAAAAAGCGCCTTTTTCAGATTCCAGTAGTAATCACCGTAGGTGTTCTTCAGATAATACAAGTCGGTATTGGCGGTCGGCTCGAATTTGTACTGGTCAAGCGAAGCGCTGGTCAGCGCACAACTTCCGTCGACAATCTTCTCGCGTTTAAGCGGGCGAACGGTCAGTGAATACTTGGCGCCATGCTTGCCGCCCAGATCGCCGATTCGAAACGGCAGTCCGAGTTCCGACCTCACCTCTTTAGCGGCAGTGGTTGCAGGGCGGGAGAAGGTGACCACCTGCACGGAGTACCCCACACCAGCCGAATCAACTCTTTCCAGCCGGACTTCGACCGACATCGACACCAAAAAGCCGGTCGCGGGAATCCCTTTGGCAACCAGCGCGGTATCGGAATAGAGCAAGACGTCGCGACCCGACACACTGTCCCGCTGAGAGACATCGAATACAAACCTCACTGCGTCAACTGCTCTGACGTTCGCCCCGAGCAGAACAACCCCACAGACGACTAATAGCGCTCGTTTCATAGTTAACTATTATACAGGATTGGAGGCAAAAGGTAAACGAGCCGGGTTCAGTTTCCGTTGTCCGGCACAAGGCGGCCATCCCGCAGGATCGGCAGAACCGGGATAGAGTCGATATCCGAGGCCAGCTCAATATCCGCCTCAAAACCGAGCGACTCCAGATATCGTCCGTGTTCTCCCTGGCGAATAGTCTGCTTGATCGCCGACTTGTTACTTCGGTACAACAGAAGCGCCAGCGAAGCGGCGTCGTTGAGTGCCATTTCTCTCTTGTGTACAGCCAAAAGCAGATGCAGAAGCATGCCGCCGCATAACGTATCCTCAATAGAAAAATTGCCGTCCCGCCCCGAGCAGATGATGGTGAGATCACCCTCGGACCTGGCCACTTTCTCCGCTACTGCCGAGACATTGACCAGTGCGCAAGAAATAATCGCCCCCGCTTTAGGCGCTTGTGTGAACACCGGTGTTCCGTTGGTGGTAGTCAATACGACAAATTTGCCGCCCACGGCCGCGGGAGTGAATTCGCGGGGGGAATTTCCCAAATTGAAATTCTCGATCTTGACCCCATTGCGCTCTCCGGCCAGCACGGCATACTCCGATCCGATCTTTGTCCAGATTTCCCCGGCTTCACCCGGCTCTTCCACAGGAATAACGGCCTTGGCGCCAGCGCTGAGCGCGGCACAGATCGATGTGGTGGCTCGGAGAACGTCGATAACCACAATTGTGCGATCATCCGCCTGTATTTTCCCCAGTTGCACCGGGGTTAGATAGAGCTCTCCGAGCAGGACCTTAGCGATGTGACGCCTCTTTGTAGAATGGTGGCTTGACGACAGTCGCTCTATGTCTGCTGTCGCGGATGACGACTTCAACGACTGACCCGATTTTCGATTTATCAGTCGGGACATATCCCATCGCGATTGGCTTTCCGAGCGAAGGGGACACTGTTCCCGATGTCACCTTGCCAACCACGCCGCGTTCGTCGGCTATATCGTATCCATGGCGGGGAAACGCCTTTCCTTCTATTTCCAGACAGACCAACCGCCGCGAAACACCTTTTTCCTTGTGCGCCTTGATGACTGGCGAGCCGATAAACTCCTTTGAAAAATCGACAATCCACGACAAGCCGGCTTCGACCGGAGACGTTGTCTGGTCAATGTCGTTTCCATACAGCGCCATTTTCATTTCCAGTCGCAGGGAGTCGCGCGCCCCCAGACCGATCAGCTCCATATTGTCCGGTTCACCGGCACGGATGACTGCGCTCCAGAGTTTCTCGCATTCCGAATTGGGGATGTACAACTCAAAGCCGTCTTCACCGGTGTACCCTGTGCGAGAAAACAGAATCTCCACTCCTGCCACTTTTCCGCGAGCGCAGGAATAATACGGCATGCTCTCAAGGTCGTGATCGGTAAGCCGCGCCATGACTCTCTGCGCTTTCGGCCCTTGAATCGCCAGTAGACCAAACTCATGCGAACGATCGACGAGCGAGACGTTCGATGGGCGGTGGGAGTCAAGCCACTTAAAGTCTTTTTCCATGTTGGAGGCATTGACTACCAGAAAGAACCGGTCGGCAAGCCTATAGACAAGCAGGTCGTCGACAATGCCACCCTCGTCGTATGGCATACAGCTATATTGGATTTTTCCGGGGGTCAAGGCGGCGACATTATTAGTGGTGACTTTTTGCAGAAAATCCAGCGCCCCGGCGCCAGACACTTCAAATTCTCCCATGTGCGAGAGATCGAAAAGTCCGACACTTCGCCGCACAGCCAAGTGTTCGGCAGTGATTCCTTTGTACTGCACGGGCATGTTGTAACCGGCAAACGGGACCATTTTGGCACCCGCGGCGACATGAAACCGAGTAAACGGTGTATCGAGAAGTTTTTCAGAGGCGATCATATTGAACGGCACGTCCTTTCTTGGTACGTAGACCGTCTAATAAACGCTCTCAATGGTTCAAGTCAAGTGCCGCGCAAACCGTCGGGGGAGATCACTTAACCAGTGAACGTAGTACTCGAAGATTCTCAACATCTTCGGCGACATCGTCCCCTTTGGGGGTTTCCAAAATCTTAGGGACATTTTTTAGTTTCGGGTCGTTGACAATATTGCGAAAGGCCTCGAGGCCGATACACCCCTTGCCAATATGCTCGTGCCGATCACGCTGAGAGGCGAACGGTTTCTGGCTGTCGTTCATGTGAATAATCCGGAGCCGCTTAACGCCGATAGTCTCGTCAAACTGTTTCATCGTCTTTTTGTAATCGGCCAGCTCGGAAATGGGATACCCGGCCGCGAAGATGTGGCAGGTATCCAGACAGACACCGATCTGCTCCGTTTTTTCGATCTTACTGATTATCCACGCCAATTGCTCGAATTTGCTCCCGAGATTAGAGCCCTGACCGGCGGTTGTTTCCAGTAGCAGGCAACAGGTGTTGCCCGACAATTCATCGAACATCTTGTTGATGTTGTCGGCAATCCGCCCAAGCCCTGCCTCTTCCCCGGTGCCGACATGCGATCCGGGGTGAAGCACCAGATTCGGTATCTTAAGTTCGTTACACCGTTCCATCTCCTCTTTGAGCGCAGAATACGACTTGGCGTTCAGGTCTTTGTCGGGCGAGGCAATATTGATGAGATAGCTGGTATGCGAAGTTGCAACCGTGACACCGGTCTCCTCGATCGCCTTGAAATACTTGTCGATCTCGTCGCCGCCCAGTTTTTTCGCCCGCCACTGGTTGCTCGACTTGTTGAACATCTGAATCGTGTCACATCCTGCCCGTTGGCCAAGCAAGACGGCATTGAATACTCCGCCCGAAATCGACTGGTGAGCGCCAAACTGCATCGAGAGTCCTTTCAATAGATAGAACTGTACAATTGAAGAATTACTACGGCAATCACTTACTGCCGGAGGCGCTTGATTTTGCTCCGCAGGTGTTAATTCCCAGCACGCTATACAAGCCACAGTAGCTAATCATCCCGGTCGCGATCGGCAAAAGCCCCACCAATCCCCACCACGAATGAAACACAATCCCCAGCACACCGATCGCCAGTCCGACGATAATACGGATCGTTCGGTCAGCCGTTCCCATGTTTGCTTTCATTTGAGACTCCCTTCACGCCCAAACTAGTTTGTTCTACTTCTTGCGCGGCAACATCCAGCAATTGTCCATCTTCTCAAAGCCGATATGCTCATAATACCCCTTTGCCATCGGTGCTTCAAGCAGAAGTAACATCGCCTCCTCACCGATAATCTCTTGTGTCCGCGCGATCAACTCGCGGCCGATCTTTTTCCCCTGATACGCTTTGTCCACGGCCAAATCAGAAAGATAACAGCAGTAACTGAAGTCCGAAAGCGACCGCGCGACCCCAACCAGTCTGCCGTTGTCACGGGCGCAAAGCACCACCGACGCAAACTCGATCATCCTCTGTATGCGGGCCGGATCATCCACCGGTCGCCGTACACCCAGCCCAGACCGATTGAGGACATCGATAAATTCTACTGCTTTGAGATCCGGTTCTATAGTGTAAGTAATGTTCATTTAAATTGCTTGCCCTATCTGGGGTTGACTGAGAGTATCTTGACTGCCGTCATATCTTCAATCGCGTACTTGACTCCCTCGCGGCCAAGACCGGAGTTTTTCATCCCCCCATATGGTTGCTGGTCGGCCCGAAAAGTCGGGACATCGTTGATAACAACGCCGCCGCACTCTATTTCCTGAAACGCCTGCATGATGTGGTTCATCCGATTGGTGAAAACGCCCGCCTGAAGCCCATAGGCCGAGTCATTCACCGCTGATATGGCGCTTGAGAAGTTGCGATATTTTTCAACCACCGCTACAGGGGCAAACGCCTCGCGGACACACAACGGGGAACTGCGTTTCACATTGGTCAGAATAGTCGGTTGCATACACTGTTTCCGTGCTTTCCCGCCGATCAGAATTTGCGCTCCCTCTTTTTCCGCATGGTGAATCATCGCCATCACCTTCTGCACCGATCCTTGATCGACCATGGCGCCGATATCGGTCTTGTCGCTCGACGGATCGCCCACTTTCAATCTGGCGATCTTTGCAGTGAACATCTTCAGAAACCGTGAATACACTTTCTCGGCCACAAAAATACGTTGCACAGATATACACGACTGTCCCGCAATCGCGAACGCTCCGAACAATAGCCGCGTGGTGGCAAAATCAAGATCGGCATCGTCGGCCACGATCACTCCCGCATTGCCACCCAGTTCTAACACTACCGGTTTCTTCCCCGAGTTCTCTTTTATCCACCAGCCAACAGTATCTGATCCGGTGAAGGTGATCATTTTTACGCGGGGGTCATCCAGTAGCGGCCGCGCCGCCTCGGCTGTTCCGGGCAAAATCGAAATTGCTTCCTTTGGGTATCCGCATTTTTCCAGTATCTCGGCCAGCCGGAGCGCGATGAGGGGAGTCTTGCTGGCAGGCTTGAGCACGATCGCATTTCCGGACGCCATCGCCGGTCCAACTTTATGAGCGATCAAGTTCAACGGGAAGTTAAACGGCGTGATTGCCCCTATTACTCCAAGCGGAAAACGCCTGACAATTCCGAACCGCCCTTCGCTACCCTTGTTCCAATCCAAATCGACAATCTCACCGCCGATCCGTTTTGCCTCTTCGGCGGACAAGCGAAAAACGCCGATTGCCCGAGCAACTTCGAGCCGTGATTCCTTGATCGCTTTCCCTAATTCAGCGGTCATCAATTGGGCGAACTCTTCGCTCCGTTTTTCGAGTTCATCGGCCACAAATCGGCAGGCCGATTCCCGCTGGTGCGAGGCAAGTCGCCGCGTTAGGCCAAACGCCTTTTCAGCTTTAGTTATTGCCAGCACAAAATCCTGCGCGGTGGCGGCAATCGCGCGGCCAACCAGTCTATTGTCATAGGGCGAGCGAACCTCTATCGCCGAATTCCCCTGTCGCCACTCCCCCGCCAGATATATCCCGACTGTCCGTTTCGTCAAACTACCTCCCAAGTAATCATTGGTCAAACATACCCGCCGTTTGCCGCCGGTTCAACCGTTTTCAGTTGTCAGAAGCGTATTGGTTTGCGCCCACATCACCAGGGGGAGCAATCCCCCTGTTTTGCCCGTTCGGCAGGGGGCAATCGTTTCAAGTTGCACCTCTTTTGAGGATTCTTGGTGAGAGCTAACAATATAGTCAACAATAGGTTAATGAACACGCCGTGATCCGCCGATAACTAGTCTGATAGCACGGCACAGGATTTACAACTATCGCCATCAAACGAAGGAATTTTATATGCGTCTGAGAAAAATTACGACCAATCGCGGCATTTCAATTCTTGAAGTTATGGTGGCCATGATCATTCTGTCGGTCTCGTTGCTGTTGCTTTTGAACATGGCAATGGTTGCACTCGATGGCAACGACTGGTCGAACAAGACCACCCTCGCTACTCAGCTTGTACAGCAAAAACTTGAAGAGATTCGGGCCACCGGGACGCTAACCAATGGCTCAGATGTTGTGAGTGGCGTTACGCGGGCGTGGACCATCTCAAGTGCCGGACCGCACCTGCGGAATGTCAGCATCGCCATGACCTGGGCCGATGTGAAAAACAAAACACACGTCGACACGATGTCGACAATTATTCGCACGGACTCAATTTGACAACGCGCCAGACACCAATGAAGAAGACAAAAGGAAAGGTGTCACCTATGCATCTGTCAAACTCGCGCGGATTTTCGCTTATTGAACTGATGGTGGCCCTGGCTATCACCGGGTTTGTTACCTCGGCCATCTTCGAAGCGTTTAAGACACAGAACAAAAATTATGTGGCCCAGGATGACATTACAAACATCCAGCAAAATACGCGCGCGGCTATAGACGAACTCAGCAAGCAAGTACGCGAAGCTGGCTTTGGCGTTCCGGGGCAGTTCCCGTACATCTATGCGGCGAACAGCAATCCGGACACCATTACTTTGGTCTACCAAGCGAAGAATTGCAATACTACTTTGACCGCGCCGATGGCCTCTACCTCGGCCGCCCTTACCTGTTCCGGCGCGCTGGGATGTTTTGCTGATGGTCAGGATGCATTCATCTACGAGGTCGACTCGCTTAAAGGTGAGTTTTTTGTCATCTCGCAGGTACAGGCCGGCACCGGAACACTTCAGCACACTTCCTCTGTCTTCACGCGGAAATACGGCGCGAATTCGATGGTGTTGTCGCTGATCCCCGCGAAATTCTATGTCGATTTTTCGACCGATGCCGCTCATCCGAGGTTAATGGTGAA
Organism: uncultured Ignavibacteriales bacterium; assembly: GCA_964571235.1. Taxonomy (GTDB): domain Bacteria; phylum Zixibacteria; class MSB-5A5; order GN15; family FEB-12; genus JACRAV01. Next base: position 731,106 of record CAZNAI010000003.1, on the reverse strand, counting down.
ATATGGCACCAAACCTGCCGCAATATACGCCGACGATGTTTCCGACATACAATTCAGATATCGCATGAAAAACGGTACCGTGCTTGATGTCCCGACCCTCGCACAAGACGTGCGTGAGGTCTTGATAACACTGACTGGCCGATCCGGTACCCCTGATCCGGACAAAACCGGCCCTGCGGCCTATCGCACACGCACCTATTCCTCGTCGGCCTGCATGCGAAACTTCGGGTCCTGACATTTGTGAATGCACGTTGAAGAATATTGGAGCAACTAATGAACAACGCACCACGACATGCGAAGCACCGGTTGAGTTCAATCGCGGGCTTCAGCCTTATCGAAACCCTCATCGCGCTCGGGATCACCGCGTTTGTTACCGCCGCGATTTTCGAGGCGTACAAGACGCAAAACAAGAATTACCTGACGCAGGATGATATCACGAACATCCAGCAGAATTCGCGTGCGTCGATCGATGAACTAACGCGCCAAATTCGGCAGGCCGGGTTCGGGGTCCCATCGCTATTCCCGTGCATCTATGCCGCCAATACCAATCCCGACACCATCACGCTGGTCTATCAGGCAAGAGACTGTGGAGCTACGCTCACGGCGGCGATGCCGCAGACGTCGGCCGAACTTAAGTGCGATGACGTCAGTTGCTTCGAAGATGATCAAGATGCCTTTATCTGGGAACCCGATACCAACAAAGGCGAGTTTTTCGTTATCACGCACGTACAGAACGGCTCGGACCACCTTCAGCACAACACCACAAATTTCACTCGAAAGTATGGCGCCAATTCAATCGTTCTTTCGCTGGTCGCCGCGAAATTCTACGTCGACAAGACAACCGATGCGACTCATCCGAAGTTGATGGTCAAATACGGAAGCAAACCGGCGGCAATCTACGCCGACGATATAGCGGATGTCCAGTTCCGCTACCGGATGAAAAATAATACTATTCTTGATGTGCCCACAGTGGCCACCGACGTGCGCGAAGTACTCATCTCGGTTACCGGACGCTCGAACAGACCCGATCCGGACAAGACCGGCGATGCCGCCTATCGTTGGAGAACTTTTGCTTCGTCGGCCAGCCTGCGAAATCTTGGAAATTAGGAGTAACCAATATGAATAGAGTCAAACGTTTTCGTCTGCGCGGATCAGAACGAGGTATCGCAACCGTAATTGCAATCCTCATGGTCGGAATGCTCACGTTAGTTGGACTCGTCGCCATGAATTCGTCCAACGACGAGGTGAGTATCGCCGGCAACAATTTAAATGCCACCCGGTCGTTCTACGCCGCCGAAGCCGGCCTTGAGGTCGCGTCGGCCGCCATTCAAGCTTCGTACGATTCCACCGGCGCTCCGCCCGGTACTATGCCGTCGGGTTCGGTCACCCTCAATGGCGCCACCGCTACTTATGGTGTCACCGATAACGGCGCCGCCACGCAAAAGACGCTCACTCAAGGAGCGCTTGCCGGTCTGAATGCCCTGGCGAAAACCTATTCGCTTACTTCAAGCGGCGTCAGTAACGCCAGCCAAACCTCGGCCGAGTTGACCATGACGTTCGAGGCTGATCTTATCCCGCTTTTTCAGTTCGCGGTGTTTTATCAGAATGACTGCGAAATAGCGCCAGGTCCTTTCATGACGCTTTCCGGACGGGTCCACTGCAACAGTAACCTGTGGTTGCAGTCCGACAACGGCCTGGATATTACTTCCAACGTGACGACCGCCGGAAATCTCCGCTATGGCCGAAAGACGACCGTGCTTCCGACCGGCACCGGTGACGTCCGCATCAAAAATGCGGCCGGAAGCTTTGTGTCGATGAAGGTTGGATCGAGCTGGGTTGACCACAGCTATCCGAGCTGGACTACCACCGCCACCTCCATGTGGAATGGCAAGGTGCAGGACGTGGCTCACGGCATGACTGCATTAAACTTGCCGTTGGCGACCTCCGGTACGCCGCATAAGATTATCGAACCGGCGGCAAGCAATCCTGACTCGTACGAAAGCAAAGCCACGCTGAAAATTGTGAATAACGTGGCTTGGCAAAAAGTTGGAAGCACATGGAATAACGTCACCGCGGCGATGGTCGCCGGCGGCGTGATTACATACACAGCCAACAAATTCACCGATCAGCGCGACAACAAGCAAGTTGACTGCACCGAATTGGATGTCGCCAAAATGTACGCGCAGGGATTCGCCCCGTCCAATGGTGTCGTCTACTTCTCAGATGACATCGCCTCAGGTTCTGAGTGGCCGGCACTAAGATTGGTAAACGGCTCGACCCTCAACGCCCCGCTTACAGTGGCCAGCGAAAATCCGCTGTACACCAAAGGCAACTTCAATTCCGTGAACAAGCAACCGGCTTCGCTCATGGCCGACGCGATCACGTTTTTGTCGAGCTCGTTCAGCGACGCCGCATCGGCCGCAAGCTATACGACACGTATTGCCGCTAACACAATTGTCAATTGTGCGTACGTCACCGGCGATACACCTACCACCGGATCGCTCTTTAGCGGCGGGTTCCAGAATCTTCCGCGTTTTCTGGAATCCTGGACTGGTAGAACATTTACCTGGTCTGGTTCGGCCATTTGCCTTTGGAACTCAGTTCAAGCGAATGGCAACTGGACCGGTGGATGTTATGCCCCGCCAAGCCGTGTCTGGTCGTACGACACTATGTTCAATGATCCGACTAAACTCCCGCCGTCAACCCCGACCGTTCGCGTTTTCCAGCGCACCAGTTGGTCGGAGGAATATGTCGGCGGAACCGAATGACCTGTAGACTGAAATCCGAGGCAAAAGTATGAATACTCAGCAACTTAAGTCCGAACGAGGAATAGCGACCGTCATCGCAATCCTCATGGTTGGATTGCTGATGTTGGTCGGGCTCGCCGCCATTTCGACATCCACCGACGAAGTCTCCGTGGCCGGCAATCAGCTTCACTCAACCCGTGCCTTTTATGCGGCCGAAGCCGGACTTGAAATGGCCTCCGCCGCGATTCAGGAACACTTTGACTCGGCCGGTGCCCCTCCAAATGTCATGCCCGCCGGATCAATCGGCCTGAACCGATCCGACGCCGCCTACAGCGTTATCGACGGTGGTGCGGCGACACAGAAAACGCTGACTCAGGGGACGCTTGCCGGATTGGTCGCTCTTGCCAAATCATACACCATCACTTCGACTGCTGTTACCCGAGGGAGCGAAGCGAAGTCCGTTTTGACTAACACCTTTGAAGCCGACCTGATTCCGGTGTTTCAGTTTGCGGTTTTCTATGAGAAGGATCTCGAAATCGCTCCCGGCCCCGCGATGACTCTTGCTGGCCGAGTTCATACCAACAGCAACTTGTATCTCCAATCTGGAAACGGGTTGGATGTGAGCTCGTATGTAACCGCCGCGGGCAATTTGTTTTACGGCCGTAAAGGTCCTGGGGGAAGCGCGGCCGGTGACGTCCGTATCAAGAACGCCTCCGGAAGTTATGTCTCGATGAACAGCGGCGGCACCTGGATCGACTCAAGGTACTCTACCTGGTATTCTACTTCCACATCGATGTGGAACGGGAAGGTGCAGGACAAAGCCCACGGTCAGCAGGCGCTCAATCTCCCTCTGGCCGGGTCGGGCAATCCGCACAAGTTGATTGAGCCCGCGGCCGGTAATGTGGACTCGTATGAAAATAAAGCGACGCTGAAAATAATCAACAACATCGCTTGGCAAAAGCAGAGCGGAAGTTGGGTCAATGTCACTGCCGATATGACCGCCAAAGGCATCATCAAATACACGACTGATCAATTCATGGATCAGCGCGAAGGGAAGCGAATTGACTGCACCGAATTGGATATAGAAGAGATGTATGACAACGGCTACGGCCCAAGCAACGGTGTCATTTACTTCTCTGATAACATCACCGCGGGGACGGAGTACCCCGGCCTGCGTATCGTGAACGGCTCGACCCTCGACGCCGGCTTGACAATCGCCAGTGCCAATCCTCTGTACACGAAAGGCGACTTCAATTCGGTGAATAAGAGACCGGCTTCACTCATGGCCGACGCGGTCACGTTTCTCTCCGGCGCCTTTGACGATGCCAAGTCCAACAACGTCAAATCCGATCGCCCGGCTTCGGCTACAACGGTCAATGCCGCTTACCTGACCGGAAATATCAACACCACTTCGTCGGACTATAATGGCGGCTTTGAAAACCTCCCCCGTTTTCTGGAGACTTGGTCAGGTGTTGATTTCACATGGAAAGGATCGGCAATCTGCTTGTGGAACTCGACACAAGCAACTGCCAATTGGGGTGGTAGCTACTACGATCCACCCAATCGCGTTTGGTCCTTCGACACCGACTTTACTGATCCGTCCAAACTCCCTCCGCAGACACCAATGGTGCGTGTCTACCAGCGGACCGGGTGGTCAGAGCAGTATGTTGCCAACTGATATTTGAGAGATTCTGCTTGTCAAAAAGACTCGCCCCTCGGGCGGGTCTTTTTGTTATTGGATGTCGATGTCATAGGGCAGACGCGCAGAAATACCTGTCTCCGACGCAATTCCGGAGAGAGCCGATGCAACATCATCCCCCGAATTTTCTCCGGTAACCAGCGCCACAATCGACTGGAAGATTTTCGGCGTCGATAATAGGAACAACGGTCTGCGCTGGGGATAAATCTCAATCGCATACGACCGGCTCCCCAACTGCTCGCGTACGAACTCTAGCGACTCCCAGAGGCCGCCCAACTCATCGACCAACCCGTTCGCTACCGCCTCTTGGCCCGAAAAGACTCTTCCGCGGCCGAGTTGATCAACCGAGTCACGACTCAATCCCCGGTGATTAGCCGCCAGCCCCACAAACTGTTCATAGAAAGCAGTAAGGTGACTCATGTATTTCGTTCGTTCGTCTTCGGTAAATGGGCGACTGGTTGTCAACCATCCGGCATTCTTGCCTCGTGTGTACAACTCTTTGCCGAGGCCGATTTTCTGATACAATCCGCTCATGTCGACTTTACCGCCAAAGATCCCGATTGAACCGGTGATGGTCGCCGGATCGGCGAACATTCTGCGAGCTGGCAAAGAAACATAGTATCCCCCCGAGGCCGCCACTCCACCCATTGAGACCACCAGCGGCTTTTTCTTGGCCGCGCGACCCACGGCCTGACTAATCACGTCGCTCGCCAGCGCATCTCCACCCGGTGAATCGACTCTTAAGACAATACCTTTTACTCGCCGGTCCTTTTCCGCTTGACCGAGCGCCGACACCATTGACTTCACTGATACCTCAGGATCGTCACCCAATGGCGATCCCTTGGCGTATTTGCCGACAATTTCGCCGTCAGCTACTACAACGGCAATTCTGGGTGGCACTTTCCAAGAGCCAGTGACAAGCGTATCGGCGACATACCCTGCATATGAAATGGTCCTGAGCTTCTTGTCAAAATCATGTACATAGTCGGTGCGATACGCCAGCTTGTCGATCAGACCCGATCCAAGCGCGTCGACCGAGGTAAACGGGCCGTTGTCTATCAGAGCCCGTACCGAATCAGCGGACAATTTCCTCCCATCGGCGATTCCGTCGACTAACTGGCCGTACAGGTCATCCATGAGCCGATTTAGTTGCGCCCTCGCCTCTTCTGAGGAGGCTGTTTGCGTATATGGTTCGACCGCCGACTTGTACTCGCCGATCCGCATCATGTCAGCCTTCACGCCGAGCTTATTCATCGTGCCGGCGTAGAATGAGAGTTCAGCACGCAAACCAACCAGATAAACCCGGCAGACTGGCGGAACAACTATTAGGTCGGCGGCACTGGCGAGATAGTAACTGAGGTTGGACGGAGACTCATCGTGAAACACCACAGTTTTCCCCGCCAGCCGCAATTGGTTTACGACCTGGCGGACTTCCTGGGTTTGCGCAAACGACAGGTGCAAACCGTCGGACACAAAAAGAATCTCGTGCACCGCAGGATCATGCGCGGCGCGATGGAGGGTCACGATCAAATCAACAAATGCAGGCGTCGATCGCCCCAAGATCGGGCGGGCAGGATTCTCGGCGCCGAACTGCGACAGCGGCACGATCAATCGGCGAGGCGGTTCTTTGAGAATCGATGGTTGCTGAAGGGTGGTCGTTCCTGCGAACATCGTAGTGCCAAGATCGTCGCCGTGGCGATTCCATCGGCTTTTCGATCCAAGAAATCCTTCGAGCAAATTGACTCGTCCGCCCAACTCGAAATTTCGGTGGGAATCCACAAAACCGTTGACGTAAAGACCAGCTATGGGCGTGAACTCGCCGTGATACACAAATTCGGCGTTCGTGAATCTGGTCTTGGTCGACAGTATGGCGTCGGCCGACAGAGTAACTTTGTCGCCCAGCGGCCGATATCCGACCGAGTATCGCAATTCGGTTTCAGTTCGCGCTCCGTCGATCTTTTGTCTATTTAGGTTTCCTATGACAACACCGAGCGAGTATGGTCCATTTCCTCGCTTCGATAAACCGACGGTCCATTGCTTTTGCCCATCAAAAACCGCCGGCCCTTTTGAAATCCAGCGATACGACAATCCGATTTTCAGATCAGTCCCAACCGGTGCCCCTGTCCCCAGAATATACTCCTTGGTGGTCGAATCGAACGGCTGAGAGAGCGTACGGTGGGCAAACGCCATCCGCTTACCGTACAAAAGTACCCCTTTGCTCTTAAACCAGTGACCGTTGCGGTAGTCCCCCATTATCTGAACGCCGTCGGCTGGGTAACTCGCTAGGCCGGCGGGATTGTTCCAGAGCGCTTCGCCACCCAGTACCGAGGCCGCGGGTTGATAATAAAATACTCCGGCCGGAGTAGGGAGGCGCTCAGCGTGGGAGGTTGAAACCGCCATGAAGATTGCTACGAGTAACAGTAACAGACTTTTCATTCGGTCGAACCTCCACGCACAAAGATATTCCCCTTCCCCTTGATCGCGCACGAGATGTTCGACTTACCGCCACCGCTTATTAAATTGAGGCGGTCGCGTTGCACCAGATCAGTTTTGAATCCGAACCCCGACGCGTCGATCTTGCCGTCCTCTTCGACCGCCAGTGCCAGAAATGCCGACAAATCGCTCGGAACTCTCAGTTCGATATCCTCAAGCCGATTGGTGATCGTTAGCGAACCGTCGCGAATCCCCAAAAGGTCGACAGTGATTGGTCCTGAAGACCCCTTGATACTACTCCCCTCACCATCGGCCTTGAAGCGATCCACCGATATCTTTCCATAGCTATTACGTACGTTGATCGAACCGGCGACAGAATCAAGCTTGATGTCGCCGTTTTCATTCTTGAAGCGGGCCGAAAGTCGGCCTGGCACGACACGCGATGCCACCAGCGGCGCATTTGAGGTCGACGCCGAAATATCCCCTGAAATCAGGTCAAGAGTAACTTTTTGATTCGATGTCGACACATCCAGAACGCTGTCAATGCGCACTGCCTCAATCTGTCCGAATGACGATGAAACAACCAGTCCCGAAAGTGGTCCGGCCGCTTTGACATCGAAATACGCCGCTTCAATCTCTACAAAAGTACCTTTTGGGACGATCAGCTTAGCATGTACAATCCCGGCATCATTGGTGCCCGACCAGGGGGCCGGATTGGGGGCGCGAAACTCAAGCCGCCCCTTTCCTCCGAATGCGTCGAGCGAAACCGATAGGACATCAAGATAGTCGTCAACTAATGATTTGGAGTTCGACTTGGCTCTTTTTGAGTAAGTAAGTAGAACTTCTTTGACGTAACCGGTTTCGATTTCAATACTACCGGCGACCGACGCCGCCGACCTAATCACGAGATACTGCGACTTGGGCATGACCAGGCTGGCTTTCTGTTCACCAGTGCTCCACATGCCGCTCTCGTCCTGAACCAGCTCTTGCGCAAAGATTCCAGACCCAAGACAACCAACTAAGGCAACGATGCCCAGAACCAGATGTGTCGCTATTTTCGATGTACCTGCCATAAATCGTATATTCCCTTCATTAGAATTGACCCGGCCACCGCGGCGTTGAGTGATTCCACGACCGGGTCATGCTCGATTCCCACAACCGCGGTCGCCGCTCTTCGTAGCGCCGCCGAGACACCACGCGCTTCAGAGCCGATTGCCAGACAAATAGTCTGTTGCGACCGGTGCTTTCGACGAATCTCGCCGAGCGGCTCGCCCTTCGCCTCGGTAACAATCAGCCCGGCCTGTGACTTCGCCGACCAGCTCAGGAACTCTTCCGGCATGGTTTGTATAACGCGCAAGCCGAATATTGCGCCGGCCGACGCCCGCACAGTCTTGGGCGCAAAAGGGTCAGCCGAATCACCCAGCACTACTACTGATACAAAACCGAATGCCAGCGCCGATCGAAACAGTGTTCCCAGATTGCCCGGATCGGAAATATCGTCGCACACCAGCACTTTACGGCCAACCGCCCCCGACAGTTCCGCAATTTCAATTGGCCGATAGTCAAAGACCGCCACAATCCCCTGAGAAGTCTCGGCATCGGAAAGAGCATCTATCTGGCGCGACGGAATTGCCTGCACGGAAGCACCCAGCTTCTGGAGACGGCCGGCCAAAGTCTTGCCACGATCGCTTAGCTGTTCTTCGCATACCAGTACCGTCTTAGCGGCAAACCGATGGCGCACCGACTCCTCAAGGACCCTGACTCCCTCCGCCAGAAACCCGACGCGATTGCGCTTATCCGGCAAACGAAAGGATTTCAGGTTCTTCAGTTCTGTATTGGTCAGTGGCATAGTCGCATTATATCTTGGTCGTTGCTGATGATAAGGAACCGCCAAGGCCACACAACGAGCAAGTGAAAACTATTTGTCTTACATTCGCCCTCTGTTTCTGCACACTCTTCGCTTTGGCGGAGGGGCAAACGGATCCGGCACCGCAATCTCCGCGTAATCAGACTACCGCCGAGATAGCGCTCGCTCTTTCCGGCGGTGGCGCCCGAGGGCTGGCCGGTATCGGCGTGCTCAAGGCATTTGAAGATCGGGGAATCAAAGTCAAGGCGATTGCCGGGACTTCGATCGGCGGAATCATCGGCGGGCTGTACGCGTGCGGGTATTCTGCCGATCAAATCAAAGCTATCGTTGAGAAGATTGACTTCCGTGCGCTCTTTGCCAACGATCCGCCTCGCGCCTCAATGCTCTTTACCCAGCGGCGCGAACGGGAACGTCATCTGGTTTCCGTGCGTTTCGACGGCCTGCGCCCCCAACTTCCCCATGCTCTCACCGGCGGTCAGGAACTTACCTCTCTCTTAACCGAACTGACACTCGCCGCCAATTACCGTGCCAACGGAAAATTCGCAAACCTCTCGATTCCGTTTAGGACTGTTTGTACCGATATCATTTCCGGCCGAGAGATCATCCTCGATTCAGGGTCACTGGCCGACGCCATGCGAGCTACGATGGCCTTTCCACTCGCTTTCACCGGCGTGGATCATGGCGAGCACCTGTTAATGGACGGCGGCATGCTTATTCCGGTCCCGGTAACACTAGTGCGCGAGATAACCGCGGGAGCTCTGCCGGTAGTTGCCATCAACTCCACTTCTCCCCTCCTATCAAAAGACAAGCTCTTATCACCAGTCGACATAGCCAATCAGGTAACCACTATCATGGCCGCTCGCTCGCTAACCGAGCAACTGGCCTCGGCCGAATTTGTAATCTGCCCTCAACTCGACGGCATTTCCTCCGTAGATTTCGATTTCCGCGACAGCATCATGGCGCTTGGCTATCAATCCGCGATGCACATTGCCGATTCAATTCTCTCCGCGAACGGACATACAGCCGATTCTCACACCGTGTCCCTTGACTCATCCGCTACGCAAAGCCCTCCCCTGCGAAAACTGGTCGTCCACGGCGTCACACTCTTCAGCGCTGACTCGGTGATCAAATGGCTATATCCACCAGATGACTTGGCGGGTGCAACCACCTTGCGCCAACGACTCGATAATCTGACAGCACGCTATCGCCGAGCCGGATACGATCTGGCCACCGTCCGTGATATCACCATCGATTCTGCGGGCGTCGCCACGGTTGTCATTAACGAAGGGATTGTAAAGCGAATCGATGTCATCAAAGACGGCAAGACCCGCGACTGGGTTGTCCGCTCGTACTTTCCGCTCCACAAAGGTGAACCATTTTCCCTTACCAAGGCACTCAAAGGACAGCGGGAGATATACGGGACCGATTTGTTTGATCGCGTCACCCTGCATGTTGTTCCCGATGACAGCGGAGCCCGAATTCTGATCGGCATCCAGGAGCGACAGTCGTTGCAAGCGCGGCTGGGCTGGCACTGGGATGATCACTACCAATCTGAAGAATTTATCGAAATCCTCAATGACAATTTGTTTGGCTCCGGAGTGGAATACCTGGCCCACGCCCGCTACGGGCTCGATCGACGGGCGGTCTACGGAGAAGTTCGGGCCAATCGAATCCTGTCGACCTACCTCACCGGGCAAGTGCGCACCGGCTGGTCGGAAATCGATCGGACAACCTATGACACCCTTGGAAATCCGTTCGGAATCCGCACCGAGTCGCGCTGGGGAGCCACTTTCAACGCCGGACAGCAGATCGGACGGCTCGGTACAATCACCGGCGGCATCGCCATCGAGCGGGTTCACCACCGCGACAAAGCCGTGCCGAAAGAGGAATTCACCCTCAGCACGCTCAATTTCGAGTCGCACGTTGAGACATTCGATCGGGTCGCATTTCCGAGTACGGGCAATCGGTACTTGTTTCAACTTCGCCTGTCGCCCAAATTCCTGGCGAGCGACCGGAATTTCACACGATTCAACTCAATAGTCGAATCGTACTACACCATTGCCGGGAATTTCACCTATCACTTCAAACTTTCAGTCGGCTTGTCAGCCGATGCACTTCCGTTGTCTGAAAAGTTCTATCTCGGCGGGGCGACTTCGCTCAACGGGTATCGCGGTGAATCCCTTTTCGGCGACAAATACACTCTGGTCAATCAGGAAATTCGCGCCAGACTGCCACTTGGATTCTATGCCACCGGCCGGTGGGACGCCGGCGATATCGCGGTTCGATTTGAAAACCTCAAGCTCAAGAATGTCCGACAGGGATTCGGCGGCGCACTCTCGCTTGATACGCCGATAGGCCCGTTCGAACTTGGGTACGGCAGAACCAATCATGGCGGAGAACGCTGGTATTTTTCAGCAGGACTCAACTTCTGACGTCTATAGATCGCATAGCATCAAAGCAAAACAAGTTTGGCCGACCAGGCCGTCTCAAAGGAGCATATGAAAACGAAGAAAACTGCCACTATCTTCCTCACCGCTGTCATTGTGTCACTCGGCGCCGCCACTACCGCCGAAACGCCCGGCGCTAATTTGAAGTCTTTGAATTGGCTACTGGGGAAATGGACCGGCGCAGGCAAGAAAAGTGTAATCGGAGAGCACTGGACGGCCAAAGACTCTCTCACACTGGATGGTATCGCCTTCAAAGTAACGGCCAGCGACACCATTATCACCGAGTGCGCACAATTGTTACAGACTGACAGCGGGCTATTTTTCGTCGCCGATGTCCCACACAACAAGTCAAAAGTCTTCTTCAAGCTGACAGTGGCTGATAGCGCCGGATTTCTCTTTGAAAATCCCACCCATGATTTCCCCACCAAAGTCTGTTACCAACCGATCAGCGTCGACTCCCTTTTTGCCTGGATTGAAGGGCCCATGAACGGATCTACCAAGCGAATCGGATATGGCTATCGAAAAGTGAAATGAAGATGTTGTCGCAATTGACTGTCGCACCCTCTCATATTTCGCTTGACATCACACAGTAGATTGCGTATGGTACGCTCAGCCAGACTGCATTTCAATTATCTGAAGACAAGATTCATCCTCACTTGAACAGCGCGATTTAGTGTTGTGCTGTAGGTGCAAGCATCCCCCCATCTTGCGAATCTCTTACTGCCTGTCGTGGGCGTAAACCTGTTAGCCAGGGAGGGATCACTATGGGAGAAACTCGCCCGAGATCGCAACGGCGATAACGGGCGGGAACTTGACCCGACAGGAAGACCGCGCAAGCCAGGCAATCTTGCGCGAGATTTGGCTGATACCGACGTCTCGTTGTCGGATTGAGGGGATCCGATTTCGGTATCAGCCGCAAATGGGGGTCCGGGTCGAAAGACCCGTGATCAATACGCAATACGACACACCCGGCGGCCTGCCACCGCCGGGTTTTGATTTTCGCCTACCACCTAACGGCGATTTCCAATACTCTTCTGTCGATTTCGATTCACTCTGAAACAGCGTGAATTCATCGTCTGCTCGCGCGCTGAACAGATTGTGGAAATCCCCCTTGGTAATTCACGACTTACCTTGCTGGCTCTCGACGCCCAGTGGTATAGTCTCATAGCGGCACCCCCGTTGCACTTTCTGTGGTGAAACAACGAAACCGCAGAAGGCGGGACAGGTGTCATGAAAGTGAAATTTGTGCTCACGATGGATGATGTCGTTTTACACGACCGGACAATCGATCAGGTGATTCTCGACTGGGTCTCCGATGTCGACCAGCAGGAAATCATGGAGGTCTCCCATCGCTGGATCACCACGCAAAACTTTCTCACCCGCCGAATGGTTGGCCTCTCGCGGGTCGGAGAGTCGTCGCTGACTATCGAACCGCTGGAGGAAGACACCGATGCCCCTTTCTGATCTGAGTTCAACATTTTCAAGTATTGGCCAGTGGTGTAGTCAGTTCTTCGACTTGGGCGCCGGACCGCTCCTGTCGCTCAAAAGCTGGATTATCGATCATTTCGGTAATAACGGCCTGATCGCCGGGCTGATTATCGGCGGCGTGCTCGTTTTCTATCTACTTACTCAACTCGTTCGCCTGGCTATCGCTACCATCAAGTATCTCGTGCTTCCTGCAATAGCGCTGGCCTTTCTTGCAACTCTATTGCTACCGGTCTCATTTGCCGCCGCCCTGCCGGTAACAGCCGTTCTCTGCTCAATCTTCCTGATCTTCAAAGCCTGATTCTCTGTCGTTGCGAGGAGCGCCGTCCTCGGCGCGACGACGCAATCTCTGCTTTCTGATTCATCTTAGTTCTGGTGGCCCACGATTTATCGTGGGGTACTTTTCCCCACCGATCTCTTGGAACCCTCCAACACTTGCCAACGTGAATTTCGTGGCAACGCCCCCGTGCCGCTTGCATCCTCTTCTCTCGCAACGGCCTACAATCCCCTCCATCTCGGCAACCTCTTTGCATCTCAAAAGGTGGAACACTTCACAGAGGTAAACGTGATGGAACGATCTTGTATCAGTTGCGGACATTCGCTCATCGAATCTGGCAAAGCCTGGCTCTGCCCTACGTGCAATAGCAGTCAGCTCGATGAAACGCTTTCCATTTTCGACGGCCCACTCGAAGACGGTCACCTCTTCATCGAGTGCCCCGGAGCGACTACGTATCAACCCGGTACCGATACAATTGTCGCGGGTGTGAAATTCCACGACGACAACGATTCGACCAAAGGATTTGAGATTGTCGATCATCAAGTATTCGCCCCGACTCACACCAAAAAGCGCCTGATCAAAAAGGAGGCGCTCGGAAAAATCCGCCGCTGTCAGGCCTGTCAGGATTACACCGTTCGTCTTCGTCGGCCCGAGGGCCCTGATTTTTGTATCCCATCGTCGAAATTCCCCAACCGTACCAAGTTGCGTTCCGTTTCGCCCACTCTTAAGTCAAACTTGTCTATTCCCGCGAAATGAGTTCGCAACTATCGACTCCTTCGCGTGTAACATCTGACTGGACGGCCCCTCGTCGACAGGATATCATTGTAACCATGCTCAGTCACAAATCAGCCCGCCTACTGTTGGCGCTTGCGGCCATTGTCTTTTTAGGGCTGATCTTTGTATTCGGCAAGATGCCCTCCAACACCGCTTTCTGGCGCGAATTTGAAAACGGCGGCCACGCTCCGCTCTTTGGATTTGCCGCGTTGATCGTCCTTGGGATTATTCGCACAATCGGACTCAAAGCTCTCGCTCGCCCATGGACACAATACCTCATTGCCTTCGGTCTTACCTCGGCAATGGGTATCGGCTCGGAGATTTGGCAGTATTTCAACCAACGCGACGCAGAGATTCGCGATGTCCTCGCCGATATGGCGGGCGCCTTTGCTTTTCTTGCCGTCTTCTGGACTATTGATAAAGCAGTGAGAGCTGTCAGACAGATATCTCCCAAGATCAAATGGACGATCCGCTCGATCTCGGCTGTATTGATTGTCATTGTCTACATCCCCGCGATCTTCTGGCTGGCAGTTGTTGTGCATCGTAACATGATCTTCCCGCGCCTTGCGGCGTTCGATTCCAAGCTTGAGCGCAAACTCTTTGTCGTCCGCGACGCCGAACTCCAGGCTGTTCCACCTCCGAGTGGCTGGAATGCCACGCATGCCGAGGTCGGCAAAGTGACCTTTTTCCCCGCGACCTATCCAAGTTTGCTTTTCACCTATCTCTACCCTCACTTGGAGGGATACACATCACTCAAGTTTGATGTCTTTTCTGATAACGACTCAACGATTGACATGTCGTTTCGCATCTACGACGCCGGTTCTAGTGGCTGTTACCCCGACCGGTACAACAATGTATTTGCGATACCGCCCGGCCTGACCCGAATCGATCTGCCCATCGATACACTCAAGTTGACTTCGTCCGGCCGTGAGATGAATCTCGATCATACCGCCGGCCTGATCATCTTTCTGATCGAACCGAAAGAGCCAACCGCCCTCTATTTCGACGATTTCCGGCTGGAATAATTCCCCGCAACCTCCCTCCCCCTCCTTTCGTACATACCATCAGACAACAATTCCAACTCTTTGGAGGGAGTATGCGCCGCTTACTATTCGGCACAATCGCTATCGCCGCCATTTTGGTGCTTAGCGGAGTTACATCGTCGGTCGCTAAAGACCGCTGGTCATTCTTTGGCAACTCGCGCGGAGTGCGTGGCTCCGGCGTACCTACTACAATCGATCGCCAGGTCGTCGGTTTCGACCGGATCGAGCTCTCCATCGGCGCCGATCTGGATATCACGGTCGGCCCGACCTACAAACTATCGCTCACTTGCGATGACAATCTGGTCGATTTGATTTCCACCCGCGTGCGCGGCCGAACGCTTGAGATCGATACCAAAGGATCATTTTCCACTCACCAAGATGTCAAAATCGTAATGACAGTTCCAAAACTGACCGAACTGGCCATCGACGGTTCCGGTAGCATCATACTGTCTAAACTCACCGGCGAAGATTTCACATTGGATATCTCCGGCTCGGCTGATGTTAGGTGTGACGGCTCGGTGCGCGACTTGCGCGTGACAGTCGGCGGTTCCGGCGACGCCGAGTTCACCGGATTGGCGGCCGAGCGAGTTGATCTTGAAGTCTCCGGCTCCGGCGACATTACCCTTGCCGGCACATGCGGCGAGATGTCGGTTGAGATCCCCGGCTCGGGGTATGTCGACGCCCGCGAACTGAAATGCAAAGATGTCATTGCCGACATAAGTGGCTCCGGAAATGTCGACTGCTGGGCAGAGAATTCCATCGACGGTTCGGTCAGCGGCTCCGGCGATATCCGCTATTGGGGTAGCCCGGCCGATGTCAACCGCAGTGTCTCCGGCCACGGCCGCATCACGCGTAAATCGTAATAACGCGTCGAACAAATTTGACTTCACCCTGAGCCTGTCGAAGGGTCGTATACGTGGCGTCAGGTGCCCCCACCTGACGCTTTTTTTGTAACATGATGATCAAGAGAAACGGGCTTCGACTCCGCTCAGCCCGACGCTGACGCGCTCATCCAATTCTTGATTTGACGAAGGCCTTTCGTCGATGCTACTACCGAACGAAGAGTAGCAGAACTGCACCCACGCGCTAACCACGGTCGAGCTGATCGGAACGTCGCCCTGAGCGGAGTCGAAGGGCGTCTCTTTGTTTGTGTAGCTCTCCTTTGTAGGTCTATACCCCTGCGGTTTCGACACTTTTCTTTTTCTATGTGGATCACCAATTATGGTGGGTTTCTTTTTGGCTTCGTTTGTACACTTTTGCATTTCACGAATTGTTTTCTTTGATCGCAATTGGTTATTGCAGTGGCGGTTGTGATGATTCGGGTATTTTCGGGATTGTGACGTCGTCGCATAGATCTTGTAGTAAAATTGCACGGCAGGATTTCGTAACATAGGCGAGTTGTGTATCGAGGTCTTCATACCAGAACTTGCCGATTCGTTGACTACATGAGATTTGTATGAAAATTGATAGGCATTCGCGCATTGGTTCTCTTCGGTGCCCCACAGCTTGCTGTGGGATCCCTTAATCCGACCGCTACCCTCAAATCTCAATCGCGTCAATTTCCCGTGGTCCATCTCTTCTTCCCTCGTACCATCCACAATTCGACCACTTCCATTGTCCCGGTTCAGAGACCAGTCTTTGTAAATCGAAACCCCTGCGGGTTCGACATGCTCTGTTGCTCGTTCACCGTCGTGTCGAGCGGAGACGAGACACAGCGTGTTTGACTGATATCCGGCGCGTCACCTCTCGACTCCGCTCGAGGCGACGAAAAGCGGGCCATGAGATTCTACTTTTTCGAGAAATGCGATGAGTTTTTGCACGAAGCAAGTTCGTGTAATGCCTTCTCGTCGCCGCGAATCAGTGCTTCCTTCTTCGCTCGTGACCAGCGTTTCACTTTTTTTTCCGCGACACCAGCCTCATACATGGTCGGGAAGTGCGCCATGAACACAAGAACGATGGGGAGTCGAGAAGAAGTAAATCCCTTTACCTCGCCTGACGCATGTTGCACAAGTCGGCGATCCAATTTGCTCGTTGCGCCTGTGTACAGACTGTTATCAGCACAACGGAGTGTGTAAACGCATGGGTTCACGAGGTCATAAACATAGTGTCTAGGGCGCTGTTGATTAAATCACATTCCGTTTATTCGTCGTGTCGAGCGGAGACGAGACACGGCGTGTCTGACTGATATCCACCGCGTCTCCTCTCGACTCCGCTCGAGGCGACGAAGAAGGCCGTTTCGATTAGTGACCAAGCGATCAATCTCAACATGGGTTTGACATTGTTAAGAGGAAAATCATCTTTCAGTATCCGAGCGAATACAGCGTATGGCAACCGTCTACCAATCGTCTCCCCCTCCACCGTCGTGTCGAGCGGAGACGAGACACGACGCCTTGGATCATCAACCCGTATCCAATGACGCACTTACTCTGAATACAAAGCGGCGAAGCCCCAAGGTCCAGCCATATGGCTGGCTACCGCACCAACACCATCTTCTTCTCTTGCGTCACGCCGCCTGCGGTCAGGCGATACAGATACACCCCGCTGGCCACCTCGCGCCCCTGATCATCGCGCCCGTCCCAAGTATTCTTATTCAAAGATGACTGTTTCCTCAGGGCATTCGCTCAAACCTGAATATTTTTTGTCGAAAAGCAGGTACTCAGCACATAGTGGTTTAATGGAATCGTCCGACCTCATGCTCGCAACTATGTCCGACCCATCTTGAAGAATCGACAGCGTAGCTTTGAAAGTTGTTTTCTCATTCGAGCAATTTCGCTTGAGTGCACCTTCTATTGCCTTGCGAGACGCAATCGTTGTTGATGGTCGTACGCGAGTGATAAGTACGGGCCGACTGAAGTTGGCATCAACTAGCATGCCTGGCCCTGACGAATTAACAATGTCCTCAACCTTCAAGGTAGTTAGTGCAGAGTCAACGCCTACAACAAACCGATCCACACAACGAAGTCTTACCCAATCAAAGACATAATCGTAGCTTATAGTGAATCGTAGCTCGTTTCGACCTTCCCACTTAGCGGTGTCAATCCCGGCGGTTAGGATGCGAATGTGTTTATCGAAATAAGATTGAGACCATAGATTCAGACGCATAAAGGACTCCTCCCAAATCGGAAGAAACCTTTTCGATTCTTCGTAGTTCCGCACTAGTATCTGATATTTTCCCTTTTGGAGTGGACTCTGTGTGTAGTACACATGGCTCCAGAGCCACGCTGAATCGACAACGTTTGGTTTAATGAACTCTAACCTAGAGCGATCCGCAGCTCGAATTGACCCCGGCGAAATCGCAATCAAAGCGCCACAAAGGCAGAGAGCTATTGCCGCTGAATATTTCATAAGAGCATTTTTCCAGCTTTCGTTTTCATTCCACATCCTCTCCCCCAATATCCACTATTCCCTCTCTTTTTCAAACCGGAATGACTTTCTCGCGTAGCGATTTCGCCTATCGCAAAATACCCCAAAAACACCCCGATCACATCGCCGCAAATGGCTGTCCCCCAACGGCATAGATCGAGTTTTTTGCTTGCAAATACCACCCCCCGTTGGTACCTTACATATGTAATGCAAGCTACTTCGCGACACCGCAATTCTACCGATACAAAATCCCGCCCCGCCTTAGTCGGCGGCGTGATCGAAAGCGTGATCGGCAAACTCGGGTATCTGAAAAATTACCACGGGTGGCAGGTGGTCGCGCGCTGGCCGGAAATTGTCGGCGAACATTACGCCCGTCACACTCGCGCGTATAAATTCGAAGACGGCGTCGTGCATGTCGCGGTCAACGACGATCTCTGGCGGCAGAAACTGTCGCTTGATTCGGAAATGATTTTGGAAAAAATTCGCGGACAAAGCTTCGGCAAGTCCGTGCGCAAATTACGACTGGTACGCCAGGAGAAAGGAACCGCCCCGCATGGCGACTGAAATCCCCGAGACGGATACCAAAAAAGAAAAAGGTCCCGGCCACAACTACGACGCCACGACGATCACAGTCCTCAAAGGACTGGAAGCAGTGCGCCGTCGCCCGGCGATGTATATTGGCGATGTCGGCCAGCGCGGTCTGCACCATATGGTGTATGAAGTGGTTGATAACTCGGTCGACGAGTCAATGGCCGGGTTTGCCGATCAGATCACCGTCGAAATCGGAACAGATAATTCGATTACCGTGACTGATAACGGCCGCGGTATTCCCGTTGAGATTCACCCCGAACAAAAAGTCTCGGCGCTTGAAGTAGTCATGACAACACTCCACGCCGGCGGAAAGTTTGATCACGAATCGTACAAAGTCTCCGGCGGTCTGCATGGCGTGGGTGTGTCGGTGGTCAATGCACTTTCCGAGTGGTGCTGGGTGGAAGTCACCCGCGAGGGAGTCGTGCACCGCCAGGAATACCGTCGCGGCGACCCGGTGGCCAAAGTCAAACCGACGGGCAAAGGGAAAAAGAACGGCACGAAGACTTCGTTCTATCCCGACAGCGAGATTTTCGGCAAGATCGAATTCAAGTTTGATATCATCGCTTCCCGCCTGCGCGAGCTGGCCTTTTTGAATCAGGGACTCACGATTGATCTGGTCGATCACCGTACCAATAAAGAAGTCTCGTTCAAATACAAAGGCGGCCTGGCGGCCTTTGTCGAATATCTCAACGAAAACAAGTCGCCGATTTTTAACAAACCGATCTATTTCCAGAAAGAGAAAGACGGCGTCTTTGTCGAGATAGCGGTGCAATACAACGACGGCTACTCCGAGTCGGTCTATTCGTACGTGAACAACATCAACACGATCGAAGGCGGCACGCACTTAACCGGCTTCCGTACGTCGCTGACCCGCTCGATCAATAGCTACGCGGTGAAGTTTAATCTGCTCAAAAAAGAAAAAGAGAACTTCTCGCTCATCGGCGATGACTCCCGGGAGGGGCTAACCGCTGTTGTTTCAGTGCGTGTGCGGGACCCTCAGTTTGAAGGCCAGACCAAAACCAAACTCGGCAACTCCGACGTGAAGGGTATTGTCGAATCGGTCTGCAACGAATATCTGACCGCGCACTTTGAAGAAAATCCGTCGGTCGCCAAAAAGATTGTCGACAAACTGATGATGGCCGCCATGGCTCGCGAAGCGGCCCGCAAAGCCAAAGAACTGACCCGGCGCAAAACGGCGCTTGATACCGCCGCCCTCCCCGGTAAACTGGCAGACTGCTCGCAGTCCGATCCGGAATCGTGCGAGATATATATCGTCGAGGGGGACTCGGCCGGCGGCTCCGCCAAACAGGGACGCGACCGGCGTTTCCAGGCGATCTTGCCGCTTAAGGGAAAGATTCTCAATGTAGAAAAGGCCCGTATCGACAAAATCTTGGGTAACGACGAAGTCCGTGCTCTTATTACCGCGCTGGGTTGCGGGATCCGTGAGGATTTCGACGCCAGCAAGGCGCGTTACCACAAAATCATCATCATGACTGACGCCGATGTCGACGGCTCGCACATCCGCACGCTCATTCTGACTTTCTTGTTCCGATACATGCGCGATCTGGTCGATCTGGGGTATATCTACATCGCCCAGCCGCCGCTTTACAGGCTCAAGCACGGCAAGTCCGAAATCTATGCCTACTCCGATGATGAGCGCGACAAACTGCTCAAAAAAATGCCTGATACGGGCGTGAATATTCAGCGGTACAAGGGTCTTGGAGAAATGAATCCGGAGCAACTCTGGAAAACGACGATGGATCCCGAGACCCGGACACTTCTGCAAGTAGCGCTCAACGACGCCGCCGAAGCCGACCACTTGTTCACCAAATTGATGGGCGACGAGGTCGGTCCGCGCAGAGAGTTCATTGAGCAGAACGCGCAGTACGTGCGGAATTTGGATATTTGAAATCACGTGGCGTCAGGCCTCCTGGCCTGACGCCAATGAGAACGGGCTTCGACTCCGCTCAGCCCGACGCTAACGCGCCCATCGAATGTGCTGTTTGACACTATTCAGTTTCCCAGCACACGAGAAAAACATGGTTGCCAAAGCGTACTCGCATACCAACCTGATGTTGCGCTGATCGGAACGTCGCCCTGAGCGGAGTCGAAGGGCGTTTCTTAGTTAGACTATCGACCTTACCACCTTCGAAACAATTGCTACTTGCTGGTGTTAAGATGATATCAACACTTTAGAGCGGAGTCCCTATGAAACGGCTTCTGAATATGACCGGATTATTGATAGCCCTTGGTCTCTTCTTACCATCATCCATTTTTGCCATCGGCTCAAATGAAAAAACGCCCGAAGAACAAGCGACCGAAAATTCAGCAAAAGCCACCGACCATTACAACAGCGCCGTCAAACGTATCCAACACTCCAAAGATATAGCGCTAAAGGGTGACTCGGCCTTTGCGTACAACTATCGCGCGACATCGGATGCGAAAGTCCGCAAAGAATACGAAAAGGCGGTCAAAGATCTTCTGAAGGCGATTGAGCTCAATCCCGAGATGAAGGAAGCTCACAACAACCTCGGGTACTGCTATCGCAAATTGGGCAAACTCGACGAATCACTGGCCGCGTACAGCCGCGCACTAACACTGGATTCTAACTTCGCGCAGGCCCGGGAGTATCGCGCGGAAACATATTTGGCCTTAGGCGAACTTGCCAAGGCCGAGGGTGAACTGGTGTATTTGAAGGGGATGAAATCGCCGTTCGCTGAACAACTCGCTCTCTCAATCGAGTTATTCAAACTCGCCGAAATAGACAAAGCCGCTAAGTCCGGCGATAAATAGCCGGTTACCCTTTTCGCAGTTTAGGCGCCCAGCGCGGTCGACGGCGCCGCGGAACCTGCGTCCGGTCAATTCGGCGTGTCAACCCATACCAGGTCATCCAACCGATGACAATCATCGCCAGCACAAATAGTGAATAGGAAATTCGCCAATCAAACGCCTGGGTGAGGGCGCTATACTCGGACATTCCCCCGATACTGGCCAGGAGATTCAGGGGCAGGAATACAACGTTGATCAGCGTCAAATTCTTCAAAAGGACGTTCATGTTATTATTGATCAAATTGCCGCGCGCATCCATGAGTCCTGAAAGCACCGAGCTGAAAATCTGTGTCTGACGCAGGCACTGCGTGTGTTCGATGATGATATCATCGAGCATTTCGATCTGCTCTTCAGTCAACCCAAGTTTGGCTGAGTTGGAACGTATCTTGCTGAGCACCGAGGCATTTTCTTCAACCGCGTTGAGATAATAGATCAGGCTCTCGGAAAGGGCGAACATCTGGAGAAAGTACTTGTTCTCCATCGACGTGCTCAGCTTGGCCTGAAGATCGACGTTGATCATCTTGATCGCCTTCAGGTGGCCGAAGTAATGCCGGACAATATTCAAAAAGAAGCGCAGGATGACGCCGTTGAGAGTCGATACCTTCTGAAACTCACGGTCACTGAATGGAATCCCACCCGAGCCAAGAATGATCGTCAGCTTATTCTCGCGCAGAACAAATCCGACGGTTGAAACGCCGAACCTGACCTGCTGGTCGGTGGTGACATTGTCCGGCCGCTTCCAGACGATATATGTATGTTCGGGGATAAACTCGACGCGGGAGATTTCGTCGGGGTCGAGAGCCGACTCAAGATCGTGGCGATCCAATCCGAGCGTCTCTACCAGATACGACTTTTCGATTTCATCGGGCGCCGAAAAGACATCAATATTGCCGCGTTCGGGACTGCACTCTACCACCGCTCCGTCTTTGATTTCGTAATGCGCGCGCATCGCTACACCCTCTCGATAATCCGAATCGTTTACATGTCGCCCTTCGGCTCGGCTGGCTTGGGACCATTCAGCACATCATCAGGAATAGTCACCTTCGGCAAGAAAACGCCCAGATACCGCTGGTACCATTTCCACTTCTTCTTTTCTTCCTTCATAAACGCCTTCACCCGCTTTTCTCGCTCCTGCGACACGGCGTCCATCGCTTCGATCTTTTGAATCAAAATCTCAAGTGTCTGACGCTTTTCCAAAGCTGAGCGAAACGTGTCGTAGTCTTTCAAATTGAAGAGCGACTGAACAATCGGCTCGAAAAAGACCATCGCCTGTGACCCGACAAAGTTCAGCGGCTTGACCGACTCCAAAAAGACGATCGCCGGCACCGTCATCGATTTCTCGACCACTTTCTTCGCCACTTTCTCAAGCACCACCTGTTCTTCTTCGGGAAGCGGCCCTTGTTCGGGGAGCTTCATGGCGTCGCGAAAAATGCTCATGCCGCCCCGCCTTGCGGATTGGCCGCAATACGCTCTTTGCAGTACGCCGTGACCGCCTCACTATTATCCTGAAACATCAGGTAGATCCCGCGAAAATTCTCAAGCCGCGATGTGCCCGCAAACGGCGAGAGCAATATGCCGTTCTTGTCGGGATAACAACTCCGGTACAATTTCCATTCTTTGACAAGTGTCTGGGTTGTTGTTTTCACCGTCACCCCCTTGCAGTCCAGGCGATACTTCGTCGGAAAATAGAATTTCGCCAGTGAAGCGGCCATGACAATCATAGCCAGCACCGCAAACGCCTGCGACTCGGTGGTGATCCGAACCAATACAACCACAACGACGATAAACATACTGACTGCCACCGACACCCACGGCCTGCGTTTGACCGGATGCACCGTCCACTCAAGCGAGGGTCCGTCGTAATCGTGCGGCGCAACCTCTGCTGAATCTCTACGGGTGTGCTCCGGTGCGGCGGTCACTGCTCATCCCTTTCCGGGAAGTTCGCGATAGCGCTCCTGCTTGACCTTTTCAATCCACTCAAGCAGTTCTTTTGCGCTTATCAACTTCTTTTCGATCAAGAGACGCACCAGCGCCTCTTGGGCAAGATTGTTCGACAACGCGAGTTCCTCAAAGGTGACGTCCCGCTCTTTGCCGTCGACAACCATTTTCAATGCAACTTTGTTTTCAGCCACTCGGCCGGTCCTTTCGGTGCCACAGGTCGGCAGGTAATATACGGCAGAATTGCCCCGCTCGACAGGGGCGAGTTAGCGGGTCGAGGGAGAAACTGAAGTCTGCAAAGGCACCGCCTTGCCCCCGGAAATCCGGTAGAGCGGCATGGCGACATTCTCGCGGTTATTGCCAAAACTGACTGTCCCCGCCGTACCGTCATAGTCGCCGCGGAGCGCCAGGTGTTTGACCAATCCTTCTCGTGTGACAGCGCCTTTTGCAAGCGCCTCGGCAACCAGCGACACCGCGTCATACCCCAGGCAGGCCAGTCGCGTCGGCTTGGCGCCGTACCGTTTGAGATACGCGGCCCCAAATGTCGCGTACTGTTCAGTATTTTCATGAATAATAAACGGAGACGGGAACACCGCTTTCCGGGTTACGTCGTCGCCCAAGGCCAGAACGAGTGAATCCCCCCAGCCGTCAGATCCGAGCAGTTCGGCGTCGACTCCGAAAAACCGCAGTTGTGGGAGTATCTGCCGCAATTGAGTCGCTCCCCCCGGCATGAACAGACAGTCGACATGCACCGGCACCCCTTCCGGATCGAGCGTGTCTCCTTTGGCGTTGATATACCAGATCGAGTCGGCTTGATACCCAAGTATCTGCGCTTTCAGGTCTGCAAAGTACGGCCCAAAATCGCGATCGCGGGTGCGATACACCTCGGTCGCTACCATTTTGCCGCCCAAATTTTCAAAGCGGCGCCCAAACGCCTCGATCATCGCATTGGCCGCCGATTCACCAGTTGTAAATATTGCCGCAGAGTCAGCTTTCAAAATCAATTTCGCATAGTCGGCCATCGCTGTCCCCTGCAGTTCGACATTCGCCGATAGCTGAAATGAGCTTCCGCTGAGTGTGGTCAGGCCGGCGTCAGTAGCCGCCGGGATCATCGTTGGTAAAGGCAAACTGGCAAGTGATGCCGATACCACCGCCGCTTCGTCAGATGTCAGCGGTCCGACCACTGCAACTGCGCCGGATGAATCAATCGGCCGGAGCAGTCGCGCCGCGGTGATTGGATCGCCTTTGGTATCATACGGCGTCAACGTAATCCCGATTCCATTTTTGGTCGCCGACTCTTCGCCGGCCAGCGTAGCCCCTTGCATAATTTGCTGGCCAAACGACTGAAACTCTCCGCTGAATGGCAACAGTACCGCCACTTGATAACTCGTTTTAACACTGGGTGCCGGCTTTGTCACCGATGTAGTCGGCGGCGACGGCTCGCCGCACAATCCTTCGAGTTGCGTGCGCAGACTGCTCTTTTCACCCGGAACTCCCGCTAGTATCCGTCGCGACAACTCACATCGCTGATCGGCGGTCAGGGCGTCGAATATTGTGCGGTTGAGCGTCACGTCCGAGGCCGCGTTAACCGAGCCTGACAGCGACCCGACAATCAGTTTCTGTAGTCGCTCGTCTCTCGCGTCGCGCCAAGCCGCAATCCAATCCAATAGAGCGCCGTTAACATCCCCCAGTCCGTATCGAGCCCCCCCGAGAAAATATTCCGCGAACGGCTTGAGGTCGCTCTCCGGGAACTGATCGATCAGCTTGCCGAATGCCGCGGCGGCGTCGGCATATTCACGGCGCTGGTAATCCGCCTTGCCGGCGTTATACAGAAAAATGTCGAGATTCTTGGACTGGGGATAGCGTGCGATCAGGTCGCGAAATGCGCCCGATGCCCCCGCGAAGTCCGACTTTCGAAGGAGCGCCATGCCGGCGTCGAAGGCGTCGGCGGCTTCTTTGATATCATCGATCTTATCAACCGCCCGCACCACCCCTGCTGGCAATAAGAGCATTCCGAGGAATGCCGCCAAGGTGAAGAGACGCGCGATCATTTATAGTGAGTATTTGCCAAAATCCTCGGGGTTGATATTCTTCAGCCGATCGCGCAATGATTCGCGGTCGGTCGGAATGGGCGGCTTGTCGGTCGAACTGTCGGTTCGGGCGTTGAAGAGATCTTCGTTAACAAAAATCGACGCTCCCGTTTTGAGAGCCAGCGCGATTGAATCGGACGGCCGCGCGTCGATCTTGGTCAGAGTCCCGTTTGTACGCAGGTAAATCAACGCGTAAAACGTCTGCTCTTTGATCTCGGTGATTTCAACCCGGTCGACCCGGGTATGCAGTCCTTCAATGACATTCTTGAGTAGGTCGTGGGTCAGCGGTCGTTTGGCCCCCACCCCCGAAAGCTCCATCGCAATCGCCCACGCCTCGGCGTGACCGATCCAGATCGGGAGCACTTTGTCCAGCCCGTCGGGAGTCAATATCACCACCGGTGTATTGGTGGTCATATCAAGCGCCAGCCCTTCGAGCTTTACTTCAAGAAAATTCATTTCAGCTTTTCTTGATCACCCACAAGCGAAGATTTGCTGTTACCTCGCGGTCGCACTTCACCGGCACGGTGTAAACTCCGAGCGCTTTGATCGGCTCTTCAAGTTCGATTGCCCGCTTGTCGACGATGATCCCTTCTTTTTCGAGCATTTCGCTCAGGTCACCGGAGGTCACCGAACCGAACATTTTGTCTTCTTCACCAACCAGCACTTCGCGAGACAGCGACAGCTTCTCGATCCGGTCTTTCACCAGCTCGGCCGCTTTGCGGCGTTTGCGGTTGCGGACCAGTTTTTGTTTCTCGATCTCGCCGATCGATTTCAGATTGGCGCTTGTCGCCGCAATTGCCAGATTACGCGGCAAAAGAAAATTCCGCCCGTATCCGGACTTTACTTCGACCGTTTGCCCGGCAGTACCGAGATCGGCCACATCTTCCCGAAGAATCACTTTCATCGTAACACCTCTTTTTCAAATATATAACAACTCATACTGTCTCATCAATCGATCTTTGCGGCCGAGCCCGCCAGTCAACATAGCTGTCGATAAACCCAAGCAGGGCCACTACTAACAAGCCGATAATCTGCGCCAAAAACAGCGCGACATAGACGAATAATCGCCCAACCCACCCAAAATGTGTACGGCGCATGAAACTCTCGATCAGCGCCATCCCCATAATCAGATAGATCACACCGACACCAATGAGCAGATTGTCCGCGACAATCTTCATGCTCTCGCCGCCCAACAATCGCATTGCTGATCCAACCAGCACGATAATCGCCAATCCAAACGGCGCTTTCCAGGTCGCAAACGGTGGTACAACCGAGGGACTTCCGCTTGGCGCCAACGCACGGTGACTAAACCAAAGATACCCGAGCGAGTACTGCACTCCGGCGCCGAGGACAAACCCAACCGGCATCAAACGAATCATCGCATTGAGCACCGCGGTAAAGGCACCGGCGATTTCGTCGACTTGATCAGGCGTGTATCCAGCCACTGTCATCTGCATTCTCGCGTTTCCCACAATTCCATCAATGCCGTTTCGCGCGATCTCGGTTGTCACCTCGTACAGCGGTAGATATTGCGCCAAGCTGAGCACCATTACAATCACCAATCCGACCGGATATACCACTGCAAACGGCCGACCTTTCCGAGCCAGCATCCCTGTTGTTACTGTCGATCCGATCAACATCAGCCAGGTCAGCGTCCACATAACTACAGGCATTGATCCCTGCTGTAAGATCGCTGATACACCGACTCCAAGCACCATTCCAGCGATCAGAAGTTTCGTCTGGCCGTGAAAAACCAGCGACGGAATCCCTGCAAACAGGAAGACTATCGTAACATAGGTCGCGGCCGACAGCACAAGCGCCATCATCGGCACTTCGCGAAGTTGCCCGAACCCGAAGGCAAACAGGCCGTACAGCACCAGCGCGATCGGCACACCGTATTGAAACAACCATCGGTCTCTCATCCTGTATCAGAGTGGAATCGAAGCACTTCTTCGTTGCGTCAGGTCTTAGTCCCGGCGACAGCCGGGCGTGACCTGACGCCACTCCATCGGGATTGTTACCGGAACGACTCCGACGCAAACGGCAGGATCGCCATATGACGTCCCCGCTTAATCGCCGCAGTCAGTTTCCGCTGATGGGTCGCGCAGTTGCCGGAAATGCGACGCGGCACAATTTTGCCGCGCTCGGTCATAAACCGACGCAGTAAGCGCTCATCCTTGAAATCGAGATATTGGATCTTATTTTCGCAAAAGCGGCACAGTTTGCGCCGTTTCTTCTCTATGAACTCAGCCATTTCAAACTCCTGATTTTCTCTCTTCGTAGGTCGGGTTCCGTCGTCCCGCTTTGGCGGGACAAGAAACCCGACACTAATTTTTCAATCACATCGATGTCGGGTTTTTCGCTCGTTCGCCACGGCGAACTCTCTCAGAACCCGACCTACTTTCACTCTTTGTCTTCTGTAGGTCGAAACCCCTGCGGTTTCGACATCTTCATTCCATACACCATCATGGGTGCGACGCGTCGAGCGTAGTCGAGACGCGATTCAACGAACTAGTCGTGTCTGCCTCTTCCACCCCCGCGCGGACGATAATCATCGTCGTCGCGGAATCTTCCGCCACCGCGACCGCCACGGAATCCACCGCCGCCGTCACGATTTTCGCGTGCTTCACGACGCGCTTCCGCCGCCGCCTGATCGGCACGATCCATCGACTGTTGCAGAAGTTCACGCGCCGCGCGTACTTGTTCCGGATCACCTTCATACAGAATAGTGATGTGCCGGATGAACGATTCGTCCAGTCGATAGTGACGCTCAAGTTCGGAGTTCACTGTCGGCGGAGCTTCGTAAATCAAACTGGTGTAGTACCCCTGAGTGAGACCGTCGACTGGGTACATCATGCGACGGGTTCCCATGCGGTCGTCGACCACGATCTTCCCGCCGCGATTGGTGATCAGATCGACCACCGACTTGACGGTTTTCTCGATAGCGGACTCGTCGGTCTGGGGATTGACAATAAAGCAGGTCTCGTACAGTTTCACTGCACTTCCTCCCTACGGACGTTACGGTTATAGGTGCGAGGGTGACAATGTCACCTCTTCACCCGGTTAACGGCCCCACCGCACACCTCAAGCGAGGTCCGGTGGAGCAGGGTTAAAGTTGTATTTCGACATCACCTTTTCCAGGCGATGTTGGAGGGCAAATATAACTCCTTCGCCGGCAATGGCAAGCATCTTCTCGACGGTGGGCTTTTCGTCAGCGTTGAACTTAGTGAGGACATAATCGATTACCTGGGCCTTGTCTTGGGGTAATCCGATCCCCAGCCGAAGTCGTGGAAACGCTTGCGTCCCAAGCTCTTCGATGACCGACACGAGGCCATTGTGGCCACCATCCGAGCCATTCGGCCGAAACCTGACAGCGCCAAGCGGGATCTGAAAGTCGTCGACGATCACAAGTATTTCAGCGGGCGTGATTCCCAACTGCTCCATGAGCTCTTTCGCCGCCTCCCCCGACCCATTCATATAGGTGGTGGGTTTTGCAAAGTAGACAGATCGTGAGCGGCGAAGCCCCTCGGTCCAGCCATCTGGCTGGTCATTGCGAGGAGCGCCGTCATCCTGAGCCTGTCGAAGGACGGCGCGACGAAGCAATCCCTCCTCGTCTTGGCTCTCCACCTCCCCCTTCCACCACTGATAACACTCCCCATCCTCCTGCCGCACTGCCCCCAACTTCTCCACCACCCGATCGACAACCTCAAACCCGAGATTGTGCCGCGTCTTGTCGTACTTCTTACCGATATTGCCAAGGCCGAGGATGAGCGTGAGCATGGGGGGAAGATACGTCTCATGAGGAGATGACGCAAAGTTCCAACGTCGCGTCAGACGCCCCGGCTGACACGTTTGTATCCTGCAAAGCGCGTCACGCGAGACGCAGGACGCCACCTTGTATCGGGACTCTCTGCCCCTTGCCCGATCTCAAATAATCCCCTATCCTATCCACATCATGTCCGATGCCATAACCAAGCGCAACGAGACGATTGCCAAGGCCGGGTGCATCGCGGTCGGTGCCGCCGCGGTTGCGTACGTCTACTTCGCCCACGACGTCCGTCTGAAATATTTTATTCTGGGCTCCGGCTCCTGGGGATTCGGCGTGATGCTCAAGATGCTCCTTCACACCCTCGTGATGAAACGCCTCCCAAGAGAAACCCTCGCAACACAAAAATCCGCCTTGTTAAACGGCCTGATCTCCGGCATCACCGAGTTAGGATTGGCGGTTGTCTTCTTTATCTTTCTGCGTGATCTGACACTCTGGCAATTGATCGCATTCGGCACTGGCATCGGCGCGATTGAGGCCTGGGTAGTCGCAACCACGCCAAATCTTCTGAAGGGGACGGTACTCGAGGAAGGGGCGAACGCATTGGAGGCGACTATTGCTACACTTCCGGGCGGTCAGCGATTTTTCTGGGAGGGGATATCGGGCATCATTGAGCGAATCGCCGCTTTGGCAACCCACATCGGCACGCGAGGGCTTGTCTATGTCACTTGCCGCACCCTCAACCCGCTTCCGGTGCTGTTAGCGCTCGGGGCATACATGCTTCTCGACGGTGTTCTTGGCTTCCGCACACTCATGTACAAAGGCCCGGGCCATATCCGCCGGTTGACTGAGTTCTTCATCTGGTTTACCGTCATCGCCGCCGCCCTCCTGACGCTCTTCGCAGTTTATTGGTCGAGGATTACCTGACTATCGTCAACCTCGAAGACGAGATTGACCTACGAAGAGAAACAAGCCGCCAGGTGAGGGCACCCGACGGCACGAATTGTCACTCTCTCGCCTTGCCCTCCGCGGAAAAACGATACCCCACGCCCCTGATTGTCTCGAAGTACTTTGGATTTTTCTGGTCGTCCTCGAAAATCTTGCGAAGGCGCAAAATGAAATTGTCGATTGTCCGGTTGGTCGGATAAATATGATACCCCCAGACTGCGTCGAGCAGTTGGTCGCGGCTAACCACTTCTCCCTCCCGCTCGACCAGATACTTGACCACCATACACTCTTTGCGCGTCAGTTCAAATGTCCCCTCGGGGCCGGTCGCCTGAAATGTCCTAAAATCGATCTTCCGCCCCGCCCATTCATACGATCCGCTAAGCGTTTCATCAGTTGCCAGCCAGGCCGCGCGGCGAAAGACGCCCTGCATCCGCGCCAGCAATTCCTGCATATCAAACGGCTTGGTGATATAATCATCGCCGCCGGCCAAGAGCCCTTCGACTTTTTGCTCGGTCTCATCACGCGCGGTCAAAAATAGAATAGGGAGAGTGTATCCATGCTGGCGAAGCTCTTTGCAAATGGTGAGGCCGTCCTTGCCGGGGAGTTGGATATCCAAAAGGACCATATCGAAATTCCCTTTGCGGCAGGTATCGAATGCCAAGAGGCCGTCGGCGACATGCACCACCTGATACCCCTCGGCCTCAAGATTCATGACCAGTCCCTGCGCCAAGTTCTTATCATCTTCAACCAACAATACTGTCTTCATCCGTTCCCATTCACTTTCATCGTCACTACAAATTTGGTTCCCTTCCCCGCTCCACCCGAATGCGCGGTCACCTTGCCGCCGTGGGCCTGAATGATCTCGCGACACAAATAGAGGCCGAGACCTGTCCCCGAGGTCTTGTGTGTCATTTCATCGCCAACGCGGTAGAACCGGTCGAATATTTTTCCAATTTCCTTCTTCTCTACGCCAATTCCCTGATCGGAAATCTCAAGCCGCGCCTTGGCGCCGTCACGTTCCAGTTTGACATCTACTACGATCTGCTTTCCGTCGTGGTACTGGAGTGAGTTTTCGAGTATGGTATCAATCGCTCGACCGAGCGCGGAGGCGTCCGCCTGAATAGAAATTCCCTCGGCAATCTGCGATGTTACTTTCTTGGGGATTTCAGTCGGTATCCGGTCGAGCACAATCGCCCGCTCACGAACCAGCTTGCTCAAATCGGTCTCTTCGATATTCAGATGATACCCATGCCGCTCGAATTTTCCCGCCTCCAGAATATTCTGCACCAGTTTTTCAAGCCGTGCGGCATCTTCTTTCAGGCGCGGAATAATCTCGGCCTTTTTCTCGGGTGGAATCTTGGGCGATTGGAGCGTGTCCATATAGATGCGCATTGAGGCCAAGGGAGTTTTCAGCTCGTGTGTGACCGCCATCAGGAAATTCTGCTGGTGATATTTGAGTTCTTCGGTGCGAACGACTGCCCGGTACATCAGCCAGACCCCCGCGGCGAAAACCAAAATGAAAAACGACCCCTCGAATCCGACCATTATTTGCCGGCGAATTTCCTCTTTGTGCATTTGCTCGACATATTCGGGCGTGGCCTTCAGCTCCTGGGCCATCCGCTCTTTTTCGCCAACCAGTTGGGCCATAAAAATCACCCACCAGACTGCTTCGGCCAAAAGAAAGATCACCAGAAACGTGAATAGGTAGAGCGCTTTGCGCGAAGAGAGCTTATGCGGCATGGGAGAATATCTTGCGAAGGCCGGTCATAGCGCAAGCTACAAAGATTGACGTAGGGCAGGAGCCCTGTGCTCCTGCCGTATTCGATATCGTGCGGTCAGGCGTCCCCACCTGACCGCAATCGGTGTCGGGTGAGGACGCCCGACACCACGACGAGTCTTCGTTGGTCGGGTTGGCAAATCGAATCGTCGGAGACGACACGATTTGTCTACCCGACATCTGCGGTTTTAGAAAGTGTCGGGTAGCCTGCGTTCCCCGCTCACGCGGGTAACTTGCCAACCCGACCTACTATGCTTTGCCTCGCGACATTGTCGGGTAGCTGCGCCCCGTAAACGGGGCTGGCAACCCGACCTACGTGGCTTCGACAGGCTCAGCCTGAAGTCAATTTTGACATGAAGTCAGTTTGGACATGAAGTCAATTTGAAATTGAGGAAGATGTCGAAACATCCCGCCGTTGGCGGGACCGCTGTCGCGGCAAGGGATTTCGACCTACAACAGAGCTCAATATCCTCTTCACAACTTCACCCGGTTCAACCTGAGCGCGTTGGTCACCACAAAGACCGAACTCAAACTCATAGCCAGTGCCGCGATCATCGGCGAGAGCGTAACGCCAAAGGCCGGATACAGAGCACCGGCGGCAACGGGAATGGCAATCACGTTATACGCAAACGCCCAGAACAGATTTTGGCGGATGACTCTCAGTGTCCGTTTGGACAGCGCAAAGAGTGTAACCAACCGTTCCAGATTCGGCGCGATCAAGACTGCGTCGGCCGACTCAATCGCGACATCTGTTCCCGACCCCATCGCAATCCCGACATCGGCGGCCGCCAGCGCCGGGGCGTCGTTGATCCCGTCACCGACCATCGCGACAATATGTCGGTCTGCTCGATATTTGTTTACGATTTCTTGTTTCTCCGCCGGCTTGACGTCGGATTCCACTTTCTCAATACCCAGCGATTTAGAAATCTGCCCCGCTGTACCCGCGTTATCGCCTGTCACCATCACAACTTTGA
Source organism: uncultured Ignavibacteriales bacterium (assembly GCA_964571235.1). Lineage (GTDB taxonomy): Bacteria > Zixibacteria > MSB-5A5 > GN15 > FEB-12 > JACRAV01. Next base: position 698,058 of record CAZNAI010000003.1, on the reverse strand, counting down.
ATGACTGCTGGCTCAGCCGACTGATCACACTTCTTGATTCCGGCCTGATCGCATCGGCAACCGCAATCACACCAATGAGTCTGTTTTCTACAGCGACAGCGACCATAGTATGCCCGAAAGATTTCTCTCTCGCGATTTCAGATGCCAGAATCGACAGATCGATGCCCTTTGATTGTAAATACGATTCCGATCCGATGGTCAGCGCTCCACCTGAGAATCGCGCAGTCAAACCAAGACCCGGTCGCGCGATGACGCTGTTGATTTCGATCGACTGCAATCCCCGGCGTTTCATTTCCGCCGTGATCGCCAACGCGATCGGATGTTCGGATTGACTCTCGGCCGATCCGGCGATTTGCAGCAACTTGTCTTGTGAATGTTCATTCGCGGATATCACCGAAATTACTTGTGGTCGGCCTTGCGTAAGCGTGCCGGTCTTGTCAAATAATACTGCTGTCACACCAGCCAGTTTTTCGAGAACATCGCCGCCGCGAACAACGATCCCTTCTTTTGCCGCTCGCCCCGTTCCGGCCAGAACCGCTGTCGGAGTCGCCAGACCCAGCGCACAGGGACAGGCGATAATAAGTACAGCCACCACCGACTTGATCGCCATCGGATTCCCCGGCGCCAGCCAGAGCCACGCGACTAAAGTCAGTCCTGCGATTGCAATGACCCCCGGGACAAACACCGACGCCACCCTGTCGGCCAATTTCTGCACCGGTGCTTTGCGCGACTGGGCGTCGGTGACCAGACGAATCACATGCGCCAGAAAACTTGCCTCACCGACCGCCGTAACTTCGGCCCGGAAGGCACTGTTGCCGTTGATTGATCCTCCCAAAACCTGCTGGCCAACTTTTTTATCTACCGGCAGAGACTCACCGGTCAGCATTGATTCATCGACAGCCGGCTCACCGTCGACAATTTTTCCATCGGCCGGAATCCGTTCTCCCGGCCGGACAAGCATCTGCATTCCCGGCCTCAAGGCCACTGAATCAATTTCGATCTCAACTCCGTTGATGAGCGCAGTTGCTTTTGACGGTTGCAATTTTATCAGCGCGCTGATTGCCTCGCCTGCTCTTCCTTTTGAGCGCGCTTCCAAATATCTGCCAACCAGAATCAGCGCAACGATCATTCCCGCCGAATCAAAGTACAGTTCCGCATGACCGCCAGAAAGCGCCGCCATCGCGTAAACACTCCAGCCAAACGCGGCGAGTGTCCCCATGGCGATCAGTGAATTCATGTTGGCCCGCAGATGGCGGGTCTGCAAGGCGGCATCGGCGAAGATTTCTTTTCCTGCTACGATAAGAATTACCGCCGCAAGCATCGCCTGAACCAAAGCGTCAATTGTCGGACTGAAAATGTGTTGATGCCCCCCGCCCAACATCGGCCACATTGCGATGACCATCAGCGGCAAAGCCAGTGACATTCCCAACCACATTCGTCGTGCGGCTGTCTTTGTCTCTTCGGCCGACGCCGCCAACAAATCCGGTCGCCCAGGACGAGCGCCGTATCCGATCTCGCGAATCTTCTCCATGATTCGCTCGCCTGAGACAACTGTCGAATCAAAAGTCACCGCCGCGGTTCCGGTCGCCAGATTGACAGAGGTACGAGCCACACCATTCAGTGCGCTCACGCCGCGCTCGACCGATCCGACACACGACGCGCAGTGCATGCCGTCGACTTTAATAGTGGCAGTTGTCTCTTTACTCATGGTAAGTCAAAAGAACGCCGAAACCAGCCTGAGGGTTCTCGGACAATTCAGACTCGAATATTCACTGATTAAGAGGAGAGTAACAGCGAAAAAAAACCCCGCTGAAAGCGGGGTTTGGATTTCACATCTTGTTTAGGATGTACTGCTTGGGGTCGACCGCGCGACCGTCTTTGAATACCTCGTAGTGCAGATGAGGGCCGGTCGAGTGGCCGGTTGAACCCATGAGTCCCAGCAAATCGCCGCGACTGACTCGCTGGCCCGATTTCACGAGCACCTTGGACAAGTGTCCGTAGCGGGTCTGGAGTCCATATCCGTGATCGACAACAATAGCATTCCCCATTCCGGCGATAATCGGTCCCGCGCCAACTATCCGACCACCGGCCGGCGCATAGATTTGCGTACCGGTGCGGTTGGCGATATCCAGGCCGCAATGCATTTCTTCTTCGCCGGTAAACGGATCAAACTGCCGCCCGAATCCGCGAGAGAGCCATCCCTGGGTCGGCCAGATCGACGGCGTATGGTCGAGTTTCTCTTTGACCTTGGATACTGATCGTTCGACTTCGACAAACTGCTCAGCCTCGAATTCCGAAAGCCGCAATAGCTGGTCGAGCTGGACCTCGGTCAAAAAGGTCTGCCGGTCGGACTCGGTCAATAATACCGGTCCGTACCCCCCCGGACCGCCGATACCAAGCTGGCGTTCTTCGGTGGAGATTTCGGGAAGATTGAACAGGTTGCGGATCGCGACTTCTTTTTGGACCAGATTCCGGTACCGGGTTTCCGCTTCATTTAGACGAACACTGAATTGGTCAAACTTGTCATGTAACCGGGCGTTTTCAAGCTTGTACTGGGCCAGTGCCAGATCCGACACCCGAGCGCTTAGGAACTCGGCGCCAAAGAACAAACTGGAAACAACCAGGAACAGCACAATACTGGCGGCTATGTAAAAGAATGCCACCGGGATCCGTAGTTGACGGGAAACTCCCGATGAATCCGGAATGACTAAAAAGGTAATTTTTTTCTTAAACATACTTCAAATCCCTGAACCACAAACACATGGAGCATAGCTCCGGCATTCCCTCGCCCGTGGCAGGCAGGTCAAGTCCCGAAGGTAGTCCGGGGGGTTGTGGCTGTCAAGTGAAAATGTTTTTACTTGATGAGGACGTATTCGCGCTTGAGAACCTTGTTGACCACCTGAATCAGTTTGCTCGACTCCAGATTCTGCAGGCTGTACAAGTGCCAATACGTCTTCTTTGGCAACAATGCCTTCTTCCTCTTTTCGTCGGCCATACCAATCTCCTTCGGTCGAACTGTCCGATCCCGGAAAGGTCGGGTATGGTCTCTACCCTATTATATCGGGACTGGCGCAGTGGTTCTTTGCTACAGACTGTAACAATTGCATACCGGATGCCAAAATAAATATCTCAGGCACAAAATAGGGCATTTCAACGCTAAGAATTAGCAGGACAATAAGTTATGCGGATTTCTTGGGTTTCATCGGGCACGCCATCTGTTTTTGGGCCGTTGGCCAGATATGGGGATTGCACATCATATACGCAGGAGAGTTCAACAGTCGAACTAAAAGACAGGGGCCAACCAAGTTGGTTTTTGTGGGCGGCGAGCTTCCTTCCGGTCCCCTTTAAGGTTTGCCATGTTGAAGTACACCATCATCGTCGTGGCTGAGGACGACCACCACTCACAAAGCCGAGACGGCGGATTCAAGACGAAGCCGCACTTTTACAAAACGTCAGTCCGCATGTTTGTGGACTATTCATACGCAAAAGCGGAGTTTGACGGATTTTGCCGCCGGACACTGTCTTTTTGAAAATCGTGGCACATGGGCGGACTCTCGTTTCAAAGCGCCGAAGACCCTCGGCCGTGGCCCTGCCACGGTGGGCTGTAGGCTTCCTTCCTGCCCCGATTCTGACGCCGTTTGACCTAAGTTCTTTGAGGCCATAGATTGGCCCAACTGAACCTGACCCCAATCTGGAGACACGATGACTGCTTTCAAAGATAAGATCGTTCTGATCACCGGCGCTTCGTCCGGGTTCGGCATGGCTACCGCCGAGCGGTTCGCCCGCGAGGGCGCCCGCCTGATCCTGACCGCCCGCCGCGAGGACCGTCTGCACAAACTGGCCGAACGTCTCGACACCCCGTGTCTGGTTCGGAGATTGGATGTTCGCGAGCGGGAAGATGTCAACCGAGTTGCCGAACATCTCCCCGACGAGTGGCAGGCGGTAGATATTTTAGTCAACAACGCCGGCTTGGCGAGGGGGCTTGAAAAGATTCAGGACGGCGACCACGTTGCCTGGAGCGAGATGATCGATACCAATGTGAAGGGGCTTCTCTGGATGACTCGCGCGATTCTGCCGGGGATGATCAAGCGTGGCCGCGGCCACATTATTAATATCGGCTCGATTGCCGGCCACGAGCTCTATCCGATGGGGAATGTCTACTGCGCCTCTAAGTTTGCGGTCAACGCCCTCAATCGCGGAATGCTGATGGATTTGGTCGACACGCCAATTAGAGTGACTTCCATCGATCCGGGTTTGGCCGAGACTGAATTTTCAGTCGTCCGCTTTTCCGGCGACAAGGAGCGAGCCGACAAAGTCTATCAGGGGATCACGGCGCTATCGGGTGACGATGTCGCCGACGCTATTGTCTGGGCCGCCTCCCGTCCCGATCATGTTCAGATCGCGCAGATGACGATCCTCGCCACCAATCAGGGCGGCGCAATGGTGGTGCACCGGAAGGGGTGAGTCCGTTGGCAGTGCAGTAGTGGTAGCGAATGGAGTGATACTTTCGGGTCGAGAGATTGCATTTTGCGCATCGAATGGTGCATTACCCCGAAAGTGAGAAGAGGGAACGACCCCTCGGGAATAAATAAAGAGCATTGGATTGACTTAACCGCCGACTGCACCTACCTTGATTCGAGACCCCCAAAAAGTGTACCCATCAAAAGCAGGAGGTTTTTTGTGAAGCGCATGAGCCTGACGATTCTCATTCTCTTAATGGTCTTTGCGATGGCCTGCAAGGAATCATCGGATACCCCTGCGAGCAAGGGTTCAGAGTCCGACGCCGGCATGACACAGTCTGCCCCCGCATCGTCTGAGTCACTTGCGGTTCAGCCCTCCCCTGTGATGAATCCTTATGAAACTGCCGTCGAATCAGCTACCGCGCCGGGCATGAATCCACCGCACGGACAGCCAAACCATCGTTGTGATATAGCCGTGGGAGCGCCGCTCAGTTCACCGCCGGGGACTGTACAAGCGCTACCAAATTCGCCGCAACAGAATATCCCTGCCCAGACGGCCAATACCACGACTGCTCCGGGGATGAATCCACCGCACGGACAGCCAAACCATCGGTGTGACATAGCCGTGGGAGCCCCGCTCAATTCACCGATAGTAAAACCGAAGTGACTTTCCGAGCAATCCATATCTGTGGGGTCATAGATCGGCGCCACGAAGTCTCTTACGCGATAGCTTGGGGATAGATGAGAAACCCGCCTCTCTGTCGTTGCGAGCGGAGCGAGGCGATCTCTTCTTCCGGCAAAGTCAAAACAATCACACGAGATTGCTTTGTCGCGCCGACGACGTCGCTCCTCCCAACGATGGCGCGTGGGACGTTTTTAACAAGCCCCTTGCTTTGGGATCAGCGATCAGCGCACTTCCGATCATATTAGGCAAAACCCATCCCAAGCAGTGGGCCACCAAATCCTCACATATCGTAATACATCTCAAATTCGTACGGGGTAGGGCGGACGCGAATCTCGGCCACTTCTTTTCGTTTGATCTTTATCCAGTTTTCGAGCAGGTCCTCAGTGAAAACACCGTCGCGCAGTAAAAAGGCGTGGTCGATTTCGAGGGCGTCGAGGGCGCGATTCAGCGACGGCGGCAATTGGTGAATGCCAGCCAATTCTGAAGGCGACAGATCATCCAAATTGCGATCGAGCGGGAGTCCCGGATCGATCTTATTGGCGATACCGTCAAGCCCAGCCATCAGCATCGCCGCCATTCCCAAATACGGATTCATCGTGGCATCGCCGGGACGGAATTCAAAGCGCATTGTCTTCGGGTCGCGCTGATACCCCGGAATGCGAATGCAGGCGGTGCGATTGGCAACTGAGTATGTCCCCGCTACCGGCGCTTCAAATCCCGGGACTAATCGCTTAAATGAATTGGTCGACGGATTACTAAAGGCCAGGATTGCATCGACATGTTTGAGTATGCCGCCGATGTACCAAAGCCCCAGTTGCGACATTCGGCCGGGTCCTTTTGGATCCCAAAAAAGCGAACCGTTCTTATCGGCCAGATACTGGTGTACATGTAATCCCGATCCCGGCTCGTTAAAAAGCGGCTTCGGCATAAAAGTGGCGGTTTTCCCCGCGCGCAGGCACTGGTTTTTGACAAAGTATTTGACCAACATCGCCTGATCGGCGACTTTGAGTAGTGTCTGAAATTTGATTTCGATTTCGTGCTGTCCGGCGCCGCCCACTTCGTGGTGATGGTACTTGAGCCCAACGCCAACCTCGGCCAGCATTGCTGAAATTTGCGACCGAAGATTGGCCGAACGGTCGCGCGGTGGCGCGGCATGGTAGCCGCCCTTATATGGAATTTTGTAGCCGAGATTCTCGTCGTCGTGCGAGGGGTCCCAGGCCGCCTCGGCTGATTCGAGTTGATAGAATGCCGCCTGCGGTCCCTGAAAATAATTCACTTTGTCAAAGACGTAGAATTCGAATTCGGGGCCAAGGATTGCTGTCGAGTTGGGGACCAGCTTGGCCAGCGCCCGCTCGGCATCAGCCGCCACGCGGCGCGGGTTGCGCGAGTACGGAGCCACGGTGTCGTGGCTTTCCATAATATCGCCGAGCATTGAGATTGTCGGGCGATCCAAGAACGGATCGACAAACGCAGTCTCAGGATCGGGGCGTAAGATCATGTCGCCGCGCTCGATTGATGAGTAGCCGGGCAAAGAAGAACCGTCGATACCAACCCCGTTTTCGAATAGTTCAGGACCAAGCGCACTCGCCGGAATTGTGATGTGGTGCCAAAATCCGATCAGGTCGGAAAATTTCAGATCGATAAACTCAGCGGAAATCTGTTTACTCAACTGAGCCACTTTGTCCAGATTCACCGGTCACTCCTTCTCAACTGACTATCTTGTGACAAATTTCACATAATATATCCTGTTTCTGCTATCGGTGCAACTGTAAGATGCCTCACTTTTAGCTGTCCTGACGTTCCCGTCTAACTATCTTATGTGGTATCTATGGTATCTCTACGCGATCTGGTGGCTGACGATCTTGACCTTGTCCTGATGTGGCGCAATAGCCCAATCGTCAATGAATACCTGTCCAATCGTCTGAAAACCAAACCTGAGATCACCGCGTGGTTTGAGCGTCTGCGTGAAAACCCCAAAACGTGGCTCAAGCTGATCCTGGCAAATGATGTATCGGTTGGGTACGCCGCTATCGAATCGATCGACGAGAAAAACCGCAAATGCGAATTGGCGGTGGTGGTCGGCGTCCCCGGTCTTTGGGGCACAGGGGTCGGCCGCGCTGTGCTCAACGAGATGCTACAGCACGCCTTCAAAGTGCTCAAGATGCACCGTGTGTTTGTCGCCGTTTGTCGCGGCAATCTCAGGTCGGAGAAACTGGTCGGCGGGATGAACTTCCGGCACGAAGGGACCATGCGGGAGTCTTTGGTGATCAATGGCGAATTTGTGGACTTGTTGTGCTATTCGCTTCTGGAAAGCGAATACAAGGAGGATAAGTGACGGTGTTGCGATACGCTCTTTGCTTAACTACTCTGCTGGCTTTGGTTACCTCGGCAGAGGGACAATCGATACCGGCTCGCGAGGACGGTCTACAGCAAGCCGAACTGATCGATTCGGCTCTTTCGCAGGTCGGCATGACTCGCGACCAATTCAGATTCGACCAGGACGAAATGGCCGGATGGGGGGGCGACGCATGGCGACTTTCGTACTTCACTATGCTCCACAAAAACCCCTTCAAGCTCCCCAAATACGCCGACCTTAATGTCACTCAAATCGAAACTGATATTTCCAATATCACCGCGCTAACTGCATTTTGCGCCCGCAAAATTGATCAGCCGGTTCGGCGCGGTTTGATCGGCGATCCGCTGGAGAAATACACAAAATTTTCGGATACCGCCCGCCATGTCGATCTGGCTACCTCCCGAAACTTGCTCACCAGCGACCAATATGCCGCCTTGCGCAGGAAAATTGATTTGATTTGGGAAATTGCTAATGATAAAGATTTTGCTTTTGCCAAAGCGGTCGACAAGATCGAAAAGGGAAAAAATAGAAGTCGGCTCATGGAGTTTTTCTTAACTGAAAAAGAAGATGACCGCGAGTTTGTCGAACAGCTCGCCGCTCAGGTTGACTTTGGCGCGATGACTGCCGGGATTGAAGATGTCGTCGAAGCCGCCCGTCGCGCCGCCGACTCTATTTCACTCTGCCAGTTCCCTACCGACAAGATTGAAATCAAGACCCGTCATGGACTCATTGTCGTGGGGACCAAGGGGAACGACAAGTACGAGTATCTTGAGGCCCCTCTGCTCATCCTGGACGGCGGCGGGGACGACCTGTACAAGTTCCCGACCGGATTCGGCCCTTCGCCGTATGCGATCATTGTTGACGCCGCCGGCAACGACCAGTACCTCAACGAGGACTCCACCACTCAGGGGTTCGCCGGCGGAGTGATCGGAATTAATATTCTGATTGATAAATCAGGCGATGACATCTACCAAACCGCCAACGCCTCGCTCGGGTGCGGGATTTTCGGCGCCGGTATTTTAATGGACCATGCCGGAAAGGACCTCTATGTCGGCAAGCATTTCACCCAGGGGTGCGGGGTCTTCGGCATTGGGATGTTGATCGACAGCTCTGGCAACGACTCGCTTTACTGCTGGTCAAGTGCTCAGGGATTCGGCTACACCCGTGGATGCGGCTTGCTTGTTAATGCCTCCGGCGATGACAAATATGTCGCCGAGGACATCAAGTTATTCAGCCCGTCGTCGCAAACCAAAGACCACAATTCTTCACTCGCGCAAGGGTGCGGGTTCGGACGCCGCGCCGACTTTATCGACGGCCACAGTTGGGCGGGCGGAGTAGGCATTCTCGCCGATCTTGCTGGTAACGACTCGTATTCAGCGGGTCTTTTCGCGCAAGGGTGCGGATACTGGTTTGCGGTGGGATCGCTGTATGATTTGTCCGGAGACGACACCTACAACGGCGTCTGGTATGTGCAGGGATCGGCCGCGCATTTTGCTATTGGGTATCTTGACGATTTCGACGGGAACGACAGCTATGTTTCGACGATGAACATGGCGAATGGAGCCGGGCATGACTTCAGTATCGGCTATCTCAATGAGCGCACCGGCAACGATTCGTACACGGTTCCCAATCTCTCGCTTGGCGGGGGTAATGCCAACGGGATGGGAATTTTCCACGATCATATTGGCGATGACCTCTACATTTCTAAGAGCGGCACAACATTGGGCCGGGCCAACGGGAGTGACCAGGGACCGCGTTCATTGCTCGACTGTTTCGGTCTGTTTATCGACGGCGGTGGGAACGACACGTATAACGAACAGTATGCCTCTAATTCCACACGCTGGATAGGTCCGAAGAATCATCCGGAGAATCCCGACCCATTCGAGATTGGCATTGGAATCGATCGTTAGGGCTCCGCGACTACGAGCGGCGGCGCGACTGTGCGGCGTGACCAGGTAACCAAAGCGACCGAAAAGAGAATCATCGCGCCACCGACCGCTGTCGGTGCGCTAAATGATTCATCAAAGAAGAACACGCCGATCAGCGACGCCACCAGCGGCGTGACAAAAGCAATCATCGCCGCCGACACAACGCTAATATGGGTCATCAGCCAGTAGTATCCCAAAAATCCGATCACTGTTCCCAGGACCGCCAGATAGACAATCGAGCCAATCGATACCGCAGTCCAACGCATATCGGCAATCGATTCGGTAGTGAGTGCACCGCCCAACAAGAGCAGGATTCCGAGCGACATTTGCATCGTCGCCGCGGCGACAATGTCGACTTTCACTGCGTGCCGTCGGTGCAGGACCACACCGGTCGCCGACGCCAAAGACGCCAGCACACCAAGCATTGCCCCCGCAAACAGATCACCCGATAGCTCCAGCGAATGCCACGATATGACAACCACCCCGGCCAGACCAATAACCATTCCCGGCCAGGCCAATCCTCGCAACCGATCGCTCGGCAGAATCCAGTGTGACATCAGCGCAACGAATATAGGGAATGTACTGAAAAGCACGGCGGTCAGTGACGAACTGATAAATTGTTCCGCCAGATAGACAGAGCCGTAGCTGACGCCGTACATCAGTAGTCCCGGCCCGGTGTGGACCAGCCAATCGGATTTTTGGGCGGATAGGCGTGTCCCCCGCACGCGCAAGATCACAAGCAGAATCGCAATTGCCAGCATGAAACGCACGGACGCCGACCAAAACGGAGGGGCGTCGGAAAGCCCAAGCTTGATCGCCATCCAGGTCGATCCCCAAATCAAACACAGGACGATATAGACAAAGATAGTCACGGTTCCGTTTCTCCTTCACAGGTCGGCCTGGTTCCAAGGTATTGCCCGCCTGTCGGTCGACCAAGAAAATTAATTCTGTGAAAACATTTTGTTGAATCACTTTCGTAAGGGGCATATATAGGCAGACGTCACCGATGAACTTGAATCCTATACCGGCACAAGGAATTGACAAACATGATCAGGGAAACTGAGTTCTTTACTACCACCGAACTGGCCCAGAAACTCAAGATGAACGTTCAGGTTCTCACCCGCAAAGTCCAGGCGGGTGAAATCGAGGCATACAAAATCGGCAAAGAGTGGCGAATCCCTGAAAAGGCGGTCTCGCAGTGGCTTGAGAAGAATTCAAATCGGAGCATTCGCGCCAAGAAACTGGCGACTGTCACCGCTCAGGCCGAGCAGATCATCGCCGGTCGGGCCGGCCGAAAAGACCTGCTCGACTATATCCTCGCTCAGTTTGAACCTCAGCGAACATACTCAGAAGCCGAAGTCGACCGGATCATCAATCGTTTTCACGCCGACTCCCGCCAGATACGACTTCAGTTTGTCGACGAGCAGATGATGGAGCGAGTCAACGGCCAATACCGCCGTCGCCCCGACTACAAGCTGATCGGATAGGCCGGCCTCAGCTACATTTCCTGACGCGGCTGGGGCGCAGAGGACTGATTTCGCCCCAGTATCTGATTTAGTAGAGGATCACCCAGATTCACGCCGTACCGGCTGTACTGCTCGGCCGCTGATCGGATGGCGGTAAAGTTTCCCACTTGTCCCAGCGAAGTCACCAGTTTGCGAAATGCATAGGCACTGTTGGGATTTTCTTCGAATGCGGCGATCAGGTCGGCGGTCCCGGATTTGAGGAGCGCCGAGTCCTTTGTCCGTTTGAAAATCTCAATTGAAATCATCCCGCGATCCTGAAGATAGTAAGTGTTCTTGGGATTAGTTTTAAGATTGGCCGACAACGTGTCCAACAGCGTCTTGTACAAAGGCGTAATCTTAGTGGTGTCCCCCTGGGCAGTGTAGATCTCCGCCATTTGCAGATACGACTGCCAATATTCCGGATATACTTTTCGCATATGGTCATTCAATCGGACTGCGCGAGCAGTGTCGCCGGTGGCTAGAAAGCCATCGCACACCCGCGAGGAAAACATCCCACTGGCCATAAAAAGCCCGGTGGCGTTTTCTTCGCGATAGACCCTTGAACTGTTCAATTGGCCGAACGAATACACTGACCGATACAGCGAATCCGATTTCTCCAGATCGATTGCGTTCATCGACGTATCGCGATCAAGGCGATAAGCGACGCCGGTCTGGATAGTCCGCTCCTGTAACCTAAGCGGCGACTCGGCATAGGGCGGCGAACTGAAACATATCGGGTGTTTCCAGCGGTTCTCCAGCACGATATCGTCCATCAGCATATTGGCAATCGTCAGGATACGATTGTCATACCCAACCGGCACCATGTAGGCCGTGCGGCCGCGCGCCCGGTCAACGAATTTCTCCGCCGGACGCGAATACTCCTCGCCGTTTTGTTCCATGAACACGGTATGGCGGATCTGTTCGCGCGTCAACGAGATCGGGACGTTATATGTGAATTTCATCTGCTCGACATACCAGTCGGTGTTCAGTAGCGACAGATTGACAACTCTGACATCCTTGCGGTAGCCGTACGCCTCCTGGAGCGCCCAGACCGGAAAGGTGTCGTTATCCCCCGACGTAAACAAAATGGCGTCCTTGTCACATGAATCCAAAAGGTTCTTGGCATAGTTGTACGCCAGCGTGTTGTCGCGCCGGTTGTTTTCATTCCAGTTGTCGGCCAGTGCAATCGACGGCAATATCGCCAGCGCCATTCCGGCATAGGCGATTCGCTTTTTCAAATCGGAGTCGCGACCCAATCGCTCCGAAAGCCAAGCCAGCGCCGCGGAAATTCCGAGTCCGATGGCGATCCCGAATACGACAAAGGCCGGGGTAAAGAAATAATCGCGGTCGCGGACTTCAAGATACGCGTCACCAGTGTCAAAGTTGTAGCGGGTGCCGTCGGCGAAATTCATATATAGCACCAGGCCCGCCGAGCTGAGCAAGAACAAGGTCAACAGCGGCAATCCAATTTCCATTTTGCGGCGAGCCGTCACGCCAAGCCCCAGTAATCCCAAAGCGAGAAAAGGCGCGAATTTCCATCCGGCCCCGGAATACTGTTCTTCGAAGTACGACCAGAATCCCATGTGGGCGTGCCGGCCGAATTGATTTTCCCACTCACCGCGCCGCTGGAACATCCGGTCGACCATCGACACCTGACCGTATTGCTTGCGGTCAAGCGCATAGACAAACTGACGGTACCCTCGCGAGGTCATGTTTTCATCTATACGGGGGTTTTGTGACGATCTAATCGGCATGTACAAATGAACAGAGAATCCGATAACCGCCAAAAGGATGATCGCTATTCCGGAACGCCACTCGAATTGGATCTTCCCCGTTCGCGAAAGATACCCGAACAACAGCAGGATACCCGTGCCGACCGGCAGGGCAAGTGTTATGAACTCGGAAAATCCAACCATCACCGTACAGATAGAAACAATCGCTATCGCTCTCCCCCAGTTTATCGACCGGTAGATCAGCGCCAGCACGGCCAGACCAAGGACAAACGAAACCGTGTAGAATCCCTTGACTCCCGGTTGCGTATTCGAGAAGAGCAAGATCAACAGCAGTTCGGCGATCATGAACAGGCTCACTACCACCCAGTCGCGGCGAGGAGCGTCATCGTTGAGCATGAACACCAGCGCACAGGTCGGAACGACCAGAAAGACCGTCATATGAATGCCTACCCCGAGCATCGCCAGATACATCGCCAGAACCATATACTTGACCCTGTTCTGGCTCCCCCGTTCTTCGTAATACTTCAGCGAAAGCAAGAGAATCAGCATGGAAAGCGCCATGGCTATGCCATACACTTCGGCTTCGACCGAGTTGCTCCAATTGGTGGCGCCAAAGGCGACAAAAAACCCGCCGGCAACGGCGCCGGCCAGAGTCACAATGCGGTTCGGCAGTTCGTCCGGATCAGCAAAGAAGTACCGGATAATCCGCGACGTAATCAGGTAAGCCAGCATTGCCGTAGTTGCCGACGAAATGATCGAGATTAGATTGATGCGAAAAGAAATGTCGTCGACAATTGGCAGGATTGAAAAGACACGTCCTATCAACATGAAGAGCGGAGTTCCGGGCGGATGAGGAATTCCCAGGGACGCCGCGGCGGCGATAAACTCGCCGCAATCCCAGAACGGTATTGAGCGCTGTACAGTCAGCCAGTAGACAATGAACGACCCCAGCCAAACAAAGATCGCCCCTCCCCAGTACATCCGGTCAGCCGGCCGTTGTGTCATTGTGCAGAAGTCTCCTCTAAACCTTGGAAGTCGTTTGCCGATAATATAATAGGACCCGAGCGCACGCGGGCGGTAGGATACGGAATGTACCCGCCCAAGTCAAAATCAAAATCAGGCGCAGGGTGTCCTGACAAATTTGGAGGCAACTATGTATCTCTGGTGTTCAATTCTGTTCTGTCTGGGAATCGCGGCGTTTCTCGACACTATTTTCAACATGGGCGATATTTTTCGCACCATCAACTCGATTCTGTTTATGCTGATTTCGATGGGCCTGTTGGTTCGCACGACCGCCAAGCGCAAAGAACACAAGTTCGAAAGCGTGCAGGCGAGAATTTTCGATCTGGAACGTCAGATTTCCGAAATGAAATCGACCCAGAAGGCGCTCTCGGATTACTAACCGACCCGCCCTTCTTTTTCAAGCGCCCGTAAGCGCGTGCGGGCATCAGAAGCAAACGGCGAGTTCGGGTACTTTTCCAGAAGTTCGCGGTAGATCAGTCGCGCCTTGTCCCGCTCACCCGGTCGGTCAACAATCAGGTCGGCTTTCAGTTTCAATCCATACGGCCGGTAAAATGACTCTGCGAAATTCTCGGTGAGATGATCCAGCGCCCGCAAGGTGGCGGTTGTGTCGCTTTGTTCAAGCTCCATTTTGGCCAAACGATAGAGCGCCACATCGGCCAACTTCTGATCGGTGGCGTCGATTAACTTACCCAGTGCCCGACGCGCCGAATCAGTCATTCGCCTCATCTCGCATTCGACACCCCGCGCATACAGAACCAGCAAAGTCGTATCGGGAAGTACCGGATCCATATCAATCATCAGTTGCATGGCGTCGTTGACATACAACCCCCGCGGATGATCGACAGTCAGTTTCTTAAGGGCCGCTTTGGTGGAATCAAACCTGTGCTCGAACAAATCCAAAATCGCCAGACGGTACTCCGCCTCTTCCATGATGTCATCGGAAAATCTCTGCTCGATAATTCGGTTCAGTGTGATTCTCGCCGATGCGTAGTCGCCTCCGCGAATATCGCACAGCGGCGCCAGTCGAACTGCTCTGAGATACGGCAGTCCACGCCCGGACTGTGCTTTTACACTGTCAAAGTAGGTCCGTGCACTGGTTGGATCGTTCAACTGGTCGAGATACAAAATCGCGATGCCGCAGTAGGCCTCGGACAAATCGGCCGGCGTGGGTGCGGCGGAAGCTATCTCGCGGTACGCCGACAAGGCCGCGTCATGATGGCCCAGAATTGCAAGCGCCTCCGCCCGGTCAAAGCGCAGTTCCGACATGAACGAGCCGTTTTTGTAGCGGGCCAGAGTGTAATCGGCGCCTTTAACCACTGGATCATACGCCCTTCGGTCAAAACACTGGCGGACAAAGTCTGCCAGCGGCTGGCCCTCGCCTTTTTGAATCGTGTCCTGGCGAATGGCAAACGCCAGCGCCCGATCGTATTGTCCCGACTTGATAGCGTGAGTCATCAACAGCCTCAGCGCCCTGCCGCTGTTGACTTCGCTTGAAATTGAACTCAGCACTCTCTCGGCCTCAGCAGTGGCTTCGGGGTAGGCCAGTAGGCTCAATAGCTGTGCCTCGGCGTCGCCTGCCGCGTATCCGGTGTCAGTGGCCAGCACTGTGAACATCTCTTCTGTCGCCTCGGCGAACCGACGTTCCATTTGCAGGAGCTGACCGCGCTGAAGCCCGAACGCACGTGTATTGCCTGATCGAGCCCGTACTGAATCTACAATTTCAAGTGCGCCGCTATGAGCGCCGAACGCCATCATGCTGTGTAAGATTGCGTAATACCGCCCCGAATCGGATGCCGGCGTCATGGCAAAGGTCTCTTTGTATGCCCGCACCGCTGAATCTACCAGATTTTCTTTGGCCAGAGACTCGGCCAGATAGAGCCGCCAGTTGTAATTGCCGGGATCGCGCTCAACCAGTCGCCGCGCCAGTAGTTCGGCTTTCCCCCAGTTTCGCGTATCTTCGTAACAATTGCGAAGGAGATTGACTACAAGCTGATCGTCGGCGCGTGACTCGAACATCACTTCGAGCATGGCGATAGCGCCGTCGACATTTTTCGATTTAATCAATTGCCGGACGGCTGTGATCTTGTCTTCGTAGGTCGCGTCGGCCGGTTGTTCCGCCGAAACCACTTGTGCCCAGAAGACAATCGCAATACAACCGAGAACAAAACGACAGGATCGGATACGCATCTCCCCCACTACTTATTCTGCGTTGCGGGGGTTGGCTCGGTCACCGGGGATGAACCACCCTGCGACGATTCTGATTTGAGGAGCGCCCGGAAATACGCTTTGATTTGTTCCTCGTATTGCGGCGGGTAATCTTTACCCAAAAATTCGCGCAGGCGGTCTTCTATCGGAGTACGGTCGTCAAACAGCCCGGCCGGAATTCCCTGCGGAATCATGACTGCATTGGTTGTGGCGGTGGTCGATTTGCGTTCGTCGGTGAAGTCTTTGCGCTGGAGCGATCGGGTCGCTTCAAGCATCCGCGAGAATATCTTGAGCTGGCGCTCGACTGTCTGCGGTCCCGCCTCACCCCCAGCCAACTCTTCCTCCACTTTTTTCATCTCGCCGGCGATATCGGACAAGCGGCCCATGATTTGCCGCGATCCACCGAATTCTTTTTCAAGCTGTTCCATCGATTTGCGAATCGACCCCTGCTCGGCGGCCAACCGCGCCAATCCCTCACGGTCGGCATTGGGCTTGCCGCTTTGACCCTGATTTTGCGGATTGTTGCATTGACTCTGGGTCTGTTGATTCAAACTGCTCTGCTTGTCGCACATCGATTCAAGCTGAGACATGTTCTTGTCGCAACTTCCGCCTTTGTTGCAACTCTTCTGCTGATCGAGCGATTCCATAAGCCGGGTGGCGGCGCGATTGAGACCCACCATCGCGTCGCGCTGGCTGTTCATTCCGGAGAATCCGTTTTTCTGATCGAATGCTCCGGTCGCGGCTTCCATTTTGCCGGTCGCCTCATTGAGCACACTGGTCAACTCGGCGGCGACAAATGGCGAACCTTTGCTCATCTCCGCCACTGTGTTCTTCAGACCATTGCAGGCCGCGGCCAAATCCTGTTGTGATTTCGCCATATCGTGCATAACCATCGACCGCGGGTCCATCGCCGCCGCCTGGTTCATCATCTCTTCCTGTGACTTCGACAGAAAGTTGGCGTCTTCAAGCGCCCGGCGCATCGCCTGTTGCATCTGCGAATTATTCTCGTTCTTCATCGCGTTCTGCTGGCTCTGCATCTCGCCCACCATCTGCATCAGCTTGGAAAGCGCCTCTTTCCCTTCTTTCTGGGCCGGTTGCTTCTGCTGTTGCGAGAGCGAGTTGGACATCTTTTGCATATTCTCGCCGGCGTCGGTCTTCTTGATCGCCTCGGCGAATTTTTGTACCTCAGGTTTCTGGTCGAGCTTGGCCTCTTGCGCGATTTTCTGCATTTCC
The DNA here is from genome assembly GCA_964571235.1 of uncultured Ignavibacteriales bacterium. GTDB lineage: Bacteria > Zixibacteria > MSB-5A5 > GN15 > FEB-12 > JACRAV01. The sequence continues at coordinate 680,930 of CAZNAI010000003.1, read as the reverse complement.
TCGACATCTTTTTTGAGTTGTTCGAGCGACTGCGTCAGTTCCTCTTCCTGCTTGGCGATATTGGGAAGTCCCGCGCTTTCGGCCTGATCGGTCTTCTTATTATTCGCGTCCTGCCGCTTGGCCAGATCCTCGGCCTTGCGCACCATCGCTTCCATCTTCTGCTCAAGTTGCATTTTCTTAAGCAAAGCGAGTGTCCGCTCAAGGCGCTCCATCATATCTTTTTGCGAGTTCTGGAATTTCTCCATCGCTTTCTTGATCTGCTCGGGATCCATGCTCTTGAGCGCTTCCTGCAGTTTGCGCTGAGCCTCGCGCATTTCCGGCGTGGCGACCTCCTCAAACAGCTTCTGAATCTGTTGCATCTTTTCCATGATCTCGCGGCTCAAAATCGCATTCTCTTTGAGCTTATCCAGCGATTCATTCATTTTGTTCGCGAGGGTGTCGACTTTCTGCAGAAGTTCTTCGTTTTTCTGAGAAATTCCTTCAAGTTCCTTTTGCTGTTGCCAGTCAGCCGATTTGCCGGCGTTGTCTTTGGATTGAGCGTCGATCTTGCGCGCCGCGTTTTTCAGGCGCTGAACTAAATCGCGACCGGTCTTGACCAGGTCCTCGGTGCTTGAAACCCTTTGCTTGTTATCCTGATCGAGCGCGGCCACCAGTTCATCAACAGAAGGAACCCGGGCGATAAAATCGCGCGTACGGGAAATTTTGGGGCCGGAGATCTTGTCGTTGTCGGCAACTTCAAAGTGGTAGGCGACATAATCACCGGGATACAAGTTGAGCGGCGACATATCCCAGTTGAAATCGATATCTCCTTCGGTCTTGATCCGGTCGGAGAAATGGAGCACCGCCACATTCTCCTTGGATTTTCCACCTTGCGAAGTGATCTGATACTTGAGCACAAGTGAAGTAAACCCGTAATCATCGCCGATATGGAGTTTGAACGGAATCAGCATCTCGTCGGTCAGATTCGCGTCGTACCCTGGATAAAGGACGTCGATTGTCGGATACTCATCAGGCACCGCAGTCATGTAATACTGAATCGGGTCGGGGTTGGTCTCGCCCAAATTGTCGGAAAGGTGAATGTAATACGACCGCGATTTATCGACCTGCAGGGCGCCTTCAATCGAATTGCCGATTACGGTCAGCGGAGTCCTGCTGGAATCGTCCCAAACCAGTTCGGCTTTTTGCATCGGCAAATTCGCCTCAACTTTGATAGTGGCGCGGCTTCCGACGACGGCTGAGAACGAACCGGATTTTTCGTCGAGGGTCGTTGGTTTAAGACCGGTATAATCTGGATAGAAAACCGACAGCGTGATGTTGGTTACTCTCGGACGGTCGACCACGTCGATATTCTGAATTTCAGTTTTCAACTCGCCGGCCTCGACAAAGTAGTCCAGCGACTTGTTAACCTGCCGGAGCGTCGTGCTGAACAAGAGGGAATCACCTGATCCCATCGAGGTCCTCGGGGCTCCTGCCAGCGGCAATTTGACCGTCTGCCAGCTCCCGCCGGTGAAGCGGTAGTGGATAGTTGCAGTCTGCGGGATTCGCTGTCCGGTAAGAACGCCTCCGATAGCGAGGTCTTTGTATTTCACCCATTGGGTCGATCCGGGATACCCGGTGAGCGAGTAGGCAATAGGCGGCGCGACCTTCGAGGTCGGGTTGGACCAGACTTCGTACGAATAGCTGAATAACCCCGGTGAAATTACAAGAAGAGCAACTGCCACAATCGCAGGCGCCAGCAGGATTCGCCCTGTTTTCCAAAGCGGATAATACGATACGACCGAGTTGAAATTGATCAGTCCGGCCCGCTCGAGCGCCTGTTGTTCGGTCACTTCGATCAGTTCGCGCGAGAATCCGGGATCGTCGGTCATCCGGGCAAATTGCACTGCGGCAATCAGTCGCCCTTTTAGGTCGACATATTTGTTTTCAAGCTCGACCGCCACCGTATCAACGGAGCCTACAAACAACTGCGCAAGCGCACGACGTGCAAAAAAGTACCCCGCCACCACTGCCGCCCCAAGTAAGAGGCCGATTTTCACGACCACAGGAATCACAAACCAGTTGGCAACCAGCGAAAGGACTATGGCGACTGCCAATACCAACGCTCCAGTAAAGACCACTCCCGAGGTAAACGACACCAGACGTTGCCGAAGTAATATCGTCTTCAGCCGCGCTATCAAAGTCGAACTCGATTGCATCTGACTCATAGTGTCATCCTCGTAAAGCGGACATTATTGTCTTATCGACTGCCGATCGTCAAAAGGCAGGTACGTGCTAATATAACAGGGCGTAGGCCACTAAGTTCGTCCCCATCTTCAGGGCTAGTTCCCGCTTTGCCTCCGGGTCGTTGTGCACCTGCGGGTCCTCCCAACCGTCGCCGATATCCCCTTCGACTAGAAAATAGACCACCACCCGTCCACTTACAACGATTGCATACCCCCGCGGCGGTTTGCTGTCGTGCTCGTGAATTTTCGGTGGGCCGTTCGGGAAATCGAACACGGCGTGATAGATCGGATGCTCAAAGGGCAGTTCGACCACCTCCCGCTCGGGGAAGATCGTCGCCATTTCTTTTCTGAACGATTCGGACATACCGTACGAATCATTGACGAATAAAAAGCCGCCGCCCGTCAAATATGTTCGCAGGCGCTCTTTCTCTTCGGGGGTAAACGTGATTGTCCCATGGCCGGTGGCAAACAAGAACGGATATCTGAACAACTCCGGGTCGGTCAGGGTAACCTGGCGCTCCATGGTATCGACCAGCAAATCGGTATTCTGCCGGATATAGGTCAGTAAATTGGGCACCGACGACGGCCCCCAGTACCAGTCTCCCCCACCGGAATAGTGAAGGCGGGCCACTTTGATTGCCGACGGATTCGGGTGCCCCTGAGGCGGGGTATACCCGCGCGGCTGGGTGGCCGGGAGAACCCGCCGAATGACATTCTGAAGTTCCTGCAGATCGCCGCTTGGTTGTTCGATTGTGGTCGGCTTGACCGAAGGACTCGGCATCGGATCGGCGGCATGAACCGAACCAAGCCCGGCAAATGCCAGGGCCAGAAATGAAACATAGACCAGTTCGCGCCTCATATACACAATATACACCCGAAGTCGCTATTTGGGTGCAGGGAATTTCGCAATAGGATAGTGACGCCATTACAATCTATCGACAGCAGTGAAATGCCACTCCCTGCGCCTTAAGAAACTCCTCCGCCCCTTCGCCATGTAACATGGCGGTCGTGGTGAGTAGCCCGGCTTCGGTGCAGGTGTCGGCCAAGACCGTGACACTCTTGGGAGCATTTTCCACCGGCCAGCCGGTGAGCGGATTTAGAATATGGCCGAGCCGTTTTCCCTTCACAAAACAGTAGCGATAGGAAACCCCGCTGGTCGCTACTCCCCCGTGTGACAAATCAATCAACCCAACCGGTCGATTCGGTTGGTCCGTAGCTTCCACACCGATATCCCATCGGTGATTAATCATCGGTGGACAAATGGCTCGCAAATCACCGCCGAAGTTGACCAGCAACGGCACTGGCAGGACAGTGTACAGCAAACTTGCCACGCGGTCGACCGCATACTCTTTGCCCACTCCCCCCAAATCGATCTGCATCCCCGGCAACAAAGTTATCGCACTGGTAGTAAGTTCGACTTTCTCCCAACCCACTAATTCAAGCAACCGGTCGATCAGTTCCTGATTGGGTTTGACTTCGCGGCCGTCGAATGTCCACGCCCTTCGCAGAATCCCGGAAGTAATATCAAACAGTCCGTCGGTGAGGGCGTGACACTCTCCGGCATACGTAAGAAGTTGAAATGTCTCGTCGTCAATCGCTACCGGCTGGCCGTTCCCCCGATTGATTTGCGCAACCACGCTGTCATCGCGATACCGGCTGAACTTCCGCTCGATCCGGGTTGTCTCGACATACGCCAGCAAGGCGAGTTTTTCGGCGTCGGTCGCCTTTTCGCAGGCGATAAGGACCTCACAGGGCGACGCCATGGCACGAAAGCTGGCCACCCAATGGGTGCCAGTTCGGAATAACGTGTAACTCGATTCGGTGGCTTCGATAACGCTCATGAGTCTAATATCGGCATCGGGTCAGCAGATTCCGAGCATGTCGTGCTGTCAGTGCTCCGGCACTGACAGCAGAAGAAATGTAGGTCGGGTTCTGAGCGAGTCCGGCCTGACCGGACGAGTGAGAAACCCGACATCTTGGACAGGGGGAAAAAGATGTCGGGTTTCTCGATCCGCACGCGTCGCGGCGGATCATCGGAACCCGACCTACAAGACCCGCCCTGACAGCGGCATTATTTACAAAAAAAAGCCGTCAGGCCGGGAGGCCTGACGGCACTTCAATCTAATGTCACTTTAGCGAGCTCAAAGACGAACCCGCCCAGCAGAGGAGCGCCTATTTGAACCGTTTCGGGAAACGGGCTTCCCACTCGACAATAATCGGCGAGGCGACAAACCAGGACGAGTATGTCCCGACCAGCACTCCGATAATCATCGCCAGTGAGAAATTGCGAAGCACTTCGCCACCGAAGAAGAACAGAATGACGACCACTACGAGCACAGTCATCGACGTATTAATCGTTCGCGATAGCACTTCGTTGATCGACAGATTGACCGCCGGCACAAATTCGTTTCGTCCGCGGAATTTCCGCAGGTTCTCGCGAATTCGGTCGTAGACCACCACCGTATCGGTCAGCGAGTACCCGGCGAGTGTTAACAGCGCGGTCACAAACAACAGATCGAACTCAAGGCCGAGGACCCAGAAGATCCCCATAACCGCGAGCACATCGTGGAAAGTGGCAATCGTCGCCGCTACTCCTGCACGGAAATCAAACCGCACCGCGATGTACGCCAGAATGCCGATCAGAGAAAAGAGGACAGCCCAAATAGCGTCTTTGCGCAGGCTCTCGCCCACCGCCGGACCGATCACATGTTCGGACACTCGGGTAAACGTATTGCCCGGAAAGCTCTTTTCGATAACACTGGTGATTTGCGCCAGACGGGCCTTCGCTTCGGCTTCGTCGGCCGGGCGTTTGGTCTTAATGATAAACGCGTTCGGCTGGGCGAAATCCTTCAGCTCGTTGATCTGAGCATCAGAGAATTGGGTGCCGATGGCGTGGCGCAATTGGTCGATACTCACCGGCTGTTCAAAGTGCCCCTGCACCATCACCCCTCCGGCAAAGTCGATTCCCATATTGGCCGAGCCGCTCATAATCATGAAAAACGACACAACGCCACCGAGAATCATTGCCAGTGAAAGCACAAACGCATATTTGCGCATCGAAATAAAATCGAAATTGGTTTTGCCTATGATATTCAGCATGGGTTCCTCACTTATATGCTCAGGGATTTGTACCCTTTGCGGAAGTCAAAGATCACTTTGGTGATCACATAGGCGGTGTACAGAGACAACGCCACGCCCCAGAACAGCGTGACCGCAAACCCACGAACCGGACCGGAGCCGACATAGAACAGTACGGCCGCAGTGATCAGGGTGGTGACATGCGAGTCAAGAATGGTTGTAAAGGCCCGTTCGTATCCGGCGTCGATCGCCGCCCGGACAGTCTTGCCGGTGCGGAGTTCCTCGCGGATACGCTCGAAAATAAGAATGTTCGAGTCGACCGAAATACCGATTGTCAGAATAATTCCCGCGATACCCGGCATGGTCAGCGTTGCGCTTACCGCCGCCAGAATCGCCAGTAAGAAGAACATGTTAAACAGCAGTCCGATATCGGCAATCAGGCCCGATAAACGGTAGTAGATTCCGATATACAGAAGGACCGCCAACAACCCGACCACCGAAGAGACCAACCCTTTGTTGATCGAGTCAGCACCGAGGGTCGCGCCTACCACGTTTTTCTCAATAATTTCCACCGGAGCGGGAAGCGAACCGGCTTTGAGCACGATCTCCAGATCACGGGCATCGTTGATGGTCGCGCTTCCGCCCATCGTGATCTGACCTGAGTTGCGGATCTTGCTGTTGATAATCGGCGCCGACTCAATTTTGTCGTCGATCACAATCGCCAGAGGGCGGTGAATATTTGCGCCGGTCAACTGCGCGAATTTGGATGCATTGTTTCCCGAAAGGGCAAAGCTGACCGCTTGTCCACCCATATCGGCGCGGCTCAAATGAATACCTTCCAGCGTATTTCCCTTAAGCTCGACTTTTCTGCGCACCATGTAGATCTGATAAATCTCACGCTGATTGCGAAGGTCCAGCCGGGTCGACCAGCTCAGTTGCAGATCGGGCGGAATGACACGCGAAATTTCCGGCGTGGAAAGCCAGCGATCAATAATCGGCTTGTCGGTTTTTGCCACCGCCCAACCGGGCCACGGCTTGTTGTCGTTGCCGGTCAGCCAAAGCTCCAACCGGTTGGTCAACGGTTTGTCGTCTGAGGCCAGATCTTCTGCTTCAGTTGAGTCGCCCGTTGTCGCGGCCGCCGACGCTGACGTATCGCTGGTCAGCTTTGTCAGGAGGTCTTCGCTCTTTGAAGTATCGCTCTTGGTGTCGGCAGGTTTTGCCGGTTCGGGCGTTTTATTCGCCGCATCGGGCGTTTTGCCAGACCGTGACGATTCATACGCATGTATCGCTGAGTCCAGCCGGTTGATCACCAGTGTGGCGTTGTCGTAGTTCTCGATTAGCTTAAATTCAAGAATAGCCGTCTGCCCGATTAGTTCTTCCGCCCGGTTGGCGTCGGTGTATCCCGGCAAGTCGATTACAATCCGGTCTTCACCCTGTTTGAGAATAATCGGCTCGGCAACTCCGAGGCCGTCGATACGATTTCTGATAATCGATATCGCCCGGTCGACCGCTTCTTTGCGCTCTTCAGAATTCAGTTGTTCCATCTTGACCCGCAGGACAACGTGGATACCGCCCTGAAGATCAAGACCGAGACGGATTGCCTTTTGTTGAAGGGCCAGGTATTCACCCGGCTTGTCTTCCTGCATTTTTACTTTGTCGGCGTCGCTCATCGTCCAAAACCGGAAGGTATGCCAGAAAGCCAGGCAGGCCAGCACGGTCAGTACGGCGGTGAGTCCAATACGCCACTTTTGGCTGGACATAAGAATTCCTTTCAATACGAAAGACGTTAATGAATCTATTGCGAATTCAGTGCGCCGCCCGAATGGGGCGCAGAACGGAGGGAAGGCGGGACTACATTGTCCCGGAAGGTACCGCTCCCACCAATGTACAGAGCGACGCGGACCGAGGGGTCGCCTCAGCCAAAGTCAGAGTGCTCTCGCGGCTACATACTGATTGGGAGTAAGCAGAAACATCAAAGGAGAGAAAAGACAATTCGTATAAACGTTCTTCAAACCGATTGTGCGAGCCCGGCGCAGTTACAGCCGACAGCACTGCCTGCTGTTCGGTCGTTGGTCGGGTGCTCGGTGTCATGCTTCCACCCGGAGTTTCGGGCGCAGGTTGCGGCCCGACCTGCGGAGAATCACAAATCGGTTGGACTTGAGATTTGATCGCAATTTTGGATTCGGCATTGACGCGACGAGCGGCGTCGGCCCCGGCGGCACAAAGCGCAATCAGCAATAGACCGACGAGCGTCCCCTTGATCGCTACAAGAACCGGCCGAATGAGTCGAGAGATAGACATAGCTGGGGCAAATATACAGTGGATTGGGCGGGCGTCAACGCCTTAAATGCAAAGCGCGAAACTGTCCGAGCGGGCGCGTCCCTAACTCCGTATCGCCACTGGACTTGGGGTATGTGTAACGGCTGAACAGAATTTGGCGGTTGCGACCGATCCTGCCGGGTGCCCCACCGCCTGCGACGGGATGAGAAAGTGCGGACTGCATGTGCGAGGCGGACATTCTTGTCCGCCGCGCTCAAATTTCGCTCTATCACCCATCGGAGTATTTGTGCGTGGCGGACATTCCTGTCCGCCGCGCTCAATTTGCCCTCTTGCGTTGGATTTCACTCGGATTGCCATTTCCAAGTCTTGTCAATCGGGAAAATCCCCGGTGTGCCCAATAGCCAGTCTTGTGCGCTCGAATATTGATACTCAGTTGCGGAATTGACAATGCCAGCCTTCACCGGATTGTTGTGAATATACTCCGCCTTGATTTTGAATTGAGTATCTGACCAAATAATCAAATCATCGAACCGGCGCATCCAGAGAGCGAATCTTCCATTGACGGAGAATAGCATTAGTTGAGCGGGAGTGAGCAATGGCCGAATCTGGTGAGCCGAATGGCCCTTTAGTTTCTGCTTTACTTCGGAAAGCCCCTCGATTTCGGGAAAGCCAAATATTGCATGCAGGTGTGACGGCATAAGCACATATGCAATCGTCGCGATCTGATAGCGGTTCAGGGTTTCGCGCATCTGAACCAGCAGTACTTCCGCGATTCGACTCTCGGCGAATAGGGGAATCCACTTGTTAACGGTAGTCGTTACAAAAACCGCCGCAGGTCCTTTTAGGGATACTCGGTTTTGAGCCACCCTTCAAAAATAGGCTCTGAGAGAAGCAAGAGTCAAGATGGATCCAGAAGAAGTGTTGGCAGACAGGAATGTCCGCCAACCACAAAACACGAAATGCAAGGAGGGTGATCCTGTACGTCCCCGCCCTCAATCCCCGTGCTTCGGCCGTAGCCCCATACCCGTTCGAAATGTCGGTAGCAGATGCTTGCGATGGACCAAGTGGGCAACCAACGCCAACCCGATATAGACCCAGGTGACCCATTGATGGGTATCAGAAAATACAAGCTGAAACAGAAATATCAGAAACAATAGCCAGCCCTCGAGTCGGCCGAAGCGCAGATTCACCAGCACTGCCACCGCAAACAACGACTGTGCCGCAGTCAGCCAAAGTTCGTGATCCTGCAACGTATCCAACTCAAACGGCCTGACATAACCACTCGAAATAGAAAAGACCAGCGGCAATGTACCCACCAATAGAGTCCATTGGTTTACTTTCGACGAAATCAGCGCCTTGAGCGCCGATCCAGCCGAGCCGCGAAATGCCCAGGTACACGCCACAATAAACTCCGGCGCCTCAGACGCAATCGGCGCAATCCACTGCACCAGCAAAAACTCATTAACGCCCCATGCCTTGCCGGAAGCCACCATCGATTCGGCGAACGGTTCGGCCACTACGAAGATGACCAGCCCTGAATACAAAAACATGAATGCTGTCCAGAGCCGCCGCGGCAAGTCATTCATGTTAGCCAGTATTTTGACCGGACCGACAAATTCCGGCTCTTCGCTCTCTTGTTTGGCCGCCCGGCGCATATACAACCCGAAAAGCACAACCAGCACTACCGTGTCAATCAGATTCAGACTTCCCTTAAGTGGAATTGTAAAGGAATACAGCGTCGCCATCGCCAAATAGAAAATCTCAATCCGCTGGCTCTTATCAAGGAGAATCTCTTTCTTCTTCTTGGCGAGAACGTAAATGAGAAGCACGACCGGCCAGCCCAGCCCCACCAAGAGTCGATTCGCGCCGGTCATATTGGCGATTGCGTAATGCGCCTGCGACGGATCATGGGCCGCTTTCCAGGTAAAGACAAAGTCGACTGCGTACTCAGGCAAAATGGCAATCAGCGCCAATATCGCCACCGCCAGCGACTTGGACATATCCATTTCCGCCGCCTCGGCCGCCCATGAGAGGATAAACGCCCCGCCGAATATCGCGATTCCAAAAAGGAGCGCCCCTACCTGTGGCATAATGTGAGGGTGGGTGAATCCGAGAATCAGGCCCGGCAAAGTGGTCAGGAATGCAATGATGAGGATCACCCACAAATAGGGATCGATATCATAGTGATGGCGGCGTTCAGTGGTCATGCGTTGATAGTTGCTTTCGGTGAGGGGTGTCCGGCTTATCCGCGAATTACCATATTCACAATGTCTTTGCGCAGGATGACTCCAACCAGCTTGCCGGAGTCGGTCACAAATACGCGGCGAACATCTTTGAAAATCATCATTGCCGCGACATCGACAATTCTCGTCTCGGGGGTCGTCACATCATAATCAGTTCGGTACAACTGGGCTACTTTGATTTGATCTTCATGCTTGAGTAGTTCCTCAAACGGCTCGGTATCCATCGAATACCCGGGATCAGCCATCATTGCTTCGTAATCGGGAATAGCATACTTGATCAGGTCGCGGTCGTTGATTATGCCGAGCAGTTTGCCGTCTCGGTCGATCACCGCCAGCGCCGACAGGCGATTGCGAAACATCTCGTTTGCCACATTCTTCAGTGTATCGTCCGGTGTCACCGAGGCGATATGATGCCGCATGACATCTTTGACCATCAAATCCTTGTCAACCGTCACATTGGCATCCGAAATTAATTTGACAATATCCGATGGTTGCGAGGAGGCAAGGACTTTTTGAAGCGTACCAGGTCGGCGGGCAAACATCGCGAGGCCGGAGAGTGTCTGTAAGTACAGTTTGGCAATCGTCGACGGCGTCAGCAGAAGACAAATCACCTGCACCGGGACGCCGTCGGGTGTCTTTTCGCCAAATCCGCGTTTTGACACGCCGATCATGATATACATTTCTCTTACCGCATCGGTCCGGGCATGCGGAAATGCGAATCCGTGACCATACGACGTATTTTCGATCTCTTCCCGCTCCCGAACTGAGCGCAGAATCGCATCGTAATCAAGTTGCACGCCTTCGGCCTTGATCATCCCGAGCAATTCACGCACCGCTTCATCTTTGGTGGTGGCCATCAGATCGATATTGATGCGCCGCTCCAAGAGGAGATTGGCAAGTTTCACGCGTCGGCTCCCTCGCTCGATCTTTTCTTCGGTAGCTGAGTCTTGAGGTCCTGCGAAATTGCCGCGCCCCCTGATACCACAAACGACAACCCCTCTTCGACTGTCATGTCCAGCCAGATGACATCTTTTTCCGGCACAAAGACGACCGTTCCGGTGACGGGGGTTGGTGTATGTGGAAAGAAAACAGCCACCATTTCTTGAGGAACTTTGTCAAACGCGATTCGTGTTCTTTGCGCAACAAAACCCAGCGAATACAACCCGGTGCGCGGGTATTCGATCAACACTACTTCCTTGAAACTGGCCGCGCCGGTGGAAGTCATCGCCTCAAGCAACTGCTTGCTGGCCGAGTAGATCGGACGGATCACCGGCATCTTCTCCATGATCCCATCCCAGATCTCCACCAGTTGTGAACCAATCAGATTGCGCGTGATTATGCCGACGACAAAAATCAGTAGAATTGTCGCGATAATACCCAGCCCCGGAATATTGATACCAATGAGTTGGAAGATCAGCGGCTGTAGAATACTGTCAACCGCATTAAACAACAGCCGTAGAACCAGGTACGTGAGAATGATCGGAACGACCACCAACACACCGGACAGAAAATATCGCTTGATCGGGCCCCAAAGGCCATTGGGTTTAGACATGGATATACGTTTAGAATCCTCTTCTCGCGAGAGGAGTATACGACAGGAAGTATCACCCTGTCAATTTGAACCGGAGAGACTACCTAGGGATAAAGCCGTATGACATCGGAATATTCCGTGCAAACGCGAGCACCGATTCGGGGAATAGGCCAAAGAGAATCACACCGGCCAAACCCGCGGTGATCACGATCGCCATTGGAACCGTTAGAGGCACTGCATACGACGCCGGCTCCGGCGCGAAATACATCTGCTTGATCACATTGGCATAGTAGTACAGTGCGACTACCGAAGTCACCAGTCCGACACCGACCAGCCAATAGATCCACCCGAACGACGAGGCTGTCCCGGCCATGTCAATGGCCGCGGCAAAAACGTAGTATTTGGACATGAATCCGGCCAACGGCGGAATGCCGATCAGCGACAGCAGAAAAATAGTGAGCGCCAACGCCGCAAATGGCGATGTTCGCGACAGGCCGGCATAACTGGAGATTTCGCATGATCCGGTCTTATTTTCCACCATCGCCACTACCGCAAACACGCCCATGTTGGCGAACATATACGCAAACATGTAGTAGGCGACCGAGCTAAGCCCGTACTGATTCATCGCCAGCATACCGACCATAATGTACCCGGCCTGGGCTATCGACGAATACGCCAGCATCCGTTTGAAATTTGTCTGCCGCACCGCCACCACATTGCCGACAATCATCGCCGCCGCGGCCAACAGTGCGGTGAGTTGTCCCCAGTCGTTCGGACGCATCATCGGTTCAAAGAAGGCCGACAACCCATAAATCATGATCTTGGCAAACGCCACCAGTCCGGCCGCTTTGGAACCGACTGATAAAAAGGCCGCCACCGGTGTCGGGGCGCCTTGATAGACATCCGGCGCCCACTGATGAAACGGGGGCAGAGCCAGTTTGAATCCGAGCCCGGCGAGCATTGTCAGAATCGCCAGAATGAGAATCACCCCGATCGATTCGAGTTTTAGCTGGGTGATGGCAATATTCACCTTCATCTGAAGCAGGTCGGTGGTTCCCGACAGGCCAAACAAGAATGACAGGCCGTAAAGTAGCAAAGCCGAGGAAAACGCGCCGACAATCAAATACTTGATCCCCGCTTCGACCGATAGCTTGTCATCTTTGAAAAACGCCGCCAGAACAAACAGTGGGATCGTGGTCAACTCCAGCCCGATATAGAGTGAGATCATTTCGTTGGAGGCCGACAGGAACATCATGCCGACTGTCGACAACAGCACCAACCCGAAGAACTCTCCGCGATGATTCTGTATTCTCTCCTTGAGATACCCAAAAGAACTTCCGATAGCCAGAAATGCGGCCCCCAAAAAGATCATCTTGAAAAAGAGCGCCATCGGATCGACCTGGAACATTGTCCCGGCCGCCTTGCCATACCCGTACGATCCGGCATAGAACATCCCAAGCGCCAATAGCCCAGTCACCACCGGCCCGGCCATCGCCAGCCAGGCAACCGTCGTTTCTGATTTACGTTTGGTGACGATATCGTAGGTGAACACCAGACAGGCCCACAGAAACAGGCATATTTCCGGAGCCATCAACGACAGATTAAATATCGGCGCGGGCGTGCTCATGGTCCTACCGTTGCATTAAGACAATCAGGTTTGACAATGTCGCGCTCATAAGATCGGCCAGTGGCTTGGGATATATCCCGATCCAAAGAGACAGCGCAACCAGCGGCACAACAGTCACCAGTTCGCGACCGTTTATTTCCGTCAGCTTGCCCCAGCGACCTAAATCGAAATCGCCGAGAAACACCCGTTGGACCATTCTCAAAATATACGCCGCTCCGAGTACCACTCCGAGCACCGCAATACCCACCAGTACTTTGTTGAGCACCGCAAACGATCCCAGGAAGACCATAACCTCCGAAACAAATCCGGATATCCCCGGCAGGCCGAGTGATCCAAAGGCGAAAAACGCCATAATCGCCGAGTAGACCGGAAGCTTCGTCCCAAGTCCGCCGAACGCCGCAATCTCGCGGGTATGAGCCCGGTCGTACAACACACCCACCATCAAGAACATCCCGCCCGTCAAAAGGCCGTGTGAGATCATCTGGAACATACATCCGGCAATCGCCTGCTCAGAATTGAAAGCCGCCAGCGCGAGCATACAATATCCCATGTGCGACACCGACGAATACGCCACCAACTTTTTCAAATCCTTTTGCGCCATTGAAACGAGTGCGCCGTAAATAATCGCAATCACACCAAGAAGCGCTATCCAGAACGACAAATCGCGAAGGGCGGCGGGGAACATCGGCCAACTTACCCGGAGCATACCGTACGTGCCCATTTTCAAAAGAACGCCGGCAAGAATGACCGATACCGCCGTCGGCGCCTCAACATGCGCGTCGGGCAACCAGGTATGGAACGGCCAGACCGGCACTTTGATGGCAAACGCGATGAAGAAAAAGACAAAGCAGACCATCTGAAGTGTATAGGGCAAGGTCGAGCCGCTCTGAATCAACGTCATCATATTCAGCGTGTGGGGCGTGGAAGTGAAATACAGAATCAAAATCGCCACCAGCATGAAGATCGAACCAAAAAGCGTATACAGGAAGAACTTGATCGCGGCGTATTCCTTGCGCGGGCCTCCCCAGATGCCGATCAGGAAATACATCGGGACCAGCATGATTTCCCAGAAGACATAAAACAGGAAGAAATCAAGGGCGGCGAAAACTCCCATCATCCCAGCTTCAAGAAGCAGGAAAAAGGCGAAATACTCTTTCACCCGGTTTTCAATTCCGAACGACGCCAAGAGCGAAATCGTACTGAGTAGTCCGGTCAATGCAAGAAGTGGAATCGAAATTCCATCCGCGCCGAGATAGTACTGCACATTGAGCGACGGAATCCACTCCAGCGGACCTTCAACATACGCCATCGCTGACGAGCTTGCGTGGTTGACAAAGAAATCCCACACCAGCCAGAACGAGATCAGCATTGGCGGGATACTGAATCCGAGCGAGGTCCACCTGATCGCTTTCTTTGCATCTTTCGGCATGCACATCACGAACGCCATGCCAAACAGTGGAATGTATATTAGGTAACTGAGCGGGCCCATATTGACTATCTATCCTCCACAGGCACGGATTTTTCTTCAGGTTCCAAGACCGCCCCGGCGGCCGGACGTTTCCAGATATTGCGCGACACATATCCCAGGGCAAGCGACAAAAGTACAAAGGCGATCGCGATCAATCCCGGCGTCCCGGAATTTGAAAGCACTTCATATTTGAAAATGCCGAGGGCGACAATAACTCCGACAATAAAGAGCGCGTAGAACTGCACCGCCCCGCTTTGCAGTTTTCGTAAAACTCCAGCGGTCTTTTGCACTATCCAGCCGGCGCCATTAACTGCGCCGTCGACGACATACACATCAAACCACTGCTTGGCATCTGACCAGACAATTGTCAGCCAGCCAGCGCCATTAACCGCGCCGTCGACTATTTTCGCGTCGAAGCTCCACAGAAACGTCCCCAGCGCCAGAATTGGCCGGACAATGATCAGATCATACAGCTCGTCGAAATAATATTTGTTCCACAAGAGGGTGTGGAGCGGTTTGAACCGGGCCGCTATCACGTCAGCCGAAATCGCCTTCTTGTAATATATCAACCAGGCCAATCCGATACCGCACACAGAGACGACCGTTGAGATCAACATGAGCAGATACTCCGGCTCGGCGTGATGCGGTTCGCCATGATACACAAACGATGAAAATCCATGCTCCAGCCACGGCATTGCTACCCACCCGGAGCCGATTGAAAGTACCGCGAGAAACAACAGCGGCGAGGTCATCACTCCCGGTGATTCGTGGGCGTGATCGTACCGGTGTTGATTGCGCGGCGCTCCAAAGAATGTCAGGAAGCATAGCCGCCACATATAGAAGGCGGTCATAAACGCAATTGTGAGGGTCAGGACGAAAAAGACCGGGTGATGCAACGTAGTCGCGACAATTTCATCTTTCGACCAGAATCCCGAGAGCGGGAAAATTCCGGCGATTGCCAGCGACGCGATCATAAAAGTAATCGCTGTCTTGGGTTGTTTGACTCGCAGGCCGCCCATCTCTTGAATGTCGTTGGTGTGCACAGCGTGGATTACCGATCCGGCGCCTAAGAACAGGAGTCCTTTGAAAAACGCGTGGGTCATCAGATGTAGCGTGCCAGCCACATACCCGGCCGAATGGCCGCCACTCGCGGTGTCGTACCCATACAGCCCAAGCGCCATGATCATATAGCCAAGTTGACTGACAGTCGAATACGCCAAAATTCTCTTTATATCATTTTGTACGAGGCCAATCGAGGCGGCGATAAACGACGTAATCACACCAATTGTGGCGACAACCATCGAGGCATCGGCTGAGGTCACATACAGCGGCATCGACCGCGCCACCAGATACACACCGGCGGCAACCATAGTCGCGGCATGAATGAGCGCTGAAACCGGTGTCGGACCTTCCATCGCATCGGGAAGCCAGACATGGAGCGGGAACTGCGCCGATTTTCCAACCGCCCCGCAGAAAATGAATATCGCCGCGGCGGTCAGCACACCGGCCGGAACTGTACCCGATGCGGCCTTCTCAAAAACGCCGCCGTAATTAAACGTCCCGCAATAAGCGGCGATCAGCATCAGCCCGACGATAAATCCCAGATCGCCCACTCGCGTGGTGATAAATGCTTTCTTGCCGGCGTCCGCGGCCGACTTTTTTTCAAACCAGAATCCGATCAAGAGATAAGAGGTCAGACCGACCAGCTCCCAGAAAATGAAGATCATGAAGAAATTGTTCGCCAGCACCAAGCCGAGCATCGAGAACAAGAAGAGCGAGAGATACGCATAGAACCGGGTGAAGCGGGGGTCGTCTTTCATATACCCCAGCGAATAGATCTGCACGCACGACCCGACAGTCGTCACCACCACCAGCATAATTGCCGTGAGCGAATCGACCAATATTCCCAGCTCAAGATTGAATGTCTTAAACGATGTCAGCAGGGTGTACGCCTCGTACGGCTCGCCGTGGCGACCCAGCATTTGGAAAAGCACTACCACCGCGATAATCCAGTCGATCAGGATCATTGAGATAGAGAAGCCCGACGACAGCTTTTCCTTGCCGCCGATGAAAAAGATGATCATCACAAACGACAAGAGGGGCAAAAATGGGATGATCCAGGCAAGTTCTAACATAGTCGCGCTACCACTTCATCACATTGTAGTTGTCGGTGTCGATTCCGCGCCAGTTGCGATAGACAAGTAGCACGATCGCCAATCCGATAGTCGCCTCAGCCGCCGCTACCACGACGATGAAAATTGCAAATATCTGCCCCGACAGCACAGCGCCATTGATAAATTTGCTGAACGCCACGAGATTGATATTGGCGGCATTGAACATCAGTTCAAGCGACATCAGGATGCCGATCGTGTTCCGTCGGGTAATCACCCCAAACAGGCCGATTGAAAAGAGCGCCGCCGCAAGGATGAGATACTGGGTCATCAGCTTCTCTCCTCGCGAGCCAGCATAATCGCGCCGATCAATGCGGCAACCAGAAGCACCGAGACCACTTCAAACGGCACCATGAAATCACTCATAAGTAGCCGGCCAATTTCAAATGTGTTGTTCGCCGGCAAGGGCTTATCGGTCAAATTCCAGACATCGGTGGCATCGATGGTAAACCAGGCGAACCCGAAGAAAAACAGCGCCGCTACCACCGCCACGGCAACATTCTCATTCGTTTGAGCAATCTTTTGCGTTCCGAGGCGCGAGGTTAGCATGATCGCAAAAATCATCAGGATCGAAACCGCTCCTACATAAATCAGAATCTGCGCCGCGGCCAAAAACTCGGCGTCCAGCAGGATGAAGATTCCCGCTACCGCCGACAAGCAAACGATCAGTGCCAGCGCGCAATGGAATATATTTCGCAGACTAACCACCATCAGCCCTGCGATAACGATCACCACCGCCAAAATAGTGAACACCACATCACTGCCGCTGATAGATTCTATCATGCTCCCTCCGCTCCGCTATCGCTAACAGCTGGTTTCGGCTCTGTCGCAGGTGTCGGATCAGGTGACGGTGGTGCAGGCGCAGTGGCAACTTCCGCCGCCGGAGCGGCTGGTTTTGCGGCCGGCGCGACTTTCTTCTTGCGCGTATCGACATATGCCGCGTCGCGCCCCATCTCCTGCAACTTGCCCATATCCCAGACCAATCCCTCTTTGGTCAGATCGGAAAATTCGTATTTGGGCGTCATCTTGATCGCACAGAAATTGCAGGCCTCCTCGCACAGTCCACAGAAACAACACAGCCCGTGATCGACAACAAAGCTCTTAAGATGTCGTTTCTTGTTCTCATCGCGCGGCGCATCGACAAATATCGCCCCGGTCGGACAAGCTTTGGCGCAGAGCATACACCCTGTGCAATTGAGCTCACCCGTCTCTTTATCTGAAAGAAGGACCACTATTCCGCGCGAACGCTCGGTCATCGGCATCTTCTGCTCGGGGTACTGGAGCGTGATCGCACGTTTCCCCAGATGCTTACTGGTGATCTTCATCCCGATCAGGAGATTTTTGATGTCTGTAAACATTCCCATCGGCTTACCAGTACCATCCCGCAAATTTGAATATGCCGGCAATCATCAGATTCGCAAAGGTGACCGGCACTAAGAACTTCCAGGCGAACTCCATCAATTGGTCAACCCGCAATCGCGGCATCGTCCAGCGAATCACCATTAGAAGAAAAATCACTACCAGTGTCTTGCCCATGAACCAAATCCACGACGGCAGAAGCGGTCCGTTTCCGCCGCCCAAAAAGAGCGTGGTCGCAATCGCGGACACCGTGAACATATTGACAAATTCAGCCAGGAAAAACATCGCGAACTTCATCCCGGAATATTCGACATTGTATCCGGCAACCAATTCCTGCTCGGCTTCGGGAATATCAAACGGCGTCCGGTTGGCCTCCGCTGTCGCCGCAATGATATACGTCACAAAGGCGATCATCCCAAACGGCGGCCTGAATATCAGCCAGTTGAAAATCCCGTGCCCTTCCTGCGACTTGATAATCTCCACCATCGAAAGCGACCCGGCAAAAAGCACAGCGGTCAGGATAGAAGCCACCATTGGAACTTCGTACGATACCACCTGTGCCGCCGAACGAATCCCGCCGAGTAACGCATACTTATTATTCGATCCCCACCCGGCCATGAGTAGTGAGATAATGGTAAACGTTGTCACCGCGATTATGTACAGTATGCCGACATTCAAATCCGCGACAATCAGTCCGTTCCCGAACGGCATCGCGACATAGGCCAAAAACGCCGCCACAAAGCAGAGCACCGGCGCCCAGAAAAAGACCACCCGGTCGCGCGTGACAACGAGAATATCTTCTTTCTGCAACAACTTGATCGCATCCATAATCGTCTGATACCAACCGTGCCAGCCGTGGCGCATCGGCCCGAATCTCTGCTGAATATGTGCCGAGATTTTTCTCTCCCACCAAACCAAAAAGAGCGCAAGTAGCGCCAGCACCCCGAACATCATTGCGCCGAGCAGGACATACGAAACGATTGTCTGCCAGATCGGTGGGAGTCCCAGCGACGCCAGTAGCTCGCCGAGCCAATCAAAAACGGCGCTCAGTTCAAATGACAGTGGAAGAATCACCGGTCAACCTCCGGCATGATGATGTCCATCGAGGCCATAATCGCGACGATATCAGCGATAAGCAGACCTTTGCCGATTTCCGGCAGAACCTGAAGTTGATTATAACTGCCGCCGCGCGTTTTTACCCGCACCGGTTTGGTGGTGCCGTCAGACAAAATGTACACACCCAGCTCGCCCCGCGAGTTTTCAATCCGGCTATACACTTCCCCCGCCGCCGGTTTGAACACTCCCGGTGTCTTGGCTTTGAAATCTCCGGCCGGTAATCCGTCAAGCGCCTGCGAAACAATCTTGAGCGACTGCTTAATTTCTTCGAGCCGCAAAATATATCGGTCGTAGCAATCGCCATTTTGGCGGGTCGGAATATCGAAATCGAATTTCGGGTAGTACCCGTACGGATCATTCTTGCGAATGTCGTATTTCACACCGGAGGCGCGGAGCGCGGGGCCGGAAACGCCCCACGCTATCGCCATTTCCGAACTGAGTACCCCCACTCCCTTATTGCGTGCTACCCAGATCGGATTTTCATTGAGCAGACCTTCGTAGTCCGCCATCTTTTCAGTGATAGTCTTGACCGCCTCGCGGCATTTCGGCACAAACTGCTCGGGGATATCTCTCGACACGCCGCCGACTCGTATATAATTGTAGGTCAACCGCTGGCCGCAGGTCATCTCGAACAAATCCATGATCAGTTCCCGCTCGCGGAATCCATACAGAAACGGCGTGATCGCGCCCAAATCAAGCGCAGTCGTTCCATACCAGAGCAGATGCGAACTGATACGGTTCAACTCGAGCATGATCACCCGCAAATATTCCGCCCGCTCCGGAACTTGAATACCTGCTAACTTTTCAACCGCCAGCGCAAAAGTATGATTGCACGACATCGCGGTCACATACTCAAACCGATCCAAAATCGGAATACACTGCGCGTACGTTCTGTTCTCGCAAATCTTTTCAATCGAGCGGTGCAGATATCCGATATACGGCTCGATATGCAGAACCCGCTCGCCATCCATGGTCAGTAGGAGGCGGCAGACACCGTGCGTCGACGGATGGTGCGGCCCCATATTGACCACAAACTCTTCGGTGCGGAGCGCGCTCATGTCAGCACCTCGGGGAGTTTGATGAAATCTGGCGCGGTCCAATTCTTGCGCAGAGGATGCCCCTGATCCCAGTCGTCGGGGAGTAAGAATCGTTTCAAATTGCCATGATTTCGTATGTCGATTCCGTACAGTTCCCACATCTCCCGTTCATACCAATTGGCCGCGGGCCAGATCGTCTGAACCGAGTCAACCGCCGCATTTTCGTACGGCATGATTATCTTGAAATCGATACGGTGCGACAGCGCAATCGACGCCAGTGAGTAAACAACTTCAAAGTTCGTGCCGGTATCGGTCCCACCTAGATTGCAGAGATAGTCGAACTTAAGACTTGGATCATCACGAAGTGACTTACTCAAAGTGACTAAGTCATTCGCTTCGATCTTATAGAACGGATCAAACTTACCGCTCTCCAAGAGAGTCATTTTGTCGCCGAAATTTGCGGCTATATATGCCTTGAGGTCGTCGCGGGTCATTTCTTCGGCCACTTCTCGGCAAGTTTCTGTTTCTTGATTTTTTCCTGAAGGTGTATGCACCCCTCAAGGAGCGATTCGGGCCGTGGCGGACAACCGGGGATATAAATGTCGACCGGCACAATATGGTCGATCCCTTTTTCGACCGCGTACGAATCGTAATAGAACGGCCCGCCTTTAATAGTGCATCCGCCCATCGCGATCACATACCGTGGCTCGGCCATCTGATCATACAGACGGCGCAGTCGCGGCGCCATTTTCTTGGTGATCGTTCCGGCGGCAATAATCAAATCGGCCTGGCGCGGCGAGGCGCGAAAGATCATCCCTAATCGGTCAAAGTCGTACCGACTGGCGCCAGTCGCCATCAGTTCAATCGCACAGCAAGCGGTGCCGAAAAGCAGATACCAAAGCGATTTCGCCTGACCCTGATAGAGGATCGTCTCAAGCGAGGTGGCAATAATCCCCCCTCCGGGCATCTGTTCGGCGTATACAGGTATCGGCTTCATGCGCGACTCCCCGGCTTCTGTAGGTCGAAATCCCTTGTCACGACGAAGGCGTGATCGCCCGACGGGCGAGGTTTCGACATCTTCCGGCTGGCTACACCCACTTCATCGCCCCCTTCTTCCACGCATAAAAATACCCGAAGAACAAAATCAAAATGAACACGATCATCTCAATCAGCGCATACAGCCCGAGCTGGCCGAACGCCACCGCCCACGGAAAAAGGAAAATCGCCTCGACATCGAAGATCACAAAGATGAGCGCGAATATGTAAAAACGGGGGTTGAACTGAATCCACGATGTCCCAACCGGCAGTTCGCCGCACTCGTAATTGATCGTTTTTTCGGGGTACGGATTGGAGGGGCGCAGGAGCTTGGAGAGGAAGAAGGTAAACAGGACAATTCCGGTCCCTACTCCGAGAAAGATTAGAACTGCCAAGTAGTTACTCACGGTTTCTCCATCCTGCCGTCATTTATATCGGACAATTTGTGACGTTTTTCACAAACTGTCAAGTGGCAAAAGTATGGTCATGGGTCGTTTTGTCAAGGAATTTTTGGGGGGGCGGCTGACCAACGCGATGGTTCAAGTATCGGGGAGTTAACTTGAACTCCAGTGTGGCAGGACGGTATGCTCGGAAACTAGAAAAGCATACTACTAAGTGTGATATGATTAACGGTGCCCAAACTAGTAGGTCAAGGGCCTTTCGAGTTTTCTCAACTCAATTCTAGCGGTATCAACCCAGGCGGGGCGACTCGCCTCGATACTGTCAAGAATTCTTTGAACTTCAGCGTACGGAAGTTTCCAAATTTCGAGAGAGTCTGGTGCACATTCATTAAAATATCCGTGGTCAATCACAAACATGTCTCTAATCTCTACATATCGATAAGAGAACCAGATATCCGGGCAAGTTACCCGCATGAAGAAATATTTGCTCGATGCAGTAGTGCTCAGCCGCGCCACGTTTCCAGGTATGGGATAGATCATGCCGTGCAACCACATACTTGTCAATCCCGACAAGTTCTCACCTTTGACTCGCTCAGCGAGTAGAGTCGGGTGAACCAATTCTCTGGCTGTAAGTGAGAATGTCGTAGGCCACCGAAAGCTCGTGTCGCTGACACGATAAGTTCTAATCGTCAGGTTATACTTTTTGAGTAGTTGATTCCATTCAATGTTCTCCCCTGCCAGCGTCTGTGCTTCGGTCGCACTGTCAAATTGCAAATATACTCCGTGGTCATACCACGGCGGTCGAAATGTCTCATTCAACTGGTATCGATGGAATATTTTCGACAATTCGATTTCGATCTGAGTCACTAGTCTTTCAGGTGCTTGATATTCACCGGAATAGAAGAGCGCCATTTCGATCGAGTTCTTCGCAATTTGAGCACGTTGGAGGCTATCGACTGGTAAATCAGATCCTGTGGAGTAATCCGGCGAATTGCACGCGAAAAGACAACACAGCCCCGCAATAACCGCTACCCTCAGAATACGTTTCATACTCTAATATAATGTCGTGGTCAGTTCTGTCAACGATGTTGCGGTGCTATTCGCCGTTGTTAGCATCAACAATTACCCGAAACCTACCATTTACGGTGTCCCCCCTACTTCTTCTTCTCTCTCACTGTCGTAAGGTTCACCCCCAACTGAAGTCCCAGTTGCGTCACGGCGTCGTCGCCGGAACCGATCAAAAAGTCAACTTGCGTATAAAGCGCCTTCCACTTCCAGATATGCCCGATACCGCCGAAAGTGAATTCGTGAATCTCCCAACAATCCTTGATATAAAAATACCCGCCCGACAACAGCCACCCTTGAAAATGATTCGGATGCGTCTTGAACAGTTTCATAACGCCCCCCTGAATCCCGTGAACCGCCTGATCTTCGCCGTCCCAATACATCCCTGAAATGTACGGCCCCCACTTTGGACCGGTTCCGCCAGCCAAAGTCAGATTAATCCCGGCCGGTGTGCCGAGCGTGAGAGCGACTGTGCCGATCTGATTCGCCGGCTCTTTCCCTTCTTCGTAAAACTCATCGCCCGCACTTACGTCGCTGGCCAATATCACACTCAGAGTCATTGCAAAAAGAACTTTGAAAAATGACCAAGCTGACTTCATGAATTCCTCCCGTAGACACATCGAATGGATAGATCAATCCAATATAGCAGACGAACTTCGGGCAATCAAGCCCAATTGGTCTTTATTGAGCTGATTACAGCGTGGTGTCAGGCGTCCCCGCCTGACACTCTTTGCCCAATACGAAACGCGTCACGCGAGACGCATGACGCCACTTTGTATTCTGCCTAAACGGGTCAGACAGGATGTCTGCCGCCCACTAAATTGGACATCGAGCGCCGAGCGCAAGTCCTTGGCGTGCACTACCACTCCAGCCCAGCTTTCACGAGCAGTCCGTACCGGAATGTCTCCAGCCAGTGCCCTCCCGGTTGTGGATTGGCGCCAAGCCAGTGAGCGTACCCGGCGTCCCAAAAGATGTGCGAGTGTGGTAGCCGCATCCCCAGCGTGATTTGAAAATCTGCCAGCCCGCCGTTGTTTCTCATATACCCTTCTTTGAACAGATGCAGAATCAGGTCGACAGGAAGGCCCAGCTCAAGATTGTAGCGAAATCCGGCGCCAGGAAGTGACCCCACACCCGGTCGAAGCATGAAATTGCTCTGGACATGATCAGCAAAGAGACTTCGGTTGAGACCCTGATAGGTAACCGACAAGCGGGATTGCCCCAGTGCCGCCCGGACAGCGCCACCTAAGAATCGTTGCCTGACACCCAGCGCCCAACTCATCCATTCGATTCGTACGCTACTGGTGTCTGATCGGTACCGGCCTTCAAGCCAGTCCGATTCAAGGTACAACCAGCCCGTCGCAACAGTTACCTGCACCCCTACTTTTGGCGCTATTCTCGCAGTGCTCTGAGCGACCACTTCTGGATATGGTTTTTGAAAGTGGCTTTCATAGACCATTCGTAGCCGTGAGCAATCAAGATTCGTGACCGGTACAACAACGTTCAGGCCTATTCCCTTTGCCGATTGTGCTTGAACCCCGGCGCACCAGATGTACAAGAAAGCCAGAACCGAAAACATAGTGTGGCATCTCATCAACTGGCTCCTTCCCGTAGTTCAATTTGTCAGCCCAAGCGCAAACGTGGGCAACTTTGTCATAGTAACGAATGAAAGAGAAAGTCGCAAGATGTTCTGGCCCATAAAATGAGAACTTAATTGGAGTACGAATTTCGTGCGCGGCAGACGCCCTCGTCTGCCCGCTAATTGCTCACTCAGCCCACTTCACCCAACCCAAATACGCGGTCAATAGTACGACCACCCCGAACGCAATCCGGTACCAGGCAAAGACGACAAAGTCGTGCTTTGAGATATATCGAACCAGCCCGCGCACCGCCAGTAGCGCAAAGACGAACGACGCGACAAACCCGACGGCCAACAGACTCGAAAGGTCGGCGGTTAAAAGTTCATGATGCTTGTAAAGATCATAAAGCGCCGCCGCTGTTAGTGTCGGGATAGCCAAGAAGAACGAAAACTCGGTTGCCGCTTGGCGCGAGAGCCCGAAGAGAAGTCCGCCGATGATCGTTGCTCCCGAGCGCGAAGTTCCCGGTATTAGCGCGAAGCACTGCGCCAACCCGATCTTGAGCGCAGAGCGCCACCCCATCGCGTCGACCTCGGCCACAGTCACCGTGTGCTTGCGGCGTTCCGCCCACAAGATCGCCAGCCCGCCAACAATAAACGCCGCCGCCACCGGCACTGGAGAGAATAGGTATGCCTTGATCGCTTTGGAAAACAGTAATCCCAAGAGTGCCGCCGGAATGAACGCGATGATCAGATTAAGCCAGAATTGCCGCGACTTCTCTTCGCTCGCCACCGCCGCGACCGCGTGGATTAGTTTCCGGCGATACTCCCAGCAAACCGCGAGAATTGCGCCAAGCTGGATGAATATCTCGAACAG
Organism: uncultured Ignavibacteriales bacterium; assembly: GCA_964571235.1. Classification (GTDB taxonomy): domain Bacteria; phylum Zixibacteria; class MSB-5A5; order GN15; family FEB-12; genus JACRAV01. The sequence goes on along the minus strand of CAZNAI010000003.1, from coordinate 655,847 downwards.
ATCGCGTTGCTCGCGCTCAAGAAAATTCAAGAGGTCGCCGGTGATGATCAAATGCCCGGTCGACGAGATTGGCAAGAATTCCGTCAGCCCCTCGACAATTCCCATGATGAGAGCTTTAGTAAATAGGAGAATATCCATCGCGCCAAGATTGCGGGATATGGCCGCAAAGTCAAAGTTGAAGATTCGAAATAGCCACGGGAACTCCGTCGGTCATCCTGCGTACAAGCACCAGATAGGGAGAGGATTCGTGACCCGTTCAATTGCAATCATCGGCCTGATCCTGGCATTTGTCGTCGCCCAGCAGAACAACTCTGAATACTGGGTGATTAACCGAGCGATGTGCCTGGAAACGATGGCCGCTTCATGCTCGGAATATCCGGTGGATTGTGTTACTACCTGCGGGTCGGACAGACCGTGCACAGATTCTAATTCCGACTGCAGAAAATCCTGCACCGGCTCCACCGATTGCGGTGTCACCGACACCCGCCCTGTCTGCTTTCAGTTCATCTGTGAGAAGCAGTCGCAAAATCTTCCCTGCTGTATTTTAGTTCATCCGTTCTGGGGCGAGACTCAGACTCGATTGAATCTGGCACCAAATCATTCGGTCGCAAACTTGACCTCGACCGATCGATTCACTCAGCTCCCAGAAGATCCTCAACAATTCATAGCAACCAATCCCGATCCCCCCTGGGGGGTGCATCCGCTCATCGCGATTACTGTTCTTCGGATTTGAGAATCGGCTTTGCCGCCTTGATCAGCGGCCAGGTTACGTAAACTCAAATTTGAAAACTCTTTAGGAGAACAGTATGAAGAAATTTGCTTTGCCCCTATTTGTGGTGGTCGCGTTTGTAGTCGCGATCGCCTTTGCCGGCTCTGCATTTGCCGGCGGCCAGTGCTGTGTGTCGTCGACAACCGCTTGCAAAGTGTCGGCCGACGCCGGCAAGACCTCGGCGACCTCTGCCACGGCAACCACTGCTACCACCCGTACTGCCAGCGCCAAAGCAGTGTCGGTTCAGACCGGAAAGAGCACTACGATAGCGCAGTGCAACGGCAAAGTCTGTGTGCCGTGCGATCCTTCCGATTGCAAGGGAGGTCCATGCGGCGACTGCGACATGTCGAAATGCCCACGGTCGTGCGCACAGCCGTCCTCGGCATCGAAGACTGCACTCTAACGATTAGAGAAATAGCACCTCAGGGAAAGCCGCCCCGCCTCCGGGGCGGCTGGTGATTATTGCGAGGTCGTTTTCGAGAGTGTGTCTTGTGATAGCACAACTACTCTGTCACCGGAGACTCTGTACTTCTCGTGTACTTCCTTGCTGGGGCAACAGGTCGAATCCGTGGGCAACCAAAGAGGATATTTGACATTCAGCGAATTCGAATCTAAGTGCATCTGCACACCGTCGTGCCACAATAGCGCTGAGTCCGGACTCATGACCATCGTATCGCCGATCACTCGCCACAAAAGATCTGTTCCGTCCGGGCCGCCTTGCGGATGCCATCCGACTATCACTTCGTAGTTGCCGTCGCTGTCCAGATCGGCTACCTCGCGCGGATAATAGTAACTCCGGTCGGTGGCCTGGCGACGTACGTTGATAAGTTCGATCACTTCCTGGGCTTTGAAATGTGCCTCTTCCCATTTCGGGTCAGGCAACGCGCCGGATTTCTCTCGATGGTTACACCCTGTTGCCAGGAAAAGAGAAATCGCCGCTGTCATAACCAAAGTCAGTCTGTGGGAAAGCAAGTTCATTGGGTTGAACTGGAAATTACAGCGGCTAAGCCACTCGCGCAATTGACAAACGCCGGCCGCCTTGCAACAAACACCGCCTTTGTCCGTCTTTGTAGGAAAATACTCGGGAGGACCACCAAATGAAACATCCGATTCGAACAGCAGTGCTCATACTCATAGCGCTCGCCGCCACCCAACCAGTAGTGGCCCAGCAGATGGAGCACTTCCGGATGGAGCGAATCAACGACCACGTCTACGCTTTCATCGGATCCGATCCGACACTCAACTGGGTCGACGGCAACTCGTTTGTTATTCTGACCGACGACGGCGTCTTCGTCGTCGACTCGCACCAGCCGCCGATTATCGCCGAGGCCAATATCGCCGAAATTCGCAAACTGACCGACAAGCCGGTTAAATATCTGCTGAATACCCATTGGCACGGCGACCACAACACCGGCAACTTCGTATACAAACGGGAATTCCCGGATATTCAGATCATCTCGCATACCAAGACCCGTGAAATTCTGTCGCGACGTATGACTGGGTGGGTGAACGAAGCCCGCAACGGAGAGTACCAAAAGTACATTGATGACTACAACAAGATGTTGGCCGGTGGCAAGAGTCCCAGCGGCCGCGCCCTCAATGCGACCGACAGCCTGCTCGCCCTTAAACTACTTGCCCTGCTGAAGAAATATGACGCCGATGTTCGCCGCGATACGGCGCTCATCCCCAATCTTACTTTTGACAAACAATTGACCATACATATGGGGAATACTGAAATTCAAATCCGCCATGATTGCAGAGCGAATACACCGGGCGACGCCTATGTGTGGCTTCCGGCCGACAGCATTTTGATCACTGGGGATATACTGGTTTCGCCGATGCCATATACGTTTGGAAGCTTCTTCGATGAGTGGGTAACTCAGCTTGACACGATGCTGGCCTTGCATCCGAAAGTCATTTGCCCCGGCCATGGCGATATCATGCGCGATACAAGTTACCTGCGCACAGTGCGCGATCTCTTTGCCACAATATGGACACAAGCCAAAACGGCGTACGACAATGGCATCACTTCCCCCGATTCGATTCGGAATACCCTTGATCTGGCCTCGTATCGAACGGTTCTGGCTGGTGGCGATCCGGTGCGCGATTATCTGTTTCGAGCGTATGTGCTCTACTCGATCCCACCGCGATTGATCAAGCAGTTCAAAAACGAAATAGGGGATGATTTGGAAGAGAACTGAACGGACAACACTCTCAGTCGCCGGTCGGAACGATTTCGGCGGTTTCTACGAGTAGCACGACCGTCTTCTGTGGGGCGCACGGGCGGTGCATAACGCCTCTGGAAATCGTGACTCCCTCAAGCGGCCCAAGTTCAATCGTACGGCTTTCAAGATCGATAAACAGTCGGCCTTCCAGAACCATGAAGTACTCGTCGTCATTGTCGTGCTTGTGCCAATGGAACTCACCTTCGATCACCGCCAGCCGAACCACACTGTCATTGACTCTGGTGAGCGTCCGGTTAGACCACTTTTCGGTTATCCCCGCGACAATTTTCGGAATGTTGATCAGTTCCTGATGGCCGTGGAGGATTTCGAGTTTGATGTTGTACTTGGAGTAGTCATTCATAGAGTCTATTTCTTCCGATCTCCGGATTTTACCAGCGATATCCGCCGCTAACACGAAAAGTGGCGTCGAAATCAGCGTCGTGCAAGTAGGCCAGATCGAGAGTGAAATTTCGAACTGCCGCGCCGGCGCCGAGAGTCAGCCGGCCGATGTCAAAGCCGACCCGGCCAAAGGCCATTTCGCGCCAGTTGATTTCAAATCCGTAGTGAGTGTCCATCGACAACGACCCGACCCACAATTGCGCCGATTGCTTTAGTGATTCAAACTTTGCATCGCCGGTAAACAACAGGCGTCCGGTAAAATCGTGGTACTGGTGATGAATCATGATCGACGGCCGCACGGTGGGATAGATTGACTCGGTATTACCGCCGGCGCCAAAGGTCTTGCCCGAATATCGAATGAACCCGGTGGTGATATCATTGACCATCAACCCGAGAGTTGCTTTGGGGTGTATTCGGTAGATACCGCCGGCGTCGATTGTCAACCCGATGCCAGTTTCGGTTCCAATATCACGATAGATGATCTTTCCAGAGAGGCCGAAATCTGCTTTTTCGCTCAATCGACCTGCCACTGACCCCGCAAGAAGATAGTCGCCGTGCGATTCCTCTTTGACCACATACGGTCGGTTGTACTGATCGAGTTGCGTGATCTTGATACCGCCTCCGCCCAGATAATACAGATAGACTCCCCAGGCGCGGACCAGCGAGCTGTCGTGCGGATTGGCATCGACGTAGGAAACAAAGTCGTGATTGAGGAGCGAGCCGAATGTCTCGGCGTGCATCGCCAGGACATACTGTCCATCGAGTGAGAGCATGCCGGCTGGATTCCAATACGGCGCGGAGGCATCAAACGGCCCTGCGACTGTCGCGCCACCGAGACCGAGCGAGCGTCCTCCGACACCCAGTGAAAACGGATCGCCGGCGTATTTGGCGGCGTGGGCGGGGATCGCTATTGCCAGGATAAAGAAAAATGGAAGCGAGAGGACTCCCATAATCGAACGAATACGAGGCGAGATTGCTTCGCGACGAGGCGTCGCTCGCAATGACGTTTTTTCGAGTGTTGTGTTATCGGGCCGGATTGGCGCTCGCAATAACGTTCCACTAATGTGTGCTTTCGAATGGCAGGCTGGCAACATTGGCGACATCATCTCTAATATAGAGAACGTTTGGTGCGTGCAAAACGACCGATTTGGGGCAAAAAAAAACGGGACACATTGCTGTGTCCCGCTAACAAAAGCTGATTCCGTATTAGTGGGGCTGTTTGTCCGAGGCTTCCTTGGTCTCGGCGGCCTTCTTGGCTTCGCAAGCGGCCTTCTGCTCAGCGGTGCAACCCTTGTGAGCATCGGTCGTCTGGGTGCCAGTTGTGGCTACGGCCGGAATAATCTCGGCGGTGTACCCTTTGTTGGTCACCAATGTGGTAAGAGCTTCGCTCTTCACCTTGGCCGGATCGATAGCTACCAGCGCAACATTGTCCTTATAGGAAATGGCACAGACTTTCACGACGCCGTCCATCTTCTCAAGCGAGGCCCGCAAGGAGGTTTCGCAACCGCCGCAGGTCATCCCTTTGACCGACATATTCACGAGCTGAACCTTGCCGTCGTATCCGAGATGCTTGCCCAGCGCTTCAGCGGACATCGAGCCGCACATGGCGGCACACTCGGCCGGAGACATGCTCTTGCACGCCGCGGCGCAGGCCGCTTTGTCGCCGGTCAATTGGGCTGAGGCGCCTTCGGCTTTCGCGCCGCACGAGGCCTTGTCACCCACCATCTGGGCTTTTACTTCGCCGGTTGACGCCGACGCTTTGTCTTTGTCACAGGCGAATACCGGTGACAGAGCGAAGGCGCCAAACGCCAACGCTGTCAAAATCAAGATAGTTGCTTTACGCATGTCTGCTTGCTCCTTCCGAGGATTTGATCGTCGCTTGGTTAACTTGTTCAGTATACTATTTTTTGATTTCTGGTCAACTTCATTCCCACCGTCCGACCACCACGTGTTTGCTTCTGAATCCGGACTGATGTACTCCATTAAACTCAGAATCGGCAGGTTAAGTTCCAAAACTGGGATAAATCTCCGAAATCTCAAATTGACTTAGATTCGCCGCAATAACTACTTGACAGTTAACGGCTTTCATATATATTCGCATATGTGCATATATAACTGCGAAGAGGTGTCGAAGTGAACAAATCGGGTCTTTCGTTTCTCGATCGCTACCTGACTCTCTGGATTTTCCTTGGAATGGCGGCCGGCGTGGCGCTCGGATACCTCGTGCCGCAGATTGTGCCGTTTCTCAATACGTTTCAGGTGGGCACGACCAATGTTCCGATCGCGGTCGGCCTCATCCTCATGATGTACCCCCCGCTTGCCAAAGTGAAATACGAAGAGCTTGGCGATGTCTTCCGCAACACCAAAATACTTGGGTTGTCACTCTTACAAAACTGGGTGATTGGCCCGATTCTCATGTTTGTGCTCGCGATTACCTTTCTGTCGGGATATCCGGAGTATATGGTCGGGCTGATTATGATTGGACTGGCGCGGTGTATCGCAATGGTGATCGTCTGGAACGAACTTGCCAGGGGTGACACGGAATATGCCGCCGGGTTGGTGGCATTCAACTCGATCTTTCAGGTTCTCTTCTACAGTGTCTATGCCTGGATATTCATTACCATTCTACCGCCCATCTTCGGACTGAAAGGATCGGCGGTGGATATCAGCATGGGACAAATCGCCAAATCGGTTTTTGTCTATCTTGGTATCCCGTTTATTGCCGGTATGCTAACTCGCCTGGTGGCGCTTAAGACCAAAGGGCGGGACTGGTACGAAAAGAAGTTCATTCCGAAGATCTCTCCGGTCACTCTCATCGCGCTGTTGTTTACAATTGTCATCATGTTCAGCTTAAAGGGGGATTTGATCGTACAGATCCCGCTCGATGTTCTCAGAATCGCCCTGCCGCTACTCATCTACTTCGTTGTCATGTTTCTGGTTTCGTTCTGGCTGGGTCACAAAGTCGGTGCTGACTACTCGAAAACCGCCACCTTGTCATTCACCGCCTCCAGCAACAACTTTGAACTGGCGATTGCGGTAGCGGTGGCCGTCTTCGGGATCAACTCCGGTGCCGCATTTGCCGCGGTGATTGGTCCGTTGGTCGAAGTTCCCGTGTTGGTGGCGTTGGTCAACGTGGCGCTTTTCTTTCAGAAAAAGTACTTCGCTGTACCTAACCGCACGGTGGCAACATGAAACCGCACGACCAGCTCAAGGCCTTGGCTGATTCTACTCGCCTACGCATTGCCGTGCTACTATTAAGGGGCGAACTCTGTGTCTGTGACCTGACCGAAGTGTTGAAACTTCCGCAACCGACAATTTCACGGCACATGGCCAAGCTCAAATCGGCCGGAATCGTGAGCGACCGACGGGCGGGCAAGTGGATTCACTACAAACTGAGCGACGACCAGTTTGTCGTGGAGATTGCTGGCCCTATCGCAAAACAACTACATGCCATCGAGCCATACTCTTCAGACAGGGCGCTCCTTCAGTCCTACTTAACACGAAAGAAGTGTGATTAGCATGAGCAAACTTCGCATCCTGGTCCTTTGTACCGGAAATTCGTGCCGTTCGCAAATGGCTGAAGGATTCTTCCGTCACCTTGGCGGAGCTCGGATCGACGTTCTCTCTGCGGGACTTTCACCCAAGGGAGTTCATCCGACGGCGATCAAAGTGATGGCAGAAGTCGGGATTGACATTTCAACGCAGACTTCAAACAACATAGATGAATACCGGTCGCAGAAGTTTGACTACCTGATCACCGTGTGCGACAATGCCGCCGCCAATTGCCCGGTTTTCCCCGGCGAAGGTAAGCGCCTTCACTGGCCGTTTGATGATCCTGCCTCGGCGAGCGGCGACGAGGAAGAAATCCTCGCCGAATTTCGGCGCATCCGCGATCAGATCGGCGCGACGGTGCTAAAATTCTTGTAGCCCACGCCTGAATTCCCTATCCCTGGATTTTCACACAGAGAGTCGTCAGTGGCCCGATGGTTGCAACTTATCTCTTGCCATAACAGCCTAAAGACACCCATATTGTCCTATTATTTTGGGGACCATGGCATGGCAACCGGAAACCGTCCGAGTATTACATTCACATCGATTCTTACCGTCGCTACACTTTGTGCATTCGCCGCAAATTCCATCTTGTGCCGACTCGCGCTGAAAACCGGTTCCATCGGCGCACTTGAGTTTACATCCATTCGACTTGTTTCCGGCGCCGCTGTGCTGTGGTTGATGGTGGTGCTGCTCCGTCAATCGGGGACAGAATTGGCGCCGTCGTTGGATAAATCAGGTCAGGTGTCGTTTGAAAAATCATACCTCTGGCCGGTACTGGCGCTCTTTGTATATGCGCTCTGTTTTTCGCTGGCATACATTGATCTGACAGCCTCAACCGGCGCACTGATTTTGTTCGCCTCGGTGCACCTCTGTATGATTGTCGGGGCAGTTTTCCGAAAAGACACTGTCTCCCCGTTCCAGTGGCTGGGTGGATTGGCGGCGCTGGGCGGGCTGTACTATCTGCTCTCGTCTAACCTGTCTGCACCTTCACTTTTGGGTGCACTGCTAATGACGATAGCGGGAGTGTCGTGGGGAGTCTATTCGCTACTGGCGACGAACAGGCCTGATCCGGTTGTTGCGACCGCCCGCAGTTTCATATTCGGTCTGCCCGGTGTGGCGGTGCTCATTGTGATTATCGCCTGGAAAATGTTCTGGAGCGGACATTTCCACGCCAACGCCTATGGCATCCTGTTGGCCGTAGTATCCGGCGCACTGGCTTCGGGACTGGGGTATGTCCTTTGGTATATGACACTTCAGCGGATTACCGCTACCGAGGCATCGGTGACACAACTGGCCGTACCCGCGCTCACCGCCTTAGGCGGTGTCCTGTTTCTAAATGAAGTTCTAACTGCACGACTATTAGTTGCCACAATTATTGTGATCGGCGGCATTGCACTTACTATCGTGGGTCGAAAAGACTCGTCGCCGATAAGTGCAAAAGGGTAGGTGAAAGTGGGAATCGTTCGAGTATCGGCATTTTCGGTGTCGCTTGACGGCTTCGGAGCCGGGCCAAATCAGGACCTCAACAACCCCCTCGGAGTTCGTGGCGGCGAGATGTTTGGGTGGGTTTTCCATACCAGGTTCTTCCATCAAATGACCGGCCAGGAAGGCGGGTCTGAGGACACGGATAATGAGATCGCCAAAAATGCCATGGCGAATGTCGGGGCCTGGATACTCGGGCGAAACATGTTCGGCCCGATTCGCGGCGAATGGCCGGACGATTCCTGGAAGGGATGGTGGGGGGCAAATCCGCCGTATCATTGTCCGGTTTATGTGCTCACTCATTTTCCGCGTCCGTCGATTGAACAGGAAGGCGGCACAACATTCAATTTCGTCACTGATGGGATCGAATCGGCACTCATGCAGGCCCGTCAAGCCGCCGGCGAGAAAGATATACGCATCGGCGGAGGGGTGGCGACTGTACGGCAGTATCTCAGGGCCGGTCTGATTGATGAGATGCATCTGGCTTGTTCCGATGTGGTAATGGGAGAGGGAGAGCGACTACTCGACGGTATCAATCTTCATACGCTCGGATTTAGGTCCATCAGGCGCGTTTCAACTGATCGCGCAACTCATGTATTCTTAAGGCGATAGTACCCGATACTTGCCTTAAAGTCCGGGCCGTATTCTGCCGATTTCTATTATCATAGGCTACAATTTTGACTGGACCGATCAAAGATATGGCAGAGAAACGAAAAGCACGGCGGGTGACCACTCCCGAATCGTTGGCGGTGAAAGATCCGGAAACGAGGGTGACACTTGGGTTTCTGGTCGACCTTTCCACCGGTGGCATGATGCTCAGCGGCGAGGGGCCGTTTCACATCAACAAATCGATGACCATAAAAATCGTCCTGCCGTACCGGGTGATGGGGGCGCGACATCTTGAGTTGAAAGCCATTTGCCGCTGGAAAACCAAGACACCGTCGCGCGGGATGTTCAGCGCCGGGTACGAGTTTCCGCAGGTGAGCGCCGAGCAGGAACTGATGATCAATTTGATACAGGCCGAATATATCGTACGCGCTTTGCCGGCGGCCAACGCACCGGTGTGATCAATTGAGTTCCGGCACCCTCATGTGCTCGTATCCTTCTATATGCCGACATAATCGAAAACTCCACTTCGCACATGCAAAATAGGAATGTCACCGTTTCATGTCATTGGCGTTCTTACCTTCGATAGTCCGCGATGCTGTGTCTTTCTTTGGAAGCTTGCCTTGAATGAACAACTGGGCTTTCTGTAAAAACTTGCGGGTATCGGAAGGAGAAATGTACCGGATCGTGTCTTTGTGTAGTCCTGAAAACTGGCTACTAACTACCTTCGGATCACGGATTACAGTACCACTCTTGCTGTCAATGCCGATGAGATCTTGATGGATTGAACTATCTACTATCATCTCTCGGATATCTCGTGGTTTAAGAATATTGAGCGAATCATACTCCAAAACCAAAGCCAACAATCCCGAAACCACCGCCGATGAGAAACTCGTACCTGACTCAAGATCGGGGCTACGTGCATATTCGATATCGTCGCTCACCTTATCCAGAGTCGCAAACGTCGGGACCTGCACAAGCAACCCGCACGCATAAATATCGGGTTTCTTAGTCCCAGCCCGAGAGGGACCGAGGCTCGAGAAATGGGAGGGCTCATTCGGCTGTTGCAAATTGGAGTAGAATTTCTTATGGATTTTGAACTCCTCTGCCCTAAATACGTCCGTCCCGTCGTTTATTGAGCCGACAGTCAACACTTGTTCATTGTTAGCCCAGGGATTTATCTTATAGAGATTGTGTTCTGTTCCCAGAGAATCAGTGTCGAACGCTTTCACTAAACCCGTTGGGCTCTGACCCCATATGTAGGCGTCCCAGCTACCATTGCCAACAGCCGATCTCCGAATCAACTCAACCTTCCAAGGCCCATCGCTACTGGACAAAAGATGACGATTGCTGTGGTAGTCCCTAAGTGTAATTTTGATGTTACCCGGTGTCGTTGGTGACTGATAATTCGTAATACCCACCCCGCCATCCGCATAGGAACATCGCTCCCCAGAACTGTCCTTGAGATAATGTCCCGCCAAGACAGGACCGTATGAAAATCCTCTGGGTGTGGTCACTTTTACATCGTACAGATCTCCCGCCGGGTACCAAATACTGATGTTCACCATGTCGTGGTAAATTGGATCCGTATGGAGTTCAAGTTGCAACGTCTTGGTTCCGACGCCCCGAACATGTGATCTCGTGTTTTCAAGTTCTGCCAGCCTTGCCTTGCTAAATACGCTGGGATAGTTGCGAGCGGAGTCCGTGAATGACCTATCGTAGTGGTCATTTCCTGCCGACACCACGATTGCCTTCAGTTGACTTTCGGTGATTCCGGTGAGCATTTCTCCCAGTATCCGTTCAATATCATCTGTGGTACCATCCCTTGGTCCATCATCTGATGCAAGAGAAATGTTGATAATGTACGGCTTGTCCAGTTGTGCCACAGTATCCTGCAGAAACCTGAGGGCTTCGTTCATCGGCTTGACGTTGCTCTCGGTAGGAATCTGTAAAAGAATGAGTTGTGCACCAGGCGCAACACCATAGTGTCTACCAGCAATTACCGAGGCGACTCTCGTTCCGTGCTGATGCTGATCACCCAACAGTGCCCGCGCTCGGAGAGTATTCTTGCCGTTCCCTGTACGGATAGAGTCAATGTCCGCAGAAGACCATGCGCGAGGAGAGCCGCTCGCAAAATCTTTGAATACCACAACCCGAGTACAATCGTCGTCACCCAGAAACTCCGGGTGCGTGGGATCAATGTCCGTGTCAATCACAGCGACAATGACGCCATGTCCACTTGGCGACTTTGGACTAAGCGCCCGCTTATCGAAAGTTGACCTATATATATTGTGCTGAGGAATCTCGTCTAAGGCTTTTTTTTTGAATCAAGTGCCTCGAAAGGGATCGAACTGAGAGTAGAATCCGACACTTTGGACGAGCGTTCACGCGCCGATACTCTCCCGGAAGCTACTCCACCAGAATAGCTTCGAATCGATGTAACAAAATCAAGGCGGGCAAGTTCGGGCAACCTGAGGACACATGCCGATGCCGTTACTGTTGAACCATTGTAGCACAGATCGCTCATAGCTAATTGGTTGGTTCCAACCAAAGAATCCAATACATACCTGGCATGCGGTTCGGCGATGGTATCTATTCTAATAGCAATATCTAACTCGCACTTGTCTCCGGCACTGTCGGCGCTATGTATCGATCCGAGCACGGGCCTCCATCGATCAAGCATTCGTCGGAAGGCCGTTGAGTCAGCGTCCCGATGACCTAAAGAGTTGTAGGCTTCAACAAAATCTTGATAGAAGAAGTACAGATCGTACTGCGCCTTTGGCAGTGACTTTACATGTTCCTCGGCCCTCGAGTGTAACGGTAACAACAAGAAACATAAGAAAATCACTAACGCCATGTGGTCAGTTCTGATTTGGAAATCACCCAATAGTGTTCTATGGTGATGTTTCATAAACCAATTCTCCTCCCCATACTCCCAAATACGCCAACTGCCTACATTGGTCGTCTAATATCTCAAACAACAAAGTGACACGCAACAGCAAATTGCAACCGTCACGCCCGTTATCTCTATTTATCGGCAGACTAACATCCAATAATAACCACCGTGTCTGTATTTACAGAATTCAAGACAGACACTCGTGGACTCGATGGTACATAAAATAAAGCGCATTAATCCAAAAAGTCAAGTCACTTCAGTGGTTTCCTCGGAGACTATTTGTGTCCGGGCGTCTACCACCGAAGGAAAGCCTAACAACCCGTTGCAGTATTGTGAGTTGCGGGCCTCGATGGACGCGTCAGAACCAGTCAAATTAGGGGGTGGATGTTAGCAATTATCGTTCGTGGGCTCTGCCGCCCACTATTTATGGTCGGGTTTACAGACAACATGAGTTCAGTCATGTACTGGCCAATCTCACTTCAGTCGCACCAACTTGCCTTTTCGTTTAACGATATTCTTGTAATCCCATTGGATCTTCTCGGCCTTCTTAAGCCAACGTTTCAATTCTGTGATGTTCACATCGGCCGAATCGTCGTAGAATATCGATGCATCTTTGAACTTCCCGGTGCCGGGCTCCAATTTCTCTTCATCAAAGCTGGCGCCGCTCCAGAACATCAGGCGTATACCGCGCTTCTGCTTGCTGTAGCCAACGATTGGATTGCCGCCTGAAAACCAAACCGGATGCCGGTGCCAGACTTTGCTTTCGGCTTTAGGCAGATGCTGACTAACAGTCTGGGCCAATTTCACGCAGATTTCTTTGTCAGCTCCGGCAAGCTTGCTATTGTATGATTCAATCTCCGAGTTGAGCGAAGATGCACTTTCTCTTTGTTTCCCGAAGTACTTCGCCGCTTTCGGTCGGCGGTGAGGGCACCCCGGCCAACAACAGGGCTGGCGCTTGCCTTCATTGATTTCAACGATCATTCGGTCGATGTGGTCAACTCTGGTTTCCTGTTTCTTGACGATAGTAATCCAGCATATCCACTCGTTGCGTTGAATCGGGGTGAGATTGTTCCACCTGGCGAGAAGGTCCGAATCGGACGACAGGACTCTTCGCAAATCGGCCGGTACTTCGTGCAAGATTCCTTCGGCAATGTCTTGTTGTTTGGTCATAGGATCACCTGGTCAAATGTTCTATTTGGCGTAAAGGTCCCCGGTTGTACTTGCTAACACATAGAAACTCTGTTGGTGACAATATTAATTGAGTGTGGAACTGTCAATCACAAGTGGAGGTTTTGTGCTTCGTCAACTTTAGCCTACTTCAGATTCGGAAATTGGGAGAGCAAACTGTCTAGCCAAACGCTGTCGGCCCCAATCACTTGGTATTTCTGTACAAACCGAGAGCCGAGGTCGAATTGACGGCGATTTATCGCAAGTTGAATTGCCTCTTTCAGTTCATCGGGGCGAGCGGTGGATCGCGAGGCCGCAGAGAAAAGGAAAGTCGCGTATTGCGTTGAGTCGCCCCTGTCACGATATAGGTGGGCCAGCGACAGAGCCGCAAAGCTCGAGTCGATCTTTAGTGATTTCAACCAAAGTCGCTCGGCGTCGCCGGAGTTGCCAAGCGAGTACTGCGCAAGACCCATATTGAACAACACTGTCGGGTTGTTCGGATTGAGGCCGCTGGCGATCCCTCCAGCGAAAAGCGCACTATCGTATTGACGTGTGCGGTAGTAATAAATACAAAGACCGGCCCAGGCTTCGGCATATTCGGGCGAACGAGCAATAACCGCATCCAGCATTTGTTTACCCTGCGGCAACTGCCCGCTGGCAAACATGGATGTCACCTGGCGAAGCGCGCCGACTTCGGGATACACGCCTTGCCAGTAGTTCTTGATCTCGGCTGATTTCGATCGATTGCCCACGGAGCCGTGGTAATCAATCAGACTGGTGAAGGCATTCCGGCTACGCGCAAGGTCGAGCTTCATGACATCCTCGGCGTATTCTGCCCCGCTAACAGGCAGGAACTGTACGGCGGCTCGACTGAACAACACAGCCAGACCCAGCAAACTGGCGAGGACAATACCGCTGTTTCCAATCCGGTCGTTGCGATCAAGAAGCACGAATGCCGTGAGAACCGACAGTGGAAATCCCGCAAGTGAAAGCAAGTCCCAGTCGCGAGCCATGCCGAGTTTCGGATCGAGCAGGAATGAGGCGCACAGCGTAGAAAGTGTCACGATACCGAGAAACGCGTACTCTGGCTGGGCGAAGAGTGACTTGAGCGTGCGGCGTTTGATTGCCACGAGACAAACCAAAATGCCGGGGCAAAGCAGGAAGATCAGATTGGCAAAGTCCAGGATGTGGCTTGGGGAAAGGAGTGTGTATCCTCGCACAGTGAATTTGCCTGCGGCAAGCGGCACGACCGTGAGTTGGAAAAAGAGCGCTTGGTCTCCTGACAGCAACAAGGCGACCATGGCAACTACGGCAGTTCCAGCCACCAGGCCCCATTTCGCCGTCAATGAACGCTTCCCGAACCACAGTCCAAATTTCGAGTTTCGCATCAACAAGTAGACCGTGGCGGGAACAAGAACCAGCGCCAGGAGGTGGAAAAACAGTGCCAGTGCGAGCGGAAGCAAGATTGTCAAGCGTCGGAATTTGCCGCGCGCGACTCCGATACCGACCAATACTAACAATGCCGAAAAGAGTGATAGGAGCGCATAGTTTTCGACATACCCGAAGAACAAGAGCATCTGTCCCCCCGAAACTGCCAACAGCGCAAACAACAGCTTGTCTTGTCGCCTGTTGAAAAAGATGCGCCCGAAGAAGACCGTCGCCGCAACTAAGATCATCCCAGATCCTATCGCGATGAATTGATAAGTTCGCGCGGCAAGTTCGTAACTTGTGACATCAACCCAACGCGCCACCCACTGGACTGCGATATCCGTGCCGAGTTCGGTTGACTTTTGGTACGGTATCCATTTCCCGAGATTGGCAAGCAGTGAATAGCCGTCGCCCAAGAAATGGGTTTTCGCCCTGAGGAGATAAAAGACACACCCGGAGATGAGCATTGCCAGAATAGCTCCGGCTACGACGTACACCGCCCTCGGTTGTGTTTCTCCTGATTCCTTGCCTTGGTCAACTTCCAGCCACTTCAGCTTGGCAATCAGTGCGGGCGCTATGGTGAGGAGAACCAGGACCGACAATGTGAGCGGAAGCGGCAAATAGGCGAAGGTGTTGATCCCCCATGTCCGAGATCCGTCGAGAAAGGAGCCAAGGATAAGTAACGAGATCGTGATGTAGTAGGCGAAGTAGAGAGTGTGGGCGGTTGTCTTTGGTTTCGGCATTTTGGTCGGTCGCTATGTCGCCCAAAGTTAGAAGGTTCAATCCAATATTGAAAGAGGGGTATGATCGAAGAGTATACTCAAAACAGTTATTGATGCGAAACGCCGAAGGCCCAAAGTCCAGACACAGTCTGGCGCCGAAGGCCCAAGGTTGAGCCAGCATGGCTCATGGCGGAGAGGTAGGGATTCGAACCCTAGATACCCAAAGGGTATAACGGTTTTCGAGACCGCCGCTTTCGACCACTCAGCCACCTCTCCGATCTCAAGCGTCTTATCCGGGATTGCCCCGGAAGGGCCAAATGTACGGATTTTCGGGCGGGTGTAAAGGAAAAGATAGCGGCCGGGTTGGGACCCTTCGACAAGCTCAGGGTGAAGTCGAATGTCCGTGTAGAGCGGGTTCGTTTTTGAACCCGCGATCTTGAAGAGCCCAACCTAAGAGTTGGGTTACCAAGGGCCAGAAGAAGCAAAGTTTTTGAAAACTCAGCGGACTGCCAAGCAGTGCAGGCTCGAAGACGAGCCTGCCCTACGAAGAAAAGAACTATAAGGTGGCAGGAGCGCAGGGCTCCTGCCCTACGAAGAAGAAGATTGTATTAGGCCTGCCTTAACAGTTCCCCGCGCTCGGCCATGGCCAACTGTTTGTCGATCAGCTTCTGTACAGAGCCGTAGCGAGGGCGGATGAACTGAAAGACGATAAATGAGAATACTACAAAGAGCAGACTGCTCTCAAAGCGCCCGGTCAGAGCATAAAAGAGCACTCCCCAGAAACTGATCGCGGCGACCATCATAAAGACCGGTTTTAGACGGGCGGAAAGTTGTTCTTTGATATCAGCCTCGGCAGAACCAATCGCGCGAACCATTGGCCGCGATAAAAGTTTGAAACGATACCAGAGCGCCACGCCGGCCTCGACTACCGCCGCGCCGGCAAAGATATAGAAATAGGTGCCGGCCTCAAGCCCGAGCTGATTATGAAGTGAGCCGTGAGTTTCGATGTAGTAGCAGACAAGGAGTAGCACAGTCGGAATCAGGATATTGATAAACAGGCCGAAATAGAGCGGCTTGATGACGATGGAAGAAAGGTCGAAATCAGTGTTACTACGTCCCTCGGGAATCATGCTACCTGCCTTCTCTAGTTCACCCTGCTCTTATTCTTCCGCACCTGCTGAAAGAATGTCTTCATCAGTTCGGCGACTTCATGCTCGCAGACGCCGCCGACAATCTCGCACCGGTGATTCAGTTTCTCAATAGTCGGGATAGTCAGAATCGACCCGCATCCGCCGAATTTCGGATCACGTGCGCCATAAACTATTGTGTTCACCCGCGACAGCACCGACGCCGAGGCGCACATAATGCATGGCTCCAGCGTCGAGAACAAAAAGCAATCCTCCAGCCGCCAGTCGCCAAGCGAATTAAAGGCCGCCGACAGCGCGATCATCTCGGCGTGAGCGGTGGCGTCGTGGAGCGACTCGGTGAGATTATGCCCCCGCCCGATCACCCGGTTGTCATGGACCACCACCGCGCCGACCGGGACCTCGTTTTTTTCAAAGGCGATCTGGGCCTCGCGCAGAGCGACAGCCATGAAATCAGGATAGAGAGAGGGGTCCATGGGCGGGAAGATACATGCGCGGGGCGATTGCCACAAGTTCTTGTAGGGCGCGTTCGGCTTTGAACCGGCCATTTTGAAGAACCCAACCTAAAGGTCGGGTTACCAAGGCGAAGTTCGACCGCGGGGCGGTCGGCTATCAACGCGCCAGCCATCTTTCTCAGTTGCCCTCGACCTGAGTTCCCCCTATACTACCCCGACTTAAAACGGAGACGATATGGCCCACCCCTGGCACGATGTAAACCCCGGTGAATGGATAGATGACGCAGTCAATGCAATTATCGAGATATCCGAGGGAAGCAAAAACAAATACGAACTGGACAAGAAAACCGGAATACTGATGGCTGACCGTGTGTTGTATAGCGCGGTTCACTATCCGGCCAACTACGGATTTATTCCGAAGACTTTCTGCGACGATCAGGATCCACTTGATATCCTGGTTCTTTGCCAAGAGGCGATCACGCCCATGTGCATCGTGCAGTGCCGGCCGATCGGCATGATGTCGATGCGCGACGAAAAGGGACAGGACGACAAGATCATCGCGGTGCATTTGGGCGACCCCGCCTACAACACCTACGAGGACATTTCTGCTTTACCGAAGCACCGCCTGCATGAATTGCGACGGTTTTTCGAGGACTATAAGGCGCTTGAGCACAAAGAAGTGGTGGTCGATCATTTTCGGGGGCGAATCGACGCCGTGCACACTATTAAGGAAGCGCTCAAAATGTATCGCGACAATCTGACCCAAATTCGCCAGAGGTATTCCTGATGGCCGACAAAAAACCGATTCTCACCACGCCGCCCTCGCTGGTCGGCCAACGCATCTATCTGAGGCCGGTGACCGCCGACGATATCGCCAATACCCATCATTGGTTTTTGATGTCCGAGCCGATGTCGCAATCGTGCCGCCCGCATGCAGTCCACTCGGCCGCCGAGGCTGTGGAAGCATTCAAAAAGGCGGACAAATCAACTGATCGCGAACGGTTCATGATTGTGAAAGTCGCCGACAACGTGCCGATCGGGCGGATTGTTTACTTTGATTACAACTCGCTGAACCGGTCTGCCGAGTTCGGTATCCTGATCGATCCCGATGAGCGAGGGAAGAAATTTGCGCTTGAATCAGTGCGGATTTTGTGCCGCTACCTGTTTCACTTTAGAGGACTGAACAAAGTGTATGCGCAAACGGCCTCGTTTAACGCGGGCGCAATTCGTTTGCTTGAGTCGGCGGGATTTAAGCGCGACGGAGTGCTACGTCAGCATTACTTCTACGATCGCGACTGGCACGACGGCCTGATCTATTCGCTGTTAGCGCACCAGGCGGATAATTTGTAGGCGCTAATTTGGCGGGTTCAAAGACAAACCCGCCCTTCACGAAATCTCAAGAAGCCGGCTGATCACCCGGTGGCGGTTCTTGCGGAACGGATTCTGTCGCAACTACCGGCGCAGTCGGTTGGGCGGGCGCATTTCCGGTTCGCAAGCGCTCTACTTCTGCGTTTAATCGCATGATCTCACCGCGGGCGCGCTGGGCAAAATCTTTTTCAGTCGACGCATACAGTACCGAGCGCGAGACATTGATGACCGCTGTCTTTTTGAAATGATCGGTAGAAAGCAGAGCGGATTCCTCGAGCGATCCCCCCTGCGCTCCAACACCGGGCACAAGCAATGGCATGTCGCCGGCGACACCGCGAATTTCGCGCAGTTGTTCCGGGTGTGTGGCGCCAACCACCAGCCCGCAGTTGTGATCTTTGTTCCAGAAACTGACTTTCTCGGCAACCACGCGATAGAGCGGCGAGCCCTCGACATTCAATTGCTGAAAGTCTTTTGAGCCGGGATTTGATGTCAGGCAGAGAATGAACGCGCCCTTGTCTTTGTTTTCCAAAAAGGGTCGGATTGAATCGTACCCCATGTACGGGTTGATCGTCACCCAGTCCGCCCGAAAAGTATCGTAGGCTGAGTCGGCGTAAAATTGTGCGGTGTTGCCGATATCCCCGCGCTTGCCGTCGAGAATAATCACGACATTTTCCGGAATCCGCTGGACGATCAATCGCAACAGTGAGAATCCCTCCGGCCCAAATGCCTCAAAAAACGCCATATTCGGTTTGTAGGCACAGACGATATCGGAAGTAGCATCGATCACACGGTGGGCAAATTCGAACATCCCCTTGACAGTGCCGCCGTAATCTGAATGCATCTTTTTCGGATCGAGATCGAGCCCCAGGCAGATCATCGATTTGTTGGTTTGCTGTATATTTTGAAGCCGTTTGAGTGCGCTCATCAGTATTTTTTCACCTTGCCGACTAAATCGTTTATGCCGGCCAGTTTTCGTTTTTTCATATACTCTGAAAGATCGGCGGCGATGTGCACTGGCGCATCGGGCCGAACGAACAACGCTGTACCAACTTGAACCGCGCTCGCACCGACCAGCAAGAATTCTATTACGTCGCGATAATCTGTTATTCCGCCAATGCCTATGATAGGGAGTTTGCAGGCGTTGTACACTTTGTCGACCATTGCCAGCGCGATCGGCTTGATTGCCGGACCGGTCAGGCCGCCTTTGTTATTGGTCAGGCGCGGCCGCCATGATTCAATATCTATGGATGTCCCCACCAGAGAATTAATAACCGCGAAGGCATCCGCTCCCCCCTGATGCGCGGCATTGGCGATTTGCGTGATGTCGGTCACGTTGGGAGCCAGTTTGGCGATAATTGGTCGCGGAAATACTTTACGAACGCCTGCGATACATTTTTCGGTCAATACGGGGCTTTGCCCGAACTCAAGCCCGCCTTCGTCTACATTAGGGCAACTGATATTTATCTCGAGCATGTCAACTCGCGGGATATCAGCCAGTCGCGCCGAGACCTCAACATATTCGTTGATCGTTGCCCCGGCCACATTGACAATTATTTTCGTTTTCTGTTTTTCAAGAAACGGAATCTTGTCGGTGATGAAGGCGTCGATTCCCACATTCGCCAGCCCGATCGCGTTGAGCATTCCAGCGGCAGTCTCGGCGGTTCGCGGAACTTTGTGCCCCAGGCGCGGCTTTTGCGTGATCGATTTGGTGACCAATGCGCCAAGCTTGGAGAGCGGAAACACCTGCGCCAGCTCCTCGCCGTAGTTACAGCACCCGGAAGCGGTCATGATCGGATTGGCGAATTCCACGCCAGCAATAGTGACGCGCAGATCGGGGGTCACAGGAGCACCTCGCCGATTTCAAAGACCGGACCTTCGGTGCAGACGCGCGAATGTCCGCCCGCCCGCATATTGACCACACACCCCAGGCAGATACCTATACCGCACGGCATCGGTGCCTCCAGCGAAATCTGTCCCGCCACACCGTACTTCATACCCAGGTCGTCAACCGCTTTGAGCATTTTTTCCGGACCGCAACCATACAATCGAAGTCGCTTTTGACCATGATGCGCGGCTATGAATTTCTCAACCGAGGCAGTAACCAGCCCTTTGTCTCCCACGGAACCGTCCTCGGTCACCGGATAGAACTTCACCCCCAGTTTTTTTATTCTCGCCCGCTCGACCAGATCGTCAGAGGTACGGCCGCCGTAGAAAAAGTGAATGTGCTTTGGATCGAAACCGTCGTGGATCATTTCTTGGGCAAGGTACATGAGCGGTGGAAACCCCACCCCACCGGCTACCAACACAGGATGAAAATTCGATCGCGCCGCGCTAAAACCGATTCCCAACGGTCCGAGAATATTCAGCTTGGCGCCGGGTTTGAATTGTGACAAGACCGATGTGCCCCGCCCGAATACTTTGAAGATAATCTCAAGCTCATGTTTGCGCGGATTAACCGACGCGACCGACATCGCTCGCCGGAGATAGACATCAGTGGCGGTCAGTTGGACATGGACAAAGCTCCCTGGATGGCACTCCGCGGCTCGTGCATACGGCGCGATGGTAAAAGAATAGTAACCGTGATGCAGATCGCGAACGGCGACAAGGGTCGTGTCTTCGCAGGTAGGTTTGGTCATCGTCTCAGATGCTCGGGCTTTGACACGATGAACTTCCAGACAAACCAGGTTCCCTGAAACTCGCCGCGAATCTGCTGTGGATTGAATGTGCTGGTTTCAACATGTCTTTTTACCCGACGGTCTATTTCATCATTTCCCGACGGTGTCTTGAGCAGATAATCATCAACTTTCCCCGAGAAATCAAGGTGCAATTGAAAATACAGGATGAAATCGTTCCACTCTATGTTATAGGCCTCTTGCGGAAAATCAAATGGCTCTTCCGTGCGAATCGGCTGAAGGGTGAGCAGAATGAGCGTGTCATCGCCCCGGAAATAGTAGGCGTACTGCGGATCGTTTGTGGGAGGCAACGGCGCCGCGCCGGAATCAGCAGGCTGACCTTCGTAGAAAAGACTGTCATCATCCCCGGTGTGCGCCGCGAACGCGGTTGAATCGCCGGTTGAATCTCTGTCAACACCCTGCGGAACAATACGTCCGCCGGCGCCCAACTTGGCCCGAGCAGTAACCGCAAATGGTGACTGCGGAAATGAATCAGCAAATTCTTTGTAGGCGAAGAAAAGTGTCGAATCGCCTGGACTTGTGTACTCCTCGCTCAGCCAGATCAACGTGAATCTGGCCTGATCGACAAACTTCGAGTGCGGAAATGAATCGAGGACATACTGATACCAATAGCGGGATGAATCCAAATTCGCGCTGTCGATCCAAAAATCCTCGGCCCGCTTGATATACAACTCGGCATATCCGGTGTCGGCCGAGGTTCCTTTGAGACCCAGCGATTCATAGATTTTCGGTAGCGCGTCGGATTTGGGATACAGCGCGGGAATCAGGTGCGTGATCGAATCGGCCGCGGTGGAATCGCCATCATGTTCGCGTATCATCTGCGCCAGCGCCAGCATTGCCTGCGGCGCTATCCGGGCGGTTGGAAATGAATCGACAATGTACTTCATCCCGACAATTGCCGAGTCCGGTTTTTCGAGTTGGTACCAGTAGAGCTGACCAAGTTCAAAAAGCCGCGCGGCGGCATCATCGAGTTTGACCTGTGTCACTTTGGTCGTGTCGTCGGCTTTCTTTTCCGCTGGCCGGTAGGCCGCAATTTTTCCAATATCAACCGACCGCTGGAGGGCGTCGGTCATTTCATCGGTCTGCCTGCCCGAGCCCCGGCCTGCGTCTGCCGCTTTGTCGTAATAGTACTTGGCCTGCTCCAGATCGTCGTAGTCAAATTGAAAGATCAAACCAAGCCGGTAGTATGCCCTCGACACCCACAATTTGTTGGTCGACGTAGCCGCCGCGTCGCCGTACAATCCCTGTGCGCGGGTAAGTTCCCCTTCCTGCTCGTACCCTTCTGCCAGTTTCAGATTGAGTGCGCCGAGCGAATCAAAGTACAGTTGATTGTCAGCCAGTCGCTTCAAATATGCCTGACCGTCGGCAACGCGGGTAATCTTGTACGCGCAGTCGGCCGCCTGATACAGGGCGTGGTACTCTTCCTGCTTGGTCGGTTTGAGCCCAAGCACCTGCATGTACTCGCCCAAGGCATTGCCGAATTGGAAATTCGTGTAGAGTTCTTCGGCAATTGCTATCTGGGCCTGGCGCTGTTGCACAAGATCACCCAGCGAATCGCGCACCGAGCGAAAATACCCGGAGGCAATGTCGTACTTTTTTTCTTCCTCGTTGTACTTGGCAAGCTCCAGCGCCGCTCTGGCCTTGTATTCTTTGGGATAATCGGCCTGAAAAATCTCCTCGAATCCCGCCATGGCTTCTGGAATCTCGCCCAGTTGCAGGCGAGCCTGCGCTAAATAGAGTGTCGCCTCTTGTGTATACTTCGATTCCGGATAGTTGGCCAGAAGTTCACGCAATCGCCGCTCGGATTTGTCGTACCGTTTGGTGTGGTAGTACGACACCGCCAGTACAAACAACGCGTCGTCGAAATATTTTGACTTCGGATAGTTGTCGATGATTTTCAGACTCTTGGCGATGGCCGTTTCGTACGCGTTCAGATCGGTACTACCGGAGGCCTTGCGTGCTTTCTCGGCGCCGTTGAATGCAGTCTTGGCATTGTAGAAAGTATTAAAGTAGACGCACCCGCTGGACAACAGACACAGCACCACAGCAGAAACGAGTGGTCCAACACCGATTGACTTTCTGGCTTGGCGCGGCAACATCCGATGATTATACACAGTCACTTTCACTTTGGCTGAACCTCACGGCCGGCTCTTTGCTCGACCACTTTTGCCAAGAGGAGCGGCAGGAAGATACCCGATTTTTCGCCGATATGAAAGTCGGCAATCTCTGTTAGGGGCGTTGTTTCGATATTGATTTCGACAATTGTCGCGCCGTGCCGTTTGGCCACCAGTGGCAAACTGGCCGCCGGGTGCACCAGCGCCGAGGTCCCGACTACCAAAAAGACCTGCGCCTGTTCCGCCACGGCAAAAGCTTGATCGATCACCGCCTCATCGAGCATTTCGCCAAACCAGACAACATCGGGCCTGATCTTTCCGCCGCACTTGTCACAGGCAGGAATCTGCTTGGGATCGATGACAACATTGGAATCGATTGGCCGGTTGCAATCGACACACTTGTTGCGGTGAATGTTGCCGTGAAGTTCGAGAATATCGGTCGAGCCGGCTTGCGCATGGAGGCCGTCGACATTCTGCGTGATAAGCGTGAACTGCTCGAAAACCGCCTCGCACATCGCCAGCGCCCGGTGACCGTCGTTGGGTTGAACACCGGCAATCAACTGACGGCGCCAGTTGTACCACTCCCAGACGATTTTGGGATTGGCCAGGAAAGCGTCCATACTGGCAAGATCTTCGGGTCGAAATTTGGCCCACAGCCCTTCATTGCCGCGAAATGTGGGAACCCCCGATTCAGCCGAGATACCCGCCCCGGTCAGAGCTGATACCGCAGTGCACGCGGACATGATTTGGGCGATTTCGTTGAGCACTCACGGCAAGATACGCCGCCGGATAGACATTTACAAGCCGCCACCGACATGTCGTTGCGAGGAGCGATGTCCGCGTCGCGGCGAAGCAATCTCTACTTTGTGGCCGGCGTAGGTCCTCGTGCGCCGGATAGTAGTATCAGAACGGTGGCGCACATGATTGTACGCCACGCACAATGCTAGCAATGACAAGTTCTCAGGCGACGATCGGCTGACTCGCGGGAGCCTGTCGATCCGATTTTGCACGGACCTCGGTTGAGGTTCCTGCAAACAGTTGGAAACAGATTGTGGTCGGCTGAGAGGACAATTTCAGCGCCAGTTTGTGAATGAGCGTCGTCCCCTGATAGACTTTTTCAAACCCGCCCTCAGAGAGAGAAACGGTAAAGATCGGCATGTGCCAGATTTCGGCGTCACAATTGGATGTCACACATACACCCAGTTTCCGCCAATCATCAATCATCGCGATTGACCGGGCGCGGCTGATTGCGCCGGTGGAATCAAGATACGACTCGGCGGGACGGCGCCCGTCGATAGTCACATACCGGTCGTCGGCGTGCCCCGCCTGAAACGTGAAATTGTTTTCCACTGCAAAGGCGATATCGACAGAGTCACCGCCGAGCGTAGAAATTTCATATGCCACTGACAATACACCGTCGGCTGGCTGTAGCTCAACGGTCTTGTGTATCCTGACACCGACAAATCGGTCACCGACCCGCACTTTGCCATCACGAGTCAGCGACACTCCCGCCGGCGTTTCTGTGAAAGTGTACGGTTCCAAAATGAAGTCGCCAAGTTCTGCATACGCGCCAAGCGCAAACTGTTCAAGCGATGTATCTGGAGCGAAGAAATGATCGATCAGGCATCGCTTCAAATACCAGTCCTCGATCAGAAACTTGTTGAGGCCGGATTCTTTTGCCAACACCTGATCGTGAATGCTTGCTGTGCCGGAGCCACTGCCGGGTGAGACTGCCTGCGAGAGTTTGCTGTGATACCCCTCGCGTCGGCGACTAAGGGTGTCCGTCAGTTCGAACGCGGGGTTCTTAAGCGACAATGAAACGAGCATGCCACCGGTAGACGGCTTGAAGATCGCGGCCATGTCCAGGTTTTGAAGAATCATCTCAACCTGTCCGTCTGTATCGTAGTCCACCGATTGAGTAGATAAGAAACCGGGTATTTTTAGTTCCGCGAGGGACCAGGCCTCGTTCATTGCGCCGTAGACTGCCTGGCGAATATGGGGCAAGTAGAGGCCTCCGAATACACCATGCCAATACGGGCAATTGCACTGCGAGGCATATAGTCGGTCTCGTGCTCTTTCCACGAGTGCTTTGTTCTGACCGTCCGGCGACCCAAACTTCGCGACTGCCTCCGACACCAAGAGCATCTTCTTGTGCATGAGATTCGATTCTTCGTACTTGGTCAGAAACCCGCGCCAGTGTCCGCCGCGGACAAATCGGCCGGACGATTCCCATTTCCCTTGCTCTTTTAGCCAGTGCTCGAATTCTTCATAGGCGACAAACGCGCCGGTGGGAAGCGCCCAATGGAGCATCTCTTCGTATGAGGCCGACGGAAGGTAGGCCCGGCCGACGGGTGTGCGCTGGGCCGCAGTGGTGAGGGTGGTGACATCAAGCCAATCGCTGTTCCTGTCAAACGCCTCAAAGAGGTTGTTCAGCCAGCGATCTTCGTAACAGTGGCGATAGGTTTCCGGCCAGACGCCGAATTTTTCACCGTCGTCGGCATACACCGCCAGCCCACCCGGACTTTTCTCCGCCTGTGCCCGAAGTTCGGCAATAACATCCTCAACTTTGCCAAATGGAATCAAATAGCGGAGCTTCTTCTGAATCGGAAGCAGGGTAACGGTCTTCCCTTCATTTTCAGTGACAAACGGACCGGTCAACTGCGAGTGTTCGAACCCGGCATAGATGAAGTGAGTGTCATCGACCGGCAGAAATGTTACGCCGGAATGCGCAAGGATGTTCGGCAGATGGGGTTCCCAAATTCGTTCCGTAAGCCAAAGTCCTTGCGGATCGTGGCCGAAGTGATGCCGCAGGAACTCAGAAAGCATGACGATCTGCCCGCGCACATCCCGCTCGGGAATGGACGACAGAATCGGCTCATAGAAGCCGCCGGTCAACAAGTCGATTTGTCGCCGGTCGACCAAACGGCCGACAAGCTCAAAGTAATCTGGATGATGTTCTTTCTGCCAATTCCAGAGAATGCCCGACTGATGCAAAGAGAGCCGGATATTGGGAAATGACTCCAAGAGCCGGAGGAACGGCAGGTACGATTTTTGATGGGCATCTTCAAAGACACCGTCAAAGTTGCCAACCGGTTGATGATTGTGAATTCCGAATGCGAGCGTGAATTTTGACATGCTTAAAACAATTCTACTTTGACGTTAATATATTTCTTGGGATGCTGTCGGATATCGGCCACCAGTTCATCCAGCGAGGACGCCGTTTTGCGCAAGTCGTCGTAGAGCCGACGATCCTGCATGAGTAGCGGCAGAGTGCCGTTATCATTCTCGATCATCTTCGCAAATTTCCGTGCCGAAACGGCGATTGTATCAAGCTGGTAGGTAAATGATTCCAACCGCTCTGTCCCTCGGTTGATGCGACTGGACGACGAGTCGATCAGCACGGCATTTCGTCCCACCAATTGGTTCATTCGCTTTGAGGCGGAGACAAAGTTTTCGGCCGATTCGCGGAATTTGTCCTCGTTGCGAACTACCGACCGCTCCAGTGAGGCGCTGACTGCCTCGAAATTGCTAATAGTCGCGTTGAACTTCGCCAGTGACGAATCCGACGCCACTGTCCGTTTTATCGAAGAAACCATCTCGCGCAGTTCCATAATCATATTGCCAAGTTGCCCCATGACATCGGGCAGGCCGGTGTCGTACTGACCGTCGACAACGCCACTGTTATCAAACAGCGCCGAATCTTTCCCCGGCCAAATCGCGACAAACCGCTCACCCATCACACCCATATTCTTGATTGTGAAAGTCGCGTCGCGTTTGAGCGTAACATCTTTCCAAACCCGTAGTTCCACTAGCACACCATCGCCTGAGAGTTCGAGCTTTTGCACTTTCCCTTTGAGAATGCCGCTCACTGTCACCTGATCACCGACAGACAGAGCGCCGGCATCGTCAAAGCGCACGCGAATGATTTGCGAATTTCGCTCCAGCTTATACCCCTGAAGCCAATAGACCGACATCGCCAGCAGGATCAGGCAGACCAGTACAATAATTCCAACGCGGAATTCTATGTTATTTCGAGTAGCCATACGTCCCTGTCTGTTATCGGTAAGTTTCTGCCAATCCTTAGCTTACCGGAGAATTACGGGCTAAAGCGAGTCGATAATCGCGGCGTAATTCTCATATCTGAAACTGCAAATATCTCCCTTCTCAACTGCGCGAATAACAGCGCACCCCGGTTCGTGGAGATGCGTGCACGGTTGGAATTTGCAGTCGCCTCGAAAACTCTCGAACTCTGGATAGAACTCAGCGACTGAATCGGTATCAATCGGATCAAACCCCATCACTTTGAGTCCCGGCGAATCACCAATGAAACCTCCGCACGGCAGTTCATACAGCTCAATTGCTGTAGTCGTATGTTTGCCGCGATTGGAAAAATCGGAGACCTCGCGGGTTTTCAGATCAAGTCCGGGAACCAGCGCATTCAATATCGACGATTTCCCCACTCCCGAGTGTCCGACAAAAAGCGAACGGTGTTCTTTCAGCCCCTCGCGCAATTCCTCGATTCCAACTCCTGTGCTCGCTGAAACAGGGTAACAGCCGAACCCGGCTCGCCGGTATGCCGCAACAACTGAAATGGACTCGCCGCTTGCGTCGAGATCAACTTTGTTGATCACCACCACTGGCGACATTTGTCCCATTCTTCCGGCGATGATAAACCGGTCGATGAGTCCTGTTTTTAGCGGCGGCGAGACAATCGAAGCGATGATCACCAGTTGATCCAAATTGGCGGCGATAATCTGCTTGTGCGCGATCTCTCCCCCTTTGGCTGGCCGGCTGAAAGTCGTGCGGCGCGGAAGCACTTTGTCAATCGCGCCGG
Source organism: uncultured Ignavibacteriales bacterium (assembly GCA_964571235.1). GTDB lineage: Bacteria > Zixibacteria > MSB-5A5 > GN15 > FEB-12 > JACRAV01. Next base: position 627,992 of record CAZNAI010000003.1, on the reverse strand, counting down.
TTAAATCGGGCAGGCCGGTGAACAGTACATCGTCGCCCACCGCCACCGGCGTTTCTTGTTTCACCGCCACCTTCACCTTCTGACGGACATCGCATCGGTAGACTTTGTGGTCGGTTCCGCGGACATCAAACGATTTCCCGCGCGACGCCACCACGATCCCCTGTTGCGATTGACTCATAAGTCCAAAGGTACAAGTCGGGTTATCAGTTTGCAAGGAGGCGTAAACGCCTCTCACCCGCCAATTGCCTTAGCTGAACAACTGTGGTATTATTACTGTTTACGGGAAGATGAACTTAAGCAGGAAACGGAACATAGATGGCTAAATTTTTGGAAAAGATTTTCGGCACTAAATACGAGCGCGATCAGAAAAAAATCTGGCCGCTGGTCGCCGAAGTCAACGAACAATTCGAAAAACTGAAAAGCGAACCGGACGAGGCGCTTCGCGCCCGGACCGAGGCGTTCAAAGCGCGGCTGGCCGAAGGAGAAACGACCGACGACATCCTGTGCGAGGCGTTTGCGGTAGTCAAAGAGGCCTGCCGTCGCCATGTCGGCACCAACTGGACAGTTGTCGGACTTCCGGTCCAGTGGAATATGGTCCATTTCGATGTCCAGCTCTTGGGCGGTATCGAACTCCACCGCGGCAAGATCGCCGAGATGGGCACTGGCGAAGGCAAAACGCTTGTCGCTACTCTGCCTACCTACCTGAACGCTCTGACCGGCAAGGGCGTGCATATTGTCACTGTCAACGACTACCTTGCCCGCCGCGACCGCGAGTGGATGGGCAAGATCTACGAATTTCTTGGGTTGACTGTCGGCGTCATCCAAAATCAAATGAACAACGCCGAGCGGCGCGTGCAATACCAGTGTGACATTACTTTCGGTACGGCCAACGAGTTCGGCTTTGACTATCTGCGCGACAACATGGCCCAGCGAGCCGAAGACCGTGTCCACCGGAATTACCACTATGCGATCATCGACGAGGTCGACTCGATCCTAATCGACGAAGCCCGCACGCCGCTTATCATTTCCGGCCAGGTGGAACAATCTGGCCACGATCGCTACCGTGAAATGCGATCCACGGTTGATAATATTGTCCGCCGCCAAACCACACTTATCAACGACATGCTTGGCAAAGTCGAGCGGGCACTGGAATCTATCGAGAAGCGCGATGATTTCGAAACCGGCTCCCTCCTTTTGGCCGCCCGCCGTGGCGCTCCGAAAAACAAGCGACTGCTAAAGATTCTTAAAGAGTCGGGCATGGCCAAGCTGGTCAACGAAGTTGAAGCCGACTACATGCGCGACAAAAAACTGCATGAAATTGACGACCGCTTGTACTACTTCATCGATGAGCGCGAACACTCAATTGCCCTGACCGACCTGGGCACCTCCCAGCTTGCCCCGGATCAACAAAAGCTCTTTGAAATCCCCGATCTATCGGTCATGCTTTCCGAAATCGAAGGCGATTCCTCGCTTTCAACCGAAGAGAGGCAGAAGAAAACCGAGGCGGCGTACAAACTCCACGGCGACCGGTCGGAAAAAGTCCACGCGATCAATCAGCTCCTGCGGGCCTTCTCGCTTTATGAAAAAGATGTCGAGTATGTACTGCAAGACGGCAAAGTGATGATTGTCGACGAATTCACCGGCCGTATTTTGCCCGGCCGCCGCTACTCCGACGGTCTCCATCAGGCAATCGAAGCAAAAGAAGGGGTCACTATCGAGGCGGAGAGCCAGACGCTCGCCACTATCACCCTACAGAACTATTTCCGTATGTACGATAAGCTCTCCGGCATGACCGGCACCGCCGAAACCGAGGCGCAGGAGTTTTTCGATATTTACAAACTCGATGTTGCGGTGATTCCGCCGAACAAGACAGTCATCCGCGAGGATATCGACGACCAAATTTTCCGCACCCGCCGCGAGAAGTACAATGCGATTGTAGAAGAGATCACTGAGAAGTACCGCGAAGGCCGGCCGGTGCTGGTTGGAACTGTCTCAGTCGAAGTTTCAGAAACACTCTCTCGGATGCTCAAGCGGACAAATATTCCGCACAATGTTCTAAACGCTAAACAGCACCAGCGCGAAGCCGAAATCGTCCAGAACGCCGGTTTATCCGGCGCGGTGACAATCGCCACCAACATGGCTGGTCGCGGAACCGATATCAAACTTGGCCCAGGTGTTGTCGAAGCCGGTGGTCTGCACATTATCGGAACCGAACGCCACGAAGCCCGCCGAATCGACCGCCAGTTGCGCGGCCGTGCGGGTCGTCAGGGCGACCCCGGCTCATCGCTTTTCTTCCTCTCCCTTGAAGACGACCTGATGCGCCTGTTCGGCGGCGAACGACTGGGTGTCATCATGGATAAGCTCGGAGTGAAAGAGGGCGAGGTGATCACCCACGCCATGGTCACCCGCGCAATCGAACGGGCGCAGAAGAAAGTCGAAATCCAGAATTTCGCGATACGAAAACACACGCTCGAATACGACGATGTCATGAATGTCCAGCGTAAATGGATATATGAACGCCGTCTGGCCGCGCTTGAGCGGGCGTCGATCAAAGATGAAGTGGTGGAACTGATCGAATCGGTGCTGGATAGTATTATCGAAGACCACTGCCCCGAAAAAGAGTATCCGGAAAACTGGAATCTGAAGGGATTTTGCGACGATCTCCGCACAGTCTTTCTGTTTAACCTGAAATTCAATGACGAGGATATCCCGAATCTCACCCGCGAGACACTGAAAGCCAAGGTTCTCGAGGCGGTGATGAATTTCTATACGCAGAAAGAAACCGCCTACGGCGCGGAGATCATGCGCCAACTTGAGCGGTATGCGGTCCTATCAACCATCGACCGTTTCTGGCGAGATCACTTGGCCGAGATGGACGAACTCCGCACTGGTATCGGCCTACGCGCGTATCACGGCGGCATGGGAAAACCGATCGACATCTACAAAAAAGAAGCGTTCACCATCTTTGAAAAAATGATCGGCGCGATCGACAAAGAAGCGGTTGGCCTGGTCTACAAATTGCAGGTGAATATCCCCGAAGAACAACGGGTGCGCCGTCAGCCGGCGATGGTCGCCACCCATGCCGATTCGACCAACATGGGGATTTCGTCGGCCGGATCCGGTCCCGTGGGCGAAGGGATCGAAGGCGCCGAACCAAACCCGATGGCCCGTGCCTCGCAGGCCGGCGCGGCGGTGCAGACGGTGAAACGCGCCATGCCAAAAGTCGGCCGTAACGACCCCTGCCCCTGCGGTAGCGGGAAGAAATACAAGAAGTGTCACGGGGAGAACGAGTAGAGTCTTGTTCTGACGCTTCAACTGTTTGGTTTTCTTGGGAGGGATTGGTGATTATCCGGGCTATCGCGATTGTAGTCGCATTGTGCTTGACCCAAGTTCAGTCAACGCGAGCGCAGGGCGAATATGTCGAATTAGGATATTCGGCTGTTACCGTGGGCACGGTTGGAATTTGGCACAAAAGTTACAATGCTTATGGTCTGTATGTAGGAGGCGTCAGCAAAGGCAAATGGGACGGAAATATTCACTTCGTATTGGGCAATGAACACGGAACGCAGATTCAGCAATACGGCCTCGAAGTTTCTGTGTACGCAGGCAAACTTGAAACTCATGGATGGTTCTTTGGTTCAATTGGATTGGGGCTCGACAACGTGTCTTTTCCCAGCACCGAGATTAGTGCCGGATATTCCCGCGTCCGACTGTCAAACGGATTCGTGGCCGTTTATCCGTCGGTGAATTTGTTTTTCCCGGCAGGTCGGCACAAGACAATCGTACCTGCGATACGAGCAACGATGTACTGTTATATGGGTACATTGCCGCCAGATCCAACACCAGTTGTACAAGCTCAAGTTGGATTCAGAACCGGAAGATCAGAGACCAGCACAGTGTTTACCATTGCGCCCGGAATTGGATACACTACTCAGGATGGCCACACGGTGACTTCGGTTTCGCTATCGCTCGGCCTGCTGTTTCAATCCAAATCGATCGATCACTCACACGAAAAGTGGTAGCCTTCGTAGGTCAGCCTCCGTTTGGCGCTCACGTGTTGCATTTGATTCAAAAAGAAGTCGGGATCACAAGGATCCCGACCTACAAAGAGAGATTGCTTCGCTTCGCTCGCAACGACATCCCTCGATCGACGCGTCGAGCGTAGTCGAGACGCGAACTAATCCGGCTCAATCGCGTCAGGTTAGGGCACCTTACGCCACAATTACGGTGTGGCGCCGCTACTGGCGCCGCCACCTACTTCATGGCACTCGCCAACCTATCCCCCACCGCGTTCCAGTTGACCACATTCCACCAGGCCTTGATATAGTCGGCGCGTTTGTTTTGATATTTCAAATAATAGGCGTGTTCCCAGACATCGATTCCCATCACCGGCGTCGCTCCCCACTGCGCCATTTTCTGCTGGCTCTCTACTTGTGAGATGACAAGACGATTGTCCGCAGGCCGGTAGGTGACAATCGCCCACCCGCCGCCTTCGACTTTGGCCGCCGCCTCGCCCAATTGTTTTTGGAACACATCGAATGAACCAAAATCCTCGCGGATTTTGTCGCCGAGCTTTCCAGTCGGCGCCCCACCACCGCCCGGTCCCATGATCGACCAGAACATTGAGTGCAGATAATGTCCGCCGTAGTTGAACGCCTGCGAGCGCGACCAATGCTGAATGAGCGCAAAATCTCCCGTCGCGCGGGCTTTGGCTAGTTCGGTCTCGGCTTTGTTAAGACCGTCGACATACGCCTGATGATGCTTGTCATGATGGAGCATCATCGTTTGGGCGTCGATATGCGGCTCCAGCGCATTGTAGTCGTACGGCAACTTGGGAAGCTCGTGTTTGGTGACCATCCCCAGTGGCGCCGGCTCCGACGGTGTGCCGGTGGTTTGCGCGAGCGCAACAAGTGGCGCGGCCATCATTGCGCCGGTCATCACTGTCCCCCCCGCGTGCTTGAGAAAACTCCTCCGTGCGTCATTCATTTGTCTCTCTCCCGTCAGTATGTTTGTGTGCGGCAGACACCCTCGTCTGCCCGATTTGATTTCCTTGCCGAAGATGACGGGTTCAAAGACGAACCCGCCCTACAATTCTGTGCGCGGCAGACGCCCTCGTCTGCCCGATTCGTTTGCTTTCCTAACATGGCGGGTTCAAAGACGAACCCGCCCTACTATAAAGATTGACATCATTCTTTTCTTGGCCTTGGTAACCCAACTTTTAGGTTGGGCTCTTCAAGACGGCGCGTCCGACGACGGACCAATCTTTCACATGTACCCGTCGTAGCGTGGGCCGCACGACTCTACGTTGGCACATTCGCGTGTGATATTCAACTGAAAATATTGATTCGAGTTCCAAAGGGCGTGGATTGTCCGTTGAGGAACAACAAGTGGCGGGTCTGAGGACGGACAAACCCCAGAGGAAACAGCCGTATGCCGGCACGACTAACGATGTGGGAATGACTCTATTGCCTGCGGCAGGAATCTGATCATATCCCCCGCGATCATCCCGCGCTCGCCCAATTCGTCGGCGGCCAAATCTCCCGCCATCCCGTGAACGAATACCCCGCACACGGCCGCCTCGATTCCGCTCATCCCTTGCGCCAAGAGCGATCCGATGATTCCGGAGAGCACATCGCCGCTTCCGGCAGTAGCCATCCCGGAGTTCCCTGTTGGATTGAGATATGCCTCGCCATTGGCGCTCGCGACAATTGTAGGGCTTCCCTTAAGCACGAGTGTCAGTTTGAGTAGTTTTGCCATCTCGCGGGCGGTTTTGATTCGGGCATGAATTTCAGTAGGGACAGTATTTCCGGTGAGTCGTTCAAATTCTCCCGCATGCGGAGTTATCACCAGTGGGAACGGCTTGTCGGCCAGCATGTCCGAGTGATCTTCAAACGCGTTGAGTCCGTCGGCATCGAGCACTGTCGGTTTGTCGATCCGACCTATAAACCTTCGCACTAATTCGCTCGTCTCGTGATGTCGGCCAAGTCCCGGACCAATGATGAGCGCGTCGTATTTTCGGGGTAGTTCGAGAACTTCGCCCAGTCCGCGAAGCGCCAGTGCGCCGCGCCCCCCCACATCGGGGAGCGGATGCGAAATGACTTCGCGGAGTAAACTCGCCACCACCGGCTGAACCGACTCGGGGCAGGCAATAGCGGCCAACCCGCAACCGGAACGAAGCGCACTTTCTGCCGCCAACGCCGCCGCGCCGGTCATTCCGGTCGACCCGGCAATAGCCAGCACCCAGCCAAAGTCGCCTTTGTGGCCGTCGGGTATTCGCTCGGGTAACTTTGAGGAAGCAAATTCGGGTGTGATGAGATCGCAAGTCGGTCCAATTGAAGAGATTGAATCTTCGGGAATGCCTATCGGAACAATTGTGACATCCCCCGCCAACTCTCTCCCGGGCGAGACATACAGGCCGTACTTTGGCAATCCAAGTGTGTAAGTAAACTTCGAGCGCACCGCCACGCCGCCGTGGGTACCGTCGCTGGCGTTTACCCCCGACGGTACATCAACCGACAGAATCACCTCGTCGATACTGTTGATGCGTTCGATAAGCGCAGAAGCAACTTCATTGGGGACACCAGAAAAGCCAGTACCAAATACAGCATCAACAACGACATCACAAGTTACCTTCGAAGGGACGTCGCCCGTCGATAGCACCTGATGCAGATGCACACCGTGTCCGGCGGCGGCATCGAAATTCACACGGCCGTCATGTGACAACTGATCGATTGGTCCCAGAAACCAACAGTCAACATGAGCGCCCGCCTGATGCAAATACCGCGCAATGACAAAACCGTCGCCACCATTATTCCCTTTGCCACAGAAGATGGCAACTCGTTTCGATTCGGGATTGTGAAATGTGCCATCAAGGATTTGGTGAGCAATCGCCCGCCCAGCATTTTCCATCAGAGTTAGCGAGGGGATTCCGCGATGATCAATCGCATCGCGGTCGATGGCTCTCATCTGGTCGGATGTGACCAGTTTCATACAGTCGCTCTGAGATTACGAAGATTTCTTCTTTGCCCCACCGGCCTTCTTAGTCGCGGCCTTTCTGGTGGGTGGAACTAAAGCAAAGGTAATCGCCGGCGCGACCTCGGAAAAGAACTTAAACTTGAGTTTCCGTTTGATTTCAGCCGGAATTTCGGCCATATCCTTGCGGTTTTCTTCCGGGATCATGACCGTTTCTATCCCCGCCCGAAGCGCCGCCAATAGTTTCTCACGCAATCCGCCTATCGGAAGCAGTTCTCCGCGCAGTGTGACTTCACCAGTCATACCGAGACGCGCTTTGACTGCACGGCGCGAGTACATCGACGCTAGCGCGACCGCCATGGTGATACCGGCCGACGGGCCGTCTTTGGGGATCGCACCCGAAGGCACATGTATGTGCACATCGATTCCCTCAAACGACGACTGCGGAATGCCCAGAGCACGGCAATTGGACCTGATATACGACATCGCCGCCTGCGCCGACTCTTTCATCACGTTTCCAAGATGTCCGGTCAGCATGAGCTGATTTTTTCCCTGCATCGCGGTCGCTTCGACAAACAGAATCTCGCCGCCCACCGACGTATACGCCAGCCCCGGCGCGACACCGATCCGTCCCTTGCGCGATAGAACCTCACGAGTAAACCTCGGGGCGCCGAGCAGTTTGGAAATGTCGGATGTGTCGACCGTTGTCTTTGCCTTATTTCCCGACGCAACTTTACGCGCTACTTTGCGGGTGACTGCCGCGATTTCACGTTCCAGATTGCGAAGCCCCGCCTCGCGCGTGTAACCGTCGATGATCGTCTGCACCGCCGAATCGGTGAAATTCAGCAGGCTGGGCGTGACACCGTGGTTCTCGAGTTGCTTTGGGATAAGATGACGTTTTGCTATCGCCAACTTCTCGATATCCGTATATCCGGAGATGTACAACATCTCCATTCGGTCACGCAATACCGGCGGAATTGGCTCCGACCAGTTGGCGGTCGTGATGAACATCACTCGCGACAAATCAAACGGCACATCCAGATAGTGATCAGAGAATGTATCGTTCTGTTCCGGATCAAGCACTTCCAACAGCGCCGAGGCGGGGTCGCCGCGGAAATCAGTCCCGAGCTTGTCAATTTCGTCGAGCATGATCACCGGATTATTGGAATTGCATCGACGAATACTTTGCAGGATTCGTCCCGGCATCGATCCGATGTACGTTCTACGGTGTCCGCGAATTTCGGCTTCGTCGCGCATGCCGCCAAGGGACACCCGCGCGAATTCTCGTCCCATCGCCCGTGCAATCGACTTACCGAGCGAAGTCTTTCCCACTCCGGGCGGGCCGACAAAGCAGAGAATTGGACCTTTCACCGAGGATTTCAATTTGCGGACCGCGAGATATTCCAAGATGCGGTCTTTGACCTTTTCAAGATTGTAATGATCCTCGTCGAGAATCCGCTTGGCCTTATTCAGATCGAGAATGTCCTTGGTCGATTTCTCCCACGGCAACGAGACCAGCCAATCCAGATACGTGCGCGATACAGTGTACTCGGCCGAGGCCTGCGCCATATGGTTCATCCGCTCGAGTTCTTTGCGGGCCGCCTTTTCGGCGACTTCGGTCATCTTGGCTTCCGCGATGCGCTTTTCAAACTCTTCAATTTCGCTCTTGTCGTCGCCATCGCCCAGTTCGCGACGGATCGCCTTCATCTGCTCGCGCAGAATAAAATCACGCTGGTTCTTGCCAAGTTCGTTGGCGGCAGAGGCCTGGATCTTTTGCGATAACTCAAGTACTTCGATTTCTTTGATAATCGCGGCGTAGAGCGATTCAGTCCGGCGGACGACGTCGGTCTCTTCCAAGATCAACTGCTTTTGTTCAGTCGACATGTTCAGATACGAGGCGATGAAGTCTGTCAATTTCGACAACGTGTCCTGATTGATCGCCGAGACATGGAATTCTTCGTTTAGATACGGCGCCAGATCGACCAACTGCTTGATTTTTTCAAGCACATTGCGCTGGAGCGCCTCGGCCTTGACCGAAGAATCCAGCTTGTCGGCCAGCTCGACTACCTCGGCAGAGAGATGCGGAGTGGTCGAGGCAAATGATTTGACTTTGATTCGCGCCAGTCCCTGCACCAAAAAACGCACAGTACCGTCGGGGAAGCGGAGCATTTTGAGAATATTGCCGGCGGTCCCGATATGATACAGATCATTCGGCCCCGGATTTTCCTGCTTTGGATTTTTCTGCAAGAACAGCCCAATGCGCGAGCCGCGCATGAGAGCTTCGTCGACCAGCCGTGTCTGGGCCGCATCCTGAATCATCAGCGGTGTGATCAGATACGGATAGACCACCACCCCTTTAAGAGGCAAGATGGGCAGGGTGGCCGCTTCGGGAATAGTCTCGGATGTCTTACGATCAAGTGTTCGTGTCATATTCTCTTTCAATTCATCTGCGAAAAGATGTCGAAACCTCGTCCTTCGGACGATCACGCCTTCGGCGTGACAAGGGATTTCGACCTACAAACCACGTGGCGTCAGGCGTCCTCACCTGACCTCTGTCTATCGTCTACAATATCGGCACACTGCGCAAAAACTGAACAGGATTCTCTACAACTCCCGTGGGGGTCGCACGGTTCCCGCACTTTGTGTCATCAAGGAGAAGGCTTCGACAAGCTCAGCCTGAAGTCGTGTCGAATTTCGCTGTCGTCAAAGTCTAAGCTTCCAACTCTTCCCTCTTTGACTTCACCCTTAGCACTCCTACTGACTTCACCCTGAGCACTCCTACTGACTTCACCCTGAGCCTGTCGAAGGGTCCCTCAAACTCCAATCAAACGTTAAACCGAAACAAAATCACATCACCGTCGGCGATAATATATTCTTTCCCTTCCAACCTCTGCTTGCCGGCCGCTTTTATCGCCGCGGGAGTTTTCAATGTCACATAGTCGTTATACGCGGTTACCTCGGCGCGAATAAAGCCGCGCTCGATATCGGAGTGAATCACACCGGCCGATTTCTGTGCACTCATCCCCTTTTTGATTGTCCAGGCGCGCACTTCCGGCTCACCGGCAGTCAAAAATGAAATCAGACCGAGTAGTGCGTACGATCTTTGTACCACAACATCCATCGCCGGTTTGGTGATGCCGAGATCGGCCAAAAATGCCGCTCGTTCCTCGGCGGCCAGCGCGACCAGTTCCATTTCGATCTTGCCGCACACCACGGCGACTTCGCGTTTCCCCGTCTGAACCATTCCCCCAAACTGCTTTTCGATCTCGGCCGCTTTGGGGAGTTTGTCTTCTGAAATGTTTAACACAATCAACAGCGGCTTGAGCGTCAGTAGCATGTACCCTTTGAGCGGGCGGAGGTCGTCTTCAGTCAATCCCAGATCGATCAGCGGTTTGCCTTCTTCGACAAATTTGAGGCACCGCTTGAGCAGATCGATTTCATGTTGTTCGTGTTTGTCGCCGGTCAGTTTCGTTTTCCGCTCGCGCTTGTCGATATTGCTCTCGATCAGCACCTGATCCAAAAAGACCAGCTCGTCGATCACATTGCGGATATCGGCTTCGGGCTTGGCGTCGGGCGAAAAGGCGTCGACCACCATGATAAACGCTTCCATCTGCCGAAGTTCCTGATTGATCTCAAGCCCGGCCGCATCTTTGCCTTTGCCGGAAAGACCGGGGGCGTCGAGCAGTTCGATCTCGGCAAACGTGATCTTTTTGGGATTGACCAATTCAGCCAGCGCGGCCAGACGCGGGTCGGGGACCTTGATGACAGCGCGATGCACCGCCTGCGAAAAATCGCCGACCGCCTGATTTTGCGCGCCTGCGGCGTTGAAAAGGGTCGTCTTGCCGCTTTGCGGCTTGCCAATTATTCCGAGTTTCATAGCCCGCTAAAGTACGGGGGAAATGAGAGGGGAGCAAGTGCGGGACGCGAGTTATTTTGTGGTCGACGGTCGTACCCGTCCGCCGACAAACAAACGTGGTGGACGAGGACGGCCACCACGCACGGAGTCTTAGTCATATACTCTCATTCGGAAGTCAATTGGTCAACATTCACATCCTCTTGGTGAACAATCACGCTTCTCAGGTTCCATATCAGCCATGCTCCGATTAACCAGTACGCAGACATCACCTGTAGCCCGTCCAGGAACATCAAAATGGGGATAATACAAAATGCAACAGCCAATATCGCAATCGCCGTCCAAACCACGGACCAAGTTGGCCTTGACCGATTGAAACTCCAAAGAGGAACTCGTCCAGCAAAGTCTTTGAGTGCCACCCAGAGCATGAACAGGAAGAGCCAGCTGACCGTTATCCAGAAGGCAAAGTGAAATCCAATTGCCATGACATGCGCTTCACCCCGTGCAAAGAAGAATACAAGAGCAACACTCACCGGGGTCAGCAAGAACCAAGTGATCGACGCAATAATCAGTGGCTTAGCCTTATTCGGAGTGAAGAATAACAGCCACATTGTCGTGAACTACCCCCTCCACAGCGTCTTCCCTTCCGCCTTCAGGTCCTGGCAGGCGCGGGTGATTCGCTTGGCCATGTTCTCCTCGCATTTTTTCAGATACGAGCGCGGGTCGAACTTCTTTTTGTCGGCCACTTCGGTCGCGGTGTGAAGTAGCACCGCACGGTTGGCGTCGACATGCGCCACAATCGGCTCGGTGAAGGCGTACTGTGTGTCGGTGTCGACATTCATTTTCACCACGCCGTAATCGAGCGTTTCGTGAATATCAGCAAGCTCGGAGCCGGAACCGCCGTGGAAGACCAGATCGAAATACGCCTTCTGCCCGAACTGCTTGACAACTTCGTCCTGTCCCTCTTTGAGGATTTTCGGTTTGAGCTTCACGTTGCCGGGTTTGTAAATACCGTGCACATTGCCGAAGGTCGCGGCCAGCATATACCGTCCGCCGATCGGCGAAAGCGCCTTGTACACCTCGATCATATCCTGCGGACTGGTGTACAGCTTGGCATGATCGGTCGCGCTGTTGTCAACTCCGTCTTCTTCGCCGCCGACAACTCCAATTTCGACTTCGAGAATAATTTCGTTCTCTTTGCAGAGCTTCATCAGCTCGACCATCTTTTCGATATTCTGTTTGAGCGGAAGTTCTGATCCATCGAACATGTGCGACTGAAACAGGTTCACCTGTTTATTGGCCCGACGTCGCGCAGTTTCCTGTATCAGCGGCAACATGAATTTGTCGACTTTACCCGGCGCACAGTGATCGGTGTGCAGACCGACATAGATCGGATATCGCTCGGCAATGCGATGGGTAAACTCCGCCAGCGCAATCGCGCCGTAGGCCATGTCTTTGACGGCGAGGCCCGAACCAAACTCGCCGCCGCCGGTGGAGATTTGGATTATTCCGTCGCACTTGGCGTCGGCGAATCCCTTGAGCGAGGCGTTGATTGTTTCCGATGAAGTCACATTGATCGCGGGAAAGGCGTATCCGCCCTGCTGGGCGGAGTCGAGCATCTTGCGATAGATTTCAGGTGTTGCTACTGGCATTGTTCATTCCTCTCATATTCTCATTCACATTTTTTCGCAATCAACGGCGGGTTCTAAGAAGGACCCACCCTACTGTTCTTCGTAGGTCGAAACCCCTGTGAAGTCCTGAGTCCTCGAAGGGCGGTTTCGACATCTTTTCCACCGACGCGTCGAGCGTAGTCGAGACGCGATTTCACGTGCGCGGCAGGCTTCCTGCCTGCCCGTTCCCAATGTGCGTGGCGTACATTCCTGTGCGCCACGAATGGCGGGTTCAAAGACGAACCCGCGCTACAACATTGTCATTCCGGCGTAGGCCGGAATCCAGTCTTCTCTTCTTCTTCCACTTTCTGGACCCCGGCCTTCGCCGGGGTGACAGATTCGTCTGCCTACTTCATGAGTTGCCGCAGAACCATCGGCAACACGCCGCCGTGGCGGTAATACTCGACCTCGATCTGAGTGTCGATTCGCAACAGGGCGTGGAAAGTCCGGTTGCCGTCTTTCGACTGTACTTTCACAGTCACTTCCTGGCGCGGATGCAGTGACGACGAAAAATCGTTGATCGAGAAGATTTCTTCGCCGGTCAGGCCAAGCGACTCCCGCGAGTCGCCGTCCAAGAATTGAAGCGGCAGTACGCCCATCCCGACAAGATTCGAGCGATGGATTCGTTCGTAACTTTGCGCGATGACCGCTTTCACACCCAGGAGCATCGTGCCTTTGGCCGCCCAGTCGCGCGAGGAACCCATGCCGTAGTCTTTGCCCGCGAGAATTATGAGCGGTGTGCGGCTTGATTTGTATTTCATCGCCGCGTCGTAAATCGACATTGTCTCGCCAGTCGGCAGATATTTTGTCAAGCCGCCCTCGGTGCCTGGTAGCATCAAATTGCGAATCCGAATATTGGCAAATGTACCGCGTGTCATCACCCGGTCGTTTCCACGGCGCGAACCGTACGAATTGAAATCAGAAAACTTCACACCGTTATCCATAAGGAATTTTCCGGCGGGTGAATCGGCCTTGATCGCTCCCGCTGGGGAGATATGATCGGTCGTGATCGAATCACCAAATACCGCCAGCACTCGTGCCTCGGAAATCGGCGAAAGCGCGGCCGGTTCTTTTTTCATCTCGGTGAAGAATGGCGGTTCCTGTATGTATGTCGATTTATCCGGCCACGCGAAAATCTCGCTCTTGCCGGATGTAATCGCGTTCCAGGTCGGGTTGCCGTCGAAGACCGAGGCATACTGCGTTCGGAATAATTCAGGTGTCACACTCGACGCCACATGTTTGACAATATCCGCCTGGGTCGGCCAGATATCTTTCAGGAAAATCTTCTCGCCCTTGTCATTTGTGCCGAGTGGCTCGGTGGTCAAATCGATATCGACCGATCCGGCCAGCGCATACGCTACCACCAGCGGTGGCGAGGCGAGATAATTCGCTTTAGTATTCGGATTGATGCGCCCTTCAAAGTTACGATTGCCCGATAACACCGCCGCGGCAACTATCTTGCCGTCTGTAATTGCTTTCACCACCGGTTCCGGGAGCGGCCCTGAGTTGCCAATGCACGTGGTGCAACCGTATCCGACATTTTGAAATCCGAGTTTATCCAAATACGAAATCAAGCCGGCGTTCTTCAAATACTCCGACACAACACGCGATCCCGGCGCCAGCGAGGTCTTCACATACGGCTTTACTTTGAGTCCCCGCTCCACCGCTCTCTTGGCGAGTAGCCCCGCCGCGACCAGCACATACGGATCGGAAGTGTTCGTGCACGAGGTAATCGCCGCGATTACCACCGCGCCGTGACGAACTTCTGACTTACTTCCGTTGTTGATTGTGGCGACTGCATTAAGTTGCGCAACTGGCAGTTCGAATCCGCGCTCTTTGATCGGCTTGGTCAACGACTCGCAGAAATCCTGTTTGACATTGTCGAGCGTTACCCGATCCTGCGGGCGTTTCGGTCCGGCGACTGAAGGAACCACAGTCGCTAAATCCAATTCAAGCAGATCAGTAAACTCCGGTTGCGCGGTGCCGGCAGATCGGAACAAGCCTTGTTCCTTAGTGTACCGCTCGACCAGATCAATTTCGTCGTCAGTGCGGCCGGTCATTTTCATATAGTCAATCGTCGATTGATCGACCGGGAAATATCCGATCGTCGCGCCATATTCCGGCGCCATATTGGCGACCATTGCTTTTACCGGTAAAGTCAATTCATCGAGCGCCGAGCCACAGAATTCGACAAACTTGTTTACGACCCCTTTTTTGCGGAGCATCTGCGTGACTGTGAGCACCAAATCAGTTCCGGTGGCGCCTTCAGGCAGACGACCCGTCATCTTGAACCCAATCACTTCCGGCATAAGCATGAAGAGCGGCTGGCCGAGCATCACCGCCTCGGCTTCGATTCCACCTACGCCCCAACCAACGACCCCAAGACCGTTGATCATCGTCGTGTGCGAGTCTGTGCCGAGGACAGTGTCGGGCATCGCGACACCATTGGTCACCCACACGACTTTCGCCAGATACTCAAGATTCACCTGGTGTACAATTCCCGTCGCCGGCGGTACGACACGGAAATTGTTAAACGCATTCTTTCCCCAGTGTAGAAATTCATACCGCTCACGGTTTCGCTCAAACTCCAGTTGCATATTCTGCGCGAGGGCGTCGTCGGTGGCGTAGGCATCGACCTGCACCGAGTGATCGATCACCAGATCGACGGGAATGAGCGGATTTATTTTTTTGGGATCGCCTCCCAAACGCTTCATCGCCGAGCGAAGAGCCGCTAAATCGACCACTGCCGGTACACCTGTGAAATCCTGCAGAATCACCCGCGCCGGCTTGAACGGAATTTCGATCTCGCCGACTTTTTTCGGGTTGTACCCCGCCGCTTTGATGACATCCTGTTCGGTTACCACTTTGCCGTCGACCGACCGGAGCACTGCTTCGAGCATTACCTTGATCGAATACGGGAGCTTATCGATCTGACCATGCTTGGCCAGTGCCTGCAATCTGTGATATTTGAAAGATTTGCTTTTGGTTTTCAGTTCTGATATCGCGCCAAACGGATCCATTGATGACCTCCGAGCCACAGCTTGTGAAATATTTCTCGCGGGGAAGATAATGCGAGTGTGGGTCTCAGACAAGGAAATGCGCGGCCGCGCGGAGTCATTGGACTAGGTTGAGCGGCAGAGGATTGCGGGGTGTGGTAGTATCTCGGATTGATTTCTCACGGATAGCGTTACACCACGTCATTGCGAGACGCGGCTTCCTGAGCTTGTCGAAGGACGCGGCGAAGCAATCTCGCCTCGCTGGCTGGATTGACAGACTGCGGGTCGCACAAAGCTGTGCCCGAAAAGTAAGTCAGCCCGATCGTGAGGATTGGTTGCTTGAAAGGAAGAACCGCCTCGCGACATATATCGGGTGCTCCGATTAGCTAATTTTCGACTTTCTGGTACAGTTACTCAAGCACGCAGAAGTTTGCACAGATCATCAGCACGATCCACCTGCAACCAGATGTCTGTTGTTTTCTTTCGCAGTCCGTACATCCCGACGATCTCTACCGGTTCTTTCAGTGTGAGATGCAGGTTGCTCTGACTGAGCATCCCAAGCTTTGCAGTCCCCCGACCAATTGGCTCTTTCATACTCACGTTTGATTCGACAAGAGCAATTTGATCAAGCGCAATATCCGCCTCCCACCTGACACCCACTCTCAACTGCAGATATGTTTCAGTCACTCGCATCGGTCGTGCCACCATAGCCCGGTAGTCACCGACCACCCAGATTAATCCATAAATACTCGATCCTGTCAGAATCCAGGCGAGAGTAGGATGCGACGAAATGAGAATGTAATGAAGGGCGACGATCTCAATAACGAAAAGGGTCAACAAGGTCCCTAACACTGTGAGATATCCGACTTCTTTGTGCACCGTGAAGGCCGCGGTCTCATCGCGTTCTGCCGTTCGCCCGCGAAACGCATAGTAAAGAATCGAAATCTCAGTTGTGAGAATGTCCGCCGGAACACGTTTGCTTAACACGCCCCGTGATATCATCCTAAAGCGCGTTACAAAATCAGCGTCTGCCGCCGCTGTGCCCTTGATCATCTTTCTTGCGAGTGTCAGGAGGTAACCGACAAACAGCAATTCAACCGGAATCACAACCCACTTAAGTACATTGTGAATAGTGTAGTACTCAGCCGGAATCGTCGCCAGTGCAAACGCGTATCCCACGGCAAAGATGGGAAAAAGGGCGATGAGCGGCAGTCGCTTGGTTCGAACCAACAGCAGATACGCGAGTGCGGGAATCGTAATGACAAAATCAAGAGTGAGCGCTGAGGCGGTTACAAGAGAAGTGGATTCAATAGCCTGTCTTGGTAGTTGAAGAATTGAAAGCAGGGTTGCCGTAGCAAGAACTACTGCCGGCACACCATACTGTATGACAGCCTTCAGGCGTACCTCGCGAGTCTTGTCAATCAGCGCCAATTGGCGCCGCTTAGGGCGCCATCCGCCGGCTAACACGCCCAGAGCAGAGACAAATGGTGCAAGCAATGTAAGCAGAGTAGAAACGCCAGATTCAGATCGTTCCGAGAACGACAAAATGGTTGATGCCTCGAGAAGGCCAACGCAAAATACCAGAATTGCCAAAATGGATGGGCCCGAGAACTGTCCAGCTATCCGGCGGCAGACATAACCGCAAGCCGCACTCACTACCGCACCAACCGTTAGCTCAAGTACAAGCCATCGTTCGAGTTCGAATTGTCCGTCACGTCCATTGGAAATCCATCCCATTACTATCGCTCCGCCCGCGAGCGTTAGCATGATTGCAAATAGCATCAGGCCACCTACTATAACACCTCGAGCGGTGCTACGTCTATTCCCAATGAACTGTTTTCCTGGTGAATCGTCATGTCCCGAATGTGAAATCACTGCGAACTCCTCGATAGAACCAATTATGGAGCTGTTATATCCTTTAAACGGCGTGGATTTTGAGAAGTTTCGAATGGCTCAACTCATATTGATGTGGAGCTCACATCTTTCAACGGCTGTTGAATTTATGGATATTGACCCATTGAGCCAGATCGCCAGTGGGCGGCAGACCTCCCGGTCAGCCCTTTTCCGAACGACGGGCAAGCGAGAACGTCTTCGTCGCACAGGAATGCCACACCTACAATCTCATCCCCGACAAGTCCGCCGCAGGCGGACGCAGAGCGGGGATCGAGACGCCAAATACAATCACAGGCGGTTCCCGATTCAGCGGCTGGATGCCCACTCTTCGGCGGACAGGACTCGCGCACAGTTTCTTTCTCGCCCTCCCCCTATTATCATCCCCCCATGTTCCTCAAATGCCTCACCCCGGATTCTCTCGTCATCGGCGCGCCGGCTAAGATCAACCTATTCCTCGAAGTCCTCGGCAAGCGCCCCGACGGCTACCACAACATCAACTCGCTCTTTCAGGCCGTTTCCCTCTTCGACAGGCTGACATTCACCAAATCCACGACTCCCGATATCCAGATTATTCTCTCCCCCACCAGCGAGATCACCGATCTCGACTGCGGCCCCGACAACCTGATCACCAAGGCATACCGAGCGGTCCAAAAATCTCGACCAAACCTCGGCGGAGTGACTGTCACCATCGAAAAGAACGTCCCCACCGCCGCCGGTCTTGGCGGCGGCTCCTCCGATGCCGCCTCGACCATTCTCGCCCTCAATGACCTCTTTGAACTTAATATGCCGCAAAATCTTATGGCTGAGATCGGCCTTTCTGTCGGCTCGGATATTCCCTTCTTCTTTACAAAAGGTCAGGCCATCGTCAACGGTCGCGGCGAAACATGCACCCCCGTCCAACTTCCCATTGACTACTGGGTTGTCTTGGTCACTGCCGGAACCAAGGAATCGACCGCCTCGGCTTACCGCGCCCTGTCCGAACGCGGCTTGACAAACCCAAAGCCGCCGTTTATGTTAACCTCTTGCCAATCGGCCAGTGAGCTTGTTTTGCAACTCAAGCTCACCGGTAACGATTTTGAGAAGATTCATCCTCAATTCTACCCTGAATTGGTGAGCGTTAAGGATGAGCTTTTGAGATGTGGCGCTCTCCTTGCCAGGATGAGCGGATCAGGCCCGGCGGTCGTCGGGCTATTTGCTGACCCGCCCCCGGCCGGGATAGACGCCATCGGCAACGAACGCGGCTGGCGCATTCACACCGTGCGGCCGATCGTGTTCTCGGGAACGTAACTCACTTGCCGGGGAGGCAACCGTGGAGATCACCGAGATTCGAGTTACCCTCAGAAATGAGGACAAGCTCAAGGGTTTTGCGAACGTCACATTCGACAACGCATTTGTCGTTCGCGGACTGAAAATTATTCAGGGCACCAGCGGCTACTTTGTCTCGATGCCCTCGCGAAAACGGCCCGACGGCACGCACCAGGATGTCGCCCACCCGGTCAATAAGGACATGCGCGCCGATTTGGAGCGCCGGGTGCTCGAGGCCTACGAAAAGGAGCTCA
Source organism: uncultured Ignavibacteriales bacterium (assembly GCA_964571235.1). Classification (GTDB taxonomy): domain Bacteria; phylum Zixibacteria; class MSB-5A5; order GN15; family FEB-12; genus JACRAV01. The sequence continues at coordinate 609,049 of CAZNAI010000003.1, read as the reverse complement.
AGGCGCACGCGACGCAGGACTGAAGATGTTGGGGCGTCGTCAAGTGGTAAGACACCAGCCTTTGGAGCTGGCAATCCCAGGTTCGAATCCTGGCGCCCCAGACATTTGTCTGGACCTTGGGCTTCGCGTGATGGCGACAACGACGCCGATTGAGATTGAGAGCTGTGTGCACGCCGAGAGTCTGAAGCCGGACGTTTGTCTGGACTTTGGGCTTCGCGTGACGGCTCCGACAACGCGCTTTGGTAGAGTGAGAGAAACTGACGATTTATGATTATCCGTAGCGACATTCGATTGATCACCGGCAACGCCAATCCACAGTTGGCCTCCAAAATTGCCGCGTATGTGGGCGAGAAACAAACCGACTGCACGGTCACCCGTTTTTCCGACGCCGAGGTCTTTGTCCAGATCAACGAGAATGTCCGTGGCGCCGACCTGTTCATAATTCAGTCGACTAATCCGCCGGCGGAAAACCTGATGGAACTGCTGATGCTGATCGAGGCCGCCCGTCGCGCCTCGGCGATGCGTATCACCGCAGTCATTCCCTACTACGGCTACGCCCGTCAGGATCGAAAAGACCGCCCGCGCGTTCCGATCACCGCCAAGCTGGTGGCAAACTTAATCACCACCGCAGGCGCTGATCGCATCATGACTATGGACCTTCACGCCAGCCAGATTCAGGGCTTTTTCGATCTTCCCCACGATCACCTCTATTCGGCCGGTGTGTTCAATGACTTTTTCCGCAAAATGAATCTGCCGAACTTAGTGGTGGTTTGCCCGGATGTTGGTTCGCTCAAACTCGCCCGCTCGACCGCCAGTGCGCTCGGCGGCGAGCTTGCCATTGTCGACAAACGTCGCGCCCGCCCGAATGTCAGCGAGGTGATGAACCTGATTGGCGATGTCGAAGGCAAAACAGTTCTACTTCGTGACGATATGGTCGACACCGGCGGATCAATCTGCCAGGCCGCCCAATTCTGCCGTGAGCGCGGTGCGGGAGATATCTACGCCGCCTGCACGCACGGTGTGCTTTCGGGCTCTGCCCTCGAAAAAATCGAAAAGTCACCCATTAAGAAATTTGTCATTTGCGATTCGATTGATCAGTCCAATAAAAAACTCTCGGGCAAGTTTGAAGTTCTTACCTGCTCGGAGCTAATAGGCGAAGCGATCAAACGAATCTTTGAAGAACAGTCGGTGTCGTCTCTGTTTGAAGAGAGTGCGCCGGTCAAAGAAATGTGATACGACAATAATTACGTAACGGAGGATAGACACCGACCATGAAAGACATTTCGCTCGCCGCCCAGCCGCGACAGGGCAAGGGAAAAGGCCCCGCCCATCAGCTTCGCTTCGGCGGCAAAATACCGGCAGTGATGTACGGCCCGGAGACTGAGCCGACCTCGCTGGCGGTCGAAGAACGCGCATTCCGCACCGCCATGAAACTGGCCGGCGGGCAGAGCGCCCTGTTCACGATCGACGTGAACGGCAAACAAAACAAAGTCATCTTGCGCGAGATCCAGCGCGACCCGGTTTCCAACAAAGTGCTACATCTGGATTTCCATGCCATCTCGATGAACCGCCCGATTCACATCTCAGTCCCGGTCCAGTTTACCGGTGTTTCCAAGGGTGTGAAAAGTGAAGGCGGCATCATGCAGGTGGTCATGCGCGAGTTGGAAATCTCGTGTCTCCCGACTGATATTCCCGAGAAAGTCGAAGTCGATGTCACCGAGCTTGGGATCGGCGACTCGATCCACGTCAGCGCGATCAAAATTGCCAACGCGACCATTCTCGGCGAACCGACACGTACGGTCGTTGTGATTACCGCGCCGACGATCATCAAGGTTGAGACTCCCGCCGCCGCCGTTGAAGGCGCCGAGGGTGTACCTGCCGAAGGCGCCGCCGCAGAAGGCGCCGCCAAAGAGGGTGCCGCTCCTGCCGCCGCTGGCGCCAAGCCGGCCGCCGGTGCACCTGCCGGAGCCAAAGCCGCTCCTGCGGGCGACAAAGGGAAGAAGGACGACAAGAAGTAGATTTGGTCCTGTGCGTGGCGTACATTCTCGTGCGCCACGATTTCAAGGGTCAATCGAATACAAAAGCCGCGCGTACGCGCGGCTTTTTTTTGTTTGTGGGCGGCGGGCTTCCTGCCTGCCCCTTCCTGCCCGGACGGGCAGACGAGGGCGTCTGCCGCGCACGAACCCCTCACCTGTCACTTCGTGACATCCTCTCCCAGAGGGAGAGGGAATTTTAATCGAAATCATCAATGATTGCGTGCGTCTATCCTTCTCCCTCTGGGAGAAGGTGGCCGAAGGCCGGATGAGGGGCTGTTGACTTTACGACGGCGTATACCGCGCAATTGAACTTACATCAAATCAACCGGATCAACATCGACGCGTACTTTTATCGCCGATGTGACGCCAAAATGCGATTCACTGGATTCCCACTCAAACAATAGTCGCGACAGCGACTGCATCTTCACCGACTTGAGTAGCAAGTGCCGCCGATGGACACCCCTCACAAACGCATGCGGGCATGGGGCGGGGCCGAGAATCTCGACCTGCAATTTTCGTGTTGCGAGTTGTTTTTCAAGCCGGCCGCGAAATTCTGAAATCTCCCGCGCCACCTGCGCTTCCAGCTTGCCTGAAAACTCGATATTAACCAATCGGCTGAACGGCGGAAATTGGTGATCACTCCGCATGCCTATCTCCCGCTCGAAAAATCCTTTGTAATCCTGACGTGCCGCGAGTGTGACGATCGGGTTTTCAGGATCAAACGTCTGAATGATTACCTCTCCCGGCAGTTCGGTCCGACCCGATCTTCCCGCCACCTGCAAGAGTCTGGCAAATGTCTTCTCTGAGGCGCGAAAATCCGGCAAGTCCATTCCGGCGTCGGCCGACAAAACGCCGACCAGAGAAACTTTTGGAAGATCCAATCCCTTGGTCACCATCTGTGTTCCGAGTAAAAGATTGTAATCCCCGCGTGCAAAGTCCGAGAGAATAGTTTGTGCGCCAAATTCTCCGGTCGCGGCATCGGAGTCAAAGCGGAGCGGTCTCCCCTGCTCAAACATCCGACCGATTGACTCCTCCAGTTTCTGAGTCCCCGCACCCACATACAGAAACTGGTGTCCGGCGCATTTCTCGCAGACTACATAATCACGGCGCACCAGTCCGCAGTAGTGACAGGCGAGTCGCCCTCCACCCGCTTTATGGTAGGTCATGTGTATCTCGCATGAGGGGCAGTTGGGCACATGCCCGCACGACCCGCACTTGAGTTGCGAGGCATATCCGCGACGATTCAAGAACAGAATTACCTGATCGTTCTGCGCAAGCCGCGACTCGACTTCTTTCTTAAGTGAGTACGACATGAACGACAAATCCCCACCCAATCGATCCTCGCGCAGATCGACAACCCGCACCATCGGCAGACGCGCACCCGCCGGTCGCTCGGTCAGTTCGAGTAATGTATACTTGCCGGATGTTGCTTGATGATATGACTCAACCGACGGCGACGCCGAACCAAGCAGTACCGGCACACGGGCAATCTGCCCGCGCATGATGGCACAATCGCGCCCATGGAAGCGCGGCGAGGGATCATCCTGTTTGTAAGAGCCGTCGTGCTCTTCATCGACAATGATAATTCCCAGATTTGCGAGCGGCGCAAAGAGCGCCGAGCGCGGCCCAACCACAATACGGCATCGACCACTCCGAATCGACTCCCACGTCGCCAGCCGCGACCGCTCACTCATCGCCGAATGCATAATTGCAATTTGATCACCGAAATACCCGCGCAAGTACCCGAGCATTGATCCGGCCAGTGCTATTTCCGGCGTCAAGATCAGAGCGTTCTTGCCTGCGGCAAGCACACGGTCGACAATGTGGCAATAGACCAGCGTTTTGCCGGAGCCGGTGATTCCGTGCAGAAGAAAAGTTTGTGGGTCGTTACCAAGAGCAGAGGCGACAGTATCTACCACCCGCTGTTGTGCGCTGGTGAGATGGTGTGAGCGGACTTCATCGCGACCCGGAATCAGATCAAGCAATCGATCCGTTTTTGCCGCAACCGGCGACAAGAGACCCGCCTTTACCGCCGCGACAATCAGATGTCCGGTCCACCCGAGCGACAGGAGGTCTGCCCGATCTCGCGTTCCTTCAAACGGCTTAGCTTTCACTTTTCGCTTTTGAAAGAACTGTTGCCACGCATCTTGTTCGACCTGCAACAATCGATATCCGGCGATTGCCGTTCGCGCTTTTTTGTCTGTCTCGGGCCAGAACTCGACGACAATTCCGTTTTCTATCAACTGTGCAATCGAGGATTTTGATTTCAATCGTGCCAGTTCATCCGGGCTGACCTTTTTCCCCGGTCTGGCCAGACCTCTTAGTTTATCAGGTATCTTCTCAAGATCACTTCCCCATCTGATTTGTGCTCCAGATCGACTCCGAACTGGGGCAGGCAGAGCCAGTGCCAAACAGTCAGCCGGATTCGCCACATAGTACTGCGCGATCCATACCGACAATTTGAACAGATCGGGGGGAATGAGACTGACCGCGTCGATAACCTTGGTGATCGACTTTATTGCTATACCGACTGGCGGATCGGCGAGCCCCATATAGAATCCAATCTGCGAACGCCTTCCAAAAGGCGCCAACACTCGCTGGCCCGGCGTAAGAGGCCCCAGTTCGGCAGGCGCGGCGTACGTGAAAGTACGGCAGAACGCCCCACTAACGGCTATCTGGACATATCGGTCGGATCGGCTCACAGGGGTAAGAAACAAAAAGGGCTGGCAGAGAGCCAGCCCTTACAGATCATATCTTGCAGATCGTCACAAATTCTTCAGGCGAGCATCAATCGCCGCCTCTTTTGCGGTCATGTTTTGCTCATGATACAGATTTTTCAACTGTTGCATGACCGCCTTGTTGCCCGGCTGGGCCTCGATGACTTTCTCATACGGTCCGATGGCGTCTTTGAACCGTTTCATATACAGATAGCAGTCGCCCAAGCTGGTCCAGGCGTCGGCATTCGATGGATCCAACCGGGTAATCCGTTCAAAGGCCAGAACAGCATTGGCATAATCGCCGCGCGAGGCGCAAATAAGGCCGTAGTGATCGGCCACCGTCACGCTGTCCGGGTACATATCAAACACCTGCTTGAAATACACTTTTGCAGAATCGAATCGCTGGCCGCGGATAGTCAGCCACTTCTTGGCGCCGATCGAGTCCTTGGCTTCTTCGTGCGCCTTGGCCGAGTCGCTCGCCCAGTTAGCGATTTCGCCGTAGTACTTTCCGATTCCAGTCAGTGCAGTGGCATTGCCGGGGCTGAGTTTGAGAATCTCCCGCTGAATTACCAGGGCAGAGTCATACATCCCGCATCCGTTCAGGCAAATCGCCAGATTGGACATGGTCTCAGTGGCCGTGCTATCCTTGGCGGTGAGTTCCACCCATTGTCCAAAGTACAAGGCGGCGTCGCAGTAATTTCCTGCCGATCCGGCGGTGACCGCAAGTTGCTGAACAAGTGGTAGCCGCTCTTCAGGCACTTTCGCGCGCTCCAGACCTTTCATCAACCACTCGGTAGACCGCGCTATAGAATCCTGCTTTTCATAGGCGTTGGCAATTCCGATATACGCCCGTGAGTCGCCCGGATCGATCGCGATTGCCAGACTCATATTATCAAGGCACGAATCGGTATTTTGCGTGATGATCTTATATGATTCAAGTCTGATGGCCGAATCGGTTTCGGTCTTCAGATTATCTGTTTGCTCGGTGATCCGCTTGAGCTGATCAACGCCGCTGTTGTAAAACGTGCGCCAATAATACACTTTGATCGAGTCGAGTTCCTGCACAAACTTGTCGCAACTCTTTTTGTTATTTGGCTTGGCATTCTTGTCGGCGCAGACCATGTGAAGCGAATCAAGATACGCCATCGCCTTGGTGATGTACGGAAGCTTTCTCTTCAAATCGCCGTTCTTTTCGTTAACGTCGATCTGCATCTTGGCTATCCAGTAATACCCTTCGGCATACGGACCGTAGTACAGAAACAGCGAATCAAGCATGACTGATGCATATGCGTATCGGGTCGTGTCAACATACCCGATCTCGATCTTTGCAGTTTTGATATACGCGTCAGCCGTCAATTTTCTGGCTTTCGGTCCGGCCAGTACGCCGGCGGCGCACATCAGGCAGGCGGCCACTATCGTGGTCTTAAGTCCAAGTCTCAACGTTTCCTCCTTCATCGACAAACCTTCGAAACGGCAAATTTACAGCGGCACTTTTCCGCTGTCAACGTGCAATCGTCTTAGCGGGAAGTGAACCTGACTTTCATTTTCAAGGTCACCACTTCATTGGCCTTAATCGGCACTGAAACCGACACCAACTGGGCATCCTGTTTCTTCCAGGGCAAGCTCGAACTTAACACTTCCCAATAACTCCAAAGGTCTTTTTCCACTCGAACTGTCACCCCTTCGCTCTTGCGATTGCGCAATTCGATCTCGAAATCGCGTTCCTCGACATTGTTCGATACCCGCGTGATGTTCATCGTCTTCTCTTCGGCTGTAATATCGAAAGCGGTGCCGATATCAACTTTCAAGCTGTCGTCTTTGGGCGTGTGCTCGATCTGGTCCTCACCCAGCAACACCAACATGCCGTCGGTGTCGGCTTTGAACATCCGCACTCGACCCGCCGGTAGAGGCATTCCCAGTCCCGATTCTTTGCTGTTTTTCAGTTTGACCATCACTTTTACCGCTTTGGTGTCGGCTGACGGCCGGTACAGGAACTCCTTTGCGACCGTTCCCTTGGCCGGATCAAAAAGCGAAATTTGCTTTTGTTCTTTGTCAGCCAGTGTCGCATTTCGCGGAAGGGTGTACATATGATATTCGAAAAACGCCTTTTCTTCGAACGGCGCGGAGGCGGCCAGGCCATCGGCGAACATTTCTGTCGTCCGCCCCTTGGCGTACATCATCGGCCGCTGGGCGCGATTGATCGTCCCGGCGATAAGTTTGAGCTTGGCGTTTTCGTAGGTCTTTCCCGAGTTGTTGGTTATCGACGACCACCCCGATAGTCCGATCTGATTTTCCGTCGGATTGAGAACCCCGACATATTCAGCTGTCCACGACATCCCGCTTGTCTGATAACTCACATTGCAGTTTTGTTTGCCGGAAGTCGATGAGTTGTATTTCCAGAGCAAAGTCGGACGTGTGATCAGACCTTCGGGAAGCACCGGGAAATTCACTTCGGTGATCTTACCCAGCGATACAATTTTCACCCGCCCGCTCTCTTCCCGGATAATGGCCGACCCACCCGAGTACGACAAGAGTGTCCCCTTGTAGATATTCCCCTTTTCGTCAGTCAATTCAATCTGCTTGTCGATGTACTTGGCGTACATCTGCTCCGGACCGACCAGATCATAGGCGTAGTTTTGTTCGAGAATCGTGACCGATTTGCCGCCCCCGACCAGATCGAATCTGACCGAGCTTGCGTCGATCAGTGCCGGGACGTCGGTGAAACTGAGTTGCCCGATGCCGCTTTTGAAATCAAGCGAGCGGATTTCATTGACCACGCCCAGATTATCATTGTAGACCGTGACTGCAATGTCTGCCGCCCTTAGGGATGATCCGAGCAGAACAACCACCAACAGAACTACTGCTTTTCGCATATTCACCTCTTTATACATTTGACCGCCGCTCTTTGTTCGAGAGCGGTTCTCGTAACGAATATTTCCACATTTGCATTTCTACTACCGGCGAGCAGTCGTTTCCTTCCCGAAAATTTGACTCGCCAACTTCGGACCTAACGCATTGAATCTCTGTGGCTTGCACCACTGCCCTCGACGGGGCGAAATCGCTCGATGGTTCTCTGAACTGCTCCAGCCACTTCCGCTGGCGACGGATTGAGCTCGTCTTTGCCAAAACCACCGGTGGCCGGGTTGATCCGCTCAAATATCTGACTGTACAGCGCAAAGATTAATTCCAGACTCAATTGATACCGTGGTTCGAGTTGGACTAAGGTTGAATCAACCACTGCTCGCGCTTGTTGCTGGTATCGCTTTGCGGTGGCATGATAGATCCTAAATACTTCACGTAGACGACCGTCAACTTTTCCCGACTCAGCCAACACACGAACTTCATGTGCGGTAATTCCGGCGTGACGAAGAATCGAATCGGCGAAATAGTTTAATCCGGCCTTTTGGTCTTTCTCATAGTCGCGCATGATGTGTGTCAGATACGAAAAAATCGCCAGTTCCCGCGCCGCTTTTCGGATGTCATACTCTGGCGGCTCGCACTCCTCACCGACTCGTCTGACCCCGCAGAGATGCATGAAAACCGCCGCCGGGGAAATCGCCGCTCCTTCGCAGTATCGCAAAAAGACATGGAAATTGGCAAACCCTTCGTGCTGTAGATCAAACACCATCGCTTGACCCAACCGCTCCCACGGCCACAGCGGAATAGCAAATGACTGAACAGTCGCGAGAAACAAACGGCCGTAGTCGTCGTCGAGCGATCCGGCCTGCAACTTGCCAAGCCAAAGGGCAATCTCCCGCTCTGCATGAACCGCCAAATCACTTGGCACAGCGCCATATTCGGCTTTAAGGTCATCCACCAGATCATCGATGCGCCGCATCGACCGATAGCAAACTTGAAATGCCTCGTACCGACTCGGTTCCCAGACCCGTGCCGCAATATCCAAAATGGGATTAGTCAGCACGCCGCTGAAGTCAATTTCGAGCGCAAAGTCAAGCGATGGTGACCGGTGATCTGGCATAGGTGAGGCAAACATACCGTCCGCTTTGGTTCAGGCCAATATTTATGTTTTTCCGTGTGGTGCAAGCGTGTACAATATCAAGGATGGATCGTCCAATTCGCGTACTCTTTCTGACTCACAATTACCCGCGATTTCCCGGTGACTTTTCGGGGGTTTTTCTGCATGTGCTGGCCAAGTCACTGTTGGTGCACAACATCCAACCTGTCATACTCGCTCCACATGACGCCGGCACACCGGAACGAGAAGAGCGTGATGGAATCGAAATTGTCAGATTTCGCTATGACACCGATGATCGCGAAACGCTTGCCTATCGGGGGAATATGCATCAGGTCGCGCTTGGCTCTTTAGGCGGCTTGTCAAGATTTGCCAAATTTCTCCGCGCCTTCCAAAAAGCCGCTAACAACCTGATTGCCTCTGACAATATCGATTTGCTTTGGGGACACTGGCTGGTCCCAGCCGGCGTTGTGTTGCGGCGGATCGCCGGGGCAACACGATTGCCAATCCTGCTCTCATCCCACGGGACCGACATTCGACTGCTAAGCAAATATCGTCTCCCCGCGCGACTCTACTTTTCTCCCCTGATTCATCGAGTATCCCGATGGACGGTTGTTTCCAACTACCTAAGAGAACAGATATCATTACTTGATCCCATCTTTCGTGAGAAGTTGTCAGTCATTCCACTCCCTCACGACGAGTCGGTGTTTTTTCCGGACACCTCTGTTGAGCGCAACGATAACCAGATTGTCTCGGTCACCCGTTTCACCGATCAAAAACGTGTCTCTGTCCTTATTGGAGCTTTCTCTCAAGTCAACCGTCGCGCTCCGCACACAACATTACATTTGTGGGGAACGGGACCGCTCCAGAGTCAAATCGAGCAACAAATTCGTTCTCTGCAACTGCAGAGTAACGTGACAATCCACCCACCCGTGACTCAAAGCGAATTGGCGGGCGTCTACCGCCGGGCAGGGATGATTGTCCTAAACTCAGTCGATGAAGGCTTCGGGCTTGCTCTATCCGAAGCAATGCTCTGCGGCGCACCAGTTGTGGGCGTGGCCTCCGGCGGGATAACTGACATAATCACCGACGGTCAGACCGGCCTATTGGCCCGCCCGGATGACCCAGACGATCTGGCCAAAATGCTCTCGTGCATGCTCGGCGATTCAGTCTTGCGCGACCGTCTTGCTCAGGCCGGCCAAAAATCCGCCTACGAACGCTACGCCTCTGGTCAGCTTTCTTCCCGATATGCAGACCTCATTCGCGGTGCCGTCAGGCCTTAAGGTCTACCCCGGTAACCGTACCGCACAATCCCAACACCTTCTTTTTTCTCCACGATTACCCGGTTTGATATATATTGTGGTAGCGAAAGAAAGGAGTCCGGGCCATGACTTCTATTGAGTCTCTCATTAATCGTCAAATCCTCAAGTGGGAAGCCGAGCGGCGATCTGCCACCGAACAGCCAGCGGCCAGCTCAAAGCTTGCTCCGCCAATCGTCACGGTCAGCCGTCAGGCCGGATCACGCGGCTCATATCTGGCCTCGCGACTGGCGCAGAAACTCGGGTACTTGCGCGTTGACCGCGAAGCCATCGATGCCATCTGCTCGCACTCCGGTTACGTCAAGAGGATTGTCGAGTCGCTCGATGATCGTAACCGAAGCGAACTGGCGCTCCTGGTAGAGGGGGTCTTCGCCGGACAAATGGTCGATCATTCCGATTATTTCCGGCACTTGTATCAGGTGACCTTGTCGATGTCCCGCCTGGGTGGAGTGATTCTCATGGGCCGAGGGGGAAATTTCATTCTTGGCCCAAACCAGGGGCTTCATCTCCGGGTTGTCGCACCGGTAGCCACCCGAATCGATAATCTCGTCAGGTACCGAAACCTCGCGGCGATTCAAGCCAAAGAATATATAGCCAAAAGCGACTCGGATCGCCGCCAGTTTATCCTGCGCCAATTCAATGCCGACATTGATGATCCTGTTCGGTACGACCTGATCGTTAACACCGCACTTCTCGATGTGGAAGAGTTGACCGAGACGATATCGACTGCACTACGCGCCAAGATGAGTAAGTTGGAGCACATGCGTGATTGATCGCTGATTAGAACTGATCGGTCTGCAACATTACCAGCGTGCAAGCGAAGACAACTTCGATACTCGCGCCACGGAGCTTCTCGGCCAGCCCTTCGTTCTCCGAGCCCGGATTGAAAATAACCCGTCGCGGTTTCAGTTTGAGTATTCGGTCGAGTTCGCCGTCGGAAATTTGTGGTCCCACATACATAGTAAGCGTATCCACCTGCCCGGAAATTTCGTCCAGCGATTTGAGTCCGTGAATCCCCAACACATCGTGACCGGCCGGATGCACCGGAATCGGCGAGTGGCCGTGCTCGCGGAGCATTTTAATCGCCTTGTATGAAAACCGGTCTTCTTTGGGCGATGCACCAAGCACCGCGACAATCGAATGTTCTTTTGCTTTCATCTGATTTCTATCCCAACAGTGATTGAGCCAATTCAAACAACAAAAGTAGAGCAATAATGTCGGCCAGCGCAAGCGCGATTGGTCCGGAGGCGACCTTTGGATCAGCTTTGAGTGCGCGCACTGCCGCCGGCAAAATGACACCTAAAGCCGACGCCAACAAGACCGCACCGATAATTGCCAATCCCACCGACACCGAAGCCAGCAAGTGTTTTTTCCAAAGGGCCGACAATGCGAAAACAATTGCGGCGCTCGATATCCCCAAACCAAACGCGGTCGGTAACTCCCGCCGCACTGCCCGCCAGAGCATTCGCCATGACACTGCCGATGTCGAGGTTTGCAACGTGAGCGTCATAGATTGCATGCTTACACTCTCGGCCACCGAGAGCATCATCGGAATGAAGAACGCCAGCATGGTGGCTTTCTCAAGGAGATGTTCGTGTGAAGCCACCACCAGCGCACAAATTCCTCCACCGATGATATTGGCCATTAACCAGACAAAGCGATCGCGATAGCTCGACCACCACGAGACTTCCCGCCCCAGCGAGGCGTGCACACCGACTAACTGAAAAGCGCTGTTTATCTCGTGCTGATGCGCGGCGTCACCAATCTCCCCTGAAAAAACTGTAATATCAAAAACACCAACGAGTCGACCATCTTCATCAATCACCGGCAATGCCATGAACCGATGTTGAATCATCATCTCCGATGCTTCCTGCAATGTCGCCCGATCACGCACCGAATAGACATTGATCAGCATCAGCGCCGCTATCGGTTCATCCAGCGGAGCCATGAGAAGGCGTCGCACCGGCAAAACTCCGACCAGTCGCTGAGCTTCGTCTACAACGTAGAAATAGACTATCTTTTCGCCGAGCTTTTTGCCCCTGAGTCGGTCGAGTGCTTCTCCGACTGTCATGGTATCGAGCAGAGTGACAACATCGGTGGCGGCAAACTCGATTACCGGCCGACGCAGATCGGCCGTTAGGTCTCTTCCCGAGGTCGGTCCTCCTGGCGGCAAATGTCCAAAGTGCATCAGTCGACCTGCCTTACGGGATTACTTGGTCACTGCGGCTAAGTTGGCCGATTGAATGATGGGAAGGATATTGTTCGGGTCGAGCTTTTGTTTGATCTTGCGCGAGTAGACTGCGTCGGTGTCTTGATTTTGCGCATCTAGTCCCGCCAGAAAATTATTGCGGTCGATCGCGTTGAGTTTCAGTCCGGTGTATTCCGATTTGGCCGACATGGGCAAAACTCTGAGTGTGGCCGATACCACCAGACCCAGAATCCCCCATGATGGCGCGAACAACTTGACCACATCGTACCCGGAAACTGACTTGAAGCAAACCGAACCGGGTGTGACGAGAGAACCCTCTGGCAGGACAACCTCGGCTCGAATCAGATACCGCTTGATTGGCAGTGCATGCGCCCCCAACTGCCCCGACAGATTCACCGCCACCGCCCCGCCGATGGACCCGACATACGGAAGGTCGGCTAGCGGACAGAAGAGCCCATGTGGCTCCAAATCAGTATTCAATTCTCTGAGCGGATATCCCGCCCCGACTTTGACATAGAAATCCTCCGGCTGGACTGCCAGCAGATCATTCAGCCGGTCGGTTCGCACAGTGAGCATGCTGGTAAACGGCTCGCCAATCGGGTCTATGTTGTTGCCGAACCCGGTAATATATAGCGGCTGAGAGTGCGCGTTTGCCAACCTAAACAGGCATGCGGCTTCCTCGGCTGAATCCGGATGAAAGGTCGCAATCGACTTCTGAAAGGTCAGACGGTCGTCCGGGAATTCTCCCCTGATTACTTCTGCAAATCGATCTATCTTCGTCATATCGTTCAAGATAACTGAATCGTTCACTTGGCGAAAGTCCCTGTGGAGGAGCATACAAAATGTACTTCTGTATCGCGGCCAATAGGGGCCAATTTTATCTTGGATTCAGCCGGTTTCGCGCTATATTCCCCAATATCGACAACGCGTCCGCTTGCGAACTATTTCTGACAGAAAGCTACACACAAGTAGCATATCACATATTCACGATCGGGGAGATCAGATGTCCGCACCTGTAATTGCAGTAAGGAATCGGCCGACTTTCGTGGCCGCTCTCTCACACATCTTTTGGTTCACATTGATTGTGCTCTTTTCTATTCTGCTGGCTGTTTTCCAGCCGGTCCACGCTGATCCCGGCTGTTGCACTGTTCGCGGCAACACCGACTGCTCGGGCGATGGCATTGTCGATATCTCAGATCTGACAGCCCTCATCGATCACATGTTCATTTCGCTCAACCCGCTCTGTTGTCCTGAGGCAGGCAATACCGACGGCTCCCCCGACGGCTTCATCGACATTGCCGATCTGACTGCCCTCATCGATCACATGTTTATTTCGCTCAACCCGATGGTCCAGTGCGGAGAGATGAACGATGTCGTGCGCATGGCAGTGATTGACAACACTGTTCATTTAGCCGACTCTCTTGCCGGCGACCCCGATTTCTACAACAAGATTGCCGCATACCTAAATGGACTGCCGGAGATTGACACCGCGCAGGTTATTCACGCACCGAGTACTGTTTGGGCAATTTTCACTGATAGCATCATACTCATGGTGTCCAACAACCGCCTTCCGGCGCCACCCGCGATAAACCATGCGCCCGCCGACACGAAAAGTCATGCCACACCGGAACCGGCCGAGGTTCCTATTCGGATCGCCCCGACTGAGCCGCAGTACTTCTCTCCCGCTCTGCCGACCGCGACCAAGAGTGGATTGCCGAAGTCGCTTGATGCTCTATTCCTAAACACCCTCGGGAATGTGTTTCAGCCAATCACGTCAACATTATCCGGTTGGTTAAGTGCACGAGGGTATTCATCATACACCGGCCAGGAAACGGTTGAGGCCCTTCGAACCATCAATGGCGAAGGCGTGTTCTTCTTCAGCACACACGGAGGCGCCGGGTATTTTAACGGCGCAATGACCGACTCCGCCTATGCCCTTTGGACAAGCACCATTACCACCGCCGCGAATGTTCCAACCTACCGAGCCGATCTTCGGGCCAAGAGGCTTGCAGTGCAGATTGCGCTTCTGGATGTACTTCCCAATGGTGACTCAGTGATGCAGGCCCACTACGGAATCACCTCAAGATTCGTGACTCATTACTGGCAAAACCTGTCTGACAATTCAATGGTCTACATCGATGCTTGTGGTAGCGACGGCCCGTTTGCACAGCCGTTCAAGAATGCCGTCTTAGCCAAAAACGCCGGTGTCTATTTTGGCTGGACCTACAGCGTATTCAGTGACGCCAGCAACCTGGTGGCGCGATTCCTGATCGACCGGTTACTTGGCGCGAATGAATACCAGTCGTACAAAGAATCTCCCCCCCAGCGACCGTTTGACTATGTGGCAATCTACGGCGATTTGTCACAGCGAAACCTCCACGCCCATCCAACCCCGGATTCGCTGGTGGCCCCCGGCAAGAAAACTGTTTTCAAGCATACAGCAGGAGCAGGAGATTTTGGTTTGCTGGCGCCGAGCATCCGGTATATGGCGGTCGTGGAACACTTCGATACACTGTATGTGACCGGGCTATTCGGACCTGACCCCGGCGAGCCGCTTCGCAGAGTGCTCGTTGGCGGAACTGATATGCTTGTGTATAGCTGGTCACCGGAACTGATCACCTGTTTTATCCCCAATACCGGCGCAGGTTCGGTGGGGCCGGTTACTGTTGAAATTGATGGAACAAGTAATCTCGCGCCACTGTCTAAACGCACCAGCAATGTAGTCAACCTGACCACCTGGCAAGGACTCTTCACATACAAAGTAGATGACTATGAAACGTTGGAGAGGAAAATTGTGATCGACGCCCGCCTTCGCGCCGATATTCACGCCTTTCGCGACAAACCCCACGAGACTCCCCACTACTATTCTGTGATTTTCCCGGCCATGGAAAACTCATTCGGCACGGCCACTGTCAGCGGCCACGCAGACTATACCGATACGAATGATCCGCCCACCACCACCGAATGGGATTGGCACGGATCCCACAATCTCAAAGGACTTTGGGAGAACGACCCTGCCGGCTTTCTGCTCAGCGCGTATGTCGACGGTGACCTCAATCGTCTCCGACTCCACGTCGTCGCCGCTGAGGCTCGCGATCTCTTTGAAACAATTACCAACACGCCGGGAGGCATTGATACTTATGACCTGTCCGCGGCCATTCCCTTGGAGATCTACGACACGCCTCCGGGTTACTTCTACATACAGATGAACACGGTCTGGGATATTCTCGGCGACAGCAGGTCGATTAATATGTGTTGTTCCCGCGATCCGCTCAACGACGTCGGCTTAGAAGATGTGGTGCACACTTTCTCGTGGCCAACGATCACCGCCTCGTGGGCACCGGATACTTCGGCCGCACAATAGCCACGATTTTCCCTGCGCGGCAGGCATCCTGCCTGCCCGTTCAAGTCACCCTGAGCTCGTCGAAGGGTCGACTTCCGGTTGTGCGTGGTGTACGTCCCCGTGCACCACGTCTTTCCTGGTGCGCGGTCAGGCGTCCCCCTGACCGCGATTCTCGCGGGCGGCAGACCCCCTCGTCTGCCCCCTCGTAATCTTCGTAGGTCGGCGTTCCGAGAGTGCGCCAAACGGCGCACCGAGAAACCCGACATCTTCGTTTCGTTCCGTGGGCGGCAGGCTTCCTGCCTGCCCCTTCTCCCCCCTCATTTGACCCCGCTCCCTTCAACTGACATATTGCTCCATGCTCCGCAAAATCCCCTGGCCCTGGGTAATGCTCTACGCCACGCTCGCGCTCTTTGGCGCGGCGTCGTATTTCAAGTGGACCAGCATGTGGGGGATCAACCACCTGGCGTTTCTGCCGAGTGGTTGGTGGATTGTGTACTGGGTGACAGTCGCTGTCGTAACTTCGCTGGCATTTCTGCGCGACCCAACTCCCCGCCTCGACCGCACAATTGATTCGATTTCCGACTGGCTCTTCGAACGAGGCCTTTGGCCGAGGGTGATCGTGATCACAGTCTTCGCAACTTTGTTTATCGTCTTCCGAACCCAGGTTCAATTGCTCGGCGACGGGTATACCTGGCTGGCCATTTTCGGGAGCGGCGGACAATATATTTCAAAGTGGGCCGAGCAGGGCGGAATCTGGCTACTTCGACTAATCCAAATGTCGCTCGGCGGATATACGCAGTCAACGGCGTCGTTGGGCTTTCAAGTCATTTCGATCTTCTCCGGAATTGCGTATGTCGCGATTTCGTTTTCGTTGATTAAGGAAGTCGTCACGCACTCCCGTGCCAGGTTCTTCGGGTTGGTACTGCTCTGGGGATCCGGCATTCTGCTGATGTTCTTTGGATACGCGGAGTTTTATCCCCCTGTGTGGCCGCTCGCTTTAGCCTTCGCGTTTGCGATCTATCGTGGAATCAACTCTGTCAGATGGCTTGTCTTGTCTGGCGCGACACTCGCTCTCGGCACGCTTATGCATATTCAGATGATCGTACTTTCGCCTCCGCTGGTCTTCCTACTCGTTTATCATGCCGTCTCGAGGAATCTGGCAAGAGCAGTCACAATCAGTATCGCTCTACTGACAATACTCGGAACGGTTGGGCTCTGGATCGTCCTCCGGAGCCCCGAGACAACGATCATGCTCTTACCGTTGTTTTCTGGACGGCCGATCGCACCCACTTACATTGTGTTCAGCTGGATTCACCTTGCCGACCTCTTCAACCTTGCTCTAATTGTCTGCCCGATTTTTGCATCGCATCTGGTGAACATTCAGTGGTTTTCTTTTCGTCGGCCAAGAGTGCAGGAAATCGTGTTCATGTTTTTGGCTACGGGATCTTTGGTTTTTTGCCTTTGGTACGGTGCGGCAATTACCATGGCGCGAGACTGGGATGTCATGGCTTTCGGCCTTATCGGTCCTCTGCTCCTTGCTCTGCCAATGATTAACGATAGATTCCGCGACATTTCCTCCAGGACTGTCACATCCATTTCTGTTTCTGCCATTGCAATCTCGGCTCTTTTTGTCGCAACCTGCACTTTGACCTCCCCCGCCGAAGCTCGGTTTTTCTCTTTACTTAATGAGCGAACCAGAAGCGGCTGGGTTGTTTTGTCGAACTACTACAATCTCAAAGGCGACACTTCAAAAGCAAAAGAAGTCTCAAGAGCGATGGGCGAACAGTTTCCCGATTACAAACTCCTGGCCGAAGCGTATGCCCGCCTCGAACGAAAAGACATCGAGGGAGCCCACAACATCGCGCGTCGTCTTGTCGCGAAGGATTCCGCACAGCCTGACTTTCTTCAGATTCTCGCAAATACATTTGGTAAAAGGGGACAGACAGATTCTGCCGGCTACTTCTATAGAAAGGCCATCGCCTACAATCCGTACAACAATGTCGTCTACAACGAATACGGCCAACTGCTGATTTCATTGGGCGATTTCGATAGCGCACTTTCGGTTTTCACAATAGCCAACTCTTTGCCTCCTGCGAGGAGTTTTGTTCGAGAGGGTATGGCCTTGGCGTACCTGCAATTGGAACGGTACCCCGAAGCGCTGGCAGTTGCTGATACGTTGTTTGCCTCCGATCCCAACTCCCCCGGCGGGCATCTCATTTCCATGATTATAGATATTCGACGCAACGACTTACACTCGGCGCGGCTACATTATGAGGCATATCTTATGTCCGGCAAATCCCGCTCGGACTATCAGGGGATCAAGCAATATTACTCATACCTGATACGATAGTTCACGTGAGCGTTCATTGGGCGATAGGGGTCCGTGCCCCCTCTCCCATTGACTCCAAGCACCGAATCGCCTACACTTATATCCACTATGCCATCATATCCGCCTGAGCCATTAGCGGGTACCGCAAGAGTGCATTGGCGTTCTCGTGTTGTTCGGTACTATGCGGGGGCAATTGTCATTGTCGCACTTGCTTCGACTTACTACCTGCTTGCTTGGTCGTCTCTCGTAAGCCTGCTGACATTTTGCGCAGAGGTGTTCTGCGACTTCACCAACTGTTTCTTTCCCATGGGGGAAGTCGTATTTGACGCAGGACAGCCGGTCGGCTGCTTTATTTATTCTCCCTTCGCCGCCCTCTTCTTCAGTGCCTTTACGCCACTTGGACTCGACAACGCTCTTGTTTTTTGGGGCGTTGTGCAGGCACTGTCTGTCGCGCTTCTGCTGTTGAGTTTCCGTCAACTCGTGCCATCGGCATCGCTTCCGATTCAGCTTCTTTTTGTTGCCCTTGCGGCCGCATCCTATCCCGTTTGGCTCAATGTCAAAGTAGGTTCGGTGGGAGTGATTACGACCGTGGCGCTTTGGGGAGTGCTCGTATCAATCGAGCGAGGGCATCGTGTGGTAGCGGCTGTATTGCTGGCCTTTGCCGCGAGTTTCAAATTCTATCCTCTCTTGTTTATTGTACCGATCGCTGTAAGCAGTGACCGGCGTTGGTTGTCGTACAGTATAGCCGCGGGGGCGGCTGTCCTCATCTTCGTTCCGGCAATGGCATTGGGATTCGACGTGACCATTCAATTCTACAGTGGCAACTTCGACGCCTTCCGCAATTCCGACTGGGTACGTGTCAATCCTCACTCACAGTACCTGCCTAACGTCCTCTGTCGTCTGACTGGTTTGGCGGATGCGCAAACTTCAGCCGCTGTTTGGCTGTTCACCCTGATTTCCTACTCGGTCGCCGTGGCCAATCTGGGACTCATCTATCTAATCCAGCGGGCACGCCTGCCTCAGGCCAGCCTGTGGAGTTTTCAGATCGTCTTTCTGACGGTGCCGTTTGTATTGAAGACTTCCTGGGAGACCGACTTTGTTTTCCTCCCCTTCACCCAAGCGCTTCTGCTCTGGCGTCTGAGGACAAAAGGATCGACTGACAGCACGGATCAAACTGCACCGAATCGACGAAGTACTTTGATGGCACTGATCGTGATCTCGATAGTCTTTTCGACCATCTTCTTCTTTCATTTGCTGGGGACTTTTGTCGGATACGGTTCAGTGGCGCTTCTGTTCGTCGCCAATCTGCTTGTTCTGATCGTGCTGTATACTGAGTTGATGCCGGAAGCGACCTGCGTTCACAAGACTGTCCCATCTCTGTAGCTGACACGCAACATTTGACAGTGATTGTCAGGACCGTGAAGGTCCCAACCTACAAACAAAAGGCCGTCAGGTGAGGGCACCTGACGGCACTTTTTCTATTCAACAGCGCAATCTCGGCAATTAGCCGCGAAGCGCCCACGCGCCGGTCGTACCGGATGCACCAGTCGTACTGGCCTAGTACATATCTCCCATGCCGCCGCCACCGGGCATCGGGGGCAGAGCCTTCTTGTCTTCCGGCTTGTCGGCAATCACTGCCTCAGTCGTCAGAAGAAGTCCGGCAATCGAGGCCGCGTTTTCAAGCGCGGTGCGACAGACTTTCGTCGGATCGATCACGCCCGCCTTCATCAGGTCTTCGTAGACGTTCGTCAGGGCGTTGTAGCCAAACGATCCGGTCTCCGCGTACACCTTGTTGATGACGATGGAACCTTCCACGCCGGCATTGAACGAAATCTGGCGAATCGGCTCTTCGATAGCGCGACGAACAATCTTCACGCCTACCATCGCCTCTTCGTCGGTCTTGAGGTTATCCAGCGCCTTGATGGTGCGGAGCAGAGCCACGCCGCCACCCGGCACGATACCTTCTTCAACCGCCGCACGGGTCGCATGCAGAGCATCTTCCACGCGGGCTTTCTTTTCTTTCATTTCGGTTTCGGTCGCGGCGCCGACATTTATCACCGCCACACCGCCGGCCAGCTTGGCCAAACGTTCCTGCAGTTTCTCACGGTCGTAGTCAGAAGTGGTGTCTTCGACCTGCTTGCGGATCTGGCCGATACGGGCCTTGATCGCCGCCTTGTCGCCGTTGCCTTCAACGATCGTCGTGTTGTCTTTGTCGATCGTGACTTTCTTGGCGCGACCAAGATCGCCAATCACCGCGTTCTCAAGCTTAAAGCCCAGCTCTTCGCTGATAACTTTGCCGCCGGTCAGAATGGCAATATCTTCGAGCATCGCCTTGCGACGGTCGCCAAAGCCCGGGGCCTTAACGGCCGCAACTTTGAGCGTGCCACGAAGCTTGTTCACCACCAGTGTGGCCAGCGCTTCGCCTTCGCAATCTTCAGCAATGATCAACAGCGGACGACCCGACTGCGCGGCCTTTTCCAGCACCGGCAGAAGGTCCTTCATTCCCGCGACTTTCTTGTCGTGGATAAGAATCAGGCAGTCATCGAGTACAGCTTCCATCGCGTCGGGATCGGTCACAAAGTACGGTGACACATACCCGCGGTCGAACTGCATGCCTTCGACAACTTCGAGTTTGGTCTCAGCCGACTTGGATTCTTCGACAGTGATCACGCCATCTTTGCCGACTTTTTCCATCGCCTCGGCGATAAGGTCGCCGATGACACGGTCGTTGTTGGCGGAAATGGTGCCGACATGCGAGATCTCGGTCCGGCCGGAAACCGGCTTGGACATCTTCTTGATCTCTTCGGACACGGTCAATACCGCCAGGTCAATACCGCGCTTGATCGACATCGGATTGTATCCGGCTGTAACCGACTTGAGTCCTTCGCGGAAAATCGCCTGGGCGATAATGGTCGCGGTGGTGGTGCCGTCGCCGGCCACGTCGGAGGTCTTGGAGGCAACTTCCTTCACCATCTGTGCGCCGATATTTTCAAAATGATCTTCCAGCTCGATTTCCTTGGCGACCGTGACACCGTCTTTGGTAATGGTCGGTGAGCCGAACTTTTTCTCGATTGCCACATTGCGACCGCGCGGGCCGAGCGTGACTTTTACCGCATCAGCCAGCTTGTCGACGCCAATTTTGAGTTTGGCGCGGGCGCTGGATTCGTAATCAATCAATTTAGCCATATCGATAATCTCCTCTACATGTTTTCTACTCTTCATCGGAGTCCTCATATGCCAACGAGGACTTCACCCTGAGCTTGTCGAAGGGTCTCTTTGCCTTCGGCTAATCGGGTCTCGACTACGCTCGACCCGTCGCCTCGTTGCATCAGGTCTTAAGCTTCCGAGACCTGACGCACTGATTCACGCTAGCTCCGCTGGACAATCGCGAAAATGTCCGATTCGCGCATGATCAGATATTCTTCGCCCGAAATCGAAACTTCGGTTCCGGAGTACTTGCCGTACAATATCCGGTCGCCCTTCTTCACTTCCAGCGCGATCCGCTTTCCTTCTTCAAAGCGACCCGGGCCGACCTCGACAACTTCGCCTTCCATCGGCTTTTCCTTCGCGGTGTCGGGAATGATAATCCCGCCCTTCTTCGTTTCAACTTCTTCAAGCGGCTTCACGACTACTCGATCAGCAAGCGGCTTAACGATCATACAAACCTCCTACAAAAGTTAAAGCTCTCATGGCTGTTAGTTCAACAAGCTGTTAGCACTCATATTAAACGAGTGCTAATAACCAATTGTAGCTATTTAACGCCGATTTTGTCAAGAGGTTTCAGAAAATTGGAGGAAATGAGCGTCCGGTAGTCGCGCAACAAGTCGCCCCAAAACTTAGCTTAACTATCTTACATGCAATCACTTACGGGACTACCGCGAGCACTCGATGTCACTGAGATTGTGATATTATCCGCAAACCAAAAAGAGTGAGATTCGGCTCGATCAGCTTAATATGCCGGGAGTGTTGCTCGAGTCCGGTCACCAGCCCGCCGGTCGCGACAACTGTTGCTTTTGACCACCCAGCCTCGGCCAAGATTTGATCGATCAAAAAGTCGACCTGCCCGATCGTCCCCCAAAATGCCCCGGATTTCATGGCGTCAATCGTGTTCTTCCCGATGACTTTCGCTGGCGGCTCAATCTTGACTTCAAAGAGCTTGGCCGCTCGTCGCGCCAACTCAGCCATCGAGGTCTCAATCCCCGGCGCGATGACGCCACCCAAATAAACTCCGGTGGCATCGACGACTTCAAATTTGGTCGCGGTTCCAAAGTCGACCACAATCACCGGCCCGCCGAATTTTGCGAACCCGGCAACGGCGTTGGCAATCCTATCCGCTCCGACTTGCGAGGGATTATCTACCGTCAATTTGATAGGCAGTTTGAGATCTGATGATACGAACGTCGGCGCACACCCCAAATACCGCTGACAAGTCTGTGTCACTTCGTCGTTGATCGACGGCACCACCGATGCTACAATCGCGTCCTCGATCTGCTCCCCAGTCACTTTCATCCGACCCAGCCAATCGGAAATGGCGATACCCAGCTCGTCAGCGGTTAGATCGCGACGGGTCGCCAGCCGCAAAACATCCTTGAGCTTGTCGCCCGCAAACAGGCCGACTTTGATATTGGTATTGCCGATGTCTATCGCGATGAGCATTGGGGGAATATACGGGATTTCTCTTCGTAGGCCACTGTCGTCTTCGAGGGTGACAGCTTTTGTAGGTCGAAACCCCTGCGGTTTCGACATCTTTCTGACAACTCGCCATCACCATTCACAAAAGTCAGGCTTGCACGGAGCCCGACCTTCCCGGCAAGACCGAACGCGCGGTGCACTTCTCGGCGCACTGCGCGAAAATTGACGTCGATCTACACGCTACACGCTATTGCGTCGGCGCAAGAACGGTCGGCTTGGTCACGGCCTTGGGAGCCGGAAGTTTTCCCCTCTCCCGTTTTATTTCAGCGCCGAGCTTCTTAAGAAATTGCTGACCAGTCGAGGCCGACACTCCGCACCCCGCTTCCAGAGGATAGTAGGTGAGATACAAATAGTCGATCAGTCGCGTGATATCAGCAATATCCACCGAACAGTCGCCGTCGACATCCCCCGCCCAAAGCGGACTGAACGGCGAGCGGCTGATATAGAGGTAATCGATCATCAGCGCCAGATCCGCCAGATCAGGATACCCGGAGTGATCGACATCGCCCGGTGAATAGGTGGTAAATTGTCCGGACAGGGACATTGCTGAGTGGCCTTCGCGATCGGTGGCCATCACCCGCCACCAGAAGTGAATAGAAACGGGAAGCGAGTCGTTTTCAACAAAGGTTTTGGTCAGCAGGTCGGGATAGGTGAAAGCCAGTGTAAATGTATCGTTGAGTGAAATCTGAACCGTGTACCGAACGGTGTCTTTTGGATCGGGGTCGTCTCCCTCTCCCCAGACAAACGCCGGTGTAAGATCATACTCCGGCCCCTCTGCTTGTTCAATCGGCGATGTGAGCACCGGAACGGTTGGATTCTCCGACAGTTGATTGATCCAAAACGACCGCGGCGACGACCAGATCGAATAGGTGTAGCCATCGAATGATCTTGCCCGCCACCAGTACCGCAAATTCTCAAGAAGCGGCGCTGTGACTGTCCAGACAACCGGGATTCCCGCAGAGTTAGCGACCAGTGGCGATGTCACTCTGATGTTCTGCAGAAGCGAATCGCGGTATACTTCAAATACCAGTTGCTGAGGGTCGCCGTCCTTGTCTTCTCCCGCCAGAAGAGACAACTGCGGTTTATTCACATTCACCACATTCGTATCGACAGGCAAGTCGAGCGCTGGTACACCGGGTCGGTTGTCCATATGGAACGTGAGATTGTACCACGAAGTCCAGATGGTGCCATCAAATACCCGCACCCGCGAGTAGACCAACATTCCATCACGCATGTATTCGCCGCTGTACGCCACGCTTGTATCTGTCGAGGTGACAATCCCCGGCTCCCAATACTCGGCATACTCCCAGTCCGGATCACCTCCTACCTGAACTTCAAATGCCTGCTGGCTCATCCCACCGGGGAAGATCGCGTTCCAGGAAAAAGTCGGTGTCTGCGAGACGACGCGGGTCAGCACTTCGTTTTCCAGGGTGAGTGCCACCACTCGCGCCAGGCCGGTTTGATCGCGCGGGAGCGCCCCCATATCGGCGCGGGAACCGTCGGGATCAAAGTACGTCGGGCTTGGATCGCCGGCATCGATACACGGGGATTCAATGAGTAATGAAAAATCGTTCGCCAGAGTGTCGCGGAATTTCGGATCGGCGTTGATATTACTCTTGGACGGCACTAAATCTCTCCCATTGTTCCAGGTGTCATTGAAATCGACCGTCGAAGAACCGCTCACAATTCCATCATTCAAATTTGCCAGGACGATGTTGTTGACTACATAGACATTGACGGGGCTCGACGACACTATCCCGAAAATATTTGAAACAACTGTATTATTACGAATCGCTCCATTGGCAAACGAGGAAGTGATGCCCGCGCTCGATGGACCACCGATGTTCCGGTAAATAATATTGTGATGAACGTCTACCCCGCCACCCCCCGATAGAAATACACCACCACCACCGGTCCCGCTATTGTTGTGAACCAGATTATGCCCTATTTCGACGGTAAGGCTCGTGGTCCCGCCGATGCCGGCGCCATGATTGGTGGAGGTGTTGTGATGCAGGTCACACCTGATTATCTGCGGACCGGCAGAACTTAGTCCAATGCCGCCGTACGGACCCTGGTTATCAGTCACCTCACAATCCCTGATCGTAGGCGAGGCGCCAGTTATCTGAATACCGGCCGCGTTGCGGCCCCCCCTGACAGATATTCGCTCAAGAATCGTATTTCGCCCAACCCCTGCTCCAAATTCTGCAATTGGCTTATTCAATGTGGCGGACTGGAGAATTGTTTGGGATGAGCCGGAATCCGACGTAATGACCAGATCTTTTCCACTGAGGCTGAAGTTATCCGAATACGTTCCCGGAGAAAGTACGATAGTGTCTCCGGTGATCACATACGGTAACAGATCCGATATCCGGACGGAATGCAAAGGCACTCGCCACGGTCCTGGTAATTTCACGGAGAAGGTAAATGTACACCACCCACCCCATTCTACTCCGTTATTTACTCTGATTCGTAACCAATAGGGACCGCCGTCGGCAAGCGGCGCTCCACCATAGAGAGCAGAAGTATCGGCGGAACTGACTTGACCTGATGACCAGATCTCGGCTGTCACCCAGTCCGAATCACTTCCGATCTCGATCTCGTACCCTGCCTGCGGATTGGCTGTAGTGTCATAGTAATACCAGTGGAAAGTGGGAACTGCATCGAAGGCGAAATTGCCGGCTCCGGGCCGTGCAACCAAACCGATGACGAGCGGAATATCGCCGACGATTGTATTAAACGCTCCAATGTCGGCAATACTTCCGTCGGGATCGTTGTATGCCGGGTTCGGGTCACCGGCGTTTATGCAGGGTGACCCGACTGACAGTCGGTAGTCAAAGGTCGACGGCGACTGAAAAAGTGGATCGGCGGAAATGCCGTTCGTGCCGGGGCTGTTTCCCGAGGGATTGGAATAGGTGTCGTTGTAGCTGATCGTCGCCGAGGAGGGGGCAATTCCCGCTATCGTATTGTAGGCGACGATATTGTTGAAAATCTGCGAACTGTTGGCAGTTATGAGGGTGATTCCGCGGGAGTTATATACCACAGTGTTGTTATATATTTTCAGATTCGAGCCGTTCACATATATGCCGCCCGCGTATGTACCCGAACCGGGATTGTGCCTGACTACATTGTGATGAATCTTGGCGTTGCTGATCGGAGCAATAAACCCGATCCCTCCGCCGGCGTTAGCCGTGTTGTTGTAGATTTCGTTATATTGTACCTCTATGCCGCCCGAGCCGATACCTCCTATGCCACCACCACTTCCACCGCTAGCGTTACTGTATATTTTGTTGTACTGAATGAGCGGTGCGCCGTTGTTGATCCAGATCCCGGCGCCATCGTTCCCGTTGGTATTGCCGGTGATCTCACAATACTCGATCGTCGGACTTGTACTACTGCAATAGACACCGAAATGACTGATTGCCCCTTCGACCTTGAATCCGTGCAGAACTGAACTCCGCACTTCCTGCTTGTCAAATCGTACTACCGGACTGCCTGCCGACGGCGAGTGAATGGTGGTTACGCTGGCTCCCGCTTCTGACTCCACCCAGATCGCCTTGCCCATAAAGTCGATCCGCTCATTGTACGTGCCCGGCGCCACCAATATCGTGTCACCAATGAACGCCACTGTGATGGCTCCTTGAATGGTGGTGTATTGTGACGGCACGCGAATTATCGGGAAAAAGTGGGCGATAACGGTAATCTCAGACCAATCGCCCCATTCAATTTCATTGTGCAATCGAATCCGAACATGAATTGTCCTACCATCCTCGAGCGGTAATCCGTCGTACACCGCAAAACTGTCAACGGTGATGACCGGACCCGTTGACCAAAGTTCAGCCGTAGTCCAGTCGGCATCCGACCCCACTTCTATTTCATACTGCGTTTGATTCGTCCCGATCGGGCCGGCATATTTCCAGGTGATTGTCGGAGTCGGCGACGTGATCATCGGAAGAATCCCGGGCAACAAAGTTAGGTGTGTTGGGACCGGCTTTGAGGGGGGACCCGAGTAGACTGCCCCCATGTCACAGCGAGTACCGTCAATATCATCGAACGAAGGATCCGGATCGCCGGCGTTGATACACGGTGATTCGTACCGCAACGTGTAGTCATGCCCTGCCGTATCGACAAATTTCGGATCCACGCTGATATCATGAGGTCCGGCGCTGGAGCTTGAATAGTTCGGATTGCATCCGTACACATCGTTGTAATCGAGCTTTGTATACGATCCGTAAATGCCGTAGTCTCTCGACATATACACGATGTTATTTTCAGCGATCGTCGATCCCCGAATAGAGTAGAATCCGCGCGCATTCCGGTCAAAAGTATTATTGTAGATTCGAGCCGTTCCCGTTCCGTAGAATATACCGATACAGCTGATACCGGTATTTTGATAGAAGATGTTTCTCGATATTACCGGGCTCGCGTCATATACAATCACAGCTTCAACCGGGAAGTGATGAAAGACGCAGTTCTTGATAATCGGGCTTGAGAATTGGTCGACGAGAATAGCATTTGAATTGGAACCGGTGAGCGTGAAGCCGCTCCATTCACTTTGATTCCCGACTCCCAGGAGCCGGACGATCGGTTCACTGGTATTGGCGGCACGGATAGTGGTCAACCCGGATCCGGAGACTGAAGTCACATTGATCGCCTTGTCGTTGATCGTAATGTTTTCGACATAGATCCCGGAATACACCCGAATCTCGTCTCCACTGACAGACGCATTCACGGCCGCTTGAATTGTGGGAAAATCTGCCGGCACACGCCGTGTAGTCGCCGATGTCAGAGCTGGGATACAAAGCAAGAACGCAAGAATGGCGCGAATACGCATAGGAACTCCCCGCGAGAAGTGCACTTATGTTTATGCGGAGAAATATATAATATAGCGACAATCTTGTCAACTATAGCCCGTCAGGTCTGGCTGGTTGTGCTAAGCTGAGTGCACGAAAGGAGGCAATGCTGTACTCTTTCGTATACTAATGCGTCGCCGGTCCCGGATTCGCGCCCACTCGCTGGCTGATGTCCCAGTTGATCCGCTCAGCCGATTTGTAGGCATCCCACATGCCGTAAATCCACAAGAGGGGTGTGGTGATAAACCCAATGATCACAATCATCAGCACACACGAGATGGCGTAGATGACCATCAGTCCAATCCCCTTGCCGATCTGGCCGTTGTAGATTTGTCCGAGCCCCGCCCAGAAAAATGACAGCACCGCCGCTAAGCCGGGATTCTTGTAAAATACCGGCGCCTGTGATCCGTTCATGATTCACCCTCCGTGATAGTCTGCGTAATCTACTCCCCAACGGGCGGGAGTCCAATCTCTTTCTCTACTCGGTATACGGCGTTTTCTTCAATTGTTGCATATAGAAGGCATTGTTATCTTCCGCTTGGGTGGCCCACCATTTATGGTGGGTTCTATGTGTGGGCGGCAGACGCCCTCGTCTGCCCCATTAGAAGTGAGGAATCGAAATGCCATCTGAAATCCGCCGCCTAACTATAGCCCATTACGACGCCATCCTACACCTCTGGGCAGATGCCGGCCTGGAGCACCGCCCACGAGGCCGCGATTCGCGTGAGATGGTCGCAAAAGAAATGGCGTTCCCCGGCGCGGCCTACTTTGGATATTTCGACAATGGAACAATGCTCGGCGTGGTCATCACCAATTTCGATGGCCGCCGTGGGTGGATAAATCGTCTTGCCGTTGACCCCGATCATCGCGGCAAAGGGATCGCCGGCCAACTCATGCGCCACGCCGAATCGCATATGCGCTCACTCGGAGCTATTGTCATGACCGCGCTGATTCACGAACTCAACACACCCTCGATGTCTTGCTTTGAAAAAGAGGGGTTCGTTTGCCAGAACGAGTTTACCTACTGGTCGAAAAAACAATCGCAGGAAGATTGAGCTATGCTCTGTTTTACCCCTGCTCCACCACTGGCAAATCATGTTCTATCGGGCGATCCTGGCGATACCCGAGCACATAATCGGCCTGCATGAGCGTGTGAATCTCGCGCGTGCCCTCGTAAATCGACGCACCCTTTGAATTGCGATAAAATCTTTCAACTGGATACTCGTCAGAAAATCCATACGCACCGAACACCTGCACTGCATTGGCCGCGGCCGCCTCGGCCTCGCGACAGGCAATCCACTTGGCCAGCGAGGTTTCGCGCGTCGAGCGTTTCCCCTGATTTTTCAGCCACCCGGCTTTCTGCCAGAGGGCAGTGGAGTATTCGTACGCCGCTTCCATATTGGCGATCATCTGCTTGACCAACTGATGTTCGCCGATTTCTTTTTCAAAGGTGTGACGTTGGTGCGCGTAGTTCGCGCTGGCGTCGCGACAAGCCTTGATCAATCCGCACGACCCCGCCGCAACGGTGTACCTGCCCTGATCAAGACAGAACATCGCGATCTTAAATCCGGCCCCTTCTTTGTACACCAGATTTTCCGCCGGTACTTTCACATCAGAAAATGCGATATAGCCGGTGCTACCGGCTCGCACACCAAGTTTGCCATGCAGTGTTCCGGTGCTCACCCCCGCCCATTTGCTTTCGACAATAAAGGCCGAGAGCCCGCTATGATCGCGCGCTTTCTTTTTGGCAAGATCAGTCCACGCGAATACCAAAAAGAAATCGGCGACTGCCGCCAGCGAGATCCACATCTTCTCGCCATTTAGCACATAGTGATCGCCGTTCTTGACAGCGGTTGTCTGTATACCAACTGCATCCGACCCCGCCGCCGGTTCAGTGAGTCCGAAAGTTGCGATCTTGTCCCCCTTCGCCGCCGGCACCAGATACTTTTGCTTCTGCGCTTCGCTCGCCCAGGTTAGCACCGGCAGGGAAAAAAGGCCTATGTGCACCGACAATATCACCCGCGCCGAGGTATCTCCATATTCCATCTCCTCGCACGCCAGCCCGAGCGAGATGTAATCCATCCCCAGACCGCCGTATTGTTCCGGTATGCAGAACCCCAGCAGATTTGCCTTCTTCATCGCCGGCAGTAATTCCGGGTTCAATTTCTGCGCCCGGTCGTACTCAGTGATACTGGGAATGATCACCCGACTGGCGACATCTCGCGCCATGTCGCGCACCGCCAACTGACTCTCGGTGTATGAAAAATCTATCACGTATTCTCCTTCAAAAGTGTAAATATCGACTAATGCCGTCAAAGATACCGCCTGTGGGACATCAGGTCAACCCTGCAGAAACAGAGGAAAAGAGTAATAGACCCTTCGACAAGCTCAGGGTGAAGTCGCGAGTTGTAAGATGTGACACCGTGTTCTCCTGATACCTATTCAATGACTTCAGGCTGAGCCTGTCGAAGCCTCTCTTCTGTTCGCGGCAGATGTCCTCCTTCGGAATGCCACTATATCAATTGTCCGGTTGCCCCGCCCTTCCCCGCACCCTATATTCCCCGCCTAAACCGAGATAGGAACCGCCATGTCCGAGCCGACCAAAGTCAAAGCCGACCTGATCCCCTACACCCCCGATTTTTCATCAGTTGTCCGCTCCTGGATCGACTCGGAAGAGACCTTTGCCAATGTCGCTCGTGGTCGCACCGATTTTCCACCCCCGGAAGACATCATCGACTCCTGGCAACGCGAGGGAGTTACCCCCTTTTTGCTAACGGTCGACCGCAAACCAGTCGCCTATGGCGAACTGTGGGCGCGACCCGCTGAACTGGCGGTTGAAATCACACACCTGCTTGTTGATCCGTTCAAGCGCTCTTCCGGTTACGGCACTCACATGCTCAGACTTTTGCACGAACGCGCGGCTGAGCGTCAGGGAGTCCAGAAAGTTCTGATTTTTCTCACCGGCGAAAACGAAGAGGCGCTCGGTTGTTATCTCAAAGCCGGCTTTGAACTGCTCGGCACAACGCAGGCGATAGCCGGCCTGAAAATGGTACGATACGTTGGGATTGAAAGATAGAAATACGGAGAGGGTATGATTAAGAAAGTTGGCATTATCGGATTTGGGCAGATGGGCTCAGGGATCGGCCAAGTCGCCGCCGCCGCAGGATACAGCGTGGTTGCGTGCGAGGTCACCGACACCGCCGTGCAAACCGGCCTGAAATACATTACCAAGTCGCTGGACAAAGCGATTGAAAAAGGAAAATCGGATCAGGCGACCAAAGACAAAATCCTTGGCAATATCAAAGGAACAACTTCCCTGAATGACCTCGCCGATTGCGATATCGTCTGCGAGGCGGTGATCGAAAATCTCGGCATCAAACAGGAAGTCTATAAGAAGCTCGACAGCATCTGCAAGCCCGAGACGATCTTCGCCTCCAATACTTCGTCGCTCTCCATCGGCGATATGGCCTCGGTGACCAAACGTCGCACCCAGTTTGTCGGCCTTCACTTTTTCAATCCTGTCCCGCTGATGAAACTCTGTGAAGTAGTGCGCACTATCGACACCAACGACGCGACTTTCAAGTCAGCCTTCGAATTTGCGCAGACACTCGGCAAAACCTGTGTGTCCGCCAAAGACTCGCCCGGATTTATCGTCAATGTCCTGCTGATACCTTTCCTGCTCGACGCCATCCGCCAGCTCGAGCGTGGCCTGGCCACCCGCGAAGATATCGACAACGGCATGATGCTCGGGTGCGGCCATCCGATGGGCCCGCTGGCGCTGACTGATTTCATCGGCACCGACACAATTCTGTACATCGCCGATATCATGTTCGCCGAGTTCAAAGACTCGCACTACTCAGCCCCGCCGCTTCTGCGGCGGATGGTCAATGCCGGCTACATGGGCAAAAAATCCGGCCGCGGTTTTTATGATTATTCTGCAAAGTAATTGCAAAGAGGATAGACACTATGACTGATTACAAAAATCTACTGGTTGAACAGCAGGACGCTGTCCTGATTGTCAAAATCAATCGCGAACGGGCGCTTAACGCTATCAACAAAGAAACCATCGCCGAACTTCAACAACTCTTTTCATATCACTGGTCGGACGACAAAGTCGGCTGTGTGATTGTGACCGGAGTGGGCGAAAAATCGTTTGTCGCCGGCGCAGATATTCCGGAAATCGGCGAGCTGGATATCCGCACTGGAACCGATTTCTCCGCCCGCGGTCTCTATCTCATGAAGACAATCCAGAATTTCCCGAAGCCGGTCATCGCCGCAATCAACGGTTTCGCGCTCGGCGGCGGGTGTGAACTGGCAATGGCCTGCGATATTCGTCTGGCCTCGGAAAAAGCTAAACTCGGCCAGCCGGAAGTAAATCTCGGGATCATCCCCGGCTACGGCGGCACTCAACGTCTGCCGCGTCTGGTCGGCAAAGGTAAGGCGATGCAACTGATCCTGACCGGAGAGATCATTCCCGCGCAGGAAGCTCACCGAATCGGCCTGGTCGACGAGGTCTACTCCGCCGATCAACTGATGACCAAAGCCCTTGAGATGGCCAAACTGATCTGCTCCAAAGGACCGCTCGCAATTGTCGCGGCGAAAGAGTGTATCAATCGCGGCCTGGACATTCAATTGAGTTCCGGATGCGATCTTGAAAAAGCGAATTTCGGAATGATCTGCGGCACCGGCGACAAAAACGAAGGGATCGAGGCCTTCTCCGAAAAACGCGCCGCCAAGTTCACGGGACACTAAGCTCTTGTGCGGTCGGTCGTCCTCAGCCGACCGCTTTCTTTTCCTTTGTGCGGTCGGGCGTCTTCACCCGACCGCTTTTTGGTAGAGCGAGTCCGGTTTCAAGCCAGCCAACCAAGGAGTTCAAAACATATGCCCGGCCTTCACCATGTCGAAATCTACGTCAGTAACCTTTCCAATTCGGAGAAGTTCTGGAGCTGGTTTCTCAATCGCCTCGGCTACCGGCTCTTTCAATCGTGGGATAACGGGCGAAGTTGGATTCTGGATGATACCTACCTTGTCTTTGTCCAGGTTGAAGATCGTTTCAAGGATGCCGGCTACCATCGGTGCCGAGTCGGACTGAATCATCTGGCCTTCCACGCCCACTCGCCGGCTCTTGTTGACGAAATCACCGAGGAGTTGAAAGCCCATGGAGTCACAATTTTGTATCCCGAGAAACACCCACACGCCGGAGGTAGTTACGGCGTCTTTTTCGAAGATCCCGACCGCATCAAAGTAGAACTGGTCGTGAGTTCTTAGGCCGTGTAGGGTGCACTTACAACCGCCTACTTCTTCCCCAAACTCGCTTCATACACTCCCAAAACCTGTCCCCACGCCCGGTCGAAATACTCAAACGTCTTGTCCCACTCGTCTGACACGCCGAAACCAAACTGCGTGAAGTCGATCGTTGTCTGGCCGGGTGTTTTTTCGTCGAACAAGATCACCACCACTGTTCGCTGACGGCGCGCATTCGGTAGTGTCGGCGGGGCGTTCCATTCAAACGACAACATCTTTTCCGGAAGATACGAAAGCACTCTGCAGTCCTCAGATCCCGCCTGTCCCTCCGGCGCTTTATCATCAAACAGCCATTCATACTTGCCGCCGACTCTCAGTTCAACGGTTGCCCGCACACCTAAAAAGCCGTGCACGCCTTCCGAGGTTGTCCACGCTTTCCAAACTTCGGCCGCCGGAGCCGGAACCGTGATTGTCTTATGAATCGCTTTGTCTGATCGCGGCGATGGATACCGAAGCGGCGAGACATTTTGCATCATGAGCGAGAGATAAAATGGCTGGATTTCGAACTTATGAATTCCGGCGACCACGGATGGATCTTGTTTGACTATCTCGCTTGCCGCTTCGAGCGATTTGGCCGAAATGACAAACAGACCAAATGTCGGATTCATACACGGCCCCGCCAAGACCATCGATTTTTCCATTGTCAGCCGCTTGCAGTATTCGAAATGTTCCCCCATCACTTTTTCTTCCTCAGTGGTCATCGAATCGGGGAACCCCGGTCGCAACGGCAAGAGTTTTGCAAAGAAATACATACGCTGAGTCTCCTCGGCCAGAATTGTTGAGCCTATAGGTAATAGAACTGAAAGCACACTCAACCAGAGTGTCGCAGATAACAAGTGTCGCCGCATTATTTTCTCCAATTAAGTTTGAAATCCAATCTGCAATATACAACCATACGCACGACTTGCCCAAAGGTTCGTCACATTTGAGAAAGTCCAAATGTCATTTTCTTTGTAGGTCAGGGTCCTTGTGACCCTGACGTCTTTTTGGTGTCGTATCGAACTCAAAACGGGCTTCGACTCCGCTCAGCCCGACGCTACGCGCTCATCGAAATAGGGAGTTTGAAGACACTTGTTAGCCCAGCGACCAACAAATGCCAAGCTGCTGAACTGTAATACCGAAATAGACTGTACTTGAGGTGATCGGAACGTCGCCCTGAGCGGAGTCGAAGGGCGTCTCCCCGTCTTACCCCGAGCTCCCCTCTGTCACGCCGGGCGAAGACCCAGGGCACAGCCGGTGGAATTCCGAATCATATCGGATTCAATCCGACATTTCATGTGGCGAGATGCTAGCAACGTCGCATCAGTCCCATCACTAGGGCCAGTATGACGACGACTATCCCCACGGCGGCATAACCAAACGATTCTGGCACAATGTACTTCTTTGACGTTGCCCATTGTCTAGCGGCAAAATAGGCAATAGCGCTGACAATGATAAATGCGATGGCCAGAAGAATGTTCATTTTCTGTGGTGTGTCCGGTTCAGTTCAGACAGTTCATGCTCACAAACAAGTTAGCATTTGTTCGATGCCGGAGTCAATGATCGCCTTGTCACCTCGTACTTTCTCTACTATCTTCCCCCCAATGCGCCACTTCGTCTGCCTTCTCATCCTTATCCTCCTCCCCATTTTTGCCTCCGCTTCCGACTACTGGCAACAGGAAGTAAACTACAAACTCAATGTCACGCTCGCCGGCGATCTCCGCACTGTCTCCGGCACCATCGATATTCAATATATCAACAACTCCCCCGACACCCTTCGGGTGCTTTATCTGAAGGCCTTCCCTAACGCCGTGCAAAAGGGCTCATACGCCGATCTCGCCGCCCGCCAGCGAAACGAATGGGAACTGTCCCTTACTAAACCCGCCGATCAGGGATCGCTTACTTTGGTGCCTATTCCGGAACGTACCCGCGACGGTTCAATCCGCTCAGAACTTTCGCCGCCGTTCGAGGTCGACAACACGATTATTACGGTCACACTGAACAATCCGATCGCGCCGCACGACACCGCGTATCTCAAGTACGGTTTCAAAACGATTCTCCCCAATGGCAACGAAATGCGGATGGGGAAATTTAGGGAAGTTACCAAGGCCGCCTACTGGTATCCGCAAGTCTGTGTGTACGACCACAAACTCGGCTGGACCAACGCCCAGTATATCGGCTGGGGAGAATGCTACGGCGATTTCGGCAAGTTCGACGTCACCATCACCGCCCCTGAAGACCAGCTGGTCGCCGCGACCGGTTCGCTTGTCAACGAAGGGGAGGTACTGCCCGATTCACTCCGCAAACTCTACGACCTGCAAAACTTCCTCAAACCAAAGTCCGACTGGCCGAAATTCAACTTCGATCCGAACAAGACAAAGTCCTGGCACTTTGTCGCTGAGAATGTCAACGACTTTGCCTTCTCGACGTCCAACAAGTGGTGCCTCGACACGGCATCGTACGGCGATGTCCAAATAGTCGCGTACGCTCTGCGCGATAAAGCTAATGGTTGGCAATCGGCTGTGCGACTCGGACGCGAGGCAATCGAAACCTATTCTGAAAAATTCCTCCCGTATCAGTGGCCAGTGATCCGGATCTGCGACGCCTACTCCGGCATGGAGTTTCCGCAATTGGCCAACTGCGGCGGCGAGGACAACTCGCCGGGATTCAAGATTGTTGTCTACCACGAGATCGGCCACCAGTGGTTTATGGGGATGATCGGTAGCAATCAGGTGGACCGGCCGTTCTTGGACGAAGGTTTCAACGTGCTCGGTGAGCATGTCACGATGGAAAAATACCTCGGCCGCAGTGGTAACATGAACAATTTCCACACCTGGTACGCCCGCACATTTGCACCGTCGACTGAGGATCGCGACGACCGCGGTTTCCGTCCGCTCATGCTTCTGCAACAACAGGGCATGGACAAGCCGATGGTCTTCTCCTACGACCAAGGAGAAGAATATTGGCCCTGGCGGGTTTCGGCCTATTACAAGTCTGCGGCGATGCACTACTCGCTCCGCTCACTACTTGGCGACTCGGCATATTTTGCCGCCATGCAATCGTACTGCACCAAATGGGTGTTCAAGCATCCCTACGAAGAAGATTTCACACAGGCAATGGAGTCTGCGACTGGGCTTGAACTCGATCCATTTCTGGATCAATGGTACCACTCTCGCGAGCGACTCGATTACGCAGTTGGTGGTGTGTCGTCCGCTCGCGATGACGCCACGAACGACTACACGCACACTATCAAACTCAATCGCCCCGCCAACTTTGTCGCACCGGTTGAAGTGGCGGTCATTTGGGAACAGGGCGACACCTCGATGTACCTCGTCACCCCCGAGGGAATGGACTTTGCGCGACCCGGATATCGCCCCGCGCCGACCTGGAATCAGTTCCGCCGCTACTCCGACACGTATCAATTCAACATTCGCTCGGAGCGGAGGATCAAGAAAGTCGTCATCGATCCTGAGAATCTGTCGATGGATATTAATCGCCTGAACAATTCCACCGGTCTTTTGCCGCCGATTGAACTTCGCCTTGACAACATGAAATACGACCGCACGCCGGTCAACCAATACGCCCTGCGTTTGCGTCCCGATTTTTGGTACGACAATCCCAACGGCCTGCAGATCGGAATCCACACCCACGGCTCGTATCTTGAATCAGTACGCAAATTCTCGAACGACTTTCGGGTCGGGACCAAGTCGGGTAAAGTTGCGCTCGACCATTCGTACAGCACACCGTTCAAGCCGTTTGGCAATCTGTCACAGATCGGCACGCGAACTCTGATCACCGACAAGCGCCAGATGTACCAAGTCTCGCTTGAGAAAACATTCAAGCGCTGGTACTCACGCCCCGACCGGGTTGTCATTCGTTTTGATCATTCGCTCATTCATTCCTCCCCTAACAATGACGATCGCCACGCGTATCCACCCGCATGGTTTATTGAAAATGTCGGTGACCCAAGTTGGGAGATGTCGCAGATATGGACATCGTCGGCGCATGTCGGCTGGCTTCAGACATTCCACAACGGCGAGTTGTCGCTGGAAGGGAACTCGCAGGCGGTAGTGTATGGCGAGTACGACGAAAACCGTGCCGCCATCGAAGACCGAATCGATTCGCGACTCAAAATCGCGATCCCCAAAAGAGCGACTATTGAACTGCGGGCCGGATTCAATCTGACTTTCGGCCGCCCACCGGCACAGTTCCTTCGCCACTTGTCCCATGCGCGGGCGATTGACAACTTCACCGACACGAAAATCTTTCGATCTCCCGGATCGTATCCGACAAAGTGGGGATCGGATTTCTATTTGTCCGGTGGACCGGTGCGCGGATACCATGACCGTCCGATCTGGTTTTACGACTGCTGGCACACCTCGTTTGAACTGACCCCGCCCGACCTGTTGCCGTTCCGCTGGTTCAAAGAAGTGCCGCTCATTGGTGGTTTCTTCGCCAGGACTGATCATTCTGTCTGGGTCGACGCCGCCTGGGTGACAATGCAGAGCTCCGAATGGGACTACCGCTACCCTATCTACACAAGCGAAACCGCGCCACGTTTCAATGAGTTCTCTCAGTATACTTCAGTTGGGCTCTCTCTCAATTTTCCGCCGATCTGGTCGCAACAGCATGTGCGATTAGATTTCCCTCTCTATTTGAACCGCCCCGCACCTGGCGACAAAGAATTCGCCTTCCGCTTCTCGGCGGCGTGGGTTTCGCCGGTGAGGTGGTGAACCTGTGGCGTCGGGCGTCCTCACCCGACGCTCATCTGCGGTCAGGTGAGGACGCCTGACCGCACAAGGCTCTGTCGTTGCGAGCGAGTCTTCGAGCGTCGCAATCTCTCTTCTCTTCGTAGGTTGGGTTGGCGTATTCCGGTTGCGGAATCGCGACTACCCGACATCTTTTGCACGGGCGCAGAAGAGTGTCGGGTAGCCAGCGCCCCTACG
Organism: uncultured Ignavibacteriales bacterium; assembly: GCA_964571235.1. Taxonomy (GTDB): domain Bacteria; phylum Zixibacteria; class MSB-5A5; order GN15; family FEB-12; genus JACRAV01. The sequence goes on along the minus strand of CAZNAI010000003.1, from coordinate 571,352 downwards.
GGGCTTGCCAACCCGACCTACTTTGGAACGCGTTTCCCCAGAAAACGAACCCAGTTGGTTCGATGCCCATCCGGCCCGCCAACTGCTCTTCGCACAGCAACTTGCGGCGAGAGACCACACGTTTTGAACTGGGTTCGTTTCGTCATATTTTTGTTTCCAGTGCGTGGTGGCCGTCCTCGTCCACCACGTCTTCTTGTCGGCGGACGGGGACGGCCGCCGACCACACCTTCTGCCTATTTGGGCGATTGGAGAGATTGCTAAAACGTTGTAGCAATTTTGAGGAGCCCAACCTGAAGGTTGGGTTACCAAGGCAATAAACCGGTGACGATCTTTGTAGGTCGAAACCCCTGCGGTTTCGACATCTTGTTTCACATTCGACTTCTGGATGCCCGCTCGTTGGCGGGCATGAAGATCTTTGCGTGTCACGCACTCCGGTGTGCCCGTTACGTAACTACCAAAAACAAGAATCCAGTTGTCAACGCGATCGTCAACTTAATCCATCCCCTTATTGGTAACATCAGCCATATCAGGCTCTGTACGACAGATAGAACGACTAGGCCACCGGCAAGTTTTTCAATTGATATTGAATCGCTTAAGTAACCCGTTGTTGACAACTCGAGAATCAGGAAGGCATTCAGTAGCGCAGGAAGCAATGCAATCCCAAGAAGTACACCTCTTGTAAGAGGATTTGACTGGAACCGCAGTACATAGGGTTTTAACCATGCCAGCATTCTCTTGTCATAGCCATCGAAATACGTTGAAATGTCGTCGAATTCAGAAACTGATCTGATCATTGCCCAATCTGCCTTTTCACACTTCTGAATATGGTACAGTTTATACACACGCACAACCTTACGTTTCCCCCCTCACAATCTCCCCTCCCTCCCTTGACCCCACCCCCTTCTATGGCGTTATTGTAGATACAATAAGTCCGCGGCAGACAGGAATGTCCGCCGCGCACGTGTATAAACTGATATGAAATACGCCAACTTCGTTCATCTCCATACCCACTCGCAGTACTCGCTCCTTGACGGCGCCTGTCGGCTCGATTCGGTCATCGAGCTGGCCAAACACCACAAAATGCCGGCGCTGGCGATCACCGACCACGGCAACATGTTCGGCGCAATCGAATTTTATTCCAAAGCGACCAAAGCCGGCCTAAAACCAATCATCGGGGTCGAGGCATATGTCGCCGGCGGCTCGCGATTTGATAAGAAACCGTCGAATAAATACCCCGACGGCGGCTTTCATATGGTACTCCTGTGCAAAAACATCACCGGGTATCGCAATCTGGTCAAGCTGTCTTCAGCCGCATTTCTCGAAGGATTCTACCACCGACCGCGCATCGACAAAGAAATCTTGCGCCAACATTCCGAAGGTCTGATCGCAACCACCGCCTGCTTGAAAGGCGAGGTCAACTGGAACCTGATGAACGGCGACACCGACGCCGCTGTGCAGGCCGCTCGCGAACTGAATGATATTTTCGGGCAGGGGAACTTTTACATTGAGATTCAAAACCACGGCCTGGAGAAAGAAGATTTCACCCGGCCCAAACTGGTCTCGATTTCCAAAGAGACAGGCATTCCATTAGTTGCCACTAACGACTGCCACTATCTGCGCCAGCAGGACGCCGAGGCCCACGACGCCCTTCTGTGCATTCAGACCGGCAAGATGGTCGAAGACACCGACCGGATGCGCTACAACACCGACCAGATCTATTTCAAATCATCAGGCGAAATGGAGCAGGCGTTTGGCGACTACAAAGAGGCGCTTGAAAATACTGTCGCGATAGCCGAGGCCTGCAATCTGGAACTTGAACTGGGCAAACTCAAACTCCCGCAGTTTCCGATCCCCAAACCGTTTGTCGATCCGGATGTCTATCTGAAAGATCTGTGCGAGCGCGGCGCGAAAGAACGCTACGGCGAGCTGACCAAAGAAATCAAAACGCGACTTGAATACGAGCTGGGTGTCATTCGCCAGATGGGATACGCCGGATATTTTCTGATTGTGAAAGATTTCTGCGACTACGCCCGCAATAACGGCATTCGTGTCGGACCGGGTCGTGGCTCGGCGGCCGGATCGATTGTGTCATATGTGCTCAGGATTACCAACGTTGACCCAATCGCGTTTGGCCTTTTGTTCGAGCGATTCTTAAATCCCGAGCGCATATCAATGCCTGATATCGATATTGACTTCTCAGATCGCGGCCGCGACCGGATTATCAAATATGTAATCGATAAATACGGCGCTGAGAATGTCTGCCAGATTATTACCTTCGGTACGATGGCGGCACGTGGAGTGGTGCGCGATGTCGGCCGGGTGCTTTCGATGCCCTACGGCGAGGTCGACAAGATCGCCAAGATGATTCCTGCGCAAATTGGTATTACGCTCGAACAGGCGATCAAACAGGTGCCCGAACTTGAACAACTTCGCAAGTCCGATGTCCGGATAAATCGCTTGCTTACGTACGGCATCACGCTCGAAGGCCTCGCCCGCCACTGTTCAACTCACGCCGCAGGAGTAGTGATTGCTCCTTCCGCGCTGACTAATTATGTGCCGCTTTTCAAGGGGTCCAACGACGAAATAACGACGCAGTACGATATGACGATGGTCGAGGAAATCGGCCTGCTCAAGATGGACTTTTTGGGACTTCGCACACTGACAGTTCTCGACGATGCCCTTCGGATGATCAAAGAAAATCACGGCAAAGAAATTGATCTGGATACGCTGAAGCTCGATGATCCGGAAGTTTTCAAGATTTTCGCGCGCGGCGACACAATCGGCATATTCCAGTTTGAATCGATGGGCATGCGCGACTATATGCGCCGCCTGGTGCCGGAGAATTTCACCGACCTTACTGTGATGAACGCGCTGTATCGTCCCGGCCCGCTCGATTCAGGGATGATCGATGAGTATATCGATCGCAAGCGTGGCACCAAAAAGCCAGTCTATCTGCATCCGGTGCTCGAACGAAGTTTAGGCGACACCTACGGCGTGATTGTCTTTCAAGAGCAGGTGCTCAAAATCGCCAACGAACTGGCCGGCTACTCACTCGGCAAAGCTGATCTCTTGCGCAAAGCGATGGGTAAAAAAGACGCCGCGCTGATGGCCGACCAGAAAGAGGCGTTCAAAAAAGGGGCCGCCGCAAACAAAGTCGCCGCCGAAGTGGCCGCTGAAGTTTTCAATCAGATTGAGACGTTTGCCCGCTACGGTTTTAACAAAGCTCACGCGACTTGCTACGCCTTGGTCGCCTATCACACCGCCTGGCTGAAGCGATATTATCCGCATGAATTTATGGCGGCGTTGATGACCTCGGAAATGTCCGACTCCGACCGAATTTATATACTGCTTGAAGAATGCCGTCGCATGAGCATTCAGGTTTTGCCCCCCGATGTAAACGAGTCGGCAGTCGACTTTGCGGTGATCGACGGAAAAATTCGCTTCGGACTGTTGGCTGTCAAGAATGTCGGCGAGGGCCCCGCTACCGCTATTGTTAAGTTCCGCGAGGCCCACGGCAAGTATTCTGACTTGGCGCATGTAGTGTCCTCGCTTGAGCCGCGCCTTTTGAATCGCCGTACACTTGAATCGCTCATCGCCGCCGGTGCGGCTGATTCGCTTCCCGGCAAACGAGCGCAGAAATACCAGGTAGTGGAGCCGATGCTCGAATTCGGTCACCGGGTGTTTGAGCAACACTCGACAGTCGATCTTTTTGCAACCTCGGGCAAGAGTATCGCCCGGGTCTCCCCTGCCCTCCCCGACATTGCCGAGTGGCCCGCGACTGAAAAACTGGCCAAAGAAAAGGAAATGCTCGGCTTCTATATCTCGGGTCATCCGCTGGACAAATATCGCAACGAGATTACCTCGTTCACCAATGCCTCGGTTTCAGCGCTGGCGGGCGCCCCCGACGGCCGCGAAGTGACGGTCGCTGGTATCCTGACCTCGATAAAGAAGAAGACCGACAAGAAGGGGAACCTGATGGCTTTTGCCAGCATGGAAGACTACTCAGGATCGGTGGAACTGATTGTCTTTTCTGACTGTTTCCAGAAAAGCAGTGCTGTCATGGAGCCCGACCGGATGATTCTGGTGACCGGACGGGTTTCGACCCGCGAGGGGGAAACGGCCAAGATCGTCGCCTCGGAAATTGTCGGGCTGGAACAACTTACCGAGAAATTCCGGTGTCAGCTTGTCCTTAAGATCGAGCCGGATTGCGCCGAAAAGACTATAACCGAGGCGCTGGCCTCGCTGGCCGAACATCAGGGCCAGGTGCCGGTCCTTTTAGCGGCGCGCGAAAACGGATCTGAAGTGTATATTAAGTCAAAGAGGTATTTCGTGACCCCCGACTTTGAGCTGTTAAACCGGCTCAAAGAGATTTTGGGCCACTCCTCGGCCTACCTCCGGCCGATGTGATCTCGTCGCTGGGAGGAGGGAGTTCCGGCCCTGGCCGGAGCGGGGCCTTGGTAACCCACCCTTTAGGGTGGGATTGTTGAAACTACTAGTGGTGCCGACATTTGGGATCCCACCGCAAGCGGTGGGGCACCGAAAACGACTGAAAAATGTGAGTTGACGATAAAGGACCTTAGATGAAACGCCTGACATTACTGACCGGAATGTTCGCTGTGGCCGCGGTTGCGCTGTCGCTTTCCGCCAATGAGCCGGTCAAGCCGGCTAAACAAGATGGCACCTATGCCTCCACCACTCCCAAGACCGATGCCGCCGGATTGGTCTGGTACTCGTACCCCGACGCCCTCAAGCGATCCAAAAAAGAAGGCAAGCACCTGATGGTCCATTTCACCGCCACCTGGTGTGGATGGTGCAAGAAGATGGAAAAAGAGACGTACACCGATTCGAGTATTGCCAAGATGCTTGCCAAAGACTTTGTTCTGAGCAAAGTTTGGGGAGATCAGGACAGTTTATTTGATATCGAAGGATACCAAATCAGCGAGAGCAAACTCGGTCAGACTCAGTTCGGCGTGCGCAGTTTCCCAACGCTTGGCTTCGTGTCGCCCGAGGGGAACAATCTCGGCGCTCTGCCGGGGTATCGTGACGCCGCCAGCCTGAAGCACCTCCTTGAATTTGTTCGCGACCGCAAGTACGACACCACCCGCGCCAAACAACAGCAACCGTCGGGCGGCGAACAGAAATAGCAATCTCGACACAAGATCCACCGACAGTATACAGGAGTTGTAATGAAGAGAGTTCTTCAAATAGTCACAGGTCCAGCGGTGATCGCTCTGGCGCTCGCCGCTTGTAGCGGCGATAAGAAAGACGCCGCTCAGACTAACACCGACAACCAATCAGATCAAATGACGGCGCAGACGCAGACGCCGGCGACGCAGTCGGCAAGTTCGCTGGCTGATCCGAACGCGGTGCAGTTTGCGACAGTCGATATCGACGGCGCCACCCGGCAGTCGACCGAATGGGTCACCAAACAGCCGGTGATTATCAATTTCTGGGGAACCTGGTGTCCGCCCTGCCGAAAAGAGATTCCTGATCTTGTCAGATTCTACGAAGAATACAAGCCCAAAGGTGTTGAGATCGTCAGTCTGGCGGTCAACGACAACCCCGATGCTGTGCGTTCCTACGCTGACAACGCCGGTATGAAATGGGTGATGCTGATGGGCGACGACGGGATCTATCAGAAATACGGCGGCATTCGCGGTGTTCCGACGACTATTTTCATCGACCGCAACGGCAAAGAGACCGATCGCTTTGTCGGCGCCCGTTCATATGAAGATTTCAAAGCCGCGGCTGATAGAATCTTGTAAACCTATTGAGATCAGTTGAGATTGTTGGGCGGGTTCGTGTTGAACCCGCCTTTTTATTTTGTGCGTGGCGGTCGTCCCCGGCCACCACGTTTTGTTCAGAGCAGATGTCGAAACCTCTCGCTGACGCTCGACCCCGCCTGCGGCGGGGCAGGGGTTTCGACCTACAATTACTTCTTCGACTCTTTCAAAAACACTCGCACCATATACCAGACCACCGCAATCGCGATCAGAAAGAACAATACAAACACCACAAAGATCGACCACTGCGGGCGCACCGCCAAACTCTCCGGCTCAAAGCTCCCGCTCAAATGCACCAATCGTACATAGTGACGCGTGACCACCATTGCCAAGAGCGAAGTGAAGACCATCGCCGCCGCCCCTACAAACTTCTTTTTGAAATAGAAGTGTAGCGAACCGGCTGAAAGGATAATGCCAAGCGTGAGCGCCCAGATTCCCGGTGTGCGCATGAACGGTCGCAAGTGCTCACCGAGACTGATCAGATAGAAAGTTCCAAATGTCCCGGCGATCACTGTTCCCCAGAGGAAAAAGGCCCGGCCGACTTTGTAGGCGTCGTCGTGGTTTTTTCCAAGCCATCCCACAAAGAATCCGCCTACGGTGATCGCGCCAAACACCATATGGAGCCAGCGGTACCCGTAGCCGTGGATATCAGGGTTGATTGCCCACCCCGATTGATTTCCGGCGTAGACACTTGCGATAATATCCGGGCGTTCGGCCATTGAGAATATCGAACTGTACACAAGAGATACATAGACAAAGCAGGCAAGTGCGCCGACAAGATATGCCGGCCTATTTCCCTTTCCCTTTTTCTGCGACATCGATGCCGCGTACAATAAATAGTATCCCACAATTACTGCGCCGACAATTCCCAGCCAGAACCAGGCTGAGACAATCGAGGCGGCGTAGACTTGGCGGTGATACACCAGTTGCAAAAACAGTAGCGGCGCGACACCGAAAGAGACAGTGGCGGCCAAAGCGGTTGGAAAGAGGGTGACAAATTTCTGCACCACCGGATGATTCCACCGGTCGGTGAATTTCCCCCAGAGAATAGCGATCAAACCGCCTACCAGAAAATTCATCGCCGCAAAGTGCAGAGTCAGTGTGATCCAGTGGAGCAGATTAATCAGCCAGAGCGGCGCGGAGAGAAAATTGTAGTCAGGTAGTTGCATGGCTATTTCCCTCCCGCCGGAATCGATTTTAGGTAAGCAACCAGCGCGTTCCAGTCTTCATCCGATCCGGTATAGGCCGGCATGAATTCGTCGTAGTCACCGGTCGAGGCGCGCAAATCGGCGTAGTCCGTGTCGGACAATCCCAGAATTGATTCTGACTTGTCATTGTATCCGCCGATCACATGGCACTTGCCGCACCGGAGGTCGTAGACTTTCTTGCCAAACTCTATGCCAGACAGCCCATAAATCTCGGCAACTGGCCGGTGATCGGTCTGCGCGTAAATATGTCCTGCGATAGCTGTTGCCTCCGACGCTGTCCCCAAGAATGGTGGCATGTTGCCGCGGAGCTTATGAGCACCTTTTACAAGCCCAGCAATGAAGAGCGAGTCGGTGCCGTCAAATTGAGGCTTGAGCGCTTTGTAGCCTGTCATGGTGTGACAGGACCGGCAGGCGCGTCGAAACAGATCGGCGCCGTCGTCGCCGGTCTTGTAAGCTATGTGCGCCCGAAGACCGTCAGCTTTCAGTTCATCTGTGCGAGCGACATCGATGCCGTTCCCGTACATGTAACCATAGATCGCATACGGTTTTCGGATCGACTCGCGGGTCCACTCAAATGCTCCGAAAAACAACAGGCCCGCCATCATCATCACGATTGCCACCGCGCGGTTTAACTTTGTCGCCAGCAAATAGCCGATGACTATCGCCAGAAAAAGTATTGCCCCGGCAAACCAGATTGTCTGCTCTATGTGTGTCATCACCGCCGGCATTGAACTCTGCGCCAGATTCCGAATCTCAATCGGAACCGAATTCCAATACCACCACCCCGCCAATGCAGAAATAGCCATGCCGCCGACAACCCAGTGGGTGTTTAATCGCGAGAGTTTACCTTTGAATAACCGGTCGGTCACGCCCGACGCAACCAATTGCGCGTACAGACCGGCCAGCATGATACAAATTCCGGTGCGGAACCAAAGCGAGGACCAGAAGGTAGGATTGAAAAGACCGTCCCAGACATTGCCGGTGGTCAGCCATTCACCCGGGGTGAGCATGTAATCGATAATGCCGTTGATCGCAAAGAGCGACATCCACGCCGCCGCGAAATAAATCCAGCCAATCAGCAGATGCGATTTGGCCGACATCCGCTCCCAACCGTAGTAATAGAAGATTGCGGCGGCGACTTCGACCACAAAAAATGTCCACTCGGTCGCCCAGGCCCAGACAAAGTTATGTATGAGCGCTTCAGTCGCGGCGGGATTTAAAAGGCCAATGACAAACCAGATGCCGACACCGGTGATGGCGCCCATCACGAGTGATGTTAAGATGAAGAACTTCGAGAGCTTTTTCAGATATGCGAGTGTGGCTTGATCTCCGCGTTTTCTGGCGCCTGATTCGACAACTACCAGATACAATCCGCCGCCGATGGCGAAGTGGGAAATGAAAACGTGCAAGATCGCGATGCCGGCCATCAGGTATCCATACCCGATCCCGACATCCCAAAACGGATAATTCATATAGTCTCCTCCGATCGCAGGCCCATGCTGAAGATCCGCGACCGCCGGAAGCTAATCGGAATTGTTGATGGCGTCAAATTGGAAATGTGGTGAATCGCAGGGCGGTGCGCTACCAAGCAATTGTGTGCAATATGGCCTCCCGACTCTGACGGTTGCGCAAAACAAGAAGATGTCAGGGCAGGAGCCCTGACATCACGTTGCATGGCAAAACAAAAAAGAGGCGGGTTCAAAGACGAACCCGCCCTACAGAAATCTCAATCCAATTTCGCGAAGCCCAAGGTCCAGCCGTACGGCTGGGCTATTCTACCGTCACCGACTTCGCCAGATTTCTCGGCTGATCGACCGAGCATCCGCGAAGAACAGCGATGTGATACGCCAGCAACTGAAGCGGTATCACCGACAAGAGCGGCGAGAGCATTCTGTTGGTCTGAGGAATGTAAATCACATGCGCGACCCGGTCGGCGATCTCTTCGTCGCCTTCCGTTGCAATCGCAATCACGCGGCCATTGCGAGCGCGAACTTCGGAGATATTCGACATGACTTTATCATACACACCGTCTTTGAGCGCGATGACCAGCACCGGCATATTTTCGTCGATCAGCGCGATCGGGCCGTGCTTCATCTCCGCCGCCGGGTACCCCTCGGCGTGGATGTACGAAATTTCTTTGAGCTTGAGGGCGCCTTCAAGTGCCACCGGGAAATTGATCCCGCGACCAAGATAGAGCGCGTTGTTGGAGCGATAATACGCCTCGGCAATCGCTTTGATTTCATCCTCGCGCTTGAGGATTCGCTCGATCTGGCTGGGGATTCGCTCCATTGCTTCGATCATTTCGTGACCCTGCGCCACCGACATCTGGCGCATCCGGCCGAGCAGATTGGCAATCAGGCCAAGTACCATCACCTGCGAGGTGAATGCCTTGGTCGATGCCACACCGATCTCCGGACCGGCATGGATATACACTCCGCCGTCGGACTCGCGGGCAATGGTCGAACCGACGACATTCACGATACCGAGCACCGTGCACCCGAGTTTTTTCGCTTCGCGCATGGCGGCCAGCGTGTCGGCGGTCTCGCCTGACTGAGAAATCGCAAACAACAGCGTGGAATCATCGATAATGGGCGAGCGATAGCGGAATTCAGAGGCATACTCAACTTCGACTGGAATTCGCGCCAATTCTTCGATCATGTATTTGCCAATGAGCGCGGAATGCCACGAAGTCCCGCAGGCAGTAATGACTACCCGCTTGATCCGCCGAAGTTCTTCATATTGCAGATTCAACCCATTCAGGCGCGGCATGCCTTCGTCGAGATTCAACCGGCCGCGGATTGCATTGCGCAGGCACTCCGGTTGTTCGTGAATCTCCTTGAGCATGAAATGCTCGTACCCCTCTTTTTCGATCATATCGAGCGTCCAATGAATTTCCTCAAGGCGGGGAGAAATTTTCACATTGGTGATAGTCGTGATGGAGTACTCGTCGTTAGTCACCGTGGCGATTTCGCCGTCTTCGAGATAGACCACCCGGTTGGTGTGTTCGAGCATAGCGCTGACATCGGAGGCAACAAAGTTCTCTCCGTCGCCATGGCCGATCACCAGCGGCGAACCTTTGCGGGCGGCTACGATCAGATGCGGATGGAGCCACGATACCACCGCGATCGCGTAAGTACCTTCCACCTGCGAGAGCGCCGCACGGACCGCTTCGGTCAGGTCGCCGTTGTAATTCATATGCACCAGATGGACCAGAATCTCGGTGTCGGTCTCGCTCTGGATATTGTATCCGTTGCGGACGAGATATTCTTTGAGAGCACGAAAATTTTCGATGATGCCGTTATGAACAAGCGCAATCTCGCAATTTTCGTCGGTGTGCGGATGGGCGTTTACCTCGTTTGGCTCGCCGTGGGTGGCCCAACGAGTATGCGCGATGCCATGAGTGCTGTTGAAATCCCGGCCACCCAGCGCCTGCTCGAGCATCTTGATCTTGCCGACCGATTTCGACACGATTAGGCCGTCATCACCAAGCAGTGCCAGACCGGCTGAATCGTAGCCTCGATATTCGAGCCGCTTAAGGCCGTTGATCAGAATCGGGAGTGCTTTCCGATTTCCCACATATCCGACTATTCCGCACATAGTAAAACTCCCAACTTATTGAAAAAATGAAATAACTCTCCCGTACAAATCGTCAGTAGTTTTCTGACTCGACGATTCCACAATTACCCTGAAGATCGGCTCGGTGTTGGAACTCCGAATTTGGAGCCATCCTGAGGCGAAATCGAACCGAAGGCCGTCCTGGCGATCGACACTAACCGGGCCACAAAGCTTTTCTACGGTCGATTCAAAGGCGGCCAATTTCGACGAAAAGTCGCCCGGCAAGTTTGCTTTGCCCTTTATACTATAATAACGAGGAAAGGTTTTTACAAGTTCCGAAAGAGTGGCTTTTGAGCGGCTCAAGGCAGACAAGATTAACGCCGCCGCAACCAGCGAATCGCGACCCGCGTGAAACGAGGGATAGATCACGCCGCCGTTTCCTTCTCCGCCGATCACGCCTTTTACTGAGCGCATAAGGGCGACGACATTTGATTCGCCTACTTTTGATAGATACACTCTTGAGCCCATCGCGGTGGCAACATCGGCAGTTGTTTTCGAGGTTGACAGATTGATCACTGTCGCGCCTTTGGTTGTGCGCAAGACTTCCTGAACCGCAATGGTCAACGTATGTTCTTCGCTGACTGCTTTACCGGTCTCGTCGACCAGCGCCAAACGGTCGGCATCGGGATCGCACGCCATACCCAAGTCTGCTTTGCGTTTTTTGACTTCACGAGCCAATTGCGACAAGTTTTTCGGGGTCGGCTCCGGTTCATGCACGAAATTGCCGTCACCCTCGCAATTGATTTCGATCACCCGAACGCCGAGCTTACGCAGTAGCATTGGCACTGCCACTGATCCGGCGCCGTTGATGGCATCGACGACGACGGTGAATTTCTTTGCTTTGATCTGCGGCTTTCGCACGGTTTTGAGCGCCAGCGTTTTGGCGACATGCTTTTCCGCCCAACCGGATTGAGCCCTGACCTTGCCGAGCGACTTGACTGGGGCAAACTCAAACTCGCCGGATCTGTAGAGAGCATCGAGTTCGCGGTACTCGTCGGCGGTGATAAACTCACCGGTCTTGTTGAAAAATTTGAGAGCGTTCCATTGTCCGGGGTTGTGCGAAGCGGTCACACAAATCCCACCGATTGCTTTGAGCGCTTTCACCGCTATTTCGACCGTTGGGGTCGGCACGATTCCAATATCGATGACATCAATACCGACCGAGGTCAGTCCTGCGATCACGGCGCTTTTCACCATCTCCCCCGATGGTCGGCTATCGCGCCCAATTATCACCGTTCCGCGTTTAAGAAATGTACCAAATGCGCATCCATAGCGCGTGATCAGAATGGGATCGAGTCCGTTGCCGACCACGCCGCGAATGCCGGAAGTTGAGGCAACCAGTTCGGGTTTTGCTATTTTCGTTTCAGTCATATTGTTCTATTACCCATTTGGTTTACACATTATCGACCGGATTGAGCCGTGTTTTACCGGGCAATGCGTGTCCTTTTGGTCACCCCGAGCGCCTTCTGCATGGCTCCGTGAATCAGTCCGTTTGAGGCGAGCATATCGGGGTGATAAATCGAATACGCTTGTCCGTTCAGACGGGTCCTTTTTCCTCCCGCCTCCTGCAATATAAGGTCGGCGGCGGCGGTATCCCAAGGGTGTAATTTCAGTTCCCAAAAACCGTCGAGCCGCCCGGCGGCCAACCAGCAGATATCGATAGCGGCTGATCCTGGGCGACGAACCCCCTGCGCCTTTTTCGCCATCCGCGCAAAATATCCAAGATTATTTTGGGGTGAAGTTGCAATATCGTAGGCAAACCCCGTCGCCAGCAGTGCCCGCTCCAGCCGCTTTTCGCGGGAGACATGAATTTTCTGATCGTTCACGAAGGCCCCGCCTCCCCGGACCGCGTGGAAGAGCTCTCCTCGCTCCGGATCACAGACTGCGCCAATTACCACTTCGCCTTTGTGTTCAAGCGCGATTGAGACGCAGTAGATGGGGAAGCCGTGCGAAAAATTGACTGTCCCGTCCAGGGGATCGATTATCCAACGGTACTCGGCGCCGGAAATGCGCCCGGCTGTGTTTTCCTCGGTCACTATATCATGTCCGGGAAATCGCGAATTAATTTTGGAAACAATGAATTTCTCCGAACGCAGGTCTACTTCCGTGACTGGATCAATCCGCCCTTTGTAACTGATTTTCATCCGCCGATTGAACCCGGCTTTGAGCAGATTGCCGGCGTCGATTGCCAGACGACAGGCGAATTTGTGCGTCGCGATCAATTGACTCTCGGACTTCATCAGATCTTGCTTTCCACCGGCTTTTCGCCCTGTTGGCGGCGGTACTGCAATTGGTACAGTTTGTAATAAATCCCGCGCTGATCGAGCAGTTCCTGATGTTTTCCCATCTCCCGAATTTCGCCTTTGTGCAGGACTATGATTTTGTCGGCCTTTTCAATTGTGGAGAGGCGATGCGCGATAATAATCGAGGTTCGCTCCGCCATCAGTTCATCGAGCGCCTGCTGAATCAGCCGCTCAGTCTCGGTGTCAATCGAACTGGTCGCTTCGTCCAGTATCAGAATATCCGGATTGTACGCGAGCGCCCGCGCAAACGACAACAATTGTTTTTGCCCGGTGGAAAGGGTCGCGCCGCGTTCCTGAATGGCCGTTTTGATCCCCTGCGGCATTCGGTCGAAGAATCGATCATACCCAACCCGTGTGAGCGCCCGGCGGATTTCCTCGTCGGTGATCTTCGGATCGCGCAGACGCACATTTGAGGCATAGTCGCCACTGAATAAGAAAACATCCTGTAGCACCAGTCCCAGATGTGAGCGCAGATCGCTCACCTGCATATCTTTCAGTTCGACACCGTCAAGTTTGATTGATCCCTTTTGATAATCATAGAATCGATAGAGCAGTGAGACCATCGAGCTTTTTCCGGCGCCGGTGGCCCCCACCAGCGCGACTTTTTCGCGCGGCGCCACCGAAAATGAGACATCCTTGAGCACCCAGTCCTGATCGTTGTAGGCAAACCAGAGGTGCTCCACATCGATCTTGCCGGAAAACTTAGGAGCCGCGACTGGCGCAATAGTCTCGACCACTTGTACCGGTGTATCCAATAGTTGAAAAATCCGCTCTGAGGATGCCATCGATGATTGCAGGATATTGTACTTTTCTGATAAGTCCTGAATCGGACGATAGAACCGCTGGACCAGTTGAATAAATGCCACCAACTCGCCGAAAGTCAGCAGTTGCGCTTCGATCTTTACGCCGCCAAAATACAAAAGCAGTCCGGCTGACAGTGTACCGATCAATTCCACCGTTGGGAAGAAGACCGCGTAATAGTACACTGAGCGGAAATGCTGAGTGCGCAGATCGGTGTTGATTTTATCGAACTTATCATATGCCCGCGCTTCCTGTGTGAAGAGCTGGACTATTTTGATGCCAGTCAGATGTTCCTGCAAATAGGCATTCAGCCGAGCAGTTTTTAGGCGTACTTCGCGGTAGACATCCCGCACTTTGGCTCTAAAGACAAACGTGGCCGCGATCAACAGCGGCAGTACCAAAAAGGTAATCAGCGCCAACTGCCAGTTGTAGTACAACAGCATGGCGACAATGAAAATGAGTGTGAAGATATCGCCGACAATCGAAACCACACCCGAGGAAAACAATTCGTCGAGCACATTGACATCGTTGGTCACTCGTGTCAGCATTCTGCCGACCGGATTTTTGTCAAAATATCCCAGGTGGAGTTTCTGCAGGTGCTTGAAGACCTGCATGCGGATATCAAACTGAACTTTTTGCCCCAGCCACATGGTGATATAGGTCTGGCCGTAGGTCGAGCCGAAACTGACCAGCATCACTATCAGATACCCCATCACAATCCAGGTGAATCCGGAGGCATCTTGTTTGGCGATATAGTCGTCGATGGCCACCTGCACCAGCCACGGCAAAGCGACTTGGGTGGCCGACCCGATCAAAAGAAGCGCGACCGCCAGCGCAGTCACGCCGCGATACGGTTTTAAGTACGACAAGAGCCGCCGCATCAGGCGGGCGTCGTACGCTTTTCCCAGCGCTTCTTCTTCGTGGAAACCGTTTTCAGCCATCTACAATTGCTCCAGTTCGGCCGCCAACAGTTGCGAGCGATACAGTTCGGCGTAGTTTCCACCTATCGACATCAGTTCTTCGTGTGTCCCCTGTTCGAAAATCTTACCGCCCTCCAGGAATATGATCAGATCAGCGTCCTTTACAGAGGACATCCGGTGCGAGATGATAAAGGTCGTGCACTTTTTGGCTCGACCGCGAATCGCTTCGTTGATTTCGTGATCGGTCTCGGTGTCCACCGCCGAAGTGGCGTCGTCGAGGATGAGTATGGCCGGATTGATCGCCAGCGCCCGCGCGATAGCAGTACGTTGCTTCTGTCCGCCCGAAAGTGTAATCCCCCGTTCACCGACCATGGTTTCGTATCCGGCAGGAAATGATTCGACATCTTTGGATAGCGCAGACATCCGAGCCGAGTCTTGTATCGATTCCATCGACGCACTCTCCCGCCCGAACCGGATGTTGTCGGCCATCGTGTCGGAAAACAAGAACGGCTCCTGCGTGACAAACCCAATCTGACTGCGAAGTGATTTCACCCCCCAGTCGTTCACATCGGCGCTGTCAATGAAGATCATGTCGCGGTGCACCGGGTACATTCGCGAAAGAAGTGTGACGAGGGTCGTTTTCCCCGAACCGGTGAGGCCGACTATACCGACTGTCTGTCCGGCACCGATCTTTAGATTGATCCCGTCGAGTACCGGCTTGCCGTCGTAAGCGAAGCGCAAATTCCGAAATTCGACTTCGCCATGCATTTCTTTCTGCACCGGGTTGGCGATTTCATCACAGATTTCGCTTGGTGTGTTCAAAATGGCGTTGATCCGGTCAAGCGAGGCGGTCCCTCGCTGATAGAGCGACATCACCCAGCCAATCGCCATCATCGGCCAATACAAGATACTCAGGTAGGCGAAAAATGCGACCATCGTGCCGAGCGGCAGAACGCCGTGGAGTACATCCAGCCCGCCAAAGTACAGCACCACCAGATTAAGCCCCGCCGCCAAGAATGCGATAAGCGGAAAGAATGTCCCATACAACCGCGCCATTTCCAGGTTCAGCTTTACATACGTCTGCGACATTCCCGAGAAGTGTTCGATTTCCTGGTCTTCCTGACGGTACGCCCGCACAACCCGCACACCGGCCAGATTTTCCTGGGCGGTCGCGGTCAAGAGTGAAAAGTGTTCTTGAATCCGGATGAACTTCTTATGCACCAAATTGCCCAGCACATACACCATCACCGGGAAAATGAGCGACGGAATCAGCGAATAAAGTGTCAGGCGGGGCGAGAGATAGATCATCATTGTCACCGCCATGATCACGGTAATAATGGTATTGGAAATCTGCATGATCCCCGGACCGATCATCTGGCGGACCGCTTCAAGGTCGTTGGTGGCGCGGGCCATCATATCGCCGGTCCGATTGGTATCATAAAACGACGGCGACAGTGAAAACAGATGCCGGGTCAACTCGGCGCGGATATCGTATTCAAGCCGGCGCGACATCCAGATTATCGTCCGCCGCATCATGAACCGGAAAAACCCGGCAAGCGCCGACAGTGCGATCATCAGGATGACAAATTTGAGAATGACCCCCGAGCTTTCCCCTTTTTCCAGTTTATCAAAAATCACTTTCACCAGATACGGATTGACCAGCAAGAAACCGTTGGCCAACAAAACCGACACGCTGCCCAAAATGAGATACCCACGATACCCTTTCAGATATCGAAATATCCGGTCAAATCGCCTGGGAGTTGTCTTTGCGTTGGTGTCTGTCGAACTCATGCCCTGCCGTGTCTGTTCTTCCAAATAAGTAAGTACCTACCCAAACAGTGCCGAGCGCTAATGGTTCAGAATATTTGCAAGAATGTGAATCGCTTCGATATTCAGGTCACCGATCATCTCAGTGAGCGGCAATCCGCAAAAAATAATCTTTCCGCGGCCCAAGGTCGAGACCGAAACCAGCATCTCGCCCCCCGGACCGGTCAGCACCGGCCTTGCGGGGGATACCACCGCCGCCATCACCTTTGTTGGGCGCGTAAACCAGGCCGAAAGACCGCTTACAGCAAT
Organism: uncultured Ignavibacteriales bacterium; assembly: GCA_964571235.1. Classification (GTDB taxonomy): domain Bacteria; phylum Zixibacteria; class MSB-5A5; order GN15; family FEB-12; genus JACRAV01. The sequence goes on along the minus strand of CAZNAI010000003.1, from coordinate 554,646 downwards.
TGGGCTGGGCTTGCGCAGAAGATCGTGCGATTGATCGCCCACGGTGATTCCCGAGCCGGTCATTTCGACTGTCACTGGCGCAAGCGAGATCGGAAAGACATTTGCCGGCCAGTCGGCAGGCTGACCAAATACCACTATCGTCCCACCACTATTGAGATAATCTTCAATTCGCCCACGAATCTTGCGAAACGAGGGATACCCGCGCAGTGCGCCTGACCCGACCAACAGGACATCGTAGGCATTCAGTTGACCGATTTCGAGCGTACGGTCGGTTATCGCCTGCCACTTGGCATCGGTCATTCGCAGAATATCCTCAAGATTTCCGCTCGTGTCAGGCAATAATCCTATGGTCAGCGTATCGGGAATCTGGCAGGCGGCAATTCGCACATGACACGTGTCGGCGTCGATTTCACGACCCCCGACACTGAGGGTCACGACCGCCTCTTGTACCCCCAACTCAAATAATTTCGAAAGTGAAAATGGTATCCGCACCGATTCCATCCCCTGACCTTTTTCAAGCAAAAGATCCTGCCGATACGCTCCCGCGAACATCCCCGATGGTGTCGCGAGATTAATCCGGGCGGTGCCGGCAAACTCGGGGGGCTTGGTGACCATCACAGTAAGCGACATCGAGGTCACAATCTTGTCGACTTCCAGCGCGGCAAATGGCGGTACGAAATGAAACGGCGGCGCAAATCTCACCCGAAGACTGGGGGAATTCCAAACCGGCAGAGTGCTAGTTGCCTCAAGCGGAATCCCGCCGGCCTCAAGTTCAATGGAAAACTTGAGCGAGTCCGACTTCTGCGAAGTGAGTTTGCGGGTATCCAGATCGAGCAAATATTCCCGCACATACGACTGGTGCGGCATGACTGTTTCTTTTGAAGAATCGAGCACTACTGACGCGTCGCTCCAATACGGATGAAACACCACTCGCGAGATACGGACGGTCGCCGGTCCGGCTACATTCACGGACGACACGAATTTGATTTTCGGCCCATACGGCGAGTCGCGCACTACAATCTTGCCGTCCCATACAAAGCCAGATTCGGCCAGTGCGAGGCGTTGCACTTTGCCGGTAAGTTCATCCAGATACGGTCCGACTTCGGGCGATCGTACCAGCGAGGGTTCCAGTTTGGCGGCATCGCGGAGCGCCGTGATTTCGTCATACGCGTTGACAATACTCTGAAGCCGCGTTAAACCTGTCTGTGTCGCGGCGATAGTCAGTAGTCCTGCATAATTTCCCGCCTTGCGCGAGAGCGCGGTGCGAATCCCCCCCGACGGCACCAGTGAATCAATGACCGCACCGAGCCGAATCGGCCGAAGGCCCGATACAAAATCCGCTCCCGGTTTGCCGAGGCGAGTCTCGATCTGATACCGACTCAACTTGGAAAAACTCACTGGAGCAACATACCCGTCATACAAGAGCTGAGGGGTCTCCCGTTCGATTCGATCACGATACCGGCCATACATTTCGCCGGCGTTCAACGTAACTGCTTGAACAGTCTGATCAGTCGTGTACTTTCCAGCGCGGGCGATATTGAAGATCGATTCGGGGCGGGGCTTTAACGCAAGTGTTACCGCGGCAAATCGGGCAGTAAGACCAGTTGAGTCAATATCTCCGATCAATATGATGTCGGCCCGGCGATCCGGCCAAAGACGAGAATAGACCGAGTCAAAGCGACTCGAACTGCTGGTGACTACGTCGAGGGTGTGAGCGTACAATTCACGGCCGGCAATTTCTCGCCGTGTAGTTCCGAAAGCGCTTCCCCCATTGATGGTGGCAAGATCGACCCGGCACCCATATTGATCGTTCAGATAATAAATTGTCGCCCAGTCAATTCGGGACGGATCATCGTAGAGATACAACACCCGCAAATCGGTCTGGGGATATTGTGCCGACTCCGCCGCAAGAATTGGCAATGCCAACAAGTATACTACCACGACACAAATGCCGAGACACGCCGATCGTATTTGCATTAGACTCATGGGCTGAATATAGAACTGTTTTTATGCGGCTGTAAACTGTGACAATAATAGAGGCGATTACGTCAAGACTCATGTAGATTCAAAGCGCCGAAGGCCCCACGCTGTGGCCGCGCCACCGCCGTGGCTGTGCCACTCGCACCACTTAGAACACCGCAATCTCCTCATCCTCCGAGCGCCAGGCCGGATCGACAATGCACAGGAAAACCAACGGCTCCGAACCATCGTTTTCGATCCACTGGACCTCCCCCGCCGGCACCTCATAGGCGTCACCGACCAGCACAATCGCTTCTTTTTCTCCGATATGCATCTTCCCTTCCCCAGAGAGAATGAAATACACTTCTGAGGTTTTCATTTTGTGCGGACGGGATCGTTCCCCCACTCCCACGGTCGCATGCGCCAGCGAATACCGTCCTCCGAATTTGTACCCACGTTCAGGGTGCAACAGTTCGCGCAATTTGGTGCCGTCGCCGGCAATAATTTCGTCGCAGTCGGTTAAGCTTCGGATAAACATGTGCTTCCTTTGTCCTTAAGATGTCCAATTCTGCGACGCCCTGAACGTAGTCGAAGGGCCCTCCGCTGACTCTCATTGTGTCGTTGCGCCTTGCGCGACGACTTTCCAAACCTCGTCGTATTTCCCGGGCCCCAACAAAAAAGCCGCCGTTCGGCGGCTTTGCCAGTTTCAAATTACCTGATTCTGCCGGAGCTTATCGAAAAGCTTGTTGGCAATATCGTCGGGCGAATCGCCTGAAATAATTTCCCCTTTGGGGCGTGGAGGAGGCGGTGTCACCGATACGGTCTTTGTGCGCGACTGCGCGCCGATACCCTCGCCGGAGATTCCCAGATCGGCCGCCGACCATTTGACGATTTCTTTTTTCTTGGCCGCCATTTTTCCTTTGAGCGACGGCAACCGCGGCTCGTTGATTTCTTTTACCACCGAAACTACCGCTGGCAAAGTCAACTCGACAACTTCGTATCCGTCCTCGGTTGTCCGGTGCACTTTCGCTTTGCCACCCTCGTATGATTCGATCTTCTTGACAAACATCGCCTGCGGGAAATCCAGATTCGCCGCCACCGCCGCCGGTACCTGCGCGGAATCTGAATCGATCGCCTGTTTGCCGGCTAAAATCAGATCACAGGCACCGAATTTCTTCACACCGGCGGCGAGAATTTTCGCAATCGCTTGCGGATCGCTGGCTGTAAACGATGCATCAGTCAGCAAATAGGCATCATCGACGCCCAACGCCAAACAATCGCGAAGGGCAGATTCAGTTCGCTCTGTGCCAACCGACATCACGACAACTTTGCCGCTTGTTTTTTCTTTGATACGGAGCGCTTCTTCAACCGCGTACTCATCAAACGGGTTGAGCACCCCCGGCCCCGACGGCAGAACCACCTGATTGGCGGCGGTGTCAACTTTTATGAGCGCAATCTCCGGCACCTGCTTGACTATTACAATAACAATCATTTCTGTTTTTCCTACAAACCTGTAAAGATTACAGTTTAGTATTTCAATCTTGAGGGAAAATATGGGACGAAAACCAACGATAGTCAATGTTCCGCTATTTTTTTTTAGTTTGTAGTTGAAATGAGTACTGTCACGGTGAATTTTGTCGACAATTAATATTGACTAAAGAGTCGATATGGAGAACACAATGGAAAACAAGATTGTCCGAACTTGCCCCTGTTGTAACACCCCCGTCACAATACTCGATATCGCCTGTAACCCATCTCTGCAACCGGCCGGCATGGATACGTGCGACGGCTCCGAGACGAACTTGAGTTATACGTTTGTGCACACAACGTGCGGATCGAGCATGGTGATCCGCATAGATGACTTACGTGAGCTACTGCCTGCTATTGAAGGACAGAACTGCGACTCGTCATGCGACTGTGTAGACCGATGGATACAAGATGCCGATCTGTTGATGAATTGTGCAAATACGTGCAAATACTCGTCGTACCGACGCTTTATGGCGAGCATCGCTCAGATCAAACAAGTGGTTGAACCCGGGCAACTACGACCTGAATCGACGACAAATTCTGAATTTGAGCCGCATGGGGACCCTCGCTAGCAAATTGGGCCCCATATATTTTCATGACTAGACGCTTAGTTGCCGTTTCTCCAACGATTGCCGTGGGGGAATATTTCAAAAAGTGATCGAATTATTGCGAAGATCGAATTTTAAGATCCCGAACTCACTCCGCCGCCTGCCCCAGTTGCTCCAGCGCTACCGCCGCGGCTTTTTGTTCGGCTTCTTTCTTGGACTGCCCCGAACCATCGCCTACTTTTTCACCAGCCACAGTGACAATCACGTGAAAAGTCTTGTCGTGATCGGGTCCGGCCTCGGACACGACATCATACTTGGGAACGCCGTTGCCTCGGGCTTGCACAAGCTCCAGGAGTTCCCCTTTGTAGTTGCGTTGAGCCAGATCGGAGATGATTGACTCGCGGCGGGAGTAGATTTCTCGCAGGATAAATTGCCGCGCCGGGGAAATGCCGGCGTCGAGGTATATCGCCCCGATAACTGCCTCAAAAGCATCGGCGATAATCGAATTGCGATCCCGTCCGCCCGCTCGTTCTTCATCGGGGGAAACCCGGATATGTGCGTTGAGCCCGATCTCGCGGCCCACCTGCGCCAAAGTCGTTTCATTGACCAGCATTGCTTTGAGCTTGGTCAGATTTCCTTCGGTTTCGCCTGGGCGATCTCGATACAATTGCTCTGAAATAACCAGCCCCAGCACCGAATCCCCCAGAAATTCAAGCCGTTCGTAGGAGGCTCCCCCTTTATCGGAACTACGAGCGACTGATCGGTGACAAAGCCCCAGTTCCAATAGTGTCGGATCAGAAAACCGGTGGCCGACCAGTTGGCCAACCGCCGCAACTTCGGGTGAAGTTTCTACCGCGCTCGATGAGAAAAGACGTCGAAACCAGCCCACAAGAACATTCTACCGTTTGCCGTTGACCGCTCCCACAATCAGCGAGACATTATGGCCGCCGAATCCAAACGAATTCGACATGGCGTGGGTAATCGCGCACGAGCGCGGTCCGCCGGCCACATAATCCAGATCACACTCCGGATCGGGAGTTTCCAGGTTAATAGTCGCATGCACTTTTTGCTGTTCAATCGATTTGATCGCCGCGATCAGTTCGACTGCGCCGGCGGCGCCGAGCAAATGACCGAGCATCGACTTGGTCGAATTGCACGGTATCTTATATGCCCGTTCCCCCAGCACGCCTTTGATCGCTCTGGTCTCGGCGATATCGCCAAGATCAGTCGCAGTGCCGTGTGTGTTGATATAGTCAATCTGATCGGCGGAAAGCTGAGCATCTTTCATCGCCGCCGCCATCGCCCTTCGGGCGCCGTTACCATCGGGCGCAGGAGCAGTGATATGGTGTGCGTCGCCGGTCATTCCGGCGCCGAGCACTTCGGCATAGATTCGCGCACCACGCTTAACGGCGTGATCGTACGATTCCAGAATCAGAATAGCGGAGCCTTCACCCATGACAAATCCGTCGCGATCTTTATCAAATGGTCGCGACGATCTCTCCGGTTCATCGTTGCGCGTCGACATCGCCTTGGCTTGGCAGAACCCGGCCAGAGAAATCGCGGTAATCGCCGCCTCAGCGCCGCCCGTGATCATGATATCGGCCTCACCCCGCTGGATTATCCGATAGGCGTCGGCGATGGCGTGGCCCGCGGATGAACAGGCCGACACGGTTCCGTAGTTCGGTCCGCGAAACCCGTACCGGATCGATACGATCCCGGCGCACATATCGATGATCATCATCGGAATGAAAAAGGGCGAAACCCGTCCGGGACCGGCTGAAACCAGCTTTGAATGCTGTTCCTCAAACGTCCCGACTCCTCCGATTCCCGAACCGATCACCACTCCACACCGGTCCAAATCGATCGACTCAAGCACACTCGCAGTAAGTCCGGCATCACGCAAAGCCGCATCGGCCGCACAGACTGCGTACTGCTCGGTCAGATCGAGCCGCCGCGCCTCTTTCTTATCGATCGCGATCGACGGGTCAAACCCCTTCACTTCCGCCGCGATTCGTGTAGGATAAGCCGTCACATCGAAGCGAGTGATCGGCCCGATACCGCATTTGCCGGCCAAGAGCGACGACCAGTATTCGTCGACCGAATTTCCTAAAGGAGTAATAGCTCCCAGTCCGGTGACTACCGTGCGTGCCTGGATCATGAGCGCACTTTCTTCTGATAGATCAAGGCCGACCTACTTCGCGTTCGCCTTGATATAGTTGATAGCGTCACCGACCGAGCGAATCTTTTCCGCCTCGGTATCGGGAATTTCGAGCTTGAACTCTTCTTCGAGCGCCATGACCAATTCGACTGTATCCAGTGAATCGGCGCCGAGATCATCGACAAACTTCGCCGTCTCGGTGACCTGGCTTTCTTCCACACCCAACTGCTCGACAATGATTTCTTTGACCTTCTGTTCAACAGACATTGAGAATCTCCTTACCTCTATCAATTGCTTTTTTAATTACATCGTCATGCCGCCATCGACCGCCAGCACCTGGCCGGTGATGTACGACGCTTCTTCCGAAGCCAAAAACAAAACCGCATTGGCGACATCGACCGGCAATCCCGGACGCACAACCGTCAATTGGCTCATAAAATACTCGCGCGCCTGATCGGTCAATTTCGCCGTCATCTCCGTTTCGATATAGCCGGGGGCCACTGCGTTCACCGTGACATTGCGTGAACCCAACTCCTTGGCCGCCGATTTGGTCAGACCGATCAGGCCGGCTTTCGACGCCGCGTAATTTGCCTGACCGGCGTTGCCGCCGAGTCCTACCACCGAACTAATATTTACAATGCGGCCATAGCGCTGTTTCATCATCACTTTGGCCGCAGATTTCGTCACAAGAAACGCCCCCTTTAAGTTGATGTCAAGCACCATGTCCCAGTCCTTCTCGTCCATCCTGATCATCAGCGTATCGCGGGTAATCCCGGCATTATTCACGACAATATCGACCTGTCCGAATTTTTCGATCGTCTTATCAAACAGGGCCAGGACTTCGTCGTTCACAGTGACGTTTGCTTTGATACCGATAGTGTTTGGTCCTATTTCGGTTGCAGTTTGGTCACACGCCGCCTGATCGATATCGGAAATCACAACTTTCGCGCCGGCTTTAGCAAACGCTTCCGCCACAATCCGGCCGATCCCGCGCGCCGATCCGGTCACAATCGCTACCCGGTTACTGAAATCGAGCATACATCCCTTCCACTTGCGGTTTCAGTTTCGTCGTCGCTTATGCGACAGCGGCAGAAAAGGCCTGAATATCTGCGAGTGTATCCAGATTTGTCATACTCTCCGGATTCATCTCCCGCTTGGCCAATCCCGTCAGCACTTTTCCCGGACCGATTTCAATGATTCTCGTCACACCTTCCGACACCAAGGTAGTCATCGATTGCGACCATTTCACTGGTGACGTAATCTGTGCCACGAGCAATTCGCGAATCTTCGCCGGATCGCTCACCGGCGCCGCACTTACATTGGCTATTACCGGCACTCGCGGCGAGTTGATTTCAAGCGTGCTCAAGAACTCTTTCATCCCCTGTTGGGCCGATGCCATCAGTGGCGAGTGAAACGCTCCGCCAACTTCGAGCACAATCGCCCGCTTGGCGCCCATCTCTTTTGCAATCCGCACTGCTTCGTTTACGCCCGCCAGCGAACCCGATACTGCTATCTGTGCATTCGAATTGAAATTGGCAGGGACAACTACACCGGCCGGCGATGCTTTCGCACAAAGTTCGATCACCTGATCTTCGCTCATCCCCATCATCGCCGCCATTGTTCCTGGTTGGGCGACACATGCCTGTTCCATAAGTGTCGCTCGTCGCACAACCGCGCGAATAGCATCTTCAAACGACAGCGCACCCGCCGCCGCCAGGGCGCCGTATTCGCCAAGGGAGTGACCGGCCGCAAAGTCAAACGGCGGCAGATCATCGCCCAATATTTTCATCACCGCCAGCGAATGCACCAATATCGCCGGCTGAGTGAATCGTGTCTGTTTCAACTGTTCTGCCGGTCCTTCAAACGACAGTTTGGCCAGATCAACTTTCAGCTCGTGCGAGGCCAGCTCATAAAGAGCCCGGACTTCCGCCGAATGTTCATGCAGATCTTTTCCCATCCCCACATATTGCGAGGCCTGTCCGGGAAAAAATAACGCCGTCTTGCCCATCGCTACCACCTCACCGCCGCGGCGCCCCAAATGAGTCCGCCGCCAAACGCCACCATGACGATATTGTCACCGGTCTTGATCCGTCCCGTGCGATTAGCTTCATCGAGCGCCAGCGGCACCGAACCCGACGACGTATTCCCATACTTTTCAATATTGAGCATCACTTTGTCCATCCCCAAGTGCATCCGCTTTGCCATCGCCTCGATAATCCGAATGTTCGCCTGATGCGGCACAAAGAGTGAAATATCGGAATAGTCCAGTCCTGCGTCTTTGACAACGATTTCCGCCGCTCGTCCCATCTCGCGCACTGCAACCTTGAAAACTTCCGAACCGTTCATTGTGACTTTGTTGGTGCCATCGTAGGTAAATTCAGGCGTGTACGGATTCTTCGAGCCACCGGTTGGCATCCAGAGCAGTTCGCGGAGATTTCCATTTGATCGCAGATAGGTCGACAATATTCCCCGCTCTTCGGTGGTCGGCTCCAGCACCACTGCTCCGGCGCCATCGCCGAAGAGCACACAGGTGCCGCGGTCATTAAAGTTTGTGATCGAGGTCAACCGCTCCGACCCGACAATGAGCGCCTTCTTGTATTGTCCGGTTTGAATAAACGAATTGCCAATCGACAGTCCGTTTATAAATCCGGTGCAGGCCGCGACAATATCAAACGCCGCCGCATTGACCAAGCCCATCTTCTCTTGTACCACACAGGCGGTCGACGGCAGTAAATAATCGGGTGTCACTGTCCCGACAATCACCAGATCGACCTCTTCGGGTTTGGTGCCAGACATCTCCAGCGCCGCTTTGCAGGCGGCCGCCGCCATGTCGGAATTATCGATGCCTATGTCGGCGTGACGACGCTCGCGGATACCGGTACGGCTGACAATCCACTCGTCGGTGGTGTCAACCATCCTCTCGAATTCCGCGTTGGTCACCCGTCGCGGCGGAGTATACGATCCTGTCCCGGCTATCCTGGCTCGAATCTTTTGACCCATTGGATTTTCCAAAGTGATTGGTGATCAGCTCGTCGTGAATCCGTTCCTTGATTTTCTTCGCCGCCATCTCCCAGGCGATTTCCGTTGCCCGCGCGATTGCCCGCGCATTCGACGAACCATGGCAAATGATAACAATTCCATTGACCCCCAAAAGCGGAGCGCCGCCATATTCGGCGTAGTCAAAAACTTTCTTCATCCGCTTCATAAACGGCAACATGAGATAGACACCCATGCGCGAGAAAATATTCGTTTCGATCTGCCGCTTGACCGCGTTCATAAGTAGCGGCTGAACCGACTCCGCGAATTTCAAAATGATATTCCCCGTGAACCCGTCGGTGACGACGACATCCACCGTCCCCGCCAGCACATCCCGCCCCTCGATATTGCCAAAGAAATTGATCTTCGATTCTTTGAGCCGCTCGTGCGTTTCAAATATCAACTCGTTGCCTTTGGAGCGCTCCTCGCCGATCGACATTAGGCCGACTTTGGGCGACTCCTGATTGAACACAATCGAAGAATAGACCGACCCCATCACGGCAAATTGCTGTAAATGAAGCGGCTTGCAATCTGCATTCGCGCCGCAATCAAGCATCACACACGGCCGCCCTTTTTCAGTCGGAAAGAGCGCCGTGATCGCCGGTCGGCTGACTCCCTCGATACGGCCAAGCGTGAGTAGCGAGGTCGCCATCACTGCGCCGGTATTTCCCGGCGAAACAAAGGCGTCGGCTTTCTTTCGTTTCACTAAATGAGCGCCGACTGAGATTGAACTGTCGCGCATTTTTAGCGCGTCAGTCGCCGCTACATGCATCGAGACTTCCGTCTCGGAATGCTCAAACGAAATATTCTTGGGTAGATCAGGAATCTTGGCAAGCGCCGCCTGGATTTTCTCCCGGTGCCCGACAAAGATGACCTTGAGCTTGTCGCCCAGATTACGGGCCGCATCGACACCTCCCCGAATGATTTCATCGGGACCCTTGTCGGCTCCCATCACATCGAGTGCAACTGTGTACGTCGCGTCCACTGCCATCCTTAGTTTAGATTCCCGTGACGGGAGTTTCCCTTATCGGGCTTCGCGCGGAGTAATAACCTGACGGCCGTCATAAAATCCGCAATGCGGACAGATATGATGCGGCAATCTCGCCTGGTGACAATTCGGGCAATCCACCGGATTCACGGCGGTCAGTTTCCAGCCGGTTCTGCGTTTGCGTCCGCGGGTTGCCGAATGTCTTCGCTTTGGTAATGGCATCGTTTCGCCTCGCTCAAGTGTTATTCAGAAGGTCACTAAGACCCTGCCAGCGACCGTCGGTCCGCTTGACCGTACATGAACAACTGGCAGTATTCAAATTCGTTCCACAACTGGGACAAAGTCCCTTGCAATTCTCATCGCAGACCGGCTTCATCGGCATGGCGAGCAGGAGTTCCTGCCGCACCACATCGCCCAGATCAGCCGTCTGATCTGCGGTCATCTGGACATACTCTTCCGCGTCTTCGTCCATCTTGCCGGCTACACGCGCTTTGTCGTCGGTGACGATGAAATTTGTCCGTCCGACAAGCTCGTCCGGAAACTCTTTCAAGCACCGCGCACATTCCAGCACGATCTGCCCGACCACGCGGGCCTGACAAAAAAATTCCTCGCCGGTTTGTTGGATGGTCAGGTCGACGCTGATCCGCGTGATACCTGTCACACCCTCGGCAAAAGGACTGAACGTTTCAGGTCCTGCTGTCAAGCTGACGCTGGCCGGGAAATCTTCGATTCCCCGCAAATCCAGTATCATGGAGTCCGATAGTACCAAAATCCCCCCCGAAAGTCAAGGGTAATTGCCCCGTGAAAGCTGTTATTGGGTAATGGCTTAGGTACCACCCCGCCCTGTCGTTGCGCGGAGCGGCGTCGTCGACGCGACGCGGCAATCTCTCTTAATCCGCTCCCTGTCATTCCCGCCCCTCCCTGTCATTCCCGCGAAAGCGGGAATCCAAGGGTGTGTGATCCTCTTCGTCTTGTAGGTCGGCGACCCTTGCGGTCCCGACATCTTCTCTTCGTGCGCGGCAGGCATCCTGCCTGCCCGTCTTCACTCGTGTCTCCCCGACCTTACTTGATCAAAAGTCCCTTGACCGATTTGTCCAGACCTTCGGTTGTAAGTCTGAAGAAGTACACTCCTGAACTCGCCGACATTCCATCGCCACGCGTCCCATCCCAGACCACTTGGTGTATCCCCGGTGTGAATATCCTGTCAGCCAGTACTCTCACAACTCGACCCGTGACGTCATATACCGTGATTGTCGCGCGCTGTCGTGTCGGTAATTGAAACGAAATAGTTGTCGTTGGATTGAACGGATTCGGGTACACCTGGCGCAAATCGAAAGCTGTGGGCAAATTCTCCGATTCCGGCTCGGTCGCATCGGTAATCGAACTCAATACATACATCGACAATTGATGCCCCGACACAGCAACCAACCGAGGGATACCATCAGTGGAGACATACTCCCAGCGCAGTTTTCCGGCGGGCAGTGGACCGGTACTATCATACGGCTTCCCGTTGCCGTCCAACATCATTAGGTAGGTTCCTTTGATAGCGAGAAAACCGGGGTAGTCGGGATGATGAAAGAAAAGGCCGTAGCCGGGGTAAGCACTCCGATCGAATGCCCACAATCGTTTCATTGGATCATCTATCGCATACATCACAAGTGAATCTCTATACCAACTGCACAGAGGGTAACCCTGTAATTGCGTCTGATAATCAACGAGTAACTCGATGGTACCGTTGTTACCTATCATGTCGCCATAAGCGAGAACTTGATTGTGATTGTTGTTTCGAAGGTGCGAGACATTGCAATCGCCACCCTTCTGGTTGCTGACAATGGTGGACAATCGCCCACTGGCGGTAACCACATCGATGTACGAAAGAGTCCAACTCCGGTCGAAGTCAGGGACTCCCGGAGCGTCTTTACATTCAAAATAATCGTACCACCGTCCCACAATCAACGCATCAACAGGTGACCGGTATATGCTGTCAACGCCGGTCAAATAGAAATTCCCTCGCCAGGCCAGTGAGTCGGGAAAACCATGGTAACAGTATGTGTGACCGGCCTCTTTCCAATCCGCGTCGCCATCAATGTAGGGCCACGAACGTTCTATCGCCGAATCTACAGAGAAAAGAAATTCGCTATACCCGTCTTGATCGATATCGAATGCGGCAAACGCTCCCACGACACCCTGGCTCCCAGACCCGGGTATATCAGTCTCAATCGTGTCATCGGCCCACTGTACAAAATTGCTGGCGCCGTCAAATGCGCGAATCACTACCGTGTAGTTACTAGGGCCACCACTTATTTTGAGCGCCACACAAATGTCGGGGATGTGATCTCGATTTACGTCGGCACACACTAAGTGTCCGTCGAAACCGCGCCCGAGAGCAAAGGTCTGCAAAAGAGTGTTATTGGCAACTGAATATACTGCGACAATTGAGTCGTCCCAGACGACGAGATCCTTCTCTCCATCTAAGTTCACATCAACGAACTGATGATTCCAAAGTCCGAATGCGGGAAGACTATCAATAAGGCTCTTCTCGAGGATAAGAGCAGGAGCGCCGAACGATGAATTGGCGAACATGATCCCCGCGATTATTAGCAGCAGAACGAAAGCGCTGTTTTGCTTCATCTCAATCTCCTCGGTTCAGTATGCGCACTTGAAATATCATTCAATTCCTGTACGTGTCAACACCAAAATGGATATATGCAACCTTGTTTAGTCAGCGAATTAGTGACCACAGCAATTGATCGAGGCACTATCAATTCCCCCACAAAATCCCTACTCTTTTCCCCCAATTCCCGCACCCCTCACTCTTCTGTAGAACCGAGCGATGAATGCCCGTTTCGATTGTGGAGAACGGTGTCATGCACAAAACAAAAAGAGTGATGAAACAAACCCAGTTGAGTTCTGTCGGGCGTTGAAAAACGTCTGCTCGCACGGCAATGGAAACAAACCCAATATTCAGAAGGAACCCTGATACATCGCGGCTCAACCCCAAAGTCCAGACAAAGTCTGGCAAAACCTTTTTTTTGACACAAACGAACCCATTTGGGCGATTCGTCTCCCTCACTCAACCCGCTGTCGCTCACTCTGTTGCCGAAACGAGAGCGTCCTACAAAAACTGGCTTTGATTGGCTTTGACCCTACCCGAATGTCCAAAATTAACGATAAATACATATTGACAAACGATATATATTTGCCGATATATGGGGTATGAATACTAATGAGGACCAACCATGAAAAGAAGCTCAACCGTATTTCTGCAGGCCGTCATCGTGCTCATCGGCCTGGGGTCCCTCGCCCTGATACTCTGGGAACCCCACCTCGAAGGCCGCAACGCCCACGCCACCACCTTTGAGATTTACTTCAAAGATCCGTTCCTGGCCTACGCCTACACCGCCTCGATCGCCTATTTCGCCGCGCTCTATCAGGCGTTCAGACTGCTCGGATACATCGCGCGAAACGAAGTATTCTCTGGGCAATCGGTGAGAGCTTTGCGGATCATCAAATACTGCGCGATCGCGCTCGTCTGTTTTATCGTGGGCGCTGAGCTCTGGATCATCATAACTCAGACCGGCAAAGACGACATCGCCGGCGGCGTGGCGATGGGTCTTATGCTCATGTTCATCTCAGCGGTAGTCGCCACTGCGGCGGCGGTGTTCGAAAGACTGCTACAACGGGCTGTCGATATGAAATCCGAAAACGACCTTACGGTGTAACGGGACCGACATGGCAATTATCATCAATATCGACGTCATGTTGGCCAAGCGGAAAATGAGCGTCACCGAGCTGACCGAAAAAGTCGGAATCACGATGGCCAATATTTCCGTGTTGAAAAACGGCAAAGCCAAAGCAATCCGGCTCTCCACTCTCGAAGCGATCTGTAAAGCCCTCGCCTGCCAACCGGGAGATATTTTGGAGTACAGGGAGTAGTTCGGGTGCCCCAACGCTTGCGTTGGGATCAGATTGTAGGGCGGTTCCTTCTTAGAAACCCCCATTTTGTTTTCGTATAAGATGGCGGGTTCGAAGACGGACCCGCCCTTCACAAAAAAACGGCTTGCAACTTTGCCCCGAATGTTGCTGTATAATAGGGACAACACATCGCACATTTCCCTGATCACACGACACACAAAGGAGAACGCCCATGAAGCGCATCCGAAATTTATTGATTGTCCTCGCCGCGCTCGGTGTCACCTCAACGGCCGTAGCCCAGCCGCGCGGATTCGGCCTTGGCATCATCGCCGGTGAACCGACCGGCATCAGCGCCAAATTCTGGACTGGCTCGAAAACCGGAATCGACATGGCCGCCGCCTGGTCGGTCGAAGGACACAATGCCTTCAATTTGCACGCCGACTACCTGATTCACGATTTTGGCATCTTCAAAGTCAACAAAGGACGGATGGCGCTTTACTACGGAGTCGGCGGACGATTGGTCGACACCGAGGGCGACACATTCATCGGCGCACGTGTGCCGGTCGGGATTAATTATCTGTTTGCGACCTCACCGCTTGATTTGTTTGTCGAGGTGGTTCCGGTGCTGAATTTGTCGCCGGATACTGATCTTGATTTCGACGGCGGCCTCGGGATTCGGTTTTGGTTTAGGTGAATGTCCTGTGCGCCGGTATCTTCCCCCTCATCCGGCCTTCGGCCACCTTCTCCCATAGGGAGAAGGAAAGTCATCGACACGAGTGGATACAATTTCCTCTCCCACTGGGAGAGGATGTCACGAAGTAACAGGTGAGGGGTTCGTGGTTTCCGAAAGAAACGAACTCAATAAAGGGCGGGCCAATCTTTGGACCCGCCATCTTTTGGCGATCACAAAAGTGATTGCCAACGCACGGTGACTTGGACTAATTTAGTCCATGCCAACGGAAGAACACAGGGTATGGCAGAACTAAAAACCAAGCCGACGAACAAAAGTGTCGCAAAATTCCTAGCGTCAATCCCAGACCTACAGCGACGAGCCGACTGCGAGAGAGTCGCAACGATGATGACGACCGTTACCAAGCTGGAACCGACAATGTGGGGAACGAGCATGGTCGGCTACGGCGAATATAACTATGTGGGCAAAAGCGGCCGCAAAGGGACTTGGTTCATGGTTGGTTTCTCTCCCCGCAAGAACACCATCTCCATTCACCTGATGTGCGGGCTGGCGCACGTGGGCGATCTTCTCGGCAAGTTGGGCAAGTACAAAACGGGTGTTGGATGTTTGACCATAAACAAACTCAGCGATATCGACTTTGCGGTGCTCACCAAAATGGTCAATGTTGCATGGACGAAGTTGAACAAATCGTAGGACTTTACTGAAATGTGCGAGGCTCTACGCCTTCACGCAATATCTCGCGAGGAGAATAGAAATGGCAACGTATGTCGACGGATTCGTGCTGGTGGTCCCGAAAAAGAAAGTCAAAGCGTATGTCGCAATGGCGCGCTCCTGCGCCGGAGTCTGGAAAAAGTACGGCGCGATCGAATACAAAGAGTGTGTCGGTGACGACCTCGTACCCAAGGGAATCAAAAACCCTTTCACTAAGGCCTACAAATGCAAGCCGACCGACACCGTGATCTTTTCATTCATAGTCTATAAGTCGAAAGCGGACCGCAATAAAGCCAACGCCAAGATCATGACCGACCCGATCATCAAGAAATGGATGAACAAGCCGATGCCGTTCGACATGAAGAAGATGTCGATGGGCGGCTTCAAATCGGTCGTGGAGCGGTAACAAACAAGAAAGGCGGGTTCAATGACGAACCCGCCCTACGAAAGTCACACGTAAATTCTCGATACGAAACGGCGAAGCCCCAAGGTCAAGACTTAAGTCTTGTGAGTATCTTCGTAAATCTTTATTCGATTCGCGGCGCGATCAATTGCCGCTCGGCACGACGGCAGATCTATGTCCGTCTCGCCGCCACCCGCTGACACCAATCGCGCTTTTTCGCGGCGGTATGCCTCGCGCGCTCGCGCGATGTCTATCTTGTCTGCTTCTTCAACTGCGTCGGCTAGAATTGTCGCCTTGTTGGCGCTCACTTCGAGAAATCCGACAGTCACCGCCAGAATATGCAACTGGTCCTCGGCGTCACGAAACTCGACCTTTCCCGGCTTAAGTGCGGTGATAATTGGCGCGTGTTGTGACAATATTCCCAAATACCCGCTAGTTCCGGGCGCGGTGAGCGACCGGATATCGGCGTCATAGACGACTTTCTCGGGCGTGACAATCGACAGTCTAAACATACTACTTCTTGGACTTCTCGTACGTTTCGATCACTTCATCGAGCCCGCCGACCATAAAGAAGAACTGCTCGGGGATATGATCGACATTGCCGGCGATCAGTTCGCTGAATCCTTTGATCGTGTCGGCGACTTTCACATACTTGCCTGCTTTACCGGTGAACGCCTCGGCCACAAACATGGGCTGTGACAAGAAGCGCTGAATCTTACGCGCCCGTTGAACGGCGATTTTGTCGTCTTCGGAAAGTTCGTCGATACCCAGAATTGCGATAATATCCTGAAGGTCTTTGTACCGCTGTAAAATTTCCTGCACGCCGCGCGCGACTTTGTAATGCTCTTCGCCGACAATAAGCGGATCCAAAATACGCGAGGTCGAATCGAGCGGATCGACCGCCGGATACAATCCGAGCGAGGCAATCTGACGCGAGAGCACAGTGGTAGCATCAAGGTGCGAAAACGTTGTCGCGGGAGCCGGATCGGTCAGGTCGTCGGCCGGCACATAGATCGCCTGCACCGACGTAATCGAACCGGCCTTGGTCGAAGTGATTCGCTCCTGCAGAGCGCCCATTTCAGTGCCGAGTGTGGGCTGGTAACCCACCGCCGACGGCATACGGCCGAGTAGCGCGGAGACTTCCGAACCGGCCTGTACAAAACGGAAAATGTTATCGACAAAGAGAAGCACGTCGCGATTTTCCTCGTCGCGGAAATACTCTGCCATTGTCAATCCGGAAAGCGCCACGCGAAGTCGCGCACCCGGCGGCTCGTTCATCTGGCCGAACATCATCGCCGTTTTGCTGATAACGCCCGATTCGGTCATTTCAAGATACAGATCGTTGCCCTCGCGGGTGCGTTCACCCACGCCGCAGAAGATCGAGTATCCGCCGTGTTCGGTGGCGATATTATGAATCAGCTCTTGAATGATTACCGTCTTGCCTACGCCGGCGCCGCCGAAGAGTCCGACTTTTCCACCCTTCGAATACGGTTCGAGCAGATCGATGACTTTGATACCGGTTTCGAACATTTCGACGCGCGTGACTTGTTCGTCAAACGGCGGTGCATCGCGGTGGATCGGAGAGCGTTTCGTTCCGGGCGCCATCGCGCCTTTTCCGTCGATCGGTTCGCCGAGCAGATTAAACACTCGCCCGAGCGATTTTTCGCCGACCGGGACAGTAATCGGCGATCCGGAATCGATTGCCTTCATGCCGCGCACGAGGCCGTCGGTGGAAGCGAGCGCAATACACCGCACGATATTGTCGCCGACATGCATCGCCACTTCAACTGTCAGGTTGATTCCCTGCTTTTCGTCGACGATCTTAATTGCGTTCAGGATTCCCGGCAGAGACTCCGAGGGAAACTCGCAGTCAACTGTCGGACCGATGACCTGAACGATTTTGCCGATATTCTCAGCCATGAAACATTCTCCGATCTATCTCAAACAAACATCTTTCAATCGTTAGCCCTTGAGGGCGTCGGCGCCGGCGACCACTTCAAGGAGTTCCTTGGTGATCTGCGCCTGGCGCGCTTTGTTGTAATCAAGCGTCAGCGTGTCGATCATCTCGCCGGCATTGGTAGTCGCATTCCCCATCGCCATCATTCGGGAGCCGTGCTCGGATGCAAATGACTCGACGATGGCTGTCACCATCTTTGTGACTGCGTAACTGGGCATGAGGGCGGCGTAAATATCTTCGGCCGACGGTTCAAAAATATACTCCAACTGCAATCCGTGATTCGTATCGGCGCCGACACTGGGTCGCGCCACCGGCAGATATTTCTCACACTCGACTTTGTATCGCACCAGCGATAGAAACCGCGTGAAGATCACTATGATTTCATCAGTCTGGCCGGAAGTGAATCGCTCGGTGAGCATCTTTACAATTTCGCGCGTCCGATCAAAGTTCGGCACACCCGACCAGTCGGCGTAGTGTCCGGCAATCTTGTACGGACGGCGCTTGTAATAATCGTATCCGCGCTTACCGATGGTGACCAGTTCGATCTCTACGCCTTTCTGATCGCTCAGATAGATATCTGTTCGACGCAGAACATTCGTATTAAACGATCCGCACAGCCCGCGGTCACTGGTCAACACAACTACGGTGCGTTTGCGCACCGGCCGTTCTTCGAAGTACGGATGTTTGATTTCCGTCGACGACCCCGCCGCCAGATGGCTGAGCATTTCGTCGAGTTTGAGCGCGTACGGTTTGGCTTGTTCGACGCGCTGTTGTGCACGCCTGAGTTTCGCCGCCGCCACCATTTCCATTGCTTTGGTAATGCGACGGGTGGAAACAACCGACCGTATCCGCTTTTTTACTTCCCGGAGTGTGGGCATCGATCTATCTCAATACTTCCGTTTTCTTACGCCTTGAACTGCGCTTTGAATTTCTCAGTCGCATCTTTCAGCTTGGCTTCAGTCGCGGCTGAAATCGCTTTTTCTTTGTCGAGCGTCGGCTCGATATCCGGATAACTCTTTTCGCAGAACGCTAAGAACTCGCGCTCGAATTTCGGCATTGCCGAAGTCGGGACGTCGTCGAAATATCCTCGTGCGCCCACCCAGATGATCATCACCTGCTTGGCGACCGGGAGCGGGACATACTGCCCCTGCTTGAGCAGTTCGACCATCTTCTCGCCGCGATTGAGCTGTTTGCGCGTGCCTTCGTCCAGGTCCGATCCGAACTGGGTGAATGCGGCCAAGTCGCGATACTGCGCCAGGTCGAGCTTGAGCGAGCCGGCGACTTGTTTCATCATCTTGGTCTGAGCATTACCACCGACGCGCGATACGGATATACCGACGTTAATCGCCGGACGAATTCCCGAGAAGAACAATTCCGCCTCAAGGAATATCTGGCCGTCGGTGATCGAAATCACGTTGGTCGGAATGTAGGCCGAAACGTCGCCTGCCTGCGTTTCAATAATCGGCAGAGCCGTCAGCGATCCGCCGCCTTTGTCGTTGGACAATTTTGCGGCGCGTTCAAGTAAGCGCGAGTGGCAGTAGAAAATGTCGCCGGGATATGCCTCGCGGCCCGGCGGACGGCGGAGCAAAAGCGACAACTGGCGATAGGCCGCGGCCTGTTTGGACAGGTCGTCGTAGATACAAAGGGCGTGACCGCCGTTGAACATGACTTCTTCGCCCATCGCACAACCGGAATACGGCGCGATATACTGAAGTGGCGCCGGATCGGTCGCGGTAGCGACAATGACGGTCGTGAACTCCATCGCGCCGAATTTGCGGAGTGTCTCCACAACTTGCGCGATAGTCGAGGCCTTTTGCCCGATCGCGACATAGAAACACTGAACGCCGGAGCCTTTCTGATTGATAATCGTATCGAGCGCCACCGCCGTCTTGCCGGTCTGACGGTCGCCGATGATCAGTTCGCGCTGGCCGCGACCGATCGGAATCATCGAATCGATCGCTTTGAGTCCGGTCTGCACCGGTTCTTTTACCGGCTGACGTTCCACCACCGACGGCGCCTTGCCTTCGATAACGCGGAACTTGTCGGTGACAATCGGCCCCTTGCCGTCAAGCGGCACACCGAGCGGATTGACCACGCGCCCAATCAGCGCCGGACCAACCGGTACCTGCGCCACACGGCCGGTACGGCGAACCGAGTCGCCTTCTTTAATATGTGTGTCAGAACCGAACACTGCGACACCGACATTGTCCGATTCTAAGTTGAGCACTATTCCCATGATCCCGCCGGGAAATTCAACCAGCTCCGACATCTGGACATCATCCAGACCCCAGATGCGGGCAATCCCGTCGCCGACCTGCAGAATCGTGCCTACCGATTCGGTCTCAAGCTTGGTGTCGTACCGCTCAATTTCCTTTCGAAGGACTGACGAGACTTCTTCAGGATTGAGAGCCATTCACGAACTCCTTATTCACAAACTCACTACTTACACGTTCACTACGGCGGCTTAGGCCACCTTTACTTTGCTCAGTTGCGCTTCGATCATTTTAAGACCGTGCCGAACTGAACCGTCGATGATCTCATCATCGATTATGACAATCATTCCGCCCAAAATCGACGGATCTACTTTCTTTTCCAGAATAACTTTTCTGCCGGTGCGCGATTCGAGCTGAACGGTCGCACTTCGCTCTTCGCTTTCCGACATGGCTACCGCCGTAATCACGCGGACCCTGACCATCCCCTTTTCGACTTCGACGAGCTTTTCAAAGGCGTCGATAATCTGGGGCAAGAATCCGATCCGGTGCTTTTCTAAAAGGACAAAGAGAAACTCGATAAACAGTTTTTCGATACGCGGCCCGAAGACCGTGTTCACAAGTTCCGCCTTGCGGTCATCGGTCACCTGTGGCGCGGTCAGAAAATCGATCAGCGCTCGGTCGGCGGTGATGACTTTCTTCAGTGCATCGAACTGCTGGTATGCCTGATCGACCAATTTTCGGTCTTTGGCCGCCATGAAAAGGGCCTTGGCGTAACGCTGTGAAACCTGTTCGGCTATCATTGCAATTTACGCTTTCTGAACCTCTTCAATATACTTGCCGATTAGCTCACGGTGCTTTTGATCGCTCAATTTCTCGCGCACCAATTTCTCGGCGGCGGACATCGTGATCGCGATCATCTCTTCCTTGAGATGTACTTTGGCTTTGGCGACCTCGCGCTCCAGCTCGGCTTTGTTTTTCGTCTGCAGATCTTTGACCTCGGCCTGCGCCGCGGCTTTGATATCGGCCGCGACTTTTTTGCCTTCCTCTACCGCCTCGACAATCTTGGTACGGCGTTCCGCGTCGATTTCTTTCATCTTCGCGTCATACGCCGCCGCCTGCCGTGCGACCGACGCCTTTTCATCGTCGATCTTCTGAAACTCGCCGGTAATGCGGGCACGCCGTTCTTCCAACAGGTTCAGAATCGGACCCCATGCGAATTTTTTCAAAATCCACAGCGTGATCAAAAAGCCGATAGCGTGGGTGACTAGTTGTTGCCACTCAAAACTCATGCTTACTCCATGCCGGTGCTACGCAATAGGGCAGACCGGCGGTAATGCAGTGATTGTTTGCTCAGCCACCAATCTTGCCGAACATGATGAAAAACACGACCAGCGCGTAAATGGTCAACGCTTCAATAAGCGCGGCGCCGATGATCATGGCTGTCTGAATCTTGCCGGCCGCTTCGGGCTGACGACCGATAGCTTCCATTGCCGAACCGACCGCACGACCCAGGCCAAGACCGGAACCGACCGCGGCCAAACCAACTCCCATCGGGAGCGCCCACGCCAACATTGATTGATAATCCATCGTATCCTCCTACAAGTATCTCAAATGTATTTCGTTGTTTGCAGACATCAGTGATGCTCCTCGTGCGGTAGCATCATTAATATGTAAATCGTCGACAGCAAGGTGAACACCAGCGCTTGAATGGTGGAAAACATCAATCCGAGCGGAATAGTGATCACGTTGTATGGTATTCCCACCGGCGAGTGCATGAACGAGAGCGTCATGATACCGAGCATCACCGAGGCCCCTACCAGAATATCTTCACCGGTGATATTGCCAAAAAGACGAAGGGCGAGACTGAACGGTTTGGCCACTTCGCCGATGAGGTGCATCGGGAGCATGAGCGGCACAAGCGCCCACATGATCGGGCCGCGTGGATTACCGGCCAGGTGATCGAGGTATCCGACAATACCGAGGCGCCGTAGCCCGGTGTACTGAGAATACAAAAACACAATGATCGCCAGCGAGGCGGTGATATTGATACTGGTAGTCGGTGCATGTCCGAGCGGCACCACACCCCAGAGGTTGTTCATCAGAATGTAGAAAAAGAGCGTGCCCAAAAATGGCACATATTTCTTGGTTTCGTGACCTAAGATGCCGTACAGGAAATTGTACATGCTCTCGACCAGCATCTCCACGAAATTCTGAAGCTTGCCGGGGTTCTTGATATCCCGTTTACGATAGGCCAGGTATGCGACTGTGCAGAGAATGATCGATGTCAAGAATGCATAGATGATATTGACCCAATGTTCGATCCAGAAGTACTCGGGACCGAGCCAGTGGTAGAGAAACTTAGCCAGACTGGGAAGAGTCGTGGGCGAGGACTCCTCAGCATGCGCACCCTCAGCGGCGGTTGCAATGACTTGTGTCAGCCACGGAGCGTGGACCGCGATGATTGTCCCGAGCCAGGCAAACACTTACAGCACCCCCTGTGCGCCCTGCGCGCCTTGTGCGCCGGTTTGCTTGTGATCTGACGCCAGATCGAGACCGAGCATCAAACGGCCAGCCGCTTTTAGGACCATGACCGCCAATACCGCACCGGCACCCATCAGTAGATGCGCCGGGTTGAACTGATTCACTTTCAATAGGAAGAATCCGGACAGGTACAGCACCGGGAATTTGTAAAGAAGCAGACCGATCATCTTCTGTTTGTCAGCGCCACCCGGCCGAATCGACACTCGCACTACATGCATGATAAACCAAAGATTGAGTATCCCCCACACACCGCCGGAGAAGACAGCAAGAGCGGTCCAGAGTCCGAAATAGTACAACAAGAACGGAGAAATGATCAACAGAACGATCCCGGTGGTTCGCAGTGTGCGATAGATAAATTCAAGACCCACTTAGAGTTCCTTGTCCTTCTCGTTCTGTTTTTCGATCTCTTGCGACTTGCGCACTAAGTTCCAAATTTCACTTGCCGCGGCGGCGAATCCCAGCGCAATTCCAACAATCATGAGCCAGGGAGCTGTGCCGAATTTTCCGTCCGCCCACTGACCGGCAAAAAAACCGACCAACGGTGCGGCTATGAGTATCGCCGGGACCATCGCCAAAAGTCCAATTTGGGCGTACTCGCGCCCTTGTTTTCGGCCCGGCGAGGGTGCAAAAGGGATCATGTTGGCCCTTCCAGCCACATTATTTCGGGGCCAATATATTCCGGTGCTTAGGCTTGTCAACCTGATTTTGGATATTTTCGGGCTATGACCGAGGATCAGGGACTTTCAGATGACGTACGAATCCGTACTTGACCAGACTTATCCACAATTTGACAGGCGAATTCTACTTCAACAGGACTGCCTTTTTGGTCTCCGTGAACTGCGGGGTTTCGAGGCGGTAGAAATAGACGCCGGACGGGAGGTCGTGCGCGTCCCACAGCACCTTAACATATCCAGCGACCGCATTTCCTGAAATCGTCTCTACGGTTTGGCCGAGTGCGTTGAAGATCGTGATCTGATAAGGACCACCCTGCGAAATTGCAAACGAAATACGAGTTACAGCGTTGAACGGGTTGGGGTAATTTTGATCCAACTTGAATTCGAGGGGAAGTGCCGGAGAAACCAAGTAACCGTGGACGTCGGCCATCTCAATTGAGATAATGTCTCCACCATCGTTGTCGAACAAACGCCCACTAAATCCAGAAAGCGCACCACCCCAAACATCGACGCCAAAAGGTACGCTAATCAAGATACGTGTATTCGTACCGTCGAAATATGCAAATTGACTCAAGCCCTCATTCGAAAACTCGGGAAAGATATGTCCTTTGTAAACTACAAGCACTGCCCCGAGCTCTACACCCTCGATGTTCAAGCCGTAGTCGGTCGAAATCGATGCTGTAAGATTAGTCGGCCTGGGATAAGGCAAGGCGTCTCCAACCAGCACCCTTATGGCATACATCAAAGTTGTAACTTCAAAATGCATCCTAGAGCAATCCCAGTCGGATCGCATGAGAATGCTGTCCATTGTCTGGGGTGGAAACGCCTGTTCTCCAATCAGGAGACAATCTCTATACAATACAACATCTGATATTTCATACGCCAGTCCATTTCGATTCGGGTCAAATGTGCCGCACTTGTACGGTAGCCGCCGGAATCGCCACCACTCGAAATCCCCAGCACGATCCTCATCGGCAAAAAGGGGCTGAGCTAGAGTAAATACAATCACGCTAAGTAGCGAGAAGATCAACCACACCCCATGTGCTTTGCCACCAATCATATCTAATGGTCTCTACTGCCAAGATACCATTCGGCGACTCGCTTGTCAATGATCCTCAAACTTGTGGTTAGTAACATGTGATCGTATGCTGGTTCTATTCGCTGAAGGAGTCCTTATGCCCCAACCGTTAAATGACCGTATCGCCGCCTCGGAGACCCGCGTAGTCAAGGCGGTTTTCCCCCACACCACCAACCACTACGACACTCTCTTCGGCGGCACTGCCCTGCAATGGATGGACGAAGTCGCGTTCATCACCGCCACTCGATTTAGCCGCCAGGAATATGTGACTGTCTCGCTCGACCGGATCGACTTCACCAAATCGATCCCTTCCGGCACACTGGTCGAACTGATCGGCAAGGTTGTCCGAGTCGGCACGACCAGTATACAGGTAAAAGTCGAGGTTTACATGGAACGGATGTTCTCCGACACGCGCGAACTGGCAATCGGCGGGATGTTTACAATGGTAGCAGTCGACAAAGATCACAAACCGACGCCGGTGAAGTGAGGCCCCAGAGCTTATCGTCGGCTTATTGACAATTCTCTCCACGTAATGCATCTTACGTCAGGAGAATTTCTCATGCGATTCCCGGCGTTTTGCACAGTTGCTGTTGTTGGTTTCCTCTTGTGCTCGGCTTGCTCTGACAATTCGGTAAATAACCCTTCCGTTGTTCCCATTCTTCAGCTCGATCAACTGGCTACTATGGACACTTCTGGTCATCTGATGGTCTATCGTTCTCGCTACGCCGAAATCGAACCATTTCTAACTACCGAGAGACTATTCGGCGAGCCTTTCACTGACAACAATGGCAACGGAGTGTACGACGAGGGCGTTGATGGATTCGTCATATCGGTCGTCTCCGGCATCAACCAAGACATTAATCACAACGGCAAGTACGATGGCCCTGACGCTTCCTGGACTCCCGGGATGCCATTTGACGATATCGATGGGAACGGTCTTCCACGAGGAGACGGCGATGCGTTTCTATCAGGCGCGCCTTTTATGGACCTGAACAATAATGGGATACGCGACAGTGAGCCCTATTTGAGTTCTATCTGTAAGCTCGAAATTGCGAAAGCAGACAGCACAGGAACCTACTATGATTATTACTTCGCAGATACAACTCACACATTTTTATCGGACTCACTAGTGCACTATTTCGCCTCGGCCAACAATGTGATGCCAGGCCAACATTTCAAATTAGACATCGGCGAATTCCGACGCATTCACGACACCCTGTTCTATGGCGTATTCCCAATCCTTTGCGAACAGACAATTAAGGCCGACAGTGTTCTTGACTCAGTCCCCGGATTTGTCTTCACAAGGAAAGTGACATTCGATCAGACGTACAAATTCTTTGATCGCGAAGAAATGGGTCTGGTGAGAGCATATCTGAAGGTCATAAGAGCTGACTCCCCAATCTATGCTGACCAGTCAGGGGATTTCTACTTCTCATCAAGCCGTGGGCCTGTTGGTCTCATTTGGAGATACTCTCTGAGTTCGCAACCACAGTCTGTATTTTTTGGTGCTAAGGTTGATACTTTGCCGCTGCCGATGGTGCGATGACTTAACAGCTGTTTTGCAGGTGAGTCTTAGGCAGCATCTCTCTATTGAAAGTGATTCGTCCCATCGAGAGATCTCCGTACTATATTGCTCGCAAGGAGAATCCCATGCCCGAAATCAATCGAATTGTTGCACAGATCAATGCCGGCTTCAAGGGCACCGCATGGCACGGACCGTCGGTGCTCGAAGTCCTCAGAGGTGTCACCGCCGAGCAGGCCGCCCGGTGGCGAATCGGCAACGGTCACACTTGCTGGGAAATTGTACTGCATATTGTCTGCTGGAAAGACGCGGCGCGTAGGCGTATTTCGGGTGAGCGGTATATTCCGACCGACGAAGAGAATTTTCCGGCCGTGACCGATACCAGCGACGCCGCTTGGAAAAAGACGCTGGCAAAACTTAAGAAATCACATAAGCTTCTTATCGAAACAGCCGCACGGCTGTCCGATCGGCGACTCGACAAGCCGTTTCCGACCCAACGCGCGACACCGTATCAGATATTGCATGGCGTCGTCCAGCACGACATCTACCATGCCGGCCAGATCGCGCTGATGAGGAAGCTTGGGTAATTCGTGATGTCAGGGCTCCGGCCCTGACATCGTGTACTCTTCTTGGTGCCCCACCGCTTGCGGTGGGTTGAGATTCGGGCAGGACGTCCGTTCATTCGCAATACTCAAACCCGGTAACCTATGAATTGTTTTGGAATTCCTGAAGAGCCCACCATAAATGGTGGGTTACCAAGGCCAAGAGTCAATGCGACACGTTCTGTGACGTGGCTTGGCAGGCTCAAAGACGAGCCTGCCCTACCTGAAATTACTGAATTGCGATCACTTCGATCTCTACGCGCACATCTTTGGGCAAACGGCAGACCTGCACCGTTGAGCGAGCCGGTGGATCCCCCTCAAAGTACGAGCCGTAGACTTCGTTTACCGAGGCAAACTCAGCCAGGTCGGTCAGAAAGATCGTTGTCTTTACAACCTGGCCCAGATTCGATCCCGCGGCGGCAAGTAGTGCTTTGACATTTTCCATGACCTGTCGGCATTGTTCGGCGCCGGTCGTGCCGTTTATCGCACCGGTTTTCGGATCGAGTGGAATTTGCCCCGAGCAGTAGATCATCTTTCCGCACGGCACTTTGATCGCCTGCGAATACGGTCCGATTGCGGCCGGGGCATTATCTGTTTTGATTACTTCACGCATGAATTCTCCATTGTCTAGTTTTCCGGGAGAATATACACGGTGACGGGAATCTAAATCAACTTGATCTCTGGTTGTAGAGCGGGTCCGTCTTTTGACCCGCCATATTGGGCCCTGGTAACCCAGGATTTATCCTGGGATTCTTTAAGAGCCCACCATAATTGCTGGGTTACCAAAGCCTGTGATTACAATTCCGTCAGGCCAGTAGGGCCCATAAGATCGACAAATCCCTTGAGCAGAACCTCGTCATACGCCCCTTTGAGCGAGAACATGATTTTCAGCGCGGGAAATGTCTCCATCGCCCGCTGGTAGACCCGCTCGGTAGTCATCGCGTCGAACGAATCAGTGATGGCAATAATTTTGGAATAAACATGCATCTCGTCAAGCGACAGTCCCGATGGATACCCGCGCCGGTCTCCCCGCTCGTGATGCTGAAGCACCGGGTAGTACGACTGCTGGCTGATCTGATTTGTCTCTTCAAGAATTTCCACCCCCCACTTGGGGTGCTTTTTCATGATGTCGAATTCAATTGGAGTCAGGGCAGAACGTTTATTCAAGATGCGCTCTGAAATTCGCGACTTGCCGACATCGTGCAGGAGTGCGCCGGTCCCCAGTTCATGCAGGAACTGTTCGTCTTTGTACCCCATCTGCTGGGCCAAAGCAATCGCAAATGTGCAGACGTTCACCGAGTGGGTATACGTGTAATAGTCAAATGACGTGATCTTGAGCAGATTCAAAAATGCGTCGCGCCCCTTCAGAATATAGTCGACCGTGCTCGCCACAAGTTCTTTAGAACGCGTGATATTCTCGCCGTAGGTTGGATTAGAGAGCACGTCTTTGACCAGATTGGTCGAGGTCTCGTACAGAATCCCCGCCTTCTTGATCTCTTGTACAGTCGGATCGGTCAGAATCTTCGGTAGGTTCTGTTCGATATATCGCTGGTAATGGTGGCGGTCTTCCTGCGCCACCCAAAGTCGGTCGACCCGATTTTCTAAGAGTTTCTGGCGGGTACGATCGGTAAAGGCCAAATTGGCCGACCGGTACAGCACAAGCTGATTATTGACATGCAAATACAGATCGAAATTGAGCACCGAATCGATCCGGATCGAGTCCAGATAGATCGGCACGAACTTGTGATCGGTACGTGTTCTGACAGGTGATAGTGACATATGTCTTTGGCCGGCCGATCCCAGGTTAGTTTTCTGGGATTGCCCGGTTTCAGTTTATTATCGGCACTTTTGGCTGGGGGGTTGAGAGCCACAAAACAAAGGCGCCCTGGGAGACAGGGCGCCTTTCGGGTCGCGGGAGAGGGAGTGAGGACTACTTGGTTCCGAGATTTTTTACCGAGGTCAGCACTGATTGCAACCGAACGGTGATATCGGAAAGAACGGCCGAGTACCGTTTGAGCAGTTCGGAATATTGCCAGCGCATTTGAAACGCCTGGTCGGGGAAATCGAACATTTCCAACAGCGATTTCTTGTAGATCTCTTCAATGTATTTTACAACGTAATATGGAAACTCGACAATATTGGGATCGTGTACCTCGCCCCGACTGATCTGATCGCGGTAGACTTCGACTTTTTCAAGCACCACTGTACCGAAACACCAGGGAGTCATCACCACGCCCAAGTTTGAACCATCGGTATAGAATCTGCGAATGGAACGTTGGAGCAGATCGATAATCACCAGTTTGGCGCGGTAAAAGGCAATCGATTCCGACATTGAACGGGGGGTCTCCAACAACTTGCGGCGGATAACATTTCGTTCGTTCTCGGCGCGGTCGTATGTCCTTCGCAAGAAGGCGTAGTAATCTTCGAAGTAGACCTTGGTGTTTTCCGACAGCGACATGATGTAATATCCGCGTTCGTCGCGCCGAACCTTCGGTTCTGCCGTACTAGCCAGTCGCTCTGTAGAAAATCCGCGTTGAAATTTCCCGTCAAGCATCGCGTCTCACTCCTTGCTGATGGACATTCATGCAGAGTCGGTTAGAGCATAGGGTATGCCGTTTGGATGGCCCACCAACAACGGACAGTCGGACTTTCATAACATATTGCAGTACTTTTACTTGCGGGAGCCGGGGTTGTTCGCGTTAAGTTCGAGGCGACCAAATTGCGGTGACACGCATTTGCAATGTTGCAACCGGCTGGCAACCAATCTAGCTCAATCCCGGTAGAGGTGGTCAACTATTGATCACACACCGGCGCAGATACTGCTTGATCGCCCCAGCCCCAGATTGAACATTAGGAGGCGGTTCGCCGTATCTGTAGGAGACGAAAGGAAGAGGATGTTGCCACAATTGCTCAATTGGCGGCGCTGTCTGCCGGCGCTGATGATCGTACTATATATAGTTGGACTGATTTCCTGTAACAGCACCTCGGTCTCTCCCCCAAGCAAACCGATTATCGCGCTGTCGGCGCAGAATTTGAGTTTCTATGCCGCGGCCGGTGGCGGCAACCCAGCTCGCCAGATGGTACTTGTGACCAACACTGGTGTTGATACTCTGCATTTCACCCATAGTCATCTGCGGAGCTGGCTTGACTTGATTCGCGTGCCCGGTGTCAGTGGCGACACGCTTTTTGTCTACGCCTATGTATCCGGATTTTCGGCCGGTGTCTATTATGACACGATTACTATTACGTCCGACAACGCCGCAAATTCACCGCAACAAATTTATGTCACCGCAACGGTGCAGGCGGATATCGACGTCTCACCGCCGCTCTTGCAGTTTACTACTTTGGTCGGTGGCCCCGACCCCTCCTTGCAGACGCTCACTGTAACGAGCACCGGCGCCGATGGGATTTCATATACAGCGACAAAGAATCACTCCTGGCTGACACTGACAAATCCAACCGGCAACACCCCCGGGGTGATACAAGTAGGAATAGACAATAGCGGGCTTCTTTCAGGAACGCTTCGCGACACCATTGTCGTGACCACAGCCAGCGCCGTTACTCCTATAACTCTGATTCCGATCAGCCTGACTTCGCGTGCCTGGGCGCTCAATAGCGTGTCGATTTCGTACGATTTACGGGGCGTTCATATTATTGACGATTCCACGGCGGTTGCCGCCGGGTTCATCGGCAACACTGCCGCTCATTCGGGAGTAATACTCAAAACAGTGGACGGCGGCGTCACCTGGGATCCTCGTACATTTGTGGATTTTGCCGAATTAGGCGGTGTGGATTTTGTCGATGCAGACTATGGTTGGGCGGTCGGCCGTACGCGAGACAGCGGCCTGCTTATGCGTACGATAGACGGCGGTTCGACGTGGAATCGCATCAAAGTAGGATTCGGGACTCCTGATACCGTTGCATTTTGGCGTGTCAAATTTTTCGACCGCGCCAACGGCTGGGTGGTCGGCCCCAAGGGACTTCTCGCACACTCGATCGATTCCGGCAATACGTGGTCGAAGCTAACGGTCCCAGTCAATTTCTCTCTGGCCGATGTCGAGGCGCTTTCGCCGACGCTCGCGTGGGTAGTGGGCAACAACGGAACAATCTTACATACGACCAATGGCTCAACATGGGACCCTCAGAATGTCACCGGAGTTTCGGATGCATTGTGGGCCATCGACATGATTGATCCGCTCCACGGTTGGATTGTCGGAACCAATGGCAGTATGCTCTACACTTCCGACGGTGGTGCAAATTGGGAAACGAAATCGTCGGGTGAGATCACAAGTCTGAACGATATTTTCTTTGTCGACGCCAACACCGGCTGGGCGGTCGGGGATAACGGAACAATAATAAAATATCAACCAGCTACCCAGTCGTGGTGGCGACAGAATTCTGGTACTACCCGGACCTTGTTCAATTGCGAGTTTACATCCAACGGCTACGGCGCGGTTGTGGGTGAATTGGGTACGATCCTGATTACCTATAATGGTGGAATATAAAAAGCCGAACACGAAGTGTTCGGCTTTCACATGAGATTCGAGATCCTGCTCAAGTCTTCGCTATTCGACCCAATCGGCAATGAAGATATTCGTTTCGTGCGGGATTTTGCCGTTTCGATTCGATGCAAAGACCAATTTTTTGCCATCTGGTGAGAACATAGGAAACCCATCAAAGGTATCGTTGAACGTGATCTGCTCGATTTTCTTGGTCGCGATGTCCACCATATAGATGTCGAAGTTTCGCTTCCTGGGGTCGTTGACATTCGACGAGAAAATCACCCGCTTGCCGTCGGGGTGGAAAAACGGCGCAAAGTTGGCCGCGCCATTGCTGGTCAATTGGATCGGTTTTCTATCGGCCAGATTCATCACGGTGATTTCCAGTTTCGACGGCCGGATCAGTCCTTCCTTAAGTAGCGCCTGATACTCCGCCAGCGCCGTGTCGGTTGGGCGAGAAGCCCGCCAGCAAATCCACTGACCATCCCACGAAAACCAGGCGCCGCCATCGTAGCCCGGCATATTGGTGATCTGCTCGACATTGCTCCCGTCGGGGTCCATCGTATACAACTCAAGATCCCCCGTGCGAACTGATGTGAAGAGGATTTTTTTGCCGTCGAACGAGTAGACCGCTTCGGCATCATATCCATCGGACGTGGTCAAGCGAACCGGATTGCTTCCGTCAATGTTGGCTTTGAAAATATCATACGATTTATATAGCGGCCAAACATACCCGCGCGACATATCCGGCTTGGGTGGACATGTCTCGCCGCCCAAGTGTGTCGATGCGTAGATGAGCGCTTTTCCATCCGGCTGGATAAACGAACAGGTTGTAGCTCCCTTACCGCTGGAAACCAGACGCACGCTGGAGCCGTCGGCATTCATCATGTAGATTGCGTCGCAATCGTGACCGTCGCGACTCGATTGAAAAATAATTTGCGAGGCATCGTGATTGAAATACGCCTCGGCGTTTTGGCCGCCGAAAGTTAACTGCCGGATATTAGTCAGGTGCTTCTCGCCGGCGAAAATCGTGGCAGTGGAACTGTCAGTCGGCTTGGTGGGATCAGCCGCCGCCAGAGACATCAGACTGCTAAAGATTACGCAACTGATCGCCAATATGTGTCGATACCGCATCGGACCTCCATCGTTGAGTTGCATATTATACTGAAGTGGTCCGAATATATTCCCGAACCGGCCGATGGCAAGTATTTTCGCCGGAAAATGGTCTCAGACTTTACTTAGCACACCGCGAAGATGCCCAAGACGGTCGGTCTCGGCAATTCGTGACAATTCTATGACAATTCGCGGGTGCCCTTGAAGCAAGAATTCCATCGGCGCTTCGGTACCCCCCCGTATCGACTCGACCTCGGTGCGTGTTAGCTTTCGATCCGCCGGGAAGTAAAGTGTGGCCTTGCCGCTTCGCAAGGTCAGCTTTTCCAGGCGTAGGATCGCGGCGGCGATTTTCACTGCTGTCGCATCGAACAAGTTGACGGCCGACTGCGGCGGGCGGCCGAACCGGTCGGTAACTTCGTCGCGGATCTTCTCGACTTCGTCAAGCGTGCGGGCGTCGGCGAGCCGCCGATAGATATCAACCTTGTGCTGATTGTCATTGACATATTGCTCAGACAAGTGCGTTTCCAAGTCGAGCTCGAGTTTCGTATCGGGTAAGCGCTGAATTTCCTCGCCCTTGAGTTTGGCAATTGCCTCTTCAAGCATTCGGTTGTACAGATCGAATCCAATGTCCTCAATAAATCCCGATTGCTTGGCACCGAGAATTGTTCCCGCCCCTCGAATCTCCAAATCGCGCATCGCCAACGCAAATCCCGATCCAAGATCGGAATGCGCCTCCAGCGCCCGCAAACGCTTGAGAGCGTCGGCCGACAGTACCCGCGAGGTGGGAGTGAGCAGATAGGCATACGCTCGCCGCGCGCTTCGCCCAACTCTCCCTCGCAATTGATACAATTGCGCCAGTCCGAACCGGTCGGCCCTGTTAATAATGATCGTGTTCGCCGACGGTATATCCAGCCCCGATTCGATGATGCTGGTACACAGAAGAACATTGAACCGCCGCGCCAGAAAGGCGAGCATGACTCCCTCAAGCGTCCGCTCGTGCATCTGACCGTGCGCCACGCCGACCTCGACCTGAGGTACGATCTTGGTCAGGTATTTGTGCATCGCCTCGATAGTCTGCACCCGGTTATGCACGAAGAAGACTTGTCCCCCGCGGTCAACCTCGCGCAGTATCGCAGTTGCAATTACCGCCGGATCAAATTCGACTATCTCGGTGATAATCGGTAAGCGGTCTTTGGGGGAAGTGGTTATCAAACTCATATCCCGCACACCGACCAACGACATTTGGAGAGTCCGCGGTATCGGCGTGGCGGTCATTACGAGTGTGTCGACACTTGCTTTCAGTTGACGCAATCGCTCTTTGTGTTTAACTCCAAACCGATGTTCTTCATCGATGACCAGCAGTCCCAAATCCTTAAACACAATGTCTTGTGACAGCAATCTGTGCGTGCCGATGACAATATCGACTCTTCCTGCTTTAAGCGCGGCGGCCGTTTCTTCCTGCTCGGCTTTGGTGCGGAAACGCGACATTACCGCTACTTTCACCGGAAAGTCGCGCATTCTTTCGGTAAAAGTCGCGTAGTGCTGTTGCGCGAGAATAGTTGTCGGAACCAGCACTGCGACCTGCTTGCCAGAGTCGACAACTTTGAACGCTCCGCGCACCGCTACTTCGGTTTTGCCGTAGCCGACATCGCCGCAGATCAGACGATCCATCGGGCGGGTCGATTGCAAGTCGCGCTTGACATCGTTGATCGCCTTTTCCTGATCGGCCGTTTCGTCGTAAGGAAACGATGCCTCAAGCTGTTTCATGAAGACCGAGTCCTCGCCGTACGGCTCGCCGCTTTGTGTCTTGCGTTGAGCGTATAACACGAGCAATTCTTCGGCCATATCGGCAATCGCTTTTTCAGTCTTTTCGCGAAGCCGATCCCACTGCGGGCCGCCGAGCCGCGTTAGGTCCGGGGCAGACTCTTTTCCGGAGTACTTGCCTACACGGTTGAATTCTTCAATTGGAACATACAACCGGTCGTTTTCAGCGTATTGCAAGAGCAGACAGTCGCGACTGCGATGGTCGACGACAATCGTTTTAAGACCAAGATACCTCGCAATGCCGTGATCGGTGTGCACGACAAAGTCGCCATACCCCAGAGCGGCGTAATCGGAGACCGCTACTCCCTCGCGGAACCTTTTCTTGCGAACGCGACGGTGATATCGGCTGAAAATCTCGTGATCGGTTAGAATTGCCGCTTTGGCCAAGGGAAAGACAAAACCGCCGGAGAGATTGGCAACTTCCATTTCAAGCCCCGAGTCTTCGCCGATCTTCTCTCGGATTAACTCAGACAAACGCGCCGATTGACCTTCGCTGTCAGTTACGATAACATGTGCGACACTGCCCGATTGATATTCTTTGAGTGTTTTTCCAAGCAGGTCGAGCCGCGATCCAAGCGCTGGGTGCGGCTGGCAGGCGAAATCGATAACCTCGTCATCTCCCGCGCGGAACGGGCGGATATCAACCAACGGTTGCCGGTCGAGCGACTCGGTGAGTCGGTCGAAACCGACATAATACTGTTCCGGCAACGGAAGTGAACTCATCTTCTCGGCTAAGCGGGAACGGAGTGTCGCCGCCTCGGCAACAATTGCGCTCGCCTCTCCTGCCAGCTTTTCGCGATTTTGATATACCGTGACAAATTGTTCCGGCAGAAAATCATAGAGCACGCCCCGCTCCAGTCCGAACATCACCGCCAGCCATTCCAGTCCCGGTAATTCCGGATCGTTCAAATATCGATTGCGAACATACTCGGCGTCGTGCTCGGGGAGTTTTTCAAGGTGAAGTTCCAGTGTCTCGTGCGGAACCAGAATCTCCCGTTTCGGCACGATGCGAACAACCGGAACTTTCTGAATTGTCCTTTGGGTGGCAACATCAAAAAGCCGAATCGATTCCACTCGGTCGCCGAAAAACTCGATTCGCACCGGATACTCGGCGTCGGCAGTGAACAAATCGACCAGCCCTCCGCGCCGGGCGAAATCGCCAACTTCTTCGACCAGCGGAACCCTGCGAAAACCCAGGCGCACCAGCCGCTCGCACAGATCATCCAGATCTGATTCTTCTCCGACAGCGACTGAAACCCGGCTATCCACCAGCGCCGACCACGAAATAGTAGGTTCAATCACGGCGCGTATGGGCGCGACAACGACCTGCACGTCGCTGTCGAGCAATCGCGATAAAGTCGAAAGTCTCTGCCCCATGATCTCGCCGACGGGAGCGCGAAAATCGTACGGCAGAATCTGGCGTGCCGGAAACAGTCCTACTTTCTGCGGCGAAAGCAGAAAGGCAAGGTCGTCGTATAGATCGTGTGCTGAATCGGCCTGCTCAGTGATGACAACGATTGCCCGTCCGCTCTTATGCGCCAAGGTGGCGATAGCGAAAGCGTCGGCCGACCCTGAAAGTCCGCATACTTTGGTGACCGGCCTCTGCCCGACCGACTGTACAAGTGCTGTTGTCGGCGCCGATTCAGTGAATCGCCGTCTGATCTCGGCAAGCCGAGATGTTGTGGTCAACGTACTTTCCAGCATATTCTCGTTTTCTTCTTATCCAAAACACGAAAAACCCCCGGTGAAACCACACCGGGGTATCGTCATTTTAAGCCAATATATGTCGGCGGCGACTCAAACGCCAGCGTTGCTTACCCCTGCGGGTCAGCCTGCGTTGAATCGCTCAGCAATTGCTCTCCCAGCTCGATCTGGTCGAAGCGATTCTCAAGCGATTTGTACAGGACCAAGATGGTCACGCGTCGGTTGCGCGGGTCAGCCGGATCGGTTTTTATCATCGGATCGCTGTCGGCAAACCCTCGTACCTGGCGCACCTGCCCCTGATAGAATCCCGAGACATCCATCAGTGCCCGAGCCGAATTGGCCCGATCAGCCGATAGCTCCCAGTTGGTGTACCCGTCACCGCCGAGCGCACCGGCGTCGGTGTGACCCTCCATCACCAGATGATTTTCCAGCTTTCCCAGTTCGCGGGCAATGGTGATCAAGATGATCGCGCTTTTCTGAAGCAATTTGGCAGATCCCGGCTCAAAAAAGGCCGGCGAGTTCTCCGACTCGTTCAAGATGATTCGTAATCCCTCGGCAGTAAATTGAAAGGTGATGTTCTTTTTCAGCCGCTGGAATTCTTCCTGCTTTTCCAACGCATCGAGAATGCTCCGGGCGGCCAGTTGCATCGCCGCACGTTCTTCGCCCGAGGCTCCCGCTTCTTTTCGTGCCGGCGGACTCACTACTGCCATCGGTGGCGCATCGGTTTTGACCACTCCGGTTGATCCTTTGAGCGAGCCGGCGCGGCCGTCCTGCTGAAATTTCCCCGGATCGCGAAAATACCCTGCCACCGCTTCTTTGACTTCCTGCTTCTGGCCGACTAACCACATCACCAGAAAGAAAGCCATCATCGAGGTCATGAAGTCGGCAAACGCGACCTTCCATGCGCCGCCGTGGTGGCCGCCATGCCCGCTTTTTTTGCGAACGATGATTATCGGCTGTTCGGCCGATTGATTCCCGGAACTTGGTTCGGTCATCGCAGTTATCGTTTCTTCGCTTCGTTACAGGCTTTTTCTAGCTCCAGAAAATCCGGGCGGACATCCGACGGCAACGACCGTCGTGCAAACTCGACTGCGATCACTCCGGCAACTCCCTTGTGGAAAGACAACAAGGCATGACGAATGCAATTGAGATACAAATGCCCGTCCTGCGTTCGGGCGCTCAAATTTGCCGCCAATGGCCCGAAAAAGCCGTAGCATCCCAAAATACCGAGAAACGTTCCGACCAGCGCCGCGGCGACTTTTTCGCCGATTTCCGAGGGCGGACCGTTGAGCGAGGCCATCGTGATCACCACACCGAGCACCGCCGCCACAATCCCAAGACCGGGGAGCGAATCGGCGGTAGCTGACAGCGCCGCCGACGGTTTCAACTCATCCTCGTGATGAATTTCCAGATCGTTGATCATCAATTCATCGAGGTCGTGGGGCTGAACCGAACCGGAGATAATCACCCGCATGGTGTCGGCGAAGAACGCGACTGCGTGGTGGTCCTTCATAAACTTTGGATAGCGCTTAAATATCTCGCTGTCTTTAGGGTGTTCAATGTGGTTTTCCAGACCGACCAGACCATCGCGGCGGGCGACATTGAAGACTTCATACATCATAACCAGGAGATCCTGATAGTCTTTTTTGCCC
This sequence comes from uncultured Ignavibacteriales bacterium, assembly GCA_964571235.1. GTDB lineage: Bacteria > Zixibacteria > MSB-5A5 > GN15 > FEB-12 > JACRAV01. The sequence continues at coordinate 517,331 of CAZNAI010000003.1, read as the reverse complement.
ATGCCGCTACCAAATGCGCCTGCCACCTGAGTTATGATTTTCTTGATGACTTTGAGCGGGGTCGCGATAAGTAATGCCCCGAGGGCGGCGCCTCCGATGACCAGTAATTCCGACGGTTGGTTTAAGGCAAGAAGCTGACCGCCGTGCATCATGTATCCGCCCAAAACACCGCCAAGTACGACAATGGCGCCAATAAATATGAACATATGCTCGCTATCCTTCGCGTCCGGAGAAAGCCGGGTTGTTTACTGTCCTTATGACATCAATTTTCGGCAGATTTCAATCTTTCTGAATGTGCCCGCCCAAGCCGACATCGAAAGAGAGAACGCTATTGGCGCGATAGACTTATGTCTGTGCGTATTTTGCACAGAACGTACTTTGGAGATGGCACTTGACAATGGGTCGCGAGGGTGGTTACTTGGCGACCTACATTACCGCGGGGTGGAGCAGTCTGGTAGCTCGTCGGGCTCATAACCCGAAGGTCGCAGGTTCAAATCCTGCCCCCGCCACCATAAAGCGGTACTACCCGTCAATGTCCCGGCAACAGCGCTACAATTCTGGCTCGGCCAACTCATCGTTGATTGTCCGACCGGAATCGAATCCGATTCGAATGTGCTGTCCGTGCCAGTTGAATCGGCGTATTGTGAATACTCGCCAAACGAAGAATCTCCGCCACTCATCCCCATCTCAATCGGTAGAGAGTCATTGCACTGCACCGTGTAATGATACCGGTACTCCTTCCCGATCCGATGACCGGCCTCGTCATACCAGTAGTTCACAGTATCAATGGTACTCAGCACCCCAGGTCTCGTGCGGCGGATCATCCGTTCATCGGAATCATACCGTACGCCCAAACTCTGATTCTTGATACTGCCCATCGAACCCGACGGCGTGTACCGGAAGTTGTCCGTCCCCGCATACAGGTTTGTCACCTGTTTCACCCGGTTGCTCTGTGGGTAATACTGGTAATCGTACACCATCCCGGGTTTCATCACCGAGTCGACATTCCCGTTCAGACCATAGGCAATACTCGTCATCCCGTACGACGGATACCCGCCAAAGCAACTGTCAGCCGTCAACCGGTCCAGACCGTCGTAGTCAAACTTCTGTGTCAACGACCAGTATGTCCCCGTCGGACTCACCTTGGCCGTGTACATCGCCACATTCCCGTTGTGCCAAGCGCCATCGTTAAACTAATCGATCACTCGAACCTCCATGAATTTTATACCAGTGCATTTCAAATCATCGAATACTCGTTGCAAACGCTCAGAAACAAACGTGCACGGCCAATATTCGGTCAATCGAAATACATCTGTGTCATTTAGTGTGCCTCCGTCAAGTACAGGTTTTCTGATTCCGTCTATCTTCCCGCGGCGATCAGGCAGAAAGTAATCTTGCGGATACACATTGAAGTCAGAGAGCTCCCGAACCAAAGCCGCCCGCCATTCTACGATGTGCGCTATGGAAAAACCATTGATAGGAGTAGCATCGAATCGATACACATGAATGGGTAGATACTGGAAGCCTCGTATGCCTTCATCGTCGCAAGCCCCAAGAAGTCGCTGAGAAAACATCATGATATTCAGATGATTCTGCAGACAATCATCAGGTTCGCCGTTGTTGTCTTGCTCCGTGACCCCAAAATACGCTCTGGTGTCCCAGCGTTCGATGACACGGGCGTCATCGAATGCTTCATCTTTAACTCCGAAGAAGTCATGCTTATCGAGTACTAAGGGATCGGCGACCGTGCGGCCACAGAGGATCGGGATGTACCACTTCATTTTACCAGACCTTCCCCTCTGATCATATCAGGATTCTTCAGCAATTCGTCTTTGAGTTCTCCCAATGTCGTTTCAAGAGCTTTCCGATACTTTTCGCCTGATAACCCCTTGGTGCCGCCCTTGAGCCTCTGCAATATATAGTTGCGATATTGCTCTGCATGCCTCCCCGAATGCCCCTCCAAGAGTATCCTGTTGGCAGGATCCTGAAGCGACATTCCTGCCTTCTCAAGAATCTCAGTGAACTGCTTCGTATACCCACTGACGATCGCCTTGCCAGTTGCAATATGGTGATTCTGCGCTTTGGCCGCATCCGCAGTCTTGTCGGCCGCCTTACCGGCATCGACCGCTTTATCCACCGCCTTCGCAGCCCCGCCAGCCTCTTCTGCTTTGGAGAGCAGCTTCATTCCCAGCCTGGCTCCTCCTGGGCCCATAGCGACCGGGAGTATTGCTCCCACAACATCGGCGCCAACCATGGCGGCATTTCCCCATGTCTTGTCCCCCCACCACTCCTTGACATCGTATACCAAACCCGCGATATCTATGGCCGTCTCCCATCACTCCCCATTCGGATCCGTATACTTCATCGGATTCCCCGCACAATACCCATACGGTGTGCGGGATGGGTCTCGGACCGGGTCGGTCTGGGTGAACAACTTCAGATTCGGGATGTAGTATCTCTGCCCCAAATAGTCCCATTGTGAGCCGAGTTCTTCATCCCGCACATGGCCGGTGTACTTGTGACGGTCGTTGTTCGAGATCGCCTCAGCATGGATTTCTCCGTAGGGTCGGTACAGCGTTTTGTTAAGCACCGTGCCGGACTGGTCAATCGTCGCTAAGACTGATCCGAGATGATCCGTCAGATAGTATTGCATGTCATTTGCGTTGGTGAACCGGCCGATCCGCTCACCGTTGGCATAGATGTAGTTGCTCGACAACACCCCCCCAGTAAAAGCCGTCCCACTGTACTCCGCAACTAAATCATCACCAAAGTAGTAGTACCCGGTCAGTGTCCCTGCCACCGCACTGCAGTTCTGGATCGGACCGTTGATTATCGACTCTGTCAATCTTGGATGTTTCACCGTTCCAAAGGATCATCCTTCACATCATCTGATCACTCAATACTCACTTTCCATTCTGAATCTCCCGTGGCCCTCCTTAACACCGTTCCGATCGGATAGTCGATATACTTTGCAACAGACTGATCCCGCTCCAACAGTTCGTGCACCGCCCATATCTGAGCCTGCAAATGGTCCTCTTCAGGAGCGCCACATAGGAATTGCCAGCCTGAGTCGTTTTCGTCCAGCAATTCTGAACGGACTGCCAAAAGAACCGGCGCTCCTCTCGCCACTTCGATGCACACCATCACATATTGTTGTGACTCCACCCTATCCATCAACCAAGACCTTGATTACTCTGGCGCCTCATAGGATACTGTCCAATCTTCACCTGGCGATGAGCGCCTCAGGACTGTGCCCACGGGAAATTCCATGTAATCTGACAGAGACTCATCTTGTTCGAGTACCTCATGAACCGCCCACACTTGAGCTTTGGTCTCGTCTTCTGTGGCGGCGCCGCAGAGAAATTGCCAACCGCTGTCGGCATCGCGCAGCGGTTCAGTCCTCATCGCGAATAAGATGGCGGCACCCTCCGCGACCTCTTTGCACACGATGACGGCCATCTGCGGACCAATTTCATCAGTCACTTTTGTTCCTCCGGAAGCTTGTTGCCTTTCGCCAAATTCTCCTTTCGAGATAATACCTGTGCATTTTCAGGGGAATTTGTACCTCCCTTTGAACGCGGAATTTTGTGATCCACATGCGCTTCGTTGTCCGGGGGGCGTACTCCCTTCTGCGATTTTTGGGCTTTCACCAACTCCTGACCGCTTTCTGCCGATTTCAACACACCGCCATTTTGAGCCTCGTTTGCGCTCAAAACGCTATTCTTCGTCGATTGACTGAACTTAGCTCCCGGCGTACCAACTTTTGCTACATGTGAAGTCTTATCCAGCGCCTTCCCCGCATCAACCGCCTTGTCAACCCCTTTGGCGGCGTCTGCAACATCATCCACTTTGCCAAGTAATTGCGCTCCGTGACGCACCGCTCCCACCGCCGGCAGGAATGGCACCGCCGCGCCCACGATATCCAGCGCCAACCAACCCGCATTCCCCCAGGACGGATTGTCCCACATGTCCTTTGCGCTGAGACCTACGGAAGCGATATCTACCACTGTCTCGACGACCGCGCCATCAGGGTCGATGTTACTCATCGGATTCCCCGCACAATACCCATACGGTGTCCGCGACGGGTCTCGGACTGGATCAGTCTGTGTAAATATCTTCCCATTCGGGATGTAATATCTCTGGCCAAAGTAATCCCATTGAGAGCCGAGTTCTTCATCCCGCTCATGGCCGGTATATTTGTGACGGTCGTTGTTCGAGATCGCCTCAGCATGGATTTCTCCGTAGGGCCTGTAGAGGGTCTTGTTCAGGACAGTGCCGGACTGGTCGATGGTGGCAAGCACCGATCCAAGGTGATCGGTCAGGTAGTATTGCATGTCATTTGCGTTGGTGAACCTGCCGATCCGCTCACCGTTGGCATAGATGTAGTTGCTCGACAACACCCCTCCAGTAAAGGGAGTCCCCGTATACTCCGCAACTAAATCATCGCCAAAGTAGTAGTATCCGGTCAGCGTCCCGGCCACCGCACTGCAGTTCTGGATCGGACCGTTGATTATCGACTCCCCTCCACCGGGAAATCCGCCATCAAGGGTATCGACGATCAAACCACTGTCGGTCTGGAAATCGCCCTGGCCCTCCAACATCTGCTCTCCCCCTCCCCCCATCGCCATCTCAATCGGAAGAGAGTCATTGCACTGTACAGTATAATGATACCGGTACTCCTTCCCGATACGATGACCGGCCTCGTCATACCAGTAGTTCACAGTATCAATGGTACTCAGCACCCCAGGTCTCGTGCGGCGGATCATCCGTTCATCGGAATCATACCGTACGCCCAAACTCTGATTCTTGATACTGTCCATCGAACCCGACGGCGTGTACCGGAAGTTGTCCGTCCCCGCATACAGGTTCGTCACCTGTTTCACCCGGTTGCTCTGTGGGTAATACTGGTAATCGTACACCATCCCGGGTTTCATCACCGAGTCGACATTCCCGTTCAGATCATAGGCAATACTCGTCATCCCGTACGACGGATACCCGCCAAAGCAACTGTCAGTCGTCAACCGGTCCAGACCGTCGTAGTCAAACTTCTGTGTCAACGACCAGTATGTCCCCGTCGGACTCACCTTGGCCGTGTACTTGGCGATATTGCCGTTGTACCAGCCGCCGTCGTTCACGCCACCGTTATCATACCGAAGCTGAACACAATAGTGGTCACCCGAGCCCGTCCCAGATGTCGTCACTCCATCCACGGTGTTGATATCGGTCAGCCAGCCGCGGGCATTGTACTTGTAGTCGACTGTCTGGACCGGTGTCCCGCGGTTACACAGCGTCTTCGATTTCACCTTCCCGTCAGGCCAGTAGGCGTACGTGGCGATCGCCCTGCCCAGAGCATCATCGACGCCGGCTAACCTGCCTGCCAGATCATACCGATAGGATACAATCATCCCATTCGGATACGTCAGTTTGGTCAGTTGATCCTGGTTGTTATACTCGGCACCGATGCTCTTGCGGTAGCTGTTGACGTTGTCCAGATTGTAAAACGTCCGGATCTGCGCCGTCACCCGTCCCTTGAAATCATACTCAAGCGAATCGTACGACACCGGTGCGCTTGCCTTGCCGTTGTGATAGGTCAGCACCTTTGAAAGTCGCCCTTTGCCAAATTCACCGTTGTCGTAGTGCATCTCCTTGAGCACGACACACCCAGAAACCGAATCAGCGCTGGGCCAGGCGGTTTGACGAACGAATTGATAGGTGAACCGTGATGTGTCGTGAGAATACTCCGGCACGTATCCAGCCTGGGTAACCCGGTCAAGCGAATCGTATTTTTGAAACCGGAAACGCCCGAGAGCAGAGTCGGCCGCTGATCGCGTAAACCGAAGATTTCCTTCCACATCATATATCAGTCGCGACTGTCCACCGTCACCGCTCGAATCCCAGATGAGCTGTCCAAAGTTGTTGTAGGACATCCGAATCTTGTTGCCGTTCGGTTGCGTAATGAGTCCGACGTGATCATCAAAATCATAGGCAAATTGAGTGGTTGCCTTAATCCCGGTCGAGGCGGAATCCGCAACGGTGGCAATTGTCCGTCCTTTCTGATCTTGAAATGTCGCTGACCGGTGTCCGTTTTCATCAGCCGCAATTTCTGTCGAGAAGCTACTTGAGAATGGAATGTAGTTTACTGTCGAGGGATGTGCTCCGAATTCGCCTTCTGGTGTGGCGCTCGCTACCCGCCTAAGGGGGTTTGATTGATACGATGCGGCCGCATATGGTGCGCACCGGCCTGTTGAAGTTGTACATCGCGGTGCATCGGTAGTGGTCGAATAAAATGCTCTCACCAACGCCGAAGTTGCAAGTGAATCGCCGGGATGCCACTCCGCAATTGCCTCAGATTCCAGATACTGGGACACAAACTCGAAAGCGCTCACTCCCGAATTGATGCCCGCTACTGAACCGTACAAGACCGATTGGGCAACGGCAACGGGCTTGAATTGGGCCTCAGGCAATCCGTCTGAAGTGTACGTAGAACCCGAAATGAGCAAAGAATCGCCGCACATTACCTGAGTCTGCTTTGCCTGACCCGAAGCGTCAAGAAACGTCGCAGTAACAACAGGATCATTGTACACGACCAAATTGTCCACCCACAGACTATCAAACTTGACATTCGACAACTGGGGGCTTTTGAACCTGAAACGAACGAAATCGAAATTTGAGAATTTGAGTCCATCGGGTCTGTCCATTGCGCGAAAAATGCAATCGCCATCGAAAAACACGTACAAGAACTTGCCCATTGCGGCCAGCATGAGCCGCTTTGAACCCCTGTTCGTACTTGCGTAATCGGACCGGCTTCCAGTCAGTGTCAACTCATTCAACGTTGAATCGACCACATATTGGCTACCACCCGTGTAGCGAATAATGTGCAGTTTTCGTGGCTGGCCAATTTCCCTTGAAAACGCCACCGCATATCCTTGACCCGCGGCATTTTCAACTCCGTACCAAAGATTTGAGCAATTCATTCCCGCACCGTCTGATGGCCCCGTACCAAACAGGCTTGAATCCCAAACGTCGAAAGCTACAATTCCATTGTCGAAAGCCGGCACCGGAATAAGGAGATCGGCGTATCGCTGGCCGTCCAGTTGCGACGCAAACGTAATCCGGTCATTCTGCCCAAGAAAATTCGGGTTAGTAACCGGAAATCTGCCGCTTATGGCACGACTAAAATCCTCGACGACGCCTTTTTTGCGCGGCGAAATAGCGTACTGAACATTGGGCATGTCGACATGATAAGCACCGGGGGAGTTACCAGACAAATTTTCCCCCGCTTTGAAAAAGTACTCCTGTCCGGAAACCGGGCTCCAGTCGTAGGTCGCAACTGTTCGCACCCCCCCCATCGGATCATAAGATGTGCGCGTTGGTACATTGTTGTTATCCGATACCGATGCTGGCCGGCCCAACCTGTCATACGTAAGTGTCTGGACCATAGAGGCTACCGGCGCAACCCGTATATCATCAATCCGGCAGGCGGTATCGGCGGCAACGATCAGAAGATTCAGATGTCGGCTAGCTCCTTCGAGCCTCATCCTTGCGCTTATGTGTTGCCATTGTCCGGTAATCGTATTGGTAGCTACCGCAGTAGATTCGACATTCGCGGCCAGTTGACGCTTGAAATAAAATTTCGCACTGCTCGCCGTTGGGGCCTTTACCCAACCGTCCACTTGATACCAGCCGCTCGGCACCGAATCCGCCTGCAAACCGCCTAAAACAAGAGAAGCCACAACAGTGTCGGCGCTCTGGTACTTTCGCTTAAGCGAGAAGTTGCCGGTAAACGCATCAGTTCCGGTTCTCTCTCCAGCAACTGAAAGAACAATGGGGTGCGGTTGATCGGTACTCTCATTCTCACCGTCACAATACGCAATATTCGGATTCTCACGGAAGATGTTACTAAACGTCGCTTCGACACCCCAATTGTTCCAATATGACAGGGAATACGTACTATCAGAACCAAATGTAAGCCGTGGGTTTCCGTTTTCGTCGAACTTCAGAACCAGCTCTCGGCGAGAGTCGCCTGCTCCATAAAGCAGTTCTTTACCGCCCGAGTTGTATTGATCAGAGGTGCCGGCAGGATAGGTCCAATTGTGGCCATTAAGCGTGTCCCATACGAAATAGCGAAGTTGATCCTGTATTCGAGTATTTTGACCCAACGAATCTTGTTGGTACCGAGAATACCCGGCGATCCATCCCCTGTAAGTACCTCCCCTCCTGGGAGTCATCGGTGAGCCCGACGGATAATCACTCCCGGGACTACTAAAGTAAAAATAGTCGGTCCTATCTTCTTCTTCCAGACATTCGGTCTTGGCTGTTGCCAACCTACGCCATTCATCAAATTCATATTCGTTGCGACTCCAGTGGGCCACGCCGTCCGTAACAGTTAGTTCAGAATCAATTTGTGGCCAATAGCTGATCGCGAGCGTATCGTGGGTTTGCGAAAAAGTGTGGTAGTACCCCTGCTGACTGTATGTCGGCCAGTAGTTGTCAGGATACCTTAGCGAATCGTTGTTGAAGAGTACCGCATCGTTAACGACAAAGGAATAGAACTTCTGATTGGATGACACGATCCCTCCGGAGTCATCAATCATGTCAGTTCGCCAGAGCTTTCCGTGCATCGGACTTCGGTCGAGCCATATCCCCCACTCATAACGATAGTGTGAGCTTGGTGCAAGAGGATCGGCGTATTCCTGGGAAACACATGTGTACAATTCGTCCTTAAAGGTTTTTATCGGGCAGTAGCACTGGTTGTACGTCGGATACGGAGCCGAGTAGTAATAGTCGACTTTCCCTCTATTTCCCGAGAGATTCCACCGGATTTGTGGGTATATAATTTCATGAGAGATATAGTCAGTAAGAAACCTCAGGTAGCGCCCCCAGGAATAGCATTGAGAATTTGGCAACCAATCTCTATCCTCAGATAGACGTTCATAGCTCCAAAAAACGCCGGGCATGCTGCCGGCATATCCATAGTCATTACCGTAATCACCTCGATAGTCAAAGGTGACCGTGTCACTCATGTTCCGATCCGAGATAGGGAAGTTCGGCACCGAGTTTGAGACGATCTGTCGTACTCTGCAGCCGCCTCCACTCCAGATTAGCGGCGATTGCCATGGCATTCGTAAGTTGCGCTCGGGCGACAAATCATACTTGTCCGACTCGTATTGAAACGCAAAAGTAGCCCCGTCCGGCAACGTCAATGTATTAAGCGACCACGCCCACGGGAACTCATAGTCATATCCCCAAAAGTCTCGCCTACCCCATGCGTTTTGGACAAGGCCGGTTGAGTGCAACCAGGATTGACTCCAGAAGTTGTCGTCGGTCATTTGGTATTGAAATGTTCTATCCGAAGGGGTACGCGTGTTTTCGCAACCAACGCTCCAGTTAGTGTAGTTTGAATAGCGAACGTTGTCAATGTTGTTGGCGAAAGTCGAATTGCCGGGTGCATCAAGGAGATCGTCGTACCCGAATCGATACACACGTCGCTGGCCACCCACTCCGACTGGTTCCAAATTGGTGTAATCATATGACAAGCCGGTGCCGAACACCAGTCCACGAAGAGTCGGTTCACCGTCAACATCTGAAGGGCAACCGCTTTCTGCTAGAGCTAGCCATTGGTGATACCGGGTCTTTAGTGGCTGTTTCTGAGGGTCATAGTAATCAAACGACACGGCGAGTAGTTCGTTCGTTTTTTTGAATCCGATAGTGTCCACGTTTTCATACAACTTCAATTGTGAAACTACTATGTCTTTGCGTCGTGGTATTACTCCAGTGCTTCCGAATCCTGATCGGTAATATCTTGGCGTTTGGAAGTCGTCCTGGAGTTCGACTGTATTGAAAATCGCCACTGTGGTCGGCGTGATGATACGGTGTAGATACACGACATCGGTGGTGTCCCAGAACATTCCGATAGCGGGGATATCTTCGCAGTTGTACTCATGTTGTCCGAGCATTCGAGGCTGATCCTCGCTTACTCCGTCGGTGTACTTGAAAGCCACCCACCAACCCTTGTTGTTCGCGGTTTGCTGAGATGAATCCTGTAAAGGAAACAGTGCGTTATTTCCGCCGGGCCGAAAGTCATGACTCAAAATCGCCACGAGCAGCCATTCGGTTTGCTCCCGACCAAGCTTCGAATACTGAGTTCGAAATTCCTGGTGTAAGTCCTTCCTTGGGTCCGGGATCGGTGTTTGTTTAAGAATTCCGGTAGGAGTACCGAAAATATATCGTGTGCCATACCCATCGGTTAGCACAAAGTGCTTGTATCTCCTGTAATTCCACCACCCCCACAAATCGTTCTGATTTCCAACAAATGAGTAATACTGATCTACTTCAACATGAAGAGAGTCAAGACAATGCTCCACAGGGACGAAGACAGGTGATTCCATCGTTCCCTTATTATAGAATGTAATAGTTCGGCCCGGAATAGATACGACATACCTGTCGTTTACGAAGTAGCGTGTCTGCCCCTTGAACCAAGTGCTGTCGGGCATTGCCGTGCTCCAATTCTCCTTCCTCGCTCGAAAATCATCACCATGAACTGTTTGACGCTTCACCGACCACCCGCCCAATTGCCATCCCAACCCCACCCAGGAAGCTGTCTGGTCCAGCGTTATGCCCGACTTGTATTGCAGATTCAGGTCAACAGGCAATTTCCCGGGAACGGTGAGAAGAGGTATCGACAACGACAGATCTCCCCCGGCCCCGATCTGAAAGTCCTTGTTCATTCGGTCAAGGATGGGCTTTCCCACAAACCCACTCTCCCGAGGAAGTTTTGTAGGGTAGTTGGTGGCATTGGGCTCGGGGTAAACCTCGGGGTCACCCTTCACCCCGCTCCCGACCAGAAGCAGAAACGTCGATATTGTGGTTGCTACCCTCAGAAACATACTCACGTGTTGCGATCTCATTTGAAATCCTCCCTAACGGACCATTATCTTCTTAAAAAAAATACGTAGTCTCTGCTTAAGAGTGCCCAATAACTTGTGAATGCCATGAGGACCATGTCGATACGCGACCATACCAGACGGGAGCCCCGACCGTACCTCCGTCTATAGGTCTTCGTACTGGCTCATTTACTTGAGCGCAGGACTGCTTGCCAGGAGTTCTCGCCACACCCTCGATCAGCCGGCGCCGCCCTGAAAAGGCCACAGTCAGTAAAAGAGTGGCCTGCCAGAACACTATTTGACGTTGTATCCAGTTTTTCGCGTTGCTATCAAACCTCCACGAGGAGGAAAGCCCGCAAGGTACCTTGCTGTAGTTTCCTAGCCCCTAACCGGTGCCTCAGGCCTTCCTTTCTAGTCTCGGGCATCCCTTCTCTGCGTGGACACACATGACCGAATACGCCAAAATATGTGTGAGCCCACTGTCAGATTCTGGCAGTGCTCAATGCAAAATCCTTCGCCACACCCGGAAATGGCCTACTCAGACGGGACATTTCTTGCTATTTTGAAGGTACTGTCAAAAAATGGCGGGAGGTTTGGTATCAGATTAGACTATTCATTCATAGAGAGACTCTCCGTGGGGCCGCTGTGCGAGTCCTGGATAGCAACTAACAATGCAACCAGCCGCAGAGTGTTCCTGAAACGGCACCTGTGTGAAGGAACTGAATGTGGCCAATCAACTCACACCCAACTTCGGAGTTCATTTCAAGCACAACAAAGACTGTCTGGTTTGGTGATAACTAAACCGACACGGATGCTCGAAAGCCGAGGCGAAATCATTATCGAGTATCCAAACTTGGAAGCGACCACTTGGGAACCGCTATCGGCTCGGTCAATCTTCGGACGTAATAGACGGACGCTGGCCATGCTGTGTTTGGAGATCGACTATATACACTTGATGGGTTTCGTGCATTTGGATATCTCGGCGTCCAATATTCTCGTCACGCAGAACGGGAATCCAAGAAGTGTAAGAATATCCGATCTGGAGTTTTTGCGGCCGACTGGTTCGTCAGTTGACAATAAATTGCTCGGGACACCCGGGCAGATCGCCCCGGAAGTGCTTCGCAATGAATTCGTTTCCATGGAAACCGACAACTATTCTCTCGGGTGTGTACTAACAGAGATGGTTAGAGACTACATCGGAGATCATCCAAGTCCTGGGGACAACAACTCTATCGACTCCGTCCTATCAGTTTGCACAAAACTTACTCAAGAGGGTCGATACGTCCGACCAAAGTTTCTCCTAGAAGAGCTACTTGCATCCGGCTATATGAACTCTGAAGAGTACAATTACTACTCGACGAGGTTGCTTCGATTGCTGATGTTGAGCAATATCCGAGCCACATCGCCAACTGGCAGATTCGATTGCAGGGCTATCTCCCGTGTATTCCGTGAGAAGATAGGGGTTCTTGGGCTACACGGTGACATGATTGAGTTGTTAGTGGGCGCATATGAAACGAGACATCCCCTATTCTGTAGCGCTTTGAGCGACTTGCTACGATCGGATCACTTCTTTCGATCAGGTAGCTATTGGATCGCCAGACTCACCGATGCACGTCTTAATCGCGTTTACTGTCAGTTGAACTCATTCATTGATGTTTCTACTCAGAGTCAGATTCCCGTAAAGGAGTTATCGACAAACGGCCTGAATGTGACAATCTCGCGAGTAAAAGAGGTCCTGAACTGTGGAAAGGTGGAAATGGCCTTTTTCACCGGCTTGGCAATCGCCAACGCGCTTGGGAACGAAACGCGTCTGGAAGATCGGAAATTGGCGTGTGAGCATATGCTGATTATGGCGAAAGTGGCCTATAAGCTAAATCGACTCGAACATGCAGATCAACTCTTCCGATGGGTATCGGACAACGCAATCGATGGAGTCGGAATGGCTGGAGACGCCTACGTAGATTGGGCATCTGTTCTGATAAAACTCGGGAAGACCGAATCTGCCGAACAAGTAATTGCCATGGGACAGCAGCGTGCGCACACAAAAGGGGACCACGCCCTGGAACTACATCTAAACCGCCTGATGTGCTGGCAGAAATACCAAGCCCCCATCGCAGGGGCGGTGATGCGGTCCCTCTTGAGTATCAAAGCTGAGGCAGAAGAACTGGGGGCGACTGATGTTCTTGCTCTGACACAGTACTCAATTGGAGTGCTTGAGTGGAGGCAAGGAAACTTCATTGAATCCTGTCGGTGGCTTGAAGAAGCAACAAGGGTTTGTCTATCGAACAAACTCGTGGAGCAAGCCTTGCCAATATACTCGACATTGTCGTTGGTCCAATGTGAATGTGGCAATTATCTGAAGGCCGCTGATAGCTGTTCGAAGGCGGATGAGATTTGCAGGTCGATTCACTCTTATTCACAATACTACGCCGTTTGTGCTAACGGGATGTTGACGCAGAGCAGGCTGGGCAATCTCATGGAAGCTGAACGTTGGCTTCAGGAGTACCTTGCTTTGTCGGATACGAGCTTCGACCTCCTACCCTATCTTCAAACAAAAGCCCTCTTCCTTTCGTTGGCCGGGCGTGTTGAGCAGTCTATCGCGACTTCTTTCGAGGCACTTAGTCTCAACAACCCGATAAATCCGAATCGAACGACGGGCAAACTTCACGATACGCTTGCGACAAATTTCCTCTTTCAGGGCCAGTTGACAGAATGCCGGGATCACTGCCACTCTGCAATCGCCATTTTCGACTCGCTGGGTGACGGGGCCTCTCGCTCAGAAATCGAATTGATTTCTGCGACAGCCGAGGCATGCTATGACGAACACGCGATTCATTTGGATGTCGTCTCCAGAATCGTTTCCCACTCTAGTGACTCAAGCGTAATCCTGTCGGCACAGACTGCGGTGATAGCGTACTTAGTGGGTATTCATTCGATACGAGAGCACGTATTGACTGTCGGCCAAAGAGTAAAAACCTGCGATCACTGGCGAGAAGTACCGATGTTCCACCTGCTTGTCGATATCGCTGACCTTCTTGAAAGTGAGGCGGGGAGCCAAGACGAGCTCGGTCTTCTCAAGTCGAACTTTGGTAAGCTGAACCACGCCAGACTTCTCTTTGTGGCAATGCTTGTGGGAATGAAAATCGCAGACTCATACGGTGCGCGGGGGTTGGCCAAACACGAGTACAAGTATCTGGAGCAGTCGTGTCGACTTGCCCGGGAATTGGGTAATCGGCCAATGCTCGCCAAAATCGAGGACCGCATGTCCAAGATAGAGCGAGTTGAGTCATTCTCAAGAGAAAAGGAAGCAACACTTCTATCTATTTCAAAAGTCTTGAAGGAAGACACTAGTTTTGAATTGACGGCGCATCACCTTCTTGAATTTGCCGTAGCTCAGACAGGAGCCGAGCGAGGTGTGTTGTTGTTGGCCAGGCCAGGCAACAGATTGTTGAAACCTGTTGCTTCGGTTGATTGTGATGACGCAACGGTGCGCGATGTGACTGATTTTTCTCAAGGCATGGCCTCGTCCGCTGCAGTGGGCAAGATACCGACAGTCATTGAGGACGCGCTCTTGGATGAGCGCACAAGAAGTCTCAAGAGCATCGTATTGCACAATGTTCGCTCGGTCGTCGCCTGTCCTTTGATGGATATGCAGGATTGCGTCGGCGTTTTGTACCTAGATCATCACACACTCCCGTCGCTGTTTTCCGATGCAGATCTTTCTTACGCCTCGGCCGTGGCCAATTTTATTACGGTGGCTTTGCAGAAGTCACAGGAATACAAAAACCTCCTACGATCAAGCGAAGCAATGAATGAAGAACTGCATAAGAGCGGCCTGGTGGCTTCTTTTCTCACCCAAGATCGTCACGTGCTGGATTTGCTCCAAAAAATCCCTGCAATCGCACGCTCTGATCGACCAGTCTTGATCTTAGGCGAAAGTGGTACAGGCAAGGAAATACTTTCCAAGATGATCCATGAACTGAGTCCCCGTGGCAAACAGCCACTCATCAAGCTCAACTGTGCGGCCATCTCAAGTACGCTCCTTGAGAGTGAGCTGTTTGGGGTCGCTAAGGGAGTTGCAACCGGGGTCTCAGCGAGAGAAGGAAAGTTTGAAGCCGCAGACGAGGGAACGCTATACTTGGATGAAATCGGTGACATGCCGATTGAGATGCAAGCAAAGATCTTGCGAGTGCTGGAGTATCAGCAGTTTGAGAGAGTAGGGAGCAACAAACCACTATCAGTAAACGTAAGGCTTATCTACGCTACAAACAAAGACTTGTTATCGTCGGTAAAGAACGGAAAATTCAAACTCGATTTATTCCATAGGATTAACAAGATACAAATCGTGATCCCGCCGCTTCGCGAGCGTCCGACGGATATCCCCTTGCTGGTGAATCACTTTGCGAATTTGTTTGCCGACGGCGGGCAAAGGATCCGATTTTCAAGTAGCGCCGAATCTGCGCTAATCTCTTACGAGTGGCCAGGAAATGTTAGAGAGTTGAGAAACTTGGTAGAGCGGTATTGTGTGGTGCATCCAGGCCAGACTATTACCCCTGAATTTCTACCCCCAGAAATCGTTGCCAGTGTACCCCAAAGCGGGGATGCCTCGTTCTTGAACGATGCGCGAGAAGCAGAGTCCATTCGCACCTCATTGATACGCTACAAGTGGAACAAGTCAAGAGTGGCCGATCACCTCGGAATTCCGCTCACTACTCTTCGCAGAAAAATCGAAAAGTACAGAATTCGCCGCCCGTTATAGCCCGCACTTTTCTGCCAATCGGCCGAAAATGTGCCACGCCTGTTTTTGGCTAAGTCCAAATCAATCACCAGCGTCAGTCATCGGTGCCGTGTGAATGCGGCCGATTAGCGGTCAATCACTCGACGTATACTCCGAACGAACTCCCGATAGTCGGTTGGTATATCAGTAGATAAGACAGTGGCAGGACGCTTTGCGGATTTGGTACGGTGATTGATATGCTCCTCGTTTGCAGAAGGCACTCAAACATGGGAGGAGCGAGATATGCCATACTGGAAAAGCCGATCCCGATTCCGCCTTGCTTTGCTGGCTTTGACATTTGCAGGCATCATGTGTGTTTGCACTTCCGTACGCTCGGAAGGCGGCGGAGTGGAGCCACCGGTAAACGATCCACCGATCTCTCGAGGGATGGCGACCGGCTCAGAGGTGACTGACTACTTTGATCTGCTTCTGCTGGTTGTAACTGTAACCTGAGCCAAAAAGGGGCTATGTAAGGGGGGGCGATAGGGCTCGCCCCTCCAATTATTCCAAGGAGCGTTTCACCATGGCTAAGTCTTCCCGACTACTTTCAATCCTGAATCTCCTCACAAGAAGGCAATGTGCATCATTGCACGAGATCATGGACGTTTGCGGAGTACCAGAAAGAACTGTGTACAGGTACCTTGATTCGCTCTCCGAAGCCGGCGTTCCCATTTACTTTGACAGAGAATCGAAGGCCTATCGGCTCGCAAACCCGATTGCAGTACTATCAAAGACTTTGACGGATACCGATGTCGTGGTCCTGGCAACATCTTTGCTACTCATGAGACCACATCTCAACCCCCGGTACGGCAACCTCGTAGAGACTATAGCGTCAAAAGTCTGTGCTTTCGCGAGAATAAATACTCAGGATATTGAAGCAAGCATTACGCACGACCGAAAAGACGACTCGAAGGCCGAGGACTATTCCACGAATATCACGGCGGCTATCATCTTTCAGGCAGTTCACGATCGAAGACATCTGACCATAGCCCGGCGTACGGACGCGGGAGAAATTGTGTCGCAGTCGATTCGAAACGCCAGCATTACGTTTGAAAGAGGGTGGCACCTACGAGGCGATGGGCACTTTGGCGCCGAAAGGATCGAAATGAAAACCATCCTCAGCGTTTCGACGAACTTCCTTCGATCAGACAGGCAGTTCCACCACCCGGTCTGATTTTTTCTTTGAATTGCTCTAGGCATGGCTACGCAAACCTACACAGGAGTGCAGGAAATATTTACAAATTGGATGTCAACTCAAGCAACGGCAAATACATTGCAACGAGGATTGCGGCAATGACACAGCCGACTGAAATAATCAGAAGAGGCTCCACAAGAGCTGTGAGTGTGGATAACTGCATCTCTGCTTGCGACTCGTAGTACTCAGCCGAGCGAATAAGCATCTCGCCTAACCGCCCGGTCCTTTCACCAACCGACGTTAATCGCAATAGCGGCGACGGAAAAATACGTGCATCGTCGAGCGCGTTTGTCACACTTACTCCACGGGCAAGTTTTCCACTCACTTCTGAAAGTGCTCTTTTCGCAAATAACAACCCGGTTGCCTTGGTCGCGATTTCAACCGCTCGCAGAATATCGACTCCACCCAACAAGAGAACTCCAAGGGTGCGACTAAAGCGCAGTGTTACAATCGAAGTGATTATCTTGCTCGTAATCGGTAATCGCGATAGAATCTGTCCCATCAATAACCTGATTGAAATACGCGACAACACATAGACTGCGCTACCGCATAGGATGGCGATCCCGACAACAATGTGTAGTAGTGAGTTCTTAATGAATTCACTGAACTGAATTATCGCCGCAGTGGACTCGGGAAGCTCCGCTCCCATGTTGTCGTACATGTCCCCGAAAATCGGCACAACGTAATACAGTATCGCCCACGCAACCAAGACAGCAACCGCTATAACCAAAAGCGGATAAGCGAGCGAACTCAACATTTGTTTCGTGATGGATTCCGTCTTTTCGCGGAAAGAGGCAACGTGTCCGAAAGATAGCTCAAGGGTGCCGGACAATTCCCCCGCCTCGACAATGCCAGTATATAGGTCATCGAATAAGAAGGGATATTGCCGAAACGATTCCGCAACTGACTTTCCCGACTCGACTTGCAGGACAATGTCATTCAGAATCCCCTTGAGGTTGATATCCTCCGTTTGATCCTGAGCAAGCTCCAGAGCTTCGTGAACGGAGACTCCGCTCTTTAGGAGCAGACTAAGTTGCCTCGCGATCCGAGTTATGTCAGATTGACAGAAGTACTTCACATAGAGCTTCGTCCACGTCGGGAAGTCCTGGCGCAGATGGACAGACTGCACCCCCATATTCACGACCTTGATTTCGGCCTCAAAGGAGGTCGGGGCAGACACGGCCCCCTCGACAGGCCGACCTGTTCCTTTCAGCCCTTTGTAGCGAAATCGTGGCATCCTCTTTACTTTTCTTCAGGCGTTCCCTATCGTGAATATGTTCTATATAATGAATATTGGGCTTTGGAGAAAGAGTCGTGCGTTCAATTGGCGGGCAATTGCACCCAATCATCGACTATCAATTCTGCGTCAAACACCGGATAATCCCAACGATTGACGTTCAGGGGACCGTACATGTCGCATTCGACTCGCAGAGCAACTTCTCGCTCATCGATCATATGAAGCATCTATGCGGCACTGCGGTTGAATTTCACTGCGATACTGCGCAATCTATTGATCAGCTGCTGGAGTATCTGACCAAAAGAACGGATTACAACACCGCCCGGGCTGTCAATCATAAAGTGAATAGTGAAGGAGCCATCGGGCGAAGTGTGGAGGTCGTGCAGGCCATTAACGACTGGATCGAATCGGCACTACGACTGGGTGCATCCGACATTCATGTTGATCCGCGCGAGAAACAACTCTCTGTCCGCTTCCGGTTGGACGGTCAGTTGGTCACGCAACCCACACTGGGCGCTGAGCGGGTCCCGGAGATTCTCTCGCGATTGAAGATCATGGGTGGGCTCGATATTGCTGAAAAGCGTCTTCCTCAGGATGGCCGCATTCGTTTCGAACTCGACAATCGTGTTGTAGACATTCGGCTGTCGATCATCCCGACCGACTTCGGAGAAAAAGCTGTCCTACGACTTCTGGACAAAGCAACACTCAAACTCGACCTGGATCGACTGGGTTTGTCGACTGCCAATGTACAGATTCTGCGCGAAGCAATCTCGCTTCCAAATGGAATTGTCCTCGTCACAGGACCAACCGGGTCAGGCAAGACGACTACTCTCTACGCCGCGCTCAACTATCTCAGGTCACCTGACGTGAACATTTCAACCATCGAAGATCCCATCGAGTACAACCTGGATGGTATCAATCAAACGCAGGTGAAACCTGATATCAATCTCACCTTTGCGGCCATGCTCAGGGCTCTCTTACGACAAGACCCCGATATTATTATGGTCGGAGAAATCCGCGACCGCGAAACGCTTGATATAGCGATTCGTGCGTCACTGACCGGGCACTTGGTATTATCCACTGTTCACACGAACAATGCCGTCGCTACCATCCCGCGACTTCTCGATATGGGAGCCGAGCCCTTCCTCCTGTCTTCAGCCCTCAAGCTGATCGTCGCCCAACGCCTCGTAAGAGTGAATTGCAGAAATTGTCACACTTCTTCGATTGGGGAAGACCAGAAGATTGCGGCCGAACGGTTAGGCGTTAATCTCGGTCATGTAAACGTCTCAGGAGGTTGCGACGAGTGCCGTCATACTGGATTTGCCGGCCGTACCGCGCTGGTGGAGTGCCTCAGAGTGTCAGATTCGATCAAAGCCGAAATTGCGAATAATAGTGGAGAGCAAAGAATTCTCGAAATAGCTGAATCCGGCGGATTCACTTCCATGCGGAAAGAAGCAAAGCGGCTCGTGAGTGCAGGAATGACTACGCCGGTTGAAGCATATCAAGAGTTGAGTAGTTAAGGTGGGAGGACACAGTTTGAGACTTCACACGTTGGCTTTCATAGCCGTCGCCTCAGCTCTATTAAGTGGTGAGGCCGATGCTCAAGTGTCAACAGCCAAGAAATCTTCGGGCGATACTCTTCCGCAGATCACTGCGGCAGATTCTGTGTCTACTACTGATCGATTAGTTGACACTCAGCTAGTCATACCGAAGCTGGACTTCTCGGGCGTACGGCTAGCCGATGCGTTGGCGGCGATCTCCCGTGCGTACAAGCAGTCTCTATATGTCGATTCCACGGTGACTGGGACACTGATTCTGAGGCTCGAAAACGTCTCCCTCAATGACGCCCTCTTGTTCATCGTGAAGCAACACAACTTAAGCTGGGAGCGAACGGGTAAAGTGCTAAAGTTGTACAAGGTCGAGCCCCCTGCACCGGCACCAAAGCCGTTGAATATCACATTCGAAAATAAAGAACTCAGCTGTGACGTGCAGGGAGCTGATATTCGCGAGTTTGTTCACACCGTCAGCGTGGTGACGGGTCAAAATGTGGTACTACAAACTGGCACTAGCGGTCAAGTAAGCGGGACTATTAGCAAATTGCCCCTCGAACAGGCACTGCAGGCCATCCTCGGCGGCAATGGCTTTATCATCACCAAGGCTGATAATGTGCTTTACGTCTCCGTGAGAGCTGATTCCAAGTCGCCGAATACCGGTGTTCGCTCGGCTAATGTCCAGTGTGACAGCGGCGCGGTGACTGTCAATGTCCAAAGTGCACCTTTGTCGGAAGTACTATCTGGGATCGGCAGAGCATGTAGTGTCAGCTTGATTATTCAAACCAACATTGAAGGCAGTGTTAGTGCATCGTTTTCTAATCAGCCGGTGGAGAAAGCGCTCCTCACCCTTCTGGAAAACACGCCGTATACGTTTAAAGAAGAGTCAGGCATCTACTTCGTCGGGAATCGTGAGTCGGAGGACCTTCATGTGTCCCGCCTGATTAAACTGGAATACGTCATAGCCTCGGATGTGGAACCGCTCGTGCCGGCTTCACTTGGGAAACTCCTCTCTATCAAGTTAATCAAGGAACACAATGGACTCGTGGTGACCGGGGCTCGTACGTCAATCGCGCGGTTTGAGGCCTTTGTGAAGCAGATTGACGTCCCCACACCTCAGGTGCTCTTTGAGGTCCTGGTCGTCGACTACACAACCACGGACCGGGCCGAATTTGGCATCACGGCGAATAATTTCGGCCGTGATTCAGGGGAAGTGTACTACCCCAACGTAGACGTGAGTACTACCGGTCCGGAGCTCAATCGGGATTTGACTTCTCTGTCGCGACACCTTGGTATCTCCAACCTCGGCAAGCTTCCAGATAACTTCTTCGTCCGGCTGCAGGCCATGGCACAGCAGGGAAAGGCCAATATCCGTTCCCACCCGCAAATCGCATCACTCAACGGACACACTGCCTCCATCGAGATTGGTACCACGCAGTACTTCTTGCTCAAGAGCACAACGATATACCCGTCTCAACAGTCAAGCGTCTCCACACAGGAAAGCGAGCGATTTGAGAAGATCGAAGCCAACATGAGCCTTGAGGTGACCCCGTATGTCAACCCCAATCGGGAACTCACGGTTGACGTGAAGCCCCAGTTCAACACCCCGGCGTCGGCCTTTGATTCCAAGACCCCGCCGACGATCAACAGGCGGGAGCTCAAATCGACTGTGCGGCTACGGGACGGTGAAACGATCGTACTTGGTGGCCTCGTGCAATCGAGTAAGTCGACGAATGTCGAGAAGTTTCCGATCCTCGGCTCGCTTCCGCTCATCGGCAGACTCTTTCAAGACCGATCCTCGACGAACATCAATTCAGAACTGATCATTTACGTCACACCGCATGTGTACTATGGGTCGGAAGGATCGGTTGACTTGACGCAACTCAAGGGTCATTGATGAACCGGCCGATGTTACAGAGGGCCGGATCGGCACTACTCGACGCAGTTTCCCCCGGGGCCGTGTCCTATATCCTTGTGCTATTGCCGAGAAATGCCCTGTTTTTGCGCGCAAAGGGGCGGGCGACACAGATTCTGCACGTCCAACCGCTTGACGAAAGTCCGATTCAGGCGATTGCATCCGCGGCTGAGGAACTAGCACACAGCCCTCATTACTACGGGCAACCAGTGAGCATCTATGTAGACAATACCGCTTCGTACTTTGTAAGCACTCGCCTCAGCGCGTCCAATCCGAAGAAAGACAGCGATGAGCTGTTAAGTTTGGTACCACAGAATCTCAATATACAGGTGTCAGTACAAGACGATCCACATGGAAAGCTGTTGATCGTCGCTGGCATAGACTGGGAATTTTGTACTTCTTTGACGAATCGATTTTCACGATGCGGAGTGGCAATTAGAAGTTGCCTTCCTCTTGCACTGCTTTGTCAGAATTTTCTCAAAAGGGATGAGCCACCGCCAGCCTTGCGAGTCATAGGCTGGGGTATAGGAAAATTCTCATATAGCGGCAAAGATGTGTTGGGACGACCGTTTGCCGGTTATTGGGAATCAACCGTACTCTCTTCCCATTCGTCCGAACGGGCTTCAGAGCTGGCTACACGAATCTTCGGGACCGATGCGCAAGTAACTCCGACTGTGTTAACGTTGGGCACGCGCACGAAGGACAGCTCAAGTGTGAGATCCACGCTTGGTCATCTGTTGGCCCCAAAGTCGTTCAAGCCGTATCGCTCATTTGCTCTTCCGTCCAGCGTGAAATGGCAGCTTGGAACGGTCATGTCTACCGTTCAAAACAGCGCCAAGCTCCTCACGCATGTTCTTGCTTTAATCACCCTCTTTCTCATCGCCATCGCACTAGCCTCAGGATTTGTAACGACGGATACATCTACATCACTGGAGTCCTATCAATCGCTCTATACCCAGCAGAGTATTCTTGAACATCAAAAAGACTCAATCCAACATCTCTTGGACAAGGTAAGTCGCGACCCTCGCTCACCAGACGATCCAGCCGCGCTCATGAGTGTCTTCTGCCAGTCGCCGGTCTCGGCGTTTTCACTCACATCAATAGCCGTGCGGACTTTGGCAAAGGATACTGTGTCCGTTGAGGCTGTTGGGAACGCACGAAGCGCCAACACCATTTTCGAGTACACAAAAGGCGTCAATGCGCAGATTGCGCCAAGGCAGTTGGGATTGGCTTCGTTTCAACCAGAGATTCAACAGACGGCCTCAGGACCGGATACAACGCTTCGATTTCACCTGGGTCTACTGATTACACATGGAAAATAGAAAGTACTATCACTGGTTTGTGGTTGTGGCGACACAGCTTGTAGTCACGACGGTATTGATACTGGCAAGTGATCGGCTGGTCTGCATCACGCTCGACCATATGCAGACCCGGAAACTTCAGTCGATGGCCGCCTCAGGAGCCAGCGATGTTACCGACAGAGTCGCCGCATTGCAGCAAGAAGTAGTCGGCCTGCATGCAGAACTCACGCACAGGTCGGCGAGACACATACCGAGTCCAGATGAACTCCGCACCATTGCAATTGCCAGTCACATCTCCATTCGTCGCCTTGAACGCGTAAACCGGGGAAAGGCCGCCAATACCGGAGAAACGTACTCCATTGCGTTGTCTGGTCGCCCGGTGAATTTAATCGCCTATATGCACGAGGTCTGGGAGAAATTCAGCCTGGTGTATGAGCAGGTCGGCCTGCAACGGTCCGATGAATTCGGCGATACCGCCACCTTAACGCTTACGTGTTTGGTTGCTACCCCGTGAAAGCACTACGAGTCAAGAAGGTAGTTTTCGTCGTCCTGTTTGGCATAGCGGCCTACGTATGGTGGGGAAACATCCAGTCATTTAGCGATTCGTCCGAAGTGGACGGGGGCTACTTCGAAGACATCGTCCCCAAAGCCGGGACGAAGAAGACGGTGGCACTCATTGAATACCGGACACCCCGGACAAACCCATTTAGAAAATATAACGTCGCAAGGCCAACGAATTCTGCCTCTAGGGCACAAGCTCCGGTTCAGACGGAATTACTGCATGTGTCGCACAAACTCAAAGGCATCGTCGGCAGAGGCTCCGCAGCGCAGGTCGTGGTGCAATTGCCAAATC
The DNA here is from genome assembly GCA_964571235.1 of uncultured Ignavibacteriales bacterium. Lineage (GTDB taxonomy): Bacteria > Zixibacteria > MSB-5A5 > GN15 > FEB-12 > JACRAV01. The sequence continues at coordinate 493,620 of CAZNAI010000003.1, read as the reverse complement.
AGTCAAACCGTATCCTTGCAATATCAGACTCACTAGGCTCGTGGAAAGTCAAAGAGATTCGCGATGTCTATGTGACATTCATCAACGGAAAGCACCATGACACGCTGTTTCTGGAAACACACGGCCTCTGAGCTGGGCCAGGAGGGCTCGGTGCTCGTTGCCGTGATGGCGATCATGGCGGCGCTGATAATCATCTTTCTGGCGTCGTTGACTATCGCCGTAGTCGGTTACTCTCGGCACGTGAAAGCCAACAACCGCCTGACAGCACAATACCTGGCTGAGTCTGGCATTCAGCGCTCGCTCCTGATACCGAACCAGAGTTTGAACACCGACTCCATTCAATCGGCGCCAGCGCCGAATGGCGGCTCCTTTAGCACCTATATGGTTCCTTGGGGGCCTTTCAGGCTCGCCTTTTCCGAGGGACGGTTTGCCAATCAAGTTGTCCACACCACGGCCCTGTTAGGCGCCCCTTTGCCAACGCCCCTGCGAGCGGCCGTGACCGTGTCCAATTCTGATTATCCGCTTATTGTCTCCGGGACGACGACTATCACAGGCGATGTCTTTGCCGGTCCGCTGGGGATCACGACCGGTCGATTTCAGGGAGAAGATGTCGTTAATGAGCACTACCTCACTGGCGGGACACTGGCCATTGCACACCCACCGGTCTTTCGAATCGACTCCTCTATTTTGAATCAATACCTTCGGGACCGTGACAATCGTCGCTCGACATGCGGTTCGCAGCTTTCTGCATCTGTCTCTTTCGGCAAGGATGACTTCCGGTATTGGAAGGACGCCACGTCGATAACTGTTGAAAACAACGCCTTCATAGATGGGCTCCGTTTCAACTCCCGAGATTGTGTCTATTCCCTTTTTGCCGATGGCCGAATAGAAATCAAAGGCCACAGTCAGATTCATGGGACATTGGAAATTGTCAGCAATACCTATATCCTCCTCGGCGACTCTGCTGATATCGATGAAGCTCTTCTCTATGCAACCGACTCGATTGTCATTTGTGGAACGGCTAGATTCAGCGGGATAGCGTTCTGCTCTGGGCGGATAACTGTCAGGGATCGCGCGGTGCTCTGGTATCCGGCTACACTTCTGATTAAATCGAGTGAGAGTTCCAAGAAGGATAGTACGGGTGTTGAATTAACAGGTCATGCATCCGGTGAAGCCACACTAATTGCGCTCTCTACGTCCGACGGCCAGAAGGATCGTAAGCCTGAGGTTCTTCTGGACAGCGCAGTGACACTTACCGGTGCCATCCTGAGTCAAGGCGTCGTTGACCTGCGTGGCAAGCTTTTTGGCGCTGTTTGGACGCCGGTATTTTCCTTCTATTCGGCACCGACTACCTATGTCAACTGGCTTCGCAACTGTCAAATCGACCGCTCAAAACTGGGCTTCACACCAGCAATTCCGCTCCTTCCTCCCGACTCGATGACGAGAACCAACCGAATCGTCTGGCAGGAGGAAGAGTCGTGAGCTCAGTTACGAGGACATCTTCCGAGTCAGGCTTCACGATACTCGAAGTACTGGTCGCGGCCACCTTGTTCCTCATTGGGTTATCGCTGATGGTGTCCTTGCTCAATACGACCCTAGCCAAACTTGGCATTGATGATCTAGTAGCTGGTCGCAACATCGCCGAGTCCGTTTTGCTGACCTCTTTGAACAACTCGGACACGACTTCGCTTGATTCGATAGTCACTTACTCAGGCAAGAAGTACCAGCTCAAACGTACCTCCAGAATAGATTCAAGTCTCATTGGCTGGGAGATAACTGTCAGCCGGTACAAACAACCCAAGATTTTAGTTTCACTATATGGCGAAAAAGTTTTGCCCGCTCAGTAACTGTAAAGGTATGACGATGGTCGAACTGCTTGTGGCTATGGCAATCAGCTGCATCCTGATGATTGGCGTCGTGGCGGCGAGTGTCTTCTTAAACCGGTATATCTCGACCCGGCAGAAACGCGCCGCCCTGCTGGAAGAACTCGATTACTCACTTCGGACGGTCTCCATCCATCTTGAAGGCGCCCAGGCAATTCGAAAGATCAGCGGTGGATGGCGGTTCTATAATCCGAGCCGCACGACCGGAACGATCACGCTGCAGAGCGGCAAGTTGCTCGTCGATGGCCGGAAACTCAATTTAAGGAATGCGCGAATCGACAGCATCGGAATTGATCGAATCTCCCTTGCACAAACCCGGGCTGACAGTATCTTTCAGTCGAGCGAAAAGAAGCTGACACCCGGTTTGTATGCCATAACCGTCATAGGTTCAAATAGCCACGGATTCAAGGACACGCTCAACGGTACTATTAGGTGTAGTTATGAATACTTCAAGTACGCGCCGTAATATTTTCAGGGACGAGCGGGGGTTTTCCTTGCTCGAACTCCTCATCGTTTTGGTGATTATCGCCATTCTCGTCGGGCTGGCAATACCACGCTACACGAGTTCGACGACAAAAGCGAAGCAGACCGAAGCAAAAGGTCTCCTGCATCAGATTTTCCTCATGGAGCGGTCCTATTATGAGAATCACGACCGGTATTGGATTCCGTCGACAGGCCTCGTCGCGAACAAGGACAATCCGTACGCGTTCGATTCCATCGGAGTGGAAATCATGAAGTCGGCGCGGTATACCTATGCCATTGAAGGGGACTCAGACCGATTCATTGCCGCGGCGACCGCTACTCGACTCGATGACGACCCAGCCATTGACCAGTGGCAAGTCGACGAGACCGGTGAACTCAAAGCTGTCTCGGATGACGCCGTCGCACGGTAAGTGCGGCTCATCCGGCGTCTTTCATATTCCCGTCATCCAATCGAAATACCATTGTATTATCGAGTCGCCAAAGAGAACAGCGATGAGCGCTGCCGCGGCCAGAAATGGCCCGAAGGGAATTGCCTGATTTTTCAACGATTTCTGCTGAACGAGAACAACCGCGACACCGACAACCGCGCCGACAATTGGCGACAAGAACAAGACTACCATTGTCTTTTGCCATCCGAGGAACGATCCGATCATCGCGGCCAGCTTGATATCTCCACCACCCATTGACTGACGCTTAAAGAGCCACGAGCCAATTACCCCCGCCAGGTACAATACTCCTGCTCCGAACAATGCACCGGATACCGCACTCAGGAAACCAATCGATCCTGGGATAAACGAGAGTACTAGCCCGAGTGCTGTACCGGGCAAAGTGATGGCATTCGGCAATCGATGCTCCAGCACATCGAACGCCGCGAGTGTAATAAGAGTCCACCCAAATGCGAGGTGGACAAATCGCGTCGTTTCCTGGTCGTTCTGCAAAACGACCATCAGTCCCCACAGGCAACCCAAGACGAGAGCGCCTGTCACTAAGAGCGTCTTGTTATGTGAGATTCCCATGCGGCGCCGCAATAGTACGTGAACTCTAGTGAATTCAAAAGCGGAACATTCATGCAAACATTGATTTCTTCGGCGATCAGTACTCAGAAAGCCTTCCGAGGTGATGGACGCTCCATAAAAAATTTCGCCGGATGATTCTCGGCCAGTCGGGGATCCTTTCAGGGTGGCTTCTTTGTGGACAGCGGTACTGACTATATCAAATTAGAAAGTGGGTCTGAACAAATCTCAGGTCCTCTTATGCGGCTCGTACTACCTTGAACGGGTACTGAAGACTCTATGGTACCCTTACTGGAAGTGCGGACAAGCCGTGGGTATTGGACGTGTTTGGAAAAAAGTAGAGCGAAGGTGAATGTGTCGGGTGCGGGGTGGAAGTGTTAATCATTGTTGCTTGCCCTTCCAATCTCAGTTCTTGCGGCTAACCTTGCTTGAGCTCAATCAGCCGGAGCCACGCGAAATTCCGCTTGAGCCGACTATGACGGCCTATTATCTTTGGAAGATAAATCTGTCAACACTTGAACAGCATGGGGCAGGAGATTTTCCCAATGACTACAACTGAGGGGATTTGGCTGCGACTCGAAGAGCTCTCGGACCAATTATTGGATTCGCTCGAGCCAAAGTGCGCGGCAATGGGGTTCAATACCGCGAACGGGAATGCCCCACTCAACGAAGCAATTCTGGACGTCAAGAAATTCCGTGATCACTGGAGGTACATCACCATCAACGGTAAACAGACACTTCCGTCGGAGCGCATACAGATAGAACTCCTCGCGCAGCTTACTGAGCTCTGCAGATACGCCAAAGCCGTATCATCGGGCACCAACAACATACCTGGGTTTACGACCGCCGCGGCTCGTTTACTTTCCTTGTGCTGGCGACGTGACCTGAAGGATTTCTTCTTTGTCAATCAGCCTGAACAGGCGGTCAAGTGTACGGGACTTGAGAAGTGGATAGAGCTCCATCAAGCTGGTACACTCTGGAGAAGAATCAAGAAGTGGTTTTCAAGCTTCCGCATGTCCAGAAAGAACAAGCGTTGGGCGGAAATCGCCGAAGAAGTCATCGAACGAAAGACACTGTGGCTCACGGCTGCAGCGGAACTCAAGGCCAAGGGAGTTCCAGGCGTCGACACATATAAAGTATCGGCAACCGATGTGTTTGTGGAAAAGGCGCAAATGGCAATTTCCAATCGGGCTGTGCGATACCAAGTTTGGGGGGCAATAGTTGCTGGAGTGACGGTCACGCTTATGATTCTCGTCTGCGTCTTTCTGTATCAATCGCTGGGGGATCTACTGACAATAAACAAAATTATTAGCGAGGATCCAAAGGTTGCGCCGGTCGTACTTGACTACCCCCCGCTTCAATTCGTGATTATCGTACTGAGAATGCTAACTATCGGGGCACTGATGGCCGGAATCGGCTATTTCCTCATCGGCATAGCGCGTGCGTTATTGCACGAAGGAACTGCCCTGTATTCTCGTCGCCATGCGCTTCGTTTCGGCAGGCTCTACGTCTATCTGAAGGGCGGGGAAATCAAAGATGTTGATGAACTTGAGAAGGCGTTCAAATGGAACGATGCGGTACACACTGCGTTCAGCGATATCCGCGCAGAGAAGGCGGCCAAATCTATCACTCATATGCTCTCCGAGGTTGGACTTGAGGCGATCAAAGTAGGTGCTTCGGCGAAGGAAAAATTTCGGGACAAGAGAGAAGAGGTGAAGTGACGGCAACAAACCGAGAGCGTGCTTTCTAACAGCCTTCTAACAAGAATAGCCAAAACAGCATGAAAAAGGGAACAACACGAGACAAGACGAATCCCGGCAACTGAGTGCCGTTCATATCTTTTGGTGTCCCGTATTGTCCCGCGTTATGGAATCAGAACTGGCTCATAACCCGAAGGTCGCAGGTTCAAATCCTGCCCCCCGCCACCATAATTCATTTGGCTCAACACTTAGCCAGGATTCGTTCGAGTACCGCAATTCTTCGTTTGCTGAAAGCCCCGGTGGGCTTGGTTCTGGCCAACAATCGCTCAATTCGTTTCGCCGCATGCCGCATCTCTTGTCTTCCGGCAGGAAGATCGACCTCGCTAAGCGCCAAGAGTGTGTAATAGAAGGGAAAACGACGCCATCCCCCCTTGTCATCCCGTTGTGCCTTGAGCAGTTTCATTCCCTTTGACAGCCACATCTCTGCCCCCGACAGTCCACCTGCGGTAATATGACGCCACAGCGCCGGGTCGCAGGTACCACAGCAAAACCATTTCTTCTTCATGTTCTCGGCTCGTTGTAAGGATGCCATCATCCCCTCAGTGGCTCTCTCTAACGCGGAGGTAACATACGGTTTGCGAGAGTTCAACAGTATCAGCGCTCGCGATGCTTCTTCCCCCGTCACATGCCGGAGCGAGGCGCTCGGGCCTAGAAACTCTCCGGTGAAAAGCCGAATTCCGCATTTTGCATCGTGCGAGCTCGGAGCGAACATATCGGCGTACGCCCCCGGCTCTCCTTGTCGACCAGCAATCCAACGCGCGACTTCGTCTGTCGTCGCCTTTAATTTTGGCAGATCGAAAAAGAACGCGTCGTGAACAGAATCGACTGTTTTGGCCAGGCTGTTGCGATAGATTTTCATCGCTTTATCCTCATTAACTCTCCATGCGTAGCTGAGAACATTTCTTATGTGAAGGAACAGGGATAGTATACGATCCGGCAATTGCACCACGCAATTACTATTGGTGGCATGTAGATCACCCACGTAGCATAGCTTGACATTCGGTCGGCAACTCTGTTCGTTTGCGGCGTTGACATAGACACTCACCTGATGAACAGGAACTTTCAATGCCTACGGACTCTTCCAGTCTCCTTCGCGCAATCGGAAACACGTCGCTTGTTCAATTGACCAAAGTCGTACCACCGGACAGCGCGAAGATATTCGCCAAGCTCGAATGGGAGAACCCGACCGGCTCGATGAAAGACCGCGCCGCCGGGGCGATGATAGCTCGCGCCGAATCAGACGGTCGTTTGAAACCGGGCGATACTATCGTTGAATACACCGGTGGCTCCACCGGTATTTCGCTGGCGCTCGTTTCTGTCGCCAAAGGGTATCGACTGCGGATAGTCACCTCCGATGCTTTCGCCAAAGAGAAACTCCGTCATATGTCGGCGCTGGGAGCCGAACTCACGTTGGTACCAAGCGAGGGTGGGCTGACTACCAAAAAGCTCATTCTCGACATGATCGCTGTTGCCAAAGAAATCAGCCACGAACCCCGCACATTCTGGACAGATCAACTAAACAATCGCGATAGCATTACTGGATACTATTCTCTCGGCGAAGAAATCTGGAATCAGACGAACGGCAAGATCAATGCTTTTGTGCATTCAGTCGGCACCGCCGCTTCATCTCGCGGTGTGGCTACTGTTCTAAAGAAAAACAACCCCAGCATCAAAGTGGCGATTGTCGAACCAGCCGAGTCGGCCGTTTTGTCCGGTGGTCAGCCCGGCCCGCACAAGATTGAGGGTGTCGGAATCGGCTACATTCCGCCACTGTGGGAACCATCGCTTGTCGACGAAATAGTCCCGGTGGCAACGGCCGATGCCAAAGCGATGGCGCGACGGTTGGCCCGCGAGGAAGGCGTTTTTGCCGGTACGTCTTCGGGCGCCAATGTTGTCGCCGCCCTCGAAGTTGCCCGGCGGCTAGGGCCCAACGCCACCGTTGTCACTCTCATGGTCGACTCCGGCCTTAAGTACATGAGCACCGACGTATTCGGTTCTTAGACTTGCGTGGCTGAATCAGAATACGTGCCTTCTCACTTGGTCAATATCGACCAAAATTGTATATTTTCAGTCGATGTCCGGAAAATGGCACCTACACTTTGGAGACCCGACCATGAAATCGCCTGTCAATACCGACTCAGTCCGTAGCGCACCTATAGACATGTCAGCCGATCAATTCAAACAGATCGGCCATCAACTGGTCGATCAGATCGCAGAACTATTGGAGTCACTGCCCGACCGGCCTGTTACCCGGTCAACCGACGCCCCCACTATTCGTACGCTCATTAATTCCTCGCGCAGTCTTCCCGAAAACGGCGCCAATCCGGCCAAGCTCATCAATGATATCTCGCACACGTTAATCGATCATTCGCTGTACAATGGCCATCCGGGGTTCTGGGGGTATATCACTGCCGGTGCGACGCCCATTGGTGTGCTGGCCGATTTTCTCGCCGCCGCCGTCAATCCAAATTGCGGCGCCTGGAAACTCTCGCCGGTCGCCGCCGAAATCGAATCGCAGTCTATTCGCTGGATCGCCGATTTGATCGGGTATCCAACCAATTGCGGCGGAATCTTTGTCAGCGGCGGCAACATGGCCAACTTTGTGGGATTCCTTTCGGCCCGCGCCGCCAAGGCAAAATGGGATATTCGCAAGAATGGGCTGGGCGATACCGGTGCGCACAAGATGATTACATACTGCTCTGCCGAAACTCACACCTGGGTACAAAAGGCGGCCGACCTGTTTGGGCTGGGAACCAACACGATCCGCTGGATTCCGGTCGACAACAATTTGCAAATGGATTTGACAATACTGAGAAAGACAATCGATACCGATCGCAAAGCTGGCAATCAACAATTTCTGGTCGTCGGCACCGCTGGATCGGTTAGTACCGGCGCTGTTGACCCGCTGTACGACATCGCCAAAATCTGCCGCGATGAAAATCTCTGGTTTCATGTCGACGGCGCCTACGGCGGTTTTGCCGCAAACGCCAGTCTCGCACCCAAAGAACTCGCGGGACTATCAGAAGCCGACTCGGTCGCGATCGACCCCCACAAGTGGCTCTACATGCCGCTCGAAATCGGCTGTGCGCTGGTGCGCGATCCCAAAGCGATGACCGATGCCTTCTCGTATCACCCGTCGTACTACCACTTCGACCGTGAAGTCATTAACTTCGTCGACTACGGCCTGCAAAACTCGCGCGGTTTCCGCGCACTCAAAGTATGGCTGGCGCTTCAGCAGGTTGGACGCTCGGGGTATCTGAAAATGATCGACGACGACATCGCTCTCTCGCAGGAGATGTTTTCAGGCCTGTCCAAAGAACCTGAAATCGAAACCCTCACTCAGCACTTGAGCATCGCGACGTTCCGTTACCTGCCGGCTGATCTAAAATCCCGTGCCGACGAAACTCCGGTCGCCGAGTACCTCAACAAATTGAATGAGCAAATCATGCTCGGCATCGAGCGATCCGGCGAGGCCTTTGTCTCGGTGGCCATGATCAGCGGGAAATTTGCCTTGCGCGCCTGTATCGTGAATTTCCGCACCACCCGCGCCGACATTCTCAAATTTCCCTCTTTGGTAAGTCGCATCGGGCGACAAACCGATATCGGCATGCGATCGTCGCTGAATCATTGAACTGAATAGAAGGCGGAGATCATTGACCCCGTTACAAATGCTTGATCTGACATTCGACAAATAGTAGATTGGATCAGTCAATTATGGGAGGACATATGCTACAGTCAGTTCGCCGCAGTTTCACCGCCAGTGCGCTCGTTGTTCTTTTCATGCCGCTTGTGTCATTTGCAAGCGATATACAAACGCTCTTCAACGCCGAGGGCTATGAGCTCCAGTACGAGATTATTTTCAAGGCGACAGCGCAGGGGACATACACCCCCGCCATGACCGGAGGCTCGTGTTCCTACACAACTTCGCTGGAACGCCACTTCACTAAGTCGCTTCCGCTGAATATGCGAACCGGCGGGCCAAGCATTTCACAGGTGAGATCGGCTATGACCATGAGCGCCCAGAAAATGACACTTGCCGAGTCCCAGAAATACACTATGGACTTGCTGGCCAAAACTGAACACACTGCCACATGGATGAACGCCGGAATAGAAGTAGCGGACGACGCCACCGATGAACAACAGCAAGCCGCCGGGTTGGCCTATATTGAGGCGACCAAGGGGATGTGTACGCTGGATTATACGATTGTCGATATCTGCAAAGATCTCGTAACGGAAATGGGCACTCAGTACGATCAGACCACCAAAACGCACGGGGCCGGCTCAGGAAAAGTGCGCAATAGCGACCAGATTATGATGGAAATGGACGCCTCTTCCAAGAAATATCTTCTGATGCTTGGTTATAGTTACATGGATGATTCCTCATCGTCGGTGCAAATCACAGTAGACACCCACTCCGAATCAAAGGGTGAACCGCCTCACGATACGACCACTTTCAACTACACGAGTCTCGAAATTTTCAATCATGATTTTCGCGTTGACGACTCTACCGCGCTGGTCGGAATGAATTTGTATCTTGAGGGCAACATTGATCCTGCGACCGGCAAGATAGTCGGCGAGCACAATTTAAGAGCACATTATCCCGGTTATCAGGGTGATGTACCCGGCATCCTCACCATTCGATATACGCTAACTCCCAAACAATAGCCGGGCAAATCTCTCGCGTCCTTTTTTTTCGGCCTGCCTCCTGTGGGCCCGGACTATTTACTGTTCAGTTCTTGCACATCCAGCGGTCGCACCACGTTGCGATCTTGTGCGTACGTGTGACTACCATCCTTCGTGCTTGATTATCCGCAAACTGTTGACCGATGGTGTCCTACTGGCACTATCATATCCTCCAGCTACTTGGCCCGGTTCTTGCACTACCCCTCCTCAAATAGAAGGCTTGCCCAGAGGAGAATTGTAGTATGAGAAGACTTATGGGATTTGCCGGAACGCTGGCGGTTCTCGCGCTTGTCACCGGAGTGACTGGTTGTGACAAGGAACGGACAGTCACCTCGACAGAAATCGTCCACGACACCAAGTACATCGAACTGCCCGGTGACACCGTCTACCTGATCGACACCGTTTCAGGAATCGACACGATGATCATCCACGATATCGATACCGTTCACCGTACCGATACTGTGCATGTCAACATCGTCGTACACGACACGGTCACCAAGATTGTCAATCACTACGACACCGTCACGGTAACAGTCACCAACTTCGCGCCGACTGCCACTACCGCTGTCGCGGCCATGCAAGCGCTTACCGATCCCCAGGTGTTCCAGTTTGCGTACGATAATTTCGGCATGTCCGACGGCTGGGTGCTGTATCTTTCTCCTCTGCAAATGGAGGTAACCCAATCCTCGGCCAAAGTCTGGGACGTCGCCGCCTATGTCGACTACTGGACAGCCGACTGGTCGGGGTACTATCCGCTTGAAGTCTATTGGCGGATGACGTACAAGAGCGGCGATCCAACCAATCCGGCCAATTGGACAATGGGTGATCCGCCTGCGGCAGTTTCGGGACAACCCGCTGGAGTGAGTTCGTCGACAACCCTTCCGCTGAACCTCATGGCAACACCCGCTCCGCGTGACGCCACAAAGATCAGATAAGAAACGATTACATCCTGTTAACGATAGCGGCCGGTGGCACCAAAGTGCTACCGGCCGCAGTTTTTGTTCTCGCATGTTCTCGAATATATCTATCGCACATCGTATCGATTGAACGCAACCACCGATCCCATGAGACATCCGAGCAGAGTCAGCGCAAGTACCGTAAAGTCAACCGCCAGCGATCCTCCCGCCACGCTGACCGAATACGACAGCGGTGCGTACTTGGGAATACTGCCTACATCCAGTGCGCCGGCGTCGCGCGGATTGTCGATCTTCATCCCCTTCTCCGAATCCATCTCGATGCGGATACTGCCCGCTCCCGGATTGGCCGCCTGTTGCTGATCAACAAACGAAGCAAACTGCCCGCGATACGAGTCCATCGCATCTTCAAAGCGCGATTTCATCGCCAGATCAGTTCCCGCCAGCGACATCGCTCCCAGTTGAAAAGCCGACACCGGCGAGACTCGGGCGAGCGTCAGGGCAAGCCGCTCGCGTCGCTCACTCTTACGACGAAGATCAGCATAGATCTGTGACTCATAGTCGCTGATATCTTTTTCCACCTGCCGCCTCAGCGAATCTTCGTATTGAATTCGGGCCAAGAGCGCCTCTTCGCCCAGCGAATCAGTGTTTCCGTTCCAGCGCGATATCCCCTCTTGTGTGAACTTATCCCATTTATCGCGGGCGAATGACTCACGATGACCTTGTAATTCCGCCACTGTCGGCACGGCGGTCATCTGTCCGGCCGCCGCGACACCTAAACGCGGAATAATTAGCGTCAATCCCACCCAGACCATCAACCCCACCAGAAACGACAATGACGAATTTCGTGTGAGTGACGAAATGAGCAGGCCGATGACGACAAAGCATCCGCAAAACAGTACGGCAAAGCCAAGCAGTAACAGGAGTCGTAGCCAGTCAACCGGCGCAAACGGCACATTGTACACTGCTATGAGGAGCAGAGCCAAAGTTGTCGGAATCGCCAATGCCGCTACAAGTCCCAGCCAGGCGCCGGTTGCTTTTGCCAAAACATATTTGGCCCGTTGCACCGGGTGGGAGAAGACCAGCTTCAATGTGCCATTTTCCCGCTCACCGGAGATTGCGTCGTAGGTGAACAGTAGCGCAAAGAGCGACATCACCACAACCACTATTAGTGTGAAATCAACAAACCTAAACACCGCAAAAATCGGCTCATCCGAATAGAGCGAGTGGCGAAGCCGCACACCACTGCGCGTGCTGATCTCCGACCACCGGCCGACATCGAAAGCCAGCCCCGACACAAAAATCATCATCGGGTCGGGACTACGATAAGCCCGGGTCGAGGCTCCCATCCAGGAGGTCGACTCGCGCAGACGCTGGTCGGAAAGTTGCTGTGATGTTCGCGCATGATCGACTGCCGCCCGATACTCCTGTATGCCGACAAAGACAGACAACAAAATGAGCACGGCGCCAACCAAAAATGTCCCCACAAAGCGGGGGCTGAGCAAAATCGCTTTCAATTCTTTTTGTACAAGTACTCCAAACATCGGTCACCTCGTTTATCTCAAATCATATCGCAGAAACGACCAGAAGGTCGCGGCAAAAGCGCCCAGTCCCCACAGGAACAACAGGCCGATACCCGGCACGGCGGCGGCCACCGACGACTGCGTGTCGATCGTCCGGTGCTGATACTCGGGGAGTTCCTTCGGGTCGACCGGCTTGGGCTTTTCGCCGGACTCCTCGTTTACCCGCATGATGATCATACCGCGCCCCGGGACCATGCCGGTCTTCGCCTTGATAAATTTGGCGTAGTCATCCTGATACGCCTTTGCCTCGTCGGCAAACCGGTCGCTCAGACGGAGATCAGTTCCGGCCAGCGATGTAATTGAGAGTGAAAACGATGCCATCGGCGAGAGCCGTGCCGCGGCAAAAGCCCAGCGCTGTTGAACTCGCTGGCGATTGGCGCGATCTTCATTGAGTTGTCCGCTGAATGCCTGCATTTTTTGGTCGCGTTCGTCCGCCTGTTTTTCCATCATATCCTGAAATTGCTTCATCATGGCGTCCATATCCCCCCCGTTACTCTGGGGAGACCAGGATGAGAGCGCCTGACGGTTCGCCGCAAACATCTGCCCGCCGAACGCCTGCTTTTTGGCCGAGAGTTCATCCACTGACGGCACATCAACAGCTCTGCCGGCCAATAATACCGCCGCTCGCGGCACCACAAAGACAGCCATCACCCATATGACCAGCATAGTGAGAAACGAACTGGAAGACCGGTGGGTCATCGACGATACCATGATTGAAAGCGTCAGTATGACGACGAAATACAAAAGCCCGGTGCCAATCGCCAACGCAAGTCGCAACCAACTGCCGCTGTCCATCGGGATGCCCATCGCGATGAGTAGCAGACAACCCACCAATACCGGAATAATTAGCGCGGGCACGAGTGCCGCAATGGAACCAACCAATTTCCCGATCAAATATGTCGCGCGGGGAACGGCATTGGAAAAGACAAGGCGGAGTGTGCCTCGTTCCTTCTCGCCGCAGATCGCGTCATATCCCAGTAAAATCGCCAACAGCGACAGGACAACCCCGAAGACAAACTCAAGATCGAGAAACCGGAACACGGCAAAGAGCGGTTCGCCCTCGAAGCGACTGTCCTGCGTGGTCAACTCTCCGCGTCCGGTTACTTCAACCGTGCGCCCGACATCATTAGATATTCCCGTTACAATCGCCGCCACTGGTTCCGGCGGTAAGAAGATTCGGTTCTGTCTTAGCATCAGCCAATCGGTGAGACCGTCCAGTTGCCGCAGATTTTCCGCCTTGGCCGCCTCGTATTGCCGCTGGGCCGCCTTAAAGTTCTGTGCGCCGGTGAAAAACGACAGAACCAACAGTACCGCGCACACCGAAAACGAAATGACAAATTTGGTCGACCCCAAGAGATCGCGGATTTCCTTTTCAATCAACGTTGCAAGCATCAGACCTCCGCAACTGCCGGGGAGTCGTGGCCGGCCATATGTTCCATATACAATTTTTCCAGATCGAGATGAGCCAGTTCTTTCGCCGGCTGTTCCATCACCAACCGCCCTTCTTTCATTATTGCGATCGTGTCGGCAATCTCCTTGGCGCGAAAAATATCGTGCGTCGACATCAGGATCGCCTTCCCTTCCGACCGCAACGATTCAAGTAGCCGGCTGAATTCCCAACCCGCTTTCGGATCGAGTCCCGAGGTCGGTTCGTCAAGCAAGATGGCCGGCGCGTCTTTTAAGATGGCAATCGCAATGCCACATTTCTGACGCATCCCTTTGGAAAAGCCGCGCACCTTCTTGTGGTGAACATCGCTCGGCAATCCGACTCGTACTAAGATATCGCGTAAGTCATCGCGGCTATAGTTCCGTTTGCCCCCCAATCGTGCAAAGAACTCAAGATTTTGCAATGCCGTGAAATTGCCATACAGCATGACATTTTCCGACACATACGCAACGTGCGCCTTGGCTTCCAGCGGCTCGCGATGTGTCACAATTCCCGCAACTCGCGCTTCCCCTTCAGTCGGCTCGATTAGGTTAAGAAAGATGTTGATCGTCGTGGTCTTTCCGGCGCCGTTGGCGCCGAGCATCGCGTAGATTTGTCCCGGGTGCACGGTGAACGAGACATGGTCAAGCGCGAGCACGCCGTCCTCGTACCGCTTGGTCAAATTCGCCGCTTCAAGATATGGTGTCTGTGCCATCTGTACCTCGATATCTGTTTAGGTCGTTTATCAACACACTATTTGCGCGAGAGCCGTATGCCGAATACCACCAGTCCCGCCACCAAACCGACAATCACCAGCACCAGCAAAATCGTGCCGATGATATTACTTCCCGGAAGTATCTCGATGGTGACAGTCTTGTCCTCGCCGATTACCGGCTGGCCGTTCGACATCGCCGAACTGCGCACCCGGACATCGTACTTGCCGGGCGCAATATTTTCCGGCGGGGTGATTGTCAGTTTGACCGTCGCGTCGGCGCCAACTGCAATGTCTGCGACCGTTGTCGGATCGATCAGCTTTGTCCAGTTAAGCGGCAGATCGAGTTGCAATGCGACATTCGTAAGCCGGTCACTCCCCTCGTTGACCAGCTCAAGCGGCACGGTCGCGCTGGCGTCCGACTCGATGGCGTAATACAATTGCGTCGCTTTGACCAACAGGCGTCCTTTGCCGCGCGGGAGCAGATCAAGATGCGCATACCCTATATCAAGTTTTTCAAGCTCTTCGGAGGTCCATTGCTTGTCCCCCGCCGCGCGAATTTGTTCCAGCTTCTCCGACGGCGCTACCACCACAAAGAACGAAATTGGCTTGTCGATCACTACGCCGCCGGTCGGGCGGTCCGGTAGCGAAATTTCAAGCGACGCTTTCTTGCTCCGGGTCGCCTCGCTAAACCGCACCTGACTTAGACGCGCCTGACTGGCGCCATCACGGAAAAACCGGCTGATCTCTGCCGGCAATCCCATCACTTCAAGCCCGAACGTATTGGCCGATCCGCTATACAGTTCGAGATTCAGATCGAATGTGGCCGATTTGCCAAGTTCAAGTTCCTGCGAAAACTGTTCCGAATGGACCGCTACCTTGTTGACCCGCGCATCTTTCTGCAGATAAATCTTGAGCGTTCGCTGAGAACCGGAACCGTAGATGATCGACACGGTGACGGCATCAAGATCTTCGAGGATTGCAAAGTCAATTGTCTGCGGGTCACCGAACTGAAGCGAATTGAGCTTTTGTTCATACGGCTGGCCGATGATCGCCTGAGCGTCGTTGAGCAGGGACACATAGACATTGTTGATGATATCCGGCTGGAGCGAGCGAAAAATCGGATCGTCCAAATTCATCAACTTCTGCGCCTCGGCCGATCCGCTGGACATATTGGCAAGGGTCAAACGCACCCGGCGCTGACCCTTGCTGTCGTAATACTTCACCGCCGAGCTGACCGAAACATACTGTTGCTCGAAAATAACCGCCAAGAGCGACTGCTGGTAGTTGACCTCGGCATCGGCAAACAGATTGCGTGCCCGGTCAAGTTCGACCGACGAAATGAGCTGTTTGGCGAACATGTCCCTTTGACGGTCGTATTCGGCCCTGGCGACTTCGTACGCTTCCTTGGCCCGCTTCAGTCCGAGCACGCGATAGGTATCGTCGCGCTGGTTAAAATTGGGCGACTGCGCTATCGCACTCGGTGTGATTGCCATCGCCGCGAGTGCGACAAGACAGATCGATATATTTCTGGTCAGCCGGTTCATACGTTAGTTTGACTGCCTGATAATTCTCTGGCCCATGTCTTTGGTCTTGGTAATGGTAACTGTAAACATCTCGCCGCCTCGCTTGATCTTTAGTTCCAGCTTGGCGCCGTCGGCCGCTCCATCAACCATATCCACCAGTTCGTCGGTATTAGCCAGTGTCTTGCCGTTGACCGCGACAATCATGTCGCCCTCTTTGACCTCGCCACCGGCAATCTTTTCTTTCGCCATTGGCATTACACCGATCACACCCACGCCACTTTCCTTGATGGCGATGATCAACCCCGATGACGGCAAAATTCGTGCGCCTTTGCCGGTATATTCTTTCATGCCGTTGATTGTTTGCACTTGCACCTGATCTTCGCCCTCACCGCCACCGTCGCCCTGTTTCATCATCATCATCTGGCGCTTGGGCAATTTGCTTTCGTCGGCGCGGACAAATTTCACCAACCGCAGGCCGCCGTCGCGTTTGATTCCCAGCGAGACTTCTTCTCCTGCTTTGATGCTTTTGAATATTTCTTCGAGCTGGCCGGCGGTGGTTACTTTCTTTCCGTTCACCAACAAAATCAAATCGCCCACTTTCAGATCGACCTTGGCGTACCCTTTAGCCATCGCTTCGGGCGGCGGGAGCAAATCGACTTTCAGGGTATCTTTGTTTTGTACAACCAATGCCCCGGTTTCCTGAATCATGAAGAATCCTTCCCCCTCCATCTTGTGCATAACCTGCTGAGCCTCGATTTGAGATGTCGCGCCAAACAATCCTAAAGTCATCAGCGCGATTGCCGCTACAATTCTCGTCTGCATCTGCCGTTCTCCTTTATTGGGCGGTACATTTCTGTTTCTGCCCTATTGTACGGCGGCACTTCACAGGCGGATAGTTAAGATCTGTCAGCGGATGTTAAGAGATGTTAACAACGTGGAATCGCGGCGTTTGCAACGTATATTATATACGTGAAACTCACTCGCCGAACAGTGTTGTTGATTGTCGCCGCCGCCGTCATTTCTCTGGCCGGGCTGTTGGTCGTTCAGATACTTTTGTTATCCAACGCCCGCCAGCTCAAAGAGCAGGCTTTTCGCGACAACGCTATCTCCGCCATGCAGACTGTGGCGCGTCAGCTCGAAACCCGTGAGGTCGCGCGCAATGCGATTCGATTTACCGGCGAACGCCATTCCGGCAAAGCGATCAAAGTGATGGCCCTTTCGGTGAACGATACAACCGGCGGTCTGACCAAAATCGATCACGCAGGTTTGCCGGAGCCTTCGGCTGGCGCACTCCCCTTTTGGGTCAGGCGCGACACCCTCCACTACAATGTCCCCCGGCAACAGCATGTGACCATTGTGGTCAAAGATTCATTAGGGGGACAATCGCGCACACTGGTTGACTCGGAAACTCCGGCGGGTGAATATCACCTTCCCCTGGATGACTCGCTCGCCACCGCGCGAAGTGTCTTTGTCAGACTCGGCAGTGACGCCTCCGATACTTTTGAAATGAAAATTGACTGTCTCGATTCCAACACTATGCCTCTTTTCGGACGCGACAGCAACCGGATGTTCATCGTCAGTCAGGTCGTCGACAACTTGATCATGGGCGAGTCCGAACCGATCGAAAAGCGTCTCGACACAACCACCCTCGACTCGCTATTGAACTCCTCGTTTATCGCCGCCGGAATCGACTTGCCGTTTGACTTCGCAGTCGTATCAACCGCCGATGATTCAATTCGGTTAGCGAAAGCAGAGTTGGACCGAAAGCGCGTGCTCCAGTCCGACCTGAAAACTCGCCTTTTCCCCAGCGACATATTCGCAGTGCCCTCGGAGCTCACAGTTCTTTTCCCCGGACGCGCTGAATTTGTCACCCGCCAGCTCTTGCCACTCACGGTTGCTACGTCAGCTTTCATGCTGGTCATCGCTCTTTGCTTTGCCTATTCGGTTATTACTATCATGCGTCAGCGTCGCTTTGCCCAGCTCACGGTCGACTTTATCAACAACATGACGCATGAGTTCAAGACTCCGCTCTCGACTGTCGCACTGGCGTGTGACGCACTCGCTCGCCACGATATCGCGGTCGAACCCGAGCAGGTGGGCAAGTATCAATCGATGATCCGCGATGAGAATTCCCGCATGCGGGCGAATGTAGACAAGATATTGCAGATGGCGGTACTTGAAGAAGGCGACTACGAACTGACTATCAGCGATATCGACATTCACTCGATCATCACTTCGGTCACGCGAAGTTTTGCGCTTCAAGTCGAACACCGGGGTGGCGAAATCACGCTTGCTCTGAAGGCCGACCACTCTACCGTGGCCGTCGACTCGATGCACCTGTCCAATATCATCGCTAACCTTTTGGACAACGCGACCAAATACTCGCAGGGCGCACCACATATCGCAGTTTCGACTACCAATGTTGGCCGCACGGTCGTGCTCACGGTGACAGACAACGGCATCGGGATTCCAGAGCGCGATCTGCCACACTTGTTCGACAAATACTACCGGGTGCGCACCGGCAATGTTCACGATGTCAAGGGGTTCGGCATTGGGCTATCATATGTGAAGCTGATGACCAACGCTATGGGCGGCCAGGTATCGATCACGTCAAAGTCCGGCCAGGGAACAACTGCAACGCTGACCTTTCCAATTGCATCCTAATAGTAATGACTACTTTCCCGCGTATACTCCTCATCGAAGACGACCCCAATCTCGGGGCGATTATCCGCGATCATCTGACTTTGAACGGATTCGACGTTTCGCTACAGATCAACGGCGAGGACGGTCTGGCCGCGTACCGGCAATCACGATTCGATCTTTGTCTGGTAGATGTAATGTTACCCAAACTCGACGGTTTCTCGTTCGCCAAGCAGGTACGCACGACCGACGCCAATACCCCGATCATTTTTCTGACGGCCAAATCTCTCAAAGAGGACAAGATCGAGGGATTCAATATCGGATGCGACGACTACCTGACCAAACCATTTTCGGTTGAGGAGCTGTTGCTCCGCATTCAAGCAGTCTTGCGCCGGACCCGCGGCCTTTCGGCCAAAACCGGTGAACAGACTACATTTGAGATAGGCAAATATTCGTTCGACAGCCGCCGTCAAATTCTACAGCACGGCCGCACTCAGTACAAACTGACCGCCAAAGAAACCGATCTGCTCCGTCTGTTGTGCCTCCATATGAACAGCACACTCGACCGCGAGGTCGCCCTGCGCGAGGTCTGGCAAAGCGACTCCTATTTTTCGGGGCGGAGCATGGATGTCTTCGTGTCCAAACTCCGCAAGTATTTCAAGGACGACAAACGGATCGAAATCCTGACCATCCACGGCAAGGGCTTCCGGTTGATTGTAAGCTAACGCCAAAGCCAAATCCTGCGAAACCAAATTGGTCTGATCAGGCTTAACTCACCCTGCGGGTCTTAAGTCACCGTGAGCCAGTCTTAGTCACCCGGGGCCAACTTAAGTCACCCTGAGCCAGTCGAAGGGTGATGTTCGCTAACAGCCACTTACCTCGCCATCGCACCCGCCGGCATCTGATTGACATCCCGCGCTTTGAGATTCCTCCCCGTCGCAATCGACCAGTGAGTGATGATTGTTTCCATGTTAGTCCGAGCAACATTCACCGCGGGTGCTACGGCCGCAGCGTATAGATTTACAGAAGCCCCATTGTTGAAGACTCCGTTCTCAATGCCAAGAAGGATTTCCGACATCGGGAGGGCCAATTGAAAGAAGTTCTCTGTCCGCGGATGCGCCGGCACGCCCACTCGGTTACCAAGTTTTGTCAGAAATTCCTGGGGTGTTGTTGCGTTGATAGCTAAAGAATTCAGAATCGGCGACGCATACATTACTGAAAGATGACACCACGACAGAGTTACAACGGCACTGAATTCTTCCCTTATCAAGTTGCCAAAGGCGCGCCGTTCTCTGAGCATGTCCCGCAATTGGTCTACGAGCAATTGAATCTTTGGTTGATCAGTGTCATTGCGGCCAGAAGTGTTCGATGAATTCGCAATGCCGACCCAAACTTCCTTTAGAAGTTGTTCAAAGGTTTCTACAAAAGTTGTGTTAGAGCGCTCGGGCCGGTTGTTTGGGTATGCTGACCCTGCGGTCAACTTATGATTAAGATCAAGGCCGAACATCCGGAAATAGGCGTTTCGACGTGTTGCGCCGCTGTCCGGGCGCAACGAGCTTGTAGTCCTGTGGACTAACCCATGTGGACCGTCGCTAAAAAACAATTCCTCGGTGGCTCTCAACCAGGATTGTGCGTTCTGGCCGGTCAAAGGGTCATAAACGGGAATACCCATTTTCTCACCGTGAACGAGATGTTCAAGTAGCTTAGCAACTATTTCATAAACACGAGTATTCTCGATCAGGTACGCATAGATAAGATGGGGCGTTACAAACGGTCTTTCGAAGTTGCAGATTAGATTTTCCATTTCCCGTTGCCAAGGCGACGGTGCGCCAGGTGGTACTCCATCTTGCTCAAACAAGTAGTGCACGGGAAAGGGCTGGAGGGTTGCAACAGGCCGTAGTTGTTGCGAGCCCCACACGCGTTCAATTAGCCATGCAAGTTCGAACGGTGTAAGTTGCAAAAGTCCATTAGCCGTAACGGCATTCAGTACTCCGCCCGGGCTTGACAGTTGAACAAACATTATTGACTCCTATCCCTATTAGTTTGCAATCTTACTCGGCCGGTAAAGCATTTACAACCCGTAGTGAAAAACTGGATTGGGGCGGAATCTAATGATTCTTGATTTCGCCTGATTGACCAAGTTGTTGAATTGGTCACGAGGGGCATCGATTGGTTGCAGTCGGATTTGTGCCAAGTTATTGACTCCGATTGCAACGTTCGATACCTCGAGTTGCAGAGCTTGCAGTTGTTGTTCAGCCCCCGCCAGGGTCTGAAGCAAATCCGCTACCTGGCTGGCGGTCGATAGCCCCGTGTCTATCCGTACGGCTATCGCATTCAAGGCCGCTATCACTTCGGCCATCGCCGCAAGTGTTCGTGATTGATAGTCATCTTCTTTTGACATAGACGCTCTCCTCCTTACGCCACTTTTTTCATGTGCAACTGCCGCCCGCCGCCGAGCAACAGCATCATTGATTTTTGTTTCTTCCAATAGTCTCGTGCTTGTCCCGGATTGGTCGCCGATCTGTACCCAGTCAGCGAGGTCGTCCGCAGGCATTCGCTATGAACCAGCGACGCCGACCGATAGAGCGACTCTCCATGTTCACTCTCAAGCCTCTCCAGCTCAGCGGATCCAACCCGGATTGGATCGATTACCTTGGTAACCGGTCGCCCTCCAAAGGAGGCCAACGGTTTTGTCAGGCAAATGTGCGCAACGATCGGCAATACCCGAGTCGACTCTGTCGCCAGTTCCTTCGCTTCAGATTCGGCGCTCGCCAATCGGTGTGTGGACGTCCATGACTCGGCAAGTTCATCCCATGGTCCTCGGCCATACGCCAGCCGACAGAGTTCGACTCCCAGAAGTACTCGCAAGTACGACATCGGGTGCGGATCACCCGGCCTGATTGCGAACACCAATTCTTCTTCACCCGCCAACACATCATGCAGGGCCGCCACCGATGCATACCCGGTGTGCACAAAGGCAAAGACGTCGGCCGCGATTTCCGAGGCCCACTCGCTCCACGTCGCGGCGAGAGTAGTAGATGAGGCCTTGATTCCCTCGTTGAGCGCAACCGCCAGTTGGTTGTTCCAATCAAGCTGGTGCGCCACCTGGTGACCCGCCTCGTGAATGAGCGAGGTCGGCCTGAGCAGGTTGTGCCGCACAATCTTGATGGCCGAAACCGGATTGACTGTCCGGCCGTCCCACAACCGAAGTCCCGCCTTGAGAATCGATGCCCCTAACCCTTTATCGAGATAAGTCAGTACCGGCGGGGTCGGTTGGTCAAACTGGTCTAGCAGTTGCCGCATCGATTTCTCGGCAAGGATGTCGCAGGCATGCAGTAGCGCCGCCATTTCCGCGCCGGTCCGACTGTTGATAGCGTCACCAAAGAAGTCGAGCAGTGTTTCCACCTGCACAAACTCCCGCCTGACCGCCAGAATTTGTCGCCGCACTTTCCCAAGTTGCTCGCTCGAATTTGCCCCGGTCATCATCGCCCGCCCGATCGCCGCCTTCTTTGCCAGCGAGGCAATCGATTCAGTGAAGTGCCTGATCAAACTGATCCCGAGTGAACTCTCCAGGTTCCGCCATGCCTCCAGCGAGGCCCAGTGTTGCCACCCCTCAAGCCTTTCAATCGCCGCCGACCAATGCGCCAATTGTCGTTCCAATTGCGTTCGCGACATAATTGCCTACCTCCGGTGAAACCCTGGCAGAATCTGCACACTGGCACTCGGAATCTCAGACGACTCCATTTCTCTTCCGGTAATCGCCTTGATCCCCTTGAGCACATTGCAGATCGTATCCAAATAGGGTGGATTGCTAAAGGTGAGCACAATCGTGACGCCGTCGGCCGGATTCTCAATCGCCGTGACAAACTCCGATTGCTTAGCCTTGAGATACTGCAACAGACGCGTCTTCACCCACACTGCGATTTTTTCAGCCAGTTTCAGAAGCGTTCCGATTGGTAACTTCTTAACAAGCGCTCCGGCCCGCCCGAGAATGCTTCCGGCTCTGGATTTGACTGCGGCCACAACCTTCCCGCCGATCGCTTTCGCTTTCCCCCAAAGTTTGCCGACATCCGACAGTGAGTACTCTTCGAAGGCGGTCGTTTCGTGAATAACCCGAACATTGCGCCCGGTGGAAAAATTGGACTGCATTGTTCCGAGTATCTGGCTGAACTGGTTGAGCACCGCCGAGG
Source organism: uncultured Ignavibacteriales bacterium (assembly GCA_964571235.1). GTDB lineage: Bacteria > Zixibacteria > MSB-5A5 > GN15 > FEB-12 > JACRAV01. Next base: position 470,807 of record CAZNAI010000003.1, on the reverse strand, counting down.
GCGACTTTTGCGGATTTTTCAATTGCCGTGCGACTTCACGCGCATCTTCTTCACTCAGATACAGCGCGACCACCACCTTATTCCGTGGACAGTCAATTGTCACATTGGCACGGCTACTTCTTCGCACTCCGGGTTTGACCGCCTGGCCTGTGGGTGTCACTGCGCGTGCACCGTCAATTTCCAGATAGTAGAATCTCTGTCCGACTCCGATCAGATTGCGATCATGCAGATACTTTGAGTCAACCGAACTGCCCAGCCCCGGATCGCCCAGAATCGCACCGGCCGACGACGGCGTCAGCGGATGAATCTGCATCCACGCCTGTGCCTGGTTCGATCCAAGCCCCCGGACATTTCTCTCAAGCGCACTGATCTTACTCAGCCAAGTGCCCGGAACGGCTTCGAATAAGTGAACGCGGGCCTTGATATCTTTGCGCGGATCAAGCCCATACTGGTCGCGAAGCACGCTGGCCAGCGGTGCGCCGCCGAATGTTTTCACCGATGCCATCGTCACGGGAGTAATAGTCCTTTCAAAGATCGTGGAGAATTTCTTGTACGGCGCGTTGGTCGCGTTCGGCGTCGCAAGCCAGACGCCGCCAGAATTCTGGCTTCGCAGTTCAGGTCGAATCATCGCGGTCGGCAAATTCGCCGCCGCGGCCGCCTCAAACGCTTCGTATACTGCCGCCTCAAGCAGTTCCTCGTTTTCCAGGACCTCCGACGGCAATGCGCTCACTCGACGAACAGTGTCCTCGACCGTCGCCGCCACAGCGCGACTCGCCGCCGTTTTGCTTTGCTCCGGGCTCAACTCAAAGCCAAACAGCCCCATACCGACATCGACAATCACTTGTGACAGCGGTTTGGCATAGTTTGGACCGACCAACTTTGCCACCAATTTCGCAAGTAACCCAGCTAAGAAATTCACCACCTTCTTCCGGCCGATCAGCTTGATCCCCAGCTTGAGCACCGGCAAGATCGCCGGTAGAAATTCCTCCATGGCCGGTTCGGCGCTCTCGTCATCTTTGAGAGCAGATATTTTGCTTACAAAGCGCGTCCGCGCTTCGCTCAGATCATTTACATAGTCTTCGTCGGCGACCGCCGACTGCGCATACTCAGCCGACGCTGTCTCTTCCTCAAGCGACTCCCCTTCCATGAGGAGATTGGCAATCTGAATGTCCATTTCATTTTGAACATCCGACGGATCCGGTACTGTCGGTTCGTCTACAACTGTGCCACTATCTGCCGATACATCGCCCGATGGTTCACCCGTCGAGGGTTCATCCTGCCCGCCGCCCAGATCGATACCGAGATATTTCTTTGCGAGCATTCTGGCCGCCGGCTGAAGCGGTGCCGGAATCTTTCCCATTGCAATCTTGAGCACCCGTTCGATGAGCGGACGAATCAGTTTCTTGAGTTTGTTAAATACAAACATGGTAGGAGCGAGCGCTACTTTAGAGGCGAGAACCACACCTTTTTTGGCCAATTTGACCGCTCCCGTCACTCCCTTTTTCACAGCCGAGGCAACACCCTTAACCGCTTTCTTTGCTTTTTTCCAAAGGCCCTTAAGAAAATTCTCAAAGGCCGGCGACAGATCCGCGCGTTGCGGCTCATACTGCTCCATCATGGTATCGAGTTCATCTTCAGTCATCGTGGCGATGTCGTGCTCGCCCACCCCCTGCGCCATCCGGTCGACCAACTCCTCGGCGTCGCGGGCCAGCGGCGCCAAGTAATCCCGCGCCATTCGCTCAGCCGCCATCCGTTGCGCCGACGGATCACCATACTCTTCGGTCATCCGCGTTTCATACAGCGCCGCGGTTTCCTGTACCAGTTCGTGAATGGCGTCCTCGAATGTCTCATCGTGCAGTTCAGACAACAATTCGGCGTAGAACGCTCTCTGCGGATCGTATCCGGTTTCCTCCCCCTGGCCGACTTCGTAGTACGACACAAAGGGCGTTTCCATCTGCCGATAAACGGTACTCGCCAAATCTCGCATCGTCGTTGGTTCTTCGGCTTGCTCCGGCTCATACCGATCCAGAAACGGCGTTTCCGGCTCATACTGTGTTCGCCCCTCAATCTTTGAAAACCGTGCCATAAGAATACCTCGCTCCGCTTTTAGGTGCGCAATTTACCCCAAGCCATGGCATGGCGGCACGCATACCGCTAAATGCAATGGCTGACCCTTTATTTATAGATTCGTTGTCGAAAAGCCAATAATGCTAGCCTGAACGTGATTTGTGGTTTGGCTCGCCACAAGTCAACAAAAACTATTTCAATGAGTGAGTATTATCGTGGTTAACAAAGATAAGCGATCGATGGGCGCAAAATACTCAAGGCGTCCGATAGTCTTGAGCTGCGTCTGCCGCTCATAACGCACTCCGCCAGCACTTTGGTCTGCATTTGCTCGCATACCCACACCTCGCTCGTTATCGATTAATATTCAAATGTCGCTATATTGGAAATCTTACTTCCTCCCGCCACACAGTAACCCTCGCCATTGACAGATACTGACAGTCAAAATGCAAAAAAGTACCGCCGACATTGACTCCCCCGATCCACATTACTATAATGTGTGAGCGAGACTAACTAACTTGTAGGAGTAAAGACCAATGCCTGCCAAAGTCAAAAAAGCCGCGAAGACTATCAACTACACAACGTCGAATGTCTTCAAAGCCCCGCTTGCCAAAGTCTGGGATGCCGCCACGACGGGGAAACATCTGAAGAAGCACTTCGTCGACGATCTCCGCGGCGAGTTCGGCCCCAGATTGACCCCCGTGACCTGGATCTGGAAAGGGTTCGGTGAGGGCACGTCAATTGTGAAGAAATACGTCAAACACAAAGAGATCATCTTTACGTTTCCGTCGATGTCGGGCAAGTACACGATCACGGTGCGATTTGAATTTGTGCGCAAAGACGGCAAGACTATTTTCCGCGTCCACGAATCGGGTTACCCGACCAAAGAACTGCAGTCGGCCTTCATGATGTGCGAGGGTTGGACCGAATTTCACACCGGCGTCAAGGCCTACCTGGCGGGTGTCGATCTGCGGAAGTACTAATTGTGTAGTAGGTCGGGACCGCATGGGTCCCGACCTGTTTCGTGCTTAGCGGCCGTCCTCGTCCGCCATATCTGGTGTCGGTGGCGAGTCGACCTGCCCTGACACCAACCGCTTGATCGGGAGGTCACTCCGTCCGATATTATCCCCATGACCACCCTCGCCACCCGAATCATCCGCTTTGTCACCCACGACATGTGGCGTCTGCCGATCGATAATCTCTCGCGCGGACGGGCCTTTGCGCTTCGTCAATTGCGCGTGCTCTATCTGGCCTGGCGTGGATTCCGAGAAGATCACCTTTCTATTCGCGCTTCGGCGCTGACTTTCTATTCCATTCTGTCCGCGGTGCCGGTCTTTGCAATTTTGCTCGGTCTGGCGCGGGGCTTTGACTTTGAGTCTACTCTGCAAGCACAGCTCTTTGAAAAATTCCCCGAACACAAAGAAGCCCTTACTACCATTTTCACCTTCGCCACCACCGCACTCGACCAAACCAAGAAAGGGTGGGTCGCCGGAATCGGCGTGATTGTGCTTTTCTGGTCGGTGGTCAAAGTGCTGGGGAGTATCGAGGAATCGTTTAACGATATCTGGAACATCCCGCGTGGCAGAACTCTTTTTCGCAAAATCGCCGACTACCTCGCAATTGTCATCATCTGCCCGATGACGTTGATCATATCCGGCTCACTCACTCTTTTCATCACCACCCAAATCACCGACTACGCCGAAAAGCTCGAACTTGTCTCGGCTGTCTCGCCCGCTTTGCTGTTCGGGCTGAAATTCGCCTCGTTGGCGCTGGTGATTGTGATGTTTTCGTTTTTGTACATAGTCATGCCCAACACCCGCGTGCGGATCAAACCGGCCCTGATCGGCGGATTGGTCGCCGGTGTCGCCTTTCAACTGATGCAGATCGGCTACGTACATTTGCAAATCGGTGTCTCGCGGTATAACGCTGTCTATGGTTCTTTCGCCGCCCTGCCACTTTTGCTCATCTGGCTTCAGCTCAGTTGGTTTATCGTTTTGCTTGGCGCCGAACTGGCGTATGCCGTGCAGAATGTCGACACCTTCGATTACACCGTCGAGAATTATCGACTATCAACTCGTTCACGGCGCCTCTTATCGCTTTTGCTCGCCAAGAATGTCGTAAAGGCCTTTGTCGCGAAACTTCCGGCGCCATCGACTCACGACCTTGCCAAACAAACTGGCATGCCCTTTGGCTTGGTGCAACGCCTCTGCAACGACTTTGTCGAGGCCGGGATTTTTGCGCGAGTTATTCAGTCTGAAAATACCGATCCGGGCTACCAGCCCGCCCGCGATATTAATACGCTCACCGTTCAATCGGTGATAGACTCCCTTGAATCGCTTGGCTCGGATACCCTCCCCGCCGCCCCGTCGGCCGAAATCGACGAATTGTCCGTCACCCTCACCCAATTCGAATCATCAATCTCGTCCCACACCTCGAACAAGCTTTTGAAAGATTTGTAGGTCCAAACCTGGTGGTTTCGACATCTTGAGCCATAAGAAACGGGCTTCGACTCCGCTCAGCCCGACGCTGACGCGCTCTTCGAATAGATGGTTTCACTTTGAGATCCCCTGCCGCACTCAACCGATGGGAGTAGCCGAAGCGCCCTAACAACATAATCAAAAGCTTAGCTGTTCGGAACGTCGCCCTGAGCGGAGTCGAAGGGCGTCTTCGGATTCTTGTAGGTCGAAACCCCTGCTGTTTCGACAATTTTCTTCTTGGTAACCCACCATTTATGGTGGGTTTCTCGTTGGCTTCGTTCGTACACTTTTGAGAGTATCGAAAGTGACTTGTCTGCGGCAAGTCATTGTGGCGACGATCACTACAAGAACCGCGCTTCAATTTGTCTTGTAACAATTGCAAACATATTTTGTAGTAAAATTGCGTGGCTCCCCTAGCCGTTCGCGCGATATTAAAATTCTCACGTACCACACAATTATTGAAGGTGACGATCTCTGCACATGAATTGTAGCAAAAATGATTGATACCTCACCGCTTGCAAACTCTTGTAGGTCGAAACCCCTGCGGTTTCGACATCTTGATTTTGGGGGTGCCCCACCGCTTGCGGTGGGTTAAGATTCTTGCGCGACGGCCGAATAAAACGTCATTGCGAGGCGCGTCATCCTGAGCTTGTCGAAGGACGAGCGTCGCAATCTCTCTTTGATGCCCAGTGGTCTACTTCACGAACAGCATCTTAATCGAATGCTGTGGTACACCGTCGAGCGACAGCCGACAATAATACACGCCCGAACTCGCAGGAGTTGCATCGCTCATCGCGTTCCATTGAACCGTTTTCGAAACCGGCGGCAAATACTCATGAACAAGGATCTTGACCGTCTGCCCAAGTTGATTTATCACCCTCACATCCACAAGCCCCGGCCGATTGGTGAAATAGTATATCTGCGTTGATGGATTAAACGGATTGGGATAATTCTGCCGTAGTCCACAGCCAACCGGCAGTGAACCTTCCTCGTTATCTACAACGTCCGTTATGACAGAGTTCCAGCCAGCAAATACATCACATTGTCCCCGACCAATTACAGTCTGTGTGACAGAGAACGCAGCAAAGTCATCAATACTGTCACCGTTCATATCGCCAACACCTCGAACTTCCGACCCGAGCATTTCGTTACCGCCTGGAAGTTCAAACTTGGACATATAAACGTCTCTCGCTGTGTCCACTATCGGACCACCCAAGTATGCATACACATATCCTGTGAGATTGGTCACGGCATTGCCCACCACGAGATCGCGATATCCGTCGTGATTTATATCGCCTGCTTCATCTGCAGCGGTGGGAACAAAATGATCATACCAGTTGGCCACAATATCCAATATCGTGTCGATCGCGGGTCCGCCGAAGTAAACTCCATAGAGGTTGTTGCTTCCACCAGAAATGAAAATGTCACCGTACCCGTCTCCATTGAAATCGCTCAATGCAACCATAATCTGGCCGAAGTCCTCGGCTTCGCTATTGATCTGAAAGTCTGGGATAGTATCGAATGCAGGCCCGCCCCAAAAAAACTTTACAAACGGATGCCTTCCTTGATAACTGAGGCGATTGAGAAAAGCCGATACGGCAAGGTCTGGATAGTGATCCCCATTGAAGTCTCCTATAACCAGGTTATTTCCAAAGCTCGTGCTGGTATCAGGAATAACGTACTTTGGAATCGTATCGGGGTTTGGGTACACTTCGTAAATTCGAACAAATCCCTGATTGCGGTCGCCTAGAGCCAACTCCAAGTGACCATCATTATCTAAATCGGCAGCTTTGGGAATGAGTGAAAACACGTTGGGAATCGTGAAATCTGCGCTGTCGTCCATCGTGGGACCGCCATAGAAAATCTGGACAAACAGTGTATCGGGTATTGTGAATTGTTGTACCCCAAAATCCGGATATCCGTCTCCATTCACATCACCGATGTTGGCCATAGAAAATCGTAGGTGTCCAAATCCTCGATATGGAACGCCGGAGGGAGGGTTGCCGCCCAGATAAATAAACGCAGAATCATCACGTCCAGTTGATTGAAACTTCTGGCGACAGAGTATGATATCTTGCAAGCCATCACTGTTTATGTCCCCTGCGGGGACAATTGTGATCCCCAAATATGTGCTGTCTTTTGTATCGATGACATGAACTATACGCTCAATAGAATCAATTCCCGCCTGCGGTGAGAAGAAACCGTGAATCCAATCGGCGTGTGCGCTACTCGCCGCGCACATCACAACAACTGCGCCAAGTACCGCTCTCCACGACATGAAAACCCGCCTGTACCCCATCATTTCTTCATATCCTCACCCCTAATATCCACTCATTTCCCCATTTTACCAAGCCCAAAGTCGGCCTGCAATTTCGCTACAATTTCGCCCCTTCTTCATCATCTGCCCACACTCCTATAGAAGATGGATCCCAGCTTTCGCTGGGATGACAATGGGGGCTGGGGTGACAGCGGGGGGCTGGGATGACTGAATTGGGCGCGGGTTGTGAGATTTCAATTCGCGCTCAACCCTTCGACTCCGCTCAGGGCGTCGCGCGAGGGGCGGGGACAATGGAAGCAAAGCCAAGACTCAGAGCGATGACCAGTACCAAGCGGCGAAGCCCCAAGGTCCAGCCATATGGCTGGTGGAAGCAAAGCCATTTTTGTGCGTTCGACCCTTCGACAAGCTCAGGGTGACTTAGAGCTATGGTAACCCAACTCTTAGCTCTTCGAAGGTCAATCCCGCCCGCCGACGGCGGACGGGGTTGACGTTTTCCGTTCAAAGAAAGATGTCACCCGCGAAGACGCGAGTGACCTACGAAAGAAAAGAGCGGCTCCTCTTTGCCACTTGTACCCCACCCGAAGGGTGGGGCATGTCTACTGTGAATCGAAGCCAAAAAGGAGGCAACCATATGGCCGACTTTGAAATTGCCTTAACCCGCACACTCCGGTTTGAGGGCGGGTACAGTAAAAACCCAAACGACACCGGTGGCGAAACTTATCGCGGCATAGCCCGAAACGCTCATCCTGCGTGGGAAGGATGGCCTATAATTGACGCGGTGAAGGCAGAGCCCAATTTCCCGAAATCGCTGGAAGCAAACCCACTTCTTGGGTCGCTTGTTGCGGATTTCTATCGAACCGAATTCTGGAACGCCGTTCGCGCCGGAGAGATTCACTCGCAGGCAATCGCCAATGAACTTTTTGACTGCGCGGTCAACCACGGTATCGCGCCGGCTGTGAGCATTCTTCAGCAGGCGATGAACTATCTCACTGCCCCGCCGCTTTTGTTTTTGACCGTCGACGGCGTAATCGGCACAACAACGATCAACGCGGTCAATCGCTGGCTCACGTCGTCGTCGCTTGAGTTTCTCGTGGCGACGAATTCGTTGTTGTCGGTAATGCTGGCGCTTCGTGCCGGACTTTACGTGCGCATTATCGACGGCAAGGCAAGTCAGAAGACTTTTTTTGAAGGATGGATACGGCGCATTCTCGGCCCGCCGGCATTTGTCGAGCGGGGGTGTGGCGCGTAAGTGACGAAGGCGGGTTCAAAGACGGACCCGCCCTATGAGACAAATGAAAGAAGAAACCCACAATAAATGGTGGGCCACCAAGAATAAAACGAAAAGAGAAACCCACCATGAATGGTGGGCCACCAAGAATAAAACGCCGAGCTTCATAACTATCCCACCCTTCGGGTGGGGTACAAGATGGCGGGTGCAAAGACGATCCCGCCCTACAAGAAAAACCCACCATAAATGGTGGGCCACCAAGAAAAGACGCCGATGACCATGCACATTGCGCGGCCATCGGCGTCGGTATGATAAACACAAGGGGACTACTTGATGGGGAAGTACCCAACCTCGGTGACAATCTTTTGGCCGTCGTCTGATTGCACAAACTCCACCAGCTTTTTCAAATCGCCGGTCGGCTTGTTGCGAAGGTACCAAAAGAGCGGACGCGACAGCGCGTAACTTCCGGACTTCACATTCTCAAGCGTCGGGCCAAGCGCCGGAGCGGTGGCATCTTTTTTCACCAAGCAGAACTTGATCCCCTTGCCGTAGGCCGCGCCGCCGTAGCCGATTGCCTTGGGGTCTTTCGCTACCGCATTCACCACTGCGGCGGTGCCGGGAAGTGTCTGGGTCTGCGCGGCAAAATCTTCGCCCTCAAGCACATGCTCCTTGAAGAATGCGTACGTTCCCGAGCTGTTCTCGCGGCCATAGATAAATATACGGGCATCCTCGCCGCCGACATCTTTCCAATTAGTGATCTCGCCGGTGTAGATTGCCTTGATCTGCGCCATGGTCAGTTCGCTGAGTTTGTTCGCATCGTTAAGGTAGATCGAGAGGCCGTCGCGCGCGACTGCAATCTCGACACCCGGCGTGTTAAAGCGCTCTTTGAGCTTGTCGATTTCGCTCTGCTTGATGGAGCGCGAGGACTCGCAGATATCAGTTGTCCCGTTGATCAGTGCCGCGATTCCCACACCCGAGCCACCGCCGGTGACCTGAATGACTGTGCCGGAGTTCTTGGCCATATACATCTCAGCCCAGCGCTGACCGAGCTGGAGCATGGTGTCCGAACCTTTGATGGTGATCGCCTGTCCGGCAAACAAGGCCGGAACCGCGATGATCGCACTCACCACCACGGCGGCGATTATGCCGCGTTTCCAAAGTTTGCTCAAGTTTCGCATATGTATTTCTCCTTTGTGTCTATCTTATATGACGAATTGGAACTGCAGGGTGAACCGGTTGTCTTTCAGGTCGTTGTCGACCGCGGAAAATGTGCTCTTACCTTTCAGAAGGTGTGGCATGTCATAGGCGGCCGTAATCCGCACATTGTTATCCCAGTAATAATGCGCCGCCAGCGAGAGCGTGCCGGTCGCGTCGTCATTCTTGTCCTTATTGGGATCCCAGTAGTCGTACCGAACGGCGGTCGCGAATTTCTTCCCCAAATTCTGCGACAACCAGAGGTACCATCCGGTCTCGCGAGCGAGTGAATCGGCGGTCACACTCTTGTTGTAGTCTTTGGCAAAGTAGGTCTCCGCGCGAATTCCGGTTCCGCCGAGCGGGAGAATGTCCAGATAGTACTGGGCATCGAATCCGTAGCGGGTCTTGTCTTTCTCAAATCCTTGCTTGGCCGCCACCGCCGCAACAGGCGCAGTGGTTGTTACTTCGCCCGGATCGATTGTCTGATCACCGTCGGCGTCGTACCAGGTGCTCACTCCCGGTTTGGCCGCCACCGCAGAGGTCCCCGGTATCGAGGTCTTTCCCCAGTATCCCGATAGACCAAAGTCGAGACTCCCAAGCGACACTTTTCCACGCGCGATAACATCTTTCGCATCAGTCGGGTCGTACCACGACGGTGCGCTCTTGCCGTCGCCATCGATTCCGTAACCCTGCACCAGGCCGATATTGAACCGTACATACTTGGGCGCGGTCCACATGAAATTCACGCCGCGGTCACGCTCACCCTTGAACAGTTTGTTTTCAGCCAGCGAACGTTCCGGAAAGTCGCGCTTGGATGACGAGTACTCTATTTCGTATCCGAATGGGTAATTGAACTGGCCGGCGGTGAATGTGAACGTGTGCCTCTTATGCGATTTCATCAATTCCACATACGCTTCTTTGAGCGAAACGGTGTTCTTTGAGGCATCCAGGTAAAACACAAACTTGCTCGACGGCGCCGGTTGCATGGTCACTTTCAGGCGACCTCGCCGAATGTAGAAATTCTCGGCATTGTAGTTCTTGCTATAGTCATCGAGTACGTTTTTGTTCTTTGACGAATCATTGTACTCATATCGGGCCTGAAGGTAGCCGGAAAATTTGAACCATTTCAATTGTGAGACGTCGGTGTTAAGCGTGTTCAGATTTTCTGCGACGCCCTCAAGCCGATCTTTCACTCCTTGAACCTCTTCTTTGAGTGAGTCCTCAGCGGTTTGCCCCCAACTACGGCCGACAAGCAGGCACACCACTGCCGCTGTCGTCCATACAGTGCTCTTCTTCATTTTCTTCCTTCCTGTTAGACACTTCACAAACAGTTCACACACCTCTAACTGAACCGTGAAATTGTCGGGTGCGCGTTTCAACAAAGCGAGTTTTAGGTTAGATTTGTGTTATGAAGACCCATTGTTCATATGAGGATTAAGCTAATCCGAATTAGTGAATGCTTGTCGTGTTGAGTATTTCCGAATCAATCGAATTGATAGTCGTGACCGCCATACCCGTTGACAAATCAATGAGTTACGGTATATTTCAGAGTTGCCGCCTTTGATCCCTTACCGCCCAAAGGCCGACATCTGGTACTCATCTGTTGAAAGGACACTGTACATGCGACAAGTTTTGATCACGGCGCTTTGCGCATTGCTACTGACAAGCGGAGCGGTTCAATCTGCCAAGAACGCCTCAGGCGGCGCACCGACGGCAAGCCGCCAGGCATCGCCCAAGATCGTGACTGACCCGATGCGCGGGACAGCCGAAACGGTGACCGGACGATTCGCGACCAACAAATCTGACCGGCGAGAAATTCGGGCGGTCGATTTTGTCGCATCGCGAACTGATTTGTTCGGGCTACGTGATCCCAGAACTGAACTGCGGCTCGTGCGCGAAGAGACCGATCAACTCGGAATGGCGCATCTGCGATTTGACCAGATGCACGAGGGGTTACGCGTTTGGGGTTGCCAGAAAATAATCCACTTTGGAGCCGACGAAGATATATACATGGTTGCCGGCCAGACTATCGCCTCGCCGGATATTTCTATCGCGCCGACAGTGGCATCGCCGGCCGCTGAAGTAACCGCGTATCAAGCGGCCCAATCCGAAATCGGAGATTTCGCTGTTCGCCCAGAATCAGAATTGCTTGTCTATCCCGATAACGGCCGGGCGAAACTGGCCTGGCTGGTCACCATCTACGGTACGACCACCGGCGGGATCAGGTATCGCGTCTTTGTCGACGCCAAGACCGGCGCAGTGCTTAATAAGTACAATGACATTCACTTTGACGGCCCGGCGGTCGGTTCAGGAACTGATGTCAACTTGAATAACTTCACGCTCCAGACATATCAGATCGGGCCCGACTATCTGTTGATCGACGCGACCCAGCCGATGTACACGCCGCCGATCAGCAATTTGCAGGGAGTGATTGTCACCTATTGGAATTTGTTTAAGGGTGGACCAATAGTCACCGATCTGAACGACGACAACATATTCAGCGACAACACCAATTTCAGAACGGCCGTGTCAGCCCACTACTACTGCGACCAGACATACAATTACTATCTCTCTACGTTTGGCCGGAACAGCATTGACGGCCTGGGAATGACAATCGTTGCCAACGTACACGACTCGGTGTATGTCAACAATGCGTACTGGAACGGATCATCGATTACTTTTGCCGACGGCGACGGTGTCAACTATAGGCCGTTTTCCGGCGACCCCGATGTGGTCGGCCATGAATTGACGCACGGCGTCACTGAGAAAACCGCCAATCTCATATATCAAAATGAATCCGGGGCGCTTAATGAGTCGATGTCGGACTTTTTCGGCAACATGATCGACCGAACCACCTGGCTGATTGGCGACAATATCCGAATCAGCTCTCCGGGATATCTTCGCAATATGCAGAACCCGCACTTGGGGCCGAACCCCACGAGGTATCCATTTGGCTACCAGCCGGCGCATCTGAGTGAGTATGTGGTAACGACCACCGACAACGGCGGCGTGCATATCAATTCCGGCATTCCCAATCGGGCGGGATACATCGTGTCGACCGCTATCACGCGCGAAAAGGCCGAGCAGATTTGGTATCGCAATCTGACAACATATATGACCCCCTCGACATCACTGCAATTCTGGGCCGATATGCTCTGTCAGTCAGCCGAAGATTTGTACGGCGCCGGGAGCCCTGAGCTGGCCGCCACAACCATGGCGCTTGACTCGGTCGGATTTGGATTGGTCTTTGTCCGCCCGGATAATATTCCAGCTCTCCCTTTACAAATCGGCCAGTTGGCTGATTCTACGTTGTTGGTGCTCAATCGTCGCGCGGCAAGCATCTCGGTTGATTCAATCAAGACTGCTCAGAACAAAGTGATCGTGCTCGGTTCCACGCCTGTGACCATTCCGGCTGGGATGAGCACGGCGTTTACGATTCGCGCCGACGCTACTTCAGCTACATTGTGTGATTTGGGCAATGTGTACGACACGGTGATCGTGTATACCTCGGCTGTGGCAACACCAGTACTGCGGGTTCCGGTCGCGTCGAGTATTGGGTACATTGCGGCGCCGCTGGATACCACCAGTATGTCGTCGTCGTGCCTGACCGCCGGCCTGTTCACCGATCCGGGCGTTCGTTCTTTCACGAAAAGTGGAAACAACACCCTGTTTGCCGGGTCACTCCTGATCGGCCGAGCGGCCGGCGGAGATACCACTGTCTACTGGCACTTGTATGATCCGACCAATTTCACGTCGGTGGATTCATTTGTCCGATCGGTCTCGATCGGTGGTGATTCTTTGGCCACAGTCCGCTTTGTCACGGGCGACGGCCGGATTTACGGCAAAGTGCGCTACCAGATTGAACCGACCAATGTGCCGGGTTGTAGCTATCTGGCGGTTGATTACTGGCTGACCAATCCGTGCGATCCGTCGGTGACAATCACTACCGGCATCCAGTGCGACTGGGATATTAATGTCTCGTCGAGCAATCTGGTTTCAGTCGACGTTGCCAACAAAATGATCTATGCGACCGACGCAGGAAATACAATCGCGTGCGCTTTGGTGCAGTTGGACGGCACACCCAGAAATCTGCGGGCGATCAGCAATCCCGCTCTGATTTACAATGGCTACACCAAAGGGGAAGCCTACAAGGAGCTGGCGGCGGTAAGCAATGTGACGGGCGGCACCCAGTTAGATTGGTCGACCTTGCTGACGCTCGGCCAGCAAACACTTGGCCCAACCGATACGGCGCATTACCGAATGGCGTTTCTCTATTCAAGTACGGGAAGCGCCGGTCTTGGACCGCTTCTCGCGGAGATTAATCCGATCGGATGTTGCGCCGGTTTGAGCGGCAATGTTGACTGTGATCCTCTGGATCTCACGGATATTGCAGATCTTACGTCGTTGATCGATTATCTGTATATCACGTTCGCGCCGCCGTGTTGCGTTGCCGAAGCCAACACCGACGGCGCTGGCGGTATTGACATCGCCGATCTTTCGGCCTTGATCGACTATCTGTACATCTCGTTTACGCCGCCGGCTCCATGCCAGTAGCACAGGCCATTTTCTAACGATAATCTAATTGAGGATTCTCCACCGGGAGAGTCCTCTTTCGTTTGCAGTAGTTTCCGGTTGCTGAGAATGTCCCGATCATTTATATTTGCATCTAGAATCGCGCCTGTTGCCCATCCTTCTCCGCTCCTGTCCGCGACAGGCCCAATTGCCAATACTCGCACAATCGTAGCCCTGATTGCTACTTACTGTATTTTCGCAATTCGCTTGACTCAATGAGAGAGGAGAGACACATGCTGTCCTGTGTGTTCCGCGGTTCACTGAAAGTAATCGGGATGCTGGCCCTGGTTGCTTGCGTAGTTTCCACTACGTCGGCTCAGACGGTGCGCCTTGAGGTGACCGTCGATGATTTCGAGCACTTCGGTCCACTACCACCTTATGGCAATCTGCCGGTGTTCATCACTAATCACGTCGATACGGTGGCCGGATTTGTCCTCTGGCTTCAATTGGATCGGCCGGACATTATCAGATTCCTGCCGGCTACGCCTCCCGAATATCAAGTTGATACCGCTAATGGCAGTGTGATCAACGGATGGGAGCTTCTCACCGTTCGTTCAGTCGGCGGGGGCGGTGCAGATGTCAGAATCGTCGCATTGGCTGAATTTGATTTTTCCGCCCCCCATCAGCGCGGGTTTGAACCATCCAGTTCACCACGTAGATTACTGAGTATTCCCTATGAGATACTGCCGGGAACAGACACAATGACCAATCCAACGGTAAACGTGCTTATCAAGTCTAACATGTCCTTCGGCTTTGATTTCTCAACCCCGCAGGGGACGACGATTCCGTGGGCCGATACCGTTGGCGGAATGGCCGTTCTGGACACCAACAAAATCAAGGCCCGGCCCGGCGCGGTGCATGTCGGCCACACTACTTGCTTTGCCGATGGCGATTTGAACACCGACGGAATAGTGCTGACCGTTGCGGACTACGTGTATGGGATGAAGGTTATTGCGGGCATGTTAGATGCACCGGATTCGTTATATCACTATGATTTCAACGCCGACTGCGTAATGGACAAGGTAGATGCGCAGATCTACGGAGACTATTTCGTGATCGGACTGCCGGTATTCTTGCCGTGGCCGTATCCTTATCCAACCTGCTGTAATGTTGGTCTGACACTATGTTGCCAGGGGAATTCCGGGAACGTCGATTGCGATCCCTCCGACGGTGTGGACATTTCGGATATTTCCGCGCTCATCGACTATCTGTACATATCGTTTTCGCCCCTCTGTTGTTGGGGTGAGGCGAACATCGATGGCGATACAGGCAGAAATGTTGACATAGCCGACTTGTCGGCCATCATCGACTTTCTGTACGTATCATACACACCTCCGGCTCCTTGTTTCTGAGAACGACTTTTGTTGTCTTAAGAGCCACACAGGGTATCCTGTGTGGCTTTCTTTTAGAATAGAATCCCGCCAGCAAGCCGTTTACTTTCGCGGCCGCCGTACGTATGCTATACTACAATGAACAAGCAACAACCCAGTGGCCGACACGGCCGTATTTGGAAGGACCCGACCGCATGAGAACGTACTCGCGCGCAGTACTGCGCTGTTTGGTAGTGCTCTTGGCAGTAGTTTCGGCCGTCAGCGCCGATCCGTTCTTTGATAAACTCGCCGAAAAGCAAACCATCTCTTCGTTCACAACCGAATGTGTCTATGTAAACGAATTGGGTGATCGAGTGGGCGCTCGATTCCGCCACGAACCGAGCGGATTTGTGCTCGATGTTCTGCGCATTCAATCGTTGCCGCAGGCGTTCATGTGGTTTAATTCGACGCCGCCCTCCGATCAAGGTGAGCCACACACACTGGAACATTTGCTCCTTGGAAAAGGGACAAAAGGTCGGTATGTCGCGTCGCTTGAGGAAATGCGTTTGGGCGAGAGTTCCGCGTTCACGATGCAGATGCAAACCTGCTATAGCTTCAATACGTCGGCCGGCGCAAATGTCTTTTTTGAGTTGTTCGAGGCCAAGCTCTCAGCGCTTTTGCACCCAACCTATTCCGATGAAGATATACGACGCGAAGTCCGCAATTTCGGTCTGGCCGAAACCGCCGACGGCGGCTGGCGGCTTGAGGAAAAAGGGACAGTCTATAACGAGATGGTACGCGGTTTCGAGTCGCCGTGGGGAATGATGTCCCGTGAGGTCGGCCAGTTGGTCTGGGGGAAGGATCATCCGATGAGTTACGATGCCGGTGGGTATCCGCCGGCCATCCGAACAATGACACCGCAGAATCTCCGCGACTTTCATGCCGCCAATTATCATTTGAATAATATGGGTGCGGTGGTGTCGATTGCCGACGATGTCCCGGTCGACGTTTGCCTGCAGAAACTGGCTGATATGTTCAAGCGGCTGGAACCGAATTGCCCTAAACTGGCCAACGCCGACCCGGCCATTATCGAAGATTTCATGCCCAAACCGAAGCCGGGTACAGCCGGATCGACCGCTATTACGACATTCCCGAACCAAAACGCCACTGAGCCGGGGATGATCATGTATGCCTGGCCGCCGCAGATCGCCTGCGACAACCGCGAGTTCTATCTATTGCAGTTGTTCATGGATAATCTCGCGTCGGGACAAACCGCAAATTTATACAAGACTTTTATCAACTCGCAAACGCGCAAGATCGATCCGGGTAGCATTGCCATTTATTCCTGGCAGGATGTCGAGCCGGGGCATGCATCGTATGTCGTTCTGGACAATGTTCGCAACGATTTTCTGACATCGCAAATGATCGATTCACTGCGGGGAATGATTCTTACGGAAATGCAGGCAGTCGCCGGATACGCCGACGGCTCGCCGGAGCTTAAAGAATTCAACCAGCGGGTGCAGAACCGGATAATCGAGCGACGTCGCGACCTGCGTACATTCCTCAATACTCCTCCGGGTTTCGGTCAGCGCGGTTCCGGCGCGGCATGGATGCAACATCTCAAACGCCTTCACAAGACCAGTGGATTTACCCGCTCACTTATCCTCTCCGATGAGCTGTCGTTTGCCGACAGTCTGGCGAAACTCGATCAGAATGTCTGGAAGAATTATCTGGCCTCGTGGAAGTTGCTGGCCTTTAAGCCCTTCGGTGTCGCGGCGAAGCCCGATCCGAAAGAGCTTGAACTTAGTGAGGCTGAGCGCACGCAACGGGTGGAGGATTTCATCGCGCACTTGGGACAAAAATATGGCGACACGAGTCACGCAGGCATTATTGCAAAGTATAAGAAAGAATACGACGCCAATACGGCCGTAATCGATTCGGTGGCCGCGACAATACCGATGCCGACGTTTGTCGAAAATCCGCCGATGACGCTTGATGATCCGCTCCAATACAAAGTCGACAAGCTCCCCGGTGGCGGGGCGCTGGTGAAATCGACTTTTGAGAACATGACCTCGGCGACCAGCGGCCTGGTGTTCAATCTCAATACTATTCCCGAATCGCTCTTAGTTTATGCCAGCGCTCTGCCGATTTTCCTAACCGAAATCGGCATCGTTCACAATGGAACCGCGGTACCATATGACGAAATGGCGGAGAGAATTCGCCGGGAAATCCGCGAGCTGAGTGCGTATTTCAGCATCAACTATCGCAAAGGACGGGTTGAGCTGGTATTGCGCGGCGCGGGAAGCGACTCGGCCGAGATCGCGCGGTCGCTGGAGTGGATGCAAAGTGCGCTATTCGAGAGTGATCTGCGCGCTGAGAATCTTTCGCGGATGCGCGATGCGATCGATCAACAGCTTGGGCAACTGCGGAGTACGATGTCCGGCTCGGAGGAAAGCTGGGTGCAGAACCCGGTCTACAATTACTGGCGCCAACAAAATCCGCTCCTGCTCAGTTGTAATAGCTTCTTGACGCGAGTTCACATGTTTCATCGGCTCAAGTGGTTATTGCGGCCGTCGGGTTCGCCGACGGCGGGCGACGGTTTCTCCCGCTTCATGACGCAACTGGCCGGAGCGTTTGGTGGAATGAAACGCGACGAGATTGAGCATTTTCTGGCGGTGATGATCGGCGACAAGACCGATACTACCGCGGCCGAAAAGCCGGTGATCGCGCTGGCCACTCAGGCAATTGCTTTCAAGCCGGAGATTGGGCCGGTGATTCTGGATGCAATGAAGGACCTGCGCCAGTCACTGCCGGACATTCCGGATGCCTCGCTCAAAGCGGGCATGAGTTATCTGTGCAAAGAGATCGACGCCGATTTCCGCTTCCCTGCTCAGCAGGCACTGGATCAGATAAAAGCGGTGCTGGCAATGACACTGCGGCAGGATAATGTGCGCGGATTTGTGATCGGGTCGAGCCGCAGTCAGGCGCAGATTGCGCCGGCGCTGGCAAGTGTAGTTGAGCGACTGGACAAGACGCCGTCGATTCGTCAAATCTATGCCAACACCAGTGTGATCAATAAACATGTCGGCGATCGCACCGGCGAACAAGGTGAACCGACCTTTGTGGGACTGGTGAACGAAAACACCCGCTCAGGAGTAATCGTAAACACCGCCGAGTGCGCCTCGATGGAAGACACCGATCCGGACAAACTGTTGAACTTTGTTTCCGCACGTCTGTACGGCGGCGGCGGCGCTCATTCGATGTTCATGAAGACATGGGGGGCCGGGCTGGCGTATTCCAACGGCCTTCGCAGTAATGAAATGAACGGCCGTATTCTGTATTACGCCGAGCGGTGTCCTGACCTGGCGCAGACAATGTCGTTTGTAGTTGGCGAGCTGAAGAAGGCGCCGAATGATCCGTCGCTGGCCGACTATGCGGTCTCGCAGGCGTACGCGCTCAATCGCTCGGGTGATACCTACGAGCAACGCGGCGAGTCGATGGCCGCCGATTTGACCGACGGCCTCACTCCCGACAAAGTCCGCCAATTCCGGTCGACCATCGGCGAATTGCGCAAGGACCCGAGTTTCTACGATAAGATTCAGTCGCGGATGGAATCAGTTTACGGATTGGTTCTGCCCGGCTACGGCCCGGATGTGACAGCGTCGATGAAGGCGGCCGACGCGCTCTATTTCATCATTGGTCCAGAAAAGCAATTCCAGTCGTATGAAACGCTGTTAAAACAAACCGAAGGTGATTTCAAAGTCGAGCGGTTGTATCCATCGGATTTTTGGATCACTCGCCCGGTTCCAAACGACCCTGGGATTTAATCTTCGTTGTTTCTTGAACTTATCAAGGGCCGCTGTGTGATTGCACGGCGGCCTTTTTTGTCCGGCGCAGAAATTGCAACAGGGCCGTATTACTCTACTTTTCTCTTGACGAAATCACTGTTTCATGCGTCCTTGTGTGTAGACTCACCGTCGAAATTCAACTGGGCCGCCTCCCACCGGCGACCCTTCTATTGCAGGGAGGGTGTATGAAGTACTTCACAAAGTTCATGGCCGGGGCACTCGCGCTTGTGTGCCTGGGCGGAGCAGTACAGGCGCAAGTCCCAATCTGGGACACATTGACAACACAATGCACACGGCTCATCGTCGATGACCGCGGTGAAGTCGGCGTGACAAAGCGCGAGGGGGTCAATCTTGACTTTGTAGCGCTGGGCGGCGATTGCGACCTCTCCGCCAATACCTATCTGTTTAGTGGCGGGCCGTTTGCAATTCGGAAAAACGGCACGAGCTATGTCTACTCGTCGTCGATTTGGCAGAGCACATTGATGAATTCTACTGGCTGGGGCTTAATGCCGTTGGGGCAGACTCCCGGGCCGTTCTCGGGACCGGGGTATACCGGATTTCAGACTGGCACGATGTGGAATGCCGATCACAGCATCGCGGTTCAAAAGTACTACTATGCGCCAAGCGAGGCCGACTCGTGTAACTTCATAATTCAAAAATCCATGTTCTTCGGCGTAGGTGGCCCGAAAACCAATGTGACGATCGGCGAGATCGTCGATTGGGATGTGCCGTCAAATGGCGCCGCGCCGGGAATTAATAACGCCGGAATCTTTTTGTCCAGGGAGAGTATTTATCAACGCGGCATTGGCACAGTCGGTTGTCAGCCGGATCAAAACAGGTATGCGGCAGTGACGTTTCTTGGTATGTACCGCCCGATTGACCAACTCATGAACATCTGCACCAATCCTCGGAACTTCTATGGCACATTCCCGTGGAGTGTAGATACGATGCTCAAGAGAGTGGACACACTATCCAATTCTGATCAGGGAAACTACTATTGGGATTTGACCGGCGCGTTGAGCGGGTTGATTGGATCATCCGGCCCAAAGGACTACGCCACCGTGCTGACATACAAGCACAACTACACGTTGGACACACTTGTAGTGTACACCGCGCTCGTTTCGGTGCAGAACGGTGATACATCGACTCTCAAAATGAGTATCGATAGAGCCAAGACTTTCTATAAAGTCAACATCAGAGGGTGTGACTCGGTGACCAATTGTTGCTTGAAATACAGTTCTACCGGAAGGACCGGAGATGTAGACTGTTCCCTCGACGGCCGGGTTGACATATCGGATTTGGCCGGGCTCATCATGTGCCTATACCTATTTCCAAATCCTGACTGTTTCTGCTGTCCAGAGGCGGGAAATATGGATGGTGATATTGGAGGCGGTGTCGATATATCCGATCTTTCGGCGCTGATTGATTACCTGTACATCAGTTTCACGCCGACAGCATGGTGTCCGGAAGGGCCGTTTGATTGAGATGAAGTTGCGCGGAATTCGACGATTGTTAAGTATCGGTGGAATAGTGGCGGCGACTGCCTCTGTCGCCGCCGCCCAGCCGCAGTTGGAAACGCCCGTCACACGGATCGGCTATCCGGAGTTTACGCATCACGGGGTTCAAAAGAGCGTTATCATCTCTATTACCAATCCCGGCGACGCGACTCTTGAGATAACGCAGATTCAGGGAGTTAAATCGACCCAGACCGGGAGTGATTGGTTGGGTGTTTCTACAAATTCACTCTCGGTCCTGCCGCTGGCGACCGAGACATTTGAAATTTTCTTGAACAAGGCCGGGGTGTTCAACACGCCGGGGACTCGTGTCAATCTCTCGGGCCTTGTTTATCTCAAATCGAATACCCCTCCCCCGTTGGATTCGGTGAATATTGACATCGATCGGTTTTTGGTCGCAGACACTGTCGTTGGGCTTAAGTGGGATACGATTTCAACTGCTTGTCTCCGCCTGACCATTTCCAATAATGGCGAGATGGGGCACATGGGTATCGGGCGGGCTAATATGGATTACTTCATGTATGGAGCCGAATGTGATTCAGCCGGGCAGTCGCACGCCGAAGTCTATTTGTTCGACGGTGGCCCGGTGGTCAACCGGGAGATTGTCCCCGGTTCGGTGTATAGTTGGTCAAGTCAATTGTATCAAGATGGATTTACAACCGACGAATCGTTCAAGCCGGTGGTCAGTTCCGGCGCCGGCAAGTTTACCGGAGTAGGATACAACGGCTACCGCACCGGCACGTTTGTCAATCGCGACACCACTATCGGGGTGCAGGCGACCTACTATGCGCCGACAACCGGTGACTCGTGCAATTTTATTATCGTTAAGAAGCAGTATTTCAATATGAAGGCCTCGTCGGTCAATCATGTGACAGTGGGCGAACAGATTGATTGGGATGTGCCGTCGGATTCGGTAGGTATTAACACCAGCAAAATTCTCGGCACCAAGACCATATACCAACGCGGCACCGACACTGGAACGGTCCCCGACTGTGGAACCCAGCGCGATTCATCCCGATATGCTGCGCTGTTTTTGTTGGGGAGATATACGAAGGCCGAATATGGCGTCGACAACTGTGCAAACAACAAGGACGTTTACAGTGCGCTGACATTCCGGAACGACACTTTGAATAACTACGACACATTGACCGTGAGCGCTGAAGGCAAGTTCTTTTGGAATCTGATGGGGAGCACCGGGCTTACGGCTCAATCCGGCCGAGTAGATTCGCGCGGAATCTATACGTATTACCACAGTCGTAATTTCTCAGTCTACGACACGGTGACGGTGTTCACCGTTTTGATTACAGAAAAGAACGGGACTTCATCCATGCTTAGTGCGGCGTATGACAAGGCGTTCAAATGGTATAACAACCACTTGCGAGGCGATTGCGATCCTGGCTGGCCATGCTGTTTGACCAATAGTATTGATGGCCGCACTGGAAATATTGACTTTGATCCGAGCAAAGGGGTGGACATTGCCGACCTGTCAGCGCTTATTGATTTCTTGTACATTTCATTCACGCCTCCTCTTTGCATGGAGTCGGCCAATATCGACGGCGACATTGGCCGAGGCATCGATATAGCCGATCTCGCCGCCCTGATAGATTATCTCTATATCAGTTTCACGCCACCGGCGAATTGCATGTAGAATATTTCGTGCGTGGTGATTTCATTTGTGCGCAATATCGACTCAACGTGGCGTCATGCGTCTCTCGTGACGCGCTTTGATAGAAACGAACTGTGTCAGGCGGGGACGCCTGACACCACGTGGAATTTTCGGGGAGGCAGTCAGCCCGCGGCGCACACCGTGATCTCGGTCACCACTGTTCGGGGTCGTGACAACCAATCGATGAGCAAGTGCCGTTCGTGTAATTCCCACCCGCAGAAAACTGCACGGTATTCTGACGGTTGATGTGAACGGATTTTCCGATAATCGCATTCGACGAATTCACTGTGGCGTTGTGGCAACGGTAACAGGCAATATTCTCTTCAGCCACATGCTTATCGTGCCTTCCGCCGAGTTGGCCCGGATTGGCGCCGACATCGTGGCAACTACCACAGGATGATTGATTACTTCCGGTCCAAATGGGGGCATTGGCTGTCTTACCACCTGAGAAATTTCCGTGGCAGTACGAATTGGAGCACCGATTAGTCGTGCGACTAAAGAAAGTCGCGCCGCCGGTGATCGGTCCCCAGGTTAACTCGGCTATCGAGTCGGGTCCGAAATGACCGGGACTTGCCACGCTTGCCGGAACGACATGGCACTCGGTACAGGCGAATCCGTTTGAGATGGCGTTCCCGCTCAAGTGTACTGAATGCGCTCCAACGGCACGTTGCGTGGTGATGATCTCGCCGCGCAGTCCCCTTGGCGGCGCACCGGTTTGATTGTCGGTGCCGCCGTGGCACGAAACACAACTGAGCCCTCCGCCGGAATGACAAATTGCGCAGACCGCGGCGTCACGAGTCAACGTGTCGACAAGGCCGTTCACATGGAGCGACGGACTTTTTATGCCCAGAGTTGAATCAACAATGCCGTAGTGACATTCCGTGCATTTCAAGCCGGCAGAATTCACGTGGAAGTCATGTTTCCATTGAAGGAGCGCGGCGTTGGATCCGACATCATGGCAGGAACCGCACGCCGCCTGATTGCCCGAAGTCCATGCGGGTGTATTGGCAGGTTTGCCCCCGGTGAAGTTCCCATGGCAGTACGTATTGGCGCAACTGTTATTGGTCCGATTCCAATTCGATGCGGCTCCCGAAAGAGAACTAAATGTCAACTCGGCGATTGAATCGGCGCCGAGATGGTTCGGAGAGGCAATCGAGGTTGGCACCGTGTGGCAGTCACTGCACCTGATACCATTGGAAATGGACTTTCCTTCGACATGGGTGGTGTGCGCTCCAACGGCGCGTTGGTTGGTTGCAGTCTCATCGCGCAATCCCAGCGGTGGGGCGCCGGTTTGGTTGTCGATGCCGCCATGGCAGGCCGTGCATCCGACTCCACTGCCGTTGTGGCAAGACGCGCAAAGCGAGGAATCGCGGACGGCGAACTCGATCTGACCGTTGACGTGCAGAGCTTTTCCGATGATCTGCTTGCCGGTGTCGACCACTGTGGCATGGCAGTCGGCGCACTGCAGTCCGCCCTCGATAATGTGGAATTCATGTTTCCATGCCAGTAGGGCCGGATCGGCGCCGTCATCGTGACATGAGCCGCAAACGACTGAACCAGGGGCGTTCCATATCTGTTTGATCGTGGCGTCGCCACCGGTGAAGTTTCCGTGGCAGTATGTTTGGGCACAGGTCGCAGTGGTGCGCGTCCAGGTTGACATTGCGCCGCTGATATCTGAGAATGTAACCTCGGCGATAGAATCGTCACCGAAATGCCCTTTGTCAGCGATAGCAATCGGGACTTTGTGACAAGTTTGGCAAGAGAAGCCGTCGCTGAATGTTTTGCCTGTCAGGTGAGCCGAGTGAGCGCCGACTCCCAGGTCAGTCGCCAGCGAATCATGATGGATGCTGTAGGGCGGCGCACCGCTGGCGTTGTCTTTGCCGCCATGACATCCGGTGCACCCAACAATTGTGAGATTGTGGCAATTCAAACAAGAGATGCCCGAACTTCCCCCATAACTGGTGATGCCATGACACTCGGAACAACTAAAGAAACCATTTTGCTTAACGTACACTCCGTGGAAATTGCTCGAATCGATGACAGTCCAGCCGATAGAGTGATACGGGACTGTCGGCTTGTCCGGCGCGGGATTAGTGATTTGGGTCTTGCAACCAAGGGACAAGGCGCCTGCAATGACTATCACTGAGATCCCGAGGACAAAGCGCTGATGGGTCGAGTTCATCTTGTCTGCTTCTCCTTGTCACGCGCCAAAGCGGTTGCCTAATTGACCGAATAAAGACCGTATATGGACAATATCGTACATGGGCGGCTCATAGTTGAGATTTTTCTTTTGTGTACCTAAAAGTATACTTTTAGCCGTTTGTCACGCCAATGTCATGGACAACATACACTTATTTCATTGACAGAAGGCCGATTTAAGAGTACATTTGAACTGTTTTCAGCGACCATTGTACGCGCACCGCTGAGGACAATCGAGCGTACACACAAAGTACAACCGGTTTGGTATTGATTCGATTGGTTCTCATCTGAATCGGTCGACAAAAAGACAAATAGATTCGGGAAAGAGGGAGAATATGAAACCCCTGCTAAAGACCTTCGCAACAATTCTAAGTATCACCGCGCTTGTCGCACTGAGCGCGACCGCCCGCTCGCCGTACGATCAGCCTGCGCCGCGCATCAGCCCGGTGACTGGCCGGATTCTCGACTACAATATTCCCAAAGTACGCACCCAGCGGGTAGGCTTTGAGGATATCAACGGCGAGTATGCCAACATCGAAACGAGCGGTAGACCCCAGCGGATTTCGCTCGGTGTGGCCAGCCCGATGTCGCCGGCCACTTCGCCTGGTGTGGTGGTTGATAATACGTACATGGACGACCAGTATCGCCCAGGCGGCGGACGAATGATCGAGTGGCGCAAACGGCCATATATCCAGTTTGGCTACACCGATGTGCCGTCGCCGACTGCCAAACCGCGCTACGGATACAATGTGTACAATCCAATCACTGCCACCTGGCCGCGCGGCGCTCAGTCGGGATGCGAAGTGCAATCGACGATCGACAGCGCGTCGTGGGTGACGATCGATGTCAACTCGCGCGGAAATGTTGTGCTGGCTGGGGATGACAATATCGGCGGCGCCTTTGACAATCACTTCTACTGGCAACCGTCGGCTTTCTCCTGTTCATTCGGGAGCGGCTCAATGATCGATCAGACACAGTATAAGACCGGATTTCTCACCCAGACCAACCGTCTGCATCATCCGCGAATCGAGATTCAGGAATGGGCGGGCGACACGATCACGCACGTGGTCGCGACCGAAAGCGCCAATACGCTGTACAGCTCACCTGAAGCGGCTTTCTCGAAAAACACAGTCAACTATTTCCGCAAAGTGGGAATCGGAGCCGGTGGTACCTGGGTCGGCCCGACGGTAATCGACACCTGTCGTTTTAATGTCATCCCGACTATCACCGCCTCGCGGACGTCGCCCAAAGTGGCGGTGGCGTATGTCGCCTATTCGCCGACCGGTGAGGCGCATCAACAGCGCAATGATGTCGATATCTGGTACCGGACCTCCGACAGCGTTGGCCTTACCTGGAATGCGCCGGTCAACCTGACTCAGTATCCGCGCAATGCCAAATCGTATTCGGCCTTCACCGAAGTGAAGTGTTTGTATGATCTGCAGGGATATCTGCATGTGGTTTGGTATGCCCGTCCGATTCCCAAAGATGTTTACGACACTGCAAACTACTTCTGGGATGATCTGCAGTCATCGCTTTTTCACTGGACTAATCGCACCAGCTTAATTTCCAAAGTGCATAACGCCGAATGGGGATCCGACGCCAACGCCGAGGTGTGCGGATTCGGATCGCCGACCTCGTCGTATATCGGGTATGTCGAACTCTCCGAGTGCGACAACCGGATCTATATCATCTTCAGTCAGTACCTGAATTACTTCGGCAACGACGCTACCCCAAGCGCACCGGCGAATATTGACGATTGCTCGAGTAGTTTCACCCAGCGGCTCTATGCCGCTAACGGCGAAATATTCATGTGTGTGTCAAATGATCTGGACGCCTCACTTTGGGATGCGGCGCGGAATCTGACGCGATCATACACACCCGATTGCGATTCGGCCGGATTTGGCGGCGTCTGCATGAATGACACGCGGGCGACGATGTCGCGCTACGGCATGGATGTCACCAGTTTCGACACCAACGCGATTCCGGTTACTCTGCAGTGGCCCGGCACTGATCTGGTAGACCCGACACCGTCGGGTACGTATAGTGGCAATCATTTTCTGCATTTGTTCTACACCGAGGATCACTGGCCGGCTCCGGGTTGGCGCTCACAGTCGACCTACGGAAAAATCACGCTTAATCCGCTTCGCTGGGTGCGGCTGGCTTGTGTTGCGCCGGTGCAGGCGGCGCAGATTATCTATGCGCCGCAGGTTATCGGGTATCCGCTCTGGACCAAACATGGCAAGCCCGATACAATTACAGTGACCGTGACCAACGAAGGAAACGCGGCTCTCAATGTCTCGGCGATCGGCGTGGTGAAACAAACCGCCGCCGGATTTGACTGGTTGGGGACATCGGTGTCGTCGCTTAGTGTCCCTGCTGGTTCACCCAACACCGGGACATTTGATATCTATGTGAACCAGACCGGCGCAATCG
This sequence comes from uncultured Ignavibacteriales bacterium, assembly GCA_964571235.1. Taxonomy (GTDB): domain Bacteria; phylum Zixibacteria; class MSB-5A5; order GN15; family FEB-12; genus JACRAV01. The sequence continues at coordinate 444,024 of CAZNAI010000003.1, read as the reverse complement.
CTACACCGGGAACAGTTGTCGCACTCTCCGGATATGTCTGGATGAAATCCAATGCCAAGTCGCCGCGCGATTCAGTTGTGATTGCAATCGGCAACTTCTTAGTGGCCGATACGCTGGTTGGGTTGACATGGGATACGCTTTCAACCGGTTGCACACGACTGGTCGTTTCCAACAACGGCGATGTCGGTCGGCTTGGCCTTGGTGGAGCAAATATGGATTATGTCGCGCTCGGTGGCGATTGCGATACCTCGGCCAATGTCTACGCCTACGACGGCGGGCCGATTGTCATTCGCAAGAGCGGGGCGAATTACATCTATTCAAACGCCCTCTGGCAGGGAGATTTCACCACCGACCAAGCCTTCAAGCCGTTTGGATCAGGGCCGTCGGCCGGTGTCGTTTCCGGATCAGGGTATAGCGGGTTCTACACCGGAACTTTCGTGAACAAAGACACGACCATTGGAGTGCGCCGGACATACTATGCGCCGAGCGCGGCCGACTCGTGCAATTTTGTTGTTCAGAAGTCGGTATTCTATGGCATTGGCGGAGCGAAAGCCAATGTCACGGTCGGTGAAGTGATCGACTGGGATATCCCGTCGTATTCCGGTTCGCTCAATGACGGCCGGGTACTCACTTCGAAAAATGTCGTCTATCAGCAGGGACTGGATACGTCGACCACGCGATGCCAGAAGCACTACAATCGATTCGGAAGTATCGCGTTTCTAGGAATGTACACGGCGGCGGAGCGCCAGGGTGACCCATGCTTTAACGATGTCAACTTCTTCGGCGCGTACACCATGCTCAACGACACGTTGTTTAAGTATGACACACTTACCAATTCCGGCGAGGGACTTTATTTCTGGAATCAGATGGGTGCGCTTTCCGGTCTCGCCAACGCCCCCTCGCAGGGGAAAGACCTCCACATGGTGATGACGTACAAGCACAACATGGCGTCGCTGGACACTTTGACCGCCTACACGGCGCTCGTGTCAGTCAAGAATGGCGACACAACTGCACTGAAGGCGGGAATTGACAAGGCCAAGAAATGGTATTTGAACCATTTCAGTCCGTGCGGCAATCCGGGGCCATGCTGTATTACAAACAGTATCGACGGTCGCACCGGGAATGTTGATGCCGATCCGGCCAAGGGAGTTGATATTGCTGATCTGTCAGCACTCATCGACTTTTTGTATATCAGCTTTACACCACCACCGTGCATGCAGTCGGCGAATATCGACGGCGATATTGGTGGGGGAATTGACATCGCCGACCTGTCCGGTCTGATCGATTATCTGTATATCAGCTTCACCCCACCGGCGCTTTGCCCCAACTAAGCCGCCCCGGTCAGGTTTGAATTATTTTACCGCTCGCTCCCCTTTTTGGGGGGTGGGCGGCCGCATTTTCTGCGCTTGGGCGACCGACCGATCCAGCTTTGGTTTGCCAACAAGTAGCGGTTCAACCTCTTAACCAGCCGGGCGGGCCGCAAAAGAGGACTGGGCGTGGCGATTATCCCCTTTCGGCCGCCCTATTCGGACGACCCGTTACCCCGCCTAACGCATTGTCCTGCTACCGAATACCGGCTTATTTTGATTGACAAAAATTCATGTTCTAATTACATTATGACGAGTTTGTGCGGTGGTCAGCGGGACCGCATTTACTTTGGTTTTTGTCGGGTCTTCGGAATTACTCCGAATAGGTTCGCTGGTGAGATTGGGAGATACTCCCCAATTCCGTTCTTAAAAAATTGCGTCGTTGCTGATAGCATGACGTCGGGATCGTTCTGAGGGGATCGACTCGAGTCGGTTGCGGCTTGCAAGTGTAGCCGGTCGTGGCGGCTTGTCTTCTGTTTTCAATGATGCGGTAAATAGTGCTTTTGGAATACGTGCGATAGCACCGTTTGAGAATCCTGTCCGGCGATGGACGATATAGGCGCTGGGCATGGCACACGAACCTCTGGGTTCGTGGAAAGGAGGTATCTGCAGAGAGTAACGACGCGTCGCGTCGCGAACCAGAAAATCGCCCGCGCGCTTTTCATGTAAAATTGTACTGTCATACCGGTCGGCGAGTAATTGCCGAGCCGGGTCTTTTGGGAATCGAAAGGAGTTTTGGAATGACAAAGAAGATGTTCTCTTTGTTTGTTTCGGTCCTGGCTTTTTCGGTCATGGTGGCCGGCGGAGCATTGGCGATTGATCAGATGACCAGTCAGCCAATGAAAACCGTCGATCCGTACACCGGAAAAATCATTGACTATGCCCCGAAGCGGGTATCCCCCAGACCAGTCAAGTGGGGTGATGAGAGTTTGTTCGCCGCCGATAACGCGGCCTATGCCGGGTCACACGCGGCTCGCTTGAGCGTCGGCTCAGCCGCCTCCCCGAGCAACGTTTCCTCGCCGGGTCTGGATATTTACTACACCTACATGGACGACCAGTATCGCGCACCCGGTAAGCGCATGATCGACTTCCGTGGCACCCGCCCGGATGTTCATTTCGTCTATTCGCGAAACGACGCTCCGGCGGAAGATTCGCGTTTTGCCTACAACATCTACTCCCCGATCACGGGCACCTGGCCGCGCGGCTTCCAGGTCGGTTGCGTATTGAACGCGATCGGCGAATCTGGACAGCATGCGGTGATGGATGTCAACGGCCGTAGCCGTGTTGTTATCGGCGGCGCCGACAATACCGGCGGTCCGATCGACAACCACTTCTTCTGGCAGAGTGGTGCTGGCGCTCCGGCGAACTGCACCTTCGGTGCGGGTAGCCAGATTTCACAGGCTCAATACCAGACGGGTTTCGTAAAGCCGATCTCTCAGAACCACCTTTGGGAACCGGCTGTTGAAATCCAGGAGTGGGCTGGTGACACGATCACCCACGTCCTTGCCAAAGAAGAACTGGTGACCAATATCGACGACGGCACAACGCCGATTCCTCCGGCCGCAACTCCGGATGTTGGTACCTATGTGATCAGCTATTTCCGCAAGCTCGGTACGGCCGCGGCCGGCTCCTGGTCGGGCCCGGTTGTTATTGACACAATCAATAACATCTCCAACGGAAACGGCACTCACAACGGCGCCCTGACTGCCTCGCGCGTTTCGCCGAAAGTCGCGGTTGCCTACGTTAAATTCAAACAACCGAGCCCGCTCTCCGGTACCGATCGTCGCTATGATAACGACGTGTGGTATCGCGTTTCAGACTCGGTCGGTCTCGTGTGGGGTCCGAAGACCAACCTGACCAACTACTCGCGTGTTCAGGCCTCGTTCACGTCGTTCCTTTCGGTCTGCGCTCTGTACGACCGTCAGGGATTCCTGCACATCGTGTGGGATGCTGGCGCGACGCCGGTCAATGTGTATAGTGACAATATTTACTTCTGGGGCGACTTCTCGACCAACGTGTTCCACTGGTCGAATCGTACCAACCAGATCGCCAAAGCCCACAATGCCCAGTGGGGTATTGATGTCAATACGCAGACCTGCGGCTTTGGTTCGCCGGGAACCGGCTATGTCGGTTTCTACACTATCAGTGAGTGCGAAGGCCGCATTTACATCGTCTTCTCGCAGTACTTAAACTACTTCGGTGATGATGTCTCTCCGACAACACCGCAGAACCTTGATGACTGCGCGAGCGGTGGATGGGACGCGAAGACCCATGCCGCGAACGGCGAGTTGTATATGGTCGTCTCGAAAGACCTCGACGGTATTCTCTGGGATGCCGCTCGTAACATCACCAAGACCTATACGCCTGATTGCGACTCCGCCGGATTCGGTGGCGTCTGTATGAACGACACTCGTTCGTCGCTCTCGCGTTACGGTATGGATGCCGATGTGTATGACACCAATGGTATCCCGATCGTCCTGAAGTGGCCGGCCGGCAATGTCGACTTGGTCGACCTGTCGCCGATTTCCAGTCCGGACACCGGAAACAACTACATCATGATGCTCTACACCGAGGATCACTTCCCGGCGCCGGGGTATCGCGATCGTAATCCTGACGGCGGCCTCACGTTTGGCGCGTTGACGCTCAACCCGCTCCGGTTTGTCCGTCTGGCCTGCGTTGACCCGGTTGATGCACCGAGAATTCTTACTGATACTTCTCGCATTGGCTACCCGGCGTTCACGCATCACGGCGTACCGAAAACGGTTACCGTTACGGTGACCAACGAAGGAAACGCCCAGCTTAATATTTCCCAGATCGGGTTTGTGAAGCAGACGAACGTTCCGACCGATTGGTTGGCTGTGACCAACGGAGCCGGGATGACCGTTCCTGCTGGTATTCCGAACACCAACACATTCGACGTCACCTTGAACAAAGCCGGCGTGTTCAATTCACCCGGTACGGTTGTAAACCTCTCGGGATACATCTACATCAAGTCCGACGCCAAAGAACCCCGCGACTCGATCAACATCGTGATCGATCGTTTCCTGGTTGCTGATACGGTTGCCGCCCAGAAGTGGGATACGGTTCAGACCGGATGCATGCGCCTGGTGGTATCGAACAATGGCGAAATGGGACGAAATGGTCTCGGCGGATCCGGTAAAGCCAATATGGATTACTGGATTCTTGGTTCCGACTGCGACACCGCGGGTCAGTCGCGTGTGGGTATCTACCTGTACGACGGCGGCGTGGTTGTCAATCGCGAAATCACTCCGGGCTCGGCCTATAGCTGGAGCAACCAGTTGTTTGAACTCGGCTTCGACTCATTCGAGTCGTTCAAGCCGATCGTGACCACTGGCGCCGGTAGCTTTACCGGAACCGGATTCGACGCTTACGCGACCGGCACATTTGTCAACCGCGACACCACTATCGGTGTCCGGGCGACTTACTATGCCCCGACCACCGGCGACTCCTGCAACTTCATCGTAGTGGAGAAGAAGTACTTCAACATGAAGGCTTCAACCGTGGGCGGTGTGACCGTTGGCGAACAGATAGACTGGGACATCCCGTCTGACTCTATTGCCACCAACACCAGCAAGATCCTGGGCACCAAGACCGTGTATTCGCGCGGTACCGACACCGGCACCGTTCCGGATTGCGGCACCCAGCGCGACTCGTCGCGTTACGGCGCTCTGTTCCTGCTCGGTCGTTATACGAAGGCTGAGTTTACGACGGAGCCTTGCTCTAATAACACGGACCTCTACGGTGCGATGACATATCGTCAGGACACGTTGTATCTGTATGACTCACTGTTGACCAACGCCGAAGGCAAGTTCTTCTGGAACTTGATGTCGACCACCGGCCTTACGGCCCAAGCGGGTCGCTTGGATCACCGCGGCCTGTACACCTACTACCACAATCGTAGCTTCACAGCTAACGATACGGTAACCGTGTACACGGCTCTGATCACCGAAAAGAACGGTTCGGAGACTACCTTGAGTGCGTCGTACGACAAGGCGTTCAAGTGGTACAACAATCACCTCCGTCCGACCTGCGATCTGGGTAGCTGTTGTATAGCTAACAGTAGCGACGGCAGAGCTGGAAACGTTGACGCTGATCCTGCCAAGGGTGTTGACATCGCTGACTTGTCGGCGCTGATCGACTTCTTGTACATCAGCTTCACGCCACCTGTGTGTCTTGAGTCGGCTAACATCGACGGCGATCTGCTCGGCGGTATTGATATCGCTGACTTGTCGGGTCTGATCGACTATCTGTACATTTCGTTCACTCTGCCGGCCAACTGCCTCTAAGGCAACCCGACAGGGAAAGACGAAAACGTCTTTCTTGACAACAAAGCGGCTGTCTCCAAAAGAGACAGCCGCTTTTGCATGCCTACGTATTCTCTATGCTATTTTAGGAGCGCACGCTCAAATGAGATCGCCGAGAGAATCGAGTCGACCCAAAAATACTCTTGCGCTCGGAATGGAATCAGGAGCAGTTCTTTTGATTCGGGCAATTCGCCGGTCAGTTGGAATGTGGCTCGGGGATTGCGGTCGAGCTTGAGCCGGTAATCGACGATGGCGCTCACGATAGCGGCTTCCCGTTGGGAGAGCGTGATCGGAGAAATATTACTGAACGACTCGATGGCGCTGTCGAAGACGAGCTTGTTTACCCCTCCACTCACGCGTCGGGCCAGCCGGTACATCGCTTCGGCGTTGCTTATTCGAAAGGCCGGAATGACCGATTCGCCGATCCGCCAAAATGGGACCAGAAGATCAACTTCAGTGTGCGGCGCACAGAGAATCCGTGCACCCTGGGCATCTGATAGGAGCACGTTTCGTCCACAGTTGCGGCAGAAGTAAACAAGCGACGGTTGGTGCGACAGGTCTGTTCCGCAGGTAGTACACCGGTGCATTTCAAGGCCGATTTCGCCGAGTGGCAAGCTCCGCTGAAATTCCAAGTGTTGTTCAGTCGGCACATTTTCAGAAACGACTCGCCCGGAGAGGGCGTCGACGGCACTGGAAATTCCATTGGCGGAGAATACGACATACGGCAGATAGCAGACTGACGCACGCAGGCCGACTAAGTTGGTCTGGGGTTGCCCGCCGGGCGCTGATTCGGCGATGGCGTTGAGCGTTCTGGTTGAAGATTTGGCGCGAGTTAGGGCGGAGTCGCCATCCAGTTCGACCGGAAGGGCGGTGAAATCTTCGGGGTGATTCCCCACGCTGAATGGATATAACTTGATGTAGTCGGCGCGAAGTCCGATCGATACTGGTATGGCCGGGTGCTTCGGCCCCGCGGCGACAGTGATAGTTGACGGCGTGATCGCTACGGTGCGGCGCGAGGTTGTTCGGGGCTCGGCCTCGGTAGTTTCCGCCGGTTCGAGATACTGGGGTAGCTCCTCGATTACCGTTCGGACTTTGACAGTCAGCAGATCGAGTTTCCAATAAGGATAGAGTACTTGTTCGCATGACCAGGAAGAAGTGGTCAGAGGCTTGCCACTTTCTTTCAGCCGCCGGTCGAGCGCGGCCCGCGCCTGCGACGGCGTACAGCGCGGTTTGGCGAAATAGGCGGGCGGCGCACTGGGCAAAATTAGTCTCAGCGCCGAGCCGCAGTGGTGGCATTCGGTAACAAAGAAATCACTACCGAGTTCGACCTCTCCCCCGCACCCGGGACACGACGCGCCGATTGCAAATCCGGCGCGTGGTTTAGCTGTGCTGAGCGCTGTCGCCATTGGCCGGTTTTCCGCAGTTGCCGCAGAACTTTGAACCGGCGACCATCTCCGCCGAGCAGTGCGGACAGTGGGCTTTGGCGTCGAGTTTGACTCCGCAGTGCAGGCAGAAAGCGGCTTCGGTCGGGAGGTCCTTTTGGCACGACGGGCACTGGTTTTGGGTCACCATAGCATTGCCGCACCGACAGCAGTAGCGCGACTGCTCGGGGGTATCGGTGTGACATTTAGGGCAAGTGATTGTGGAAACCGATTCGCGGCGCAAGTCGGTCTGCTCGGGCGAAAATACTTTGGAGAGCATGCCGGGCATCATCAGTCCGACGCCACCAGCCACGCCCATCATCGTGCCGACCGAACCGGCGCCGCTACTGCCGCCCATTCCTTTGGCCATGCCGAATTTGAGAAATTTGTCCAGATCGCCGATTGCCTCGATACCCGAGCGCTGGTCGATCATCTGGCCGACTTCTTCGGGCGGAGTGATTGAGGAAATATAGAACTCAAGCAGTTCTAATCCGTACTTCTGGAATTCGGCGCGAACGATGGCGGCCAGTTCGGCGGCCAATTCGGTGTATTCTTTCGGCAGATCCATTATTGAGTCAAGTTTCTCGCCAAGAAGATCGTTCAGTCGAGCGATGACAACTTCGCGCAGATATTCCTGAATATCGCCGGTTGTATAGATTGCCTGACGCCCCACTACTGAATTTAAGAAGAGCATCGGCTCGGCGATACGCATCGAATAGACGCCGTTGCCGCGCAAGCGAACAAAGCCGAGCTTGCTGTCTTTAAACGTCACCGGCGTGCGCGTGCCCCATTTCAGATTGATGAAATTCTTGGTGTTGATGAAATAAACTTCCGCCCGAAACGGCGAGGTGAATCCCCAGGGGAGCGATAGCAGGCGGGTGAGAATCGGAATGTTCAGTGTCGACAACGTGTGCCGGCCGGTGGTGAATGAATCAGCGGCGTGGCCGTCTTTGAAAAATACCGCAAGTTGGCTGTCGCGGACGATGAGTTGTGCGCCGAGCTTGAAGTCGGCTGATCCCTCCTGCGGAAGCCGGTAGATCATTTCGTTGCCGGAAGGGTCGACCCATTCCAGGATTTCGAGCATTACTGACATAACTTCTCCCTGATTGCCAAATTCGGGTTATTTGGGTAATAGGTCGGCTGAATTTGCAACTCCCTTTACCACCGGCAGGTAAAAGGTGTTGTATGAGCTGATACCTGCCGATATACTATGGTTGAAACCACTAATACGGATAGAGAAGATGAACTCACGCAAGCTCGCTAAAGTTATTGCCATGATCGGCGTCCTACTGCTATGTGCCCCAGGAGTTTTCGCCGAGAACAGGACTCCGCTATTCAAGGTTCAGGCGGTGCCGGCCAAACCTACTGTCCATCAGTTGATTTCACCGGCCGAGCAGTCGACGGCGGCCCCATCCAAATACCCGCAGACTGTCTGTCAGGGAAACTGGCAAGGAAGCCAGAGCATGGCCTACCTGGACTGGTTGACCGGACTTGAGGCTTATTTTTCTTATCAGGACCCGAGCGAGACCGGATGTACTAATACGTATCCGTTTGGCGTAGTGTCTATCATCTGGCCGATATATGTTCGGCAACCCACAGAAATTCGGCTCTATCCGGTCCTATTGGAAATCCTCGCCGATAGTCTCCCCTGTACCTATCCGGGTACACCGCTTTTTGTGGGAACCGACACGCTCATCCAGCTCAACGACACCGGCTTTGTGACTCTTGAGATTCTGTTGCCCGATACTACTTGCGTGGCGGGACCATATTTCGCCGCCGTTGTCGTCGATACGTTCTTGAACACGGGACTAGTGGACATTGTCGTTGACAGCGGAAGCGTGCCGCGCACCTGCGCATCGTATAACGACTTTGGCCATGCGCCCAATGATTTGATCACTGTTTCCGGATTCACCGACAATCTCAAACTTTGGTCGCGCGGCGTAAATGCGCCGCAGAGTCAATGCTTTTGTTGCACGGGGTCAACTGGAAATGTCGACTGTGATCTCGGTGGCAATGTTGATATCAGCGACCTGACCCGCTTGATCGATTACCTGTATGTTTCACTCAGTCCACTCTGTTGTGTGGGTGAGGCCAATTGCGACGGTCAACCGGGAGTTGATATTGCCGATTTGTCGGCACTGATTGATTATCTGTATATCAGCTTCACGCCACCTGCGTCTTGCTGAGTTGACGAAACTATATAAATAGATCGGCCCCGGCGGGAATCTCCCACCGGGGCCGTTTCAATTTCATGATTCGATTCGCTACTTTAGCAAAATCATTTTGCGGGTCTGCGTGAATCCGTCGGTCTCAAGGCGGTAGAGGTACATTCCGGACGCCATCTGCGAAGCGTTCCACTGCACGCGCGAAATACCTGCTGGGGCCTGTCCTGCAAACGCGGCGACTTCTTGACCCGAGACGTTGAAGATCCGCAACATGTAGTTGCCGGCGACCGGGAGTGAGAACTCAATGTTGGTCGCTGGATTAAACGGGTTAGGATAGTTTTGTGACAGCGTGAAATCTGTGGGCGTGAGCTTGGCAGAAATCGGGGCACCCTCATAGGTCGCCATTTCGATACTGACGAGCGGCGCCGACGCCTCGATAAACATGCCGGTGAAAACATTCCCGCGCGTCAGACTGTACACCAGCACACGGGTCACCGAACCGTCGGTCGAGAATTTCATATCCATCTGATCGGCCAATAGGACCGGCTGGATGTCGCCGCTGAACAGCAGGAGCGCCGCGCCGACTTCGCCGTCGACCGAGACTGCATCGCCATCGCGCGTCACAGTCATGCTCACGGGCGCAAGTTTTGGATAGGGCGGGGCATCGCCCACAACCACGCGGATGAGATAGACCAGATCGGCTACCGAGAGCGCCACGCCGTCGGCGTTAACATCAGACGCGGCAATTGACCCTTGGACGTGATTGCCAAAAGCTGAAAGACCGTTGACGAAATAGTTGGAAAACATGACGGCGTCGGCGATTTCGTACGACAGGCCGTTCAAGTTAAGATCGCCTCGGGCGTCGATTGAGTCGGCGCAGACAATATCGACACCGCCATTATAGAAATCCAGACACCGGAGCGGCGCCGGTTTGCTCGGCGTGCCGCCGCCGACCAGGCAATTGTACTGGACGCCATAAAAAGTGGGGAATCCGAAGATCGGATCGGCGATAGACGACGGATTGTCATAATCAAAGATGTCATCGTTCACAAAAGACGTATCGCCATTCTTGTTGGAGAACGAATTGTCGCCGCAGTCGAGCCAGAAGAAGCGGACAGGTGCAAACTGACATTCGAGGGTCCGGTCGTTGGAGACTAAGAAGCACAATTCGGCCAGTTCGTAGCTTCCATTGTCGGTCGGTCCATAGCAAAGCGGGTGATTGGCGCCGTTGTTGGTTTCGGCGATGGCTGTAATGCGCACCAGACCCGAAGGACACCCCGAGCCGCAGTTGCCGAACGGTCCAAAGCGGTAGGTGAAATATTCCCAGCGGCAATCGCCGATAAATTGGCCGGCGGTGACACTACCCAGCGATAAGGCTGAATTGTCGTACGCGATCAATAGATCAAATCCACCCGAGACGAATGAGTGGTTGCTCATGGTGATCGGCACGCAGGTATTCATCCCCTGAATGGCGTTGTGGATTTTGGCTATGCGAATATCCGGGCAGGTCGGAATGCACGACGAATCAGTTACAAACACGGTCGTCTGCGCAGTGTCGGCTTTTCCGCAGGAGTCAGTCACAATGAGTTTCAGAATATTATTGCCTAGCACCGGCGTGAAACAGATTTGGTTAGCGTTAAAGGTGCCGCCTTGTGCGGTGACGGACATCAAGTTGTTGTCCGGATCGCTGTAGGAGAATCCGGGCAGGCAGATGGTGAAGAGATTGCACGAGATGATAGTCGTATCGGGTGGGGCAATGGCAACCGGAGGTTGATCGATCGAGAATGTCACCTGCACCTGACAGTACACGAATTGCCCGCAGGTGGTAGTGTCTTTCGCGCCGATTTTCAACGTGAACGATTCACTGGCGGTCGGTGTGTAGCACCATAGGCCGTTAGCGTCGATAGTCCCCTTCCCCGTAATCACGGAGTAGTTAACTTTGTCACCGTCGGCGTCAACAGCCGCAAAGCTGTAGCATACCTGTTGCGGAACACACTGCCGATAGGACAAGGCGGAGCTTGGGCAATTACTGAAAGCCGGATCGCGATTGACTCGAATCTGTACATTGAAAGTCCGCGTGCAAACCGCTCCACAGGCGTCCTCACATTTTGTTGTAACGGACAGATTCTCTGAAAACGTAGTCGGCGTGTAGCACCAGTTACCATTCTTAATCGTGCCGGGAGAACTCACTAAAGTCGGTTGACCCGGAAGAAGATTGCCGTCGGGATCAGTGCATCCCACCGGCAGACAGATTTCCTGTAACGAACAGAGTTTGATCGTCGTGTCCGCTGGGCCGGAACAAACTGGCGGGCGATTGAACAGGAATGCGACGCGAAGTGTTTGCTCGCAGGTCGCGCCGCAACTGTCTTTGCATTCGAGTACCACGTGCACGGCGGTGTCAGTGAGGGTGGGTGTGTAGCACCATTGTCCGCTCACAATTGAACCGGGGCCAGACTTGATAGTCGGCTGGTTCGCCAGCATGTTGCCATCGGGGTCGCTACAACCAGTCGGGCGGCAGATTTGAATCGGCGAACACAGGAAATAGGTGGTGTCGACATTCGGTACGGTGCAGACTGGCGGGCGATTTATTCGGACACGCACGACAAAACTGCACTGGCTTGACTGGCCGCAGGTGTCTTCGCATTTGATCGACACGGTCAGATCTTCATTTGATGTTCCCGGTGTATAGCACCAGTAACCGTTGGCAATCGTACCTTTGTCAGACAGAAGGGTCGGTTGATTGGCTTTGAGATTATTGTCGATATCGGCGCATGACACCGGCAGACAAATCTGAGTCGGTTCGCACAAGAATACGGTCGTGTCATGCGGGGCAATACAGGTCGGGGCTGAGTTGACCCAGAAGGTCACGGTGAAAGTCTTCTCGCAATACTGGCCGCAGGCGTCGGTACAACGGATTGTCACCGTAACCGGACCGCTTTGGGTCGGTGTGTAACACCAGGCGCCGTTGGTAATGACTCCGGGACCACTCATCAGCGACGGTTGGTGCGGGAGTAGATTATTGTCCGGATCGGTACACCCAACCGGCAGGCAGACTTGCGCCGGAGCACAGAGCTTGATCGTTGTATCAGACGGTCCCTGGCAGACCGGCGGATTGAAGGTAGTGACAAACGTGACCGTAAAAGTCTTCTCGCAGAAATTGCCGCAGGAATCCTCACACCGAATAGTTACCGGCACAACTTCGTTTCCAGTAGGCGTATAGCACCATTCCCCCGCGGCGAGTGCTCCTTTGGGCGTTAACAGCATTGGCGATGTAGGAATCTGATTGTTCTCGTCATCGGTGCAGTAAACCGGGAGACAGATCGGAGAGAGCGAACAAAGATAAATAGTCGTGTCGGGCGGGGTATGGCAAACCGGCGCCTCATTCAGTTCGATTTCCACATGAAAAGTATCCTGACAGAATTCGCCGCAGGTATCTATGCAACGAATGACCACGTCGAAACTGGTATCCTGCGACGGCGTGTAACACCATTCGGGAATCGGCGTTGCGGCGCTTCCGGGGACATCGCGGTCGGGATTCTCGATGACTTTTCCGGTTATCGCTCCGGGACCGGAGATTATCTCGCATCCGGCGAAGTTGCCGTCGGGATCGTACGAGAAAAGTGGCAGACAAATTTCCTGCGGGTAGCACTGGTAAACGGAAGTATCGGATGGCAAGTCGCAGACCGGCGCACTATTAATGGTCACATTGAACTCAGTCAAACAGGTGTCGGCCATACCGGTTGAATCGGTGACAATGACTTTGATGGGATACAGTCCGGGACCCGAGGGTGTGAAACAAATCGTATCGCCGTTTAGGGTGCCGCCGGTAACAACAACTGACATGATGTCGTTGTCGGGATCGGAGATAACAAATCCGGGAATACAGACTGAAGTCTGCGCACAGGCCAGAATATCGGCGGGCACAGGACATTGGACTTGTGGTGGAGCGCTCACGCAGGTGACACCGACAATCATATCGTTGTGATCGAAATTGGCGGCGGTGTGGTCGTCGTCGATATATATCAAATAGTCATAACTTCCGGTGGTCGTGTCGTTGAATGTGAACGTATTAAAGATGTAGGTCGCGCCGGTTCCTTTGAAGGCCGACACATTGAAAACTTTGAACCACTGGTGTTCCGGGGCAAGCGATCCTATAGTCAGCGCCCGCTCGGAAAAGAGATAGGAATCACCGACCGTATAGGTCGTGTCGCCCGCAGAGTCGTTAAGCAACCAGAGGCCAACGGGGGAACCGGTAGTAACTGATGTGTTTTTGGTTACGCCGAATCCGTCCGGGCCGCGGAAAATAACTACCTGGTTGTTACCGACCCCCAAATCAGTGTAGTAGCCAAATCTATTCTTGCTCGCCCAAAGAGTGTATTCTTTGAGCATGGTCCACTTCTGCGGACCGGCACACATGGTGAGAATAAAATCGGCCGAATCGCCGACCATTTGCGGAATGGTGTCGCCGTTGACGGTGAGATACGGAAGGAAAGAACTGATCGATTCTTCCATCGGGTTGATATGAGGCGTCGTGCCGTTACCCGCCAGCGGATCCTTGGGCGACTGAGCCAGCACCATTGAGGGAACCAAGGCAATCATCGCCGCGCACGCGACGAGCAGTCCGCCTACCAACAATCGACGAAATACAAAAGCCCAAGCGGAGGCGGAAGGGTAGAATTTGCGGTCACGAGTGCAGTCGTTTCGCGACATAGCGGTTCCCCGTAAAGGACGGTTGGGTGTTACCCGACAGAACGATCCGTGTGACTGTCGAATGACGATGTTTGTCGTGTGCCGGGCATCAGCCCGGCCGGATTTCTTGCAAACCTCGGAATGTAATTCCGAATGACCAAAAACAGCCGAAGTAACCGTGAGGACCGGTTGGTATACGGCAAGTATAACCCTATGTCCTGCAAAGTCAAGGCGAATCTGACCGGGAGGGCTGGGGACGGCTGAGATTGTTCAATTTTCAGCCGAAATCGGCCTGTCTGTCGGCCCCGTTTGGCTACCCACCAAAGCGATGTCCCTCGTCCTCCACCCCCACTTGTCGGTTGGGGCGAGTTTGTGTACCATGCGGGAAACCGGGCCGCCAAAACCGGTGTTCATTGACAGACAAATGGTTACGTCCCCTTCACTAACAACGGAGAGCGAAACGTGGTAGAAGAGCTTGAGAAGATATATGGCGAACTGCTGAAAACGGTCGGCGAAAATCCCAACCGGGAGGGACTCAAAAAAACCCCCCTTCGAGCCGCCCGAGCAATGGAGTTTTTGACTCGGGGGTACCGGCAAAGCGTGGAAGAGGTTGTCAACGGGGCGGTTTTCACCGCCGACAGCGACGAGATTATCCTGGTCAAAGATATTGAGCTATACTCGATCTGCGAGCATCACTTGTTGCCCTTTATTGGCAAGTGCCATGTCGCGTATATCCCCAAGCAGAAGATCATCGGGCTGTCCAAAGTTGCAAGGATTGTTGATCTATTCGCCCGCCGTCTGCAAATCCAGGAGTCGTTGACCAAACAAATTGCCGACGCCATCAATACGCATCTTCAGCCGATGGGAGTAGCGGTGGTGATCGAGGCCCAGCATTTGTGTATGATGATGCGCGGCGTGGAAAAACAGAACTCGATTATGAAAACCTCGTGCATGCTCGGCGCTTTTCGAAATTCGGCGCAAACCCGTGCTGAATTTTTCAGCTTGATTCACCAGTAGGCGCAACAAGACCTAAGCAACCGATGCTGTTGACAATTTCCAAGCGGTTTGAGATTTCTTCGTCGAGGCGGGTGATCCGCCCCGATTGGTCGGAGAGGGAAAACCAACGCTGGTATGGCCCGGCCTTTGGCGGGAAACATGGTCACGGTATCAATGGTGTAATCCATTTGGTTTTTTCAGGTCCGGTTGATCCGGCCACCGGCATGATGATCAATGTGTCGATTGTCAAATCACGGATCGTGGAACTGCTCTCGCAGAAGTATGACCACAAGTATTTGAATGTCGATACTCCCCCGTTTGATCGGATTCCGCCAACCGCCGGGAATCTCGCCCGACAAATTTTGTCAGATAGCCAGCCGCTCTTTGCTGATAGTTCGGCCAAACCGTTCGCCTGTCATGTTGAAGATACCGATCTGTCGTCGGCTACCGCGTTTACCAATGGACATGTCGAAGAACATCATTGGCTCTCGTTTTCCGCCGCTCGGTCGACTCGTTCGCCGCACTTGAGCGAAGAAGAGAATGCGCAGATGTTCGGTGTGGCGGCGAATAGATCAGGGCACGGCCACAACTATCGATTGCGAGTGACTCTGTCGGGGGACTTTCAAAGCGAGATTGGAACCTATTCGCCGTATGATGAACTCAAGGGATCCCTCGATGAACTGTCTTCCTGGCTTGACCACAAGAATCTGAATTTAGATGTCCCGCAACTTGCGTCACTGCCGATAACCACCGAATCGCTGGCCCGCTTTTCATTTCAGAAGCTGCGAACTGCTCTTCCAATTCACCAAGTACAGTTGTATGAGATGAAGAATTTCTTTGCTGGATTCGATCATGCCCGCAGATTCTCTTTGGGACTGATCGACTCATTCCATGCCGCTCATCGCCTTCAGTCAGACAGATTATCCGAGAACGAGAATGTTGCGACCTACGGCAAATGCGCCAACCCAAGCGGACATGGCCATCAGTATCGAGTCGAGGCAACCTATGGTGGGCAGTACGATGAGCGATCGGGGACACTCGGCAAACTGGATTTCTTTACGAAGGCGCTACGGCAGTCGGTGGAGCCGTGGGATTACAAACATCTGAATCTGGAAACGAGCGACTTTGAGGGCGTACCTTCAACCGGAGAGAATATTATTGTTCGGCTTTGGGATCGCTTGGACGGACTCGTCGACGGCAAGCTGGAGCGACTTCGCCTGTGGGAGACGCCAAATAATAGGTTTAGTTTGCGGAGATGAGAAAATGTCTGCAATGAATGTAGGTCAAGCCGCCTGCGGCTTGACGGGATTAAACAAAGTCAAGCGCCAGGGCGCTAGACCTACAGACAAAGTAGGTCGGGTTCTGAACGAGTCCGCGTGAGCGGACAAGTGAAAAACCCGACAGAGACAAGATCGAAAAGAGAATGTCGGGTTTCTTGTCCCGCACGCTTCGCGGCGGGACGGCGGAACCCGACCTACAAGAGAGAAAAAACCAAATGCAACGATACTTAGTCACCGGCGCATCACGCGGAATCGGCAGGGCCATCGCCGAACGCTTGGCCGAGAATGGCCGCCACATTTTACTCCACGGCCGCGACCGCGAGGCGCTCAACGAAACCGCCTCACTCGTCAAAGCCAAAGGCGCCGAAACTTCGATTCATGTCTATGATCTCTCCGATGGCGCCGAGCTTGAGGCGCTGATTCGTGCCGCCGCGCACGAGCCGTTGACTGCACTGGTCAACAATGCGGGAATCGGACTGGCCAAGCCGTTTGAAGAGATGACGCTCGCCGAATGGAACCGGCTTGTGACTGTCAATGTCACCGCGCCGCTGAGACTCATTCAGGGAGTAACACCGCTCATGCAGGCGGGCGCGAGCATTGTGAATATCAATTCGATTTCAGGCAAAACGACATTCCCTAACTGGAGCGGATATACCGCCACTAAGTTTGCGCTCGACGGCCTCACCAAGTGTATTCGCGAGGAACTCCGCCCGCGCGGAATCCGGGTGATCAATGTTTACCCGGCGTCGACTGATACTGATATTTGGGGAGATATCGACGGCGATTGGCCGCGCGAGAAGATGATGGCGGCGACACAGGTGGCTGAAGCTGTTGCGTTTGCGCTCGAACGACCCGGAGATACGCTAATTGAGGATATTACGCTGGGAAATATTGCGGGGAAGTTGTAGCTGTCATGAAGCGTTGGTCTCTCTTGGTCCTAATACCTGTGGCGGTACTTCTATCAGGTTGCCCTATTCCAACACACGAAATTCGATTTTGGACAAACGGCAAACCAGCGAAACAGCTGATCTTGCCATTGCCGAATTCGACCGGTACTGTCACTATTACCGGATACACTCATATGCCGGCGCTTGACGACAAAGCTATTTTCGTTCTTATAAAAGCGGACATCGCTGCCGATCTGTCGAAAGGCGAAATTTCTCTAGGGTCTGGCGCAATCAGGGTCTGGCGTAACGGGCTACCAATCATGAATCGCCTCCCAAAGATCGACAGCACTACTGACATAGGTCACTATTCGGTGGAGTACTCTTACTTCGGCGACTTCACTTCCGAAGAAATTTACCGAGATTCAACGGCTCGGGGTCACGATCGAAAGTTTTCCTTTGTGTTTCAAATTGACAGTTTATTATCAATTCGCGGCAAACCATTCCCCAACTCCCTTATACATGCAATTGGAGAATTCAAAGGACTCTAGTGCTGTTGCGTCATTTCTCGTCTCCGTTCGAGTCGACGTTTGAATAAGATACAATTGTAAGCGGCTGGGCCCCGGCCTTCGCCGGGGTGACACTCTAAAGCCTCACCCCAAAATCGACAAGCCCTCGGAAATGACTTTGCTGAGCGATTCGTGGTTCGCCGCTTTTTGTTCAAGCGATGCGCGGATTTCTCTCGCGACTTCGGGATACAATTTCTTCTGCAAAAGCAGTTCCAGAATATCAAGCGAGGCCAGCCAGTCCTCGGGAAAATCGCGTTTGAGATTCTCCCAGATCGACGGGAGTCCCTCGTACCCGTTTTGCAGTTCACGAATATCGCGGATGTGCTGATAGATTGCCTGAAGGCGATAGTCTCGCTCGGTGTAGGTAATGCGAATCGTGCGGGTTTTGCTCACCAGCGGCACCTGCTCGTAGGCATCTTTGTCTGCCGCGCCGTTGAAGACCGACACGATCGTTGCACCGACCGCCATGTCGTATGTCCCCCACTCCGGCTTAAAGAGCGTTTTGCCATCGTGTGTAACAGTGCATTTAGAGAAAATGAGCAAAATGATCTTGTCATCGCGGCGTTCGATTCGATCAAGATGACCGACAACTGTCACACCCGATTCGAATTCGAGCCTGCAATCTGAACTGAGTTTGATTCCGGCTGTCGCCAAATCACTGTCGCTGAAATTCTCGAGCGTTTTGCTACTGCCTTTCAATTTGCCGACCGGCGACCCGAAACCGTCGCGGTGGTAGACCTTATCGTGTCCCGGCAGTTCTTTGTAGTTGTACGCCAGTGCGCTCGGGCCTTTGGCCTGAAGATACGCCGGCTCTCCCTTGCTGTCTTTGATCATGCTGACAAAAACGCCTGAGATCTGCAGTCCCGAGGAGTACTCGACGGTTGCAGTATTGTTGCATTCGATCGCCTGTGTCAGGCCGTAGGTTCCGCCGCGTCGAAAGGCCATCGTATCGGCGAACTCTTCAAGCACCCGCATGAGTGTCTCAAAGTCAGGCGTGACAAAAAGCTGGGGCTGTTGGGTGGTGATATCAAATGCGAAGTTGGCGGCGTCGACTGTGTACGGAATCTTTTTGACATCATCTTCAAGGCATGAGACTGCTTCGCCAATGGACGACAGCAATCCCGCGCCGTAGATTTTCGGCATACTCATCTCGCCGATCAAACCGTACTCGACCGTCCACCAGTGCAGACGCGAAAGGCGCGCCATCTCTGAGGGCTCGCCAAGATTGGCTTGCCGTTCAAGCACCAGTTTTTCGGCTACGTCGATTTCGCTTTGCGGTGTTTCGGGTGCTTCTTTTAAGATCGAAAGCCGTCGGATCGCTTCGTACAGCTCAAAGTCTTTGCGAGAGGACATCGCCTTGGTGCCGATTTCGCCGAAACGCTGTAAGTAGGCCGCGTAGGGACCGTCGACAATGATCGGCGCATGCCCGGCGGCTTCGTGGACTATATCCGGCGCCGGAGTATATTCGATATGATTGATCTGCCGCATGTCGCAGGCAATGACCAGCACTTTGTACGCCTGGTATTCCATGAACGCCGCGGGTGGAATGAATCCGTCGACCGCCACACACCCCCAGCCGATCTTGCCGAGGATGTCGTTCATATCTTCGATCCGCGGAATCGCTTCGACGTTTATCCCCGTGCTCAACAGACCCTGAAAGTAGACACGGTGCGCATTGACTTTGAGAATCCGGATCGCCTGCCGCATCACATACCGCCAGACCGCGTGATCGATTGGCGTGTAGTGCTCCCAGTCCTGAATGACAATGAACTGCTTGAGGTGATTAGGGAGCTTTGCCAGTTGGGGGTACCGGTTGATATCGAAACCGGTTAACATGGCCGAGGCGGTGGACATTGGTCCTGACTCCTTGTGGCGCGCAAGCTTGGCATATCGACAGGCCATTCGCTCAGCCGAAGGCGGGCAAACTGGCTGTCGTGGTCTTAATAGACCAAATATATCTCTGTGCCGGAGGATCGGCAAGCCGAAACCACTCGCCTCGTCTACGTGTTACTGTCAGCAAGGAGTCACGTGAAAGCGGACCTGGACGGTCTTCAAACCCGGACAATCCCCTTGCCCGCACGGCGAGTTCGGGGTATGTTTGGGCGGGCGCAGGCAGAACTTCGCCCCCATATTGCACGAAGGAGATGGCATGGATAATCCGATCGGGATTCGCAAATATGACTATGTAGAGTTTTATGTCGGTTCGGCCAAACCGTTTGCCTGGTGGATGGCCAAGGCGCTTGGCCTGCAGTTTACCGGCTATTGCGGACCGGAAACGGGCGTGCGCGACCGAATGTCGTTCTACCTGACGAAAAACGACATCAAGTTTGTCGTCACTTCAGGTTTACAACCGTCGTCGTACGATGTTTGGAGCTTTGTCAATAAACATGGCGACGGTGTCAAGCGGTGGGCGGTTGAAGTCGACGATGTCACCGCCGCCTTCAACTATGCCGGCAAGCATGGCGCGGTGATGGTTCGTCGGCCGGAGAAGATAGAAAACCATCACGGGTATGTCGAGGAAGCCGCGATCCGCCTGTATGATGACACCGAACTGGTCTATATCAACCGCGACCATTATAAGCATATTTTCCGGCCGAACTTCTGTGAGCCGATTCACAAATTCGAAATCGAAGCGCACGACACCGGCCTGATGTGGGTAGACCACATCGTGGGGAATGTCCGTGAAAACGAGATGAACCTCTGGGCTGAGTATTTCAACCAAACGATGGGATTTGAGACGTTTGTCGATTTCAAGGCCGGCGATATCGGTACGAAATACTCAGCACTCCTATCCAAAGTCGTCCGGAGCAAAAACAGTGTGATCCGCAACCCGATCAACGAACCATTTGCCGGCCTGAAGAAGTCACAGATCGAGGAGTTTATCGAGCAGTACGGCGGCTCGGGAGTTCAGCATATTGCCATTGCCACAGAGGATATCGTCTCCACCATTGCCGCCCTGCGCAAGAACGGCATGGAGTTCTTATCTGTACCGGATACCTATTATGACCGGATGCGGAGTCGGGCGGACCTCAAGCTGACTGAGAATTTGGACGATCTCCAGCGGCTGGGAATATTGTACGACACCGAGGCCGACGGGTACTTGCTTCAGTTGTTCACCAAGCCGGTCTGTGACCGTCCGACCTTCTTCTTTGAAATCATTCAGCGGCGCGGCAATAGCCAGGGATTCGGTAAGGGGAATTTCCAGGCGCTTTTTGAATCGATTGAACTGGATCAGAAACTGCGCGGCAATTTTGATCGCGACCCAAGTGTGGTCATGCCGCCCTGCTGAGTTCGGCGCACGGGACAAAGCGAAAACCAGAAGGAATCTGTAAAATGCCTTTTTATCATAAACTCGGCGATATCCCAAGAGTAAAGCACACCACTCACTACAAGAAAGACGGCAAGTCGCTTTACCGAGAAGAGCTTTTTTCAAGCAAGGGATTTTCGGGTATCTATTCCAACAAGTACTACACCCATATGCCGACCAGCGTGAAATCGATCCGCGAGATCAAGCCGTTCGGCGATGATGCCTGGCCGGATGCCCCCGTGCTGTATTACCACTTCTTCACCGACAAAAAGAGCACCCCCGGCGATTTCATCACCTCGCGCAACACATTTCTAAAGAACAACCAGTGCAGGCTCTCCACTGCGCATCCGAACAAAGACACCGACCGATTTTTCCGTAACGCCTTTCACGCCGAGCTGGTGTTTGTGCATCGGGGGACAGGCAAGTTTGTGAGTGAATTCGGGGTAATCCCGTTCGAGCCGGGCGATCAGATTATAATCCCGCGCGCGGTGACTTATCAATTCAAATTCGACAATTACACCGACAATAAGTTGTTCATTATCGAAGCGACCACCGCCTTTGAGATTCCCCGCGAATATCGCAACGACTACGGGCAGATGCTCGAAGACGCTCCCTATTGTGAGCGGGATTTCAAAGTACCCGAGTTTGCCCTTGCAATTGATCAAGCTGGCGATTTCGCGGTCGTGCTAAAAGCCGGCGACCGGTACTTTGAACATATTCTCCCCTACCATCCGTTCAATGTGGTCGGGTGGGACGGATTCCTCTATCCGTTCGCATTCAATATTAAGAGCTATCACCCGAAAGTGGGACGGATACACCTACCCCCGCCGGTTCATCTGGCGTTTCGAACCGGACATTTCATTGTCTGCAATTTCGTTCCTCGGCTGTTTGATTTTTATCCGTCGGCTATCCCCGCTCCATATTTCCATTCGAACATCGACAGCGACGAAGTATTGTACTATGTCGACGGCGAGTTTATGTCCCGCAAAGGAGTGGTGTCGGGCTCGATCACATTGCATCCCGGCGGCATGCCCCATGGCCCCCAGCCGGGCAAATATGAGGCATCGGTCGGCGCCACTGAAACGAAAGAATATGCACTGATGATTGACACGTTTGAGCCGCTGAAACCGACTATCAATGTGAAGGAAACCATCGACGCCGACTACGCCAAATCGTGGCTCGGAGGGGACTGATCCCCAATACGTTGACATACTACCAGTATCCGGCCCTTGTCGGACCGAGTCAATTGTACTATCTTCGGGGCGCGAAACTAATATGATAAAGATACCCAAGCACATCGAAGAACTCCGGCCATATATCGCCGGAAAGATGATCGAAGAGTTCGCCCGTGAACGCGGGTTGAGTCGTATCGTCAAACTTGCCTCCAACGAAAACCCCCTGGGTCCTTCACCGGTGGCTATTTCAGCGGTCAAAGAATCACTGGATAAGTCGTTTCGCTATGTCGATCCGGGCGCATACGATTTGGTTCGTGCGATAGGCGCCAAATATGGCAAGCCGGCATCGCAGATTGTGTGCGGCGCGGGAACCGACGCACTTCTTTCGTACATAGTGAAGGCGTTCACCGAAGAAGGGGACGAGGTCCTGACCGCCGAAGGGACCTTTATCGGCATATATGTCAGTGTGCGGAAACAGAACCGAAAACTGGTTCAGATCCCACTCCGAAATTATGGGTTCGATCTGGAGGCGATTGCCGCAGGCATAACGCCGAAAACCAAAATTATCTATTTGGCGAATCCAAACAACCCGACCGGGACAATGTTCACCGCAAGGCAGTTTGAGACTTTCATGTTGGCTGTGCCCCCCACAGTGCTTGTTGTGCTTGATGAAGCATATTTTTCTTACGCCCAGTCCCTGCCGGGATACCCTAACGGACTCAACTACGACTTTGATAATTTGATCGTCACCCGGACTTTTTCCAAAGACTACGGTCTGGCCGGACTCCGGATCGGGTTTGCGATTGCTCATGAATATCTGATCAAATGCATCTACAAAGTTCGCCCTGCTTTTGAGCCAAGCATGCCGGCGCAAGTTGCGGCCACGGCCGCGCTGGGCGATGATGATTTCCTTCACAAGACCGTCGAATTGAACCGGCGGATGCTCGAAAAGATGATCAAGACATTTGACCGCCTGGGTATGGAATACGTGCCGACCGCGGCCAACTTTGTTCTGCTCTTGTTCCCAACCGGACAACTTGCCGAGGAATTCAATACCGGTTGTCTTGATCAGGGGCTGATAATCCGTCATGTCGCCGGGTTCGGTATTCCCAACGGCATACGGATCAACACCGGCACTGAGGAAGAAACCACGTTTGCCCTCGAAGTGATCGAAAAAGTCTGGACGCGGCTGGCAGTTTCGACTGCTCCACAAACGGCCAAATCATAGCGTATGAAATTTGTCTCGTTCGGCACAGTCTCGCAAAAAGAGCGGGTGGGGTTATCTATTGATAACGCTATTGTCGATCTGTCGCAGGCGATGACCACACTCGGGTTGACGGCTCCGTCGACCATGGCCGGTCTACTTGAGCGTTGGCCGCAGGCGCTGACTATCGCCCGCCAGACCGAGTCGGCGTACCGGAGTGGCAAAGTGAAAGCAGTCACTGTCCCGCCAAAACTACTCGCGCCCGTCCCGCATCCGACTTCTTGCCGCGACGGATACGCATTCCGTCAGCATGTCGCCACCGCCCGCCGAAATCGCGGTGTAGAGATGATTCCCGAGTTCGATCAGTACCCGGTATTCTACTTCACTAATCACAACACGGTGTGCGGCGAGGGTGAAGTCGTCGTTGAAGCAGACCATCTCCAAAAGCTCGACTTTGAACTGGAGTGCGCGATTGTCATGGGTATCGGCGGAAAAAATATCTCTTCTAAGACTGCCGATTCGCATATCGCGGGATTCATGATCATGAACGACCTTTCGGCGCGGGTACTGCAGATGGAAGAAATGCTACTCAGTCTGGGACCGGCCAAAGGAAAAGATTTTGCGACCTCGGTCGGCCCCTGGCTGGTCACACCCGATGAACTTGAGCCGTACCGGATTCCAACTGAGTTTGGCAACACCTACGATCTTCGGATGACTGCCACCCACAACGGCAAACAGGTTTCCGACGGAAATCTCAAAGATATGAACTGGACATTTGCCGAACTGATTGAGCGGGCCAGTTACGGTGTACAGTTGTACCCCGGCGACATCATCGGTTCGGGGACTGTTGGCACCGGCTGTTATTTGGAACTAAACGGCACGTGGGCGCTTCAGGCCAAAGAGCGAGGTGCAACGCACACTCCGGTTTGGCTCCAAAATGGCGACACTATCGAACTTGAGATTACCGGCCTTGGCAAACTCAGCAATCGTATTGTCAAAGCCGAACCCGACTATTCTATTCTGGCGAAAAAGAAACTCGTCAAAGGGTAACCGGCCATGCGCCACATTTTGCCCGGCGATATTCCTGTCACTGAAGTCCAGCAATTACTTCTAGGCGGAATCGGACCGCGCCCGATTGCTTTGGTTTCTACGATGTCGGAAGATAGCGTGCGCAACCTCTCCCCGTTTTCATTCTTCAATGCCTTTGGCGCCAATCCACCTACAGTGGCATTCTCTCCGGCACGGAGAATCCGCGATGGTTCGACTAAAGACACTCTACACAATTTGAAAGCCACCGGCGAGTGTGTGATTCAGTCGGTCACCTACGCGATGGTCCAGCAAGTGAGTTTGGCGTCGAGCGAGTACGCCCCCGATGTCGATGAGTTTATCAAATCCGGGTTGACACCGATTCCATCTGATCTGGTCGGCCCACCTCGGGTGGCCGAGTCCCCATTTCAAATGGAATGCAAAGTTCAGCAGATCATTCCGCTGGGCAATTCCAACGGCTCGGGGAATCTGGTCATATGCGAAGTGCTCAAATTTCACGTCGCCGACGGCGCCATGGAAGGCGGGGTCATTCCTCCCGATCGATTCGATTTGGTCGCGCGGATGGGCGGAGACTTTTATTGCCGGGCATCGGGGCCAGCAATTTTTACTGTAAGAAAGCCGGTACAGACACGTGGGATCGGTGTCGATGCTCTTCCGAAATTCATTCGAGAATCTGACATTCTTACTGGAAACAATCTCGGACAACTTGGCAACACCGAACAGATACCAAGTGACAAGGAGGTCGCTTTGTTTCGTTCTGCAATTCCACCACAAGATGGCGGCGGTGAGGTGCTTGAACAATTTGAGCACTCCCGCGAATACGACAAGATGCTGGGTGTGGCGCTTCGAACCGCTACATCGGATCGCGAACAGGCCTCGCGCATGGCAATCGCCGCGGCCAAGTGCGCTCTTGACTGCGGCGATGTCTCGTTCGGATTTAAGGCCGCGCTGGTGGCGGAACAACTCTCCGACTGATTATGCCGCCACGCAGAAAACAACCGGCGCCGACACGAAGCCGCAAGCGGCCGCTCTGGTCGCCGACCGAAGAGCGAATTGCTTCGGCCAACATGACCAAGTTCATCGAGCTGGTGCGCAATGTCACCGGCAGAGAGTTTCGCTCTTATGATGAGATCTACGACTGGTCGATTCATGATATTGCCGGTTTCTGGGAATTGATATGGAAAATTTCAGGTGTCGTTCACACGGCTCCATATGAAGCAGTGCTGACCAATCCGGTTATGCCCGGAGCCAAGTGGTTTGAAGGTGCGACACTCAACTTTGCGCACAATCTGCTCCGGTTTCGCGACGACAGCCTTGCCATAGTTTCGTGGGCTGAGGATCGCCCGCCGATCAGATTGACCTATGCGCAACTATACAAACAAGTCGCTATGTGCGCCGATGGCCTGCGTACGTGCGGTGTCACTGCTGGTGACCGGGTGGTCGGATTTTTGCCCAATGTGCCGGAGGCGATAATTGCCATGCTTGCCGCTACCAGTTTGGGAGCGGTGTGGTCTTCCTGCTCCCCCGATTTTGGTGTGGCCGGCGTGCTTGATCGCTTTGGACAGATCGAACCGAAAATGCTGTTTGCGGTCGACGGATATCGGTACAACGGAAAAGAGTTTGATAGTATCGACCGGGTGCGTCAGATGGTCGAGAAGATTCCGTCGATTGAAACGGTGGTGATTGTCCCGCATTTGGCCGACGGCCGCGCCGCGTTCGCTCCCAAATCGCAAAGCTGGGCAACTTTCATGGAATCAGACGCCACGGAGATTGAGTTTGTTGACCTCACGTTCGATCACCCGGTGTACATCATGTACTCATCGGGTACTACCGGCTCGCCGAAGTGCATTGTCCACGGCGCAGGGGGAACACTCCTACAGCATTACAAAGAATTGGTCTTGCATACCGATGTCTGCCGCGAAGATGTCGTTTTTTACTATACAACGTGCGGCTGGATGATGTGGAACTGGCTGGTCAGCTCGCTCATGGTCGGCGCGACAGTGTTTCTTTACGACGGCTCCCCCAGCTACCCCGATCTCAAAGTACTCTGGCGGGCAATCGATGACGAGCGGGTGTCGATATTTGGAACCTCGCCACGTTTTCTGACCGCCTGCCAACAGGCCGGGATCAATCCCAAAAAACAGTTTCATCTGAGCACCCTTCGCACAGTTCTCTCGACGGGCTCTCCCCTGTCGGCCGAGAACTTCTCATGGGTTTACAAACATGTCAAAGCCGATATCCAGCTCTCGTCGATTTCAGGCGGCACCGATATCATCTCCTGTTTCATGCTCGGAAATCCGCTCCTGCCGGTCAGGTCAGAAGAGATTCAGTGCCGGGGGCTGGGGATGAAAGTCGAAGTGTATGATTCTTCCGGGCGATCAATCGTAGGAGAGGTTGGAGAATTGGTTTGTACTGCGCCGTTTCCGTCAATGCCGGTCGGATTCTGGAACGACACCGACAGCGCCCGCTACAAAAACGCCTATTTCGAAGATTTCCCCGGTGTCTGGCGTCACGGCGACTTGGTCAAACTGACAGAGAGTGGCGGTGTGATTGTCTACGGCAGATCTGACGCTACCCTCAATCCCGGTGGTGTACGTATCGGCACCGCCGAGATTTACAACCCAGTTGAGTCAATGGAAGAAATAGAAGACTCGGTGGTGATCGGTCAACAGTGGGGGAATGACGTTCGGGTGGTGCTATTTGTGGTGACGAAACCCGGTTTCACGCTGGACGATCCACTTCGAGATAAGATTAGGCAAGCCATCTTGGTCGCCACCACCCCCCGCCATGTGCCGTCGCTGATTTTGGCGGTTGCCGAGGTCCCCCGTACACTGAACGGCAAGAAAGTCGAAGTGGCGGTGGCCCGCATAGTCCACGGCAAGGATGTCCCTAACCGCGAATCGCTGGCCAATCCAGCCTCACTGAATCAGTTCGTGTCGATTCCTGAACTGCAGGCCTGACACTTTCACAACGGTGCCACACCCGACCAGGGTGTAAGTCCCGGTCCATTTTTGCCTCTGCCCCGTTGCTTTTCGTAAAGACCGGCATTATCTACAGGTGTATGAAAACACTCCCCGGTATCCTCACCATCGTTCTGGCGGGTCTGGCGGTAGCACAAACCACACCACCCAACGGAATACGCACCAAGACGCCGACACTCAAAGCGTTCACCCACGCTCGGATTGTCGTGTCGCCAACACAAACTTTTGACAACGCGACGCTGGTCATCAGCGATGGCAAAGTCCTGGCAGTCGGTGTGAGTGCCGCGATTCCAAGCGGAGCCACCGTCGTTGATCTGGCCGGAAAGACAATTTATCCCGGCTTGATTGACCCGTACACCAATTACGGCCTGCCCAAAGACGAACAGCGTGGTGGACGCAGTTGGGGTGGAGATCGCGGTCCGCAACTGGAAGGGAAACGAATCGGGTGCAACGCCTGGAACGACGCGATCCACGCCGAGAAAAACTGGGTGGAATCATTCCAGCCCGATAGCGACGCCGCTACTGAGTTATTAAAGCAAGGGATCACGGTCGCACAGTCGACCAAATTGGACGGAGTCTTTCGGGGTCGCTCGTTTGTCGCCCTACTTGGAAAGGGCCTGCCCAATGACCAGATAATTCGCCCATACTCGTGGCAGACTGCGTCGTTCGATAAAGGATCTTCGACGCAGGATTATCCAAGCTCGCTCATGGGTTCAATCGCGCTGGTGCGCCAGATGTTTTTGGATGCCGACTGGTATCGCAAGGCACGCGCGGCGTACGCTGTAAACTCATCGGTCAAGATGCCGGAGTTCAATACTGCGCTTTCAGCACTGGCCAACTCGCCCGGCGAGCGGATTGTGTTTGAGACCGATGACGAGCAATCACTGCTTCGTGCCGCTCGCATTTCAAAGGAATTCGCCACTCCATTCGTATTGATAGGAAGTGGATACGAGTACCGAATTGCCGATCAGATTGCCGGAACCGGACTACCAGTTATCCTGCCTGTGGTTTATCCAAAGGCGCCGGAGGTGAAAACGATCGAGGATGAACTCGATGTCTCGCTGGAACAACTTCGCCACTGGGAAATGGCCAAATCCAACGCCGCCCGATTGTCCCGCGCCGGAGCCAAGTTTGCTTTTACCACCAAAGGATTGAAGGATCGCTCGGATTTTCTCAAGAATATTCGAAGCGCCGTTACTTTTGGATTATCCAAGACAGCGGCTCTCACTGCGTTGACCACCACCGCGGCTGAACTCTGCGGTGCCTCCAGCCAAGTCGGTACGCTTGATCCGGGCAAGTTCGCCAATTTCATCGTGACCGACGGAGACCTATTCGAAAACAAAACCAACATCTATTCGGTCTGGGTAGCTGGCAACGAAAACGAATTCAAACCGCTCGATCAGACCGATTTTCGCGGCGAGTATATGGCAAAGATCGGGGCACAAGACCTCACCCTCTCCATCTCTGGTGATCTTGATAAGCCGACCGGCGAATTTAGGTTGGGTGAAACCAAGGCTTCCCTATCCGGTGTGCAAACCGAGCGAAACAAGATATTTTTCACAGTCAACGGTGACTCCCTCGGCCTTCCGGGAACAATCCGATTCGCCGCTCGACGTCCCGGCAATGTGATGGAAGGAGTCGGAGAAAGATCCGACGGCTCCCGGATCGACCTGATCGCAACTCGCACATCCCCCTATTCTGCCCCACCGGATACCGGTAAGTCCGCAGAAAAGCCGGTCGATACGGTCATGGTCTCAAGTTTCACTTTCCCCAACACTGCTTTCGGCCCGGTTCACCCCGCAACACCAGAGAATGTCCTGATCAAGAATGCTACGGTCTGGACTTGCGAGAGCGACGGTAATTTGGATGGTACCGATGTACTGGTGCAGAACGGCAAGTTTACAAAGATCGGCAAAGGTCTGGTAGCACCTTCGGGAACCAAAGTAATCGACGCCACCGGCCTGCATCTCACACCCGGCATTATCGATGAGCACTCGCATATCGCTATCTCCAAAGGCGTCAATGAGGGCTCGGCCTCGGTATCATCGGAAGTTCGTATAGGCGACGTAACCGATCCGGGCGATATCGACATTTATCGTGCTCTTGGCGGCGGCGTGACGATCACCCACGGCCTCCACGGTTCCGCCAACGCTATCGGCGGACAATGCCAGGTAATTAAACTCAAATGGGGCAGTAGCGCCGAAGATCTCAAATTTGCCGCGGCCGCTCCTACGATCAAGTTCGCGCTCGGTGAAAATGTAAAGCAGTCGAACTGGGGCGACCGCAATGTTGTCCGCTACCCGCAAACCCGGATGGGTGTTGAGACAATCATTAAAGATGCATTTC
Organism: uncultured Ignavibacteriales bacterium; assembly: GCA_964571235.1. Taxonomy (GTDB): domain Bacteria; phylum Zixibacteria; class MSB-5A5; order GN15; family FEB-12; genus JACRAV01. The sequence goes on along the minus strand of CAZNAI010000003.1, from coordinate 414,268 downwards.
AGGCCGCCAAGGAATACGAAGCCGATTGGAAAACGTACAATGCCCTGCCGGCCAAAGATCGCACCCGGACTGTGCCCCCAAGAAGAGATATCCAGCTCGACGCGCTGGTGGAGATTCTCAACTCACAGCGCTTTGTCCACTGCCACTCCTATATGGCGCCGGAAATCCTGATGCTCATGCGGCTGGCCGAACAGTTTGGATTTACGATTGGGACATTCACGCATATTCTCGAAGGATACAAAGTGGCAGACGAAATGGCGGCACATGGATCCAGCGCAAATTCGTTTTCCGATTGGTGGGCGTATAAATTCGAAGTCTACGACGCCATCCCGCAGAATCCGGGGTTGATGCAGGCGCGGGGGGTGTTGGTCGGCATTAATTCCGACTCGCCCGAAATGGGAAGGCGGCTGAACCAGGAAGCGGCCAAATCGGTCATGTATACCGGGATGAGCGAAATCGACGCCCTCAAGATGGTGACGATCAATCCGGCGATTCAACTCAAAGTGGAATCTCGGACCGGAAGTATCAAAATCGGCAAAGACGCTGACTTTGTGCTCTGGACTGATAATCCACTGTCGGTCTACGCTAAACCAACTCAGACATGGATAGAAGGCGCCCGGTATTTCTCACTTGAGTCTGACTCAACAGTCCGCGCTGAAAATGACGCCGAGCGGGCCAAACTGATACAGAAGGTGCTCTCGACCGGCGAAAAGGGAGGCGAACCGGGTATGGGCCGCCGCCACGGCGAACCACGCTGGGATTGCAACGATGTCTTCGACGTATGGGAGAGACTCCATGAAAACAACTAAACTTGGCCTACTGGTATCGGCGCTCCTGTTATCGTCGACGGTTTTCGCAAACAACGTCGTTCCTGGCAAGAAACAGACCACGCCGGTGCTTCTCAAAGGTGGCACACTATACACGGTATCACACGGCGTCCTGCCGGCAACTGATCTGCTATTTGAAGACGGCAAGATTACCAATATCGCCAAAGACATTCAGCCCCCGTCAGGTGCGCAGGTTATCGATGTATCCGGTATGAATGTCTACCCTGGCATCATCGCCGCAAACACCACGCTTGGATTGATTGAGCTCGACGCCGCGCGGCCGACCAACGATCAGGCGGAAGTCGGTTCCAATAATCCCGATGTGGCCGCGCATGTCGCGTACAATCCCGACTCTGAGGTTCCGCCCACTGTACGGGCGCTCGGTATCACAACCGCGTTGATTGTGCCGCAGGGAGGACTGGTCACCGGCCGATCCTGCCTTATGAATCTCGACGGTTGGACAAAAGAAGATGCCGCCGAGAAACTGATAGTCGGGCTTCACTTAGTTTGGCCGCAGGCCGCGATTATTAATGCCTGGTGGATGGACAAGTCAGCCGAGACTCAGAAAAAGGAAATGGAGCAGGGTCGCCAAAACATTACCGAAATCTTTGACAATGCCCGCGCCTACTCGGTTGCAAAAAAAGCAAATCCCAATATCAAGATCGATTCACGCTGGGAAGCTATGTTGCCGGTTTTCACCGGTGAACTCTCAGTTTTCATCACTGCGAACGACTATCGCCAGATAGAACAAGCAGTGAACTTTGCAATTGTGCAGAAGATTCGGATGGTGTTAGTCGGTGGCGCTGAAGCTTGGCGGGCACCGTCACTCTTGAAAGGCCACGTGCCGGTCATACTTGGTCCGACTGCTTCAATGCCGTATCGGGCCGACGACGACTACGACCAACCGTACAAGTTGGCCCGTCAACTCAACGACTGGGGACTCACCTGGTGTATGTCGCCCGGTGGCGCGGGTTGGAACTCGCGCAATCTACCGTTCTATGCCGGCTTCGCGTCCGCATTCGGACTTTCCAAAGAGGCGGCTCTGCGGGCGATCACCCTCTCCCCTGCCGAGATTCTCGGAGTGGCCGACCGCCTCGGTTCGTTGGATGTCGGCAAGAAAGCCACTATTGTTGTTTCAAAGGGTGACATACTCGACCCGATTCATGCCGGCGTGACCAGAGAGTGGATCGGAGGACGCGAGATCAACTTGGACAACAAACAGCTCCAGTTGTACCGCAAGTATTCACAAAAGGGAAAACAATAGCGGGCGAAACCTTTTGATTCTAAACGCCCGGCCTTGCGTCGGGCGTTTTTTCTTATTCGCTAAAACGCGAAGTCAAATCCAACCGCGCTCTTGTTAGAGTCATAAGCAGATAACTGCCAATTCGCCCATATCCGCAGATTGAACGGTGATAGAAATGGGGTCAGGTTGCCGATAGAAAAGCCGGCTTCAGTGTACGCTGTTTTTGCCACGCGAATGTCCGGAAGCGCAGATAAAGGAATGCGTTCGTCGCCGGTCCAAAATGCCGCGCCGCGCACTGAGACCGAAAAGGGAATCTTTTCGATCAGCGGAAGATGCGTCAGCGCGAAGGCATGCTTGCCGAAATTGTGCTCAAGCGTGACCGAGGCGGCGCTCGATCCGACAAAGTTCCGCTCGTTGAGCGTGGCAAAGCCACGTCGGTCGAAAAGTCCGCCGGTGCCGTGATCCACTACCAGCCAGGACTGCACTGGCGGAGTGCCATCGGTTATCCCTCCTGCAAACCGGAGCGCCGCAATACCGGGTATCGGCGGACGAAAACGGGCTTCAACCGTAGCCTCATACCGGTCAAACCCAAAATCGCTGTTTAAGAAATCCGGCCTGCTCCATTCGCTGCGCAGTTGTACTTTGAGAAACGTCGGCGCAAAGTCGAATTGTTCTCCCTTACGGGTCTTGATCTTCTTGCGGGAGTCATAGGAAACCGATGCGAAGGTCAGGTGCATGTCGCCGTCGTTTATGGCGGGATTTTCTCGCGGCGTTAGCTCATTTCTGAACACGCTGAATTTAGTGTGAACCGATTCCGATGATTGCCGTGTCGCTTTGATTCCGCCGCGAATCCGAAGATGGCCGAGCAGTTTTGACTCCGCCCAGATCGTGCCACCCCGCTCGCGAAAATAATCTATCCCGTCGAACTTGCTCCAGAGCGCTTCAAAAGTGGAACTTATCTCAGAGGTTGTCACTAAGGCAGGCCGGCGAACAATCTGATCAAAGCCCCTGATACCGAGGCTGACCGACTGTTTCTCGCTCCGATAAATGAGTCCCAGACTTCCCTGCCACCGTTCAGCCGAAAACGCATACCCACCCGCCACGGGAATAGCAAATCTCCCGACCTTGGGGGCATCGGTCAGTCCCACGTACGCCCCTTCAACCCGATTGAACCTGAAGAAATCATCAGCGCCGAAAGTCGTAATTAAAAGAGCAATCGGAACTATCTTCACCGCCTGTTTCAGAAACGGCTTCGGCGCATGCTTGATCGAATCAATTGTCCGGTACGCAACACTCTCTTCATGGGAAAGCGGAATGACATGCTCGGCCAGCCAGATCGACGAATCCCCCTGGTCGGCAGTTGGCGCGACTTCCATGACATACTCGTCAAACGTTCCGTCCGGTAGCCCCTTGTCAAACACATAGTCCGAAAGCGACGCCAATTGCAGAAACGACATGTCGTTCGGAATCCCCGGAAATGGGAACTTGAATTTTACGTCGCCCGAAAAACGGATCTCTACCGGCATCCAGATATCAGCGGTGAGCGGCGCCAGCCGCTGAATATACCGTGGATTGACCAGTATGCCGAAATCGACCGCGTCGTTGAAACCGACATCGACCGAGACAACGTCAAAACTCGAATCGGCGATCTGGATAGTCCCGGCAAACAGCGGGGTCACTTTGCTTTTCGGTTCCAGTTCGAGCACAAAGACAGGTCGGTTGTCGACCATGATTGTATCGAGCAGGTAGTACCGGTAGTGATCGAGGGCATCGGTGGCGGTCGGCGAGGCGATCGAGTATCGCCCTAGTTCAATCCGGTTTCGATTGAAATTGAGCACCTGTCCGATTGAGAAGAGATTATCGTCGGCTTTCAGATTGGCCGATTGACGGCGCGCAGTGATGATCTCTTTGTACTTGTCCGGCTGTTGCCAGAAGCAACTGGTTTTGGTTTCCGTTATCAGAAACAAAGCACTGTCGACTTTGGTATTGTCGTGCACATTGACCCGCGAATACGCCTGGCAGGTGTAGTCGTGAATGCGTGACAAGATATCCTTCTTGCGTTTGATCGCCTGCCGGATGATCTCCTGCGCGGGATCGTACATTCGCGGCCGCACAGTTGTGCTTCCCAGTTCAATTGGCGCCGGTCGAAGGATTATCCGTAGCGACACCACGGTATCAGCCCCCGTAACCAGCACCGAATCAGAATAGAACCCGACGTGGGTCGCCTTGACATAGTACGAGCCGTTTTCCAGGACTAACCGAAAATGGCCATCGTCGTTAGCGAGTGTGGAGGTAGCGGTGGCTATGACCCGTACAGTCGCTTGGGGCACCGGTAATTGACGGGCCGAATCAACAATGACTCCGTCGATCGTCAGCTTGGCCTGCGCGGTAACCGCCCAGAGCGAGAGAACCACCCCAAGCAGAGATATAGACAGTCGCTGTTGTACTTTGAAATTCATGTTAGGTGTACGTCCCCTGTGTTACAAAAGATACAACATAATGTAGACAACTACTCCACTCACCGAGACAAACATCCAGACCGGCCAGAGCCAGCGAGTGATGCGGGTGTGCTTGTCGAATCGCCCCCGTACTGCAAAGTAGACCGCGGCAATTACAAAGGGAGTCATTACTGCCGCCAGAATTATGTGCGGAATCAGAATGATAAAATACAGTGTCCGAGTCCAGTCGTGGTACGGATACGGCACCGAGCCCGCCCGATAGTGATATATCAAGTAGCTGATGAGAAATAACGCCGATGACACCAGCGCCGACCACATGAACTTCTCATGTAGTACACGGTTTTGCTTCTTGATTTGAATGAACCCCAATAACAGCAAAAGGGCACTCAACAGATTCAACAGGGCATTGAGCGTCGCTTGAAACGGTGCGTTCATTCCATCTCTCCGGCCAAAGTGGCGACATCGCGACGGAGCCTGTCCAGCGCCGACTGGTCGTCGTAGTCGTAGTATCCGCGGATTTTGCCGACCGCATCAACCAATATAAACTTGGTGGCGTGCATTCCGGGAAGGTCATCAGAAACCTTGAATCCGTCGGAGCACAGCGGGCGAACATCGGACATCTCCCCCCGCACAAAGACCCAGCGGTTGTCGGTGACACCGTGAGCGGCGGCATACTCCCTCATCCGGGCAAGCGAGTCTGTGTCGGGGTCAACCGTAATCGATACCAACTGGAGTTTCTCAGAGTGGGCAAAGTCGCGATAGAATTCCTCAAAGCGGACCACCATTACCGGGCAGGGGCCCTTGCAACTGGTGAAGAAGAAATCGACGATAGATATTTTCCCCTTCATCTGCGCCGATCCAAACGGCTCGCCCTTCTGGTTCACAAATGAGAATTCCGGCAGATCATACAGCACCGGCACTGCCCGCGATTTCTCCGCCGCACTGATTACACCCTGCGCCCCGAAGGCCAAAAGTACGACGCCGACCGCCACCAATCCGACTGCCGATCGAACGCGCGTGGATGACCGTACAAGTTGCTCATCACTCTTGGAAAGCGCCGATACCAGCACAAATGCAAAGCCGATAAAGAGCGACGCTCCCCAGAGATGCAGAAGTTGCAGTAGTGGCGTCAGCCCGGCGACCATAAAGGCGATTCCGAAGACTACTTGAAACAAGACCAATACAATCATACTCCACAGACACCAGCGCACCATGAGGGTGGGCTGTTCGCTCAATTTGAAAATGGCATATGTCACCCAGATTGTCGCGGCGAATACCAGCACACCTACGGTCATATGCAGGTGGTACACCATGCCTGCTTTGCCAAGCCACTGGATGCTCGACCAGAGCGGAAATTCCTGCGCGGCAACTTCGGCTCCCGCGCGTACTTCGGTGCCGATTATTACCTGCACGATTGCCAATAGCCAGAGTCCGGCCACCCAGCGCGATGCCCGCGCGGGGTAGGCCGCTTTGGATTGGTCGCGCTGTCGTTCCAAGTAATAGGCCTCCAGCGTCGCATAGATCAAGAGACTGGCGATCACCAAGGCGAGCACCATATGGAGTGTCACGACAATCGGCTTAAGATCGGTCGCCACTACCATTGAACCAAGCCACCCTTGAAATGCAACCAGCACCGCCGCACAAAGAGTGCACCAGAGTATTCCGCGATTTTTTCGGTGATGGACAATCGCCAGGATTGCCGCGCCGACAATCAGGAACCCGAGTGAGACCCCCATCAAACGATTGCCATATTCAATCCAGGCGAGCGTGACGTTAAACTTGTCCGGTGAGATACCGGCGGGAATGTCATGCACCGAGAGCGGTGGAATCCAGTGGCCAAAACAGCGCGGCCAATCGGGACACCCCATTCCGGCGCCGGCGACCCGTACCAAACCACCAACAAATATCAGAATGAATGTTGCGATTGTAGAAATGAGCGCCAAACGGCGATAGGCAAGCATGATAGTACCTCCGTCGCAGGTCAAATGCCGTCTTCGGCCTACTGCGACTGGGGCAACATATGTCCAGCGGACAAACCGGGCAACCGGTTATTTGTGGGAATCGGATTTCGTGGAATCCGCTTTTGTGGAATCGGCTGTATGAACGGCGGTCGTCGAAGAATCGCTCTGCGCTGTTTTGTGCTCGGCCGCTCCCTGTCCGGTGTGGGCCGGCGCACTTTGATATTGCACCTGCTTGTCAATCGAGCCGCGCCCGAATTCGTCGCGCGTCATGGTGTCGATCATCGTAAAGGTGATAAAGACCGCCAAAAAGGCAATCGAGATCAAAAAGGCGTAGGCGTAAATCTTGTTGTCATATTTCAGGTGCATAAAGTATAGCAGGACGAGAGTTGCTTTCACCGTCGCCACAGCCATAGCTACGATCAAATTCCACTCGCCGAAGTGATATTGGGCTACCATTACGGTGACAACCGTCAGGGCCAGCAGAGTACCCCCTACCGTGAGATAGGTGGAAAGCGGAAGAACATGCGGTTTGTTGTGTTCGCTCATCTGTTCCTCCTATCCGATCAGGTAGAAAAGCGGGAAAAGGAAAATCCAAATCAGGTCGACCAGGTGCCAATACAGACCGGTCATTTCCACCGGCGTGTAGTACTCGGCGTTGAATTCGTTTGCTTTGATTCGGCGCAGGAGCCAGATCATTGCCCCGATCCCGCACAGGACGTGGAATCCGTGCAGACCGGTCATCATGAAATAGACCGAGAAGAAAACGTGCGGATTGGTGCCTTCCAGCCCCTGATACGTGTAGAACTTGCCCGGCAGTTGCCCCAGATGAATCTTGTGCGAGTATTCAAAGTACTTGATTACAAGGAAGACACCGGCCAGCGCAATTGTCGTATAGATGTACCAGATCGCTTGTTTTTTTTGGTTGAGCTGAAGACTCCGGATCGAAAGCGCCATAGTCACCGAGCTGGTGATAAGCACGACCGTGTTGATTCCGCCCAGCCAGACGTTGAGCAATTGATGGGCGTTGGAGAACATCTCCGGGTGCCAGGCACGATAGATTGCATAGGCGCAGAAGAGTCCGCCGAATAGCAGGACTTCAGTCAGCAGAAAGAGCCACATTCCCAGCTTGGCCGATTCCCGCTGTTGCTCCATATCGGCAAAATGATGCTGGAGCGGCGAGGTGTGTGAGTGGGTATCGTGTGACGACATAGCTACTCCACCTTCATCGGCTCAACATGAACCGTGTCGTAATCATACGGTCCGTGGGTTACAACCGGGTCTTTATCGAAATTGGCTGTGGGTGGCGGCGAGCTGGTCTGCCACTCTAAGGTGAGTGCGCCCCAGGGATTGGCCGGCGCTGGTTTTCCTTTGAACAGCGAATGAATCAGATAAATCATCATGATCAGAACACCAAGGCCGAGCACATACGCGCCGACCGATGAAAAACCGTGCAGACGGGTGAACGTATCTGGATAAGTCCAGTAGCGGCGCGGCATGCCGTGGGTACCCATGATGAACTGGGTGAAAAAGGTCATATTAAACCCGACAAAAACGAGTAGCGCCGCGATCCGGCCCCAGAACTCGCTGTACATTTTGCCGAACATTTTGGGCCACCAGTAGTGAAGTCCGCCGAATAGTCCCATGACGGCGCCACCCATCATGACATAGTGGAAATGCGCCACAACAAAGTAGGTGTCCTGCAGGTGAACGTCGACCGATAGCGCACCCAGAAAGATTCCGGTTAAGCCACCAATGGTGAACAAAAACAGGAAGCTCATCGCGTAGAGCATCGGCGTTTCAAATGAGATTTGGCCTTTGTACATGGTCATCAGCCAATTAAAAATCTTCACACCGGATGGAATACCGATGAAGAAGGTCAGAAATGAGAATACAATCGATGCTGTCTCCGACTGTCCGCTGGTAAACATGTGATGCCCCCAGACCAAAAAGCCCAGGAATGCAATGCCGAGCGACGAAAACGCGACCGCTTTATATCCAAACAGATTCCGGTGCGAAAACGTGGTGATTAACTCCGATATGATCGCCATGCCGGGGAGAATCATTATATAGACGGCCGGGTGCGAATAAAACCAGAAGAAGTGCTGGAATAGCACCGGATCGCCGCCCATGGCCGGATCAAAAATCCCGATTCCGAACGCCTTCTCCAAGATCATTAGGACCAGAGTGATGCCGAGCACCGGCGTGGCCAACACCTGCACAATCGCCGTGGCATACAGTCCCCAGATCATCAGCGGCATCCGAAACCAGCTCATTCCCGGCGCCCGGAGCTTGTGTACCGTGACGATGAAATTCAGTCCGGTGAATATGGACGAGAAGCCGAGAATGAATACGCCGGTCGCGATTGAAATAACTGCGGTGCTTGTGGTCGTGCTATATGGTGCGTAGAATGTCCAACCGGTGTCAACCGCGCTGGAAATGATCGAATAGACGCTGAAAATCGCGCCGATCACATACAGATACCACGACATCAGATTGAGCTTGGGAAAGGCCACATCCTTTGCGCCGATCTGGATCGGCAGGATGAAATTGCCGATAGCCGCGGGAATCGACGGGATAATAAACAGGAAAATCATGATCGCGCCGTGGAGCGTGAAAAACTTGTTGTACGTGTCGGCGCCCATCAGGTCGCGACCCGGGTTGAGCAACTCGGTGCGCAAGATCAACGCCAGCGCTCCGCCGATCAGAAACATCGTCATGATCGCAATCAGATACATGACCCCGATCCGCTTATGGTCCAGAGTCAATAGCCACGACTTGATCCCCTTGGTGGCATTGAGATAGTGTGTCGCTGGGGTGGTCTGCATAATCTTCTCCTACTTCGCCAGCGTTTTTAGATATGCGATAATCGCGTCGATGTGGCGGTCTTTGACTATCCCCTGATACGTTGGCATCACCGGCTGGAACCCGTTGACCACTTTGGCGCGGGGATCGAGGATCGATTCGCGTATGTAGTTTTCGTCCGCTACCACCCGGCTTCCGTCCGCCAACAAAACTTCGTGTCCAAACACACCCTTGAGTGTCGGACAGGTGTTGGTAGAGCCATCTACAGAATGACAGGTTGCGCACCCTTTCTGCTTGATCAACAGAGCGCCATAATCCTCAAGCCCCATTCCTTCCGGCGGCTTGTTCTGGGCGTCGAGCCATTTCACAAAATCCGAGTCCGAAACAACCCGGACTTTGGCCACCATTTCCGAGTGTCCCTTGCCGCAGAACTCCGCGCAGTACAGGTCGAAGGTCCCGGTCGCGACCGGCTCAAACCAAAGCTGGGTGTATCGATTCGGAAGAACATCCTGCTTGACCCGGAATCCCGGTACAAAGAACGAGTGGATGACATCCTGCGACGACATCGTCAATTTGGCCGGCTTGCTCACCGGCACAACCAGCTCGTTGACACTGTTGGCGCCGTCGGGATAGTCAAATGTCCAAAACCATTTCTGGGCGGTTACTTTTACCTCGACCGCATTTCCGGGCATGGTGTGCAAGCGGACAAAATCGCGCGATCCCCAGATGAACACAACCACGATTGGAATGGCAGGAATAACCGACCAGAGAATTTCCATCGGGGTGTTGTGCGTGAAACTCGACGTCTTGCCGACCTTGCCTTGCCGACGGAACCGAATTGCAAAGAAGGTCATCGCCACTACCACCAGGACAAACAGAAATACCGAGCAGTAATAGATGAAATAGAACAGGCCGTCGATATCCGGCGCCATGGTCGAGAACTTGCCGGGTAGCCAGAAACTTGCGGTGGTATCAAGCGGAGTCATACGTTCCTTATATCCGTCCTGTCGTTGACCCGGTAACCGGAATCGCGGCGATTCGCCGCTGGCGACGCTCTCGTCTGATCAGAAAGAACAGAAGAGTTCCAATGGCGATCATAGTCATGCCGCCGCCGATCTTCATGACATTTTGCGCAAACAACACATACCCTTTAGCGGCCGGATCGTAGTGGTAACAATACAGCAGTAGTCGGTCGACGGTCGATCCGATCTTCCCCTGCCCCGCCTCCAGCAGTCCAAATTTCAAGTCGCGGGTCGGAAATTCTATCCCATACAAATACCGGGCAATGGCACCGTCCTCGGTCAGGACATACGCGCACGCGGCGTGACCGTATTCGCCGGTCGTGTTGTCGTATACATATGTGAAGCCGATCGCGTCGGCCAGCGCCTTCGATTGCGATTGTTCGCCTACCAGAAAGGTCCAGTCCGCTGAACTCTCCGGACGATTTAGGTACTTCAAGTAGTTTTGCTTCTTGGCGCCGGCCAGCGTGCTGGTCTCTTTGGGATTGATGCTCACCGTAAGCATGGTGAACTGCTCGCCGGGGGTCCACTGCAGATTCCGGACACCGTCGGCAACACCGTTGAATACCAGATTGCACAGCATCGGGCACTCGTAATATCCGAGCGTGAGCAGAACCGGTTTCCCTTTGCCGAAATAATCGCGGAGGGTGACATTCCGCCCCGATTCATCGCTGAATTTCAAGTCGAGCGGTATCTTTGAACCGAGGTGCTCAACAATATCAATCTTCGCCAAATCGCCGGTAGGAGCCATGACTTGTTGCGCGGAAATGCCCGACACAAATAAGAGCAAAGCCGCAAGTGGTCGGCAGAGTCTGAATGTTACAATTCTGTGCATTGGCGTATCTACAACAGTTTCCGCGTCCGTAGGTTCGGCATTCAAGTTGACTATCTGGTTGTGCTCCCGGTCGATACCGAAGCATTCTGGTCGAGCTTATACTTCTCGATTGTCAGCTCCATCGCCCGATCAATCGGTATTTGATAGATACCTTTGGCGGTATCCAGAATTTTAGTCGTCGCCAGTTCGCGCTGTTCGTGTGCCTGCAAATCCAGCAGTTGCGGGTTATCCGGCTTGAGCCGAATTTCGTAGGCCGCCTGCTCGGTTTCCATCGTCACATATTGCTGTACAAACAGCACGCTGAACACAATCAAGACCACCACCCCGATACTGATCCACATCAACATCGGGACGTTGACGTCCTTTTTCTCGTATCCGCCGTGGCTGTGAGTATCGTGCGACATCAGATGATCCTACATATTCTTGAAATTCAGCGACTCGCTCAGTTTCGGATCGGCCACCGGCAAGACCGGGTTTTTCACCAGCTTGCTCCAGAAGGCCCAGACAAAAATACCGCCGATTCCGGCCATGGTCGCTATCTCAATCCACGAGAAGTGAGCGCCGTCTTTACTTAAGGTCGGAAACGCCATCCAGTAGTGATCGACCCAATGCATCACCATGAAGTAGATGCCGAAATAAAACAACAGACTGGGAGAGCGTTTGACACCGCGGAAGATCAGGACAGTGAACGGAATGACAAAGTGACCAAACAAGATCACCATACTTACCGCTTTCCATGACCCAACCCAGCGATCGAGATACCAAATTGTCTCTTCGGGGATATTGGCATACCACTGCAGGAAATACTGCGAGAATCCGATGTAGGTCCAGAAAATCGTAAACGCAAACATCAGCTTACCGACATCGTGATAGTGCTCAACAGTAATCTCATTTTTGAGCACGCCGTGCTTCTGAAGCCGCGACATCAGGATCGCGATCACGGCCAGTACTGTCCAAAGCCCGCCGACAAAGAAGTAGACACCGAAGATCGTCGAGTACCAGTGGGGCTCAAGCGACATCAGCCAGTCGAATCCGGCGAGGGTGGTGGTGATCGCAAAGACGATCATCCCTGGCGCACTGATCGCCTTGAGCTTCTTCCAGTGTTCTTCACGATGCCCGCTGTCCTGCGAAATCGAAGTCTTGTACAATAGATGGGCCAATCCCGACCAGATCACAAAGTATATCACTGCGCGAATCGTGAAAAATGTCGGATTGAGATACCCCGATTTTTTTTGCAACAAAAGGTCATGGGCGACTGCTTCGGGGTGTGACCAATGATAAAGTTCGTGCAGGCCAAACAGGATCGGGATGAACAGGACAAACATCCACGGCAATGGTGCCATTAGGTTTTCGACAATCCGGCGAATGACAATACTCCACGACGCCCCGGTCAGATGCTGTAGCATCGTGAAAAAGAGCGCCCCCAGTGAAATAGTCACCCAAAACGTGAACGCGGTTAAGTATGCGAAGAAGAAATGTTCGCGATCGGTAAAAAATCCGACGGCCGCCAGCGCCAGCCCGACAATACCAACTATCAGGGCAATCTGACCGACTTTGCCGCCGTCACTGATCCTATATGTCTTACTATCAAACTTCATGTTTCTTGCTCTATTTCAACTTGGCCCGCTCATCGGCCGTCAGATCAGCTGAAGTGGCGTAATGTGAGCGCTGTAACGCCCGGAAATACGCCACTATCGCCCACCGGTCGGACACCGGAACCTGAGACTTGTAGGCCGGCATGTTTCGGACACCGTTGGTAATCACGTCGAAAATGTGTGCGTCCGCCGTATCACGCAGACGGTCATCATGGAATGTCGGCGGCGGGACCATTCCTCGCTTGACCACCATCCCCTGACCATCCCCAAGCCGACTATGGCAGGGAGAACAGAAGATATTGAATCGTTCCTGTCCGCGGCGCAGAAGTTCTGGTGTCACCGGCACGGGAATCTTTTTGACCAAATTTCCCTTTTCATCTTTTCCGGTAAAATACACCGCGTCTTCGTTAAGAAAACCACGCGCCACGGTGCCTTCGGGGGGCGTCCGCATATCGGAGCCGTCGGCGAAAAAGTCGCTCTGCCCCTGATCTTCGTTTCGTGGCTGGCTATACATATTCGTTTCTAGCTTAAGCGGCGGCTTGTCTTTCGGCAGGTCGCGCATGCAACCGGCTAAAACGAGAGCAGGGAGCATGAGAATGAGCTTTTTCATTCGCCCTCCACCACTTCGATATGCTTTCCGCCGATTGATTCGAGAAATGCCCTGGTCTTGTTGGCATCGTACATTTTGTCGCCGGCTTCAACCGATACCACAAATGCGTCGTTGCTGAATTTGCAGAACCGCTCCGAATAGAAAAACCCGTGAAAATGTTGCGGTAGCCGATTGGTTATCAGCATCCCGATCACGGCACCGAGCGCGGCAAACAGAACGGTCAATCCAAAAGTAACCGGTATGAATGCGACAAAACTGTTGAAGGGTTTCCCGGAGATGACCAGCGGATAATCAACAGCGCTGGTATACCACTGGAGCCAGAACGCAAACGATCCGCCGACCACCGCTGATATTCCGGCGATGTACCCAACTACAGAGCGCTTGAGTCCCATCGCCGCATCCATTCCGTGAATGGGAAAGGGCGAATGACAATCAAAGGTCGTGTACCCGGCGTCGCGAATCTTTTCTGCGGCATGCAAGAGTGCGCCTGAGGACTCGAATTGCGCGATCATCCCGTAGACCTTTTTCGTCGGAGCGCTCATCAGTGCCCTCCCTTGTGGCCGTGATGCGGATCGGCCTGCGGCAGAACACCCTTGACCTCCGACATAGCGATAACCGGCAACCAGCGCGAGAAGATCAGGAACAGGAAGAAGAACAATCCGAATGAACCTATGAAAATCGAGATGTCAAATATTGACGGCCTGTAATAATCCCAGGCCGACGGTGTGAAGTCATTGCCCAGTGTCATAACGATCACGAAGCGCTCAAACCACATACCGACATTGATCAGAATCGACGCCACAAACATGATCGGGATCGATCGGCGCCAACTCTTCTTCCAGAAGATCTGCGGCACCACGACATTGCAGAAAATCATCGTCCAGTATGCCCAGGCGTACGGCCCAAATGCGCGGTTGATAAACGCAAATGTCTCGTAGGTATTCCCCGAATACCAGGCGATGAAAAACTCACAGGCATAAGAGTATCCGACCATCATGCCGGTCACCATCATGATCATGTTCATTTTCTCGAAGTGATTGATCGTGATGAAATTCTCCAGGTGGAACATCTTGCGCATGATGATGCCGAGGGTCATTACCATTGCAAAGCCGGAGAAAATGGCGCCGGCGACAAAGTACGGCGGGAAGATTGTCGTGTGCCAGCCGGGAATGAGCGACACGGCAAAGTCGGTCGAAACAACCGAGTGAACCGAAAGCACCAGCGGAGTCGAAACGCCGGCCAGAATCAGATAGGCCAGTTCATAGTTTTTCCACTGACGATTTCCACCGCGCCAGCCGAGCGAGAAAATGCCAAGTAGAACCTGGCGAATGCGACCCTTGGCCCGGTCACGCATCGTGGCCAGATCAGGAATTAACCCGACATACCAGAAAAGTGCCGAGCAAGTGAAGTAGACGCTAACTGCGAAGACGTCCCACAACAGCGGCGATCGGAAATTGGGCCACATCGCCATCTGATTGGGCAATGGGAAAACCCACCAGATAACCCAGATACGACCGACGTGAATAGTCGGGAACATGAGCGCACAAATAACCGCGAAAATAGTCATCGCTTCGGCGAACCGATTGATCGACGTGCGCCATTTCTGCCTGAATAGGAAGAGAATTGCCGAGATCAGTGTTCCCGCATGTCCTATACCAACCCAAAAAACGAAATTGACAATATCAAATCCCCACGCCACCGGAACCATCAAACCCCAGACGCCGATACCTTCCCACAACAACCATCCGATGGAGCCAACCAAAACCATCACGACGCAAAATGCCGCGCCGGTCACCGCCAGCCAAAGCGGCGTGGTCTTGCGCTCAGCCAGTGCACTGACCGTCTCTGAAACACTGGCAAACGTCTGATTGCCGGTGATGAGCGGCGGCGCCTGATAGGGCGGGGTTGTTTTGGTCAAGTCACTCACGTCGTTATCTCAATTCGCTTGGCGCTCGTGCGTCTAACTTAAGTCCGGGTTCGGGTTGCGGAGTTTCGCCAAGTATGATGTCCGTGTCCGGATATTCAGCTCTTCAAGCAGACGGTAATTCCGGTCGTTCTTTTTCAGCTCTGCAACTTTGCTCTTTGGATCGTTGATATTTCCAAATGTAATCGCCCTGGCCGGACAAGCCTGCTGACACGCTGTCTGCATGTCGCCGTCGGCGAACGATCGTCCTTCCGATTTCGCCTGATATTTCGCGGTATTTATCCGCTGAACACAATACGTGCACTTTTCCATCACGCCGCGTGAACGGACAGTCACTTCCGGATTCTGTACCATCTTGACAGTCTCCGGCAGATTATTGGTATAGTTAAAGAAATTGAATCGGCGAACTTTGAACGGACAGTTATTCGAACAGTACCGCGTGCCAATACACCGGTTGTACACCATCACATTCAGCCCTTCGGCGTCATGCGTGGTCGCGGCGACAGGACAGACCGTTTCGCAAGGGGCCATTTCGCAGTGCTGGCAGGCCAGCGGCTGATGGACAACTTCCGGTTCAGTCAAATCTTTTGGATCGTGCCCTTCTTTGGCGGCGAAATACCGATCCAACCGAATCCAGTGCATTTCGCGACCCTTGTCGACTTGTTCCTTGCCAACAATCGGCACGTTGTTTTCGCTCTGGCAGGCGACTGCGCAGGCGTTGCACCCCGAACAGACATTCAGATCGATCACCATCCCCCATTGGTATCCTTCGGTGTAGGTGTGTTCGTCCCACATCGAAACCAGCGGCGGATGTTCCGGCACTTCAGGTTTGAATTCCGGCTTCTTCTGATATTCTTCGAATCCCTGCTCGCGAATCAGCGGCCGACCTTCCATACTCCAGTGTTCCTGAGTCTGAGCGAGAATCCGCTCGCCCGAGCCTCGAACAACCGCCAGACCCGTGCCAAAATCGGCTGTGCCGCGAAGCGCATACGCATCCGCGCCGACATTTTCGACAATTCGTCCGCCGGATTTACGGCCGTACCCGAGCGCCACCGAGATCGAATCATCGGCCTGACCGGGACAAATCCAGGCGGGAATTTCCATTCGCCGCCCTTCGAACTGTAGTTCAACCATCTGGTTGTTTTCCACTCCCAGCTTGGCGGCCGTCGCCTGACTCATCAGAGCGGCATTGTCCCAGGTAATCTTGGTGATCGGATCGGGCAATTCCTGCAACCAGCCAATATTCCCAAACCGACCGTCGAAGATATTACCGGCATAGAATGAGACTTCCATGCCATTCGATTCAAACGTATGAGCGGCGATGCTCGCGGTGAGCGCGGATGAATCAATCTTTGGTGTCACTGTCGCCAGCGCTGAACCCTTGAGGAGCCCGTCGTGAAGTGTCCTCCGCCACTGCTTATCAAAGTCGATTGCAGGCAGGAATGACGACCAGGCCTGCTTGACAGCGTCATGTCCCTTATTCTCAAGGCCGGTGTTTACCTGTCCAAGAAATTCAATCGCCGATTTGCCACCAAAGAGCGGCTCTATCATCGGTTGGATCACACTTAGGGTGCCGTCGATTGCGCGGGCGTCTCCCCAACTTTCCAAATAGTGCGCTTGCGGCAATTGCCATTGGCACTTGAGCGAAGTTTCGGTGATATGCTCTGACAAGTGCACCGTCGCAGAGACTTTTTCAAGGGCGCCCGCAAAGCCAAGAGTCGCCGGGGCATTGAAAAGGGGATTTCCACCAACTATAGTCAGTGTCTTTATCCCGCCGGAATTCATCTTGGCAACGAGTGTAGTCAGATCGGCAGTATTGGATACTTCCGCATCAGTCATCTCGCGATATGAAATCGTCGATCCGACATTCCCCAGCGCCACGTTTATAGCTGTGACGAGCGCATGAACGGCTTTGGACTGACGGCGTCCGGCAACAACCAGCGACTTCCCTCGATTGCGTGCCAGATCGGCGGCAATCGCCTTAACAGTTTTTTCATCGACTCGCGAAGTGGCAGAGGCAGAATTCGCGCCCTCCACCAAGACCCCGTGCGATGCCAGCTCTTTTGCCACCGCGAGGGCGAAAGCAGGAACTTCCGACGATTTCATCCGCAGACGGTGATCGGCCAGCGTGCCGGTGATCGAGAACATGCTTTCAGCGACATACAACCGGTTCATCTTGTCGCTTTGCGACATTACCCGGCGACCATCGGCAAATCCGCGCGTGGCGGTGATATTCTCTGATTCGCCACGAAGGAAATCGCAGTCGAACGAGAGGATGACCTCAGCCTTGCCGTAATCATACGACGGCCGGTACATTTTTCCGGTCGCTGATTCTATACCGCGGTAGATATTTTCGTCCGACACTGGCGACCAAACGGCCACCGTTGCTCTGGGAAATGCTTTCTTGAATTCGGCAATCAATCGTGCTAGTGTCGGCGAGGAGAACTCTTCGATCAGAAGTCCAAGCCCCTCCCCTTGCGACGCAGTATATTTCTTGTACTCCTCTGCCCAGAATGCGCCGAACGCCACCCAAGTCGAATCTTGATTTTTTAGTCTTGGCGTGCGCGCTCGGTCAGGATCGTACAATCCGAGTATCGACGCTTCCGTATGAATATTCGATGAACCAAGTGCCGACGGATGGTCCGGGTTACCGTGAATCTTAATCGGGCGGCCGTCACGAGTGGTGACCAATAGTCCGTAAGCCGAAAGTCCGAGCGGCATGGTGGTTGCATAATAAGTCGGTTTGCCGATTGTGACTTCTTCAGGTTGCGTCACATACGGCACAATCTTCTCAACCGGGCGACGGCATCCAGCCAATCCGGCCAACGCCGCTGATGCTCCCATTAAAGTAAGGAAACTCCGCCGCGACCACTCGTTGTTCATTTCCTCAGCGCCCTGCGGAAATTCGCGCTCCAGAAATTCATGGAACTGCGGCGTGTCTTTGATTTCGTCAAGACTGCGCCAATACTGCCGGCCGGTCATATCTTTTCGTGCCTCGCTCATCGGTGACACCCCGAACAATCAACCGGCGCTTTGATATGCCGCTCGGAAACCATCTGCGTGCCGACTTCAATTTGGTTTTCCGGAGCGGTCCATTTCATGTTGGTGACTTCAGTGACCGGACGAAGATTCGGCGCCGGATTGCGATGACAATCCAGACACCAAGACATAGAAAGCGGCTGTGACTGAGTGACTTCTTCCATTTGCGCCACATTTCCGTGGCAACTGATACATCCCACTCCGGCCCGCAAGTGAGCTTCGTGATTGAAATACACATACCCGGCCAGGTCATGAACTCGTGTCCATTGGACGGGTGTTTTTGTCTGCCAACTTGCGCGTATCATTGCCAGCTTTTCGCTTTCCGGTTTGACCAGTTTATGGCAATTCATACAAACGCTGGTGGCTGGAACATTTGCTTTGCTGGATTTCTCTATATTGAAGTGACAATACCGGCAATCCATCCCCAGGTCGCCCGCGTGAAGTTTGTGGCTGTATGCCACCGGCTGTTTGGGCCGGTATCCGACCTCGGTGTATTTCGGTGTCCAGTAGTACCAGATCCCGGCGATTACCACGGTCGTCAATAGTCCGCCCGCATTCAAGAGCAACAGCGGAACCCGATTGGACCATTTGGGAAATATCTGGGCCACTTACAACACCATTAGTTCAATTTTTCACAAACGGCAGGCTGTCGGCTCTGAGTATTCGACCGACGATGGGGGTGATCCTCCTGCCTTCTGCATCCCGGGTACATCGAAGGTCGAAAATATGCCTGTGCTCTATCCATGTCAAATGTTTATTCAAAAACATTTGCCGACAGCGTGGGCCTGCGATAGCGACAATTGAAAATGGATGACTTTTGTCGGATATGCATGCCAGAGAATGTATCCACATGCTCAGGAAATCAGTGAGTCGATGATTATCGCTGTAAAGAGCGCAAACAAGTAGACGATTGAGTATCCGAAAAGTCCGCGGGCGGTCTTCTCGTTCTGCCTGCGAAGTGCGTCGATCGCCTTGACAATAAACCATGCGCCCAACACAGATGCCGCGATGCCATACAGCCATCCCCCGCCATAGAAGATGACCACCAGCGAGGCGGCTACAACAATAAAGGAATAGACTACGATTTGTCGAAGGGTCGAAAGGTCTCCTTTGATGACCGGCATCATTGGGAGTTGCGCCCGCACATAGTCGTCTTTGCAGAAAAGAGCGAGCGCCCAAAAGTGCGGCGGTGTCCAGAGAAAAACAATCAGGAACATCAGCCACGGCAACACCGCAGTACCACCGGTCGCGGCCGCCCAGGCGCCGACTGGCGCCATAGCGCCGGCGACACCGCCGATCACGATATTTTGGACCGTGTTTGGTTTGAGCCACAGCGTATAGAACAGACTGTAGAACAATATGGTCGCGACCGACATCGCCGCCGAAAGCCAGTTGAAGTAGATGGCGAAGATCGCCACGCCAATCACCCCTATCACAATCGAGAAAATCAGCGCATGAGACGCCGAAATCCGCTCCATCGGAAGCGGCCGCCGATTAGCAGTGCGCTTCATCTTGGCGTCAATTTCCCGCTCAAAGTACTGGTTGAGCGCGTTGGCGCATCCACCGGTCAAATAGAGGGCCGCCATCACCAGCGCAAATCTCCCCGGCTGGGACAACATGCTTCCTTCCGCCACCAGCGCGGTTGCTCCAGTGAACATCACCAGCAACATGATTGTCGGTTTGGTCAGTTGTATGTAGTCAGAAGGTAGTGTCCACATCGTTTTTCTGTCTCTCTTATTCCGAAGCGACCCAATATACACGCCAATGTCGAAAGCGCAATTTGACTCTTGCCGTGCAATCAGTATTCTCAGATTGGAAAACGACCGAAGTTGTCGCGGGTTCTGAAAATGCGGAGCAATCGTATCTATTATTTTCAAACAACAGCAAACAGATCCGCCCGTAGTGGACGGTCATTTGCCTTGTCATTCGCGCAGATTCTAGAGGTCCAATCGCCCCCGGTCCGCAGGAGTTCTTCTATAATGGTATATCCACAATCGCGGTGGACTTTGGTGGATAAGTCGGAGGATGCCGTATAAGACATTATTATGCAACAGCATAGGTACGCCATAGTTTTCAACAGGCTTTAGGGGATTCAGCAAATCGCAATAGAATCCCCGTAACAGGCCATAAATAAATAGATTACATAAACCTAATTATCACAATTGGCCGAATCGGAAATTGGGGACAATGATCCCGCCATTTCTAACTTTTCCGTAGTCGCATACAATTCAACCACCTACGAAATTTTCGCCGAAAACACCAATTTTAGTGGTCGAGCGCACTTGACCCCCTATATCTTGTGCCCCTCGCTCGAAACGGCCTGTTTTCAGACCAACCGGGATCGGTAGACCCGAGGCGGCTGGCCGAAGAAAATTCGCCCTGTCGAGCGCGACAAAAAGACACGACGTTTTTGAAAAACTGAATCAGGTCTGCCCCCTCACACACGGATTGGTGTGCGCTTGCGCGACCGCCATGGGCAGAATGGGAGGAATGTGAAGATACAACGGTACTTCACCAAAGAGGGAGAATCCCCCTACACACGGATTCGCTTCGCCAATCGGACCTCGGAGATTCGCAATCCCGACGGTTCGACAGTGTTCAAGCTCGACAATATCAATGTGCCCGAATCCTGGTCACAGGTGGCTGTTGATATTCTCGCCCAAAAGTATTTCCGAAAAGCCGGCGTGCCGGTAGTCGACGAATTCGGCAAACCGGTTCTCGATGCCGAAGGGAACCCCAAAACCGGCGGCGAGACCGATGCCCGTCAGGTGTTCCATCGCCTCGCCGGATGCTGGCGTCACTGGGGAGAAAAACACAATTACTTTGATACTCCCGCCGACGCACAGACATTCTACGACGAGCTGTGCTATATGCTCGGTGCGCAGGTCGCGGCCCCCAACTCGCCGCAGTGGTTTAACACCGGACTCAATTTCGCTTACAATATTTCCGGTGTGCCGCAAGGACACTTCTATGTCGATCCGACGACGCATGTCCTGACCGAAGCGAAAAACGCGTACGAACATCCCCAGCCGCACGCCTGCTTTATTCAGTCGGTTCGCGATGACTTAGTCAACGACGGCGGCATTATGGATCTGTGGCTTCGCGAAGCCCGTTTGTTCAAATACGGCTCCGGCACCGGCACGAATTTCTCGACCATCCGCGGCGAGGGCGAGCCGCTCTCCGGCGGCGGGCAGTCATCCGGCCTCATGTCATTTCTAAAGATCGGCGATCGCGCCGCCGGCGCTATCAAATCGGGCGGCACTACCCGTCGGGCCGCAAAGATGGTCTGCCTTGATCTGGATCACCCCGACGTTCTGAACTTTATCGACTGGAAAGTAATCGAAGAGCAGAAAGTTGCGGCGCTCGTTGCCGGTTCAAAGATAATCAAGTCGCAACTCAAATCGATTTTCGCCGCCACCAAAGTTACGCAGGATGACGGCACGATAGCGATCATCGCCGACGCCAACAAAAACGATAAGCTGAAATCTGCCCTTCGCACTGCCAAACGGTTCGCTGTGCCGGCTCAGTATATCAAAAAGGTTCTCGAACTGGCCGATCAGGGAATAACCGAGATCGACTTTATTGATCTGGACACCAACTGGGATTCCGATGCTTACCTGACTGTCTCGGGACAGAACTCGAACAATTCGGTGCGTATCCCCAACGAGTTCTTTGAGAAATTGCAGGCGCGCGAAGACTGGATTCTGCGCGACCGTACCGAGCGGCGTCCCTTTAAGAAAATTCCCGCCAAGGAAATGTGGGACAAGGTCTGCAATGCCGCCTGGGCCTGCGCCGATCCGGGAGTACAGTTCGACACCACTATCAACGAATGGCACACCTGCCCCGAGGATGGCCGGATCAACGCCTCGAATCCTTGTTCAGAATACATGTTCCTTGACGATACCGCCTGCAATCTGGCCTCGATCAATCTCGGAACGCTGGTCGACGAAAATTCCAATTTCGATATCGACGGGTATCTGCATGCGGTCAAAGTCTGGACGGTTGTCTTGGAGATCTCTGTTCTGATGGCCTCATTCCCGTCCAAGCCGATTGCGCAGAAGAGTTACGAATTCCGCACTCTTGGTTTGGGGTACGCCAACCTGGGTACTGTTCTGATGCGCATGGGAATCCCGTATGATTCCGCCCGCGGCTACGCCTGGTGTGGCGCACTTACCGCGCTGTTGACCGGACAGTCGTACGTGACTTCGGCCGAGATGGCCAAACAGCACGGCGCTTTCCCCGGCTACTACCGCAACCGCGACCATATGCTCAAGGTGATCCGCAATCACCGTCGCGCCGCCTGGAATGCGGAAAAGTCCGAATACGAAGGCCTCACGATCAAGCCGACCGGCATCAACCCGGCCTACGTTCCCGAAGAACTGGTCCAACGCGCCCGTAAAGTCTGGGACAAAGCGCTGGAACTGGGCGAAGTCCACGGATTCCGCAACGCGCAGGTTTCAGTGATCGCACCGACCGGCACAATCGGACTTTTGATGGATTGCGACACCACCGGTATCGAACCGGATTTCGCGCTCGTCAAATTCAAAAAACTGGCCGGTGGCGGATATTTTAAGATCATCAACAACTCGGTCCCGCAGGCGCTCTCTCGTCTGGGGTACACCGACACCGAAGTCAAGGCAATCATCACCTATGCCACCGGGCATCGCACACTCAAGGGTGCGCCGTATATCAATCACGAATCGCTCCGCGCCAAAGGATTTGGTGACGAAGAGATCGAGAAGATCGAAAGCGCACTGCCGAATGTCTTCGATATCGGCTTTGCCTTCAACAAGTACACGCTCGGCAAAGAGTTCATCCACGACACACTTGGATTCACTGATGATGTCGTCGAGAGCTGGGATTTCAATCTTCTCCGCGCTCTCGGATTCACCAAAGAGCAGATCGATCTGGCCAACGAGTATTGCTGTGGCACGATGACGGTCGAAGGCGCTCCGCATCTGAAAGAGAAAGACTTCGCCATTTTCGATTGCGCCAACAAGTGTGGCAAAATCGGCAAACGGTATATCTCGTACGAAGCGCATATCAAAATGATGGCGGCGGCTCAGCCGTTTGTCTCCGGCGCGATCTCCAAGACGATCAACATGCCGGCTGAAGCGACTATCGACGATGTCAAAAAGGCCTACCGCCTGTCGTGGGAGACGATGAACAAGGCGGTCGCGCTCTATCGCGACGGCTCCAAGTTGTCTCAGCCCCTTTCGTCGGCGCTCTTTGACGACGACGACCACGATCACGACATGCCGCTCTCGATTGAAACCGTTTCGCAGAAAATGGCCGAGCGACTGGTTTTCCGCTATATCGCCAAACGCCGCAAACTGCCGAATCGTCGTGGTGGCTACACTCAGAAAGCAGTTGTCGGCGGTCACAAGATCTACTTGCGCACCGGCGAATATTCCGACGGCACGCTCGGCGAAATCTTTTTGGATATGCACCGTGAAGGCGCCGCGTTCCGTTCGCTCATGAATTGCTTCGCGATCGCTGTTTCTCTCGGACTCCAACATGGTGTGCCGCTTGAGGAGTTTGTCGAGGCCTTCTTGTTTGCGCGGTTCGAGCCGAACGGAATGGTCGACGGCAACAAGGCGATCAAGATGTCGACCTCGATCATCGATTACATCTTCCGCGAGCTGGCGATCTCGTACCTCGGCCGAAACGATCTTGCGCATATCTCCGAGGATGATCTGCGCGGCGACACGATCGGTTCGCCGGCTGACGAAGGCACCGAGTTCGAGGCCGAGGAACCGGCGTCGGACGGGTACTCCAGCAGTCAGCTTTCGCGCGCCAGCCGTATGGATAATGATATTCATACCTCGCATCTGACATTGTCACAGGGAAATGGACATGATGGACATAATGGGAATGGACACCATTCAGGAGGAAACGGCCATGACTCACCGATGGACCATGCGGGTACAACACCGCGTTCTGCAGGCGAAACGTCGATGCTTAAGCATGCAACAGCCGACGCACCACGAAGCGGCGGCACCGTCGGCGGCACTGCCGCACTCAGTGACACAGCCGCAATCGCTGACAGCGGGGTCGCCGTTGATCAGCGCATCGCCAATAAAATCCGACTCGCGCGAATGAGCGGATACGAGGGTGACATGTGCCGTGAGTGCGGATCGTTCACGATGGTCCGCAACGGAACATGTTTGAAATGCGACACCTGCGGCTCAACCAGCGGGTGTAGTTGAGGTGACTCCGGGCAAATAACACCTCTGACATTGCAACATAGATAGGCGCCGGTCGAACCCCACCCGGCGCCTTTTTGTTTTCGATGCTTGACCTCAATCTGCCCAATGGCGTTCTTTAAGGGCTAGGCAATATAGATCGGAGCAAGATTTTGTCTGATGCGATAGTGTGGGTCATTTTCGGAAGTCTCGTGCTCAATGTCGTGTTAACCGTAGTATTGTTGATACGATCATTCGTGAGATACGACAGAGCTTCCGATATCCTCCAAAGCGAGTTAAAGCAAGGGCGGGAGGAGAACAACAAGGCGGCCAGGGAATTGCGCGAAGAAGTAACCGGTTCGTTGACCGGACTTGCTACTCTCCAGCAGACTCAGCTTGAAAAGATGACATCCAAGTTAGACGAATTGGTTGAGTCAAATCAAAGCGGCATGAATCGCATTCGCGACACATTGGATACGCGCGTCAAAGAATTGCAGGATGGCAACGACAAGAAGCTTGAAGAAATGCGCAAAACGGTCGACGAGAAACTACATGACACGTTGGAAAAAAGACTTGGGGAATCATTCAAGCTCGTGGGTGACAGGCTTGAAGCAGTACAAAGTGGCTTAGGAGAAATGCGTTCGCTCGCCTCCGGAGTTGGTGATCTCAAGAGAGTACTTACCAATGTGAAGGTGCGGGGTACTTGGGCGGAAATTCAACTCGGGGCTCTATTGGAACAGATTCTTGCACCAGGTCAGTATGAGAAAAATGTTAAGACCAACCCCCTGTCTCGAGAAGTTGTTGAGTATGCGGTGAAGTTGCCGGGCCAAGGACATGAGGGTGATCCCTGCGTCTGGTTACCGATAGATTCCAAATTTCCACAAGAGGATTATGTTCGCCTTCAAGAAGCGGCAGAAAGAGGCGATCCCGAGGCCGTGACTGCCGCAACCGACGCACTCGGCAGAGTTGTGAAGATGGCCGCTCAAGATATTCGAGATAAGTACTTGAGTCCCCCCAACACAACCGACATAGCGATCATGTTCTTACCAACCGAGGGCTTGTATGCTGAGGTGCTACGTCAACAATCTGTCGTCGAATATGTTCAAGTTCAATGTAGAGTGGTGATTGCAGGACCGACTACTCTCGCGGCAATATTGAATAGTTTACGTATGGGATTTCAGTCGCTGGCGATCGAGCAACGCGCTGTTGAGGTCCGAAGAATCCTCTCAGCCGTGAAAATCGAGTTTTCCAAATTTGGTGGAGTGATAGAGAAAGTGAAGAAGCAATTAGAAACTGCGAGTAAGACCATCGACCAAACGGGGATTCGTACTCGTGCAATGGAGCGACACTTGCGGTCGGTTGAAGAAATCCCAACAACCGAAGCAGCGCAAATTCTTCATCTTTCTGAGGCCGGAATCGAAGAGGCAACCGAAGAGGAATCAGAGGCTGAAGACAATCCGTTTTGAATCGAGAGTCCTTCCCTCAGCTCGTCGTTTCAAAGAGCTGGGCGCAACCACTGGCGCTGAGATTCCCCTCCTTGAGCCGCTTGAGATCGCCCAGCGGCCGTTGACCCTGCTGAAGAAAGCCGAAGATCAGCCCGGCGACACGGTGAGCTAATATGTTGTGTCACAATAATATAGATGGCCCGCGCTTCGTGGGCCGGTTAAGTCTCGATTTGGCCTTTTCGCCCTTGAAAAAATCTTCAAATAAGACCGAAAAATACCCTTGACAGTTTTCGGGGTTGTAGTATCTTGTACTCGCAATCGGAAAGTGTTACTCTTTCTGTGGATTACCTAATATCGTCCACCCAGGTAGGATGACCACCTACCTGGGTTTTTCATTTCCCCTCGGAAAATCATCGAATCCCGCATCGACCAGAGAAGACCCCAACCTAAAGGTTGGGTTACCAAGGCGAAGAACAGTTGTCAGGATCACAAGGATCCTGAGCTACGAAGAAGTATGATTGGCGGGTTCGAGGACGGACCCGCCCTACGAATACCCTGCAACTACGCGCGGACACATTCCCACAAAGACACGTAATCGCGAAATCGGGTCGTTGATTCTTGGCGGTTCAAGCGGTAGTTTGTGCTCGCATGAATATCCCCAATTTTCTCACGTTACTTCGCATCGTACTGGCGCCGGTATTCATGTTCTTTTTTCTACTCGAGTCGTTTCCGATGAAAGCGCTGGGGCTGGGGCTTTTTGTGTTCGCGGCGCTGACTGATCTGGCCGACGGGTACTACGCCCGCAAGCGGGGGGTGATTACCGGATTCGGGAAATTCATGGATCCGCTGGCGGATAAGATTTTGGTGTCGTCGGCGCTGATTAGTTTTACCGCGCTTCGGTATGTCGACCCGATTCCGGTTGCGCTGATTATCGGGCGCGAGTTTTTGATTACAGGACTTCGGTTGGTGGCGGCGTACAAAAGTGTGATTATTCCACCGACTCTTGGCGCCAAGATAAAGACGTTTTTGCAAATGTGGGTTGTGGGGCTGGTGCTGGCGTATGTCTGTGCGGCCAGTGCGATCGAGTATTATGGTGTCTCACCCTCGCCGCTGGCCGGATTTGACGCGGTGTTGTATACCAACTGGATGATGTGGGTGACGGCGGTAGTTACAGTCTGGACCGGAATCGATTACATTATCAAATACTATGCGATGGTCAGAAGTGTGTTGAGGTAGCTGGTAATGTATCAGAAGTTTGCACTGCTTGTTGCTTCCGGACTTTACTCGGGGTACCTTCGCCCGTTCTCGGGAACATGGGGGACAATACCGGCGTGGGCGCTGGCGTTTTTTCTGACCGGTGAACACACGGTTATTCATATTGCTGCGACGTTTTTACTGACGTTGGTATCAGTGTGGGCGTCGGGCGAGGCGGAGAAGACACTCGGGCAGGATTCCAAGTCGATTGTGATCGATGAGTGGGCGGGTATGTTTGTCGCAGTCTTGTTTGTGCCGGTTACGTTGACCAACTACCTGATTGCGTTTGTGTTGTTTAGGTTTTTCGATGTAGTGAAGCTTTTCCCCGCCGCGCAGTGCGAGGAACTGCCGGGTGGGTGGGGTGTGACGATGGATGATGTTGCGGCGGGTGTTCACGCTTGTGTGACACTGCATTTGGGATTGTGGGTAGTGCGACTTTGGTCGGCGTAAGGATTAAACATGTCTTTGACCGTTGAAATACTGACGATCGGCGATGAGATTTTGACTGGCCACACGGTCGACACCAACGCCGCCTGGCTGGCCAAAGAGCTGACTAGCGCGGGGCTGACGGTTTTGTATCAGTCATCGGTCGGTGATGACATGGGCACGATGGAATCAGCGATTCGACTGGCGATGAAACGCGCGGATGTTGTTATCGCCACGGGCGGGCTGGGACCAACCGACGACGACCTGACCAAACGGGCGATTGTGAAAGTATTCAAGCGGAATCTGATTTTTCACGAAGATATTCTCGCCTCGCTCAAAGCGCGATACGCCGCGCGTGGAATTGAAATGCCGGCGATCAATCAGAATCAAGCGCTTCTCCCGCAGGGAGCGACATTTTTCCCGAACAAACTCGGCTCGGCGGTGGGAATTTGCATAGTCGATCACGAACATCATTTTGTCGCTCTGCCGGGAGTTCCGAAAGAGATGAAGCAGATTGTCTCCGATGAAGTGATTCCGTATCTCAAATCGTTACGGGACAATTCGGCGATCAAAGTGGTCAAACTGCGTACGACCGGGATAATTGAATCAAAACTGGCCGAGATGATTTTGCCCCAGTTGAAACTCGAATCGGGGGTGCGACTGGGGTACTTGCCAAGTTACAGCGGTGTTGATCTTCGGATAATCGCTGAGGGTGTGTCGCAGGCTGAGGCCGATGCAAAAGCTGGAAAGCTGTCTGACTATCTTGAGCGGGTGTGCGAAAAGTACATTTACGGCCGTGACGAAGATACGATTGAAAAAGTAGTCGGTGATCTTCTGAGATCGAAACGGGCCAAGCTGGCGGTCGCTGAGTCATGCACGGGCGGTCAACTGGGGATGACGATTACGGCCGTCGCGGGGTCTTCGGATTATTTCGTTGGTGGGATTCTCGCGTACGACAACGAAGTCAAGAAGAGGCAGTTGGGTGTTTCTGAGGAAACTTTGAAAAGCCATGGTGCGGTATCGGAAGAATGCGCCACGGCGATGGCGAGCGGTGTGCGGAAATCACTGGCCGTTGATTATGCGCTATCGATAACGGGGGTCGCCGGCCCAACCGGCGGCACAGAGGAAAAACCGGTCGGGTATACCTGGATTGGCATTGCCACACCGCATGGTTCGTCGGCGAAGAATTTCAAGTTTTCGTCAGACCGTGAGGTCAACAGGACGAGAGCGGTCTATTCTGCTCTTGAGCTATTGCGACGCGAGTTGTTGGGGATTTCGTGATCCGGCTTTTCATCGCCTGGCCGCTGGCAACAACAGTTGAGCAGGAGCTGGGTGGAATAATTGAGCAGTTGAAAAAACAGGGTGGCAGAGTCAGTTGGGTGGCGCAGAATAATATTCATCTGACCGCGCGATTTCTCGGCGACACGGCTGAAAAACAACTTCCTGAATTGAAGTTACTCATTGATCGGGTCGCAGTTCATTCATCAACGACACAGCTCACGCTCGACAAGCTTGGTGCTTTTCCGGATATGAAACGGCCGCGTGTGATTTGGGCGGGATTGGCCGGTGATACGTCTCCCCTGCGATCAATAGTCGATGAATTGGAGCGGGGAGTTCGCGAAATTGGATTTGCGCCCGAGACCAAATCGTTCAAGCCGCATTTGACATTGGGGCGGGTGAAAGATACGAACGGGATTGAAGCGCTCATGAGCGCTGTGCAACAGGTGCGGGTGAATGCGATACCGGTAGTGTTTGATCGGATTGTGCTGTTCAAGTCGATGTTGGCGCCAAAGGGGGCGATGTATGAGAAATTGCATGAGCGGAAGGTGGGGGGAATAGATAGGATTGAGGGGTAAGCAAAGATGTCGGGACCGCCAGGGTCCCGACCTACAAGAAGAAGACGGGCAGGCAGGATGCCAGCCGCGCACGGAAAATTTACCGGCTGGGCCCCGGCTCTGCGTCACGATGCGCCGAGGCGCATCGCGACTTGGCCGGGGTGACACGTGTTGTCAACGAGGACGTGGTGTACTGGGCGTACGCCGCGCACAGAATCAAGCGCCCAACCTCAAGGTTGGGTTACCAAGGCGAAGACGAAGATGAGATTGCTTCGTCGAAGACTCCTCGCAACGACGATGATTCAGTGGTGTAGTTAGGCGGTCAAGAGAGCGTCGAGTGAGGACGCCCGACGCCACAGGCAGGCAGGAAGCCTGCCGCGCACGAATTAGACACAAAGCGTGGTGCACGGGGACGTACACCACGCACAGAGTGAAAGATGTCGAAACCGCAGGGGTTTCGACCTACGGGAAGGCGGGTAGGCGGGAACGTCCGCCGAGCACAGTGGTCAGGTCACACGTCGTCCGCCTGTAGCGGACTCCGCAAGACCAGACACAACTTGGGAGCAATCGTTGGGGCACCGGAAATCAGGCAGGCAAAAAAAAGAGCGGCCGTGCGGGCCGCTCTTTGTGAATCTCTTGGAAATCGAGATTACTTTTTGAGCCGACGGGCGATCGAGGCGCCAGCCAGGCCAAGTCCAAAGAGGAGCATGGAAGCCGGTTCCGGAACGCCAGGGGGCGGAGTCTTGCCAGACTTCTCGGCATCGTGCGAGAAGGGCGCGAACTTGTTGATCGTGCCATCTTCGTTAAGCGTATACGCGTCGAAGTGCACGCCACAGTCGCCGTTCACGTTGATGGTGAACTTGCGGAATTCGCCACGCGTGCCGCCGTTTCCGGGGAGGTAACCGCCGGTGGGCAACCAGGTGCCGCCACCAGTGGCGTCGCCGATTTTGCCCGCGTTGCCGTAGTTACCGGCGTTGAATTCGGTGAACCAGGCAGGATAAATTCCGTGTTTCGGAAGATCATCGTTGCCACCGTCCCACGTCGCCGGGTCATTCGACAGCGGCGGGTAACCGTAGGTGAAGCTGTTGTAGTTGGTGCCGTTGACATCAACCGAACAGCCACCCGGAGCGCGATCAAGCGCCATGCTGACTTTGACGTTGTTAATGCCGCTCTTGGCGATCACATACAAATCGAAAGTCGATGAGCTTGTGACCCAAGTTTCGGTGGCGGCATCCCAGCTCCCGCCGGCGACGTACAACTGGATGCTCGGTACAGCGAATACCGAGGGAACCAGCATGAGCATCGCGGCGACAACCGCGCCAAGGACAATTTTTCTCATCAAGACTCCTCCATATTTTCATGGTTTATTCTGTTCATGGTTATAGTTATCCAAGCGACTACAAGCAACCGTCATGCCTAAAATCTCTTCCTGTAGTCCGGTCGGCCGCCCCTACAATCGATTGACAATCAATAGGTTGTGGTGTTGTCAACATTGACCGACATTCGGCTGGCTTGGCCCGAGACAAAACCATGAAACGGTGTGCATATCTTGAACCAATCTCGGCACCGATTCAATGTCGAGCTAAGAGGTCCTTGAAACCCTGATTTTGCCAGTTTACGATGCCCTCTGGTTTGCCCAGAGATTTTCACTGACAGGTTCTGACACCCCTACGACATATGATTGAACGGCGAAAGGAGAAAGTGATGTATTTATGTCAAACGCAATAGTACATTTGTCAGCTATGGCAGACAAAAAAATCGAAATCAAGAAAGGCAAGCCGGAGATGGCAAGCTCTACCACGACGTTATCTTCCGCTGGCTCAACCCTGGCGCCCGACCGCAGAAAAGCGCTCGATGCCGCCCTGACACAAATCGAACGGACCTTTGGTAAGGGTTCCATCATGCGGCTGGGTGACGGTACAGTCGCCGAAGTGGAGGTGATCCCGACCGGTTCACTTGGACTGGATCACGCCCTTGGGGTCTGGGGGATTCCGCGCGGGAGAATTGTCGAAATTTTCGGCCCGGAATCATCGGGGAAAACGACGATGACACTCCATATCATTGCCGAGGCACAGAAGCTCGGCGGTGTGGCGGCATTCATCGACGCCGAGCATGCGCTTGATGCCAACTACGCGCAGTTGCTTGGAATCGATCTGCAAAACCTGATCATTTCACAGCCGGATAATGGCGAACAGGCGCTGGATATCACCGAGACGCTGGTCCGAAGCGGCGCGGTTGATATCATCGTGATCGACTCGGTTGCGGCGCTGACTCCCAAGTCGGAAATCGAAGGGGAGATGGGCGATTCACATATGGGCCTTCAGGCCCGCCTGATGTCGCAGGCGCTTCGCAAACTGACCGGTATCACCGCCAAGTCGCACACGGCGATTATTTTCATCAATCAGATCCGCATGAAAATCGGTGTCATGTTCGGCAATCCGGAAACGACAACCGGTGGTAATGCGCTTAAGTTCTATTCATCGGTGCGCGTTGATATCCGCAAGATCGCGACGATCAAAGACAATCAGGAAGTAATCGGTTCGCGGACCCGTGTCCGGGTGGTGAAAAACAAAGTGGCTCCGCCGTTCCGGGAAGCTGAGTTCGACATTATTTATGGCAAGGGAATCTCGCGTTCCGGCGAGCTGATCGATATGGCCAGCAATTACAATATTGTCGAAAAATCCGGTTCCTGGTTCAGCTATGGTGGCGACCGGTTGGGACAGGGACGTGAGGCGGCCAAGAAATTCCTGGAAGATCATCCGGAAATGGCGGCCGAGGTGATGGCAAAGGTGAAAGCCAGCCTGGGGACCGCGCCGGTCAAGACCAATGGTGCATCGTCGGAGGACGAAGAGTAGCTGTCTGCCGGGATAACTGAATATGGCGATAAGTAAGCGCGACAATCTGATCTGGCACACCAATATGGTGCAGAGGGCGACCCGGAAGCTCCTTGATGATATATCCGAAGATGAAGCGTTTGTGACCATCGGGAACAGCCCGAATCATATCTGCTGGCTAACCGGGCATATCCTTACCACCAGCGGTTTGCGACTGCAGGCGATG
Organism: uncultured Ignavibacteriales bacterium; assembly: GCA_964571235.1. GTDB lineage: Bacteria > Zixibacteria > MSB-5A5 > GN15 > FEB-12 > JACRAV01. Next base: position 381,749 of record CAZNAI010000003.1, on the reverse strand, counting down.
GGCGCCAAAGCGGATATTCCGCATGACTGGATGCTCAAATTCAGGCGAGGAGCCGATCGGCCGGGGGATCGGGCCTCGTTTCCCCCGTTTGGTGAAGTTCGCGTGGCACTTTACGGAATCCACTCCAGAGCCGAGGCGGCGACCGCCGGAGTGACCGAAGAGTTTCTGGACAGCGAAATCGAGCTAATCCCCACTTGGAAAGACCGTGCTTTTGACTATATTACTTTTTTCCTGACGCATGATTTTTATCATGCCGGGCAGGTGGCGCTGATCCGACGTCACCTCGGCCGAAAAGGGACGTTCGGATGAACCACGGAGGAGAGCACAGGGATGTGGCGACGATTCGCGTTTGTAATCCTGATCGCCATAGTCTTGTTTTCTATTTCCTCGTCGGTTGACTCTAAAGAAATCGATTCGCTCGCATCGCCAATTTTACTGCCGGCTTTCAGACAGCCGGCAGTTTTTTGTGAGATCAAAAACCATGGCGACACAATTGTGTCGTTCTATAGCCACATCGTAGCAGGTGAGCGGTATGCCGCGCTGATTGATCCGGCCAAGTGTGTGTCATCGCCGAAGTATCCCTTCGAAGTCACAACCGTGTGGCTGACGTTGCTGACATTCACCAACGCGGTCTGGCCGGTAAGTATCGATCTGGAAATCTGGAGTGTGAAAGGTGGCAATTCGTGTCTTGGCCCGGGCGGCATATTGTATTCGGAAAGGCGAACACTCGACCAGGCGACTTTTTCACTGCCGAATCTTGGAAAGCTAACGATCAATCCGCCGGTCTGTGTGAGCGGGCCGTTTTTTGTTTCTATCAGATACACGGGGTTGACAGCTGTGCCGTTTCCGTCGGTGATGTTCGATAGCCGGATGCCGGCTGATTCGTGCCGTCATTGGGGGTACGGTCCGACCACTGACTGGGACAACTGGTGGCATTTTTGGAATCCGCCGATTCCGGGGAATATGATCTTGTGGGTTGACGGGAGTACCGCCTCGCTTAACTGCGGCGCGACGCCGTGTTGTAGCGGCCTGACGGGGAATGTCGATTGCGATCCGGGGAATCAAGTGGATATTTCCGATTTGGCGCGACTGATCGACTATCTGTATATCAGTTTCCAGCCGCTCTGTTGTACGAAAGAGGCCAATCTCGATAATGACTCTGGGGTGGATATCAGTGATTTGTCGAGGCTGATTGATTATTTGTATATCTCGTTCACGCCGGCGAGTCAGTGCCAGTAAGGGCGCACAGTTTATCCGACTTTCATGTTGTGTCAGGTCTTGCCGAGTCCGCTGTTGGCGGGCGAGGTTTAACCTGACACATTATTGAAACCGGCAGGTCACACGACGGCCAATCGTGTGATTGTCCGCCGCAAGACCTGCCGGAACTGTGAAAGCACGAGATTGCTTCGTCGCGCCGTCCTTCGACGGGCTCAGGATGACGTCGCTCCTCGCAACGACAGCGCTGGGGACTTTTCAACAAATCCGAAGATGTCGGGTAGTCGGCGTTCTCCGCTATCGCGGAGACCTTGCCAACCCGACCTACTCGTGCAGTCGTAACAAGCGAAGGTGGCGGGTTCGAGGACAGACCCGCTCTACAAATCCAACCACTCGTCCAATAAGAAATAGTTCATGCGTGTTTCGTGGTTGAAACCGGTGGGGGCGAGGGAACGATTTGTCGGTGACGGTAGAAAATCGAATGAGTCGTGTTCGTGATGATCGGGATTGAGGGCGTTCAGGCGATTTGTCAATTCCCTCTCCCCTAATTGTGTCTCTATCACACAGAATATTTGCGGTTTCTCGCCTCGGTATATTTCGCGAGCATACGCGAGCGGTGTGACATTGTACTCGCCATCGCGCAAACCAAGCTCTTCGGCAATTTCCTGTGCCATGGCGGCGTGAGTTAGATCGGCAAGCGCCTTGTATCCCAATTTCCAGTCGACTGAACCAGCGACTGAAGTGCCAATACTCGATTCGAGTGACGCCAGTTTGCCGGTGCGATGTTGACAGAGAATTCGTCTGTTAGGCGTGATCAGAAAGCCGCAGACACCGAAACAGATGGCCAGCGGGTTGTCGATCACACGCAGAGATGGATATTTGGATTTCCAGTATCGACGAAGTGTCACTCCCCTCCCGTTGAAGATCGCGTGCGGATAGTCGAGTGCGAAGCAACTGCCAGCTTGCTGGCCGTAAGTGGCGGGTTGAACTGTGAGCGTGGGATTGAGCGATTCAAAATCGGAAGAAACCAGTTTCATCACGAGCGGGCCGCCCGAGTACAAGCGGCCCTCGGTGCGCATTTGATCTTCAATCTGCGACGCGAATTCGGCGATGAGTGGATCGGAAAATGCGAAGGGTTGTGATTGGTAAAGAACGGAGACGTGCGACGGGTCAACGGCCGCGTTGCCGAAGAATCTGACTATGTCTATGTACCCCGAGTCGTGATTGCGATTTGAGCCGACGGCGCGGGCGGAGAAGTCCGATCCGAAATACTGCCGCACGATCTGGTCGTGCTTATCGTAGTCCAAGTACTTCATCGCCCAAAAATAGGAGAGTCACACCGGCCACTGCCAAGAGTGCGCCGATGGCGGCCCGGAGCGAGACATGTTCTTTGTAGTAGACCATCACGGTCGGTAAGATGAGAATTGGCGCGGTGGAATTAAGCGTGGCGGCGATTCCGGCCGAAGTGTGCGCCAGTGCGACGAGCGCCGACCAGACGCCGAGGAACGGCCCGAAGACGGCGCCAAAGAAAGTTAAGATCATCGGTTTGACTTCGCGCAGTGATTTGAGCGTCTCCCCCGCATCGCCGCGCACGATGGCATAAAGCCAGATACTCCCGCCGCCGGCAAACATGCGGACGAGTGAGGCCTGCATTGGGTCGACTGTTCCGCCGGCAAACATCATCCCTTTTTTCGAGAGGATAAGACCGAGCGCCTGACAGAGTGAAGCCGCCATCGCCAGTGCAAATCCTTTTGACTTGGAGCCGTGGTCGGGGTGATCGCTTTGCAGGGCGTGGGGGTTTTTGCCGCCGTAGTCTCGCTCCAGCACCACCCAGGCAACACCACCGACGGTGACGGCGATGCCCAATAGATCGACAATGTGCAGTGACTCACCCAAAAATATCCAGGCGATCAGAGTGGTGACGACCGGCACACCGCAGAAAAATAAAGTCGTCAGGCGAGGGCCGATCATGACGAGCGCTTTGAACCCGAAGGCGTCGCCGATGGACAGCCCGATGATTCCTGAGATCGAAAGCCAGGCGATTTGCGCGAAATTGAGTCCAAGCGGAATTGGCGAGCCGGTGCGGAAAGTCAGGATGAGCATGTAGATCGCGATGGCGAACAAGAGGCGGATTTTGTTGACCTTGTACGAGCCGATTTTTTTGCCGGCTTCGGAGAAGAAAATTGCGGTGAAGGACCAAAAGAGGGCCGCCGCCAGGGCGGAGATTTCACCGATGTGGGCGATGGAATCGAGCATGATGGGTGGGAATATGGGGGGAAAAGCGGGGGATTACAAGGGAGGCGTAGATGCGGGGCCGCGAGGGTTCAGACGTAAGGCGCGGCGGACAGGAATGTCCGCCACGCACATATAAAACAAGATGTCGGGGCCGCAAGGGTCCCGACCTACGAATCGGCGTCAGGTGAGGGCACCTAACGCCACAAAGACAACATGTCGGGTAGTCGGAAATCCGCAAGCGGATTTCGCCAACCCGACCTACCAGCGACCCACCGCAAGCGGTGGGCCACCCAGAAATTCTACTCTTCTGATACCACCCGGGCGACATCGGTGACGACGTCGCCGTTTTTCAGGTTGATCAGGCGGACGCCCTGCGTGTTGCGGCCGATGACGGAGATATCTTTCACGGCCTGGCGGTTGGCGATGCCGTTCTTCGTGATCAGAATCAGTTCGTCCTGATCAAGCACTTCTTTGATCGAGACCACCTCGCCGTTGCGGTCGGTCGTTTTCACATTGATCACACCCTTGCCGCCACGGTTAGTCATCCGGTAGTCGTCGATTGAAGTTCGCTTGCCGTAGCCGTTTTCGGTAACGACCAATAGCGTGCTGTCGCGCTTGACCACCACCATGCCGATGACATAGTCGCCTTCTTCGAGTTCGATTCCCTTAACGCCGTAGGCGGCGCGGCCCATTGAACGGACTTTTTCTTCGGGGAATCGGATTGCCATGCCCTGACGGGTGGCGAGGACAACCTCGAAGGAGCCATCGGTGATCTGAGCTTCGATCAGTTCGTCTTCTTTCTCGGAAATATCCATCGCATTCACGCCGGCTTTGCGCGGATTTGAGAAGGCGTCGAGGGAGGTCTTTTTGATGATGCCCTTGCGGGTGGCCATCACGACATACTTGTCGGCCGGGAATTCGCGCGCCCGCACAAAGGCGGTGACGTGTTCTTCCTTGCTCATCTGGCAGAGATTTACGATCGGTTTTCCTTTAGCCAGTTTGCCGCCCACGGGAATTTCGTGGACTTTCACCCAGTAACAGCGCCCGAGGTTTGAGAAAAAGAGCATATAGTCGTGGGTTGACGCGACAAAGAGATGCTCGGCGAAATCTTCTTCTTTGGTTTCGATGCCGATCACACCCTTGCCGCCGCGCTGTTGCTTGCGGTACTGGGAGACCGAGAGGCGCTTGACATACCCAAGGTGCGAAATGGTGATGACCATTTCTTCTTCGGCGATCAGGTCTTCGATCGTCAGTTCTTCGGCCGCGTCCTGAATTTCGGTCCGGCGGTCGTCGCCATATTTTTCGGCGATCTCGAGGGTTTCGTTTTTGATGATCTCCATACGAAGCTGACGCGAGGCGAGGATTGATTTGTATTCTTCGATCTTGCGGATCAATTCGCGATACTCGTCTTCGATTTTCTGTCGCTCAAGGCCGGTGAGGCGCTGGAGGCGCATTTCGAGAATAGCAGTGGCTTGGCGTTCGGAGAGTTTGAAGGTCTTCATGAGGCCTTCGCGGGCGGTAGGCGTGTCTTTGGACTTCTTGATCAGCGCAATGACGGCGTCGATATTATCAAGAGCGATCCGGTACCCTTCGAGAATGTGCGCCCGCTCTTCGGCCTTGCGCAGTTCGAATTGGGTGCGGCGGACAACTACTTCATGACGGTGCTCGATGAAGACCTCGATCAGTTGTTTGAGGGTCATCAGTTTTGGCACACCTTTGTCAAGACCAAGCATGATGACTGAGAATGTCACCTGCATGGTGGTGTGGGCGAAAAGCTGATTGAGCACGATATCGGTCTGGGCGTCGCGCTTGAGTTCGATGACTATGCGCATGCCGTCGCGATCGGATTCGTCGCGCAGGTCGGAGATTCCTTCGATTCGTTTGTCGCGCACCAGGTCGGCGATTTTTTCGATTAAGTTGGATTTGTTGACCTGGTACGGGATTTCGTTGACGACAATCGCTTCCTTGCCGTTGCGCATATGTTCAACCACTGCTTTGGCGCGAACCAAAAGGTGTCCGCGTCCGGTGGTGTAGGCCTGCATGATGCCGTTGCGGCCGTTGATGATGCCGCCGGTTGGAAAATCGGGTCCGGGAACTAGTTCAAGCAAATCCTGATTTGTGCATTCCGGATCTTCGATCACGCGCACAATTGCTGACGCAATTTCTTTGAGATTGTGTGGCGGAATACTGGTCGCCATGCCGACCGCGATACCGCTGGTGCCGTTACAGATCAGATTTGGAAATTTGCCGGGGAGAACTTTCGGCTCTTGCAAAGTGCCGTCGTAGTTGGGCATGAAATCGACAGTTTCTTTTTCCAGATCGGCAATGACTTCCATCGCCACCGGAGACAAACGCGCTTCGGTGTAGCGCATCGCCGCGGCATCGTCGCCGTCGATCGATCCAAAGTTGCCTTGTCCCTCGATCAGCGGATAGCGCATGTTGAAATCCTGCGCCATGCGAACCAAGGTCGGGTAGACAACTTGTTCGCCGTGCGGGTGATAATTTCCCGAAGTGTCACCGCAAATTTTCGCGCATTTACGATGTGGCCGTCCGGGCGAGAGATTTAAATCGTTCATCGCGACAAGAATGCGGCGGTTGGACGGCTTGAGGCCGTCGCGGGTGTCCGGCAGTGCGCGATTGGTGATGACCGACATGGAATAATCGAGGTACGATGATTTCATTTCCTCTTCTAAGAGGATCGTCTCGATTCGTTGGCGATCTAAAGACATGGGCAAAACCCTTTATGTAGAGAACTTTTTTCCGGTGTAGAAACTACTGAGTAAAGGTACGGAAGTGTGCGAATTGAGGCAACAAAAAAGGCACATCGGAACCGCATTTATCGTATTGTATCGCAATCGGTTACGGGCGAATCTGGAATGCTCAAAACGGCGGTTTGACACATCGACTGAAAACGTCTATAATCAGACCTAATTTCGTCCCAATCCGAGATCATCTCCGAAAGGAATTTGCATGACGGTTGACAAAGATGTGCTGGCGGTTTTGAAACGACTCGAGTATGGCGTGTACATTGTCACGATGGGAAAAGGGGAAGCCGGCAATGCATTTACGGCAAGCTGGGTGTCGCAGGTGTCATCGGAGCCGCCGATGATCGCGGTGGCGGTTCACAACAAACATCAGTCGGCTCGCATTTTGAATAACGAGCAGACATTTGTGGTGAATCTGATTCCGGCCGAGGGGGAATCAGTCGCGCGAACGTTTTATGGTCCGGCGGAATCGGGGTATGAGAAATTGAAAGCGGCGAATGTCTCGGGCTCGCCAGTTAACGGAAACCCGATAATCAGCGGGGCATCGGCGTATGTCGAGTGTTTGATTGTGTATAGAGTGACGGCCGGCAATCACACGATTTTTATTGGCGAGGTGGTGGGCGGCGATTCGATCAGCGACGGGGCGATATTGAGTTCGTCGAATTGTAAGTTGAGGTATTTGGGGTGATCTCAAGATGGATTCCTGCTTTCGCAGGAATGACAATCAAGAGCCCAACCTAAAGGTTGGGTTTCCAAGGCACCGACCGCGGAGCGACCGGCTACCAATTCAAGTACAAGGAAAAGATGGTGGGTTCTAAGAGGGACACGCCGTACGAGTTGATTACTAACCAGGTTACTGAGGCGAACAAGAGAGGATGTCGGGTAGTTTGCACGCCGAGAGGCGGGGCTGGCCAATCCGACCTACTCGAGATTCTTGATCCACGCCTCGATCAATTCTACCGCGACGCTGTCAACGAGCACAGTTCCGAGGGGCGGCATTTGCGAGGATGGGCGGCGAGATCTCATACGATAGATGACAGCGCTATGGTTAGGCTTTCCGGCTTGAATGAAGCGCGTGCTGTCTGGTGGAATATTCGGAATCGCAAAGCGTCCGCGGGAATTCAAAAGAGTTGTCATAGCAGGTTCGGGATCGGTCTCGGATGCCGCGACATTGTGTAGCATATTGATTCCCAAACGCGCGAGAGGGCCGGTGCTGTTGTGACAACTGCCGCAGTTGGCGGAAAGATATCCAATTGCCGCTCGCGCGGCTGGATTCTCGGCACGAATGCGGGGAGGTTTGGTGATCAAGTCAGGACGCGCCGGATTGAGCCGGTTTTCTTCCAGCAGTTTCTTCAATGTCACCATATCGAGCCGCGCGGAATCCTGATGCGGCGCCAGTGGGTCGCGGTCGTCGGACAGTTGCAGAGCGGTAAATCCGAGAACCACTGCGGGTGTAGATTGATGACAGGAGCGGCAATCGTTTACGCCCGGAATTGAGTGACTTTTTCCGTTAGCGATGTTGACGGCATCCGGTATTCCTTCTGAGGGGGCAAGCTCGGCATCGGATTGTGCTGAATCCCAGAGATACGACGCGAATACCCAATTGTCCTCGGCCGCTTTCCAGATCATACGGGTTTCGGCCTTGCGACCGCCGAACGAAAATTCTTTCCAGAGTTTTGTACCGACAGGGAATTTCCAGATATCAATATTGGAAATATCAATCTGTGTCCCTTCCGGGAGATAAATCCATCGCGACTTTGCGGCGCCGTCGGTCCAGAGTGGATACTGTGGAGAGAAGTATTGATTGCGACTGTCGACCTGTCCGCGCTGGTCATACAGGCCGGTTTGCGATAGCCGTTGCGGAGGATTGTACTCACTCACCGGCGACGACGGACTTTTCGGCTGTTCAGTAGTCAGACAACCACCAGCCAGTAACGCTAGGACTACCGCACCACAACCGAGGATTATCCTCGTAGTGTGGAGCCAGTGAGGCGACCCGTGATTGGGTCGCCTCGACCAGATTTGTGACAGATTGATCATGTTAGTGGGCCCCGACAGGTTCAACCGGGAGTGGCACACGGTTCTTGATCGGTTTGATTGATCGCAAGTAGGCGAAGACAGCTTTCAGGTCTTCGTCACTAGCGTTGCGGAACTGCGGCCAGGGCATGGGTGGGAGAATCGGACGCCCCTGACCTTCGTGCCTACCTGTGCGAATCGCTTGAAAGAAAGTCTCTTCTGTCCACTTGCCGAGTCCGGTTTCGGGATCGGGTGTGAGGTTAGCGGTGAAGCTCGTTCCCCACGGGCCACCGAAAGCGGTGTTGGTGCCGGCGCCAGCCCAGACCCAGGGACCGTTGCCCATCTGCGGAACGGGCGGCATGACCAAATCCTGCGGATGACCCGACAGTTCCCGGCTCATATCAGGCTCCGGCCCTTTGGGACCCATCTTGAAGGGCGTGTGGCAATCGTTACAGACCATGATGTTCACGAGGTATTTCCCCCGCTCCAGAAGTTGTTTCTCCGATCCGCTGTTGCCGGCTGGTGAAAGTTCTACCATGAGGGCCACGGCCGCGATGCTCAATACCGCTCCGATAGTCAGGCTTGTCATCGTTCGATTCTTCATCTGTTTCTCCTTAGGGTTTTGACCTGCTTGCGTTGTTTCGTTACACGCCATGAATTACGCAGTTATTCGGAATAGGGGTACCTCATTTATCCCTACACATTTCCTAAACTTTTCCTATATTTGTGGAGTGAGTACGCATCCCCCTATCTCAGAAGAGCTTGCACTGTTCATAGAGTCGGGACTTTCGGTTCATGTCGCGACCCGAAACCGAGCGCTCGTGCCTGAAGGATCTATCGGCTGGGCGGCACGGGTGCATCCCGATCGAGAGCATATCACGGTCTACTTGCAGGAAGAGGCAGTGAAACCCCTGCTTAAGAATTTGAAGCAACACACTGAAATCGCCGTGTTGCTCGAACTGCCGTCAACCCATCGGGCTTGTCAAGTCAAAGGGACGTTTGTTCGCTCGCGTAAAGCGCCGGTATCGACAAAGCGGATTATTGCCGGTCAATTGGATTCGTTTCGGGCCGATCTGGAAAGTTTCGGCGTGCCGAGAATTATGAACGAACTCTGGGAATTCTGGCCGGCAGTTGAACTGGAAGTACGGGTTTTACAACTGTTTGAACAGACGCCCGGACCGGGCGCAGGGGAACCGCTCAAATGATCGCGCTTGAGAGTCTGGCCGCCTGTTTTCAGGGGCTTATTCCGGCCTGGCTGTTTACTTGCTCCAAAGACGGCATGCCAAATGCGGCGATATTGAGTCATGTCGACTATGTCGATTCCACACACATTGCCCTGTCGTATCAGTTCTTCAACAAGAGTAAACGCAATGTGATGGAAAATCCGCATGCCCAGATCCGTCTGCTCGACCCCGATACATTTGAGGCGTATTCGCTTCGTATTCGCTACATTCGTACCGAGACGACAGGACCGCTCTTTGAGTCTATGCGTCTTCGTATCGAGGCGATTGCTTCTTATAGCGGGCTGAAGGGCATTTTCAAATTGCTGGGGGCCGATATCTACGAAGTCTCCTCGGTGGCCAAGGTCAAAAATGAAATCGGAGTACGTAAACAGAAAGTCCGAACCTCTGTGCGCTCGGATGCGACAACTGGTGTGCCGTTTACCATGAAAGCACTACAGGAGCTTTCGGATCATCTGCACAAAGCCCCTAATCTTGACTCACTGCTTGATGCCATTCTGGAAACGCTTGAAAAGATATTCGGATTTAGACATTCGATGATTCTCTTACCGCTGGAATCCTCTGATCGGCTGGAGTTGATAGCCAGTCGAGGGTATGATTCGGTCGGGATAGGGTCGGAGGTGGCGGTGGGCGAGGGGATTATCGGCGTGGTGGCCGAAGCACGCAAGCCGATCCGCATATCCGGCATGTTGCGTCATATGTTGTATGCTCATGCCGTTGCGAAGCGTGCGCAGAACCGGGGACTGTGTCCGATGGATCGCAGTATCCCTCTCCCCGGCCTGGCAAATCCCGGGAGCCAGCTTGGTATTCCACTGTTGGTGCAGGACGAACTGGTTGGCGTGCTGTGCATTGAGAGCACCGCGGAATTCCGTTTTCACGAGGAAGACCGCGTGTACCTGGAAGTGCTGGGCGGGTATGTCGCGCTGGCAATACAGAATGCTCTGCTTAAGGAGCGCACTGAGGACGATATCGATGCGCCCCAAAAACAAACACGGCCAGCCGCCGCGATTCCACCGCCGCCAAAATCCAAGGCCAATATTGAAGTGACATATTATGAATCCGACGAGTGCATCCTGGTTAATCGTGAGTATCTGGCGCGAGGCGTGCCGGCAAAGATTCTACGGAAAATTCTGCAGGAGCATCAACAGGAGCAGAGGTGCGAATTCACCAACAGACTCCTTCGGCTGGATAAGTCTCTGGCTTTGCCGGAGTACAAAGACAATCTGGAAAGCCGCTTGATACTCTTGCGGCGTCGCTTACTGGAAAGATGCCCGGAAATTCGGATTGTGAATTCCGGTCGCGGACGATTTCGACTTGAGTTGGACGCACCGGTGTCGCTGGTGAGCCAGGCGTAGAGAAGTCATGAGCCCAACCTAAAGGTTGGGTTACCAAGGCACCGACCGCGGAGCGGTCGGCTACCAATTTGGATAGAAACAACAGATGGCCAGTGCTAGGAAGGGCCCGCCCTACGAGAAAACTTACGTTCTTATGCACAAACTAATCTATGATTCGTGTATATTGTGATCACATTTGATATTGGTGCCTATGATCAATACGCCGGTACATAGGTTGATGCTAGTCGTCATATTCTTGATGCTGAGCGTTGTTACTTGTTCTAACTCCGAAATAATTGAGTTTCGCGGCTCAGTTTTTGACCAATCAACGCAGACTTCACTCGGAGGCGTTGAGGTCTGGTGTATGGCGACAATCGACCACGACACCTTGGCACCGTTCCCAAATCAGGTTGGGGCGTTTACGCGAGTCGATGGAAGCTATCAGGATCAAATCGACGTTTCTCCGACCGATGGCTGTACGAATACAAGTGCTGATGAATGGTTGCATGATGGAGCGTATTTCAGATTCCAGAAATCCGGATATGAAACACTTGATACTTTCTTTGTCAGAAAAGATTTGTGGCGCATATCCGGATATTATCGTGTTCCGGAAATAGGAATGAAACTTATTCCTGTCAAAACGCCGTCAAGCAGGCCGGGGGGCGATCGGTGAGGAATAGTTTGTCGACGGTTGCAATCTTGCCGATGTCTGAGATTTCCGCTTTGCCGTAATCGTACAGACTTCGGAATCGCACTGCGCCCAACAAAAGCGAGGAGAAATCGGCGACTGTCAGGGTGATTTCTACGTCATGTGTCGCATTTGAATCAACGGTCAACTTTCCATTCTCAAATATAGCGACGGTGGAACAGTCGTTGATCGGAAAGAGAGTGTCGCGAATATTCAGTTTCACACGGCATGAAACGTTATTGAAATTGTGGTGCTGGCACTCGCGCAGAGCCCCCTCGATATTGACAATGCGGTACATCGCCCCCACGCCGGTCTGGTGCGACTGGTGGTAGATCGGGCCAAGCATTTGATCGGAGCCGTCGCGCGGGTCAGCCGGCAGGAAATGAAAATCCGGATCGGGAGTGCGAATGATTACTTTAGCGATCTGATCTACCTGCGAGCGCAAGTACGTGAGTAATTCGGCCAGCGCCTCGCGGGTGTGATAGACCAGCTCGATACCGCGCATGTTGTTCACCAGAATATTATTGGTGTGCGCCGATTCAAACCGCCAGCCGTAATATGCCTCCAGCCGGCCGTCGATTTCAACTCCTGTGTAATGGAGTTCCGGATAAAACTCAAGACGGTTGCGGAGATTGATTTCGTTTTCATCGAGTAGCCCGTTAGTGGTCGGGTAGTGACGGTTGTAACTTTCGATCAATAATCCCAAGTCATCTAAGCCAAGCGCTCGGACATGTGCTTTGGTTGGTCCTTTCGGCAAATTAGTCGGACTGATGCTGTACACGTGCATTTTGCCGCCGTAGCCGAAACCCATGTCGTAGTAGAAATCGGGACGGAAAGGCCAAAGAACTGCCCAGTTCGCCTTCTTTTCTCGGTAGTAATTCAGATAAAATTCCACCATCTCTTTTGCTACGGCCGACTTCTTGTGGAGAAGATCGACAGCGACCATAGAAAGCCCACCGGCCAGCACTCCTTTGCCGAACAGATTCATTGTGTAATCGATAAGGCGCATGGTGCCGATCAGTTTGCTTTGGCGGTAGAGCCCCCACGACGAAGTCCGGCTGTCGCGGGCGGTTTTGTGTAGCCGATCAAGCGATTTTTTGCGGTCGTCGTCGCTGACAATCTTCATTCCGGGGTAGGCGTCGGCGACAATCCGGACAATCTCCGGCCACTGATCGATTGGAACTTGTTTGATTTCAGACATGGCTGAATCTCCTCTGCCGTAGAGTACAGACTCGGGGCTATTTCGTCAAGCTGGCGTGCGAGGTAGCGCCGGGAATCGGCGTTTGCGCCAGGGGGCGGAGTTTGTTTTGGCAGTATAGTTCAAACGCGGTTTGATAGTAGGCGATGGCGTCCCAGATGATTGACGAGTCAGCGATAGAGTCGATACGCACGATCGATCCCGGTTGATCTCCGCATTCCCATAGATCAATGGTTTTGCCAATTCCAAGGACCGCGAGGGTATCGTTTCGAAGAAGAGATACGTCGCGGTTGTGTGACATCAGCGCCCAATGTCGACCTTCCGGCACTTGAAGTAAGTCACGGCCGAAGAATTCGGAGTTGTAGTCAAAGTTCAAAAGGCCGAGAATAGTCGGCGCAAGGTCGAGTTGGGATCCAAGCACATCGATTGGCTGGCCGATGGGAATGAGCGAAGGACAGTAGATCAAGATCGGAATACGGTATGACTCCATCGGGATTACCTGAGATCCATACACCCGGGCGCCGTGGTCAGCCAAAAAGACAAACACAGTGCTGTCAAACCAACTGTGTGAGCGGGCGTCGCGAATGAACTTGCCAATGCAATAGTCGGCGTACTGGACGGCATTTTCGCGCCGTTGTTCTTTTGGATCGGCGGCGATTCGGCCGGGTGGATACAAGTAGGGCGAGTGGTTTGAAACGGTCAGAATAGTGGTGAAGAAAGGACGGCCGCTTGAGTGCAGAGTATCCAGATGCGAGATCGCTTTGCCGAACAGGTCTTCGTCGCACACGCCCCAAATTGTCTTAAACGATATGCTGTCGAAATCTGATTGATCAACTATTCTGCCAAATCCATTGGTTTTGGCAAATTGACCGAGATTGTCAAAGTACGACCGGCCGCCGTAGAGGAAAGAAGTCTGGTACCCCTTGTCTTTGAAAAGTTGCGGCAATGAGAAGATATGTTCGCCGCCGGGGCGTCGGACGATGGAGTTGCCGGGAGTCGGCGGATAAGAACAGAGAGATGCCTCTATTCCGCGCACCGTCCGGTTGCCGGTCGCATAGATATTGCGGCAGAACATCCCGGCGTTTGCGAGCGAGTCAAATTGGGGTGTACACTTTGGTCCGTTGGGTGTCAAACTGCCGACAAAGTGCGATCCGAAACTTTCCTCGAGCACAAGGACAACATTGAATGCTCGTGTCGGCCCGTGCGAAGGGATGGTTCGATTGATTGAGAGCGGATCGCCGGAATTCAGCCAGCTCGCCCCCGGCATTGCAACATTTGAGCGCAAGCGCCCTGCAGATTCGACGGGGTCGACAGTCGCGTAATAGAGATTGTAGTCAAGTTCGTTAGAGTAGGCGGCCCAGCCGAAAGTGAAATATCCGTTACCGGCAATTTCGTTGAGTATCCGATTACCTGATATTTTCATCTGGTTGGTGGATAGAGACAGTATGCCGAAAGTCACCAGCGCACCGTGCGATAGAAACGGAACCAACCGCATGGCGCGAGGCGAGGGCAGAGCAAGCGCTGACCAAAAAGATTTTCGCAAGAACCAACTTGAGATTATCGCCGCGACGAAAGCGCCTATTAGAACTTGGAAGACCGGGTAGGTGTCCCAGAGATTGACGAAGACTTCGTGGGGAAAGATCAGGTAGTCGACCGCTACATAGTTAAATCTCGCCGAGAATTCGCCGAAGAAAAACAACTCGACTATAGCAAGATACGATAGACCAAAAAGATAAAATGTAAGAGCGACGAAGTGAAACCACTTCCCCACAGTTGACGTAAGCCAGCGGGTCGATGCGCACAGGAGATATAGGCCAAATGGAATGGCGAGAGTAAGCGCGGCCAGCAAATCAAATACGAAACCCACGGCGAATGCAGGAATGATGCGCGGCCAGACACTGCTGATTTCACCAAAGTTGGAAATGAGAAGTGCCAGACGGGTGGCGGTGGCGACCAGGACAAACATCGCAACCGATATCCAGAGCGCACGGTACCGGGTCTTGATTACCGGAAGTAGAGACATCAGTGACATGTTACGAGCCGGTCACACCAGCCGGCGTTTTTCCCATCCTCGGATTAGACACCAATAGAGAGCAAAAGATCGAAAGATTACTCAGATTTAGCAAGATTTGAAAGGGCGTCGCTGTCCAGGCGAAAGACTGTCCACTCGTTCATTGGCAATGCACCCAATTTTTTGTAAAAGTCGATGGCGGGTGTGTTCCAGTCGAGGACCGCCCATTCAAAGCGTCCGCACCCGCGTGCCACAGCGATTCTTGCCAGATGGATCAAGAGCTTCTTTCCGTAACCGCGACCCCGGCAATCCGGTTTGACAAAGAGGTCCTCAAGATAGAGTCCGCGCTTGGCCAGAAAAGTCGAGTAGTTGTGAAAGAAGAGGGCGAATCCGACCGGGACACCGTCTTCTTCGCCGATAACCGCTTCGGCCGAGGGGTGCGGGCCAAAGAGTGAGGCGCGGATTTTTGCCTCGGTTGCGACCACGGAGTCGCTCAGTTTTTCGTATTCTGCCAGGTCTTTGATCAACAGAAAGAGCGTGGCGCTGTCGGCTGGAGTGGCCGGACGAATTACAAATGTGCTCATGAGTTGCCGTTCTCAAGACTTCGCCACAGGTACCACGATGCGACAGTCCGGTGAGGACTCCAGCGCTGGGCGAACTTGGCATAGTCGAAATTCTTGCGTTTGGGGCCGTAGATTTTTTTCACCGCGGTGCGAAGGCCAAGATCGCCTGCGGAAAAAATGTCGGGGCGGCCGAGCACGAACATGAGGTACATCTCGGCGGTCCATTGCCCGATCCCTTTCACCTGGGTCAGATGGTCGGCGACTTCCTGATCGGACATCTTAGTAAGCTTGGCAAACACAAGGGAGCCGTCGTTGACGTGAGAAACAAGATTGCGAATATATCCGATCTTTTGGCGTGACAGCCCGGCCTCGCGCATTTGCTGGTCGGTTACTTTCTCAATTGCCTGCGGCGTTACTTTTTTGGAGGGACAAAGTTCGCGAAAGCGTTCCCAGATGGTGTTGGCCGCTTTGCCTGAGAGTTGCTGAAAGACAATCATCCGGCAGACTATATCAAATCCGCCGGTTGAGCGGGTGAGCGGACAGGGACCTACTTTGCGAATGACTTTTCCCAGTACCGGACAGAGTTTAGCAAGCGACCGTTCGATCTGCGGCGAGGAAATCGCTTTGCTGTTGGCCGGGGGCTTTCCTGCGGAACGTGATTGGGGCATGAATCAGTTTCCGCCCGCGGCTTTCTCTTCATCCGACAACTGCGACAGGATTTGCGAGACCGGCACGGTGCCGTCTTTGACATCTTTCATCTGCGGGAAAAAGATCACATCGCGAATCGACGGCTGGTTGGTCATCAGCATCACGAGGCGATCGATGCCAAAGCCGAGTCCGGCGGTCGGCGGCATGCCGAATGACAGCGCAGTGATGAAGTCGTCGTCGAGCGGCTGAGCTTCCTCGTCGCCAGCCGACATCGCTTTGCCTTGCTGGAGGAAACGCTGTAATTGATCGACCGGGTCGTTTAGTTCGCTGAAGGCGTTTCCCATCTCCTGTGTGGCGACAAACAATTCAAATCGCTCGGTCAAACGCGGGTTGCTCCGGTGGCGCTTGGCCAGCGGAGAAATTTCGACCGGAAAATCGCAGACAAAAGTCGGCTGGACAAGGGTGTGCTCGACTTTGGCCTCCCAGACCGCTTCGATCACCTTGCCCCAATTGATAAGCTCGGAAACATCAAGGCCGAGC
Organism: uncultured Ignavibacteriales bacterium; assembly: GCA_964571235.1. GTDB lineage: Bacteria > Zixibacteria > MSB-5A5 > GN15 > FEB-12 > JACRAV01. The sequence continues at coordinate 365,295 of CAZNAI010000003.1, read as the reverse complement.
TGTTTCGCCTGGTCACGCGCGGATTCATAGGATAAATTGCCAAAGTCGATCCCGGTCTTCTCTTTGACCGAATCGAGCATACTGACCCAGCGAAAACGCGGCCCAAAATCGATCGTGTGGTCACCAAATGTGACAACGTGAGAGCCGTGGAGGGTGAACGCCACATGGCGCAAGAGACGCTCGAGTAGTTCGCCGATTTCGCGGTAGTCGGCGTAGGCCCAGTACATTTCGATCATCGTGAATTCCGGATTGTGGAGCCGATCCATACCCTCGTTGCGGAAATCCTTGCACAATTCCCAGACCTTGTCGTATCCGCCGACAATCAGCCGCTTGAGATAGAGTTCGTCTGCGATCCGCATATACATCTCGATATCGAGGGTATTGTGATGAGTCTTGAACGGTCGCGCCGACGCGCCGCCGTAGAGCGGTTGCAGGATCGGCGTTTCGACTTCGAGAAACCCTTCGGTGTTCAGAAAATCACGGATGGTTTGAATTATCCGCGTACGCTGGACAAACACTTCGCGCACTTCGGGGTTGGAAATCAGGTCGATATACCGTCGTCGGTAGCGCGTTTCAACATCGGTCAACCCGGCATGCTTGTCCGGGAGCGGATGAAGCGCCTTGGTCAAAAGCTCAAACGAGGTCACCTTGATGGTCCGTTCGCCGGTGCGGGTGACAAAGACAGTGCCCTCGCATCCAATGATATCGCCAAGATCGAGTAGATCGAAAATGTCGAAAAGCTTTTCGCCGACATCGTCGCGCTTGACATAGATCTGCATCTTGCCGCTGGCGTCGCGCAAATCGGCGAAGAAGACCTTCCCCATTTTGCGGATCAGCATGATGCGTCCGCAAACTCTAACTACTTTGGCCGACTGTTCGAGAGTTTCGAAGTTTGCGAGAATTTCCGCAGTCTGGTGGGTTCGCTCGTAGCGATAGGGATAGGCGTTGACACCCATCTCGGCCAACTTGCGAATCTTCTCGCGCCTGATCCGGATGAGATCGGTTAACGGAATCTCGGCGGTATGTTCCGGGCCGAGCGGTTCGTTGGTATGCTTTTCATTCATGATCTATGTAACATTCCTATTCAATTGTTGACGGAAGATTGGGTCGCCGCGTTAGCGCTGGCGGAGCCGTTTTTCAAGGCCACGTTTGACCACCGTGGGGACAAGCCCGCTCACATCGCCGCCGTTGCGGGAGACCTCTTTAACTATCGACGACGAGAGATACACCCAAGAGAGCGCGGGCATCAGAAACACAGTTTCGATTTGCCGGGCCAGTTTGCGGTTCATGAGCGCCATCTGGAACTCGTATTCGAAATCCGACACCGCACGCAGACCACGAATGATCGCGACTGACTTTGTCTGCACCGCCAGATCGGCTAAGAGGCCGTCGAATCCGACTACTTTGACGCGATGCCGAAACGATTCTTTCTCGATAGCCTGACGCATGAAGACAAGGCGTTCGTCAAAGGCAAACATCGGATTCTTGCCGGCGTTGCGCACCACCGCGACGATTATTTCGTCGAACAGATGAGTGGCCCGCTCAATGAGCGACAGGTGGCCGTTGGTGACCGGGTCAAATGTTCCGGGATAGATGGCTTTGCGGATATTTCGCTTTGGCATACGTATTTCTCAATCGAAAAAGGGCGATTGACTATGAAAACATAAGGCGGGCGAACGCAAAGGGCAAGTCAATTGAGCGCCGCGCCCAATGCCACCAGCCATTCCGGTGTGATTGAAGAAACTTCGGAGCGAACGGAAAATGAGGTCGCTTTCGGTTGCGGCGCGGCGAAAACAATTGGTGAGATACCGCGCAGTCGGTCCAGTTCGCTTTCGGCGCCGGCCCAGACATAGGAGGGGGGCTGACCACCCCGGATCGCGGCAAGATCGGTTGAGAGCCGGTAATCAACCACCATTTTCAGCTCCGCGAGCCAACCGGCAACTTCGCTTTCGGGAGCAGTCAAAGTCAATTTCGAGAGCCGGGCGCCGCCGATTACTGATTGGCCGGAGAGAAAGCAGATCGAGGTTGTGCGTTCGGCCGGCTGTACTACAACTGTCAAACTTCTGTCGAGCGGCTCGCAGGCAAAGAGCAGACCAGTGCCGAGAGCGATTGATCGAGGGAGATACCGGCATTTGTGGCCGTTTTGCCACGTAAAGAAATTCCCGATTACGTTTTTCTCCAATGCCGATTCATGAACTGAGATTGCGAGCCAATCACGGTTCCCGGCGGTGGAAATCGGTCGCACCTGCGTGCGTAGATTAGTGCCGCTGGACAGCAGAGCTATTTCGGCTTCGTATTTTGCCGCCTGTTCGGTCAGAGCGGGATCGATAATTGCCGGCCGGACAATTCGCACGACTGCGTCGGAGTCGTCGATTGCCAGAACAAATTCACCAATGTGTGCACAGGAGTGTCCACCTATTTCAGCTGTTGAAACGGTGCGACAGGTGAGAATCGAAGTGCCATTGCTGGCCGTTTCGATTTCCACAACGCGGGCGGTTTCTCCGGAGGGGTCTACACCGATCCTTAGAGAACTCATGGTGTGGCAATCTTTAGATAGGGACGAATCTGTTCAAAGAGTTTCGCGCCGATCCCTTTGACTTCGGTGATGTCTACTTCAGATTTGAATCTGTGAGTCGCGCGGTATTCGACTATGCGGTCAGCCAGCACCTTGCCGACTCCCGGCAGAAGCTCAAGCGAATCGGCGGGCGCGGTGTTCGGGTCGAGCACAAATATCCCGGTGAATTTGATTTCTGGATCGGAGACAAAGACGGGGAGCGCGGGTGATTGACTGGCCTCAGTCGAATATGTCCGAATGAATAGTACCGCCGACAGGACAAGGGCGATTATTCCCATTGAGATGACGAATTTCGATTGTGCCGGGGTCAGATCAAACCAGTCGGTAACTTTGCCCATTGCGGTAATCCTGCTTTGCGCAGAGTATACCGGGCTAGGCGATCAGAGTCAATACAGTCGCGATTTGTAAATTTGCCGAGGTGTCGGGTTTTTCGTTTGTCCCGCTACGCGGGACTCACTCAGAACCCGACCTACTGATTGCTGACGCTCATCGCGATTTGACGGAAGATGTCAGGGTCGCAAGGACCCTGACAAAGAACTAAGAAATATCTCAGCCGGCGATGGCGGCCGACGGCCATGGCAAGACCGTGCCGTTTTCGCTCAGGATGTCGCCCAATCGACGGCCGCTGGTGCGCCCGGTTTCTATCTGGTCGGCCAGTTTGCGATGGCAGATTCCGATCATCGAGCGCCCTTCGGCGCCGTAGCGGTATCCTAAGTACATCTCGTTGTTGTACCGATTGACCAGATCGACAATCATTTCAAGAGGGATTTCCGAGGGCTCACAAGTTCCGATGAAAACAGCTTCGGAATTTGAATTGCGCAGGGCGGTCATGAGGCCGACCAGCGGCGAGGGGGTTTCGTCGGTGTCGCACACATGCGGATAATTGAGATACCGTTCGGTCGCCTGACTCGGTTTGAGGACCAATCGGACCCGCTCGAAGATGCTGGCAAAGCGACGGAACCGAGTTTCGAGCCTGGTCAGTTCGCCCTCGGGTTCGAAATCGCGCGATGGATTCTGCGCTCCTCCTGCCAGAATGAAGCAGTCCATTTGGGTGAAACGATTAGTCATGCCGGTCCCTTCGCAAAGACGTTTACAAACACCGCCGTGGATGGTCGCCGAAATAACAGGCAAAATTGGAGATTCCGGGTACCGGAATCGGACGTAACCGCAAGTTGCTGTAATAGGCAAGCGAAAAACGCTCAAGATTGAAAATAGGTGTGGATAAGAGAGAATGTCGAAACCTCTCGCTGACGCTCGACCCCGCCATCGGCGGGACAGGGGTTTCGACCTACAAGAAGACGGGCAGACGAGGGCGTCTGCCGCGCACAGAACCGAGTTAGCGGAGGGTGGTGGATTCGGAGACGGTGCCGGAAACCTGACGGAGAATCTTGATGCGCGAGAGGCGGCGGTCGGTTTCAAGCCCCCAGCCGGTGATGACATCGGAGCCTTTGGTGATCTTAACAAAGGCGTCGGTCTGAATCCGGTTGATCTCCGGATTCCATTTTAAGTAGTCGGTTTCGAGCTTTGTTTGCTGGTCGATCGAGATAGCCACGACATTGCCGTAGATTTCAAGCAGGCCTTTCTCTTCGCGGACCAGGCCCGAGTCGCCGACCAGATCGGATGTCGCCGTGCCGGTCGAATCGAAAAACTGAATTTTCAGATGATAGGCAATCGCCGAATCCTGCGGTTCGTATTTGAGAATTCGGTCAGCCTTAATGCCGGTGGTCAGTGTGCTACCCTCGTAGAGGGAAATGGTGGCGCCGCGAAGTTCCGAGTCGGGCAGGCGCGCCGAGTCACCCAGTGAGCTTTGGTCGGATTTCGTGCCGCGCTGGCTTTCGCACCCGGTCCATGAGACAGTTACAACTACAGCGCCGATGGCCAACAATATCCTGAAGAGTCTGCTAAGCATATGATTTCTACTCATAAATCGGCTGGTAAGATGGAAACCTAAGGGGGGATGTCAAGCGACATCTTCAGGGCGGGTGTTCCAACGGTTGTGGAGCCAGATCCACTGGTCGGGCCAGGTGCGCACAAATTGCTCTAAGGCGTTGTTACACTGAATCATAGCGGCGGCAATGGAATCTTCGTAGGTCAGCTCGGGTGAAAGTTTGATGGGTGGGTCGATCTTGATCAGATAGCGATTGTTGGGTTGGCGAACACAACACATCGGCAAAAAGGCCGACCCTGCCCGAATCCCAAGATGGAACGGCCCGACCGGGGTGTTGGCCGGTTTTCCAAAAAAGGGAATAGCTTTCCCCCTCACTCTCATCGAATCGGTATCAATCAGAACTCCGAGGGCGCGGCCTGATTTGAGCCATGACAAGATTGTCTTGGCCGATTCGGTGGTGGCGAAGTTGGTCAATCCGGCGGATCGGCGGTTTTCGGTGAGCCAGTTGTCCAGACGCCTGTCGCTCATCTCCCGGCCGATCACTGCGATCTGATACCCCAGCGACGAAATGTGTGCCGCCAACAGTTCGAAATTGCCAAGATGTCCGGTGACGCCGATGAGCCCCTTGCCGGCTTTGTAAGCCGAGTCGAAATGCTCAAGACCATCAATATCGACGAGTGGTTTGATTTCACTTTGATAATGACGGCGGAAGCGGACGACATCGGCCAGATTCTTTCCGGTATTTATGAAAAAGCGTTTACCGATAGCGGTTTTCTCATCAGTTGATAGACTATCGCCAAATGCTTTTGTGAGATTGCGGTCGATCTTTTGGCGATCACCGGCCAGGAATCGCCAGGCGGTCACACCGATCCATCCGCCAATTGAGATCGCGGCGCTTCTGGGAATTCGATTCAGCACCCAGTCGAATGACTGTGCGAGCGACCAAACGAGGCTCCGTTTGATCCGTTTTGAGAGGCGCATGGTCAGACCAGCTTGGATTTGAGGATATCGTGAAGGTGCAGGATGCCGGTCAGTTTGCGTTCGGCATTGACAGTCGGGAGTTGAGTAATCGAATACCGCTCCATCATGGCCAGCGCCGAATCAAGAATGGCCCGCTCGGATATTGCTTTGGGATTTTTGATCATCACATCGACAGCTTTGAGCGCGAAGACATCCTTTTTCTGCTCGATCAATCGCCGCAGGTCGCCGTCGGTGAATATCCCCGCCGCCTCGCCGTTCGGCCCTTTCATAAGAACACACCCGAGTCGCTTGCTGGTCATCGCGAGCAAGACCTCAGAGACCGGAGCAGTGGATGCCACAAGCGGCATGTCATCGCCGGTGTGGTGAACTTCGAAGACATGCTTGAGCAGTCGCTGGCCGAGCGACCCGCCCGGATGCAGGGCGGCGAAATCGTCGGGGGTAAAGCCGCGCGATTCAACCAGCGCCAGCGCGAGGGCGTCGCCCATGACGAGTGCGGCGGTGGTTGACGAAGTCGGGACCAGATTTTCCGGGCCGGCCTCGCATACGACTGAGCAGTCGAGGGCGATATCGGCTTTCTGATAGAGGCCGGCGCTCTGATTTCCGCCGAGAACGATAATAGTGCCGCCCAGACGTTTGGCTACTGCGACAATTGTTTCGAGTTCCTCCAGTTGGCCCGATTTGGAAACGATCATGAGGACGTCTTCGGCGCGGATTACTCCTAAGTCGCCGTGGACTGCCTCGGCCGGATGCAAAAAGAATGACGAGATACCGGTTGAATTGAAGGTCGCGGCTATTTTGCGTCCGATCAGACCGGATTTTCCCATGCCGGTGACGATCACACGACCTTTACACTCGAGGATCGCTTTGACTGCTTCGCCGAAACGATCATCGAGGCGATCGGCCATTGCCAGGATTGCCTCGGCCTCTTGTTTCATCACCGCCTGTGCGTATTTGCGGACATTCATTTCGGGATGTAATCCTTCGGGTCTTTACCGGTGCCTTTGAAGTAACATTCGAGTACTTCGCGCACGGCGCCGTGGCCGCCCGGTTTGGTGGTGACATACTCGGCGATTGATAACAACTCAGCGTTGGAATCTTTCACTGCAAGCGGCAGGCCAACTTTCTGTGCGAGACTGATGTCCAATATTTCGTTGCCAATAAAAGCAACCTGATCCAGCCCGATGCCGAGTTGATCCAGTAGTGGCGTAATCATTTTGGTTTTTTCGACCCGTCCCTGCAGGACATGCTTGATGCCAAGATCCTGCATCCGGGAATCGGTGGCGGAGGATTTTCGTCCGGAGACGACCGCAATCTCAAGCCCGCTTGCCGACGCCAATTTCATGAAGAAGCCGTCGGAGATGTTGAATTTTTTCAGTTCGAGGCCGTCGGGGCCGAAGTAAATGCAATCGTCGGTGAGGACACCGTCGACATCGACTGCAAACAATTTGATCGACCGGAACCGTTTGGCCAGTTGTTCGCGAGTGAGTTTCTTTTTGGATTTACGCACGGGCATCGCGGATTTTCAGTACTTCGTCTAAGAGTTGTTCCATTGTGTCCAGTGCGAGCATCGCGCCGGCATCGGACTGCGCGGATTTCGGATTGGGATGGGTTTCGACAAATAAGCCGTTTATGCCAATAGCCATCGCCGCGCGGGCCATTGGGATGATATACTCGGGCTGGCCGGTGGAGACATTGCCGCCGCCACCGGGGATTTGCAGGCTGTGAGTGGCGTCGAAGACGACGGGAAAGCCTGTTTCGCGCATGATGAGTAGCGAGCGAAAATCGACCACTAGATTGCGGTAGCCGAAAGTCGTGCCGCGCTCGGTTAGCATAATCTTTTTCGAGCCGGATTTTTCGGAGATCGGTTTCATGTCTTCGGGGGCGAGGAATTGACCTTTTTTGATGTTCACCCACTTGCCGGTTTGCGCGGCTTTGACAATCAGATCAGTCTGGCGGCAGAGAAAGGCGGGAATTTGCAGGATGTCAGCAACCTGCGCGGCGGCCGGAATTTCGTTTGTTTCGTGAATGTCGGTTAAGATCGGGAGGCCGAGTCTGGATTTGACTGATTTGAGCATAGCCAGCCCCTGTTGGTCGCCGGGTCCGGTGTACGATGTGCCGGATAAGCGATTGGCTTTGCGATATGAGGCCTTGAAAACATAGGGCACGTTTCTCGAGTCGCACAGTTTCTTAACTGTCTCGGCGATCTTTAGACAAAGTTCTTCGGATTCGGCGACACACGGTCCGGCGATTAAGAAGAACTCGCCTTTTTCGATTCGTGAGAAAACGTCAGGTGACATGGGTCGGAATATAGGGGGTTCGCGCGGCGATGTCAGTAGGGGAAATTGCGGCGATAGGACGGTTCGTCTCTTCGCAGGTCAGGCTCGTCTTCGAGCCTGACGCTGGAGCCCACCATAAATGGTGGGTTACCAAGGCGGGAAGAAACGAATGTGGTATCGCTCTTTCTCGATTCTCATCCCACCGCAAGCGGTGGGGCACCAAGCAATCAGGCTTCGACATGCTCAGCCTGACTTAAGCGGTGCGCTATTTCACATCCAACTCCGCAGTCCAGTTCTGCTCGACCACAAAGCCGGGCGGCGTACCCTGATCCAGTTGCCGGTTGAGGAGAAACTTCTGGCCGTCGGCGGTAACCGCCATACGACGGATCCGAAAACCACTCAGTTCAAAACGGGTGTCAAAGAGTTTTACCGGTGTTCCCACCTGCAGGGCCGCCCCTGTTATCACGGGTACCGCTATCACTGCACCGGCGGTACTCACGTAAAAGAGCTCTTTGCCGTCGGCTCGCCACATCGGATAAATGCCAAGATCGTTTGATACCTGCCATTTTCCTCCCGCCCCGCCGGCTTCAAGAATGTACACCTGATTTCGACTGGTCTCATTGCTGGCATACGCGATGTACTTTCCGTCGGGCGACACTGAAGGTTGCATTTCATTAAACGGCGTGGTCAGCAACCAGCGCACTGATTTTGCAGAGATGTCGTACAAGCCAAAGTCCCACTGTCCGCCGGAATTCCGCTGAATTGCCACAAATCGGCCATCGCGGGACCAATCGTACGGGCCAACATGCCCGGTAGAATCATGAAACATTGCTTCATCCTCGCCAAGGCCATTGGCCAATTTGGATCGGACCGCAAAGAAACTGTTACGGTTTGAGGCAAACGAGATACGTTCGCCGTCTGGTGACCATATCGGCCAGATATCGTCCTTGGCTTCGAATGTCAAACGCGACGACACTCCCCGCGTCAGATCGCGCACCCAAATGTCCTCCGAGTTGAGTTGCGGATCGACCACACCATATGCCAGGCGCTTGCTATCGGGCGAGAGCATGATATCCCGGTACGGCAGTGGTTTTCCTTCTTTGCCAAGTTCCCGCCCATTACGATCGACCCACACCAATTCGGAATTTGTTGAGCCACCTGTCGGTTGGTAGCAGAGGATGCCAGTGGCGGACACACTAAACCCACTCCCCTGGTTCGCATTGGACGCACTTACGTTTTCGGCCACAGGAAACGGCTCTCCGACTGTCTCCAATTTCGTCAGATCAAACCGTATCGCCATCAGAATATTGTTAAGGTTGAAAATGACATATCCGGACGGATCATACAGCGCTCGAGTGTTCGAAGCCATAAGCGTCTTGGTTTCCTTGGAATCAAGGGCACCGACTTTTACCGTCCACGATTGAATGCCCTGCGTTTGCGCACTGTCGGTAGCGGCAAGAAACAAGAAATGGTTGCCGTCAGGCAAAAAGTAGGGCCAGGCATGGTAGGTTTCTCCTTTTGCTCTGTCCACAGTTGTCGCCGCGGCAAAGGTCCCACCGGAGGCTGGGATCTGACGGATTGAGTCCGTAAAGCCGCCGTCGAGCAAGATGATATTCTTAGCTCCCCAACTGCCGTCGAATGCACCCTTCGTTTCACCGATGAGCTGGACAGGTCCTCCCGTCACGGCAACTTTCTTGAGTTGGCCATTGATGGTGAACGCAAGATACTTGCTATCCGGTGACCAAAACGGTCGTCCGGCGTTATCGGTCCCGGCCAACATTGTCGGAGTGAGAGAATTGAGCGGCCTGACCCAGATCGCACTCCGACCGAGCGTATCGACCGCCTGAAAGGCGATGGTGCGACCGTCGGGTGAAATCACCGGCCAGCGCATCGCCCGCATTTCAGTGGTCGTGGGAATGACGAATTTCGACACCGCAATCACCGGCTTGGGCTTTAGAAGCATCATCGCGCCGAGAGTGAGCGCCGCCGCACCGGCTACTGCCGCGACAATCCAACTGACTTGCATTCTGCGTTTGCGGCGGGATACTACTGCCGCAGGAACACCAACCTGTGAGCCTCCCTCGACCAGCCAATTTAGTTCTCGGCGAAGATCACCGGCGGTCTGCCAGCGGTCATCCGGTTCTTTGGCCAGGCACTGTTTGACGACGCGCTCGAGCGCAGGCGGGGTCATTGGTTGAATCGCCGATATTGGACGCGGTTCTACTTTCATGATTGCCGCGATCAGGCTGGCCTGACTCTTGCCTTCAAAGGGCCGCACGCCGGTCGCCATTTCATAGAGGATGACGCCAAATGAAAACAGATCGGAGCGGGCGTCGGCTTCGTTGCCTTCCAGTTGTTCCGGCGACATGTATTGGAATGTGCCAACGATTGTGCCTTCACTGGTTAGCGGCGAGGAAGTCCGGGTCATGCCTGAAAGACCTTTGACCTGTTCGGTCTCTTGCCACTTGGCCAGTCCGAAATCAAGCAGTTTGGCGCCGTGCTTGGTCAGCATGATATTGGCCGGCTTCAGATCGCGGTGCACCAGTCCCTGTTTGTGGGCTTTATCGAGGGCGTCGGCAATTTGAATGGCGATTCGCAGAAGATCGGGTGTGGGCACCGGTCCGCGTTTGAGGAGGTCGGACAGTGACTCGCCTTCGAGATATTCCATCACCAGAAAATCGACACCGTCCTGTTGGCCGATATCAAAAAGCGAGCAGATATTGGGATGATTCAAACTGGATATGGCGCGGGCCTCGCGATCAAAGCGTGAGCGTAGATCGGGGTTTGAGGCCAGATGCGACGGCAGGACTTTGATTGCGACGGTCCGGTCGATCCGGGTGTCGCGCCCACGGTAGACTTCCCCCATCCCCCCGGCGCCCAGTGCGCCGACTACTTCGTATGGTCCCAGTTTACTGCCCGGTTCAAGTGCCATCTGCGCGGAATCCTTTCAGGTATGGCTGTTTCAGAATCACAACGTGGTGCAAAGTTCCAGAGGAAGGGGAATATAGACTTTGAGTATCAATATTGCAAATGGGCACTGGCGTAGTCGGCCGCAGGGTCAGGCTTCGACAGGCTCAGCCTGAAGTCGGAGAGAGTCAGTCTGTTGCTACGTGACTTCACCCTGAGCTTGTCGAAGGGTGACATCATCGCACCGCGGAGCGGTGCGCTACCAAATGTAGAGTGATGTAAGACGGGCAGACGGGGGCGTCCGCCGCGCACAGTCTGTCTACTCTTTCATCTTGCGGAAATGCCAGACAATCTTGTCCCCTGCTTTGGTGTATATCAGGTCGGCCGCGACTTTGGGAGTAGCGTCGTTGACCGAATAAACCCAAAAAGTTGATGATCCGTTGTTGATCGAATCGATCCCCTTTACAAATACTCCGCCCGATGTGCTGAGAAAATCGACTTTGTGGCTGGCTTTCAACAAATCAAAGACCGTGACCGAGTCTGCGCCGACCAATTCAACGGTCACGCTGTCTCGGTTTTCGGCCACAGTTTGGGCGGCGGTGGAATCAGCAGGCTCTACTCTTGGGGTGGAACTCTCCTTGGCACATCCGCCATATGTCACGACGAGAATACTTACAGCACTCAGACTTTGAATAATCCGTTTCATAGCTGGTATATCCTTTTAGCTTGTGCGATTTGTCCCGATTATATAGATACAATATAGCACAAGAAAGGATTGGGGAGTGTATGGATTACGGAAAGATCATTCGCGATTCTTTCGCGATAAGCTGGCGTCACAAATCGCTCTGGATCCTTGGCATATTCGCCGGATTTGGCGGCGGTTTCAATACTTCATTTGATAAACATGATATCGAAGCGCTTGGTGGAGGGCCGTTCGGCGGCGCGATGGGTGATTTGGGCCGTTCGCCGGCGGAGGTTTGGCAAACGCTGGCTCCGTATATGATCGGTCTGACAATTTTCGGGCTGGTCTTTATCGCCTTGCATTGTATCGCTACGCCGGGACTGATCGACGCGGTTAACCGGATCACTCGCGGCGGCACGTACAAACTTTCCGAGTCTTTTTCTACTGGGATCGACTTTTTCTGGCGAACGCTGGGGATGGGCATTCTGATGCTCGTTGCTATGGTAGTTGCTATCGTCGTAGCGGTTGTTATAGTGGTGGTGGCGTGGGCGGCCGCCTGGCCGCTGGGTGTAATTGCGCTCCTATTAGCAATTCCCATGGGTTTGTTTACGATATTTGCTGGTGTGACAGTTTACAGCCTTGCTCTGCGGGCGATGGTAGCGCGCAACGTTTCGATCGGGGATGCAATTGCCGAGGGGTACGGGCTTTTGCGAACCCACTTTGGCCGTTGTCTGGTGATGCTCCTTATTGTCATTGGCTTGGGAATCGCCCTCATGATTGCAGTGACCATTGTAACCGTATTGATTATGGCTCCGATCGGTTTGTTGGCCTATTCACTTGGGCTGGCGGTGTGGCAGGCGTTCCTGGTCGCGATAATTATCTCACTGCCGATCACCATTCCGGTCGGTGGATATTTGGGCACGTTTCATAGTTCGGTTTATACGATGTTTTATTTTGCGTTGGTCGAGCCGCAGGGACCGCAGTACGCCTCCCCGCAACCAAACACTGGTTACTCGCCTGCGGTTTGATGGAGCAACAATGCGCCTGATTCGCCTGACAATACTCGCGGTGTTAGTTTTCGGTGCAAACATGCCGGTTTTCGCGGCTGACACGCCGCCAATCCCTCGGGTGAGTCTTCGCACAAAGGCGGTATCGTTTCAGCAATCGATTTATCCCGAGTGGTATCGCACCAATTCTGCCAATGCCGATATCCGCTGGGTGGCTCGCAACGACAGTTTATTGCAGGCAGTCTGGCAGTCGCAGGGGGATTCGATTTTGACCAAGCTCTCTCAGTTGGCCGGGATCAACTGGGTGGAAACATCGTTTCCAATCTATTTGGTTCGGTACTATCCGTCGGCCGGCGAAGCCGACCCGCTTGTAATTTCGGTAGGTGGTGAATTGCGGGGGATTGCGGTCGAGGCGCCGCCGACTGGACCGTCGATGGTTTTTAATCTTATCTATCACCTCTCGCTACGGCTTCTGGCGCAGACGGAAGTAAGCGGTACCGACGCTCCCTCGGCAGTGATCAATCATCCGCTTATGGACCCCGGCGATTTCCGCCGTGATAATCTGGCGATGTTACTCGCGCTGGCGGTGGCGCCATCGTTTATCGGCGCCGAGGCAACATTGGCGGCGTACAATTCTCCGTTTTGGAAAGCGCGAACACCCGGACGTCAGATATTTGAAGAGCAGATTCAGAAGAAATGGATAGTCTCGGTAACGCGACCGCTGGCGCAGTGGCTGAAGGATGAACCGTATGATTCGCCACTGGTCGATATGACCCGTGCGCCTCAAATATCGGCCGATGACAACTCGGATCAAGCAATAACCTCAGTCGCTGGACTGCCAGCGAAGGGGACACTTGGATTCACGGTCAAGAGTGGTGCTTCGGGGCGATATGAAATCGACAAGCTCGATCCGAATCGAGTGGGTGGAAAGTCCGGGCTGAAGATTGGCGACGCTGTATCGCAGGTCGACGGTAGGAGACCGGGGAGTGTCCGCGAATTATACGAGCGGATATTGGCCGGGCTTGAGCGCGGCGGAAGCACGCTGGCGGTTTTTCGTGGCGGAAAATTGACGACTTTGGTTTTGCGCAAGAACTAATCATAGAGAATTGAAGAGCCCAACCTAAAGGTTGGGTTACCACGGCGAAGAAGTGGCGGGTTCGGGGATCGGCCCGCGCTTCGGATTGTAAACGGGCAGACGAGGGCGTCTGCCGCACACACTAGGGTGGCGAAGCTACCTACTGCCGCAGAATCTTTTCCATCGCTTTGCCTTTGGCCAGTTCGTCAATCAGCTTGTCCATACAGCGAATTTTTCGCATGAGTGGATCGGGGACGTCTTCGACTCGAACGCCGCATACGACACCTTTGATAAGCGAAGTGTTGGGGTTCATTGCCGGGGCTTGTGAAAAGAACGTCTCAAGATCGACGCCGGACTTGATTTGCTTTTGCAGGCCTGCTTTGTCGTATCCAGTCAACCAGCAGATGACCTGATCGACTTCATCTTTGGTGCGATTCTTGCGTTCCACTTTTTGAACATAGAGCGGGTAGATACTTCCAAATTTCATGGCGAAGACACGGTGTAGATCTGTCATTGGTCCTCCTTTGTGCTGACAGACATTATATACAGAACGGGCCTGAAGACGGCAAAAGGAAAGTCCTGGTACCCCATCCTTTGGGGCTTGTTGAGAAAGTCCCCAGTGCTGTCGTTGCGAGGAGCAACGTCCCCGGCGCGACGAAGCAATCTCATCTATTAGTTTCAACTTAGGACAAAGAGGAGATTGCTTCGTTCTGTTTGCAACGGCAGTGACCAGGGTCTTTCAACAAGTTGTAGGGCAGAACCCGAGCGTAACGATTTGGTTCTGCCAAGTGGGTACAAGAAGATGGCTGAACCGCGTCGCGACGCCTTGCGTCGCTTGGGTTCATCCCTACAATAGCCGAAAAGTGAAACCCACCATAAATGGTGGGCCACCAGGGCAATAAGAATGCGGCTGGTCTCGTCCGCCGACGGCAGATAAGACCTGCCGCAACGAGATCGTGAATTGGAGCAGGGCTAATCTTTTCAAATCTCTCCCCTGTCAAGATATTGGACAGCCGGGATTGATTCTTGCACAACCAGCAGAGGCGTTTCAGTTTGAAACCTGCGACCGAATTGTCGCTAACTTGATGAGACACAAGACACAACAATTATGTCCGTGCGGTGGTATGGCAATTGTATAATGTAATAAGTCACTGACAGCGAAAATTACTTTCCCCAATCACCTCTTATAAGAGGAGACGCTCATATGAATCGATTCTTGTGGTTCACGCTGACGGCAGTCGCAATGATTGCCGCGTTTACCGGATGCTCGAAAAATCCGGCCGAACCGACGGTATCGGGATCAACTGGTCTCAATTTGAATACTCCAACCGGCGGGTATACATCGAGCAATGAAGCCCCCGGATTCGGCGATCCGTCGCTTGACCCTTCGGCCAACGATGAAAAGCCATTCGCCGACCCATTGCAGAGCTCGGCGCAGATCGATTCGATGCAGTCAAACAGCGCGGTCGATTGGTACCATTTCCGCGCGTTGTGGGGACATCTTCGCAAAGACACTGCCGAGACTGAGATTTCTGACTGGAGCGGATCGCTCTTGATCAGCCGCGGCGCACTGGTGGTCAGGCGGGTTATCAAATTCGAAGACAACGATACGATCCTGCCGCGCACTGATCGCAGAAAAGTCGAATGGATTTCGCACACCCGGCCGCACCACGACGGAATCGCGGTGGATATTTTTGTCCCGCGCCCCCGTCCGGTTATTGATACGGTGGGTGACAGTACGATTATTGTCGATACGAGCCGAATCATCGATTCGATCCCTGTTATCGATACAATATTGCGCATAGACTCAAGCATTATTGTCGACCCAATCACGCACGACACTACTATTACATACGACACAACTCGCACCTGGGGCTTTCATATTCACTATGACACGACATTGGTGTTTGACACCACTTTCGGGGGTGGGATAGTCATAGACACGATATATCCTTCCGAGGACGCCTCGCTGACATTTGCGACGCCGAAATACACGCGCGTCTTTTCGCTTGCCGATCTTCTGAAACTCGACACGATTGTGACGCTTGAAGATTCGAACGAAGTGGCGTTTTCGGCGCTCCGGATTTACCGCAATCTTTGTCCGCGTGGTTTCTTAAGCGGAAATTGGGGAGCGATCGACTCGACTGGACTTGGCTATTTCAAGGGGCGTTGGATCAGCAAGTTTGGTCTGGCCGATGGATATGTTGAAGGCCACTATGGCTACAATGATGACAGCGCAAAGGTGTTCTTCGGTAAGTGGATCGACAGCGCGGGCGGATTTGAAGGATTCCTGCAGGGACGCTGGGGGGTCTTAAGTAACCGAAGTCATGACAAGTCAAAGGTACGAGGTTGGTTTGCGGGACAGATACTCGATGCCAACATGGTGCGGGCCGGCGTTGTGCGTGGTGGGTTCGCGGATTGCGATTCACTCCCCGGCGGATTTATGGCCGGTCGCTGGAAACTGCTTTGTAATGACGAAGAGGGGGACAATCCGGGCGGCCACAGCGGTCAGCCACGCGGCGGTGATGGTGATCACCACGACGATGATGGATTGGATGATTAGTTTGTCAGATTTGAAGGCACCAGAGACTCGCCTCACATTGTGAGGCGAGTTTTCTATTTGAAACTGCGGAACCTGAAACTAACCGGGAGTGTATAAAGAGTTGTAGACAACATACCCCCTCCTGTCTCTGTCCCCAAGAGGACAGGCTTGGGCGGGACCACCCGGTCCCGCCCATTTTATTTCAGTTTGCCCTCGAGATCTTTGATAATTGAATCGAGCTGGAATTCCGGCCCGAGCTTTGGGGCTACTTTACGGTAATACTCAAGCGCTTCCTTCTGCTTGGTGCGCGAACTCTGGGCGGAGAGCGCGTGGGCAAGACTCAATTGATATTGCGCCGATCCGGAGTCTTTGGCAATCAGTTCTCTAAAGACCACTTCGGCCGAGTCGTACTTCTTGGCGAAACTCAAGTAAGTACCCCGATTGGCAATAAGCAGATCGGTGGCGCCGAACTTTGCGATAGCCGTATCAATGTATGCCAGCGATGCCTGCGCCGAGTCGACCAGGTATGCGCTGTTGGCGGCCAGCACCCACATCTGGGCATCCTCGGGATCTTCCAGTAGAGCCAGTTTGGCCGCGGCATAGGTATTGCCCGGATGATCAGATCGCCGCCAGAGGTCGGCCATTATTTTCCACGGGTGCGGCGGCGCGGCGTGGACATCCATCAGCCCTTTGAGAGCCGAGCGGGCGACCGGCCAGTCATTGAGCGCCATGGCGACATCGTAGAGATTTTGTTTGATCTCCCGGTCCTGCGGATGCAACAGGTCAACCCGACGAAGCGCCGACAGGGCCGAGTCATACATCTGATCTTTTCGGTAGGCGATACCCATGAGATAGAGAAGTTCCCGGTCGGAGGGATTGGCGTTGAGTGCTTTGCCAAAAGCGTCGCGCGCTTGTGCATATTTTTCCTGCGCGAAATACTTCTTCCCCTGCTCGCGGTACTCTTCGGGAGTGGGTTTGCCGCACCCGTGCAAAGCTACCCCCGCGAAGATTGTGATACTCAATAAAGTGAGCAGTTTCATGACGGCAAATATACGGTTAGCCCGGTCCAATTACAACCGGCTTGCGCCGTTTGACTTGACCGCGCAAAATGATAGATTACCGCATGACTGACCCCGCCGGATATTCTCCCGCCACCAAAGTGATCGCCCTGGCCCGTTTTGGTGGGGTAACGCCCCGACTTTTCGATTTGCTCATGCGGACGTTTGGATCACTCGATGGTTTGTTATCAGCCGACAAAGGAGTGATTTCAAAGATCGACGGTGTCCCGGCTCAGGTCGCCGGAAGGATTGCCAAATCCGCCGGGCATCTTGGCGAGGCCGAGGAACTGGTGAAGTCACTAACCCAGCGGGATATTGGCGTGGCGACCCGGTTCGATGAAACATATCCGCACCGGCTTTTTGAACTAAACGATCCACCGTTATTCTTGTTATCTCGGGGACGGGTAACGGATTTGTCGAAAAAGGCGGTCGCGATTGTTGGTGCTGACAACGCTACCAACGAAGGAATTGAAATAACCACCAAACTGACCCGTCGCTTTGCGCAGGACAAGGTGCAGATTCTGAGCTCACTTGGCGGCGGTATCGGCGCCGCCGCGCATTTGGCCGCGCGAACAGTCAGCGCGGAGTCATTTGCCGTGATTGAATCCGGCTTTGACAGTATTGCCGGCTCTGACGAAATGGCGCTGGCTATTGATATCGCCGCGCATGGTGGGGTGATCTCCGAGTATTTTCCCGAATCTCAACCGACAACTGATAGCGTCAGCCAGGCCAATCGGCTACTGGTGGGCCTGTCGGATGGCGTGGTGTTTACCGAATTGTATTCTGATTCAAAGCGGGCGCTCGATGCGCTCGAATTTTGTGATCAGTGCGGCAAACTGGCCTTTTTCTTTGTCGACCCGGTTCACGGTGCGCTCGCCGACGAGCAATCACTGGCTTTGGCGGTGGACTGCGGCGCGATTCCGATGCGAGGATACGATTCGGTAGCGGATATGGTCAAGGCGCTGGTCTGAGACAATGGACGACGAGTATTTGACGATCGCGCGGCCGTCGCGGGCGGAAATCAAAGTGCAGGGTTCGCGGTTCATTGGTGAAGTTGTGCAGGCGATGACCGTAACTTCAGCGCAGAGTGCGCTTGAAGCGATTCGTAAACGCGAATACGCGGCGACACATCATTGTTATGCCTATCGAGTCGGTCACGAAGGTGCGCCGCAGTTTAAGTATTCCGACGACGGCGAACCAAACGGCACCGCCGGACGGCCGATTTATGACGCACTCTTCGGCGCTGGGTTGACCGATACGCTGGTTGTCGTCACCAGATATTTTGGCGGGACGAAACTTGGCACAGGTGGACTCGCCCATGCGTATGCCGACACTGCGGCACAGGCCATATCTGCGGCCGGCCAGGTGCAGAAATATCTCACTGTTCGCGCCCGATGCACGATTGAATTCTCGCTGTATGAACGACTCTCGCGATTGCTGGCGAAGCTTGGTGCGACGGTCGTGGAATCGCAGTTTACAGCCGAAGTTGCGCTCGTGGTGGAGATTCGACGAAGTCGATTTGACGAACTTGCGGCGCAATTTGTTGAGTTGACCGCCGGCAAGGGGCGGTTTGAATCGGTCTGACACCGGTCACGATGAACTAATGGAAAAGAAAGCAAAGCAAAGGCGCGGCAGACTTGATGTCCTTGGTCTTGGGATCATGCCATTGGACATTTTGTTTACAATTGATCGATTTCCCAAGCCGGGGGGAAAACTCGACGCCTCGCATATTATCTTTCAGGGGGGCGGTCCGATCCCAAATGTCATGGTCGGACTGGCTCGCTTTGGACTGAAGACAGGGATTATCACGGCGCTCGGCGATGACTATGCCGGCAAGATCAACATGCAGGAGATTGTTAAAGATAGAGTCTCCAAAGAATTTATCGTGATCAAGCGCGATCAACCCTCGGATGCGGCGATCGGCTTTATCGAAACAGGATCGGGGCGACGGACTATCGCGTTGCATCGCGGGGCACGACTGACGCCACGGGATATTGATACCTCGCATTTGCCGCATCCTCAGCTCGTTCATTTAGATGGCCGCGACTTACCGGCCTGTATGAAATTGGCGAGATGGGCAAAGTCGATCAGAGCGGTTATTACTTTTGATATTGGCTCAATCCGCAATGACGTTTCGCCGATATTTCCTTTGGTTGACCACTTGATAGTCGCCGACTCGTACGCCTTTCCGTTCACAAAGACCTTCACGGCGCGAAAAGCGATCGAGAAGCTGTCCCGGCTCTGCCACGGCACAATTGTTGTCACAGAGGGAATCAAAGGTTCGACCGGATTTGAGAACGGTGAATTCACAACATACGGCGCATTCAAAGTAAAGAATGTCGATACTACCGGGGCGGGTGATGCATTCCATACCGGATATATCTATGCTCTCTTGCACGGCGAGCCAATGCAAGCACGGCTTCGGCTTGGCGCCGCGACCGCCGCGCTCAAATGCACTCAGCCGGGGGCAAGAACGGGGATCCCGACACTCGCACAGGTTTGCTCGTTTCTAAAAAGAAAGCGCCCGATGTATGCTTGAAACGCTGGCACAAATCGACCTTCAGATTTTCCGGTTTATCAACACCGACTGCGCGAACGCAGTTACTAATTTGTTGATGCCGCAAATCACTTCTGACTGGAATCTGAGAATCGGCTATGCCGCCGTGATGTTGATCTTACTATGGAAAGGACCAAAAGAACGACGGTGGCAGGTGGTGGCTTCGATACTGACACTTGCGGCCAGTGATTTGATTGCAAGCTCGGTACTGAAGCCGTTGTTTGACCGGCCACGTCCGTGCCAGACGCTTACGGATGTTCATTTGCTGGTCAATTGCGGGGCGGGATTGTCGATGCCGTCATCGCACGCGGCCAACGCTTTCGCCCAATTTGCGTTTTGGCGCACAAAGGCCCCAAAGATGCACTGGTACTTGTTTGCGATTGCATTCTTAGTTGCAATCAGCCGGGTTTTTGTCGGTGTGCATTATCCGGCCGATGTGCTCGTCGGCGCAGTTCTTGGTCTACTGGTTGGAAGTGTAATTTCAGAGGTCAGCGGGCGGATAATCAGCCGTGGGAAACGTGGCAATGCCGCTTAGCATCGAAATTGTCAAGGGGGATATCACTCACGTCGACACCGAGGTGATTGTGAATGCGGCCAATAACGAGTTCTGGATGGGCTCAGGTGTGGCGGGAGCGATCAAACTGGCCGGCGGGAGTTCTATTGAAGAAGAGGCAATGGCTCAGGGGCCTGTTATGCCGGGAGTGGCGATCGTGACAGGCTCGGGCAGTTTGCCGTTCAAGGCGATATTTCATGCGGCGGTTATGGGTCAGGATTTGCGGACGCGCGACACTTTTATTCGCCAGGCAACCATTGCGTGCCTGAATCTGGCTGAGCAGTACAAGATCAGGTCGATTGCCTTTCCGGCGTTTGGAACCGGCGTGGGAGGATTCCCTATCACGGCGTGCGCGAATCTTATGATCGGAACCGTCCGAGGGATGGAGTCGCGGCTGGTATCAGTCGAGCGGGTGGTTTTCTGTTTGTACGATGATGTCGCGTGGAAAGTATTTTCTGACGCCTTCGCTAAGAAGAATCGCGAGTGATCACTTGCGAATCTTCGCCCGAAACTGACCGTCGAACATAAGCGGTCGGGACTTGGCGTTGAAATAATGCCCCTTCACGGTGGCGAACAGGTGTTCTTTCACGATCGAGTCGACGATCATTGTGCCGCTATCGACCAAAAAGATTTTTTCTTCCGGTTGCAGAGTGTATCGACCGAGTAGTTGAACAAATGAATGGCCTTTGAGATCAATTGTTCCTGTTTTGATCCGATTGGGGAGTTCGACAAAGAACCGAATCTTAAGGTACTCATCGAAAGACAAAAGACTCTTGGAGGGAAGTTCTACTTTATCTCCCCGAGCTGAAGTGAGCAGTACCAGACAGGTGCCGTCGCCTGTCAGCACTTTCTGTTCGCCGTACGGGTCGCCCAGCTTGGCGTTAACCAAGTATTGCGACTGCTCGATCTTCAGTGAGCGGCGCGATTCATCCAAGTTCAAGTACAGCGACAACCGGTAGCGGGAGGCACACCCGGCAAAAACCACGACTACAGCGATGGTGAGCAGAATGGTTCGGCGATACATACGCTATCAATAACGCGCAAGAGCTCCGGCTGTTCAAGAGAGATTTATGGGATAATAGACCGGGGGTTACAGCGGCATCTCCATGATGCGGTACTTCTTTTTGAGTTTGCCGCCCATTTCTTCGGCCGAGCGGATCATCAGTTCGTTGGTCTCAAGTGTCCAGGAAAGCTCGCCGGTGTGGTATCCCAAGGCGGACGCCTTTTTGAAGGTATTAACGAAGAAGACCATGTCGATGGCGCGCTTTTGAAATTCCGGAATCACCCCCATAGTGATCAGCCGGACGGTGGTCACTTTATTGCGGACTTTGGTGTGCCAAAGGAGTTTGAGAATGCCAAATGGCAACAAACGGCCTTTAAGATGGATGAGAGCTTGATTGATATCAGGCAGAGCGACCGAAAAGGCGACCGGTTTCCCCTCGTATTCGGCGATTAAGACCAGTTCCGGCTCGACAATCTGTTTGAGTTGGTTGCACATATGGGTGAACTCGACTTCATCCATCGGCACAAATCCCCAGTTGGGGGCCCAGGCGGCATTGTATACCGTGTTGAGGCGTTTGACCTCGTTATCGAAGTCCTTCATGTTGAGCGACCGAAGCGTTACTTTCGAGCGCTCGTGCATTTTCCCCACCACCCGATCGATCCGTTCGGGGATGCCGTCGTCTCTGGTCAAGTGCCATGCCAACAGATCCATCGATTTTTTCAGGCCGAATCTTTCGGCGAGTTTGACCTGATACGGGAAATTCCAGGGCATCATGACCGTGGGCGGCGTATCAAATCCCTCGATGACAAACCCGATTTCGTGGTTGGTCGAGAAATTCATCGGTCCGCGCATGGTCTCCATCCCCTCTTTCTTGAGGGTGATCATGGCGACTTTCAAAAGGCGCGATGCTATTTCGTAGTCGTCGGGGGTGTCGAAAAAGCCGAAGAAACCGGTCTTCTCGTGCTGGTATTCGTTGTGCCTGAAATTCACACAGGTGGCGATGCGGCCAACCACCTCGCCGTCGCGCATGGCCAGAAACAGTTTGACCTTTGCGGTACGGTAGAACGGATTTTTCTTGGGATCAAAAAACTCTTTCCGCTCGACCAAGAGCGGATAGACATATTGCGGAACATCTTTGTAGAGCTTGAATGGATACTTGATGAAATCGCGGAGCTGGCCCGCCGATTCGACCTCGACAACGTCTACAGTTCCGGCCATGGTCTTACGAAATCAACCCGGCCTCGCGGCCGACACGGGCGATGACCTCGACCACTTTGTCCAGATGCTCGTCGGTGTGGGTGGCGGTGTACGAGGTGCGGATCATCCCCTGCCCCGGCGGCACCGCCGGTGAAATCACCGGATTGGTGAAGACGCCGTTGTCGTAGAGGGTACGCCAAAACTTAAAACAATCGAGGTCTTCACCGACGCGGATCGGAACGATTGGAGTTTGGGAGTGGCCGATATCGAAGCCGAGTCGCTTGAATTCCGACTGCATGCGGCGGGCGTTGCGCCACAGGTGATCGCGGCGTTCCGGTTCGGCCTCGATGATATCCAGCGCCGCCAATACGGCCGCCGCTGACGACGGAGTTATCGACGCCGAGAAAATCAATGCCCGCGCGGTGTGTTTGATAAACTCAATCACCGGACGGTCGCCGGCGATGAAACCGCCGAGCGAGGCGAATGATTTTGAAAATGTCCCCATCACCAGATCGACTTCTTTGTTGAGGCCGAAATGCTCCGGTGTACCGGCGCCGGTTTCGCCGAGCACACCCACCGAGTGAGCGTCGTCGACCATGACCTTCGCGCCATAGTGCTTGGCGATCTTGACCAGATTCGGCAGATCGATAATGTCGCCTTCCATCGAAAAGACGCCGTCGACAACGACTAAGATCCCGCCGCGGGTATTCATCTTGCGGACATTGGCGATCACCCGCTCGAAATCGTTCATGTCGTTGTGAGCGAATTTGTACGTCTTGCCGTAGGCCAAGCGGCAACCGTCGACAATGCAGGCGTGATCCTGACGATCAATAATAACCGAATCGTTTTTCCCGACCAGGCAAGAGATCGTGCCGAGATTGGTCTGAAAGCCGGTGGAGAAACAAAGGGCGGCTTCGCGTTTGACAAACTTGGCGAGACGTTTTTCAAGCTCAAGGTGCAGATCGAGAGTGCCATTTAGAAAGCGCGATCCGGTGCAACCGGAACCGAACTCGAGCGCCGCGTCGGCGGCCGCTTGTTTTACTTTGGGATGATTGACCAGGCCGAGGTAGTTGTTCGACCCGACCATGATGCACTTTTTGCCGTCGACAATGACCTCGTTGCCGGGGGCCGATTGAATCGGGTGGAAATACGGATAGATACCCATTGCCCGGACTTCATCGGGGGCAGTGAAGTTGTAACACTTTTCAAACAGGTCCGGGTAGGTGACTTCGGTCATTTCCTTGGCCTTCAAGGCGTCTCCTTGTGTCGAGAGGGTCACATCCCCGCATTCGGGGCTTTGGGAACCCCCAATTGAACGCGATTTGGGGTGAAAAGTCAAGCCCATTGACAGTCGTTGGTCGGCTCAGCCGCACAGATCAAATGGCCTGCAAGAACATGGCAAATAGAGGTTTAGGCTAATCTACGTTTCCCGTGATTTCAACTCCGGATGGTGCGTAGGTGCTTGTGTGCGATGGTGAAACTGGATATGATAGATAGACGTAATTAACTGTTCAGGAGAGGAAGCTATCTGATGTTGGTACAACTTATCGTATGGAGCGCTTTGGCTATGACAAATCCTACAGACAGTTCCGCCAAACCCGACTTTGATTCGTGGTGGGATTACAATCATCCTGACCAGACCGAAGCGAAATTCCGTGATCTGGTTCCGGCCGCAAAAGCAACCGGCGACACCGGCTACTACGCCGAACTGCTTACGCAGATCGCGCGGACACTCGGATTACAACAAAAGTTTGATTCGGCGCATGCGGTGCTCGATGAAGTCAAAGCGCTGTTGCCATCAGCCGGCGCAAAAGCCGAAGTGCGATATCTGTTAGAAAGAGGTCGGGCGCTGAATTCGTCGAAGCGGCAGGCCGAATCCGAGCCGCTCTTTTTGGAGGCCTCGGAGAAAGCGGCGATCGCGAAACTCGATTATTTTGCGGTCGACGCCCTGCATATGCTGGCGATTGTCGCGCCGGTAGAAAAGCAGATGGAGTGGAATCAGAAAGCGGCAGAAATGGCCGAGCAGTCGGCCGACCCAAAAGCCCGGAACTGGCTGGGGAGTTTGTACAATAACATGGGGTGGACATATTTCGGGCAGAAGTCGTACGACTCGGCCCTGACAATTTTTGAGAAGGCACTCGCGTTTCGGATTCAGCAGGGGAAGCCCGGCAATATCAGAATCGCCAAGTGGTGTATCGCCAAGACACATCGAATGCTGGGGAAACTCGACTCAGCGCTGGCTACTCAAATCGTGCTTGAGAAAGAGTACGCCGAAGCAGGCGAACCGGACGGATATGTCTACGAAGAACTCGGCGAGTTGTATTTGGCTAAGGGGGATTCGGCCGCCGCTGCGCCGTGGTTTGCCAAGGCATTTGAATCGCTCTCGAAAGATCAGTGGTTGTCGCGCGATGAGCCGGAGAGATTGGCGAGGATGAAGGAGTTGGGCGGGGTGAAGTAGGGTAGCCGGGTTGGTGATCCCTCATCCGGCCTTCGGCCACCTTCTCCCAGAGGGAGAAGGGTATCTGCTCAAGATATTTGAAAAGGCAAGAGCTATTTCCTCTCCCTTTGGGAGAGGATGTCACGAAGTGACAGGTGAGGGGTTCCATAGTTTCGTAAGGTCCTTTCCCGCTGAAAGCGGGATGAGACCTGACGATTTCCCCTCACGATTAGCGGCAGGTCTCCGTCTCGCTCGCGCTCGACTCAGAACCTGCCGCAACCAACAAAGTTCTATCTTGCAAGGGCAACTTACTCTGAGTGACATTGGGGTTCATGACCAAGGCCGAAAAAACAAAACAGTCGGGGCTGTTTGTATTTGAGCATCGTCGCCAGCCGCTGATCTCGGGAAGTGCGTTCGCTCGAAGAATGCTCAACAACGGTGTGATCGGCGTGGCGGTGCTTACGGTGGCATTGCTGATCGGCATATTGGGATATCGCTGGACAGCCGGGTTGTCGTGGGTCGACGCCCTACTCAATGCCTCGATGATCTTAGGCGGGATGGGGCCGGTCGACACGCTGGCGACAGACAGCGCCAAGCTGTTTGCCTCGTTCTATGCGATTTTTAGTGGGGTGGTTTTTCTGGCGGTGTTCGGGATCTTGGCCGCGCCGGTCTACCACCGGATTATTCACCGGTTTCATCTGGAAGAAGACGAGAAGAAGTAGCGGGATCGGACCCAAGGCGGGCGGGCAGGAAGCCTGCCGCGCACGAACTTCCCCCTCACCTGTCACTTCGTGACATCCTCTCCCATAGGGAGAGGAAATCACTCTCGTGCTTACCGAAAACGACAAGCGGATATCCTTCTCCCTCCGGGAGAAGGTGGCCCGAAGGGCGGATGAGGGGTAGCCTTTTTCCTGCGCCCAGTCTGCCGGTGGCGGGCGGACTTGGCCGGGGTGACACAACACTTCAAGACGAAGATGTCGAAACCACAGGGGTTTCGACCTACAAAAGACTGTGGTGTCGGGCGTCCCCACCCGACACCTATTGCGGTCAGGTGAGGACGCCTGACCGCACACAAAATTTCCTCTTGACGGAATTTCGGGCATTTGCTATACTCATATCATCAAACTACTGCTAACGAACTAAAGCCTAACCCTTTTTCGACAAGCGAGCGTTCTCTTATTGTAGCATAGCTATCTACTTCGTTGTTTTGTTGTCTTTTGGTGTTTCGAAGGAGGTAGCATGCCGAGTCCGCACATTTCGTTTTATCTCTCGGCACTTATTATTCCCGCACTTTGCTGGGTTCCGACCCGACAGGTGAGAGCCACGGAAAATGGATCGGTTCCCGGCCCCCTTCACCTGCCAGTGCCGGCCTATGCGCTTGGTTTGGCATCTGCCTCCAACGACACCGCCTATTTCACCAACGACACGGTTAACCATGTCGTTGGTTTATCATACACCGATGTTCTGGGCGCATTCTTTTTCATAGTCAAAGGACATATCATCCCGACTTCGCAGATGCCGTCGCTGGTCATTCTGGGCTGGGAATTCGACGGTCCGTACACAAATGTTCTCGCCTCCCCGCTCGGTCCGGGGCCAAATGGATTCCCCACCATTAGCCCCGGACCACTTTTTACCTATTTGGGAACGGGGAGTATCAAGTGGGCGGAGGCCTCGGACACAATCGGCTTTCTGGTGCCGGTGGAAATTCCCGGCGGGGCCTACCACGGATGCGGGTGGCAATGGTCGGGGAATGTCGATTGCGATTTTGAGCAGAGAGTAGACATATCGGATTTAACGAGGATACTGGATTACATGTATGTCTCGCGGAACTCGCTTTGCTGTGAGGGCGAAGCGAACTGCGATGGATTGCCGGGCATTGATCTTGGCGATATCGTGGCGTTGATAGACTTTATGTATATCAGCTTCACGCCGCCGGCTCCATGTCGGTAATCCCCCTCCCTGGCGCCGGTCCTGTCCCGGAGCCATTTTCATACCAGCGGCGTCGGCGCTGTCACCGTCGCCGCTGGATTTTGTTTTGGGGGGGATTGACGGTAACGCCGGGGCATTATTCATTTCCTCGTTCGTTTTACTCAACACATAGGAGCGATAATGCCTGCCAAGAAGCCCGACAACCGACTGGAGATATTCAAGGAGATCAAGAAACTGCTGGCCAAATACGAGCCGCCGTTGGTAGCAACGTCGAACTTCGAGAGCCGGTATGAGTTGACCTCCACCAAGGAAGTTGTATTCATGGGAAAGAAACGTCAAGGAGTCTATTTCGGGGCGGCGATCATTCAGAGTTCGTATGTGGGCTTCTATCTGATGTTCCCGTATGTCTCACCGGAGAACAGGAAGAAGATTCCAGCGGAACTACTCAAGACGCTCAAGGGGAAGTCGTGTTTTCATATTACGTCGCTTGATGCGACGCTTAAAAAGCAGATCGCCGATACGCTGAAAATGGCTTTTGATTTCTATAAGAAGCAGGGGTGGGTGTAGGGGGGGTTAGGTCGAGCCAGCACTCCAAGAACATAGGTAATTCGTTGAATCGCGTGCTATCAAAGCGGTGTCGAACCACGCTGGAGCAAGTTCTGGGTGGTTCAGAACGGGTGCGTATGATCCTATGTAAGAAATTTTGTATCTGTGTGGCGCTTGTGTAGTCTGAAAGTAGTAGTAGCGAGAGTGGATACATCCAGAGGGGCAGTCGCCCGATCCACTATGAAAACAATAGAGCAGTGTGTTCCCCCGCAATAGGATTTGTATTTCTGGAAGGCTACCGAGATGGGGATTCGGGAAGATTGTCTTGAACCCGGGGACTTGTGAATACAATTCGACCAAGTGACAGGGATTGAGAACACCCTGAAACCAAAGATCAAGCCAGACGGAGGTTACGATGTGGCTACTTGAGTCCCGCAGGCGGTACAGTTGACTTAGAGAGTCGAAAATTTGAATACCGCGCGTCAATGAATCTTTGAGCAAGAGAGTATCGACTTTTGCCGTGATCAGGCTAGGATAACACAAAGGCACAAATGTTATTTCTCGCACCGGCAAAGAATCTCCAAAAACGTCACGAATAGATTCCAGATCGAAACTAATCCGCTCATAAAGCCATTGGGGCGCAATCAATTCGTGCGACACAACCATCGCCGCAACTTCGGCCTCATAGTCCTCGCGCGGAGTTTGGCTCAGGTCAGGAATTTGGTTGAGTGGCGCGGTCGAGGTTGGAGAATCAGAAGTGCAGGATAGCCACATGACGGCGGCCAGCATTACGGCAATAACTGATAGAAATCGTTTCGGAGTCATCAACCCCTCCTTACCAATCTATTGACGCACAACTGTGTCTGCATATGTAATCAAATAGGCGGACGATTTTAAGCAAGCACAATTGTAGTGTAGGTAGTCTACTAAATGCGGAGTGAAGCAATGCGGAATTGCGTATCGAAGCTAATGTTCGTATCGACGGCTGGGCCCCGGCTCTTCGGCCGGGGTGACACGAATAAGAAAGTCGAAACCGCGGGGGTTTCGACCTACGAGCTTCCGATTTCTACAAGAAGCAGGGGTGGGTGTAGGGGGGGCGGCTTAGAGGGGCTTAACATCAAATGGTGACGCTTTTGATCGCGATTGGTACGCCATCATCCGGTCGCCTCAAAACCACCGTTGCGTACCCCGGAAGTTCTTGCACTTTCCATCACCGGAACATATCATAACATACATAAACTTATCCAGTTTACTGTGCAATTGACTACTACTTTCTTTGATGCGGTGGACATTTGAAAGGAGCGGGCATGCTGAGGTTGGTGATCACCATAGTCGCGATTCTGTCGCTACTGACAGTTTCATGCGAAGAAAACAATATTACCAATAATTACACGGCGTCGGTTACGAGCGCTATGGGGCTTATCTCGCCTGCTGATGTCGGTACTGTGTGGGCGCACAAATCGGGAGATTCTGCGATAGGCCCTACGGCTTCGATTGGTACCGACGGATACTTCATGTTCGAGCGATTGAGTCCCGGCAACTACGAATTCAGAGTGGTTCCGTCGACATATTCCCAACGACGGCTAACCAATATCACCGTGCTCCCCGAGAAAACAACTCAACTGGGGGTGATAGCAGTGTCGACTTTGCCCTATCCCATCTTCGATTGTCGTCCGCGCACGGGTATGATCAATTTGTCGCGCGATTATCGAAGCTTCACATTCCTGACCGATGAAGCTCTTGATACGGCCTCGCTCTCGGCCGGAGCCACCATCACGCCAACTGTTCCAGGATATTGGCGGGTAGAAGGCGATCGGTACTGCAACTATGTTTTTGCTTCTTATCTGAATAGTTCGACGACATATACCATCACGCTGTCGACCGCTGTAAAGACAACATCGGGCAGGCATTTGGATAAAGAGCTGGAGATTGTGTTTTCTACTGAGCCGCTCACAGCAGTTGTTCACTTGCCCTCTGCGAACGGAATTGATGCTGGCATACGACTCAGCGGATTCTGGCCTGAGATTAGATTCAATGACAGTCTTTGCATAGACTCCATCAGAAAGGCGATCAGATTTGAGCCGAATATTGCAGGAGAGTGGACGATTCCTTCTGGATACCAATCGAGCTACTGGACTATCGTCCGGTTCTTGCCCTCGATGGGAGCCCTGCAAGCCGCAACTGACTATAAGTTGATCGTTGCTAACGATGTTAATCTGATAGGGCAGGTTCATCTGGCGACCCCCGACACGACCGAATTCACGACCGAGCCATACGGGGCGTCCTTGCTGTATCCGTACAGCGCTAATCCGATGTCTCCTTGGAGTGACGTGCAACTTGCATTCAATACGGTTATGGATACGATCTCGGTCAACGCCGCCTTTTCAATTGCTGATGGCGATACGGTGGGCGTTCCAATTAGTACTCACTGGGATGGAAGCACCTATCTCTTTGCGCATCCCTCAAGCGGAAGTTGGCTGAGCGGTCATGTGTACACCGTGGAGATTTCGACATCGGCAAAGACGCTTTCGGGAGTAAACTTAAGTCGAGAGTTTAGGTTCACCTTTTCGGTGTACTGAACAGAAGAGGGTGTCCCTTATATCTTCTCGTCGGGACCACAAGGGTTCCGACCTACATTGGTGTCGAAACCGCATTAACAGATGTCGAGTAGTCAAATCCCGCTGAAGCGCGATCGTGTAGCCCGACTTACTCTTTCTGCTTCTGTGTCAACGTGTCGGCGGCATTGAATGTGAAGTCAATTGGAACGAGGCGGCGGTCGTGAATTCCAAATTCCACATGCAATTTCCCTCCCGTTGGTTGCTCGTCCTTATCTTGCCTGCGCCACGTGTATGTATCGTACGTCAGCTTGCGGAAGTCCCAAATACCGTTATGCTGTCGAATTGCGAGCCCGGCTGGCAAATGACTCTTTGCAATCTGTGCAAGTGTCTCACTGAGCACCCACTCCTGATAGAGACTGACGGGCACTTCGTTGGTGGAGGGCCAGAGCCAATAATTGTCACGATATCTATTCGATCCATTCAGCCAGCCCTTTGTACAAATTAGTGAATCACCGTTTATCGCCAGAACGCCATCCCGCGCAAGTTCAGAGTCTGGCTGGTAAAAAATGCCCAAGTACACCATTCGAAAGAGGTCTTGCCCCAACTGTATCGAGATAACTTTCCCGCCAGTCAATCCCCCGTGACTCTCATGAACGTCATACTTTGATCGACAAATAGCGTAGCCGTGCAACGTACCGATTGTGTCGGTAAGCCAAGTCAGATATGCCTTGGTGTAGTCACCATAAAACATGCCGCTGACCTTGTCGCGCACAAAAACACCAACCAGGGAATCCAATGATCCAGCAGTCGGCGCTGCCTCAAAACGGAGTTCATGGCTATCGAAGTATGTCCAATTTGGGGTAACCGTTAAGTGGGTGTCAATCGCCTTCAGAAGAGAATGGTTCGAGTGATGGGGCGGGAATACCTGTCTATTGCCTACAAAGTAGTCACGCCTGAAGTCCAGTTCTCGTGGTACTCCTTCTGCCCTGTCCCACACCCAGTAAGCTTCTTCGTAATATCCGCCTGACCCACTCACACGTGATTTTGTGTAGAGAATCGTGTCCTTCCGCTCTACAGTTTGTTTGGAATGTTCAAAGTAAATCCCCCCGGCGTAAGTCCATGAAATATAGATAAGACGCGCCAAACCGGGTTTGGTGCTAAGGGCAATTGCCATGCAGGCGGGATAGGTGAAAGAATCAATTGGATTTTCCAACCCTTGGCGACGGACGTTGAAGAAAACGTTGTAGACTGTTCTACCGATCCATGTCTGAGAAGAGTCTATCACCCAAGTGCCCACCAAATTTTCAGTATAGTAGCTCCTCCCTTCGTATCCGCCGAGTAATGGGATAATGCTATCTGTGATCGTCGCTAATGTCGCTGAGCTCGGCGACGGTTGCCCCGTGAAGTGTCCAGAATTGCCTAGTAAGAACCACTCAGGCGATTCAAGCTTTGGAATAGCCTTGCCTGTCGAGCAATGCACAAGAATCAATGCCAGAACGGTAGATAGGCTCACGAGAGCAGAAACCCGGAACACTCGACTCATACCAGCCACCCCTTGCTTCTCTCCTGTCGAAACCGCAGGGGTTTCGACCTACAAGACAAAGATGTCGGGTAGTCAAATCCCGCTGAAGCGGGATTGCTAACCCGACCTACGGCTACTTATTCGCGCGGTAGAACTGCTCCATGAAGCCGGCTAATGTGTCGGCGCCGTCGAGCGACATGGCGTTATAGAGCGACACACGCACGCCGCCGACTGAGCGGTGGCCCTTGAGTCCTACAAACTTGTTCGCTTTGGCTTCGGCCAAAAATTTCTTTTCGAGTTCTTCGCTCGGCAGACGGAATGTCAGGTTCATCCAGGATCGTGAGTCGGTGTTGACTGTGCCCTTGTAGAAATCCGGGTGCAGGTCGACCATTTGGTAGATCCGCTCTTTCTTGGCGTGATTGACTTTTTCGATTGCCGCCAGTCCGCCCGATTTTTTGATCCACTCGAGCACGAGTTTCACCACATAGACCGCGAAAACCGGCGGCGTGTTATAGAGCGAATTTTCTTTGGCGTGAGTGCGGTAATCGAGCATGGTCGGGTTGCCGTCTTTGCACTTGGCAAGCATCTCATCGCGGATGATGAGCATGGTCACACCGGCCGGGCCGATATTCTTTTGCGCACCGGCATAGATCATGTCGAATTTGTTGAAGTCGCGGCGACGCGAACAGAAGTCTGATGACATATCGCAGATGTGCGGAACACTGCCGGTATCAGGGAATTCCTGCCACTGGGTGCCGTAGATGGTGTTGTTCGAAGTCGTGTGGAAATAGACGGCGTCAGCGGGGATTTTGATATCTGCAATTTTTGGAATCCACTTGTAGGAATCTTCTTTTGACGAGGCGACCACATTCACATTCCCGAACAGTTTGGCTTCTTTGGCCGCTTTGTTGGCCCAGCTACCGGTGTCGGTATAGGCGGCGGTCTGGTCTTTGCGCAGGAAGTTCATCGGGATCATGGCAAATTGAGTCGAAGCGCCACCGCCAACAAAGAGGACATGGTAGCCATCGCGCAGGCCGAGGATTTCTTTGGTGAGTGCAACCGCGGCGTTGTTGATCTCTTCGTATTCGGCGGCACGGTGCGAGATTTCGAGGATCGACATCCCGGTGCCTTTGTAGTCCAGCAGTTCGTTTTGGACGATCTTGAGGACATCGGCGGGGAGAATCGCCGGGCCGGGGTTAAAATTCAGCGTTTTGGGGGACATATGTTATTCCTTCTTGTATTCCAAATTATGTCGGGTTTCTTGAGCCGCTATTGCGGCTCTGCGGAACCCGACCTACTTTTTCATTTTCGCGATTCCGGTTGGCGGGTTCGAGGACGGACCCGCCCTACCTGCGTCAGGTGAGGGCACCTGACATCACATTGAATTGCGCGTGGCGTCATGCGTCCTCGCGTGACGCGTTCGTTCATTTCATCCCAACTGCTTCATATGGTCGGCGATCAGGCGTTCGATGATCTGGCCGATGCGAAGCATATTTTCTTTCGTTTCTGCGCCGACATGCGGCATGAAGATACAATTCGGTGCGCCAATCAAAGGCGAATTGACCGGCGGATCGGAATACCAGACGTCGGTGGCGAATCCGCCAAGCTTGCCCGACTTGAGCGATTCGACCACGTCTTCTTCAATTACACACTGCCCACGGCCGGTGTTGATCAGATAGGCGCCGTCTTTGAACCAGGCCAGTGATTTCTTATTGATCAGGCCCTTGGTGGAGTCCAAGAGCGGGACATGCATTGAAATATAGTCTGAAGCGCCAACAGTTTCTTCGAGAGTAGGGACTATTTCTGCAAAGTCGGAGAAATAAACATCGGGGTGCCAGGCCAGCACACGCATACGAAAGGCCCGTGCGCGAAGCGCGAGTGCTGTGCCGATGCGGCCCATGCCCAGAATGCCGAGAGTCTTGCCCGATAGTTCAGTGCGGTGAAGATCGGCTTTGATCCATTTCCCCTCGCGCATGGAGGCATCGGCGCGGGTGATTTGATTCGGCAGAGCGATCATCAGAGCAAAGGCCAGTTCGGCGACCGCGAGAGTCGAGGCCTCGGCGGTATTGAATACCATGACGCCTTTGGACTGGGCGTACGGGACATCGACATTATCAAGCCCCACTCCCCCGCGCACAACCATCTTGAGCTTGGGGGCGGAGTCGACATACTCTTTGGTGACTTTTGTTTTGCTTCGGATAAGTACCACATTGGCGTCGGCCAGACGCGATTTATCGGAGGTAACCTCGCCGTATTTGGCCAGGATATCCGGAAGAGTCGGGTCGAAGGCGTCGGAAATGAGAATGAGCATATGATAAAGCTACTTTCTGCGGGGGGATTCAATCAGATAAGAGATTGATCACCAGTCCGCTACGCAATTTGGGTTCAAACCAGGTTGATTTGGGGGGCATCACTTCGCCGGCATCGGCAACAGTTAGAAGCTGTGAAATTGATGTTGGATAAAGTGAAAATGCAATCTTGAATTGTCCGGAGTTGACCAGCCGTTCGAGTTCTTTTGTCCCGCGAATTCCACCAACGAAGTCAATTCGTTTGTCAGTTCGGGGATTGGCAACGCCAAGAATCGGGGCGATCAGATTGTCGGAGAGAATAGCCGCGTCGATGCTGTTCACGGGGTGGTGCATATCAAAGCTCCCAGCTTTGGCTTTGAGGCTATACCATTTTCCATCGGTGTAAAGCCCAAACTGGTGTTGCGATGCTGGGGTGGCAAACGACGGCGACGTGGTTGACTCGATTTCGAATTTTGGGGCGGCCTCGCTGAGTAAACTGGAAATAGTGCGGCTGTTCAAATCGCGAATTACACGATTATACGGCATGATAAACAACTCGCGGTCGGCAAACAGACCGTTTAGGAAGAAGTTGTACGGTTCGTTGCCGGTGTGGTGCGGATTTTTCTCTTTGAACCGACGGCAAACCTCAGAGGCGGCCTCGGATCGGTGGTGACCGTCGGCAATGTACAGACATTCTACTTTGTTTTCAAAGATCTCAACAAGATTCTGCACAGTCGGCAAGTCGCTAATTATCCAAAACTCGTGCCGCACCTGGTCGCTTGAGACAAAGTCGATCATCGGTGCGCTGGATTGAACACTGGCAAATACGGATGCGACCTCGGCATTCCACTTAAATGTCGAGAGTACCGGCGAGGCCTGCGAATTTGAGGAGATGATGTGGTTGGCGCGGTCGTTGACTTTCTCAGGCCGCGTGTGTTCGTGCTTTTTGATTTTGCCAGCGTTGTATTCGGCGACCGAAGTGAGCGCCAGGAGTCCGGTTTGGCGGCGGCCGTCCATTGTCTGCCGATACAAATACAGGCATGGGGTGTTGTCGCGCACAAGCACGCCACGCGATTGGAAATCGGCGAGGTTGTCTTTCCCCCGCGCGTAGACTGTTGGATCGTACGGGTTGAACGAATCCTCGAACTCGATTTCCGGCTTATCTATTCGCAGAAACGAATCGACATTACCGCCGGCCATGACGCGGGCTTCGGCGGTGGACATGGTGTCGTATGGCGGCGAGGTGACCAAAGCGGCGAGATCGGGTCTGACCCGAAGGCCGCGAAAGGGACGAATGACAGACATATAATGTAATCGACTCCGGTAGTCAGGTTTGTGAACTATTTCACAGTCTATAAAGAACAGGCCAGCGCTTTAAAGTTCAAGTCATTTTCCGGCCATGAATATACGGTAAACATTATCTTCTTTCCGGCAAAAAAACAGGCCGGTCCGTCGCGACGGATATCGGCCTGACAGTACACAAGTTAGCGCGAGTTTCTCTTAGTTGGTCATTTTGAGTTGCCAGAATAGGAAACTGAACTGATCCACCAAGTCGGTGATAATTTTGTCGTAACTACGGCCTCCGGAATGGCCGGCTCTGGTATCATAGAGCAGGAGGACCGGCTTGTCTGACCCGTTGGCTGATTGCACGAGCGCGGTCATTTTGCGTGCGTGAAGAGGGGCGACACGAGTGTCGGCGTCGCCGGTTTCAAACAAGACTGCCGGGTAGTTTGTCCCTTTTTTGACATTGTGATACGGAGAGTACTTCAGAAGGTATTCAAACTGTGCGGAATCGTCTGATGAACCGTATTCAGGCACCCAGTATTTGGCGACCAGAAACTGGTGATACCGGATCATATCCAACAGCGGATAGGTGCAGATGATTGCACCGAACAGATCAGGGCGCTGGGTGAGCGCCGCTCCGACAAGCAAGCCGCCGTTGGAGCCACCCTCGATAGCTATTCGCGAGGGATTAGTGTACTTGTTGGCGATCAACCATTCGGCCGCAGAATACAGATCGTCGAAAGTATTTTGCTTTTTGTCGAGCATGCCGGAGGTGTGCCATTGTTCGCCGAATTCACCGCCGCCGCGCAGACTCGGAAGTACATAGACTCCGCCGTGTTCCATCCAGACAATCGCCCACTGGCTGAACATCGGTGGCATTGCGACATTAAACCCGCCGTAACCGGTCATGTACACCGGACGGTTGCCATCGAGCATGAGATCTTTGGCGTGCACAACAAACATCGGAACCGATGCGCCATCGGTGGACTTAAACCAAATCTGCTTGACGACGAACTTCTCAGGGTCGAGCGGGACATTTACTTTTTCAAAGACAGTCGACTCCCAGCTCTTGAGGTCGTAGCGAAATTGGGTCCAGGGATAGGTGAATGAGCCAAAAGTGACAAAGATCTGGTCGGACTCCCATTCGCCAATGACTGAGCCGACCATACCCAGCGCCGGGAGAGCCAGATCGCGCAAAAAGGTACCGGTTGCCGAGAATACTTTCACACGCGCCTTGGCGCTGTCTAAGTACTTGGCGAAAATCATACCGCCAGCCAGTTGGGCGTCTTCGAACACGAGAGATGAAGCGGGTATGATTTCCTTCCAGTTTTCGATTCCCGGCGAGGCAAAGTCGACCATCATGAGTCGGCTGTTGGCCGCCTGCCAATTAGTTTTGATATACAATTTGTCTTTGGCGGCAATCGGCTCGAACCGGGCCGGTACACCTTTCACTACGGTCACAAATGGTGCGTCGGTAGAAAGGTCTTTGACGTAAACTTCTGACTGGTCGCCCGATGATCCTTTGAAAAAGACGGCCACCAGATATCGTCCGCCAACCGAAAGACCGAGACCCATCTCCCATTCTTTATCGAATTGATCGCCGAAGATAATCGGGTCGGCTGAGTTGTCGGTACCGAATTTGTGATAGCCGATGCGCGGCCCGGCCTCGGTTGCTTTGCCGAAGTACACACCCGAATTGTCGGCTGAAATATCTACTCCGAAATACAGGGCCCGCGGAAGAGAGTCGGGCAGATCAGTTCGCGTTGTGAGACTTCTGAATTTCACGACCGTTTCGTCCTCGCCGCCGTGGCGGAGACTATGGGCCAGCAAAGAGCCGTCGATGGATAAATCGGCAATACCGGGAGTAACCGACGAATCGCTACTTAAAGTGAGCGGGTCGAGCAAGAGCTGATCTTCTCCCTTGGCGCCTTTGCGAAGATAGATTGATGAAAAGGCGTCGTCGGCTTTGCGCTTTGACAAAAGATAGGTGTCGCCGGCGAATTTTCGCACCCAGCACTGATCCATCTTAAGAAGTTGGGCGAAGCGCTCTTTCAGTTTGTCGCGCCCAGTGATGGTGTCGAGCAATGAGTGAGAGTAGGCGTTTTGGGCGTCGATCCAGGCGCGAGTTTCTGGTGAATTCTGGTCTTCGAGCCACCGATACGGATCGGCAACCGGGACACCGTGGATGGTGTCAACGACCGCGTCAACCCGCGTGGGCGGGGGCGGAGGAATGGCGCCGACGATGACAGCAGAGCAGATGAGTGTGCAAAGCACACTCGCCGCAGGCAGGTTGGTGAACAACGATCTTGGGGGTTTCATATGGGTCGATCCTTATGAACTATGATTAGAATTGAGATCATTCAACACTTTTGGGCGGCTGAGTAACTTCGGCGAGAGATCGCATGGCCCGCTCAAAGCGCAGGTGACGGAGAGCCTGCAGAAGATAGCCTCGCTCGCCCGTCGCCCCTTTGGCCCGGACAATCTGCCCCAGAAGTTTACGGTCGGCTGGCGACCACTTGGACAGATCGGGAATACAGCAAACCAGTGGCGCCAATCGCACCAGCGCCGCTTTTTCAGATTCGGTCCAGTTCGAAATTCCAGTCAATTTCAGCGTCTTGGCCACGCCGCGAACAGACTGCTCTATTGCCGCCGCTCGGTCGCCATGGAAACGGTCGCGGATGTAGTTGCCGACCGCGTATCCGAGATTCGCCAGCGAGAGTTCTGTATACTCTCCGGATTTGGCTGGATCGAGGGTGAAGAAGATGTCGCTTTTGGCCAGCCGCTTAAGCATTGGTTCGGGTGTGCGATACCCTTTTTTTCGAGCGAGCTTGGCGGCCTCGATATCAGCCAATTTGCGCACCCTGGGTTTGACCGGGCGGAATCCCAGTTTGTAGTAAAACCAAAACGAGCCGGACTCAATCGCCTCGGGGTTGTCATCGCCAACCTGATACGACCTCACCAGTAAAACGCGGGCGCCGAAATGAGCGACAAACAGGTGGAAGAAACTCTCAATGATGAACGACGATTCGCCGGACCTGAAAGCTGGGAATATGTTGATCGCGATCTCGGCCCGGTCAAAGAGCATGGCCGAGACACCGTAGCCCACCGGAATGCCGTTACGAATTAGCATCGCGCCAAAGTTCGATTCGAGCGGAAGGCGTATCTCGGGGTTGTTGCCGTAGACGATAATTTCTATCCCCCGTCCGGGAGAGTAGCGATAGACCTCGGCCGGATTGGATCCGATCAGCGGAAAAAGTTCGCGAACGCGCACACCAAGAACTTCTTTGATAGCGCGGACGAGCCGCTCTCCCTCTTGCCGGGACAGTTTTTGCAATTTTCGAGCCGGCCGCTTAAGATCGGTACGGAGATCGCGGGTGCGTCCTTTGATCGGCTCTGACTGAAAAAAGAGCTTTTGTGCCGGTACTCGCCTAAGCGTGCGTGAGGCAGGGGAATTGGTGAGTGTCCATTTGATCGGGATCTGGGCGTTCTCGAAAAGAGCGCGGGCGGTGGCGTGATCGTATTGCGACCTCGCAAGCAAATGCAGTAAAACGGCCAGAGTGGTTGGCCTCGCTTGCGAGATCGCCGAAGCGAGCCAGGACTGGGGATCGAAGTCCGGATCATTGTCAAAGGCGTCGTTCTCCTGCCAAGCCACCAGAAGCGGCAGAAACGACAGCACATTGGCGCTGTCGCTTTGATTGTATTCTTCCCAGTCGATATCGACACTCCCCGGATACCAATTAGAAATGGTGCGGGTCAGATCATAGCTGAAGGTGTTGCTGGAAGAAGTACCGACAATTCCGGAATCAGCCAGTTCGGAAGCGGAATCGTCGCCAGTGTGGCGCTTGAACTTTTCGATTCGCCCGGCGAACTCTATCAGTTGCCGCTCTACTTGTTCAAGCAGTGCAAGTGAGTCGGGGTATGCCCGAAGGAAACAGAGGAGATCGTGAAATCTCTCCAACTGGTCGGCTTTGACAATAGGTATCCCCCGGAGTCTGGTAACAAGGCGAATCTTTGATTTTGCCGAAGAGGAATCGAATGTGGTCTTGAGCCGGTCGAGCTGGTCAAGGAGTTTGGCAAGCGAGGAGTTTGACATCCGGTTGTTCATACGTTTTGCCACAGATGTGTGACTGTGGGCCTGATCAAGCTACGTCAGTCGCCGGGGGTGGGCAAGTTTTTCATGGACTCGAGTGGGGACAAAAAAACAGGCCGGCGAGGGCCGGCCTGTTTATTTACCAAGAAAGCGGAAGGTTACTTCAGATGCTTGGAGACCAGCTTGGTCATTTCAAACATGGAGACCTTCTTACGGCCACCGAAGATCGGCGCCAAACGCTCGTCTGCGTTGATCATCCGACGGTTTTCCGAATCCTGCAGTCCATTCTTCTTAATGTAGTCCCACAGCTTTTTGGTGACTTCGGTACGCGGCATGGCGCGATCGCCAACCACAGCGCCGAGTTCGGCTGAGGGCGTCATTGGTTTCATGAACGCCGGGTTCGGTTTCCGCGGCTTACGGGCGGCCTTAGCTTTTGCGGCCGCCTTCCGGGGCTGCCCTTTCCTAGGGGCCGCACGCCTCTTAGACGCAGTTTTCTTTTTTGGCGCTGCTTTCTTTGCTTTCTTTTTCGTTGCTTTCTTCTTGGTAGCTTTCTTTTTGGTGGCTTTTTTCTTGGTGGCTTTCTTTTTCGCTGGCATGTGTTGCTCCTTAGCGTTAAAGGTGAATTAAGGGTTTGGGTTTCTTATTGCGCATTGCTTCTCGGAATGATGGAGCGTGTGAACCCTGTCGCATCCCCGCTCATTCCGCGCTTATTATGATAGTGTTTAATTATTGGCGCAACAAAAAAACACCAAAAAATCAAAAAAAGTTTGACAACAACGTGAAGAGGTCTCTTTCGACTGAAACCGCTCGAGGGTGAAGATGCGATGATGATCGCGCGATTTTGTGTGTGTGAATGGCGTGATTATGCGCGGCGAAGTTCCAGCAGTGGTGCTTCGGGCGGACATCCGAGTCGGAACGGGAACCAATGTCCGGCACCCGAGGTCGTATAGAGCAGACTTTGATCTTTGCGATAGGTGCCCCAGAGGTATTTCTGAGGAAAGGCCGGCTCGAACACTGAGCGACCGAACAATCCAACCTGACCGCCGTGAGTGTGACCGGCGAGCGTTAGTCCGATCTGTTTAGTGGCGGCGTAGTCGAGGGCATCGGGACGGTGACTCATTAAAATGGTGAACGCGCCGTCGGGACGACCTTGAAGTGATTTATCAATCGTACGCGGGAAAAAGTCGGGTGCGGCCTGACTTAGCCGACGGGGATCGTCGATACCAGCCAAGAAGAAACTCCGCTCGCCTGATGAGATCATCGTGCCTGTGTCTACAAACAGCGGAATTGGAGAACGGTCAAACAGGCGGCGCACTTCTTCGACTCCGCGGAAATATTCGTGGTTTCCGAGCGTGGCGAATGCTCCCAGCGGCGGTTTGAGTTGGGCGATGGTGTCGAGCGCGCCGGGTAAGAGCGCCAGATTATCGGCGACATCGCCGGTGACCAGCACCAGATCGGGCTTGAGGTCAGCGGCGCGGGTGCACAGTTCGGTGAGATCATCCAGAGTGACATAGTGCCACAGATGAGTGTCAGATATTTGCAGAATGCGGAGCCCGTCAAGCGCGGGATGTAGCCCAGGGATGGCCATCGTGCGACGCGGAATGCTGATTGAGCCAATGGCCCTTCCAACGCCGGTAACACCCATCGCCAGAGATGCCACAGGCAACGTGGCGGCCGCAGTTTTGAGGAATAGACGCCGTTTGGGATCGGCCGATGATTTCGGCTCAGGTTGTGTTCGCTCGGCATGTCGGTGCAAAAGATGGTCTACGCCGTGGAGAATTCCCGAGATGGGGAGCGTGAGTAGTAGGCAGACCTCGGTGACAAAGACCAGCGCAAGAGCGGTTCCGCCCGCCATCGCCAGCCATTCTACTCCACGGTAGACCCCAAAACCCCAGGCGACCACTGCCAGCAATCCGAAAATCGGCGCTATCACAGCGCAGATTTTCACCCAACGTTTTTTCCACCAGATCTTGTTCAGCAGACGCAGAAAGAGAAAGTCGACTATTCCCAGAACGAGAATCCAGAATGAGGCGAACAGGACAGGGAAAAGTGAGTGCATGTGGTGTTGGCCCTATGATTTGCCCAAATCGATTGGTTGGAGTGGTGTCATATCTGGGTACATATACGAGATTTAAACCTCGGAAGTCACTATCAGTTCCCCGGCAAAAATTGCCCCGGTCGGCTACAAGGTCGACCGGGGCAGATTGGAGTTGCGATCCATGTGGATCAGATGCCGTAAATCTCCGAGTATTTCTTCTTGAGATACTCAATGAGCGGCTTGTGCGAGAGCGCTTGTCCGGTCACTTTCTGACCCAGATCACGTGCCCGATACCGTTGGCCGTGTTCGTGGATATTCTTGCGGAGCCAGCCAAGCAACTGACTGAAATCGCCTTTCTCGAACTGACCCATAAGATTTGGCACGTCGCTCTTGGCTTTGGCAAAGAACTGAGCCGAATACAGATTGCCGAGCGTGTAGGTCGGGAAATACCCGATCAGTCCGGCCGACCAGTGGACATCCTGCAGGCAACCGTTGGCGTCTTTGTCGACCTCGATACCGAAGTACTTTTTGAACCGGCTGTTCCATTCGCCCGGAATGTCGGCGACTTTCAGATCGCCTTTGATTATCGCCCGCTCCAGTTCAAAGCGGAGGAGGATATGCAGATTGTAGGTGCATTCGTCGGCTTCGACCCGGATGTACGAGGGTGTCACATAGTTGATAGCCCCGTAGAACTGGTCGACCGTCACACCGGCCAGCGATTCGCGGAAAATCCGCTGGGCCTGCGGAAGGAAATAGGTCCAGAACTCGCGTGAGCGACCGACCTGGTTTTCCCACATCCGCGACTGCGACTCATGTATACCGAGCGAGACCGCATCGCCGAGAGGTGTGCCGAAATATTTCGCTTTATTCAGGCCCATTTCATAAAGACCGTGGCCGGCCTCGTGCATGATCCCGAAGAGGGCGTCGTTGAGTCGTTTCGGATTGTACCGGGTGGTGATTCGGGTATCGCCGGTGCCGAATCCGGAGCAGAACGGGTGGGTGGTTATATCGAGGCGTCCGGCTGAGAAATCAAATCCGATGGCGGCGGCGACCATTTCGCCGAATACGCGCTGAAGCTCAACATCGTATTCCCGTTCGACAATGCTGACATCCGGTTTCTTGGGCGCATTTTTGATCTTGGCGAGCAGTTCGACTAAATCAACTCGGAGGGGCTCGAAGACGGCGTTGACATCGTCGACTGTAGCGCCCGGCTCGTAGCCGTCGAGGAGGGCGTTGTAGGGTTCACCTTTCCAGCCATAGGCGTCGGCGGTTTTACGGGTCAGATCGATGACCTGCGCGAGCCGGGTCTGGAACATCTTGAAATCTGATTTTTTGCGGGCCTCTCCCCATTCACCCTGAGCCAGCGAAGTTACTTTGGTCAGTTCTTCGACCAGTTCTTTGGGGAGTTTGGTATACCGGTTGTATTGGTGCCGAATCTCGCGAAGATTCACCGCGGTGTCTGACGTGGGATCTTTGGCCAGACCGTCGCTTTCCGCGGCGGAGAGCAATTCGCCGATTTTCGGGGAGGTGAATTGCTCGTGGCACATTCCCGCGATCAAGCTGAGCTGATCGGCGCGAAACGCGGCACCCTGACGGGGCATGTAGGTGCGCTCGTCCCATCCGAGGACCGAGGCGCAGGAGGAAAGAAGGGAAACTTCTTTTACCTGTTTAATGAGTTCGTCGTACGCTGTTTGGGCGTTCATGGGTAAGTCCTATCTGTTGATTCGTTGATTGTTCATCGTAGTCTTTGCCTTCCCCGCCGGATCTGGCGGGGAGGTAAATATAGAAACCGGCGGGCGATGGCGCAACGGGTAGGTCATGCAAAGGGGAGCCGCCCAGAATCGCCTTGACATAATTGGCGACAATTGTATCTTTGATCTGTTCACAGAGTGTGATTTCGGCCTTTCTCCCCTGTGT
Source organism: uncultured Ignavibacteriales bacterium (assembly GCA_964571235.1). GTDB lineage: Bacteria > Zixibacteria > MSB-5A5 > GN15 > FEB-12 > JACRAV01. The sequence goes on along the minus strand of CAZNAI010000003.1, from coordinate 322,385 downwards.
GTCACACTCGTCAAACGGTGGTATACCGACGGAGCGGTGGTCGTGAAAAATCATGCAGTATGTACGATTGTGGGGCTGGGATTGTTGTATGCGGCTGTCATTTCCGGAGAAATTTCGGCGGCCATTATCAACGTGCCTGCTGACCAGCCGACAATTCAGGCGGCGATCGATGTGGCGGTCAACGGCGACCAGATTCGGTTGAGCGAGGGTGTATTTTCGGGGCCGGGGAATCGAGATATTGAGTTTTACGGAAAACACCTATTGGTGAGCGGTAAAGGGGCGGGTCTATCGGTTATAGACTGTGGTGGATCAGAGGGCGACCCTCACGGCGGGTTCGTATTTAGAGCGGGCGATACTATCACCAATATCATTGCCCTTGCAATCACTAACGCGTACTTCCCATTGGGCAACCACGACCGGGGAGCGATAACTCTCTTTGGCGGTTCTCCGCTCATCAGCACGTGCGTCGTACAGAATAACCACTCCCACGGGATCTCGATTCTTGGACCTGCGAGACCCCGAATAATCGACGTAGTGATTTCGAGCAATTCGGGGTGGGGTATCAATATGCCGGGGTACCCGTTTCTGTCGACGGGGATTCGAGTTCATTATTGTCAAATCGATCACAATGCTGTTGGTGGAATGGTGCTGACCCGGGCTATAGATTCTACATTTGTGATGAACAATACGATTGTTGAGAATGGCGGCGACGGCCTGTTCTTGCAGGGGGATTTGCCGCTCGCGTCGACTGCGGGGATGTGGGATTCCTCTACGGTGATTGCGCAGAATGTCATCGCGTTCAATGCCAAGCGCGGAATCTACTTTATGCCGTTTTTCACTGGCGTACACTACCAAAACAATCTGACCTATGCCAACGCTCAAGGCAATATCTTTGGCTTGAATCCCGACACCTCGTGCATGTTGTCGGTTGATCCTCTGTTTTGCCGAGGGCATTCAGCTGTTGAATATGAAGTAACCGCAAACTCACCGTGCCGGGCACCCAACAATCCGTGCGGGATCGATCTCGGCGCCTACTTTGCCGGTTGTGCCACGTGTTGTGTCGGATTCCCTGGCAATGTTGACTGCGACCCCAATAATCAAATCGACATATCCGACCTGACCCGCATGATCGACTTCCTGTATGTGTCGTTCACGCCGGTCTGTTGCTTCGACGCCGCCAATATGGACGGATCGGGCGCTATAGATATCGCCGATCTGACCGCGCTCATCGACTACCTGTACCTTTCGCTGGTCGCGCCTCCCAATTGCTTTGGGGGGTGACGCCGTCTTTAACACGCCTTTTCGACTCCGGGACTTTCCAAATTTGGATTGACTGGCTCTACAATTGGCCTATCTTTAGGTGTGTGAACGGCCGTTGGCGGTAACTTCGCATACCATTCATTCGTACACTTTGTTGCCTATCGGTTATTCGGTTTGAAACAGAACAATGCATTCGCGGGAGGTTTTTGATGTTGGTGCGCAAACTCATGCTCTGGGCGGTCATTGGAGTGATCGGCGTTGCCGGTTTAGCGAGCGCCCGTGTGCTAAAAGTGGTCCCGGCTGGGTCAGCGAGCGCCGGGGAACAGCTTGTCACAATCCAGGCGGGGATCGATGCCGCGGCCAATGGCGACAGTGTCGAAGTAGCTCCGGGAACATATTCGGGCGCCGGAAATCGCGATATCGATTTCAAAGGCAAGGCGATCGTAGTCTACGGCGCGGGGCAGGCCGAGGTAACGATTATTGACTGCGGCGGAACCGCCGGCTCACATCACGGTGGCTTTTTGTTCCATTCAGGAGAAACCGGCGAATCGATTGTCGTCGGATTTACCATCATCAATGCCTATTTTGCCACTGACGGCGGGATCGACACCGGCGCCATTCATTGTGTGAATGCCTCTCCGGTTTTCATCGGCACGGTGATCAGAAATAATACGTCGCACGGAGTCACCACCGCTGGTAGCGCGGCTCCAATCTTTTTGTATTGCTTTGTTTCCCACAACCTCGGGCACGGATTTGCGGTCGGCCTCGACGCCGGCGGCACCGGGGGAACCATGCTATCGCAAGTGGTGATTGACCACAATCGCGGCGCCGGTGTAGTTTTTGGATGGCACAACGATTCGGCGCGAACGATCAGTAGTAGTACGATTGTCTGCAATGACAGCGGCGGCGTGCGGTTTGTCGGAGTAAACTCCGATCCGATGGTAGTAGATACCGTGTTTACCTATTTGTACGCAAACATCATCGCGTATAACCGGGTGGCGGGGCTACAGAAGACTGGTACGTATTTCCCCGGCGTTTCAATGATGTGTAGTGATGTATTTGGCAATGCAGTTGACTGGCAGAACGTTTTCGATGCCACTGTCGACACCTCCTTAATGTTTTCTGCTGATCCGAAATTTTGCGATACCGCCGGCGGCAAATTTACTTTGCTAACCGGTTCTCCCTGTCTGGCTGGGCCGGGGAATCCGTGTTTCACCAACATTGGAGCATTGGGCTCTGGCCCTTGCACACCAACTTCCTGTTGCCTCGGCACTCGGGGGAATGTCGATTGCGATGGCGGTCAGGGTGTGGATATTTCCGATCTGACGGCATTGATCGACCATATGTTCATTTCACTTAATCCGCTCTGTTGTTTCGACGAGGCAAACACTGACTCCGCAGGGTCGATCGATATTTCGGATCTGACAGCGCTGATCGACCACATGTTTATCTCGCTCAATCCGCTCCCGAGTTGCCCGTAGACAAACACCAAGATTAGATTGTAAACGGCGGACCAGTGTGTTCGCCGTTTTTTGTTTGTGGAGGTTGGATGCGCTGGGACCACTGAACGGCTCTGTTTGCGCTCCTCTACCCCATTCCGACAGCTTTGACTTCGGCGTTTACTCGCTTATCTTTTCACCATGACACCTCGGGGCGATAAACTGCCGATCTCTGTCCTCGTCGCCTATTACGCGACTGTGGCCGCGTTCTTTGTGGCATCATTCTACCCCGAATACCGAGTTTGGGGAATAAGCTGGTGGGCCTACTTTCCGCTTTGGGTGAAGTTCCTGCTACTTGCCATCGGTATGGCGGCTCCAACGGTGATCGACAGAGTAATCGACCGCACGCTTAAAGATCGCGACGACATCACACCTATCACCTACCGTTGGCTGGTCGGCGGCTTTGTGGTTGTCATGCTGGCGCTGTTTTACTTCCTCCGCGCCCGGACACACTTCTTGGGGGATGGGTATACGTTGTTGAGTTTGCTCGCCACAGACAATCACTTCTTGAAACTGCGGGAGATCGGCGGCGGTATCTTTCAATATTGGCTGTTTGGGATTTTGGGGCGAGGTGGTGAAACGACAGCGTTGCTCGCCTATCGGATTGTCTCATTTGTAGGCGGTATTTTCTTCATAACATGCCTTACGGTCTTAACACCGAGGATAGTTTCCGGCCGATTGGCCCGAGTTCTCTTCCTGCTATGCGTTCTCACTTCCGGTTTCTCCATGCTCTTCTTCGGATATGTCGAAAACTACGCATTATTCGCCGTCTCAGTTTTGCTCTATGTATACTGCGCAATCCAACTTAGCCGTCGTGAAATCAATCCGATGTGGCTTATCATCGCACAAAGCGCCGCTGTGTTCTTTCACATTTTCGGAGTTGTTCTAATCCCGGTTTCACTCTACTTGGTTCTTCGTCCGACTCCACTTTGGCAGAAAGTGACCACTGCCCACATTCTCGTACGAACCGCCTATGCGGCTGTGCTCGCCGCTGGACTGGCGGCAGTCTTTTTCTACATTTACACAAACGACCTCTTTTTCAGACTTGCTCTCGTGCCATTCAGACAAGACGAATTCACTGTGGGGCACTATACGATGCTCTCACTTGATCACTTGGTAGATGTGGTTAATATCATCCCTAACTTGGTACCGTCGATCCTGGTCATCTTGACGACCCTCGAGGCGACTCGTCGAGAGGTGACTCAAGAAAAGTTGGAATGGCTGACAATCGGGAGCATATCGACTTTGTGCCTTGGCTCAACGTTCATATTTGACGCAAAACTGGGTATGCCCCGCGATTGGGATCTCTTTGCATTTGCAGGTATTCCCCTAATTGTCGGCCCCCTTACATTGCTCTTACGAACACCGATAAAGTTGACCTCGCTCAAAGCATCCGGCCTCATTCTCGCTCTAAATGTGCTGTTACTCGGACCAAGATTGGCCTGCTTGACTTACCCTTCAATGATGGTTCAGCATCTGGAAAACTATGCCGAACTGGACAAGGACAAGACCGGACCGCTCAAATACATCCTCGTGAAGTATCTTCTCCAAAACGGTGATTCGGCTACGGCCGGGCGAATAGTCAACCAATGGTATCAAAGTGATCCTGAACAGGTGCTCGTAAGCTCCACTCCGCTTGGATCGGTGCCGATCGACTCTGCACAGTGGGTAGAGGTACTGCGCCGGGCCGTTAAGCGCAACCCGTCAAACTGGACTGCCTGGGGGAATCTCGGCTCGATGCTTGTCGTTCAGGAAAAGTACGATTCAGCGATCTATTGCTATCGTGTAGTCGACGGATTGAGACCCGGATACCCAATCGTTCACTTCAACCTCGGTTTGGCCTACTATAGACTCAAAGAGTACGACAGAGCCGAGTACCACCTCACAAAGTCGTTCCGTTTGGATACGTTGTCTCTTCGACCATTGTTGGCGCTTCAGTATATCTACAGAGACATCGAAAAGGAGAAGAAGTATGTCAATAACTTACGACGAATTGCGGTGAGAGAAGATGCACCCGCAGAGTCAGTTAAAGAGTGGATTGAATCGCTACTCGACGATGGTGATTATGTTACGGCCTCAAAGCGCATTACCGAAGCCCGAGGTGCGCAGTTAGATTCCACTGATGTTATGGATCTTGTCACAAGGTACCCCAGCCTTAGACCGTACCTGTAATCTACATTTCCACACGAGGCAGGCGCCCGCGTCTGCCCGAATGTGTACTAAGGGGCAGACCGGGGGTCTGCCGCCGACGAAACAATTCTTTTGCCCGAATCTCTCCCCAACGCAAGGGGCTTGTTGAAGAACCTTCTCTACTGTCGTTGCGACTCCGGCGAAAGCCGGAGGAAGCAATCTCTGCTTCGCTCTAAGTGAAAGAATCCAAGAGAGATTGCTTCGTCGCTCCGAGGACGTCGCTCCTCGCAACGACGGCCCTTGGGGCTTTTTCAACAAACCTCAAGCGTTGGGGCACCCGGCTCTCCCAACAATTCCGGTACATTGACTCCACCCTGTCATTCGATATATTGGAATTCAATGACGCTCACACTTCGATCTGTCGCCCTTTTGTTCGCCTCGGTTGTTTGGACACAGGCGGCGACGGCTATCGATGTTGTCAAGAAGGGAGACGATGTGACCGCAACCGATCTGTCGGCCGACGCCCTTTTGGGGCAGGCCGATTCGCTTTTCAAAGCCAAGAAATACCCCGAAGCGCTGGCCGCCTATCAGGTGGCGCTCGATACCGCCGGCGAGGAGTTCAATTTCTCGATCGAAACCGAGGCGCTCTGCCAGATCGCCCGCTGTTACCTCACTACCGGAAAGAAGGCCGAGGGGCGCACTTATCTTGAAAAAGCGGCGCAGAAAGCCAGTATCACCGATCAGATGGGGTGGTCGCGGTATTTGGGTGTCAAAGGGAGATTTGAGTGGAAAGACGATTCTCTCACGGCGGCACGCGAGACATTTGCCGATATGTTCAACTTCTGCAATGAAAACGGACTCTGGGGACGGATGATCGACGCGGCTAACATGATGACTATTGTCTCAGATAAGATCGAAGATCAGGTGACCTGGAGCAGACGGGGAATCGAAGCGGCCGAGGCCGGCGGCGAAGAACAGTGGCTCGGGCCGCTGTGGAATAATCTGGCCGGGTCGTACTTTGATGCCAAGCAGTTCGATTCGGCACTTGAATGCTACCTAAAAGCCCGCGACTACCATTGGCGCTTTTCCGATGAGACCGCCAAACTGTTCGCCGACTATCATATCGGCATGACCTATCGACTGATCGGCAATTTCGACGACGCCAAAAAATGGCTACGCCCGGTGCTGGCTTGGGCCGAGCGACTGGAACATCATTCGGCGATCGCCCAGTCGCTTGAAGACTTGGGCGAGATCGATATCGCCGAAGGAAACACCGCGAGCGGATTGGAATTGTTGATCCGCGCCCGAACAGAATTTGAAGCGGCCGGATACAAGACGAGTATGCCGGAAGTTTTGGATTCGCTAACTGTGCGCATTTCCAAGCTGGGCGGATAAACCGCCGCGTCAACAAACGAGCTTGAATTGAAAACGGAACGGGCAATTCTCCCGGCGTTTTTCGCGACTCTCGCAATTTTCGTATTGGGGGGATTTGTAACTGGCGGACGGTTTTGGGGGATCAATTGGTGGTCGTATTTCCCAATCTGGATATGGCTGACAGCCGCTGGTGCGCTGGGAGTTCTACCACTATTTCTCAATCGAATTTTGCTTAAGTCCGCTGACGAGACCACGACTGGTAAGTATTGGGGAGTGTCGCTTATCTCGACCGCGGCTATTGTCGCACTCTTTGTTGTCTTCGCCAACCGCACACATTTTTTGGGCGACGGCCTTCAAATACTACATAATGTGAAGACGGGCGCTATCACTCATATGATCTGGAATCTTCCGGCCGAGTGGATTCAAGCCCGGGCATTTTCGATGGTCGGCGGAAACTCCGAGGAATCGGCCCGATTGGCGGTTCAATTGATCGCGTGGGCCAGCGGGCTACTTGCGCTCTTGGCGCTTTTGGTCGGCGCCCGTCGACTGGGAGCGGGATTGCTTGATTCATGGCTATTTGTCATTGGAGTGCTTTCAACCGCCACCGGTTATTTCTTTTTCGGTTATGTCGAAACCTACCCGCCCTTTATTTTCGCGATCCTCACGGTTTCGCTCTGCGCGATACTGGCAACTCAAGGACTTGGCAGTAGGTGGTGGGTATTGATTGCGTGGATTGCGGCCATGGCGTTTCATCCCTTTGCAATCGCGATCTTTCCGGCAGTTGTCTATCTGATTTTACAACCAACGCGACTTTGGCAGAGAGTTGCCAAATGGCCGAAGATCGCGCGGTATGGACTCTTGGGCGCAGGTGTGGCGGCTGGGATAGCAGTCATCGCATATCTGGCGACGCATAGTTATCAAATTCGGTTTATGTTGGTGCCGCCGGTTGCTGATCGCTTTACGGTTGAAGGGTACACGCTCTTTTCGATGCCGCACTTATTGGATTTAATCAATCTCGTGATCTTTCTTGTTCCATCGGTGATCCTCGTGCTTGCGGGCATACGCGGTGGCAAACCGGAACCACGCCAACGAACCGCCGCTGTATTCATATTCACCGCTACCGCCGGAGCGGCGGCGCTGGTCTTTCTGTTTGATCCGAAACTGGGGATGCTTCGCGACTGGGACCTATTCGCTTTCGCCGCTATTCCTGCAATCGTCTACGGGTTTTACTATCTGATTTTTGTATCAACCGACAGAACAATCGGGCGCAAGGTCGCTTTGCTGGCAATCGCGCTCAATCTGGCAGTGCTGGTACCCCGAGTTGCAGTCGCGATGTCGCCCGAGAGGTCGATCGATATGGTCGACCGGATTTTCAAAATGGATAAGAACAAGAGCCGAAGTTTGCACTATTTGACTATCGAGTATCTCCGAGATCACGGAGAAAAGGCCAAGGGGGATTCGCTACAGAATGCACTGACCCGGGACTATCCGGAACTTAAGATCATGGAACATGCGGTGCGAGTATATAATGAAGGTAATATCCCGGAAGCGATTGGTCTGGCGGATTTGGCACGGTCTGAGAACCCGTCGGCAGTCGACGCTTACTCGCTGCTCTGTGCGTCGTATTCGGCACTGGGTCGGCTTCCCGAAGCGCTTGAAATAGCCCATGTGGCGTTTGGTCTTAATCCGCACAATGCCGATATTTCGTACAACATGGCCAATATCTATGCCCGCCTTGGGAAAACGACAGAATCGCGCGAATATATTGACAAGTCTATTGAGATCCAGCCGGACCACCAGCCCTCGATGTACGCCATGGCAACACTGGCGGTGGCGGCGCGTGACCGTGCGGAGCTCCACAAATGGATGGAAAGGCTACCGATTAAAGATTCTGTCGATGCCAGCAAATACCGCGATTTGATTTATTCAGCTTGTGTGCGAAGCATGTTCGACGACGCGGCTGATCTGATCAAATTCGGGATGGCGCACAAGCTTGATACGGCGGTCACTAATGAGATATTTCAGCGATATCCGAATGTGCGATCGCGCCTAAATTAATCGACCCATCATAGAGCCCCAATTGACGGCATCGTGAGTAGACCGTAGATTCCCGCCTACGAAGATTCGTCTACGAAGAAAGGGATGTACGCGTGATCTACCGCAGAATGGGCCACACCGGTCTGAAAATTTCCGAAATCTCGCTGGGGGCATGGCTCACCTACGGCGGCACGGTCGAACAGAAGACCAGCGAGAAGATTGTCCGCAGAGCGGTCGAGCTGGGGGTCAATTTCATTGATATCGCCGATATCTACGCCAAAGGATCGGCGGAGACAGCGGTCGGCAAAGCGATCGCGCCGCTTAAGCGCTCTGATCTGGTCATCTCAAGCAAACTCTTTTGGCCGATGACCGAAAATGTCAACGACCGGGGACTCTCGCGAAAACATATCATGGAATCGATCCGCGGTACACTCAAGCGAATTGGTACTGATTATCTCGATATTTATTTTTGCCACCGCTTTGATCCGGAAACGCCGGTCGAGGAGACAATCCGGGCGATGGAAGATCTAGTCCGCGCCGGGGATATTTTGTACTGGGGGACCTCGGTCTGGGAAGCCGACCAGATCGACGACGCGGTGTCATCGGCGGTCCATTGGCGTGGCTACCCGCCCTCGGTGGAACAGCCGAGATACAACCTGCTGGACCGCCATATCGAAAAAGAGATTATCCCGGCCTGCGACCGCCACGGCATGGGGCTGACAGTCTGGTCACCCTTGGCTCAGGGGCTATTGACCGGCAAGTATAGCGGCGGCATTCCCAAAGACAGCCGGGCCGCGAATACCCGGTGGATGGAGCGCGATCTGACTGAGGAGAATATCGCCAAGGTGAAAAAACTGGGCGAACTGGCCGGGGACCTCGGTATCACAATCGTACAACTTGCGATTGCGTGGATACTCCGTTTGCCACAGATTTCCTGTGCCATTGTCGGCGCGACCAGTGTAGACCAATTGGAACAGAATTTGTCGGCGTGTGGTGTAACACTTGATGAGGAGACGCTGACTAAGATAGAAAAGATTATTGCGTAATAACTCGGAGGATATCATGTACACATCTGTTGAGAATTTCCTGCAAACGTACGGTCACGAGCGCGAGGGGACGCTCAAACTTATGAAACAGTTCACCGACACATCGCTTGGCCAGTCGGTGGCGAACGATCACCGCACGCTTGGCCGTGTCGCCTGGCATTTGACTACGACCTATCCCGAAATGATGGGGATTGCCGGTGTGCCGTTCAAAACGCTCGACAAAGAAGCGCCGCTTCCGAAATCGGCTGTGCAGATTGCCGACGGGTACGAAAAAGCCACAGGCGAAATGCTTGAGTATATCAAGAAGAACTGGACCGACGCGACGCTTAAGGAAGTGAAGAATTTCTACGGCATGGATTGGTCACTCGGGCTGGCGCTTGATATTCTGATTCGCCATGAGATTCATCATCGCGGGCAGATGACCGTGCTGATGCGTCAGGCGGGACTGAATGTGCCGGGTGTCTACGGTCCCTCGCGCGACGAATGGTCGGGCATGGGGATGCAACCGCCGGCGGTGTGAGTCGAGAAGTCGATTGTATCGTCATTGCGAGCGTCACGCGCTTCGCGTGACGCAAATTGAGGCTTCGACAAGCTCAGCCTGAAGTCATCTGGATCTGAATTCAAAGTTCATTAACGACTTCACCCTGAGCCTGTCGAAGGGTCGCGTGTCCGAAGCAATCTCTCCTCTCTTCCGCCTTGGTAACCCACCCTTTAGGGTGGGGTTGGTGAGATGATCCAGTATTGTTGAATTTGGGGATCCCACCGCAAGCGGTGGGGCACCAAGCTGTAGGTCGGGTTCTGAGGGAGTCCCGCAGTGCGGGACGACCGAAAAACCCGACACTTACTTGTTTCGCACGATTTTGTCGGGTTTCTCCGTCGCGCCATCCGGCGCTCTGTCGGAACCCGACCTACATAAAGAAGGATTCGCACCATGACCGATCTTGAATTGTTACGCCACACTGTCGCCACCCTCGCCTATCGTGCCGGAAAAACCATGCGCGGGGCGCCGGCCTCATTTGCTTATTTCAAACCGGGGCCAAGCTCGAAAACGCCGGTCGAAATTGTCGCGCACATGGGCGATCTGTTCGACTGGGGATACACGCTCGTTACCGGCGAATGGAAATGGAATAACTCGACGCCACTACCGTGGGATCAGGAAGTCGCGCGGTTTTTTGGCGCGCTCAAGAAATTCGACGATGCACTCGCGAGCCAGCCGATCAAGATGGAGTTGACCAAGATTTTTCAGGGGCCGATTGCCGACGCCCTCACTCACACCGGCCAGCTGGCCTCGCTTCGCCGTTTAGCCGATTGCCCGATGAAAGGCGAGTCATACGCCCGCGCAGAGATTGTGATCGGCCGTGTCAGCTTTGAGCAAACACCTGCTAATCCGAAGTATGAGTTTGATTGAGGATATTGGAGCCTCGCAGTGACGGGGTAAAGGTGGCGGGTTCGAGGACGGATTCACTCTACGAAGACAGGAAAGGCAGAACCGTGTCGCAGAGCTCGGGTTCTGCCCTACAAGACGATTAGGAGACGCCCTTCGACTCCGCTCAGGGCGACGTTCCGATCCCCGCGCCTTCAGTGTTGAACGGTAGCGCGGCTCAGCAGCCAAAATGATATCTCATGAGAATCAACTGTGTACGGCTCTGAATACCTAGGGTGCTTAAGTTGATCTGCAAGTCTATCGCAAATCTGCGCTGAGCGCGTAGCGTCGGGCTAAGCGGAGTCGAAGCCCGGACAAAGACGACGGGTTCGAAGACGGGCCCGTCCTACGAATATAGAGTTCAATACAACGCGGCGAAGCCCCAAGGTCCAGCCATATGGCTGGTTACAGCCACTTCTTGAACAACTTCAGTATCCCCTGGTCCCAGCCGACACGGTGGGTGACGCCGGTTTTGCCTTGATGCAGAAGTTCGTCTTTGTGTTCAAGGTACCATTTGTGAGAAGAAATTAGCGCGTCTTGATTTGAGTTGTTGGCCTTCCAGCCGAGTTTGCTTTCGATCTTCTCTGTAGATACAAACGAATCTTTGTCGGCGGTGCCGTAGACCCATTTGTAGAGCGGCGAGATTTTCATGAATTCAAAGACCGCCAGTGCACCTTTGACCAGTGGCGCGGGGGTCGGCATGACGCGCGCGCCGTTACCGGCGAAATCGCAAAGCGCGCCGACATCAATTTTTACTTTCTCAAATCGCTGGGCGCCGACATTGAAAATATCGTTGGCGACATCGGGCGGCGCCGATCCGGCCAGCGAGATCGCCTCGATAAGATCGGTGACTTCGAGCAGTTGATAGAGATTGTTCCCTTTGCCGATGATTGGGATGCGTTTGCCCGAATCAACCCAGTCGTAGAGAATCTGAAAGACGCCCAGTCGCGCGGTGCCGATGAAAGTTTTTGGGCGAATGACCGGCACACACATGCCTTGTTTGCGGAATTCAGCGCAGACTTCCTCGCCGATAATCTTGCTCTCGCCGTACGCCCCGACCCCGTGCACCGGATCGGTCTCGACTAGCGGATGTTTATCCGGGACACCGTAGACGGCGGTTGAGCTGATGAATATCACCCGCTCGACATTGCACTTTTTCGCCTGCTCAAGGGTGTTGCGCACCCCGGCGATATTGGTCGACATGATTTCTTCGCGCGGCCAGAGCGGAAGCGCGGCGGCGCAGTGGACGATAATATCAATGCGGTTGTCTTTGATGAGGCGATACATTTTGTCGGCGTCGCGGACATCGACATTGACCAGCAGTGATCCTTCGGGGTATTCACCGGCGAAAAACGGCGCGATATCGTTAAAGGCCATGAACGAAGCGCCGTAGCGCGGGAGATTTTGGGCGAGGTGGTAGCCTAAGAACCCGGCACCGCCGGTGACAAGAATTCTCTTATTCTTCATCTGACATTCTCTTTGGAGGTGGCTGTGCGAGGCGAGATTGCTTCGTCGCGGTTTCCTTCGACAAGCTCAGGAGGACGCCGCTCCACGCAATGACGGAAAGTCGGGTGACTAAGACGCGTTTATTTTTCATGAGTGGCAGACTATCCTATTTCCGAAAGTGAACTCAACAAATGAGGACGCCCGCAGGCGTCCTCCTACATTAATATAGCGTATTTTCAGGCTCCGACAAGACCGTAGTTGGTGGCCTGTTCAATTCCTGAGCAGTCCGCGGTGTTTGTCGTCGTGGCCGCCGCCGGTCATACCCGGACCGTAGAGGATCGCGTTTATGAGCAAACGGCGCGTTCCCCAGAAATAGCCACGGAAGTTCGGCTCTTCGGCGAACAAGATAATCTGTCCGTTTCCATGCGACTCCTGTGTCAAATAGGCCGAGTTGGCCACTCGCGCGCGGGCCTCGGGCCATAGAAGACCCGACACACGCAGTGATTTTTCGTCGGCGAATCGTCCGGCGGTCCTCACCGGCGGGCTGGACAAGAAGACCGTGCCTCCCGAGAACAAGACGGTCACGGTAGAATCCATGCCGTAGTTCAACCAGAATTCCGGATCGAGATTGACTCGCAGAAATGCGCCCTGCGGCGAAAACTTGCGCTGAAATGATTCGAGTTCTTTGGCTTCATCGGACGAGAGCGACGGCGTCGCTTCTTTCTTTTTCTCGGCAGGAGCTTTTTCGGGATACCAAAGCGCGACGGTGTCGACGACCGCCACCGCCTGTTCGCGTTCCAGGCTCTTGGCGTATTTGTCGAGTTTATCCAGCACTTGTCCCCGGGAGCGGACCATTGAGAGTCCAGTCGACGAATCGGCCGCCCATTCGGTCGAATTGCCAAGGCAGATCAATGTGCCGCCGGCATTCACCCAGGTATCAATGTTGTCTTTGCCACCTTTTCCCAGACGGTCGCCCAGCGGCCCCCATGATGAAGGGATGATAATGACATTATAGGGAGTGAGATTTCCGTATCGCAGGTCGTCGACTTCGATGAGCGAGTGCGGCATGTTTAGTTCGGCATCGATCATATTCCAAATCGATCCGGCGGAATTGAAGTTAAGGCCGTCGCCGGTTACAATCGCGATGCGCGGTGATTCCAGAAGGCGGTACGCCTCGGCGCCGAGCGACGCGCCTTCAGCGGCGGTAAAGGTGTGGACTCCGTAGACATGCACTCCTGTCTCTTCGGCGATCGGCCGGAGAATCTCAGCCAGTGAGTCGATATTTCCGCGAACGCGGATGACAAGCGAACCGCGGTTGAATGAACGTCCCTCGACAGTGAACGGCCGCTCTGCGGCAAAAATAGTCATGCCGCTGGCGAACGCCTTGATCAAGAAGCGGGCGGTTGCTTCACCCTCCATGTTTACCAGATATGCCGCGAGAGGACCGGCATTGACCACCTGACCTTTCTCGAGTGCGATTCCGGTGACCGGTTCCAGGCGGGGGGCGGAAAACGATGTTGTCGCATACGCTTTCAGATTGTACGCCAGCGGAAGCGACCAGGTCGTGATGTCGTACATCCGCGATTCATCTTTCTTCTGTACATACCGGCGTTCTTCTTCGAGCATCGACACTTTCAGGCGTGGGTCAAACTCCAGAATCGCTTTGATCAGCGCCCCCTGTACCTGGGCGGTGGAGACGACGTACGATCCTGCGGGAAGCTTGGCGCCGGACACTTTGGCGCCACGGCTTTCGATCCCGCTGACCGTTGTTTCCGAGGTAGTTCGTTGAATTTCGATCCCTTGTTTGAGAAGAGTCGTAATGAACGACGCCTGCTTCACTTTGTCCGGATCGGGCGGAAAGACAAACGTAAGGCCGGATCGTTTTCCTTGTTCGACAATCTGGGTGCGTGCCGCGCGAAAATCGCGCAAGATATCTTCCCGATGATTCGACAACGAAACGAGATTTGCCACACTGGAAACGATTTGATGGTGCACCGCTTCATGATAGGTGAGCAGGTAGTCATCCGACTGTTTAACCATCTCTCCCCCAACACGCGCTTGTTCATAAAGTAAACCGATTGTTCCGGAATAGGCTGACCAGGATCCGCCGTAACCGGGGTACCAATCCTCGTTCCATTCGCCTGAATAGTGAGGCCAGCCGTATTGATCGAGCGCTGTTCCCTGTTCGACGCCGAATGTCTCCGACCACTTCTTCACCGTCTCCGGCAGATTGTAATTGATCGGTTCGCGGGGCGGGTTGTGCAGAAACGAGGCATCGGCTCCCATTTCGTGAGCATCGACTGCCACCTGCGGAAGCCATTTTAGGGTAGTCGCCAGGCGTCCGTCGGTCTCCGGTTGTGTGGCCAGTATCCAGTCACGGTTCATGTCAAACCAATAGTGGTTGCCACGTCCCCATGGCCAATGGCCGCGATGCTGTAGCGCATCCATGTTGTAGTTGGGGACATACCCGCGATACGTTTCGAGCATTGACAGGTATCGCTCGCGGCCGTCGGGGTTTTGATTCGGATCTATAATGATTATCAGGCGACTCAACAGATTCTGAACATCGGCATCAGTAGACGCAACGAGATGATAGATCAGCGCTACCGCCGCGTCGACACCGGAACACTCGTCACCGTGGATCGAGTAACCAAGCCAGGCGACCGCCGGTATTTTTCCGATCATCGCATTGGCCGTGGCCGGTGGTGTGGCAGGATCGGAAAAGGCGGAATGTTCGGCGCGGATTTTTTCAAGATTGGCGATATTTTCCGGAGACGAAATGAACACATTGTAGAGCGGGCGATTTTCGTGCGTCCGTCCATGAATCTCGATCTTCAAACGCGAGGACTTGCCGTCGAGTGCTTTCAGATATGCGGCCATCTCGGAATATCGGAGGGGCCACTGGCCGAGCGGATTCTGCAGATAGCCACGTGGCGAGGGGATCGCCTGATCGTAGTGGGCGCCTGGGAAGTACGGCGATGTATCCACCGGTATATCCGGTGACCAGGAGGGATCGTACCCCCACGCGCCGGTCGCGCCGACTAACGACACTGTGATCAACAAACACATCGGCAGAAAACGCCGCATGGATACCTCGCTTGAGTTACAGGTTGGCATTAAGGTATGACAGGACCAATTGTCCGTCAATACGGGCAAAGACGGTCTGAGTTGCCAAAAGAGCTAATCAGAAATGAAATGACAGGCTGGCCATCGCGCCACCGCGCGGATCGGGGGCCAGATCGACTGTGAACTGGTCGTTGCGCTTGTTGCTCGGCGAGCCGGACATGTGGGCGTCGACATAGGCGTCGAACATTGAAACAAATGTCGTGAGCCCGAAGAACCAGACAAACTTATTTCGTTTGGAGCGTTCGATTTCGTAGGCCGTGTGGAGCGACCGCCTATAGTTGACATCAGTTGCGGCGTCGAATGCGGCTTTGTGGGCGTGGGCCGACTGGCCGTGATCGATTGCCTTGAGCGCAAACCAGGTCTGCAGTCCGGCAAACAGTCCCGCTTTGAACCAGCGGTGATTTCCCGCTTGGCCCATTCCGGGGATTACCATCGATTTGAATAGCGCCGCAGTCGGATTCTGGATCAGATGCTCTTCAAGATTGACCGCGTTGGTTACATCGCCGGCCGGATGCTGTTCCATTTGCGGCACATACAAGAGCGTGTCGAGTTTGGGAAGCGAGTCTGTTGACGGAGTTTGCGCCAATGAGGTAACTCCAAGCATGGCCAGAACCGACGCCCATCCCATGTATCGCCGTAGGCGCATACCGGCGCTATCCCAGCAGGGTGAGTTGTTTGGCGTGGATTGAAATATCCAGCGAGTTGGTCTGAAGAGTTATCAGCTCGCCGTCGACATACAGCGTCCGACCTTCGGTCGGCTGGCACAATATCGACTTGCCTCGATAGACGCATATCTCGTTGCCGAAGAGATAATTCTTTTTGTAAATCTGACGGACAAAGACAGAGTAGTTACCCAGAAGCGGCCGTTGGTCGCACAGGACTTCGATAAGGCCGTCGTCGGCAATCGACGCCGGCGAGAACTGCAGTCCGACAGCATAGGGCAATAAGTTGACATTGAGAAAGACCGGCTCGAAATCTACTTTGACTGCGTCGACCTTTAAGAGTGTCTTTTGCATTTTCACATTGGCGGCCGCCAGAGCGCCGAGCCGTGACCAGCCGATTCCAAAGAGCGGCGTTCGTTTCCCCTCTAGTGCGTTCATCAGTTCTGGCACCAATCCAAGCCCAATCGAAGTGAAGAAGGGACGATCGCCGACCATGCCTACATCGATCTTGCGGTAATTCCCGCCAAGCACTTTAGAAATCGCGGTCCCTGACTTTGCGTCGCCGTACATCGAGCGAGCCAGATTATTAAAGCGGCCGGTCGGAATAGCGCCCACCGGTAAGTCGGCATCGTGGGCGGCACGCGCTACTAAGTTAAAAGTACCGTCACCGCCGACCGAAATCAGCCCGGTGATTTTGCCGAATCGCGAGACGTTAGGCGGTATGTCGCCGGGGACAAGACCGGCCAGTACTTTGGCCCGGTGCACGGTCGCCAGGGCGGTCTCCGGTTCCTCGATTGTGTAGTATCCGCCATGCTTTTTGATTTCCGCAGTCAACGAATCGACAGCCCCCCGGTTGTGACCGCTGGCTTTGGGATTGACCAGCACTCCAAAGTGGGGTGAGTTGGCCGGACCGGGTTTCTGACGACGATGGCGTTGCATGACTTCCAGTATAACCAATTTGAGCAGACTGTTCAAACGATACTCGACCTCGGAGAAGGGACCAAAACCAGCCGGAGTTGAACCTTGATTCAAACGCGCGGGCCGGGTATACTACGGTCAGATGTCCTCGATATCTTTAGATCAAACGAAACAACCGGCGTACCTGACCTATCTCCCGTTCGCCGCGCTTGTTGCTGTCTATCTGCCGGCGCTCTATGAGTTAATTGTCACCTGGTCGCAGGACTCCAACTATTCCCATGGTTTCTTAGTCCCGCTGGTTTCTCTTTATCTGGTCTGGCAGAAACGGGCCACCCTGAGCGCTACCCCCAAGAGCATCGACAAAGGTGGGCTGGCGCTGGTCGTGTTTGGGATTTTGCTTTTCGTCATCGGCAACGGCGGCGCGGAGTATTTCACCGTTCGCGTATCGTTTGTGCTCTGCCTTTTCGGATTGGTTTGGTATTTGTTCGGGCGGGGGATTGTAAAGCAAGTTTGGTTTGAACTGGCGTTTTTGCTGTTTATGGTGCCGATACCGTATGTGATTTACTACTCTCTTACTTTCCCGATGCAACTGCTGGCGAGCAAGATTACTGCCGGTACTCTAAGTGCGATCGGCATGCAGGTAGTGCGAGAGGGTAATATTCTCAATTTGGCCGGCGGCACAGCGCTTGAAGTGGCCGAGGCCTGTTCGGGGATGCGCTCGCTGATGTCGCTTTTGGCACTTGGGGCGCTCTTCGCCTATATGACCCAGAAGCGCTTCGCCGGAAAGATCCTGTTGTTTGCCTCGACTGTCCCGATTGCCGTTGCGGCCAATGTGTTCCGCGTCTTTGTCACCGCGCTCTTGGCGACTACGGTCACACCCGATGTTACCGCCGAGCCACTGCATTCGCTGATGGGGTTATCGGTCTTTGTGGTGTCGTTCATACTTCTGTTGATTATGAGCACAATTCTCAAGGCGGTGTTCAAATGAAACGGGCGGCGATGATTGCACTTGTTGTCATTTTGGTTGGAGGCGCGGCCGGAAACAGTTTCCGGTTGTTCTCCAAGATGCCTTCTACCCCCGCGAATTTTGCGCACCTGCCTTTCTCAGTTGATTCCTTTACCGGGACCGAACATTTTTTTGACAGCGCCTCCTACGATGTGCTCAAAGCCGACACTTCGACCTTGCGCTACTACACCGACTCGGACAATCAGGGGTACTGGCTTTTTGTCGCGTATTTTTCGTCGCAAAAATATGGAAGTCAGATTCACTCACCCAAGCATTGTCTCCCCGGCTCCGGCTGGCGGATCGAGAGTAACCACCCGTACACGCTGTCGCTGGCGGGTGGCGCAACGCGCGAAGTCAACCGGCTGATAATTTCCGACGACAATTCAAGGCAGATGATGATGTATTGGTTTGAGACGCGGAGCGGAGCGATTCGCAATGAATTCGGGTTAAAATTTGATCTGGTCAAAAACGCGCTCACTTTTTCGCCGACTGACGCCGCCTTTGTCCGGCTGACAGTGCCCATGGAGACCGGCGACACACTCGACTCAGCCACCATGCGGGCGGTGAAATTCTTTGGGACTTTCTTCCCCGGGATCGAACAATCACTGCCCTTCGGCACATAATCTCTTTCGATAATTCTCTGCCATGTTAACGCAACTGATCAAGCTGGCCCGGCCGAAACAGTGGCTGAAAAATCTGTTTGTGCTCGCTCCGCTGATCTTTGCCGGCGAGGCGGGCAATTCAGACGCAGTACTCAGAGCGGTGGCCGCTATGGGACTCTTTTGTTTGTTGTCATCGGCAGTCTATGCGTTCAATGATCTGATCGACCGCAATTCCGATCGCCAACATCCGCTGAAAAAGGATCGCCCACTCGCATCCGGGAAAGTAACCGTGGGCGCGGCGGCAGGATTGATAGCGGTCACAGTCGGCGGTGGAATTATTGGTTCATGGTTTTTGGGCATTTCGTTTTTCATCACCGCTCTGGTTTTTCTGGGATTGAATTTGGTCTACTCGCTGGCGCTCAAAAACATCGTGATTCTCGACGCGATGGGAGTAGCGCTCTCGTTTGTACTTCGCGGGTATGCCGGGGCCGTGGCGATTGATGTTCCGGTTTCGCAGTGGCTTCTGATTAACACCTTCCTGTTGGCACTCTTCATGGCCTTTGGTAAGCGTCGTCACGAATTGACTATGCTCGATACCACTGCTACGGCCCACCGTAAGATTCTCGGACGGTATTCTCCGTACTTGCTCGATCAGCTGATTGGGGTTACGACGCCGTCGGTGGTGGTGATGTATATGCTCTATTCTATGTCGGCCGAGGTCTCATCGAAACTCCACACCAATCATCTCTACATGACCATCCCGTTTGTCGTGTATGGAATTTTCCGGTATTTGTATTTGATTCACAAAGAGGACAAGGGGGGCTCACCGACGGATATATTGATCGAAGATCGCCCGCTGGCGCTGACAGTTGTTTTGTGGGCGCTCTCGGCGATTGCGATTTTGTATTTTTTTAGAGTGTGAAGTATTTGTAGGGCAGAATCCGAGAGCTTCGCGACGCGATTCTGCCGAGTAATGATTCTCAACGTCCGCTACAAGCAAGGCGGGTTCAAAGACGAACCCGCCCTACAACGGACTAATCAACCGCTCACCTGTCACTTCGTGACATCCTCTTCCAAAGGGAGAGGATGTCGTATGGTGTTTGTCGAAAATGTCGAATGCATAACCTTCTCCCTCTGGGAGAAGGTGCGCTTCGCGAAGGCCGGATGAGGGGGTAAACAATGCTAATTGAAAATGTCGGGTAGTCTGCGTTCTCCGCCATGGCGGAGAACTTGCCAACCCGACCTACTCATACTGCAGAAGATGTCGAAACCGCAGGGGTTTCGACCTACGAGAATCAGATCAATCGATTCAATTGCCCCTATCGACGCGTCGAGCGTAGTCGAGACGCACTCAAGTTGGAGTCAATCTTTGAATAGATCGTCGAATCCCTTTTTGCGGTCGTCTTTTTTGTCGGACTGGGAAGAAATACCGCCGGGTTTTTTGACCACATCGCGCATCTGAAACATGTCACAAAAATTGCTTTTGTCTTTTTCCACAATATTCTTATCGACGTTCTCGCGGCATTGGTAGCGGCGGGTCGGGTCGAAATGTCGACAACCACGACACGAGCGCAGAGCCGCCATGCAGTTGGGGCATTCATCGGCGCGGGTGACTTTACCGGTGATGCCGGTCGGTCGACCGCAACTCCAGCATAAGAGACCGTCGGTGGGGGATTGGATGGGCATAACACCAATTATACAATCTTATTTAAGCCAAAGAAACTTCTGTGTCCCGAGACCAACTCCATTTCGTGACAGCATTATGAAGTATACTCCTGATGCCATTTGCGATAGTGCAAGACGAGGATACACCCGAACAGGTGAAGCTACTTTGCAGTCCTGAATGATTGTTGCGATTTTCCGGCCCGTCACGTTGTAGAAGTCGAGTCGAAAGGTATCCAAGGCATAGTCAGGTATCAGTAGCCAAGGTGTAGGAGATAAGGGAGCATATTCACCCTCCATATTGATGGTACCCCCACCCGGGAAGCTCAGGCTGTCCAAGCAGGAATTGTCCGCGCAGACCCGAAGGCATTCTTCAGAAACAACAGCGACTTCCTGTCTACTCGACGCTCTGTTTGGGTGGCAATTGACAATCAAGTAAGAGGCAACTGCCAAGGTGATGATTGCCGATATGCGATTCAATTACTCCGCGCCTTAATCTCTTTGATCAACTCGTTGGTGTATTCTTCGGTCGAAAGTGTCCCGCCTAAATCGCGGGTCAGATGATGCCCAATTGCCAGCGTGAGCACCACCGCTTTCCAGATTCGGTCGGCCGCTTCTTTTTCGCCCAGATGCCTCAGCATGAGCAAAGCTGAAAACAACACGGCAGTCGGATTAGCCAGTCCTTTGCCTGCAATATCCGGCGCGGTGCCGTGAACGGCTTCAAAGACCGCGTACTCATCGCCTAAATTTGCACCGGGTACAACGCCGAGCCCGCCGACCAGTCCCGCCGCCAAATCAGAGACGATATCGCCGAAAAGATTGCCAAGCAAAAGCATATCGAATTTGGTTGGGTCCATCACCAGTTGCATGCAGAGGGCGTCGACAATCCGGTCGTCGGCTTTGATCTCCGGATATTCTTTGGCGACTTCTTCAAACGACCGCAAAAAGAGGCCGTCGGAGATTTTCATGATATTCGCTTTGTGCACCAGCGTGATCCTCTTGCGGCCGTGGGCGCGGGCATACTCGAAGGCGTAGCGGGCGATGCGGGTCGAGGCCTTTTCGGTCACTACTTTGATCGCGTTGACCACACCGGGCGAGATTGTGCTCTCGATTCCGGTATACAAATCCTCGGTGTTTTCGCGGACAATGACCAGATCGACTTTGTCGTAGCGCGAAGAGATTCCGCCAATTGATTTGACCGGACGAAGGTTCGCGTACAGGTCAAGTTTTTGCCGAAGAGTCACATTGGCTGACCGAAATCCTTTTCCCACAAGAGTGGTAAGGGGGCCTTTAAGAGCCACTTTGTTGCGTTTGATGGAATCAAGAAGTGAGTCGGGGACCGACTCGCCACATTTTTCGATTGCCGCCACACCGCCGAGTTGGCGATCCCACTCGATATCCACGCCGGCCGCGTCGATGACGCGAACGACTGCCTCGGTGACTTCCGGACCGATCCCGTCGCCGGGGATCAACGTTACTTTATGTTTGGCCATTCATTTCCTTTTCGTGTAACACAACTCAAATAATCTGAACAAGTATAGACGCCACGAAAAGGCATGTCAATCTGTCCCGCTTACGCAGGCTTTACTTGACACACACAGTCAATAGCAGTACCATTGCCCTCGGGCCAACCTTCGCACACGGAAATAAACATCTGAATTCTACATGAGCCGCCTTCGCGGCAGTCATGTGGATTTCAGCGACGTTCGGGTTAACGGTTTTTTACCAGTACGACCCCCTCTGAACCATACGACGTATGGACCGGACTATCCGTGTGCGTCGGTCCGGAAGAGGGGGTTCCTTTTTTGTCAAAGGTTCGATGAAAATGCCGGTGAGAAGCAGTAACTGAAAGGTAGTCAAATGAACGGAATTTCTGATTGCGTCTTGAGCGGGCGGACGTCGACATGCCAGCTATACGCCGATTGATCCTGCCGGGCCAGCGACACCGCCATGTCGGCAACTTGCTCCGCGGTGACTTTGGCTTTCGGTTGCGGTTTGAATTTGCGGGGATCGGTTTCGGTGGGACCAGGGGACAAGACGCAGATTTTGACATTGTCATTGCGATGTTCGATCGAGGCGATCGCGCTCATCATATTGAGAGCGGCTTTTGAGGCGCAGTAGATCGACAGATTCTTAAACGGTATTCTCCCCGCGCCGGACGAAATATTGATTATCTGGCCACCCCCCTGCTTTTTCATCCGGGGGATCAGTTCGCGCATGGAACAGAAAACCGACCGGAGATTTGTGTTTATCATCCAGTCGAAGTCGGCCTCGGTCTCTTGCAGTAATGGCTTGATATGCCACACGCCGGCGTTATTAATGAAGAGATCGACTCGGCCGAACTTCTTGTAGGCCGAGTTGACCAGTTTCTTCACGCCAATACTCTTTGATAAGTCGGCGGCGACCGTGAGTGTATCACGCGGATTCAACTTGAGTGAGCGGGCGACTTTGTCGAGGTCTGTCTTCTTTCGCGAGCAGAGGACGAGTTTGGCGTTCTCTTGCGCAAAGCGCCGTACGAGTGCCGCGCCTATCCCGCGCGAGGCGCCGGTAACGACGACTACCTTACCGTCGAGTGATTGCATATGGATTGTCTTTCCTTTAAGAAGCGGAAACAGCCTGGCGGATGGCCTCGAGTAGCTGTGTTTTGTTCGCCATTGAAATCTGACGCCCCTGGATGCCAAGATTCTTGACCGAGCGGGCAAACTGCCTAAGTCGCACTACCGACATCGCTTCCAGTTCGTCAAAATTGTATTGGGGACGCGAGGGTACTGCGGGCGCGTGATGAACAGTTGCCGGAGCAGGAGGAGTTCGACGTTCCGGCACGACGGCGGCAGGTTTAGGGATATCTGAATGAACCGGTTTGTGGGTGACTACTTCTCGATTTGGTTTGGGTGTTGTTGGCGCTGGCACAGGTCGCGTTTTCTCGATGGTTTTCTCAGGAGCCACATTGGTCGCGGCAACTGACTTTGGTGTAGTGGTCGGTTTGAGTTCTGTTGAGCGATTTTGAAATTTGCGCGATGGCGCAAGTTGTGCCAACTCAGGCACCGGACGAGGAATCACACGCACCGCGATGACCTCACCTATGCGTTTGGCGGCCTGTGCTCCCGCTTCGACTGCCGCTTGCACTGCTCCCAAATCACCTTGCATGCGGAGTGTGACAATGCCACCACCGAGTAGCTCTGCCGAGAGGAGTGTGACATTGGCCGCTTTGGCGGCGGCATCGGCCGCTTCAATTGCGGCGACCAGTCCGCGTGTTTCGATAAGACCTAATGAAAAGACGCTCATCAATGGTCAACATACGGAAAACGGTTGACCGTTGAAAAGCATAAAATCAAGTCGGCAAGGGTGTTATAAAAACAAGAACCGCCCGCACTCCCCTCTCGTGCGAGCGGTCCTGTACCAAAGAAAAGAGGACCTACCAAGCGCTGGATCATGCGCTTTGGAGAAATATGACGATTAGGATGTTTGCAACCTTCGTGCCCGTTCGCACACCAGCTACTCCATGACGTTTCCAATTTGTTGAATGTAAGAGAGTTACGTTACCACACACCGAATTGAGGATTCGCGTGTGGAGGAATTCTAATCGTATAATTGTACGAGTGAGGCGATATAAAAGGCGGTAAGCGTTTGATTTATAAACGCTTACCGCCCGTGTGGTGGCACTGTCGGATCGTAGGATCCAACGAGTGCGGGCGGTCACACACCAGCTTTAAGCGGGTGTGCTCCCGATCTGATTAACTCAGCAGATGCCCGCTTGGGGAGCATCGCTCGATATATCCAAGCCGTATCGTTTGAGCTTTGTCCGCACAGTAGCTTCGTGGATGCCGAGCACTCGAGCCGCGTGGCATTTGTTCCCACCGACCGCTCTCATCGTCTGCACCAGAAGTTTTCGTTCGAACTCCTCAACCTGCTCAAAGAGGTTGCCGGCCATCGATTGAAACCTGTTTCGCGCGACCGCGGAGAAAGCGCCGAGCAGGTCGCCGTGGCTGACATACTCGCCCATCGCCTCGATCTGGCGAATGTAGGAGTCGAGTTCGCGAATGTTCCCGTCCCATTCGTGGGCCATGAAATTGCGAAGGAGATCCGGCGGCACCGGATCGTGTTCGCCCAGTAGGCCGCGCCGGCGGAGGAAATGCGCCGCGAGAAGGGGAATATCCTCGCGTCGATCTTTCAGGGCCGGGATATCGAAGCCTGCTCCGGAGAGACGGAAATACAGATCCCTCCTGAATTTGCCGGCCTCGACCAGTTTCAGCAGTGGCTGATTGGTCGCCGCAATCAAACAGACATCAAGTTCGATTTCGTCAACCGATCCCAGAGGTGTGATCCGGCGATTTTCGATGAATCCAAGCAGTTTCGCCTGGAGCGAGAGCGGCATATCGCCGATTTCGTCAAGAAGCAGTACGCCACCATTGGCGGCCTGAAACTGACCTAACTTGCGACGGTCGGCGCCGGTGAAAGCTCCCTGGAAGTATCCGAAGAGTTCGGATTCCAGAAGAGTCTCCGGCACAGCCGCGCAGTTGATCGCGATGTACGGTCCGTGCGGCCTGACCTTGGAGTGGAAATATTTCGCCAATTGGCTCTTCCCAACACCAGTTGGTCCGGTAAGGAGAATCGGCAGGTCGGGACGACCGCACTGCACAATTTGCTCCTTGATGAGCATGACCGATGGCGAGCAGGTAATGTAGTCGACTTTCGATTCGCCGAATTCGGATCGCGCCGCGACTTTTCCACTGCGCGAGTCTGCCTCGACTTGTTCGATTGCCGACTGTACTTCGCCTTGCCGCGAACTCATGCCGCCGCTTTCAAACATCTCTTCAGCGCGGAACAAGCAGGTTAGTCGTTGGCGCGAGCTGTAGACCGCCAACTTTCCAGCGGCCAGGAGTGCTTCGGCCAGCTCATATCGGACGCCGGCCTCGGTGAGCAGATCAAGCGATTTGCTCATGGCCGCGTGGCTGGTCTCCGCTTTTTCGCCGGCTGAAATTACAGCGCTTAGTTTCCACAGCGCTCCACAAGTTACCCGGTCGCCGTTCCCGCCCATAATCGGCAGGGCGCGAGCGATCAGTCGCTTGGCGAGTCGCGCGTTGTTGGATAACAGTGCGGTTTCGGCCTGTTGACGAAGAATTCGGCCGACCAGCGTTGTTTCCGGCGCGACTTTCTCTGCGACCTGCATCGCTTTGTCGAGCAGGGACTGACTTTCCGGAAGAAGGTTGCGACGTCGCGCCAATTCACCCTGGTACGAAAGACAGATTGCTTCGTCTCGGGCGCTGGCGGCCGTAATGACCATCGGATATGCGATCTCAAACGACCGTTCGGCCTGATCGTAGTCGCCGCGTTGCATCTGCACATACCCAAGCGACAGTTGGGCGCGAGCCACTTCGAGTTGATCACCCAGATCATCGGAAAGTTCGATGTTGGTTTTCAAGTGACGCTCGGCCTCTGCCAAATTGCCCATGAATGTGTAGATTCGCCCGATATTGCCCATCATGAAGGCAATCTTCGTGCGGTCACCGAGTTCCTGTGCCATCTCCATTGCTTCAAGCAACGTGGAAAGCGCGTGACGGTAATCGGTCTGTTTGAAGTAGACACCCGCCATCTGGTTGAGAGCGCGACAGCGACCTTCGAG
Organism: uncultured Ignavibacteriales bacterium; assembly: GCA_964571235.1. GTDB lineage: Bacteria > Zixibacteria > MSB-5A5 > GN15 > FEB-12 > JACRAV01. Next base: position 296,571 of record CAZNAI010000003.1, on the reverse strand, counting down.
ATGGTCGTTGCGACGGAAGATCGATTCGGCGTCGGAATAGGCGCGGAGCGATTCGCGAACCTGTCCCATATCGCGAAGGATCGATCCAAGCGTTAAGAATATTTCGGCCAGCACGAGGGTGTCACCCTCTTTTGAGGCCGCCGCCTGAGCCAGGCGGGCGCACTTGAGTGCGCTTGCGAGATCCTGTATTGCCAGATAGGCTTTCGAGGCCAGATGATGCGCTACTGCCATGCTACCGTCAATGCCGTCGACCGACGCTTTGAACCGTTCGTAACGGTCAAGTGCGCCGATATAGTCCTTTCGGTCAAGCAGTGGTTGCATAAATCCGACCAGTGACGACGAAAGCCGATCCAGAACTTGTTTGTTGTTCTGCATAGCTAAATCGTCCTCACTCGTTACCGGTTTTTACTGTTCCTGTGCTGGTTGAGCTGGAAGTTCCAGTTGTTGTTCCTGTCGTCGGTGTGGTAGTTATCACGGTTCCTTTGGCCTTTCGAGCGGCGGGCGCCGTGATGAAGTACTTTCCATAGACAACTCTCAGTACCATGTCGAGCGGTCCAATTCCGGTTCGGATAGCCATCGAAGTGATGGGTGTGGGTGTTCCGGATGATTCTCCGTTGGTGGCGTTATCTCCGCCCCAGGGGTGGTCACCGTTGTAATTTGTGGATGGATCCTGTCCTTCGACCCACGGTCGGCAGTACGAATTGACTCCTTCGCTCAGTGTCCCGAGCAATATCAGGGTCATTGCCATCATCAGCACTAAACGTTTCATGACACACTCCTTGGTTTTGTGTTACCAACTATGTACACGTTTGTATTTGTTCTGCAGTTGACGATGAGGATGTGAAGAGGCGGGGAGTAATCCACGGTGGCATCCTGCCACCTACAAAATAGCAGATTCGTGCCGTGCGTCAAGCAAATTCTTGCTACGACGGCAGATACGACCTGTCGTGGGCCGTTTCCGCGTGAGAGACAATTGCTATTTGTGCAATAAAGTACGAGGCGGCGAAACCGGTGGCGCTCCACATCCAGGCGCCTTCAAGAAAGGCCGTAAGCAAAAGCCCCGATGAGACCACAACGAGTGCGGTCAACTGAGAAGCTTTTTCCGTGGTCAGCGCGATGCTCCATGCCTTTGCCGCGTGGAAAAATTGATTGAAGAAAAGTGACAACATAGCCAGCACGCCGATGATCCCCGATTCGGCAAGGTAATGCAGAAACAGGTTGTGAGCAGAAAGGCCGCGCACGAAAGGATAGGTCGAACCAAACCACAGCGAGCCGTAGTATTGATCAACATACCGGAACACACCCGGCCCGATTCCGGTAAGCGGGTGATCGAAAAACACTTTGATTGCCGCTTTCCAAAGGGTGAGCCGAAGAAGAATAGTCCCGCCGGGAGTGGTCGAGGCGGCGGCGCCAAAGCGGGCAAGGGCACGCTCGAGCACCGACGGCACCAGGACAACAAACAGCAGAAGTAGCGCAATGAGCCACAGCACCAATATTCCAGCCCGATGTCCGACCGGTGGGGGTTCCGCGTGGACAGACCGCAGTCGTCGCGCCTGGATCATCGACACAACTACAACTGCCGTACAAAGTAACGCACATACGAGAATCGCAAACCGGCTTTGTGTGCCGATCAAGCCTGCAAGAATCACAAGTGTCGCCGCGAGATACCATTTTCGCATATGGTTGGTTGACCAGAGATAGAATGCCAATCCGCACGGCGCTAAGAGCATGGCTAGATCATCGAATGCTGTTCCTGCAATTCCAAATGAGCGAATCCGCCCACCGCTGGCAATCGACGGCACCGCGGCTAAAATCGCGTGGATCGCCATGAGCAAAAGAAACAGGTGCAGTGATTCGGACACAGAAACTCTGCTCCCCAAACGAACGAATGACAAAAAGACGGCAAACAAAAATATCACACGCGCCAGCGGGAAAATGGCCGCTGACGGTTCCACACTGAAAAAGGCGGCGACACAAAGCGCTCCGAGAATGGCCAGATAGTTAAGCGTCATCGGGATCTTCCGGCCGCGAATCTGCGGATTTAAGAGCGTATCCAATAGTGCGGATAAAACCAGAAGACCCGCGCTGATGTCGATCAAGTAGATCGCCGGTGAATCGGGTACTGGCATATCGAGAAACAAGCAGAACAAGAATTGATAGACCGCTATGCGGGGGCTGGTCACCAGAGCGATCGCCAGTGGCAGTCCGATCGCCGGCCCCCACAGACGCGGTCCTTTTTCGAGCAAGAGATAGACAACCACGGCAAGATAGGCTATCCCGAGAACGAACAGATATCGTCGCAGTGCGGGTTTGGATAGATTCTGCGAGGGCATCACAAAGGCCGTTGGCATAGTTAATGATATGAAAATGCAACCAGTGACGCTATTCCGGATTTGGCGTATACTGTCGCATGCCCACGCTCTCTACCGAAGCGATTCGCAGACTGCGCCGTAAGATTCTCGGCTACTACAAAGCGCATGGCCGCGATTTGCCGTTTCGCAGGACAACCGATCCGTACAAGATCGCAGTCGCCGAAATCATGTTGCAACAGACACAGGTTGACCGGGTTGTGCCGAAATACCGGGTGTGGGTAGAAAAATGGCCCGATTGGAAATCGTTGGCCATTGCGACCAATCGCGAACTGCTTACTATGTGGAGCGGGCTGGGGTACAATCGGAGGGCAATATTCTTGGGGAGAATGGCAAAGGAGATTGTAGATGACTACGGAGGGAAATTGCCCCAAGACCTGACGGAGCTACGCGCCCTCCCTGGAATCGGGCCCTACACCTCTCGCGCGATTTTGATATTTGCATTCAATCTACCACTGGTCACTATCGATACGAATATCAGACGAGTTCTGATCGCCGAGCTGAACTTGCCGCATTCGATTTCGTCAACGGAGCTCGAATCGATTGCACTGCAAGTACTGCCCAAAGGTCGCTCACGCGACTGGCACAATGCCCTGATGGACTACGGCGCGACGCATATGACCGCGCGTAAGTCGGGAGTGAAACCGCTCTCGCACCAGTCTAAATTTGAAGGCTCACTGAGACAGATACGCGGGGAGATAATCCGACAGTTGACGACACAGAGGCGGGTCAGTTTGGCGAATGTGGCAAAGAAGCTTGGCCGGACGATCGAGGATGTAAAGAAGGCGGCGATGGGACTTGAGAAAGAGGGGGTGGTGAGAGTTGGGCTGAAGTTCGTTTCTCTCATCTGCAAGTAGGTCGAAACTCTTGCGGATTCGACATCCCTAATCTAGTTTTGTAGGGCAGAACCCGAGCACTGCGAAGTGGTTCTGGCAGTTCTTTTTCAGGTGAAAACAGGCAGACGAGGGCGTCTGCCGCGCACAGAGCCATCCGGGATTCAAACCCCGGACCCGCTGATGACTCTACCCTACTTTGCTTTCCAGCACTGTCGCGGCTCCGCGATATTCTGCGATCAATGTCGAGATGAGCTCAACCACCGGAACGACCTCGGTCACGCGATAGGCATTGCTCCCGGCAAAGGCAAAGCCGCTTTTGAATCGTCCCTTTTGCGCACTGATGAGCGCGTGGGCGATACAATATGGCGTGTTTTGATAATCGCAGGTGTGGATGCAATGATAGGCGCACTTGTACGGTTGTTTCTCTCCCGCTTCGACATCGCAGATGTACTGGTTGCGGATCGCCCGTCCCGGCATGCCTACGGGGCTATCGATAATAACGATATCTTCCGGCTTTGAATCGATATAGACTTGCTTAAACGACGGGTCAGCGTCGCATTCGTTAGTCGCGACAAATCGTGTGCCCATCTGCACACCGCTCGCGCCCATGTCCAGAAACGATTTGATATCCTGCCCGGTGTAAATGCCTCCGCCGGCGATGACAGGGATCGCCTTGCCGTACTGTGCGGCGAAGTGGCCGACCTCCTCAAGCACCGAGGGAACCAATTTCTCAAGCGCGAACTCGGGATCGTCCAGTTGTGCGCGCGAAAAACCCAAGTGCCCACCCGCCCGGGGACCCTCGACAACTATGGCATCCGGGAGATAGTCAAATTTGGAGAGCCAGCGTTTGCACAAGAGCGCGGCGGCACGACCCGAAGATACGATTGGTACGAGTTTGGTTTTGGAGTTGGGGGTGAGAAACTGTGGCATGTTCAGCGGCAGACCGGCGCCGGAGAAGACAATATCGATTTCTTCTTCTATGGCGGTGGTGATCATCCGTCCGTAGTTGGTGAAAGCCACCATGATATTGAGCCCGATGATCCCGGCGGTCAGGGCTTTGGCTTTGCGGATTTCACGGCGAAGCGCCCGGTCGTTCGCTTCGAGATAATTAGAAAAGAAGTCCGTCTCGTTCATGCCGATACCGGCCGAGGCGATTACGCCGATTCCTCCCTGATTGGCCACCGCCGAGGCCAGCCCGGCCAGTGAAACGCCCACTCCCATGCCACCCTGTACTATGGGCAGACGGGCAACCTTGTCGCCTATGATGAGAGGACTTAGCATGAACAGGGTCGAACCAATTCGCTTGGGACATTGAAGTGCGACGACCTCTGAGGGTGCGGTCGAAATTGATCCAAGAACACAGGATAATCAAGCGGGCCGCCGAAATCCAGTGAATAGTTTGCAATCATGCCCATGATCGACAGGCACAACGCGATCTCTGTGCTGTGGTTGATCGACTTACGGGTGACTTGCGGCGGGCAAAGAAAAATGCGCCATCAGGGATTCGAACCCCGGACCCACTGATTAAGAGTCAGTTGCTCTACCAGCTGAGCTAATGGCGCATTGCATTCCCCAAATCAAATTATGAGGGTGGAAGGGATTGAACCTTCGACTCCCTGCTTAAAAGGCAGGTGCTCTACCACTGAGCTACACCCCCATACTATCTTCGGGGGACAAATTTGAGACCCCAAATTTACCCGCCCACGACGCAAAGTCAACCCCTCGGAGGTAGATTGTATAGACGCAGATTTCCGGCGCAGGGCAGGCTCGTCCGCGAGCCTGCACTGCTTGGTAGCCTTCTTCGTTTTCACGAAATCAGCGCGGCAGGTCTCGGAAGCCTAAGACCTGCCGCAACAGATCAAAGTGTCAGATGGGACGCCTGACATCATGCGGTATCGGGCAGACGAGGGCGTCTGCCGCGCACTGAAAAGATGTCGAAACCTTGCGCTACGCGCGACCCCCCTGCGGGGGGCAGGGGATTTCGACCTACAAAGAACTCAGCGTCGCTCATCCAAGCTATACAGGATTCGTCACTTGGCCGGGGTGACACTTAAGGCGAACGTCGTGACACAAGCGTGACAACGGACTATTTGGTCTTTGTATACTGATCTCAGTTTCTCATGCAGGAGCGGATCATCCGCTCCCCCTTTTCATACGGGACACGAGCGCCGGCTATCCTCCTCCCCTTCCGGCGCTCGGTTTTATTTTCGCCAGCATTCGTACCAGTGCAGGTCCGCAGACGGACCTGCCCTACGAAAGAATCATTGCTTGGCAGAGATTTCTTTGGGTGGGTCCGTCCCCGAACCCGCCTTAACGCAAACACGGGCAGGCAGGAAGCCTGCCGCGCACGGAAACCCGCCATCTTTAGGAGCCCAACCTAAAGGTTGGGTTACCAAGGCGAAGAATTAACGAAGAGATGAGAATTAAACCGGCTACCAAGCTGTTTTGGGATTACCGAAACAAGAAACGGTCAGGTGAGGGCACCTGACCGCACATGTAATCGAGATTGCTTCGCTTCGCTCGCAACGACAGAACTCAGCCTTTCTCTACCCTCCCTCCGGATGGGGTACAGTGCTCGCCACTATTTCACAATCTGAACCAGCTCGACCTCAAAGGTGACTGCCGTATTCGGAGGTATAACTCCCGGTATTCCGTTGGCTCCCCAGCCAAGTTCTGAGGGAACGATGATGGTACGTGTGCCGCCTTCCTTCATCCCTACGATTCCTTCGTCATATCCCTTAATCATCTGGCCGTTACCCAAAGTGCTTTTGAGCGGTTGGCCCTTGTCTACCGAAGAATCAATCTTTTTTCCCTTGGCGTTATTAACCCAGAGCCAAACGGTGTAATGAATCATCACGGTCTGCCCCATCTTGGCTTCCGCGCCGGTTCCGATTTTGGTGTCAAGTGTCTTGAGTCCGGTTTTCGAAGTCACCCATTTCTCCGTTTCTACGTTCATGCTGTCGGATTTCTTTTCAACTTTGTCGGCGGATTTTGCTGAGTCGGTTTTGGTGCCGGTGTCGCCGGCGCAGGCAACACTTGCCAGCAGGGCCAGTGCGGCTATCCCAACTATGAGTTTTCGCATTTGAGTTCCTTTCTTCCCGGACGACTACATCGATTGATTGTCAAACGTGCTCTTTATATTTCATCCTACCAAAATGGTTTCGTGGCGTTTTGCGCCGGTGGAAACCAGACAGATTTCTACGCCCAAATCGCGGGCGATAAACTCAAGATATTCCCGTGCTTTGGTCGGGAGCTTTGCAAAGTCGGTGCCGCCGGTGGTGTCGCATTTCCATCCGGGGACTGTCTTGTACACCGGTTTCACATGGGCGAGTTCCGAAAGATCAAGCGGCACTTCCGGCATTCGTTCGCCATTTAGTTCATACTCGGTGCAGACTTTGATCTCAGCGAATTCATCGAGTACGTCGAGTTTGGTGATCGCGATTGAGTCAACGCCGTTGATTCGAACGGCATGGCGAAGCGCGACCAGATCGAGCCAGCCACAGCGGCGGGGTCGACCGGTAGTCGCGCCGTATTCGTCGCCCAGAGTTCTGATTCTTTCTCCGGTCTCGTCGATCAGCTCAGTCGGGAATGGCCCGGCACCGACGCGCGTGGAGTAGGCCTTGACCACACCGACGACTTGATCGATCATGCGTGGTCCGATACCCAGGCCGGTCAATGCACCACCAACAGTGGTGTTAGACGAGGTCGCGAATGGATACGTTCCCAAGTCGACATCAAGCATTGATCCCTGCGCACCTTCGAAGAGGATCGTTTTCCCTTCTTTGTGGGCGCGAAAGAGCGCGAGCGAGATATCAGTCACCATCGGTTTGATCAATTCGGCAATTACTTTCAGGTCCTGAAAGGTCTTTTCAAGATCAGCACGTGGATCGGATGATCCTTCAAGATACTTGGCCTTTATTACTTTTTGGTATTCGAGGCGTCGGCGGAGTCGTTCGGTATTGAATAAATCGGCGACTCGGATGCCGTGACGGGCGACTTTGTCAACATAGGCCGGACCGATTCCGCGCTGAGTTGTGCCGATTGATCCGGTGCCACGGGCTTCTTCTTCTACTGAGTCAATCAACTTGTGGTACGGCAGGACAAGATTGGTGGCCGGTGAGAGAAAGAGACGATTACGGTAATCGATCTGTTTGGATTTGAGCAATTCGAGTTCGTCGCGGAACGAGAACGGATCAAGCACCACACCGTTGCCGATAAAACAGATTTTCCCCGGATGCAGAATCCCCGACGGTATCAAGTGGAGCACATACTTGGTGTCGCCGACGATGACCGTGTGGCCGGCGTTTGCGCCGCCCTGGAAACGGGCGATGATGTCGGCATCGGCCGCCAGCAAATCGACAATCTTGCCTTTTCCTTCGTCTCCCCACTGACATCCAACAATAACCCGATTTCTACGCATGCCCTTTCGCCTTCTCTTTTGTCTGCGCGACCAATTGTCTGATAGCGCCTGCTAATTGTTCTTTCCCCGCGCCGGTAACGGTGGAAAATGGAATCGACGGCAATCCCAGCTCGTGTTCGAGCTGTCTGACTTTTTGATTGAGTTTGTCTCGTCCAAGCTTGTCTGATTTGGTCACCGCCATCATCACCGGCAATCCGCGTTCAGCCAGCCACGACAGCAATTGGAGGTCTTCCTCGCCCGGATCCCGCCGGCAGTCAAGCAGGAAGATGAGACCCGCGAGGCGACTCTCTTCGTTGAGATATTTTTCGATCAGTTTCCCCCACTCGTTTTTGAGTGAGCGGGAGACTTTAGCGTAACCGTACCCCGGCAAGTCGACCAGATAATATTTTTCGTCGATCAAAAAGAAATTCAGCGAGCGGGTTTTGCCGGGTGTGGAGGATACCTTTGCCAGCTTGCGCTGACCGACCAGTTTATTCAGCAGTGACGATTTGCCGACATTGGATCGCCCCGCCACTGCGATTTGCGGCTTATGATCGCGGGGAAGCTGATTCAGATCGTGAAACGAACCGACAAACTCCGCCCTTGTCTGTTTAGTGCCGATGGTAGATTTCTCCTGTGTGTGCGCGAAACGGTGTGTATGCACCGCTTGGTACATCAGCGCAGACCCGCCGCCGGTCGTTCCCCCGGTCGGGTTTTGGTTTTTACAAAGGGCGACCGGACCATCGCCAACTTGATCGCTTCGGTCAGTGACTCGACATGATGGAGTGTGAGTCCCTCGAGCAGTTCCGGCTGGAGTTCCACGATGTCCTTGCGGTTTTTCTCCGGCAGAATGATCTTTGTTATCCCCAGCCGCTTCGCCGCCAGAAGTTTTTCATTCAGCCCGCCAATCGCCAATACATCGCCGAATAATGTAATTTCACCCGTCATGGCAATATCAGTGCGAACCGGAATGCCGGTCAGTGAAGACAAAATCGCCATGGTCAACGTGATTCCTGCAGAGGGACCGTCTTTGGGGACAGCGCCCTCGGGGACGTGGACGTGAAGCTCGAGTGTCTCGAAGAAATCATCTTTCAGGCCGAACTGTTTGGTCCGGTTGCGAATGTACGACATGGCGGCTGTGCCGGATTCTTTCATGACATCGCCAAGCGATCCGGTGAAAGTGAGCACAGCTTTCCCTTTGAGCGGGACAACCTCGACCGGCAATACCTCGCCGCCCATCTCAGTCCAGGCCAGACCGACCGCGTATCCGGCAGTCGGTTCTGTTCGGAGATTGGTGTCGGTGAATTTGCGCGGACCAAGCAGTTTGCCAATTACCTTGGGAGGGATGACCACTTTGCGCAGTTTTTTGCCCCCGGCTACTTCGACTGCGGTCTTGCGAAGCAGGCTCGACAATTGTCGTTCCAGCTCGCGTACACCCGATTCACGGGTGTAAAAGCGGATCAGTTCCAAAAGCGCCGCCGGTTTGAGTTCAATGCTCAGATCACCCAGCCCAATTTCTTTCTGGAGTTTCGGCCAGAGGTAGTCGCGGGCGATAGCGGCTTTCTCGAAATCAAGATATCCGGGCAGACGGATAATTTCCATTCGGTCGCGAAGCGGAATCGGTATCGACTGGGTCGAGTTCGCGGTCGTAATAAAGAGAGTCTTTGACAGGTCGTACTCGACTTCGAGGTAATTGTCGTAAAACGAATTGTTCTGTTCGGGGTCGAGGACTTCCAAAAGTGCGGCGGCCGGGTCGCCCCTGAAGTCAGCGCCGATCTTGTCAATTTCATCAAGCAAGAAGACCGGATTGGATGATGCCGCCTTTTTCATCGACTGGATAATCCGACCCGGAAGTGCGCCGATATAGGTGCGACGGTGGCCGCGGATTTCGGCTTCGTCGTGAATACCACCAAGCGACATCCGCACGAATTTTCGTCCCATTGAACGGGCGATGGAGCGTCCGACTGAAGTTTTTCCGACACCGGGCGGACCAACTAAACAGAGAATCGGCCCCTTTACTTTGCCGGCCAAGCGAATCACCGCCAGATGTTCCAGAATCCGGCCTTTGGCTTTTTCAAGGCCATAGTGATCGCTGTCTAAGATCTGTTTTACACCTTTGAAGTCGGTCCGCTCCTTGGTGGTCACATTCCACGGCATGCTCAGTAGCCACTCAAGATAGGACCGAATGACTCCGGCCTCGGCCGAGTACGGGTGCATTTTGGAGAGCTTTTTGATCTCTTCTTCGGCTTTGTCTTTAACGCGCTTCGGAAAATCGCCCGCCTCAAGCTTGGCAAACCAGTCATCTACTTCGGCGGTGGCATCCTCGGCCTGGCCCAATTCTTCTTTGATCGCCTTGAGCTGTTGTTGCAGATACATCTGGCGCTGATCTTTGGACATCGTTTCGCGCACCGAGCCCTCGATCTTTTGCTCGATCTTGAGGATTTCGATTTCGTCGCGAAGTGTTTCCGCCAGAATATGGAATTGCTCTTTAAGCGATTCGGCCGCCAGAATCCTCTGCTTGACATCGATCTTATGCAAAAGATGAGCGGCAATCGTGTCGGCCAGATTGGAGTGACTTTCGATTGAGGCTACCGACACGAGGATATCATCGGGTATTCGGCGATTTAGCCGGACATACTCGGCGAATTGCTCGGAGACCGCCCGCGCCAGAGCTTCGGACTCGCGGTCGGGGGCGTGATCTTCGCGTTCAATAAGCGTGAACTCGCCGCTCAGAAATCCACTGACCTTTGAAATCTTCTCGATGCGCGCCCGCACGACCCCTTCGACCAGTACTTTGAGTGTGCCGTTGGGCATGTTCATCACTTGAAGCGCCCGCGCAATCACACCGATCGAGTGCAAGTCTTCGGCGCGGGGATTGTCAACCTGCGCCGAGCGCTGAGCAACCAGCAGTATTTGCTTGTCGCCGGTCATCGCTTCCTGCAATGCCTTGAGGGTAAACTTCCGCCCGACTAAGAGCGGATAGACCATGTGCGGATAAATGACGATGTCCCGGAGCGGGATTACCGGCAGAGGGGACTTAATTGTGACCGTTTCGGTATTGTGTTTTATCTGCATACCTTGCCAAGATGAAGGGGGTAATCGGTTTCACCTTGGCCCGGTGAGCTAAGATATGGATGAGCACGGCTGTATCCAAGGCAATTTTCAATTGCAGTAAGCTCTTGTGATAGAATGTCTTGTGTTCGCCGTGCAGTCAGGCGAATTGGTGTGCGCAATAATCCTGTTAGACGGCTCTCGCGCCGCCTTGTCGCCCCAAGAATTTAGAGTCATTTGCCGATAATAGCACAGATACTTGATTTGATACCCTCGACCGGAAATGGGAATTGAAATGGAAGTAATACACTGGAACGATGCGTTCAATATTGGCCACGTCGAACTTGATAGCCAGCATCAACAGCTTGTCGGCATGATCGCCGATCTACAGCGTTCACTCTGCCAGGGACTGGTTAATCCGCAGGTCGGAGTGACGCTGAAAGAATTGGTCCAGTATACCAAAACTCACTTTCAATTTGAGCAGGAGCTCATGCAAAAGTCGGGGTATCCTCAATATGCCGAACATGTGAGATTGCATCAGCACATGATTGACCAGATAGTAAAAATACTTCACGACTTGCGGCAGGGGGAGTCGGTCACGGCTATTCAGCTACGTGAGTTACTCAAGGGATGGCTGGTACATCACATCATGCAGGAAGACAAGAAAATAGGCGAGTATCTTCAGCAGTTGGCGAAAGCGGAGAAAGCTCCCCTCGCAAAAATCTGATAGTTCTTTCGCATCACCCTTTGAGCGATGCGATTATGATCCAAAGGATCACCAACAGCAAAGTACCAAGAGTAAGCAGTAAGTACCAATTCGGTCCCGGCCCTTTCTTGGCGACTTCTGCCGATTCACGTTGAGGGTGACGTACTTCATCAATCGTTGCGATGAGGCCATCAATATTGTCAAACCGTTCGTGCGGATCCTCGGCAACCATCATGTTCAGCATCAGCCGAACTTCGGAAGGCAAGCGAGCAAGCGATTCAAATTCGCCGATCGAACCAGCCGATAATCTCTCGGCCAGTTGCTCTACTCGCAGGTCAGGCTGAGTAGTCAGTTGTTCTCCAAGGAACAAATAGAATGCAATAGCACCGAGCGAGAATATATCGCTGTGCCGATCCGGTGTGCGCCCTTTCAAAACTTCCGGCGCGATGAAGACTCTTCTGGTTGCAACAACCTCGCCCAACCAGGGTTTCACCGTGTCGGGCATAAGCGGATCGGTCAGGTGAGGCACCGCAGAATGATCAAAGATGATATTCGACGGGTGCAGGTTGCCGTGTACAAGGTCCGCTTGGTGTACAAATTTGAGCTGGTTTGCAAGGTGTACAAGCAAAGTCAGGGCCGCTTGATATGTAACATGACCCTCGTTAAATCTCTCGGCGAGCGATTCTCCGTCGATGTGCTCACGAATTACTGCCTGATGTTCGGTATCGACCGCCCAATCGAAGACTGCGGCGGGGCTGTCGGGGTTATTCCGTAGTCGTTCTTGCAGAATTACCCAGCGGTGGCGCAGATCATCAGAGCCGTGGATGTATGGCGAAAGAATCTTGACCGCTACCGCGCGCTCAAGGCCGGCATCGTACGCGAGATAGGTATGACCAAGCGGACCATGCCCCAGATATTCGGTCAGTTGATAGTGAAGAAATTGTTTCGGTTCCACGCCCGGTATTGTCGTGCGTCGGCGGCAACGCGTCAACAAATATCCAAAACGCGCTTAGCCAACCACCCGCAACTTGGCAAACTTGGCCATGATCTTTTTTGTCCCGACCCCGGTAAACGAAATCTCAAGCCGCAACGACTCGCCGAGTCCGTCGACCGACGTAATCCGCCCGCGCCCGAATGTCGGGTGCTCGACCATCTTCCCTGGCCGAAAGACCGCGTGTTCTTCATACTCGTAGTAGACACCGGTCTTTTGAGCAGGTTTTGAAAAGAGATTCCCGGTTGTGCCGACCGGCTCACGCTCAAAATGCCGCGCTCGCCGCAGATCGGTTCTGTCGATCAGTTCGGTTGGAATTTCGCGGATGAATCGCGACGGAATCGATTCGACTTCACCGAAGCGGAACCGGGTGGAGGCCGATGACAAGAATATTTTCTTTTTGGCCCTCGTGGCGCCAACGTAAAAGAGCCGGCGCTCTTCTTCGAGTTGATCGGGCTCAATGGCCGCCCGCTGAAGCGGGAATAGCCCTTCTTCCAGTCCGACCAAAAAGACCGTGTCAAACTCCAGCCCCTTGGCGCCGTGGAGTGTCATCAGCGTGACTTTGTCCTCGATCCCCTTGAATGTATCCAGATCGGTGAACAAAGAGATGTCATTGAGATAGTCGACCAGATGCTTGTCGGGGTTCCCTTTGGCAAATTCGACTGTACCTTCGATAAACGCTTCGACCGACTCGACTCTGGTTTGCCCCTGAATTGGGTCGTCGGCCAGTAGTTCATTGATTAGTCCCAGTTCGGTGACTAAGTCCTGCGTAATAATATCAACCGGTTCGGTTTCAACCCGTGCGCGGAGCTTTTCGATCAGCTCAACAAACGGCTCCATCCGCCGGACCTTTGTTCCAAATTCGGGATACACGTTGGCCTGTTTGACAATCTCGTAGGCCGGTTTCTGCTCGCGCTGGGACAGCGATTCGATATCGGCAATCGTCTTGTCGCCGATGCCGCGCTTGGGGAAATTGATGATGCGACCGAAGGCGATATCATCGGCCGGATTGACCAACAGTTTCAAATACGCCATCAGGTCTTTGATTTCTTTTCGCTGGTAGAACGCTACGCCACCGATAATTTGATACGGGAGATTTCTGCGTCGCAGTTGTTCTTCAAACGGACGCGACTGACCGTTGGTTCGGTAAAGTACGACCGTCTCTTTTAAGGTTGTGCGGGCGGTCCCTGCGACGATTCGGTCGACAATGTGCACGGCCTCGTCCTCGGCTGAGTCGACGAGCAACAGCTCCAGCTTGTCACCGCCTTCGGCCGAGGTCCACAGGGTTTTGCCTTTGCGTTGTTGATTATTCTTGATGACCGCCGAGGCCGCCATCAGAATGACCGAAGTCGAGCGGTAATTCTGCTCAAGCTTGATCACTTTGGCGTTGGGGAAGTCCTTCTCGAAATCAAGAATGTTGCGGATATCAGCACCGCGCCAACCATAAATCGATTGGTCTTCGTCACCCACCACACAAATGTTGTCGTGCTCGCCCATGAGTTGTTTGAGCAAAAGATACTGCACATGGTTGGTATCCTGATACTCATCGACCATCAGGTATCGAAACCGCCGACGATACCGGTCGCCAACTTCCGGGATATCGCGCAAAATCCGGGTGGCGTTGCAAAGGAGGTCGTCGAAGTCCATCGCGTTGCAATCGCGCAGTCGTTTCTGATAGAGTTTGTAAATCTCGGCGGTGCGAGATTCAAAATACCCGGTCGAACCGGACAGAAACTCCTGCGGTCCGATCAGGCGGTTTTTCGCGTCGGAGATTTTCCGCATTTGTCCCCGCGCCGGGAATTGCGAGTCGGAATACCCCAGCTCTTTGATCACCTGTTTGGCAAGCGTTTGCGAGTCGGCATCGTCGAAGATGGTGAAGTTGGTGCGATACCCGAGCGCCTCGGCGTCGCGCCGCAAGAGCCGGGCACAAAATGAATGGAATGTCGAAACCTGCATTTCGGGAATATCAGCGCCCAGAATCGACGTCACCCGCTGGCGCATCTCCCCCGCCGCCTTGTTGGTGAAAGTGACAGCCAATATCTGATACGGTTCGGCCAGTCGTTGGGAGAGGATATAAGCCAGGCGGGAGGTAAGCACACGCGTCTTCCCCGAGCCGGCCCCGGCAATAATCAAGAGCGGACCCGCAACCGTTTCGACCGCCGCCTGTTGGGCCTCGTTTAGGCCTTTGAGTAACCAATTCATTCGGGCGGAATATAGAGATTTGAGGGCCGAACGCAATCACACAGCGGCGATTGTCTGCATTGAAAATCGGGAATGGACGAAAATCGGTGAGGCAGAAAATAGGAGGGAGCCGGACCGCCTCGGTACCGACTCCCCGCCTGTCATACCCTAAACAGGTACTGCAATTTGGCAAAGAACTGACGTTGTGACTCCCGCCAGTGCGAAGAGTCGAGATAGTCGTAATCGGTCGTCGAGTATTTCTGCACACTCGAATTGGCGCCGACATAGAAAATGGTGAACGGATTGGCCTGCCAGGTCAAGAGCGGTTCGATATCGAGCCGTTGCCCGAAATCGTCATACTGAACGACGAGGCGCAGATTCCACTCGCGATTGAACTGGTAGGTGGTTCGAGTGCGAAAGATATAACCCGAAAAAATCTCCTTGTCGCTCCCCGCGTGTTGATCCAGAAACGACTGGCGGTAATCCATCCGGCTATAGGCAAAGTTCGGCTGGATTACCAGATGTTGTGTTGGCCGCCAGGTGGCCCAGACTTCGTGATTGCGAGCGAGACCAAGCTCCGGCACCTCGAGATTTCGGGCAATTACATGGCCGTATCCGACGAAAGTTCCGATGCCCAGTTTCGGATGCACTCGCGACTCGCAATTGAAGTTGATACGGCTTATACCGGGGAATTCCTTGCCGCGGAATACTTCGCGGCTGTAGGTATAATCCAGATTAATCGAGGTCATATGCGCCGCCTGAATGTACAGATGCGGATTTATCCAACTATCCTGCAGTTCGTCAAGCGACCAATTGAAGGGTGATTGATCGGCTTTGAGTACTCCTCCCACCGACATCGACGGTTGAATCTGCAGAATCAGGCCCTTTGCGCGGCGGAAATTCAGCCCTGACCAGAAATTCCATTGCTGGTAGTCGTTCTTGGAGACAAAGCCGTTGTCGGCACGAAAATTTGGGCGGTAGGTTTGATAGGAAACCTCAGCATCCACCACGCGAGAGTCCCAGTTAAGATTTGCATACGCCGCATTGCCCGAATATGACTCGCCGTCGAAAACCATTGTACGGCGGTCTCGATCGAATCTCGCGCTGTCGATTCCTAGATCGGCGGTCATGAGCGAGTCGTTCGGCTCCTCGGTATGACTTACAAGAGTCTGAAAAGACAGTTGCCAGTTTTTCAAGAACCGGAGCGAGCCATCGGCGCCTACTACACTTCCCGATCCACCGCCTTCCATACGACGATCAGTCGCCAGCAATCCGATAGTTGATCCTTGCCCGAGGCCCGTCTGAGTTCGCAGTAGATTTACGGTACTCTTGCCGGTCAAAATTGAGCGACTGCGCGAAAATGAGGGAATCAAATACGGCGTGTGATCATCGCGGGCGATAGAATAGGCGATACTCGTTTGCCC
Organism: uncultured Ignavibacteriales bacterium; assembly: GCA_964571235.1. Classification (GTDB taxonomy): domain Bacteria; phylum Zixibacteria; class MSB-5A5; order GN15; family FEB-12; genus JACRAV01. The sequence continues at coordinate 280,614 of CAZNAI010000003.1, read as the reverse complement.
GAATCGACCGGTGAATTTTCCCGCCACTATCGGATCATTGACACTGCGGGTGTATACGGCTGTGATCGGCGTTTGGTACAGTTCGCTTCCCGCCTGAAAAAATGGCCGGCGTTCGGAGAAATAGAGCGCAAAAGTCGTGTTGACATCGATCTGACCGGCGTCGGATTCAACCTGACTGAAATCAGGATTGACTGTCAGTTCCGCCGCTGAACTACTGGTAGGCGCGAATCGAACGCTCGCCGACACTTGTGCGTCGGGATTGTCATTGGAAAAATCGAAATTCGGTTTGCTGTCGTGGACATTCATCACCCCAGCCTGCGATCCCACCACACTTGGCAGAATCTCGATATTGCTCGCCGGTTTAATGCCACTGATTCCGGTAAGCGTTCCCCATTGGCAGACCCAGCAGGGATCATTGCGGTTGACCGGCGCCCAGGCGTATCGGTAGCGGGCTGAGCGCTGGCGGTCGCGCCAGAACTGCGCCCGCCAGGTTTGTTCGTCTTTGTTCGGAAACCGCAATGAAGAAAACGGAATAGCCAATTCGATCTGATATCCGCTGTCGGTTATTTTTCCTGCCGAATAGAAAATAAGATTGTAAGAGTCATCTTCGTTGCCTGATGAATTGGTGATTCGAAGATCCCCTTGTACTCCATACGGATTGCAGAAAATCTCGTATCCGCCCGATCGGTCGCCGTAGGTGTCGAGCATGATGCCGAAATAATCATCGCGCCAGATATTGTCGCGTTCGCTGTAACTGGTGCGGACATCGGCCGGGTTGTCCCAGGCGATGAAGGCGACATATAAATTGGCGTCGTCGTATCCGATCAGGGTGGCAGATTTCACTCCCGGTGAAATCTGATCCCCCGGATCGGTTTCAACAAATTCTTCGGTGCGACTAGCGCTCGCCCAGCCGGGATCGCTGAGATCACCGTTGACATCAATCTTGCCGGCCACCCGATTGACATTGAGGGTGGGGTGAAAATTGGGCTTAGCCGAAGTTGAATCCTGCGCTATAACGACGCCGGATAACATCATCAAACAGACAGCGACACATAGCCGCCGCAGATACCTGACAGGCATAACGGTGCTCCAGAGATAAGAGTTTTCGAAAAGGCGGCTGAGGAGATATACGGGAGCTTTGGCGCGAATGTTGCAGTGCCAATAGACCGCAGAAATAAAAAACCCCCAAGCCGGGGGTTCTTCAAAAGCGAATTGTAGAGATACCGACTACTTCTTAAACGCCGCCATCGCCGCCTCGCGGCTGTCGTAGTTCTCAAAGACCGTTATCAAACGAGTGATTACCAGGATCTGCTTGATCTTTTCGATATTGGCAAGCACCATCCGCCCGCCGCCGTTTTTCACAGTCGTCAGTGCGGAGATCAGCATGCCGAGGCCGACAGAGTTCATCCAATCGACCTTGGCCAGATCGACGACGAGGTTCTTCTTCCCCTGTGTCATGTACTCATGAATTCTGCCGTGGAACATGGTGGTCTCATCGCCACCCATGATTTTCCCGGAGAGATCAAAAACGACGATGTCGTTTACCAGCGAATCTTCGAACTTCATGCACCGTTACCTTTATGTTGTGTTGTTCTCATGTTCTGTACGAATCGAGAAATTTTCCCCGGGACGTCCCGGGCGGGCTTTCCCGGACCATATCACCCCGCTAAGGAACCGCCAAACCGACCCCGGCGCAAGCTGTTTTTAAGTGATTGACAGCCAGCGACTCAGGTCAGAAATTGCCCCTAAAGGAGAGACGCCGATGCCTGCTAAATCCAAGCCGACCGCCGCGCCTGTTGCAAAGACGCTTTCTGTCCGTGAACTGCGTAAAACCGACTGGCCGGTTGTCACTGAATTATTCGGCCCGCGTGGCGCCTGTGGCGGATGCTGGTGTATGAGCTGGCGAATTACGCCGCATGGCAAGACCTGGTCACAGGCATGTGGTGAACCTAATCGAAAAGCGTTCAGAAAGCTTATCGAATCGGGCGAGGCACACGGGATATTGGCGTTCGACGGCAAGAATCCAGTCGGGTGGTGCGCATTCGGACTGAGGACCGATTTCCCGCATCTGGAATCTGCCAAGGCGTACAAACGGGACGACATTGAAAAAATCTGGTCGATTAACTGCTTTTTCATTCATCGCGACTATCGAAATCGCGGCGTTGCGACCCTCTTGGCCGAGGCCGCAGTTGCCGCGATCAAAAAACGTAAAGGGAAAATAGTAGAGGCCTACCCTGCCCCGCTCACCAAGGACGGCGCCAAATTGCCGGCGACCTTTGTCTGGACCGGCCCGGAAGAGATGTTTCGGAAACTGGGCTTCAAAGAGGTTCAGAGATTGTCGTACAGCAGACCCTTGTATCGGTTGGTCCTCAAGTAGGTCGGGTTGCGCAGATTCGCCGAAGGCAAACAAGCTACCCGACAAATTTCAATTGACCCGTAGCGCATCGCGGTGCGGTGCGATCAAAGAACCCGGCCCCTGAGTATTCTCCTCGATTTTTCGATCTTACTCCTCGACGCAGACACTAAACAATTGACTAATCAGGTCTATTTTTGCACCTTTCGGTCAATAATAAATTGCAGTCTACCTGTTCCGGGAGGAATCGATGAGACATTTGTTCAAGGTCATTTTGCCCCTTAAGAGATTTCAATTATTCGGAGCTGTAGTCCTTCTTGGACTTCTGGCTCGCCAAGCGTCAATAGCCCAATCACCGTCGTGGGACTGGGTGGCCGACGGCCGCCTGACCGGTACACCGATTGCCGGTGGTATTACCACCTATGGTATCGGGGTGGACAAAGTCGGCAACGTCTTTTTTGGCGGTCTGGTGGGCGACTCCTGTACCGTGGGGTCTACCAACTTGGGCAGTAAGGGGGGTACCGATATCTTTTTGGCGAAAACCAATTCGTCCGGTGCGATCCAGTGGGCGAAAACGTACGGTACAGTCAATGCCGATCAGATCATAGATATGGTGACCGACACCGCTGGCAATCTCTACGCGCAGGTCTGGTTCGGCTCGCCGAGTTTCAATCTCGACGGGCAGATTGTCACCTCGCTCATCTTTGGCGTCGCTATCGCTAAGTTCGATGCCAACGGCATGTGCACGATTGCCAAGACGACCCAGAATATTGCGATGTCCACTGGTGGACTGGCCTACAGCCCGCTTGGGCTAATGGCGGCAGTGAATAGCTCCGTTGTTGCCAAGCTATCGATGAATTGTGATACTCTTTGGACACGCACAGTTCCCACCAGCGGCTCCGCGGCTTGTGTGTTTTATGATGTCACCATCGACAACGCCGGGAATATCATTGCCTGCGGAACATTTGGAGGATCGGCCAACTTTGGCGGCGTGACGCTGACGACTCCTTCGATCGCCGACCTTGACGACTTTGTGGTCAAGTACAACAGCGCCGGAGTGGTCCAGTGGGCGAAGCAGTTTGGCTCACGTGGACCGAATGATGAATACGCGTATTCAGTCGCGGCCGATCAGGGGGGACATATCTATGTGTTCGGCAATTACCGGTCGAAGATCGGGATTGAAACCGATACGCTGATTAATGGTGTGGCTCTTCCGACAATCTATTTGGCCAAATATTCTCCGTCGGGAGTGTATGAATGGTCGCTTAACGGTACTTCAACCAACCAGGCGCTCGGTCGCCGGGTGGTCTGTGACCCGAGCAACAATATCTGGGTCGCGTTCAATCCGGGCGGCACGGTCAACTTTGCGGGTCAGGACCATATTCCGTCCACGTTTAGCGGCACAATGCTGGTCTCAATTGACACGGCCGGAACATTCCGGTCGCGCCTGAAGACCGACGGACTTGGATTGAGTGATCCAAAGAGCTTGGTCTTCAATACTGCAGGTACTGCGCTCTACGTCGGCGGGTGGCACATCGCCTCCAATCCGGCAGTTGTCACTTTTGGTTCAACTACTCTCAACACCTCGGGCAACTATATCGCAAAGGCAAGCCCCGGTGTGCCGACGGGTGTCGACGATGACCTGCAAGTGCCATCGCAATTTGTTTTGGAGCAGAATTATCCCAATCCGTTCAATCCGACGACCACTATTGCGTTTAGTCTGAATCGGCGCGAGAATGTGAAGATCGAATTGTTCAATATTGCCGGTCAGAAAGTTCGCACGCTCTTGGATGAAACCAGATCAGCCGGTGAACATGTAGTCCTGTGGAACGGCAGAGACGACGCCGGCCGGCCGGTCGCAACCGGAACTTATTTGTATCGCCTTACAACCGATGATCAGGTTCAGACAAAGAAAATGCTCTTGATTAAGTAAGTGTACGGTGGCGGGCGAATTGGCGTGATTACTCGACGCCCGCCGGCAAGTGTGCCTTGAGCGCCTCAATTACAGCCGATGAGGTGAACGGCGCCGGGAGCAAGGTGGTGAGGCGAAGTTCCTTGAGGGCAGATTCGCTCTGGACGGCTGGATAAGCGTCGGCGTTGATGACTACGGGAGTCTCGGGGGCGCGTTCTCGGATTCGCCTTAGAATGTCAGATGGATTTGCCATCCACGGAGAGAAGTCGGCGACAATGGCGAAAAACTGATTGTTCGCCAGTTCGCGCAGGGCCTCTTCCAGATCGCGGAATGGAAAAGTCTCGTACCCTTTTTGAGAAAGTTCATCGGTAAGCGATTCGTCGATACGCCCAGCCAGATCAATAAGGAGAAGTTCCGGTCTCTTGCGCACTGACTTGCTTTGCTTAGGGACGAGCGCCTGTTCGATGAGCTGTTCGATATGCGCAATCCGAAACGGTTTGGCCAGCCAGCCGTCCGGCTCGGCCTGACCTATCACTTCTGGGGTGGCGACACCGGTAATAAACAGTACCGGTAGTTGCGGGTAGTGCCGCTTGATTTTCTTCAGGAGCTGGAGCCCATCCATCCGAGGCATTTTGATATCAGTGATAACCAGATCGAACTTCTGATTTGCCAGCAAGTCGAGCGCAATCATGCCGTCGCTGGCCGGAGTGGCGGCATATCCTATGGCCAGCAGAGTATCAGTCAGCAGTTCCAGTAGAGTCGGGTCGTCGTCGACTACCAAAACATGTATGGAGCGCTGGGGCGGCATGGTCACGCTCTGATTATTTTGAGGAGTTTTGTCTTGGTGTCTTCAAGCAGAGCGGGCGAATCAGCCTCAATATTTAATCGCAGGAGTGGTTCGGTATTCGAGGGACGGAGATTAAACCAAAAGTTGGGGTAGCTGATAGTGAGGCCGTCGAGCATATCGTGTTCGGCATCGGAGAAGGCCATCTTGACTGCCTCAATTCGCTCGGTCGCCGACTTGACGCGGCTGTTTATCTCACCGGAGCGCACGTAAGGATCGATCTCTTTGACCATCTGATGCAATGGCCGATTCTCGACTGAGATCAGCTCCAGACAAACCAGAAAAGCAATCATACCCGAATCGGCAAACCAGTTATCGCGAAAGTAGAAGTGGCCGGAGTGTTCACCGCCAAAGATGGCATTGCATTTTTTCATCAGTGGCTTGATCAGAGCGTGGCCGACTCGTGTACGCACCGCCTTGCCGCCGAGTTTGGTTACCAGTTCGGGTACTGCTTTGGAGCAGATTATGTTGTAGAGAATCGTTTCGCCGGGGTGCTTTGACAAAAGTGACTTGGCAACCAGCGCGGTGACCATATCGCCGCCGAGTTGTTTGCCGTTTCGGTCCAGCAGAAACATCCGGTCGGCGTCGCCGTCGAACGCTACGCCAAAGTCGGCTTTGACCTCCGACATTTTCTTCTGGAGATCGACCAGATTTTCAAGCTCGATCGGCGAGGCCGGGTGATTGGGGAAAGAACCGTCGAGTTCGAAATACAGAGGTGTTACTTTGATCGGCAGTTGGGCCAGTACCGGTGGAAGCGTAGCCCCCGCCATGCCGTTGCCGGCGTCGATGACGACGTGATACGGTTTGACCAAACCAGCGTCGATAAATGACAAACAGTGGGCGGCGTATTCTTCCTCTATTTCTTTTCTGATAGTCACACCGCGAGAGGGTAGCCTGTTTATGTGTGTGCCGGCCTGAATCATCTCAAGCATCTGCCCGAGGCCGTCGGAACCAGAAAGCGGCTCGGCCAGTTTGCGGCAGATTTTGAAACCGTTGTATTGTTTCGGATTGTGACTCGCGGTGATCATCACGCCGCCTTCGTAGTCGTACTTGCCGACCGCGAAATAAAGGCCGTCGGTAGAGATCAGCCCCAGGTCAACCACATCGACACCCGAGTCATTGAGGGCGCGCGTGAGTCCGTCGAAAAGTTCTCCCGACGAAACCCGCATATCACGGCCGACTGCAATAGAGCGCGGGCGAAGAAAGGTCGCGAGAGCGGCGCCTATATCATAGGCGATCTCCCGGTTAATCTGCTCGGGGTGATTGCCGCGGATATCGTATGCTTTAAAAATGGAAGGATCTATAGCCATGAACAGTTTTCCTTTGTTGCTTATGGCAGAGTAATTCCCGGCAACAGGCGCGACAAGTTTTAACAAGGCCGAGGCGACTGTTCATGGGCGGTCGGGTGGGAGAAACTACGTTAACAGTTCGCACCGAAGAACAGTAATTGCCCGCCCAGCGAGACGGACCCGGTCGTTATCCAGAGTGACTATCATCCGTCCGCCGCGAGCGGAGGCCTGGTACGCATGAAGAACGTACTTGCCGAGCTTGAACGACCAGTACGGTCCGAGCGTGCAGTGAGCCGAACCGGTGACCGGGTCCTCATCGACTCCGGCGCCCGGAGCAAAAAAGCGAGACACGATATCATACTCCGTCGATGACGACTGGGTGGTAACGATTGCGCCGCGCACCGGGAGCGCTTTGAGTTTTCCCATATCCGGACTACAGGCGCGAACTGCTTCTTCTGACGGTACTTCGATGAGATAATCGTATTCGCTTTTGCCGACAAAAGTGGCGGTTACATTGAGAGCGGTAAGAAGTCCGGCTGGTGGTGAAACGGCGACAGCCGGGCGGGCCGGGAAATCCAGTTCGATCGAATCGCCCCGTTTGAGTGCTGTGAGAACGCCACTCTTTGTGTGAAATCGCAGAGTTGCATCCAGCGGCTCACGCCCGCTTTCCCATAAGTGATGAGCGGAGGCGAGTGTTGCATGGCCGCACAATTTGACCTCGACCGAGGGGGTGAACCAGCGCAGGTTGTACCCGTCGTTTTCAGGATACAAAAAAGCTGTCTCGCTGACGTTCATTTCCCGCGCCACCGCCTGCATCCACTGTTCGTCGCGAACCGACTTCATCAGGCAAACTGCGGCGGGATTGCCGGTAAACTGCCTATCTGCAAAAGCATCGATTTGAACAATTTCCTGTGTCATGCTACTCGCTCACGATTTATGGTTGCCAGCGACCTAATCCGAAACCTTGGTCTACCATATGACTGCCGGAGCGGGCTGTCAAGGCATACCCCGGATGCACGAAAACTATTCGGCCTCACTCACTGTTATAGGAAAACAGAAAGCGGCCTGTCGGGAGGGCGGCCAGGTTCAGGTAAACTCGAAAACGAGCCGGAGCGCAGTGCGCACGGTAGCAGAAACGGAGCATGGCTCATGTCCAAAAACCACAAGAGGTTCGCAGGAATCAGTCTCTCTTTGTTTGTCATCGCCGCGGTCGGCTGTTCGTCGGATAGCTCTCCGTCGGGCTCCGGCGGTCCCGGCGGGCGGGAGTTTGTCTCTCCTACCCTCAATCAGAATGACTCGTTCGAGCATGTCTTTAACAAAGCGGGGACATTTCATTACTTCTGCAGTTTTCATGGGACCGCGAATTCGGGGATGCATGCGGTAATCACTGTAAATGCCGCCGGAACGCCCAACAAATTTCAGGATGACATCACCAACAACACATTGCCCGATTTCACGATTGAGCTTGGTGACACTATCCGCTGGACAAATACGACTGCAACAATGCACAATGTGCAATCGGCAGAATAAACTTAGTCTGGTATCACTGCGATAGAACGACGGGTGTACTCGCGCATTCGTGGCGGTATATCAAGATGATCGCGATCGGATTCAGATCGCAAAAAGGTTTGGAGCCGGTCGGCCTGACCGGCTCGTACTTTTAGTGTCCAATCGGCATCGAGCAGAAGTGCGCGGCCAAGCGCGACCAGATCAAGGCCGTCGCTTAGGACCCTCATAGCCTGGTCAGGGTGAACGATTGATCCTACGCCGATCACGGGAATGTGCGGGGGAAGGGCCTCCCGTATCATCAGCGACGGATGCGATCTGATCGGACAATCGTCGCGGACTCCCACGCCGTACTCCCATGATGATACATGGACTATATCGATGCCATCGGCAATCAGCATCTTGAGAAGTGCAATCGCGTCACGGACAGAGTAACCGTCGGGATCAGGTTCTTCGGGCGAAATCCGGTAGCAGATCGGATAGTCCTTGCCTACTTCGGCCCGCACAGCGTTGACAATTTCTCGGGCAAAGCGTGAGCGGTTTTCAAGACGGTTACATATATCCATCGAGTCGTGCGACTGGTGATCAACGCAAGTTGCACAGACTTTTTCTCCGCCCCATTTGTCGATTCGCTTGTTCGTAAACGGCGAGAAGAATTGTTGAAAGAGATACGTATTCGCGCCGTGGAGTTCTATTCCGGTAAATCCCGCCTGCTTAGCGCGTCGTGCGGCCATTGCGAAAGACTCGATGATCATCCAAATCTCATCTTCAGTCATTGCTCTCGGCGTTTCTGAAGTCCCTCGACGATTGATCACCGCAGACGGCGCCAAGGGCGGTTGCCCCATGTATTCCGAGCGAGCGGCGTTGCCACCGTGGTGGATTTGCAGAAACGACGCCGCGCCATTTGCGTTGATTGACTTAGCACAACGCGCAAGACCATCGAGCGTAGAATCGTTGTGACAGCCAACCTGTCGCTCAAATGAGTGGCCGGATTTGTGGCAGTAGCAGGCGGGGGTCATGACAAGACCAATACCGTCTTGTGCCCGACGCCCGAGATACGCAATTTCCTCGAGGGAAAAAGAACCGTCGAGTTCACCTGAGACGGTAGTCATTGGCGCCATGACCAGACGGTTGCGCAAAGTCAACTTGCCGGCAACGGCCAGCGGTTCAAAAAGGCGGTCGTACATCAACGTTTTACTGCTGTTTCCGCACGAGTATCCGGGCATTGAGCGATGTCAATTCCAGGGCGCTGTCGCGCCGCTCGCCATTGGCGCCTCGTAGCAAAAAGCGGAGATCGTAATTGCCGACTGAACGGTCGAAAGTCATCGAATCCTGCGGAATCTGTCTCGGGTTATCCATGCGATACAGCTCGACAACTCGTTGTTTGATATCGACCGCAACTGTATCCCAAACGGTACTACCGGTGTTCTTGAGTGACGCTTGAATTGTTGATGACTTGGGCAGTACCCGAAGCGAAATCGAGTCGCCGTTGAATACATAAAATTGTGCGGAGTCAACACCTCTGCTTCCGGGATACTCAAAGCTTAACAGGCGTTCATATCCGGCGATATCGAGCGTGTATGGGTCTTCGACCCAAAGTGAGACCCATTTTCCTTCGTTGCCGTAGTAGCGAGACCAATTGAAATCAAATCCAAACATGGCGGCTACGGTGTCATTGGCGGAGTAGCGTGTGTAGTTCGAGTCGAAGGTTTTTTGTATCGGCGCAAGTTCGCTGTCGGAGAGCCAGCGACGAAAGACCGACGGCCCCTGAGCTTCGTTGAGATAGGCTATCACACTGCTCATCTCGCGGCGTTGCTCGAGTGGAATCTCCGCGGACGGTTTAGCGACAGCGCCACCTTTCCAAATGCCGTTTGCTATCAGCATCTCTTCAAGCCGCGAAACCTGGCTCCAGCATGAAATCGATGACGCCGAGATCGGGCCGTACGCCGACAGCACGGCCAGTACCACCAGCACAATCGGAATAAGTCGAATGTCTTTTCGCTTTGAGAAAATGAAGTAGAGCACTACAAGCGATAGACCAAATGAAAGCGCCAGCACCACATACCGCGGCTCGGTGACACCGTAGTCGGCGATTCGGCGGCGTATCGCCAGAAAGAGCATGACCGTGAGCGGCACTAAGAGCCGGAAAAACCAGTTGCCGAATTTACCGATCCACTTGCTTCCCTCGCGTTCACGTAGAGGGTGGAGCAATAAGAGCGCAAGGGTGCCAACTACTGCGTACCAAAGGACCATCTGCGAGACCCACCCTTTAGGCCAGTTCCACTCGAAGATGATCTTGAGTTCATAGGCGAACAAAATGACAAAGTAGAGGCCGACCAGCGGCAGTAAAACATACTGCGAAAAAATCTTGAGCCCGGCCGGGTATTCGTCGCTGGCCTCAAGCGCGGCGTAATCAGAGGGAACGAGCGCAAGAAATATCCAGGTATTGACCAGGCCGGCCATCAGCATCCAGAGTTCGGCGTAAGTGTCGCCGTCGACATCGAACCCGAATAGATAATCAGCCGCGGCCAGTGCGATGCAAAATCCGATAAACAAGGCGGCGGAATAAAACGCGGCGGTGAGGAATTTGAGCAGGAGCGATTTGTTGTACTGCCAAAAACCATTTCCCGCGCCTCTTTGCAGAAAAGGACCAATCGCCACAAAGAAATGCAGACCAAACAAGAGTATTGCATGACGAATGGCATAGTTTGTGGGGTGAAAGAGGTCTTTAGGGAGCGAGAAGAAGTAGCCGACTAAAGCAACCACGCCAATGAGTTGCGCGCCGATTCGCCACGCGCTGGACCATCGGTACCTCTCCCCCATAGTCACCAGCGCAATGAATAGCGGAAGCCCGAGCGACATGGTAGCGACCAAGCTAAGCAGTCGCGACGGTTCGTCGAGTCCGCGATGTTCGGTGAGAATGACCGCCGTAATAGCACCCACTGTGGCGCACAGTAGCGCCAGCGGGAATCTTCTGGCGGCAGTAACAGCGCCCTCAAGCAGGCGGTCGATCGACGGTAACAGTTTGAACGATTTCATCTTCGTCTTCTCCTGAATATCCGACAGTATCCGCCACATGTCTTGTTCTTAGCAAGCCTAAAACAGGACAGCACAACACGCTACTCCTGGTGCACGGGACTTGCTTCGAGCAACACCGCACAGTATATTCGGATCGATTACGAGACATCAAATCATCATATTGAACACGGAGGAAGTCAGATGAACCGCCGCATGATTCTTCTCACCATCTGTTTGGTATTGGTGGGCGTAGTTGCAATGGCCACCGATCCCGGACCATGGTTCGACACGCAGAATTGCGAATTCTGCAAGCGCTTTGCCGCCCAGCCGGGCCTTTTGGAACACATGAACCACCAGTATTTCAATCTGCACAACGGCCTGTTCTCAGTTTCGCATATCGACCACGACTATCAGCCAGCCTTTGCTAAAGCGCAGGAGTCGCTCAAAGATGTCATCAAAGAAATTCAGGCGGGAAAACAAGTCGCGATGTGCCGTCACTGCTCGACCCTCGGATCATTTTACGGAATGGGTGTGATGCCCGATGAATTCAAATCCGGCGATGACATTTATGTCGTCTACACCTCGACTGACACAGCCATAGTGCGACAGTTGCAGGAATTCGGCAAGAATTCGTCGGACTTTTTTGCGAAGATAGAGAAGGAAAAGAACGCAAAGTAAGCAATCCTCTCAGAGGTCTTTCAAAGGCGCCGGGACTTGCCTCACGGCGCTTTGTTTTGTGCTTGCCGTCGACAGTCCAAATGGCCAATCACAGTTAAAACATTGTCTATTAATGAGTTGTACAACAGCCCGAGGGGCCCATTTCACCTTGCCTGTCCACATTTTATCCCGTATTTTACTAAGCTATAGTAGCCGCGAGAGTGGCGGAATTGGCAGACGCGCTGGACTTAGGATCCAGTTCCGTAAGGAGTGGGGGTTCGAGTCCCCCCCCTCGCACACCCAGCGGGTGTGGCGAGGGCTTCGCCGGATCGCTTTGAGAGTTGTGTTGAGATTAGGATTTGCCGAATCAACACAATCGTCTTGCGGTACGACAGTGTGCCAGCGGCACACGCGAGGGCTTCGCCAAGTCGTATCGAGAGTTGCGACGAGATTTGCACATATCAAATCTACGCAACTGAATTTGCGGCATATGCGATGGCTGAGCCCGATCGCATTGAGATTGCGGTCGAGATTTGACGGGTTGGCATGAGCGGCTATGTTTGAAAAGTCGGCGGGGAATTATCTCTGTCGAGACACACACAATGGTGGAGAGACTGTGAAGGTTGAATTAGTAAGCAAAGAAGGTCTGGTGAGGCAACTTCATGTTGAAGTCCCCTGCGACCGTGTCCAGACCGAGATGGACAAGAAATTCGACGAGAAGAAGAAAAGCGTCACGCTCAAGGGGTTCCGCAAAGGAATGGCCCCGATGGCGATGATCAAACAACTCTTCACCGAAGAAGTACGGCTCGATGCAATCGACGAATTGATTCAGGCCACCTACCCCGAAGCGGTTCGCGAAAAGACGCTAAAGGTCGCTACTAAGCCGACTGTCACCGATTTGCAGATGCGTGACGACGGCGGCTTTATGTATATCGCGCAGGTCGAAGTCATGCCCGAGATCGACAAGATTTCCTATGAGGGACTTGAAGTTTCCACCGTCGAGCTGACGGTCGAAGACGCCGAGGTTGACGAAGTTGTCGAGCAAGCGCGTCGTCGACTCTCCGAGCTACGGACGGTAGATCGTAATGCTTTGACTACCGATGTCGTGGTAGCTGATCTGAAAAAGATCGCTGATCCAAATCTGGCGGTAGAGCAGGACTTTTTCTCAAACTCCGAGATCGATCTTGGCTACCGGATGACAGTCGAGCAATTCAAAGAAGCGCTCCCGGGTGTGAAACCCGGTGATGTCCGCACAGTCGAAGTTGTCTATCCCGAGGGGTATACCGACACCCGCTTTGCCGGCGCACACATAACCTGGCAAGTGACAGTCAAAGAAATCAAAGAGCGGCTCTTGCCCGAACTGGATGACGCCTTCGCCGCCCGCACCGGACTGGCTCAGACAGCACTCGAATTTAAGATCAAAGTGCGCGAGAATATTCATCGCCAGAAAGAAGAATCGCAAAATCGCTTTCAGCGACGCCAGATCATGCACGCACTCGTGCAGAAAAACGCAATTCAGATTCCCGAGGGGATGGTCAGTGAGTATCTGGACGCGGTGGTGGAAGACTTCAAAAAACAGGGTGGTGAATTCGACGAAAAGCAGGTGCGCGAGACTTACCGCGAGATCGGGATCGAGTCGATGCGCTGGGATTTGATCTGGCGGCGGCTGGCGAGCCAGCAGAAGATTGAAGTTTTGCCCGCCGATACCGACAATTGGATACGTGGGTACGCTGAAAGCCATGGAGTTACACCCGACGAAGCCGGGGTGGCCCTGGCCCGCTCAGGTCGCGCGGAACAATTGCGCGATTCCATGCTTGAAGAGAAGGTAATCGACTTCCTTTTGAACATAGCGACCAAAGTGCCGCTGAAAAAAGACAAGTAACGTTTCGCAATAGAAGGACAGGACATGGAACTCAAGGACAGAGATCTTGCTTCATACTCCGCGATGAATCAGTACTTAGTGCCGATGGTGGTCGAACAGACAGGCCGCGGCGAACGGGCGTACGACATTTATTCCCGTCTTCTGAAAGACCGGATCATTTTCATCGGTACGCCGATCGACGACGGAGTCGCCAACCTGGTGATCGCGCAGATGCTCTTTTTGGACGCCGAGGATCCGGAGAAAGACATTTTTCTGTATATCAATTCGCCGGGCGGATCGGTGACTTCGGGGATGGCCATCTACGACACAATGCAGTTTATCAAGCCGGATGTTTCGACCACCTGCATGGGACTGGCGGCGTCGATGGGCGCGTTCCTTCTTGCCGCAGGCACAGCCGGCAAGCGCTCGGCGCTTCCCAACAGCCGGATCATGATTCACCAGCCAAGCGCCGGAACACAAGGGCCGGTCTCGGACATCGTCATCATGACCGAAGAATTCACCAAGACGAAAAAACGGCTCAACGATTTGCTCGTCAAACACACTGGTCAGCCGCTTGAAAGAATCGAAAAGGATACCGACCGCGATTACTTTATGTCTCCTCAGGAAGCCAAAGAGTACAAGATCATCGACAAGATCTATCAAAGTCGCGGCCAGGAACTGAAGTAGGCGGAAGCGAACCCAGATGAACAAAGAATCCGGCGATCGATTCCCCCAGCGTTGTTCGTTTTGCGGCAAACCGTACGGCCAGGTCAAACGACTCTTTGCCGGCCACGACTCGAATATCTGCAACGAATGTGTGGTCCTCTGTTCTGATCTGCTTCACTCCACCACTGAGCCGGAGCAGGCGGAGGAAATCCAAAATCTCCCTCGCCCGGCTGATATCAAGGCGTTTTTAGATCAGTATGTGATTGGTCAGGAAGAAGCCAAGAAGACCGTTTCAGTCGCTGTCTACAATCACTACAAGCGCATCAATTATCAGACTCAGCAGAAAACCGCCGGCAAATTGGGGCGCGAGGGAAGTGATGTCGAGCTTGAAAAGTCGAACATTCTCCTGCTTGGCCCGACCGGTACTGGTAAGACGTTAATCGCACGATCACTCGCGCGTTATTTGAAGGTGCCGTTCTGCATTGCCGACGCCACGGTGCTGACCGAGGCAGGGTATGTCGGCGAAGATGTCGAAAATATTCTTGTCCGACTATTTCAAGCCGCAAATTTCAATCCTCAGCGCACCGAGCGGGGGATTATCTATATCGACGAGATCGACAAGATTTCCCGCAAGGACGGGAATCCGTCGATCACGCGCGATGTCTCCGGCGAGGGTGTGCAACAGGGACTGCTCAAAATTCTCGAAGGAACTGTCGCCAACATTCCGCCGAAAGGTGGGCGCAAACATCCCGAGCAGGCGTTTGTACAGATTGACACGACCAACATTCTGTTTATCTGCGGTGGCGCATTCGACGGACTGGAAAAGCTTGTCGCCCGGCGGCTTGGCAACAAAGTGGTCGGGTTTGAGGCCGACGCGACCGAGCTAACGCACAATTCCGCTGAGATACTGGATCATGTTATTCCGTCTGATTTGATCGAATACGGATTAATTCCGGAACTGGTCGGCCGTCTGCCGGTGGTTGCCGGACTGAAGCCGCTCGATGAACGGGCACTGATGTCAATTTTGACCGACCCGAAAAACGCACTCACCAAGCAGTACGCCAAACTTCTTGAGATGGAAGGTGTCCGGCTGGTCTTTGAGCCGGGAGCGCTGACCGCGGCGGTGAGCAAAGCAATGCAACGCAAAACCGGCGCACGGGCGTTACGATCAATATTTGAAAAAGCGATGCTCGAAGTGATGTACGATATTCCCTCGACCCCCGACGCGGTCGAGGTAGTCATTTCGGCCGACACCGTTACCAAAGGGGAACGCCCCCGCCTGGTGACCCAGTCACAAAAAAAGAAGGCCGGGTGAACATCCGGCTTCTTCCCGGTAGATAAAAAACTCCCCACCCGGTTTAGATTGCTGTACTTTCCCCGCCAATAGTTATGTCCATTGATCCTGATTCTGATCGATCTCTCTATCGGCGCGCGCATCGCTTTCTGATCGGCGGCGCACGCGATCTACGCGACTCCAACTTGTTTCACAAGTTGTCGTTGACCGCGTTCTTCGCCTGGATTGCGCTGGGCTCGGACGGTTTGTCGTCCTCAAGCTATGGTCCCCAGGAAACGTTTCTGGCGCTCGGCGAGCATACCTCGCTGGCGATCTTTGTCGCACTAGCCTCTGCGCTGACGATTGTAGTAATCAGCTTGAGCTACATGCAGATTGTCGAGCTGTTTCCAAACGGCGGCGGCGGATATGTCGTCGCAAGCAAACTCCTTTCGCCGAATCTGGGGATGACTGCCGGATGCGCCCTCATCATCGACTATGTACTTACAATTACCGTGTCGGTGGCGTCCGGCGCTGACGCCATTTTCAGTTTTCTGCCGGCCGAGTACCACCAATACAAACTGGTCTTCGCGGGGCTGGCGCTATTCTTCCTGGTTGTGTTAAACCTGCGTGGCATTCGAGAATCGACGACTTTTCTAATGCCAATATTCTTAACGTTTGTCGCCACTCACGTCTTCGCCATCCTGTACGGCTTCATTACCCATGCCAATCGGCTACCGGAAGTAGTCTCGGAGGTCTCGCACGAAGTTTCCGGTTTGAGCGGAGAGATCGGCATCTGGGGAATGTTGTTTATCATCTTGCGGGCCTACTCGATGGGAGCCGGAACGTACACCGGGATCGAGGCAGTTTCCAACGGCCTGCAGGCGCTTCGTGAGCCGCGTGCCGAGACCGGCAAGCGAACCATGAAGTATGTGGCAATTTCGCTCTCGGTGACTGTAGTGGGGCTGGTTCTTTTGTACCTGCTCTACGGCGCCCAGTTGGAGCCGGGGAAAACGCTTAATGCAACTCTGTTTGATTCGATGACCCTCAATTGGCCGGCGTGGTCGGCGACCACGTTTGTCATTGTCACCCTGCTTTCAGAGGCGGCACTGCTTTTTGTCGCGGCTGAAACTGGCTTGTTAGGTGGACCGGCGGTGCTTGCCAATATGTCACTGGACAAATGGTTTCCGACCCGCTTTGCGATTTTGAGTGATCGCTTTGTCTCCCAAAACGGCCTGATGTTTATGGGTATCGCGGCGATGATCATGTTGGTGGTTTCCCACGGGTCTGTGACATTTCTGGTCGTGCTGTATTCGATCAATGTGTTCATCACGTTTGTTCTGTCCCAGGCCGGTATGGTGCGGCATTGGCTCCGGTCGAGGTCGACCGTGCCCGACTGGAAAAGGCGGCTGGCGATCAACGCCACAGGGCTCGCGATGTGTATCTTCATACTCGTTGCCGTAGTGTTCGTGAAATTTCACGAGGGGGCGTGGCTGACTTTTGTTATCACCGGCGCGTTGATGGCGGTGGCAGTACTTATTCGCCGTCATTACCGGAAAACATCGCGTCTCCTGCGTCGACTCGATACGCTAGTCGACGTAGTCAAGGCCTCCGGAAAAGTACATGCCGATGAACATCCCGAAGAACACGGCGAAGTGCCGCTACCCAAATTCGATGGACGCGGAAAAACGGCGGTGATGACAGTCTCAGGATTTAACGGCACCGGCCTTCACACCCTCTTGAATATTCGCCGGGTCTTTGGCGACACGTTCAAAAACTTTGTGTTTATCCATGTGGGAGTCGTCGATGCCGGCAATTTCAAAGGATCGGCGGAGATTCAGAATCTGGAATCCCACGCCCAGCGCGAGACCAACATGTATGTCGAGTATATGCGACGTGAGGGATTCTATGCGGTGTCGATGAAAGCGATCGGTAACGACATTGTCGATGGCGTCATGGATTTGGCGCCGACTGTTTTCCAGAAATACCCCAACGCGGTTTTCTTCGGCGGACAGATTGTCTTCCCCGAAGAGACATTCATGACCCGATTTCTGCACAACTATATCGTCTTTGCCATTCAGCGGAAATTCTACCACCGCGGCCTACCGTTTATCATCATGCCGATAAGGGTGTGAAGTCTGTGTTGAATTGAAGAGATATTGCTTCGGCGCGACTGACCCTTCGACCCACGCGCAGGGCGCGGGGCCAGAGGCAAGCTCAGGGTGAAGTCGCTCCTCGCAACGACGATGAGAGCGGATTGCTGTTTGTGACACGTTGTAGGGACGCCGACTACCCGACACCTTTCTTTTCAAACAGCACCCTGTGTCCCAACCTATAGGGCTTGTTAAAAATGTCCCCAGCGCTGTCGTTGCGAGGAGCGACGTACTCGGCGCGACGAAGCAATCTCTATTCACATCTTCAACTTAGAGCGAAGCGGAGATTGCTTCGCTCCGCTCACAACTACAGAGTCGAGAGTTTTTCAACCGGCTCTTCAGGTTGGGCTCTTCAGAGCTATTGGTAACCGATCGCTCCGCGGTCTGACGTGCCAAGATCGCACCGCATAGCGGTGCGCTACCAATGGATAAGATTGTGGCCGGCACACATTCTCTTGCGCCGGCTGGTAAGGAGTGTCATCATCGGGATCGGAAAAGTGTACTCACTGTGCACAATTAGATCAGGAACCGGACAATAAAAGAAGGGCCCCGTTTGCTGCTGCCGGGGCCCTTACAAAAAGCGTGATTAAGAATGCAGATTTACTTAATCATAACCATCTTCTTAACGGAAGTGTACTCGCCGGCGGTGAGTCTGTACACGTACAGACCGCTGGCGCGGTTGGTTCCGTCGAAGTTGACACTATAACGACCCGCGGTGGCCGCTTCACCAGTGTAGGTATCGACAACCTGACCGGCGACGTTGTACACAGTAAGTGTCCAAGTCGTGGCCTTCGGAATGTCAAACCGGATTGTGGTGGTCGGGTTGAACGGGTTCGGATAGTTCTGAGCGAGCTCAAAGTTCTTCGGCACGATGGCGGTGTTAACCGTGACCATCTGGGCGCCGGCTGTGGCCAGCTCAACCGAGACAACTTCAGCTTCACTGTCGCCGAGTTTCAGGAAGTCGCCGGTGAATCCGGAAACCACTGTACCCTCAACAACAGCCGGGCTGACCAGAATTCTGGTGGTCTGTGACTCGGCATCATAGTTGGAAACGAGATTCATGCTGTGCACGCCGTCAGCAAGCGTCGGATTGACATAACCCTTGACCACGACCAAGGCCGCGCCCATAGCTACATCACCCTTGACACTCATGACACCGTGTTCGTCGGTCGCGACGCTCACAGTATAGTCCGCACCAACTTTAGGAACGGGGCTCTGGTCGCCGATGACAACCCGGATCAACTGAACCAGGTCAGCCACGGTCAGCGAGAGACCGTCGGCATTCACGTCAGACGCCGCCTGCGAGCCCTCGAAGTGGCCCTGGAAAGCGGAGATGCCGTAAATGAAGTAGTTAGTGAACATGACGACGTCGGCGATTTCGTACGCAACGCCGTTCAAGTTGATATCACCACGAGCGTCGATCGAGTCGGCGCAGATAATATCAACACCACCATTGTAGAAGTTGGCGCAACGAACCGGGGTACCCTTTTGGGTATAGGTGTTGCAAAGCGGAGCCGGTGCACCAAAGAACGTCGGGAGCGTAGCGCCCAGATCGGTGATTTCGGTGTACGTATCAACGCCGCCCGAACCAACGTAATCATACACGTGGTTGGACATCAGGAGCGTGTCGCCTTTGACGTTCGAAAGCGTGTTATCGCCGCAGTCGACCCAGAAGAACTTAACCGGGACGAACTGACATTCGTACGTGGCGTTGCTCGAGACTAAGAATGTCAACTGAGCCAGCTGGTTGGAAATAGAGCCGGTGTTGACAAAGCACAGCGGGTGATTGGCGCCGTTGTTGGTTTCCGCGATGGCAACCAAACGAATCAGGCCGCTCGGGCAACCGCTTCCGCAGTTACCGCTGTACCCGTTACGATAAGTGAAATATTCCCACTTACAGTCGAGGAGGAACTGACCTTCGGTCGCGGTGAGCAACGTTAGGGCAGAATTGTCGTACTGGATGAGGAAATCATATCCACCGATCGCAAAGTTCTGGAAGGTGCTCGGAAGCATAGTAACGTCGACGGTGGTTGGCTGACCGACGAACACACCCTTGCCATCCGGACCATGTTGTTTTTGAATGGTGACATTCATCGACTTGACGGTAACCGAGAAACAGCACGTATCTGCATTAGACGGGCTGCAAGGCGCGCAAGCCGGAGCACCATCGGCCACCGCGACGCAGATCTGGAAGGTACCAGTGTAGTCGGCAGTATTGCCGATCACAAAGGTGACCATACCAGTGGTCGGGTTGACCGAAACTCCACCCGGAGCAGTGGTACTCACGAGCGAGTAAAGAAGTCCACCAGGACCGCCGTCAGGATCGGTGCCGCTCACTTGCGCCGTAATCGTCTGACCAAGGCAACCGTTTCGGTTGCTCGGGCAGGTCGCCACAGGGGCAACGTTGGTAACGCAAATGGTAAAAGCTACCGTATCCTTGGCACCGCACTTGTCTTCTGCAACAATAGAGACAGCGTTGGTGCACACGTCGGCCGCGCCGGTCGCCCAGAAAATGGCGCCGGTGGCGGGATTAACTGTCATAGCGGCCGGACCGACCAGCTTGGAATACGTGACCACTTCACAGCCGGTTCCGACTGTGTCAAGATCAGCGGCATGGGCGGTCGCGGTGTAGACCCCACCCCAAGGCAGTGTAGCATTGGGAATTGCGGCCAGGACGGGGGTCGCATTGACCCAAGTCACTGTACCGGTAGTGAGGGCTGCTGGGACGACAGCGAGTGTCGCGGCGTCTACGAACTGTGTCGTAACGGTCGAGGTGAAGTTCGGGCAAGCCGCTTCACCAGCCGAGAAGCTCACAGCTCCGGCGCAACAATCGTTCGTCTTGAACTTCAGCTGAGCGATGACTTTGGAGCCAGCCGCGAGGACTGAGCCACCGGGATTCAGCCGAAGAGCGGCAAATCGGATCGTATCCGGGTCGGTCCCGTTCACGTGCGAGTAATCAACCACTCGATCGGGAAGCTGGGTAAACGCCGGGTCCCATACTACACTCAAAGACTCCACAGCCGCGCAACCCGCCGTTTTGGCGACAAGCACGACTACTTCGATCGCACTAACCGAGTCAGACGAGACGGTAGCCGTCACGTTGATCTGCGAGTTGGTGCAACGGGAGACGTTCTTTGACTGGATCGCGACGGTATTGGCCATCGCGAAGGAGAATCCGAAAACCACTATAAAGGAGATCAGCAGCAAAGAATATAAGGTTCTTTTTTGCATCATGTAATGCTCCTTTAAAACCTGTAAAAAGCATCAGTGTCATTCAGGTGATCAGCGCCGGGACTTTCCCGACTGTATCACCTAAGGAAATCCGATTTTGATCCGTGAGGATCGGGTACCGGAACCCTATCAATCCGAACCGAACACTACTGGAGTGGTAGCAATCTCCCGGGCCGATTACTCCCGAAAGGAACGATCCATAATTGATGTGATTAATTAACGATAGACTTCAAAAACCTTACGGACAAACTCCACCGTCGAGGTTTTCGAAAGCTTATTGAAAAACCAAGTATCAGAGTCTTTTGGTCGTAACCGCAGTTCTTAATTGCCGTTACAAAAGGTGCTGGGGTACCAAAACAGAAGCGTCTTTAACACCACTATTTCCCTAGACGCCCGAATAATAGAAAGATTTTCTCATTTTGTCAACAGATTTCTTTGGATTTTTGCCGGTCCGGAAAAATCGTGGCCCCTGATTTAGTGGTTTTGGACCTTTTGGGACTTCACCAGCACGGCTCTGTTTGGGGTGATTTTTGGGGATTTCCCGCCTTCGTCCTCGTAGGTCAATCCCGTCCGCAGTCGGCGGATCGGGGTCGACATCCCCGGCCGGGAGTATGAAAAGCGTCACCCGCGAAGACGCTGGTGACCTACGAAGACTGTCATCCCAGTCCCCTATTGTCGTCCCAGCGAAAGCTGGGACCCATCTTTTTCCGCTCCCATAGTACGGAATGATACGCCTGTGGGTGTTATCGGAGCTGTACAGTTTGCTCCAACTGCTATGCTCCCAAACAACTGCCAAGTGCTCCGGAGCACAGAGCGCCTCTTCGTGGAGCATGGGACGGGCTGGTCGTGCTCCCCATAACTGGCGTTGCACACGCGGGAGCACGGTATTGATTCAGTCCACCCGCTTTTGCAATATCTCTTCCATCCAGCTCTCCTGGCCGTCCTGATACCAGGTCCACTGCACCTTGGTCAAAGAATCGCTTACAAAGGTTAACCGGCATTTGTCCATATGCCCCTTGTCGCGCGATTTGGCGCCGGTGATATCCAGAAAAGTAAATACAACCACCTCGCCGCTGTCGGACCTGCCAAATTCCGTCGCCACCAGCCGAGGCTGGTTTCGGGCGACGCAGTAGTGGGTCAAAAGCAGGCGATCGCCGTCCAAGGAAAACATCGTGTACATCGTTTCATTCGGGTGCGCCCCAAACGACTCCTCGACCACCACCGACCCGCCGGCGACAGTCTTGTAGCCAAGCGTGTCGGTCCACCCCTTAGTGCTTTGTCCGACCCAGTGCCCCTCGAATGCCTTGAGCCGCTCGAAGGTCTCTTTGGCCTGGCGGACTTTTGTTGAGTCCCTCATTTCCGTTTGCGCGAAAGTTTTCGCGGACAAGAGGAGAATCACTCCAAGTGTAGTAGCCACCAATCTCATGGCAATCTTCCTTTTTTGTGAAGTGGTCTTTTTGACAACACGACGTTTCAAATCGGCGCGATTCGACACGGTGCCAGCATGAATCGAATTGGATATAGATTGCGGATAATCAACTGATTTGAAATCAATAGACAGCCTTATAGAAGATTCAAACCAGCCGGAGCGCATCCCTGCGCACCTGCCTTTCGGCAGGCACTTCCCTCGAGTTTCTCCGGCCAGACGTCGCACCAAAGGCTGGGATGGCACGACGCGTCAATAATTTCCGACTTCGCAGAATGTATGTCAAGCGCAACTTGCAGAAATTCAAACCACCCGCCACACAGCGCGTTAGAGAATTAGACAGACGTTATTCGCGAAGTCCACTTATTTGGCGACCCTTCGGCAAATGCGGATTTGTTGAGGGCCCCAATGGTCTATGTCGAGCTCAAAGGTGATCTGATTGGAGTGTGCACTCCATAGCGAATCTTCTTGTGGTTTGTTCGGGGAACGGGAAAGAGACGTGCGGATAGCCTCCCATTCGACAAAAGAAAACGGCGGGAAATTGCCCGCCGTTATGAATTCTGGTTACGTTAGAGATTGGACATAGGTAACCCGTGTGCCCTCAGCCGTTGGGATCTATCCGAACGCTTACCGGAGCAATCCTTGCCTCGAGAATCTCAAGTTTCAGTTCGTACTTCATGATTTCACCTCCTTCGGTCGGTAAAAGTTTGCGGCTCGGAGCAATGGCCACTTCACTACTGCGCTGTGGGCATTGTCTGCGTAGACGCCTGCCACAAAAGGGTCTGGCCGAGGGGCCTCGACCTTCTTGGACTTCAGTTGTACAGACGGCGGTTCGGTCGAAATGGTTCGCTTAACCCACTGCAGGATTCCTCCGTTCACTGCAAATGCCGGCCACAGCCCGGCTGGCTTAACGACTCGGGGTGCAAATTCCCCGATCTTCTCTCCTTGACTGACAGCCCAAAACCTGCTTACTTGACCGTCCAAATCGATCTACGAGATGACCCCATCGTCTAGTGGTCAGGACACCGCCCTTTCACGGCAGTAACACGGGTTCGACTCCCGTTGGGGTCACTTTTTTTGGGGGCTTCGCCCCGGCTTTGCCGGTTTCGGGCTTCGCCGCGTTGTATCAAAAGCACATGACGATTGGTGTTTGAGTGCTCTGATCGAGTTCGCTCGTATCGAGTTCTCCGAAGACTTTGCGCCATAAATCCCCCGCTCTTGCCTCGACCTGTTAATCCATGTATCATGCCTGTCCGCTGGCTGGGCTAAACTGCCTGAAGGCCGGCGGATGAGAATAGCACGAACACAACCGACGCTCTGCGTCCGGAGGAATACATGGGTATCTATCACGTTCCCGCGCCGAAAAACGAACCAGTCTACAACTACGCCCCCGGTTCGCCCGAACGGTCAGCGCTTCAAAAAGCGATCGCCGAACTGAAATCACAGAAGATCGAGGTCCCGCTCTATATCGGCGGCAAAGAAATACGCACCGACCAGAAAATCGAAATCCGCGCACCGCATAACCACAAGCTTGTCCTCGGCCACTACCATCAGGCCGGACCAAGCGAAATCAAACAGGCAGTCGACACAGCTATCGAAGCCCAAAACGGATGGGCGGCGATGCCCTGGGAACACCGTGCGGCGATTTTCTTAAAAGCCGCCGACCTTCTGGCCGGTCCATACCGGTACATCATGAATGCCGCGACGATGCTGACGCATTCGAAAAATCCGTTCCAGGCGGAAATCGACGCGGTCTGTGAGCTGGTCGATTTCTGGCGCTTCAACGCGTGGTATATGCAACAGATCTATCAGGTCCAACCCGACTCGGCTGTGGCCACCTGGAACCGGACTGATCACCGTCCGCTCGAAGGATTTGTTTTTTGCGTGTCGCCGTTCAATTTCGTTTCGATCAACGGCAACCTTCCGACTGCCCCAGCCATGCTCGGCAATGTCGCTGTCTGGAAACCAGCCTCAAGTGTCGCGTACACCTCGCACATTATCATGAAAATTCTCCGCGAGGCAGGGCTTCCGGCCGGAGTCATCAATCTGGTATTCGCGCGTGGCTCGCAAACCGGCGATATCATCAAGCACAAAGATCTGGCCGGGATTCATTTCACCGGCTCGACCGGTGTATTTCAGCAGATGTGGAAGACTATCGGCGACAATATCGCCGTCTACAAATCCTACCCTCGCATAGTAGGGGAGACCGGCGGCAAAGATTTCATAGTCGCGCATCCATCGGCGAATGTTCCGGCACTGGCCACCGCCATATCGCGCGGCGCGTTTGAGTATCAGGGACAAAAATGCTCAGCCGCCTCGCGCGCCTATATTCCCAAATCGATTTGGCCGGCGGTGAAAGAAATCGTTCTCAAACAAGTGAACGATATGAAAATGGGCGACCCGGAGGATTTCGGCAATTTCATCAACGCTGTGATCGACGAATCGGCCTATAAGACAATCACCGAGTATATCGATTTCGCGAAGAAAGCAACCGATGCCAAAATCATCTGCGGCGGTCAATACGATTCCGCCAATGGCTACTTTATCAAGCCGACCATTGTCGAAACTACCAATCCGCGATTCAAAACGATGGAAGAAGAGATCTTTGGCCCGGTGATGACAATCTATGTCTACGACGACGCCGAGTTTGCCAAGACGCTTCACCTGTGCGACGCCACCTCGCCGTACGCGCTGACCGGCGCGATTTTTGCCACCGATCGCTCGGCGATAACCCTGGCTGAGCGGACACTTCGCAACGCGGCAGGGAATTTCTATATCAACGACAAACCGACCGGCGCAGTGGTGGGGCAACAGCCGTTCGGCGGCGGCCGCGCCTCAGGCACGAATGACAAGGCGGGCGGAATTCAAAATATGCTTCGGTGGACTTCACCCCGCTCGATCAAAGAAAACTTCGTCCCCCCGACAGATTACAAGTATCCGTTTATGGGGTGAGCAAGTCGACTCGTCAATTCGACTGCAATAAGGCAATAGAAATGGTGTGACATGACAAATCACTCGGAAAAGCTGACGCACAGTGAAATTCAGCGACTGAATTGTCCAGTCCGTTGCAACATCTGGCCAACACGAATCAGCTCAGTCGGTGATTTCCTAACCATCTTAGCGTCAGTAACTCATAGTCGAGAAAAGTATTGGTTTAGAGGCCACCGAAGTTCTGATTGGCAACTTGTCCCGTCAGCGCTGAGATATCGGAAGAAACTGGAGCGCGAAACCTCACTAAGGTTACTGGACTATTTTCGACGCTATGCAGAATTCAAACTTAGTCGGCCTCCGGGCGAATCCGAGACGCTGAAATGGATGCAATTGGCACAACACTACGGAGTGCCTACTAGGCTACTTGATTGGACTGAGAGTGCTCTCTTCGCTCTGTACTTCGCGTGCGAATTGGTTCCAGTAGGAGAAGCTGAACAGGACGGAATTGTTTTCCTGATGAACCCCAAGCATTTGCAGTCGTTGTTGCCGTCTCGTTTGAGGAAAGTCCTCAATGGAAATGACTTCAAACCAATCATTGACAGGTATTTGTCCTTAGGAGGAAGCGAACAAAAGAACGGGCTTCCGACCATTCCAATTGAACCAATCTGGAATTCGGAGAGGTTGATTCTTCAACGGGGTGTGTTCACTCTCCATGGTTCGCGGGCTTTTGCTCTCGATAGCAATCAGGCACCATCGTTGCTCGCCCTACCGATAATGAGTTCGGTCAAACATCAACTTCGAAGCGAGATGAGCAATCTTGGCATCGACGAAATGGCTATTTTCCCTGAAATCGAACATATTGGCGTAAGTCTCAAAAAGAGATTCGGGCTATTATAAGGAGTGCGATCTAATGAAGTGCATAGCAACAGTTTCTAGTAAGAGAGATTGTGAGTTAGTGCGCCATTCGTACGGGAGGAACACAATTGTTCGAACTGAGCTATTCAAGAGTGCCGCCCTTAAAGATTCTGTCAAGGGACTCGTTCATTGGGTTGACCCCTGCTTTGAGGTATTCCTCCAACAAAAATTGAATGAAGAAGCGAACACCTTTTATGGTGGTCTGGACCCCGAATTTTTCTTGAGTAAAGGGAAGTTTGATCCTAAGGCGGACAAAATCTTGGTATCAGAAATAGCCAAGAGGGCCTTGGAAAAAGGTGCGACGTTAGGACCCGCTTGGATTGGTATACCACTCCTACCAATCAAACGAGAAGTAATTAGAAAGAAGTTGAACCGTTGCCTTGCGGAATCCGCCGCACAATGGAAACTCGAAAAGGGATTCGGCGGTAGGTTGATCCTCCCATTCGTATTGGAGAATGAAGATTTGATTGAGTCTAAAGACGGGCAAGATTATTTGCTTCGTCTCATTGACGAATTTTCAAGTACTGTGAGCTTTGACGCGCTATGGATTGTGGCTCCCTTCCTTGATGATGACAGCGGTCGACCAAGGGACCAAAAACTTGCACGTAGACTGGTCGAATTTCACGGTAGAGTTTTCGCAACCAAGGCCAGAGGTAGTGCTTGGGATATTATCGCAGGACCATATTGGGGCTTAAACATTGTTCTCTGGGCAAAAGGGATCACTGATTATCCGCTAGTTGGGGCGGGCCGTAGATTTCAGTACGCTTTTACCGGTGGAGTACCTCACGGAACTGCAAAAGTTAGGACCGCAATCCCTGTTTTGAGAAGGTTAGCCGTAGTGGGCCCGGACTTAAAGTCATGGTTATCACAGGCCTCGTCGAAGCCTGGACTTGAACACAATGTCCGCGATCAATTTCGAAAGTTGGAAGCCGTGATTTCTAGCTACGTTAGGTCACCCGAGAAGGCTAGAGAGCAGATAATTGAATTCTACTCTGCTTGGATGGAGTCGATTGAACGCCAACCCATGCAGACTCGTGCATTGGCTCTGTATCAAGATCTCTCCAATGCATATGTTTGTGGAAAACTCATTGCGATTCCGCTACCAAAGAGTGAGTCCGCAAGGAGGCCAGAAATTGTTGCTCAACAACTTATGCTGAATGTTCTTTGATCATCGAAGTCCAAAATCGTTCGACAACATGTGCTTGCATCACTCTATCCGGGGAGTTGTTTCTCGGTCGAGACTTGAGCACGGCAGAACAGTTGTCCTTGGTAACAGCGAGAACTCCGACTCCTGTGTCTTCAAATAGCTTCCTCTTGTCAGACTCCAAAAGTCGATCAGCTCGGATTCGAGGAAGCGCTACAAAAGACTGATTGGCAAACATCCAATGTAGGTTTGCTTGAAAGTGAGCAAAGAGAACTCTATGCATCTTGAGTTCAACTGCAACTATCTTCTTTTGTAACGGAAACCATCCGTTGATTCGTTGATAGTTCTTTCTAGACAAGTTTATAGCGAATCCATCGGCCTTCAGTGAGTCGAGAGCGTGTTCAATATCCTCAACCCGTTCCCTCATTCCCATCTTCTTCTGTAGCTGGATTGGTGTAAGGGATGCATCTGAACCAAAGTTGGGTAGCAAATCAAATAGTTGAATCTTCAGCATCGCACCTATAGGTCGATATTGGTGCGCCGCCAACCTGTTAATCAGTTTCCCCTCGTTAACTTCGATTCCAACTAAGTCACATACTCCCCAAGGCAAATAAAATTCGGACCTAACATCGTAACCCTCTCCTCTAAGCCAATCAATGACGGGACGAACCATTTCCTTTTCGGATTCAAACATCGGACTGATTCCTATCAGAAAGCACCGTTGACGATTACCTAACTTGGGTGCGACATCCAATTCTAAAACTACTTTCAGTGTTCAGTGGTTGCAATCTCAAATTTCAATCAAAGCACTTTCTTCAACGCCTGTTAGGGCTTGATCCATAGTCGCTATGTCAATTTCGCCAGTTTAGACGACTAAGGACGCGTTTGTGATGGAGCTCATAAAGTAAAGCTAGTTAGCCAAATCATGAATAGCTCGAATTGACTCTCTTCAAATACCCAAGTCTGACCTGCCGGACCGACGTTAACCAGACCCTCTGCAGACCCCTGCATACTCTTACGAATTGAAGCCCGGCTTAAACCGAATTCCAACGATGTTAATCCCATCAAGCGTCGCCGTAAAACGTTATGTCACAGCGATTTATGCAATTTTTCGATACTTTTCCACAGCTTGGTATGGCCATTGCTCTACATAGCGTCACTTAATCACGGAGGAGTTATGGCATTAGTTCGAATCAATCGTAATGGCACGTTTTATCAGGCGTACCACGTCCGCCCGAATGACATCGAACAGGAAATCTCACGGCTCCGTCAGTCCGGCCTGTCTCAAATGCCGGAAGGGCGCCAGAATCCTGAGGCCAACTCGTTTATCGTAGCGACCAGCCAACATCGGTCGCTGGCGGAACGTCACGCTCACGGACGTGTCGCGTAAAAATTCCCAACATTTCGATTCCCAGTATGACATCAATAACCGGCTCGCGTAAGCGGGCCGGTTTTGATTTGGGGGGGTCGCGGAGTTTCGTATAGGGAGCATTGCGAGCTAGTCTTCGTAGGTCACTCGCGTCTTCGCGGGTGACATTTTCTTCTCAATACAACATGTCAACCCCGAAGACGGGATTGACCTACGAAAGATCATGGCGGGTTCGAGGACGGACCCGCCCTACGAAGACCAAAATTGAAGAATCAGAGTGATTGCTTCGGTCCCACCAAGAGCGAGACGCTCGCAATGACTATCTTGGGAACTTAAGCCAACAAACTTTACGAGATTGCTTCGTCGAAGACTCGTCGCAACGACAGAGTAGACGCAAAGGTCCCGGCCTACAACTTAGAATGGAAAGAGCTACGTACCAGTGCAGGCTTTTTCATGACGAGCCTGCCCTGCGAAGATCAGAATTTGAAATAGTCTTCGAATCTCAACCGGAAATCGCGCGGTGCATATTCGCCCTTCTCGCGGTCGATCTCATAGTCTTTGGAGTAGTCACCCGCCGCGATCTTTCTCACCATTGTAACCAATTGGTCGACTTCTTCGCGGGTGTTGTATAGTCCAAACGAGGCGCGCACCGCGCCGGGGATATTGGTGCGATTACGGGACAGAATATCTTTCTCAATCTGGCGGGCGGCTTCGTCGCTGGTGTGCGTGAGTGTCTTGACATACACATGCGCACAGAAACATCCCGACCGAACGCCGATCGCCCCCTCGTAACTTAAGATCGCGGCCACCAGGGCATGGGGGAGAGGCTCGACATTGAATGAGATCACACCCAGTCGATTACGCGCCGATTTTGGATCAGGATCACCGTAGAGGGTGACTTTCGGAATTTTCGATAGTTGCTCAAGCGCATAGGCGGTCAGGTCGGCCTCGTGCCCGATGATCGCCTCCCAGCTGAGCGACTGGAACATCTTCACCGCTTTACCCAGCGCGACAACACCGATAATATCCGGCGTGCCGGCTTCTTCTTTTTCCGGCAGATCGGTCCAGTACGCCTCTTCGAGATTGACAATATCGACCACGCCGCCGCCAACGGTGTCCGGCTCGCCCATTTCAAATGTCTTCTTGTCGGCCACGAGCACACCGACACCAAACGGTGCGTACATTTTGTGCGCCGAAAAAACCAAAAAGTCGAGCATGAGATTCGGATCGTTGGCTTTCATATTCACCGGGCGGTGCGGGATAAGCTGAGCGCCGTCGACCATGATCCTCGCGCCGGCCTTGTGAGTCTCGGCGGCGAAATAATCCAAGTCATTTATATAGCCGGTGACGTTTGACGCGCCGGTGATTGCAACCAGTTTGATCTTGTTGCCGTATTGTTTCAGCTTGGCCTGGAAATCCTCGCGCGAGATAGTGCCGTCGCTGTTCAGTCCGATATGATGCACCTGCGCCACCCGTCGCCACGGGAGCTCGTTGGAGTGATGCTCCATGAGGGTCGTGAGAATTACATCGCTTTTGGTCAGACGAAGGCGATTAGCCAGCTTGTTGATTGCTTCGGTGGTGTTCTTGGTGAAGAGCACGACTTGTTTGCGCAGATTGGCGCCAACAAATTCCGCGACAATATCACGGGCTTCTTCGTACGCCCAGCTCGAGAGCTGCGATTTGAATCCGGTGCCGCGGTGGACATTGGAGTACCAGCGCAAAAAGGACGTCACCGAGTCGGCGATTGGTTTGAATGTCGGGGTCGAGGCGGCGTTATCGAAATTCACATACCGCCGGTTGCCGTGCAGAGTCGGCACCACAGTGTCAGCGCCGATAAGCAAATCCGGCAAATCGTGCATAGTTATGCCCGGCGCATTGGTCAATTGTTCAGCCGTTGATTTCATAGTCATACTCATGGAATATACGGTGCCGGAACCGAATCGGTTCAGGCCTTCGATTGTTTTGTACCGGTGAGGACGTCGAGATACTGCCGCGCCCAGCGCTCGCGCGGATGATGTTTGAGCGCGTGCTCTTGGTACTTGCGGCCCAGTTCCTCACCAATGCGGGGATTGAGCCGGAGATTCTCGATATGATCGTACAGCCGCTCGGGATCGTCGGTGCGGAAGGAGAGCGCCCCGCCTGCCTTATCAAGTTCGCGGAGTGCTTCGCTGTCGTGAGAGCCGTAGATGATCGGGCGACCCGACGCCATATACTCAAACAGTTTAGCCGGGAATGTCCCGCGCGTGATAGGCACCTCGCGAATACTCTCGATCAAGACATCGCTGGTCTTAAGAAAATATGGGATTGATTCAAGGGGCTGGCTTCCGACAAAAAGCACATTTTTAAGTCCGTAGTCGCGCACCATGCCTTCAAGCTGGCTTCGCTTTTCTCCATCGCCGACAAACACAAAGAGTACATCAGGGTTCTGCGCAAACCGCCGGGCCGCTTCGATGATTGTCTCAAGCGAGTGCGCCCAGCCGAGCGTCCCCGCCCGCAGGATAACGTACTTGCCTTCCCAGCCGAATTTCCGGCGAATGCCGTTGGTGTCGGAGGTGGAAAACTCGACCGAGAATCCTGACTTGATGGTCGCAATCTTCTCGGCCGGAATACCTATATTCTGCAGTCCCGACGCAATTCCCTCGGTCACCGCCACCAGTTGATCGGCGCGGCGATACGACCAGTGCATTACTTTTTTCAGCGTGCGGGTGAAGAGTGATTTTTTCAGGTTGCCGAAATCTTCGCTCGATTCGGGCTGAAGATCACGCACCTCGATGACGAATTTCGCGCGGCGCATCTTCGATAACAGCCATCCCATCAGCGGTGTGACCGGCGGTGGCGTGGAGGCCAGCACGATATCTGGCTTTTCTGAGATACGAAATGAATTGATAACTCCAGTAATCAGGAAAGTGACAAAACCGATCATCCGTTTTCCGGGATTCCGGTTGGAGGCCGGCAAAACCCAACTGCGGTGGATTTTGACTCCCTCAATTTCCTCGTAATAATGAAAATGACCGCGGTATTTCTCCGGCACGATCCCGTCGGGATAGTTTGGCATCCCGGTGAGCACCGAAACCGAATGACCTTGCGCGGCGAAGAATCTGGCGAATTCAAAAAGCCGCCTCACGGCCCCACGTTCCGGCGGAAAGTGCTGGGTCACAATGAGAATATTCATACGTTTCAGTTCAAACGTAGGGGATTTTGGAGGTAATTGCAAGGTAATAATTCCAATCACAACTTCTGAATAGACACAGAGTTACGCTGTAAAAAATCACCCCATCCGGCGATTTCGTCAAAGCTCTGAAAACAACTACCGAAGGCTCTTCCTGTATAACCAGTGGCCAAGGAAGTGATGACTCCGACTCTTTTTGAATTGACGCAACATACAGCAATTTGGATCACTACAAATTCTTAGACAGGCTGACCTGCCCGACGTATATCATTACCAATTCGTACGAATTATCACATAGCAATCCTGCAACCTATAACAGGGAAAGAACTTGACACAAGAGACTGGACACTTTATGCTACTTTCCGCCGTATGAAGAGGAACTTAGTTTTGGATAGCTTGTATAAAAAGCAAAAGTCCTACAGGAGGAACTGCATGAAGAGACTTTGGATTCTTGGATTGATGATAGTGGCGATTATGTCACTTTTGGCCGGTGGCGTGTTTGCCCAAGCGGCCGCCAAAAATACGTATGTTGGCGACGCCAAGTGCAAGATGTGCCACAAAGACAACCATGCCTCGTGGCTGGATACCAAGCACGCCAAGGCATTTGCCGCGTTGAAACCCGAAGAGCAGAAGAAGCCGGAATGTGTGAAATGCCACACCACCGGTGCCAATGCTGAGAACGTCGTACTTGAAAACGTGCAGTGCGAAGCCTGCCACGGTCCGGGATCGGCGTATGGAAAAGCTTCTGTGATGAGTGCCGCGAAGTTCAAAGCTGATTCAGTCGCCGCACGTAAGGCGTGGGCGGATGCCGGCCTTGTTATGCCGAAAGAAGCCGACTGTGTCCGTTGCCACACTAAAGAAGGAAATGCGAATTTCAAGGAATTCGTCTTTGCTAAGGCCAAAGACATGGTTCACCCGAAGAAAGCCGCCGCGGGCAAGTAAGCGGTCTGAAGTGATTGGTTTTGAAGCGGCCCATCTGGGCCGCTTTTTTTTTGCGTGATAGAAAATTATTCGCCGGAAAGCGAAAAAGTGCGCACTGAAATCCAGTGGCCGGAAATCATCGACACCAGATCGATCGCACGCGCCATAAATTCTTCATTGGGCAGATACGGAACGATTCGCTCCTTCACCAAGAGAACGCGGTGCGCCGAGATCTCGCGGGCGACTGTCACATGCGGGGTGAATTGTTTGTGGGGCAGTGGAAGATCCAACCGGGCATAAAGCGATTTGTATAGCGTGTTAAAGGCCGGATCGTTTTTGACTTCCCAGTAGATAATCGGAAAGTGCGGATAGAAATCGGCGATTGATGATAACCGGACATGCACCGGCCCGACTTTTTGAACTTCCTGCGCTACCACCCGCGCAAGTTCGTCAAGCGACAATGGCGTAGAAAAGGGAAAAACCAGGCTGATGTGGGCGCCGATTTTGTGGTACGACGGATCATATCGCTCACGGTGCGGGGCCACCAGCGCATCCAGATCGGCGGGTAACAGAATCACCACCGCATACTCCTGCGAATGGCGCCGGTTAAACGGCTCGTACTTGTATTGCTCTTCTTCCATTGCGTGTGTCAGCGATAGAACGTGATTTCGATTCGTCGGTTCTTGTTCCGGCCCTCGGCCGTTTCGTTTGAGGCGATCTGATTTTCTTCTCCGCGTCCGGAGGCCTTCATCCGCTCGGCCGGCACACCCATCGCCACCAGATAATCCCGTACCCGGTTGGCGCGTTTCTCCGAGAGTTTTTGATTCGCCTCGGGCAGTCCGATATTGTCGCTGTAACCGGTTATTTCCATTTTCACTTCCGGCACTAACAGGAGTACTCCGGAAATCTTCTTCAATCGGTCCTTTGTCTTGGTGTCAATTTCGAATGATCCGGGAAGATAATCAATATTGAGAATAATCGGCTTTGAAAACATGGAAAGATCGATACAGCCAAACCTATCGATCGGCACACCAACTGGCGAATCAGGGCAGTCGTCGAGGCCGTCCGGGACACTGTCGCCGTCGGAATCGATCTGACACCCATTGCTGTCGACTGCCGCTCCTACGGGTGTCTGGCGGCAACTGTCCTGGTAGTCCGGGACACCGTCGAAATCACCGTCGACCGGGCATCCATGAATATCGACTGTGCCCACTGCGTCGGCCGATGTACCGGGGCAGTCATCGTTTTGATCGGGGATTCCGTCGCGGTCGGAATCGCCGGTGTTCGTTTTCGGCAGAGCGACTTTTCGTTTGGATTGCGACTGTTGATTGACTGCCGACCAGGCGGAATCTGACGGCCATGTGGAATTGCGCGAGCGTTTCCCGAAGTGGATTTTCACACCGGCCCCGGCCGTGAATAGCCAGCGGTCGCGGGAATCGCTTACTTTTGATTCAAACTCTGCACCTGCGCCGGTCAGGTAATCATATCGGCCCGTCAGGTCAACGCTGATCCCATTGACCAATCGCCAGGTAATTCCACCACTTGCACCAATGAGCAGTTCCGAGGCGGAGAACTTCGACGGCTCCTGATTAGGGCCTTTCACTGATACGGTGCTGTCACCGCGCGGCTCGATTACCTTCCAGTTCAGAATAGCCGCAGTAAGCGCCAGAGAGAAATTCAATTGTCGGTAACGGGGAAACAAATACCGGCCGATTGAGAGCCCAAAATAGTCGGCCTTGAAACTAATCGTGTCATTGTTCTCAAATGCTCCAATGCTATCAGCGAGCAGACGGGCAACGTCGTTTTTCAACCGGAAGTGATCATACCCGAGTTCGGCAAACCACTTTCCTCCAGGATGAAACCGTAATTGTCCACCGATAGTATGCGATGGTTCAAATGAGAAAAAGTCGCCGCCGTAGTTGATGGCCAAACCACCCGATCCGCCAATTGCAAAGCGGGTATCCTGTGCGCTTATCGGCGTGGCTATATAACCCGCGATCAGCAGAAGAGCGAGCAGTTGAATAGTTAGGCGGCGCATGGTTATTTCTTCAGTACAGTTGTTTTAGCTCTATGCCGGAATAGTACCGCTTGAGAATTCGGTCGAATGTCCATCCTCGGCGCGAGAGACCGATCGCGCCGCACTGGCACATCCCAACACCGTGACCGTACCCGGCGCCCAGAACACGAATCCGTTCGACCCCTCCGCCTGAACCGTTGTCGACCTCGACGGTGAATCTGTCCGACGGCAAGATCAGATCGGGGCTTGAGGCCCGTCCAAGCACCCAGCGAATTCGATCTTTGAAGAAACGGTACACATCTTCTTCGGTACGAATCGCCAGCTTAGCGACCCGCCCTCCGGCCGTGCGCTGATCTACGGTGATTCCTTGAATCTTACCGATATGAATTTCCCGCCCCTTTTCGGTGGTCAGGTATTGCTCGATTCTTGCCCGCAGTTGCGGTTCGGTGTAGTTTTCCTGCCAGTTGAAATATTTCGACCAGCTACAGGCGGAATCATCAGAGACCGATTTCAGATATGGCAGTTCCTTCTTGTCCCAAACTGCTTCGATATTGTCGGTCATGCTACCACAGGTTGAGTGATAGTAGGCGGTGATAAACTCGTCCTGATAGACCGCCACTCGGCCGACGGTCGCGTCGACCGCCTTGTTAACCAGATTCACTTCGGCGTCGGCTCCCTCATATACCTGATCGGTCACACCCGATTTCATATCAAATGGTTCGTCGCCGTACTGATTCAGATGCGCCATCGTGTAGGTTCGCGCGGCGACCGCCTGAGCTTTGATCGCTTCGATTTCTTCGGCGACTCGCGGCCCGATCTCGGGCGGCACCACACCGCGGAGATAATCTTCTACATACAGAACATTGACAACTTTGACAGTCGAGCCCGACGGCGCCAGTTTGACCAGTCCCCGGTACCGTTTGCCGCCAAAGCGGAGCCGGTTCTGATTTCCCCGTGGGATGATGTTTACTTCATCCAAATCGGACAAAATTGTTTCGCGCCGTTCATTCTGCACGGTCAGTCGTCCGCGATCAAGTTCGACAAAGGTCGGACGACCCGAATAGAAGACCTGCTGTTTTCCTCCGGCCAGACACTCGATCGCGTACGAGGCGTCGGCCCCGATTGTAACGGCACTCGACGTCTCAGAGAGCAGGACGCGGATGAACGGCACGCGGATCATCGAGGCCGAAGCTTCCTCGCGGATATCGGGAACTCCGGCGCAGGCCCAGACCAGCGTCAGAAAGAGTATTCCAAAAACGCCGAGGGTTGTATACCGAAGAAATGTGCGGAGTCGAAATCGTGTTGTCTCGTTCATGTCGTTCCCTGACGTTTTCGTGCGGGGGGCTGACAAATCGCGCCCAGGACCGGCCGGACAGAAGTTCTCGTGCGATCAAATCGGGTCTCTGTCGGTGCCGACCAAAGCGTCTTTGCGCCCATCACGGCAAAAGCGGTTGCCTCGACCAGATCGGGATTCATTCCCAGATCACGAACCGAGGTCACCGGCAGACCGCCCGTTAGTTCGCACAGTCGCCGGCAGAGGAATTTGTTGTGCGAGCCGCCTCCAGTCAAATATAAAGCACCGACCGACTCTCGTTGCTTCTTAACTGACCGCGAGATCAGTGGCGCCACGGCAGTTGCGATGCACTGCGCGGTAAGTTCTGTGGCGGTGGCGATCACATCTTTTGGCGACAGTCGCATTGATTTGCCAAGCTCGATCATTCGAGTAGCCATCTTCTGGCCAAATTCTTCGCGACCGGTTGACCGAGCCGACGAAGTGAAATAGGGGGAACTTTTCAATATGCTCAGCAGACGGAGCGAGAAATTCCCCTGAGCGGCGAACGCGCCGTTGCGGTCGTACTTCTTTCCAAACAGTTCACGACAGAGCAGATCGGACAGCACATTCCCCGGTCCGCAGTCGGCCGCCTGTATGCGAGCATTGGGCCCGGCCGGCGGAAAGAAAAAGTAATTGGACATGCCGCCGACATTTACAATCAACCGCCCATGCTTGCTTGAGCGAAACATCTCGCTCATTGCGGCGACCGTGATTGGTGCTCCTTCGCCCCCTATTGCTATATCCCCCTGCCTGAAATCGCCGACTGTCACACAGTTGGTCAGCGCCGCGATCCGGGCGAGCGACCCCAGTTGAAGTGTGCCGTGAACCTGTATTCCCGCCACTTTTATTGGCTTGGGTAGATGCCGGACTGTCTGTCCGTGCGACGCTATTGCATCGACTTTGAGTTTTCTCTGTCTCAATCGACCTATGAACTGCTTAGCAGTTTTGCCGTAAAATGTCCCGAGCAAATTGTCCAGATAGACAAGATCGGCGACCGGAAGATTTTCGCTGTCGGCAATGCGCAGTATTAGGCTTCGAATAGCCGGCGGATATTGCACTGTGTGACCGGCAAGGAAGGTGATGGTAAGCCCTGTGCGAGTCCGGGTGATCCGCACCGCCGCCAGATCGAGGCCGTCGGCCGACGTTCCCGAGTTGAGTCCCAGCACCACGAGCGATTTCCGCTTTGCGATCTTACCGAGCATCACCTTATCCGATGAGGGTTCTGCCCAATTTGTACTTCATGCCGGAGACCCGGCCGAGCGAAGTGGAGATTCGTTCGGGAGAAATTTCTCCTCGGCGGCTTGCCTCTTCAAAATAGTCAAATGCCCCCATAGCCGTTTCGTAATCTCTGCCGAAAAGCAGGATGTCGTGTCCGGCAGAAAAGGCGGCCACGGTGCGCTCGCCGATTCCCCCAAGGGCCGCCGCTCCTTTCATGAGGAGATCGTCGGTGATAACCGGACCGTCGAACGACGTCCGATCCCGCAGGAGTTCGTTAATCGCTTTCGCCGAACCGGTCACAATCGATTTATCAAACGATTCAAGTATGACATGAGTGGTCATTACAAGATCGGCGCCAGCGTCGATACCGGCTGAAAATGGCCCAAGCTCGCGGTTGGTCCAGAGCAGTTCATTAAACGGGATTTTCGGGATATCGACATGGGGATCAAGATCGACCGATCCAAGACCGGGGAAATGTTTCAGGCACGACAACAGGCCGCTCTGCGAGGAAATTTCCACTGCGGCCCGTACAAACGGTTCGACATCGGTTGCCCGCGATCCAAAACAGCGGCCCTGAAGCACGGTGTTTTTTGAGTTGAGATAGACATCGGCTACCGGCGCGAGATTGAGATTGATGCCGAGCGATTCCATATAGACCGCCGACCGCCGGTAGTCTTCTTTGAAATGCTCAAGGCCGTTCGGTTCCGATCCGAAAACGCCGGCCGATTTGAATTCGGCGGGGGCGCCGCGCAATCGGCTCACCCTGCCGCCTTCTTGATCGATTGCAATCAGCACATGCCGCGATTTGCAGGCTGAGCGGATTCGGTCGATATTTTCGCGCGTTTGTTGATGCGACGGACAGTTCTCTTCAAAGAGAATAACTCCGCCGATCTGGTCCTCGGCCAGAAAGTCAAGAAAAGGGGCCGGCGGGTGGGCGCCGGGAAACCCTACTATGAACAACTGCCCGAGATTTGATTGTTTACTATGATCTACCATTTCCATCTCCCCGAGGACAGGTAGTGTGCGTCGTGTCCCGTCATGCTATACATACAAGATTCTTCCCTGACTCTTTGGCCCGGTACAATGCCTGATCAGCTATCGATACCAAATCTTCCTGTGACTTCCCGTTTTCCGGGTATGAACTTATGCCGACCGAAACCGTGACCTTTACTTTTCCCGCCGTGCCTGGATCGATAATTGTCTGTTCGACCGCCGACCGGATCCGCTCTCCCAACACCGCCGCCTCCGATTGAGGCGTTTGGGGCAAAATCACGATGAACTCTTCGCCACCGTACCGGCAGAAAATGTCCACATCGCGGATGCACCCTTTGATCACCCGCGACAGCTCGCGCAGAACGCTGTTCCCGGTCTCGTGACCATACGAATCATTCAGTTTTTTGAACCAGTCAATATCCACCATGATGATCGACAAAGGCAACTTATAACGAAGGGCGCGTTTCTTCTCTTCTTGTAGCTTTTGTACGAAGTACCGGTAGTTATACGTTTCAGTCAGCTCATCGATAATGGTCAATTCGGCGGTTTGTTTGTGGAGCTGGGCGGTCTCAAGCGCCATCGCCGCCGAGCGTGACACAATCGTCAACTGCTGGACATCGCGCTCTTTGAATCGGTCGACTACCTCCGCTTCGGCTACAAGAACACCGTGGCAATGCCCGTGCGACAGCATAGGAACGATGATTATCGAGCGGGCGCTGGGGTTCAGCGGCAGATAATCAGCCCGACTGACAATGTCTTTGTGCCGGACCGGTTCGCCAAGCGCCGCAACTTTGCGGATCAGATCGCTTCGCTCATGCGGAATTGCCTTCGGGTGAAGGTTGGCATGCCCGCCGGTGAACCGGGCGGTCCAGTAATACTCACCCGACTGATGCACAAAAACGACGCCGCAGTGCGGATACCCCAGTGTGGTGCTCATAATGCGCAGGACTTCTTTGACCACTGCATCGGCATCCAAAATGCCAGCCATCGTGCGGGTATTCTCGTAGATCATTTCAAGCTGGGCCTGCGATTTTTCAAGCTCGGCGGTGCGCAGGTTGAGCGTGTCGAACAGTTTGACCAACCGTGTTTCGGAGCGGCGCAGGTGATCGGATACATACGTGATCACCGCGAAGATCACCCAGAGCATACCGATGCGCATGATAAATCCGAACAGGTCATCGCTACGAAGCGCCGCAAACCAAAACCAGGAGTAGGTTGCTGTAATGAGAACAGTAACTACTGTTGCAAATGGAATAGTGAGCACATACGCCGCTACCGCCGCGGTGAGATAGTAGGGGACAAACATAGACGACTGCTCGTGACCGGAATAGAAGATAAACAGCGGAATGAAAACCAGGTCGAAACAGATGGCCGAGAAGTAGGCAAGTTTCAGATCGAATCCACCCTTGAGCGCCCAAAGAAATATCCCAATTTGAGCGAGATATGCAATGGCGGCAACTGCAAGGGTAAACGATTCCTTACCACTTAGGTATTCGTCGGCGATATACGCGACTACGACCAGAAAGATGGCCAATCTGGTCATGGCGTAGACCGCGTCTACCCGTGGCAACAACGTCTTGTTTCGATCAAGGAATAGCTTCATAAACAAAGCCGGAGCTTTGGACTAATTATCGGCCAAACTCCGGCTTTATTTATTGCCCGAAAAGACCTTAGCTTAACCCGCCGTCAATGTATTGCCGGTGGGTCGGGGGAAGGGTACGTGTGACTTTTGCCTTGCCGAATATGAGAAATCTTTCATATTGAGACGTTGCGATTGGTGCACTTTCGCAAGGACAATACTTTCGCGAACTGCCAATCGCTTCGTAAGAGATATGCACGCAGTCACGCTGATTGTCATCGCTTTACTGGTCTTCGCGTTGGCGTACCGTTTTTACGCCAAGTTTATCATCACAAAAGCGCTGGTTTTTGATCGCTCGGTGCAAACGCCGGCTCACGTCATGCGCGACGGAAAAGACTATCACCCGACCAACCGCTGGGTTCTATTTGGCCACCACTTTGCGGCCATCGCCGGGGCGGGGCCGTTGGTCGGACCCGTACTCGCGGCGCAGTTCGGGTATTTGCCTGGGTTTCTGTGGATTCT
The DNA here is from genome assembly GCA_964571235.1 of uncultured Ignavibacteriales bacterium. Classification (GTDB taxonomy): domain Bacteria; phylum Zixibacteria; class MSB-5A5; order GN15; family FEB-12; genus JACRAV01. Next base: position 240,317 of record CAZNAI010000003.1, on the reverse strand, counting down.
GATCGGCGCGGTACTTGGCGGTGCGGTACACGACATGGTGATCCTCTTCGCCTCAGTTCGCGCCAAAGGCCAATCACTTTCTTACCTTGCTAAAGACCATATCAGCCCACTGGCCGGCGGCGCCACAGCCATAGCAATTCTGTTTATTATCATTCTCGCTCTGGCGGGGCTTGCTTTAGTTGTCGTAAATGCATTGGCCGACAGCGCCTGGGCTACTTTCACCATCGCAGTGACTATTCCCGCCGCATTGTTTGTCGGTTTCTACATGTACAAACTCAGGCCCGGCAAATTGGTGGAAGCATCAATCATTGGCGTTGCTATAGTGCTGGCCGGAGTTGTGTTCGGCGAACCAATCGCGAAATCTCAGTTTGGTACCTGGTTTGTGCTTTCCAAATCGTCACTGTCGATTCTGTTACCGCTCTATGGTCTGGTGGCATCAGCATTACCAGTCTGGATGCTTCTCTGTCCTCGGGATTATTTGAGTTCGTATATGAAGATCGGGACAATTGCTATGCTGGCAGTCGGGATTTGCATTGTCAATCCGGTCATTCAAATGCCTGCCGTTACCGCCTTTGTCCATGGCGGCGGTCCAATCATTCCGGGCAAAGTCTGGCCGTTTGTGTGCATCACGATTGCCTGCGGAGCGATCAGCGGTTTCCATGCGTTGATCAGTTCCGGGACTACTCCCAAAATGATCAACAGTGAAGCCGACATTCGCTTCATCAGCTACGGATCTATGCTCACCGAGGCCACGGTCTCGATCATGGCGCTTATTGCCGCCACCGCCATGGCGCCGGGAGATTTCTTCGCGATAAATCTCTCGCCCACTGCCTTCGCGACATTGGGAATGCCCACCGACCAGCTACATCATCTTGAGTCGATGGTCGGAGAATCGCTGGTCGGGCGATCAGGTGGAGCGGTTTCGCTTGCCGCCGGAATGGCGCTCATCCTCTCGGCGATCCACGGTATGGAACGTCTCATGGGATACTGGTATCACTTCGCAATCATGTTCGAAGCGCTTTTCATTCTGACGACGGTCGACACTGGCACGCGTGTCGCACGGTACATTCTGCAGGACATTGTTAAGCCGGTATTCCCTCGCGTGGCTAGTCCCACCTGGTTTCCGGGAGTGGTGCTCACCAGTGCGGTGATTAGTTTCCTATGGGGATATCTTGTATTCAACGGTGACATATCTTCTATTTGGCCGATGTTCGGCGTTTCAAATCAATTATTGGCGACATTGGCCCTGTCTATCGGCACGATCTACATACTGGAGCGCTCCGGCAAATGGTTGTATGCGCTGACTACATTTGTACCGTCGGTGTTCATGTTCGCTACCACCTTTACCGCCGGCATTCTCAACATCACCGATAATTATCTCCCGCGACACGATTTTCAGGGAAATCTGAACAGCGCCATGACTATCATCATGCTGTTGTTGGTGATCATTATTTTCGGTGAATCTTTGCGCCGTTGCGCCCGGTATCTGCGACGGGCCGATGTAGTTGTTCCGGCGCCAGACAAATAGACACTAAGGGCGTCTGATCATTCGGGCGCACAGTAGATAAAGCCCCACACTAAACAATGTCGCACCCAAAGTCAGTCGCATATACGAAGCCCAATCTTCTCTTGCGTACAAAGTGGAATTCTCCGGATTGGCCGGATCAACGTAGACCCGCACACTGTCGCCCACTCTGTATTCGGCGGCAATTGTTTCTGATTCATTCTGTCGGACCCTTCGATTTCCGAACGGTGGCACGCCCATTGAGGTCGAATCGGTGTAACTTTGTCCGCCGACCGAATACTGATAGATAACGAGCGGACGAATCGCCCGGTCACCGATGATTTCTGATCTGAGAATGATTCCTACAGAAGTGGGCCATCTCTTGACGTCACGCGCCAACAAAATCTCGCGGCTGGCACGGGTTACCAGTAGCGGCCCACCCACAACCCCTAACATAGCCAAGAATGTTAGTACGGCCGAGATTTTCGGCGCTCTGGCGCCGATCAGAAAAGCGCAAACCAAGCCGGCTGAACCGGCAATTGCAAGAACCAAAAGGGGGAATAACATTGGTCGGTGTCGACTCCTTTGCTTGAAACATAGACCGTCGACCGCCCACGGCAAACCGTTTTTTTGGTTGTTTTTCTCGCTGTCGCACTGCAACTTAGGTCGTGACTGGGCGTAAAGATAAGCTAAACAGGTGCCCATGAAATTCAACTTCCACTTTATGCGAGCCCTTTCCAGAGCCATTGCGCTTTTGTGCCTCCTTACGGGAACTCACGTCTACTGTTCGGTTTTTGAAAAAGGGAAAAGCGTCGTTATTTCAAATGTCCATGTCGTCGACGACGATTTGTACGTCTATGCGACCGACTTCCGAGTAGAGGGGACAGTAAACGGCGACCTGTGCGTGTTTGCCTATGACAGCAAAATACAGGGACAGGTCAGCCGGGCGGTGAATCTCTTTTCGAGGACCGCGTCGCATATGGGAAGGTGCGAAGGGGCGTTTCGGTCGTTTTCTGAGATATTGACAATCGACGGTACGATCGGTAGTTCGGCTACAGCAATTGGGCGAGTACTATCTCTGAACAAAGGAGCAGTCATAGAGCGCGACTTTTTCGCCCGTGGATCAGAGATCACAATTGACGGAACCATCAAAGGGAAACTCGATCTGGACGCCGCGGAAGTCACTATCACAGGTTTGATAGGTGGTGACGCTGTAATTAAGTGCCACAAGCTGATAATCAGGCCGCCTGCGGTTTTTTCCGGAAATCTGATTTACGAATGCGAAGGCGAACCGCAAATCGACTCTGCCGGAGTAACATTTGTCGGCACGGTCAAGCGGGCCGCTCCGAAGATTGTTGCTGATTCAAGTACGCCGATCATCAAGACAATTGCCATGCGGGTATCGGGGCTGTGCGCCGCATTTCTCTTCGGGCTGATTCTTGTCCGGCTCTTTCCCTCGTACGCGCAAGCGTCGTATCACCAGCTCAAGTCCCGCTTCGCCATGTGTCTTGCGGCCGGACTGCTGATTGTCGGGATTATTGTCGCCTGCGTCTTGATCTTGATCATGACGCTGATCACAGGTGTTGCCGGTCAGGTCCTGTTCAGCGCCGGCCAGACCGGTACCGCCTTCGGTGTGATCCTCACCGTGTTTGCCATACTGATGCTTCCCATCGCCAGCTTCTCAGCGCTATCCGGCGCAATCTTGTTTTATGCGGGCCGTATATTCATTGCCCTCTTTGTCGGCGCCTTGATTCTTCGTCGGACAAAATCTGGCGAAAAACTACCCGGCAACTCAGCGATGTTTTTGGGCCTTTTACTGCTGTCGCTTTGTTTCTGGATCCCGATTGCCGGATCGCTATTCTATCTCTTTGTCGCGGCAGTCGGCGCGGGCGCCATTATGCTCGGCATTCGTGATTGCCGAAAGATGGCGGCCGTCGGCAACAGTTCAGCCCCCGATCCAACCGCTTAACTAAACGGACAAAAGAAAACGCCGGCGATCTTCTCGCCGGCGCATGGTAATTGCAACGAGCAATGTAACTCGGTACGTACTGGCTATCAGCGTTTCTCGACCAGGTATGCCAAACCGTCGGGGAAATTCACTGTCAGCGACAAACCAACTTTGAGATCTTTGGCTGTCGTTTTGATCGGTTCGGCGGTTTCACCTGCGAACAGATCGGTCAGCTTGAGATTAGCTGAGGAGAACCCGGCTTGCTTTAAGTCCGCCTGGACGATAATCTCCTTGCGCCGCGCCTCCATGCCGTCGGACAACTCACCCGGCGGCGGCACCACCACCAAAAGAACTCCTTTTTTCTCGCCGCCGTAGAAACTGACATCGACCGACGGATCGGAACAGCGCAACCACGAGTTGATCTTCTCGCCGTTTAGCAATGACTCGAAGAACGCCAGTTTGCGATGGTCACCACCCGAGGCGATATCAAACGTGAAGAAGTACAGCGAGCCCTTAAAGCGGGTCGAGCAGACACCAACGACCTTCTGATCGCACTTGGCGATCTTTTTGATCTTGCCGTCGTCGGTGGTTTTGATCGATGCATACAAGTGGCTGGTGAAGGTCCCGCCTTTATGCTCTATCTCGCCGATACCGGTTTCGTTGGTCGTTTTGATTTTGAAGTGATTGGAAAGCACCGTGCACGGCTTGAGGTCTTCATCGTACTTCGGCATATGTCCGACAAGGATAACTGTCACCCCGGCCTTGGTCAGTTCAACCAGCGCTTCCTGATCCCGCTCGGCCATAACTTCCGCCGAGGGGGCAAACAGCAACTTGTACTGTTTCATCGATTCCCAGTCGCGGTTCTCGCGGATACCATACGCGAGCTTCAGGCGCATCAGATCGCGGCAGAATCCGACCGTCGTGTCGTCGAGTAGTCTTGTCACATACGTAAACTCTTCTTTGCTGTGGACCAGTCGCAACCAAGAGAGAAAGCGGTTGCCGAGCACGGCGATCGATGGCGCGAATTCCATTTCTTCAAAGCCATTTGTTGATACGGCGGTGGTGAAATTGCGCACCACGTCGAATCCTTCCGCCACTGTGCCATCGGCATGGAGCGGTGCGCCATACCAGTGGTCGCGGTCGACAAACATGTAGTGGTTGAGCCCTTTGAAGCCGGCCGATGATGCCGCGGCGAGATAGAACCGGCGATTTGCTTCGGTCATCGGCGAGAGTTTCGATTCTCGGTCAGGATCGGTGGCCGCCCGACCTGAGGTAAAACTGCTGGCAAAAGCGAAGCCGTATTCGGCCTTGAGGAAGCGTCCCTTATTCACCAGATCGAAATAACTCCCTTCCGGGAATACGTTGGCGCCCAAGAATGGCGAGCGGTCTTCGGGGACCAGATTAAACGCAGGCAGAAGATCACCGGATTTGAAATAGAGTGAGCGGAACATGAGCGGCTCGACTGTATAGGCGGTGAAGACATCCTCGACCGTAGACAAGTAGGCATTGAGCAAGTGCTGGCGGAATTTCATCCAGTCGATCACTTTGGGATATTCTTCGAGCTTTAGGTCTGAGAATCTCCGCGGCGGTTCGACTTTCTCGAATGAATCGTTCTTCTCTTTGTACCGGGCATTCAGTTTCTTGATATCGTCGTAGGTCGAATTCAGAAAGTCGGGATAATAGGCGGTGACAACATCCTGGTTGTAGTCGGCGCTGGCCGGGTCCAGCAGACGGGCAAACGAGGTCTCGTGATCGAGTTCGACCATGAAGATCGGCCCGCGCGGATGAATGTAGTTTTTGGTAATCTCGATAAACGAGCGGAAATAGTTCTTCAGATGAAACTGGAAATTCGGATGCAGAAAACTCGGCAAAAAGCCGCCGTCGACACCGTACGCGTCGGGCATCCGCACCTCGTGGCCGGCGGCATTGCGGGCCAGAATCTTTGAATCAGAAAACAGATACTTGGGCAGGCCGCCGTATGGCAATTGTCCCGCCACCCACGGTCCGGGGCGCAAAATGACTTTGAAACTGAATTCACGGGCCAATTCCAAAAAGACCACCAAGTCCTTGCGCGGGTCATCGTACCCGTTGAAATCTATATGTTTGGAATTGTCCTGATGGATACCCCACGGTACGGCGGAAGTGATAATCCGAAAGCCAGCCCGCTTGATTCGCTCAAAGCAAATCGACCAATACTTCTTTTCAATCCTAAAATAATGTAGCTCGGCGGAATACGGGTGATAGGTTTCCTTACCGATCGAGAACTTGTTTCCAATAATTCCAAGCATATAAGACCTTATCTTGCAATAACTTAACTGATACCCTATGGCTGGGGTTAATACTTACCATACCACATGCCGAAAGTGATGTCAACAGATTTCGTGTAATGCAATGCCGGGCATGACATTACGACAGCCAATCGGCTTGAAGAGACAAAAAAACAAGACCCCCGGGTAATCCGGGGGTCTTGAGCGTATCTAATGGAATTGGATCGACTACTTAACCAACAGCATTTTCTTAGTCGAAACGTATCCGTCGGTCTCAAGCTTGTAGAAATACATGCCAGATGACACCTTGGCGCCGCTCTGGGTATCGCTGTTCCACTGAACCGAATACTTGCCCGCAACTTTGTCTTCGTCGACCAGACGATTGACTTCCTGACCGAGCACGTTGTAGACAGTCACCTTTACGTGCGACTTGCGCGGCACGTCGAACTGAATCTTGGTGGTCGGATTGAACGGGTTAGGATAGTTCTGGTACAGCTCAAACTCTGTCGGGAGAGCGTCGCCGGTGATATCATCAACGCCGCTCGCCGCGGGGTTTTTTAGCACCCAGCACTTAATGCCTGCCCAGATCGGGAATGAGGACGGCTGACCGGGCGGCAGATACCCCGCCCATTTCCAGGTATTGGTTGGCGGATAGTTTGTCGCTGAATCGATACAAATGACTTTGCCGGTATCGGCAAGCTGTGTGACGACCACAAGGGTGAAAGCGTGACCTGAATCATTCGCCGGAATAGCGGTCTGGTTGTCAGGGTCGTTGGCGGCTCCTGCGAAGGCAATAGTGTCTACTCCGTCACCGTTACAACCGAAGCAATTGAAACTATACACAGCACCGAATTGCGGTTTGGGGAATCCACCGGAGGTGTCTACTTGCGGTCCGATGCGGGGACGAGCCGACGAAAGGGTATAGTACGGCGGAGTGCTAACGGCCGCAGTTGATATCCACTTGGCTGTGCCGGTACCTGGGTCCCCACTGGTGAGCGACGCACGGTTGAAAATCCGGAATGCGACACTCGGGTTGTATTGCACGGCATCTCTATTGATCCATTCGATGCCGATCTTGATCGTATCGCCGGCCTTTGCGGTGTCGGCGCTGATCAAGCCGCCGATCACACCGAGCTTCATTTCAGTGTCGGCATTGACAGCGGACGCAAATACACCCAGCGCAACGACCAGCGTGCAGAGCATCCCGATTACAAACTTCTTCATTAGTCTCTCCTTAGATTCGCTCTTTAACCGAGTGGCGACAATTCTTACGCGCACACCCGAATTTCTTTGCCACTTATGATCGTAACGTCCAAGCGGCGTATATTGTTCAATTCAACTCGCGGCTATTATACCAGCCAACACCGCGTAATAATTCAATCGTTAGCAACGTAGTACCTGTGTGCACCTCCGAATCGCTGGCGATCCTGCCGCCGGTTATTACCCTTCAGTCAACAAGTACCGCAAGATAGAGATGCAGGCCACCTCAGTCAACATAAAATTGCGCTTGATTTCCAGCCTAACACGTTGCCACAAAAGCCGTTGCGCTCTCCCAAAAAAGAACGGCGGCCGCCTTGGAGGCGACCGCCGCTAAAGTCCTGCGGAACTGCTTCCGCTAACTTATTTCACACTGCCATCAATTCGGGCAAAGGGCCGGCAGAGTGAAACTAATGTACAGATAATCGATCAGTCCCGAAAGATCGGCAATGTCGATTCCACCCAGACCATCGCCGTCGATGTTCGCCGAAAGCAAACAGGTCGGCGGGGTGAAGCTGATGTACAGGAAGTCGATCAGGGCCGAAAGGTCGGCAATGTCAACACCCTTGGCAGGATCAGCATCGACGTTGCCAGCGCGGCCGTCGATTGAGTTGTCGGTACAGCAGTTCCCTGGGGAACAACCGGCACGAAGATGTCCGAAGTACCACTTTTTGGCTTTGTCCAAGCCGGTTTTCAAAGTCGTGGTGTCGCCATCTTTCACCGATACAACAGCCGTATACACGGTCAGTGAATCCAGAGACGGAATGTTGTGCTTGTACGTCATCACCAGATGAAGATCCTTGTCCTGGAACGGCGCGGCGGTCAATCCCGAAAGAGCCGCCATTTGATTCCAGTAGTACGAACCTTCCAGAGAGTTGGAGAGTGTATCGTACTTGAACAACGTGTCGTTCAACATGGCGTAGGCGCCGTAGAAGTTCATGTCGTTGGCACAGACATCGCCCGCGTACTCGGTCGGCGTGTACATTCCAAGGAACGAGGTCGCGCCGAAGCGGCGATCATGTTTCAGGCAACGGGTGGTTGAAGTATCAATACCCTGTTGATACACGACACTCTTCGAGGTCAACACTCTGCCGTTGTTATTGCTGGTTCCCGAAGAAGTCGGAATATCCCAGTCAATAACTTCGCCCACGGTCACATTCGTCTTGGCGCCGCCCAATCCGAAGAAGACCGATTTCTGAATGACGAAATTGCAGGTATCGGAGCCCGCAGTCGGGGCGTAGTAGGTACGACGCACACCAACAGTGGTGTCCTTGTTAACAAAGGTACCGGTGAAGTAGCCATCGTAACCCGGACCAACAACGGTGGAGCCGCCGGGACCCGACGAGAAAGGCTTGAAGGCCTGTTCAGTCGTGAAGTCGCTTTGATGCATGGCATTGCTGAAGATGTAATTGCTACCGCTCTTGCGGATGACAATCGGGCCACCATCATAGACGTACACGTTGGCTGTGGTCACGCAGTCAGATCCGAGCGCAACGTAATCAAGATTGACGGTACCGTCGCCACCATGACCAATGTCGCCATGGTTAGAGACAATCAAACGGGTACAACCGGTAGTGACCGTATCCCACTTGAGTCCAACGAGCGTGTCGGCCACCAGGAAATTGGTGATCTTAATGCTCATTGAATCGCGCGGTGCGGCGACATTTGACTTCAGATACACTTCGCCGGTCAGGGCGACAATAGTACCCGGAGTGTTGACCGCGCCGGCCTTGTTCACGATCAATCCGAAAGTGCCGGTATTGGCAATTCCGGCATTGACAGTCAGCGACGCTGAAGTCACCGCGAGCCAGTCGGTTCCCGGCAGAGTGGTTTTGGCCATGCCGACAGTCCCCACGTTCAGCGTGGAGTTACCATCGTTACGAACAGTAATAATGGTCGTGTCCGGCTTACCGTGCTTGGTCCAGTCCTTGTTGCTATAGCCAAGCGTTTTGGGCGAGTAGTCGATCTGCGGCGCCGAGACCGGAGCCACGCAGGCAAGTCGCATCCACTTCAATGGATTTGACACCCAGTTTCCCTGCGGGGTGTTGCCAGCGTTTTCGATCGCCTTGTTTCCCGGCCAGTGATCTTCGACATAGAACATGTGGATGTAGTGATTGCCGGTGTACGGTCCAGGACCGGGGTTCACGCCGGTGTCAGGCCAGGTCAGGGTGACCGGAATGGCGTTGGTATCAAACGAGGTGACATCCATTCCGTAGCGGCTCATGGTTGGCTTGACATCATTCATACAGACGCCGCCGAATCCGGCTGAGTCGCATCCGGGAGTGGGCGAATTGGTCAGGTTGCGATACTTGTCCCACAGAAGTCCGGTCAGGTCCGACGAAACCGACATATAGATTTCGCCGTTGGCCTTAAACCGAGCGTCAATCAAATTTCCGCCTCCACTGATACAGTCATTCAACAGCGGCGGATTTCCATTCATGTCATTTCCCATGACCCAAATAACATACAGGCGGCCGTTGCATTCCGAGATTCCCTCGGCGCCGGTATTAAGCATGTTGGTGCCGATAAATCCGCAGAAACTAGCTGGGTATGCATCGGCAAGGCCGTCCCATTCGCCGTTATGAACGCGGCTGATAGCATTGGTCGAATTGCTCCAGTGGAACACACTGGCGCCGATCGTAAGGAGATTCCATCCGGCAAAAGAAGTGCCATACGGATTCTGCGGAACCGGGCGGGCGTTCCACACGATATGCAGTTTGTCGTTGGTATCGTACAAGCCACGGGCATCGACCCACGGTGAGTAGGTAATGCTGTCCATGCGGCCGTAGGGAGTGATATTCACTCTTGGCTTCCACACAATACCGATTGAGTCAGATTCGCGATAATAGATCGCCTGGTCATTATTCTGGTTATTCGCGATACCTTCGGCGGTATACTTGATATACACCACCGCCACTTTGGGCGACACGCGCGAAGCAGTCAGAGCGGCGAACCGCTGGACAGTGTCGAGTGTCTGCGGGCCAACCCAAACGGCTGATCCGCTGAAGGTCATCTTGCGGAAATACTGAATCGGAACGACCGTGCAATTGCTGGCGCCGGCAATCGTCCGATTGTTCTGAGGTCCCTGCTGACCGACCAGATGGGTGATCGTGTCATTTCCCCATTCCTGGAGTTCGATCAAAATCTGATAGAGACGCGACGTATCTTTGTTGTATTGAATCATTCCCGCCTTGTACTGGGAAGAGTCAATCGTAGACAGGGCAAACACGCAGGTGAACGGAGTGGCTCCCTGGTAGTAGATGACGTTGTCAAGCGGGAACGTGCCTGACATAAGGGTCTGGTGACCACCCATTACCACACGACCATTACTGCGAACGTCGATGTTCGGATACAGACCCTGATCTTCGCCGAGCTGAATCTCGCAACCGGTCCCCTGACCGCGCGGCCATGATCCACCGATCGGCTGATAGGTGTTGTATCCAAATTTTCCAAATCCGCCGTTGCCGAGCGGGCGGTCGACATAGGAGAATTGCACATACGGACGACCACGCCATTCGACATGGTGTTGCGGGTATGTGTATTGCCAGTCATCAAAGGAATTATCGACCGTCACTCCCGGAGAAGCGGAGATCGAGGCCACCGAGCCGAGAGAACGGCGCGGTACCGGTGTGCCGGTGGCCGACGGGTCGGAATAGACCACATCATCATCTTTGACCGCCTCGGCGTTTAGAATTTGATATTGCTGTACGCGGCTGGCGTGACTGGTCTTCTCACCCGTGTCATACCATGAACGTGCGAACACGCTCGATGCGGCCACTGCCACACCAACTGCCGCGACGAACAACAGTGTCTTAAATTTCATCATTTCTCGATTCCTTTCCACAAAACCTCCACCTGCCGGCACTTAGACCCGGCAAGCATGACATAAGTACATAACACTTCATCGGAAGACGGGGCAGTTTTGAAATGGCACAACTGCTTCGTCTGTTACTCGGGCTTTCTGTTTACCTCCTTTCGCCGACAGAGCCAAACGCCCAATCGGGTACTGGCATCAATTGCAATCGTCCGGAGATGCCATAGCTATTTGGTTTGGAAATTATCACACAATTCAATAAGAGCTTTTCTTCTGTTCGTCGCTGTCGATCCACTGTCTGAAACACTGTGAGGTACTCAGTCAATCGCTGACATCGGCCATCTGGTGCAGTGATGAAAGACGCGATGTAACCACACACCAGTAGGCCAATTAATATACAGTATTGGGTCCCGGACGTCAACGCCTAATGCATTGGTAGTAAATGGCATGTCCCCTATGGGGCACTCTGCCGCAACAAAAAGGCCGCCCCTTGTTGTAGGGGCGGCCTTGATTTAAGAGCCGGATCGAAGTGATCCGCTTTGCTACATCAGATCAGTTCGGGCAGGGCGCCGGCAGAGTGAAGCTGATGTACAGATAATCGATCAATCCCGAAAGATCGGCAATGTCGATTCCACCCAGACCATCACCGTCGATGTTCGCCGAAAGCAAACAGGCCGGCGGGGTGAAGCTGATGTACAGGAAGTCGATCAGGGCCGAAAGGTCGGCAATGTCAACACCCTTGGCAGGATCAGCATCGACGTTGCCAGCGCGGCCGTCGATTGAGTTGGCGGTACAGCAGTTGCCAACCGGGCATCCCGGGCAGAGGTGATTGAGGAACCACTTTCTTGCCTTATCCACACCGGCTTTCAATGTTGTGGTATCGCCATTCTTCACCGACAAGAGCGCGGTGAAAGCGGTCAGCGTGTCCAGCGTGACATTGTGCTTATAGGTCAGCACTGAGTGCATGTCTTTGCCCTGGAACGGCGCGGCGGTCAATCCTGACAGCGCACCCATCTGATTCCAGAAATACGTACCTTCCTGAGTATTGGTCAGGGTGTCGTATTTGAACAGTGTGTCGTTCAACATGACATACGCGCCATGGAAATTAGGATCGTAGAAGGTGGGATCGCCAGCCTTCTCGGTGTTGGTCCACTGGCCAAGGAATACCATCGCGCCAAAGCGATTGTAGTGCTTCTGGCAACGAGTTGTCGAAGTATCCAGACCCTGCTGGTACACGATGTTCTTCGAGGTCAGCACACGGCCGTCGTTGAGACTTCCCGAGTAGGACGGAATATCCCAGTCGACAACTTCACCGATCGTGACGTTGGCCTTGGTTCCGCCGATACCGAAGAATTTCGATTCCTGAATAACAAAATTGCAGGAGTCGGTTCCGGCTGTCGGCGCATAGTAGGTGCGACGCACACCAATGGTGGTGTCCTTGTTCACAAACGTACCGGTAAAGGAGCCGTCATATCCCGTTCCAGTAACGTGACTGGCGGCGGGTCCGGACGAGAACGGCTTGAAAGCCTGGTCGGTGGTGAAAGTTCCCTGGAACAGGGCGCTACTGTAAATGTAGTTCGCACCACTCTTACGAATAACAACCGGGCCACCGTCGTAAGCATAGACATTTGAGGTCGCGACGCAATCGCCGCCGAGCGCCACATAGTCCATGTTGACAGTTGTTTGGCCGAGTCTGCCGACGTCGCCGTTATTGGAAACGATCAGACGCGTGCAACCGGTTGAAACGGTATCCCAACGCAAGTTCACCAGCGTGTCCGCCACCAGGAAATTGGTGATCGGAATGGTGAGTGAGTCACGCGGATCGGCCACGTTTGACAAGAGGTATACTTCGCCATTGAGAGACACGATCGTACCCGGCGTATTAATAATTCCACCTTTGTTCACAACAATTCCAAAAGTGGCTGTGTTACTGACACCGGCCGAGATGGTCAACGAAGCGGCCGTCACGCCCAGCCAATCCTGGCCAGTGTGATCAATTTTCTTGATGCCAATGGTTCCGACGTTCAGCGTCGCGTTTCCGTCGTTCTGAACGGTCACAACCGATGTATCCGGCTTGTTATGCTTTGTCCAATCAGGATAGCCAAAGCCGCTTGGCGTAAAGGCAATCTGCGGAGCCGACACCGGCGCCACGCAAGCAAGGCGCATCCACTTCAGCGGATTGTTCGTCCACAGACCGGCGTTGGCAACCGTCGGGTTGGTCGCCTTCTGATCAGGATATTCATCCTGTACAAAGAACAGATGCGTATACCAGTTGCCGGTATACGGGCCTGGGCCCGGATTGACTCCGGTATCCGGCCATGTCAACGTGACAGGAATAGCATTGGTATCAAACGAGGTGACATCCATACCGTAGGTCGACATAGTGGGCTTCACATCGCTGTAGCAAACGCCACCAAATCCGGCTGAATCGCAACCGGGGGTCGGTGTCTTTGTCAGGTTGCGATGGGCATCCCACAGGAGACCGGTGAGGTCGGACGAGACCGACATATAAATTTCGCCGTTGGCGGAAGTGCGAGCATCGCGGGTTCCACCGGAGGCGCAGTCATTAGTGCGAGAAGGGGTGCCGTTCGGATCGGAACCCATCGACCACGCAACATAGAGGTGACCGTTGCACTCGGACATGGCAACGTCGCCAAGCAACAACTGGTTGGCGTGAACGAAACCGCAGACGAGGTCATACGGTGAGCTCGGGCGCGGATCGTGCGGCCACCACTCGCCATTGTAAACGCGGCTGATAGAACCGGTCGCATCCGACCAGTGCAGAAGGCTCATGCCATTGACATAGAAATTCCATTCGGCAAACGCTGTGCCATATGGGTCCTTGGGAATCCACTGGGCGTGCCACACAATGTGCAGTTTATCGTTGGAGTCGTACATCGCGCGAGCGTCGAACCAGTGCGAATACGACGGTGCGGCGGCGCGGTCATACGGCGAGACGTCCACTTTGGGACCCCAGGTCGCGACACCGAGACTGTCATTTTGACGATACACCACGGTAGCGTCATTTGACTCGTTGTGCGCGATACCGCCGGCGGTGACCTTCGAATAGACGACGGCCACTTTCGGCGAGACGCGCGAAACGGCAACATGGCACATGAACTGGGCGGTATCAAGAACGGCCGGGCCAACCCAGGTACCGGTGTTGCCAAAAGTCATTTTGCGGAAATAGAGAATCGGAGTGTTTCCGGTGCAAGTGGCGCAACCCGGAATCGTGTACGGGAACTTCGACTCTGAACCAACCACGTGTGTGACGGTGTCGCCGAGCCACTCCTGTACTTCGATCATGACCGGCAGAAGGTGCGAGGCAGTGGCGCTTCCGAGCGTATCGAGGATCATCCCCGCGCCATAGGTGGCTTCGGGAACACGAGTACCTGCTCCCCAGGTGCAGGAGAATGGAGTCGTCGGCTGATAGTAAATAGCGTTTTCAAGACCGAGCTGATTCCAGTACAATTCATCGTAGCCGCCCAGGACTACGCGACCCTTGCTGTTTACACCGAGGGTCGGATACAATCCGAGGAAATGCTGTTCGGCAACGTTGGGCTGAACCTCGCAACCAGCGGCCTGACCACGCGGCCAAGTAGCGCCGATCGGGTTGTACACGTTGTATCCGAATTTCGTTTCTCCAGCCGCTCCCGCCTGACGGTCGTTGTAGGCGAACTGCACATACGGGCGTCCACGCCAATCGACTCTGCGCGCGGGATAGGTCCATTGCCAATCGTGATAGGAATTATCTACCACGACGCCGGGAGAACCGGCGGTGCTGGAGACCATGCCGAGCGAACGGGGAGCTGTGCTTGAGGCCAACGCTCCTCCCTCATCCGCCGCCATCTTCACTTTGTCCGGTGCCACGTTCATAGGATTGAACTGTTGCACGCGTGAAGATCGATCCACTGTTTTCCGTCCCTCATCGAACCACGAGCGCGCAAAGACGCTCGAACTGATGACCAGCATCAGGGCGACGAGAAGCAGGAAAAATGAGTTCTTCTTCATCATTCCCAAGTCCTTTCTCTTAGTTATTCCTTCTCTCCGATCAAAGTTGTGATCGCTACTTTCAATATTACTTTTTGGATGCAATCTGATTGGCGCCATAGCGGCGTCCACCGCCGGCGCCGGAAGAATTACTCGCAGTACTCTGTAGATTGACCTCCTCTCCAAGCAACAGCAAGGAGCGAAAACGGGCCGTCGTGGCGCTTTCCGGAATAAGAAACCGTTTTCGAACGCTTGCGTAATACCACGTTCAACAAAGCACACTCAATGACAAATGCTCTTTTCTCAACACGATGATCGCAACGCTATCGCACTGCGACGCCTTGTGAGGTTACGCCAGCGGAGTGGGTAGACAAACTGGCGGGGACCCTTCCGCACAGAAAAAGTAACCCGTAACCGCATGTTTGTCAAGTCTTTCGAAGTGTGCGACCGGCCAATTCCGACTTCGTGGGTTCACTTTTACAGGGGTCCAGCGGAGTCCGCGCACCAAAAAAGAAGGCCACTCAGTTCGAGTGGCCTTAGAAAAAACGTAGGTCGGGGTCGACGCAATTATTGCGGCGGACGCGGGCCGTTGAGGTACAAGAAGTTAATCAGATAGGTAATATCTCCAATATTGACACCGGCGTCTTTGTCGACATCGGCCGCTTCCATTGGCGTCGGCGACGGGCCCTGCCGATACAGATATCCAATCAAATACGCCAGGTCGTTCATGGTGTACTTGGCATTGTTGTCGACATCACCGCGCAAGAAAGCGGTGGCTTTCAGGACGGTGGTCACCGTGTCGGCGGCAAGCGCCGGATCACTGGAGATAAACGTTACCCGGAAGGTGGCGCCGAGATCGAGGTTATCCGGTGTGTAGAAGTAGGTTCCGGCTCCGTTTGTCGAATCGATAAACTGAGCATTTGGCACCACCGGGCTTGCGGAGAGAACAAGTGGATTGCCGTCCGGATCAGTCGAGCGAACCACAATCTGCGACGTGATGTTGATCGGACAATTGATCGTGTCGGCGAGCACCGTGCTGAATATCGGATTTTGGTTTCCGGCGTCATTCACGTTGATCGTCACAATCTGATTGGTTGTCAGACCGCCCGTTTTAGTAGAGGTAAACGTAATGTTGTACGTTCCCGCCTGAGTGAAATTGGGATTGAAGACAAATGTCCGGGTCGGGATCGTGCCGCTGAACGTGGCGTTGACCGGGAGCGGCGAGGCCGACAGAACGGTAATACTGCCGCCGTCAAGATCCGAGGCAGTCACTGTGAAAGTAAGATTCGAACCCTCAAGCATATTGAACGGTCCGGTGCCGAGCGAGAAGTTCATCGCCGGTGGACGCGGCTTGTTATTCACCGTAATCTGAACCGGCGCGGTCGCGTCTTTTATCAATGACGAGTCTGCACCGTCCTTGGCGTAGAATCTCACCTGGTAGAATGCCACCGACTGATTTCCACCCGGCGTGCTTCCCTGTGTGTAGCTGGGAGTGAACGTCATCACCCCGGTTCCATTGGCGGAATCGAACATGACCATGTTGGTCGCGAGAGTGTCGGCAACACCATCCAGACGCGCCCGAAGGTACGGAATGGTCCCGTCAGGATCGATACCATTTACTACATAGCGAAGAGTATCGCCCTCGTTCATCGTGCGCGCACCGGAAGTGATGATAAACGGTACACGGTTGGTGTCGCGGACGTGAATGGTCACTTGTTCAGAATCAACATATGCAAGTGAATCGGCATCCTGCGCAAAGAACGTTATCAGATAAGTTCCAGAGTCGATATCCGATGGCGCCCAGGTAAACGAGCCGGCGCCGTTCAGACTATCTAAAAAGACTGCACCCGGCGGAAGCGGTTCGGCAGAGAGAATCGGCTTTGATTGATCGGCATCAGTAGCCGTGACCCTGAACACCAGGCCCAAAAGCTCGGTGACTTGTTTGTTGCCAATCGGGTTAAGCACCGCCTCTTGGTTGCCTGCATCGAGGACGGTTAGATTAAACGATGCCGTATCGGCCAGAGTGCCATCAGATGCGATCAAACTAAACGTGTACGCGCCGTCGTCACCGAACTGCGGCTTGGCTTTCACTGTCGCCGTTCTACCTGAGATAGTGATGGTGACAAAGGTCGGTACCGAACCGGCAAGTTCGGTCAACGTAATCGTCCCGCCGTCGGGATCGGTGGCGGTCAACAGTTGCGTCGCGGAGTCAGCTTCTACAACCGAAATTGCGGGGAAAGAATCAAAGACGGGACGTTGATTGCCAGCCTCGTATACCTGTATGAAGACGGTCTCTTTTCCGGTCGCCTGACCGTCGGTCGCCTTGAACGTGACGGCATATAGTCCCGCCTGAATGAACGACGGTGTCCAGCGGAACGAACCGGCGCCGTTTAAGCTGTCGACAAAGACTGCTCCGCTCGGGAGCGGTGCGGCGGAGAGTACTGGTATGCCGCCGTCGGGATCGGAGGCGCTTATTCGGAAACTAAGCGACTGACCTTCGGTGACTACTTTCGGGCCGATAGCTGTCATCACCGGTGTCTGATTCTGTTGTCTCACCGTGATAATTACATTCAGTACCGATGACATCACCGGCTGACCCTGATCGACGACGAGGAAATGTACTGTGTCCGTTCCCACTTGCGCCTGAGTCGGCGCGAAGTAGTACAGACCGTGGCCGTTGGTGCTGTCGGCAAAGGTCGCGTTGGCCGGCATATCCAGGACTGATAAGAACAGTCTGTTTGTATTGACCGGATCGGTGGAGTCTTTGGCCGCCACGACAATACTCAGTGTCTGACCGGCAGAGAGACTATACGGTCCCCGTGCCGCCCAGGTCGGCGGCTGATTGATATCGGTCGTCGTTATCGAAAAGACCTCAGTCGCCGTCATTCGAGGCGAACCGAAATCGGTCGCGAAAACACGAACTGTATCCAACCCGGCATTTGTGTACCCCGGTGTGTATGTCAAGGTGCCGGTGTTATTTCGGTTATCGACGAAGGTGTAGTTTCTGAGACTGGTGTTGACCGACAGTTCCGGCGGAGTGACGCCGTCGGGATCGCTCACCGAAACGGTCAGCGAGAGTGAACCACCTTCGACAGCGGTCGTATCCGGAATCGCGGTAATGATCGGTTCGGAGTTGGTACCGAAGTTGAGCACGGTGATCGCGACAATTTCAGTGTCAGCCAGAACGCCGTCGGAAGTCACAAACGTGACATTGTAAATTCCCGCCTGCGAAAAATCGGGCGCGAAGCGCAGTGAACCTGCGCCGTTGGCCGAGTCGGTGAAGACCGCATTAGCCGGGAGAGCGCCGGTTGTAAGCGTCGGTGTTGTGCCATCGGCATCGGTTGCGCTCACGCGGAAAGTCAAAATCAAACCCTCGGTGGTCGACTTCGGCCCGATCGCCGCAAGCGCCGGTGCACGATTGATATCGTTGACCGTGATATTCATGGCCACCGTGTCGGCCAAGATGCCGTCGGTCGCGATGATGCTCACCACAAAGATTCCTGCCTGAGTGAAGTCCGGAGAGAAAGTCACCGAACCGGCGCCGTTGAGCGAATCGGTAAAGACCGCGTTCGCCGGAAGATTTAATGCCGAGAGAGTCGGAATGGTCGCATCGGGATCGCTCGCCGAAACGCCAACCGCCAACACCAATCCTTCATTGATCGACTGCGGTCCGGGATCGGCTACTACCGGTGCGCGATTGACATTGTTCACCGTGATCGCAACGACCGCGGTGTCAGCAAGTGAGCCATCCGTTGCCACAAAGCTTACGTTGTAGACTCCGGCTTGCGTGAAATCAGGTGAGAAGACCAGTCCGCCGGCGCCGTTAAGCGAGTCGGTGAAGACCGCATTGGCGGGCAAATTGAAAGCCGAGAGGGTCGGAATAGTTGCATCGGGATCGGTCGCCAAAACGCCGAACTCAAGAGTCAATCCCTCGTCGACATTCTGCGGTCCGGGTACGGTTATAGCGGGCGGCAGATTGCTGTTGCCAACTGTTATCGACACAACCAGCGTGTCGGCCAGAGAGCCGTCACTGGCGATAAAGCTAACGTTGTACACGCCCGACTGTGTGTTGTCCGGGGTGAAGCTAAATCCGCCGGCGCCGTTGGCCGAATCGGTAAATGTTGCATTGAGCGGAACGTTAAGTGCGGTCAATACCGGAGTGGATCCATCCGCGTCGGATGATGTGACATGCAGGTCAAGAGTACTTCCCTCGGCCACATTCTGCGCACCGATATTGGCAATAACCGGCGCTTGATTCACATCGTTGACCGTGATCGCGACGGCCTGCGTATCGGCAAGTGTTCCATCGGTCGCTACTATCGAAATATTGTAGACACCAGATTGGGTGAAGTCCGGATTGAGTGCGACCGATCCGGCGCCATTGGCCGAGTCGGTGAACACAGCGAAGGCCGGCAGATTCAGAGCCGAGAGTGTCGGAATGGTTGCATCAGGATCAGAAGAACTCACACCAAAAGTCAGTGACTGATTTTCATTCACTGACTGCGGGCCGGGATCGGCCAGCACTGGTGCGCGATTGACATTATTGACCGTGATCGCAACGACCGCGGTGTCAGCAAGTGAGCCATCCGTTGCCACAAAGCTTACGTTATAGACGCCGGCCTGAGTGAAGTCAGGCGAGAAGACCAGTCCACCCGCGCCGTTTGCCGAATCGGTGAAGACTGCATTGGCGGGCAGATTGAAAGCCGAAAGCGCCGGAATAGTTGCATCCGGATCGGTCGCTGTAACGCCGAACGCGAGGGTAAGTCCCTCGTTGACATTTTGCGGTCCGGGCACTGTTATAGCTGGCGGCAGATTGCTGTTGCCAACGGTTATCGACACGACGAGAGTGTCGGCCAAAGTGCCGTCGCTGGCAATGAAGCTTACAAAGTACACACCCGACTGGGTGTTGTCCGGGGTGAAACTAAATCCGCCCGCGCCGTTAGCCGAATCGGTGAATGTCGCATTGAGCGGCATGTTTAGCGCAGTCAGAGTCGGGGTTGTTCCGTCGGCGTCGGTCGACGTGATGTGCAGATCAAGGGTATTCCCCTCAGCCACATTCTGCGCACCAATATTGGCAAGAACTGGCGCTTGATTCACATTGTTGACCGTGATCGCGACCGCCTGGGTATCGGCGAGTGTTCCATCGGTCGCTACTATCGAAATATTGTAGACACCAGATTGGGTGAAGTCCGGATTGAGTGTCACCGAACCGGCGCCATTGGCTGAATCGACAAACGATGCGAACACAGGAAGATTCAGCGCAGAGAGTGTCGGTATTGTCGCATCAGGATCAGAAGAACTCACACCAAACGTCAGTGACTGATTTTCATTCACCGACTGCGGGCCGGGATCGGCCACAACAGGCGCGCGGTTGACATTATTCACTGTAACCGACACGATTCCGGTGTCGGCGAGTGTGCCGTCGGAAGCGACAATGCTAATCGAAAATAGTCCCGCCTGAGTGAAATCGGGCGAGAAGGTAATCGAACCGGCGCCGTTGGCTGAATCGGTCAGAACGGCATTGGCCGGAAGATTGAGAACACTAAACGATGGTGTGGACAGGTCCGGGTCGGTGGCGGTAAAGCCGAATGTCAGCACCTGACCTTCGTTCACTACCTGCGGTCCGGGAGTGGTTATTATAGGAGCCAGATTGGAGTTGGTCACTGTGATCTGGACACCAAGTGTGTCGGCAAGAGTACCGTCGGTGGCTACAAAGCTCACATTGAATATGCCCGACTGCGTGTTGTCAGGAGTGAAACTGAATCCACCTGCACCGTTGCCCGAGTCGACAAAGGTTGCATTGAGAGGGAGATTCAGCACACTGAGTGTCGGGATAGTTCCGTCGGCATCGGTTGCTGTCGGATGCAGATTGAGCGTATTTCCCTCAGCCACAGTTTGTGAACCGATATTGGCGAGTGCAGGAGCCTGATTGACATTGTTGACCGTGATTGCAACCGCCTGAGTGTCCGCAAGTGATCCATCAGTGGCGACTATTGAAATGTTATAGACGCCTGATTGCGTGAAATTCGGATTCAGTGTCACCGATCCAGCGCCGTTGGCTGAATCGACGAACGAGGCGAATACCGGCAGATTCAGCGCCGAAAGTGTTGATATTGTCGCATCAGGATCAGACGAGCTGACGCCGAACGTCAGCGACTGATTCTCATTCACCGACTGCGGGCCGGGATCAGCCACCACTGGTGCACGATTTACGTTGTTGACCGTAATTGCAACCGCCTGAGTGTCCGCAAGTGATCCATCAGTGGCGACTATTGAAATGTTATAGACGCCTGACTGAGTGAAATTCGGATTGAGCGTCACCGAACCAGCGCCGTTGGCTGAATCGACAAACGAGGCAAACACCGGGAGATTCAGCGCCGAAAGTGTTGATATTGTCGCATCCGGGTCGGACGAACTGACGCCGAACGTCAGCGACTGATTTTCGTTCACCGACTGCGGTCCGGGATCGGCAACTACTGGCACGCGATTGACATTATTGACTGTGATTGCAACTGCCTGTGTGTCAGCCAGTGTGCCATCAGTGGCGACTAACGAGATATTATAGACACCCGACTGCGTGAAGTTCGGATTCATTGTTACCGAGCCAGCGCCGTTGGTCGAATCGACAAACGAGGCAAAGGCTGGGAGATTCAAAGCTGATAATGTCGGGATAGTTGCATCAGGATCAGACGAGCTGACGCCAAAAGTCAGTGACAGATTCTCATCTACCGACTGCGGGCCGGGATCGGCTACCACCGGTGCACGGTTCACGTTGTTCACAGTAATCGCGACTGCCTGAGTGTCAGCCAGCGCACCGTCAGTGGCGACAATCGAGATGTTGTAAACACCTGACTGTGTGAAATTCGGATTGAGCGTCACCGAGCCAGCGCCGTTGGCCGAATCAACAAACGAGGCAAAGGCCGGGAGATTCAGTGCGGAAAGTGTTGATATTGTCGCATCCGGGTCGGAGGAGCTGACGCCGAACGTCAACGACTGATTTTCGTTCACCGACTGCGGGCCGGGATCAGCTACCACCGGTGCCCGGTTCACGTTGTTGACCGTGATCGTGACCAGCTCCGTTGCCGTGTCGGCGCTGACTGCGTCGGCGGCGCGGAATGTGATCGCAAACGGTCCCGCTTGTGTGAAGTCGGGCGAGAAGGTAAAGCTACCGGCGCCGTTGCCCGAGTCGACAAAGACCGCGTTGACGGGGAGCGCCGAGGTCGACAAGACCGGTATGGTCAGGTCGGCGTCGCTCGACGTAATGTGCAGAGTCAGTGTTTGTCCCTCGTCTACAACCTGCGGGCCGACCGGATCTAAGACCGGCGGAGTCTGCGCGAAGGCAGTTCCCGCAAGCAGGAGGACAAAGGTCAGGCCGATGAGTGTATTTCGCATATTCATGGTCATTTCCTCGCTCCTCTACTTCAACAAGAGCATCTTCTTGGTTTGCTTCTCGGCGCCGACCTGGAGACGATACAGGTAAACACCGCTGGAGACCCGCTGACCAGTTGTGTTGGTCGCGTCCCATTCCTCCTGGTAATTTCCGGGGCTCCGCTCGCCGTCATATAGTGTCCGTACTAATTGACCGAGCACGTTATATACGCCAAGCTGTATTCTCTTGCGGGCACTGCCATCCTCGAACGCACCGATCGAATATTCGATCACGGTGGTCGGGTTAAATGGATTCGGATAGTTCTGCGAAAGGGCAAAGCCGGTCGGAAGCGGTGCGTCGGTTCCTGTCACGGTGATCGACGCGGCGTTCGAGGTCGACAAGAGCGCCTGGGTCAGACGCAGTTTGTTCTTATCACCGGCGGTTATATTGGTCTTAGCGTACACCGGAATATTGACCAGATTGGCCGCTCCGGCCTGCATCAGCTCGGCGGTCTTGCCCGGATTTGTGGCGTACAAGAGCACGCGCAATTTGCCGGCGCCGTTGTCTTTGTATTGCAGAACGTAATTTGCGTTGTCGACGGTCACCTGTGGAATTCCCATGGTTACTGCGTTGGGATCATACCCGACATCCATCTGCACCGCCGCAACTTCCTGCGGCAGTTCCGAGGTAACTACCACCATCTCCGAGCCGCCCATCGGAATATCGCTATAGTTCAGCGCAACCGAGGCCGGAGCCGGCGGGACCGGCGGGGCGGGGTTAATCGGGCGATTGTAAAACAAGTTAATATCTGCGACCAGGTCAAAGACATTGACCGAGTCGTTCACGATCAGGTCGGCGGCGCGGAATTGGCGATTGTTCAATGTGAATGTCTGAATAATCGATGAAACGATGTTCACGAAATCGGCGACGTCGATGATCTTATCTAAGTTGACATCCCCCGGATTATCGCACTGAACTATACCCGAGTCGGTCTGAAGTTCCAGTGACGGGAAATTCGGATTGGGGTTCACCGATTCGCGCCCATTGCGCATGTTGATCGGGTAATCCGTCCACGGCACCGCGTTGGAATCTAAAGTCATGTAGGCGTACAGAATCGCGGTACTTGTATCAGTCTTTACTGAATCGTTGATCAGACCGAAAGTCGCCACGCGCACGGTGCCGGGGAATTCGCCGAGGTTATCGTATACGGCGTAATCGGGAATTCTTCCAGTGACTGTGAACGAGTCGACCAAAAGGTAGTTAAACGGAAAATCCATATCAAAGCTGATTCCGTAGACAGTCTTGGCCGAAATCAAGTTGATCGGGAATTTGATCCCGCCAGTACCGCGCAGGCCGCCAACCGGTTTCTGCTTGGCCGCCGATGTCGAGAAGAGACGGTCTTTTTCCAGTTCGTTGACCACGATCAACACGGTCGACGGTGTTGCGTTGCAAGTGCCGTTAGTTGCATTGAAAGTGATCTGAAATGAACCTTTCTGATTGAAATCGGGAGTGAAACTGAAATTGCCGGTCGCCGACGTTGTCCCAATGACGGGATTCGATGGCGCAAAGGTCGCATTGTTCGGAAGCGAACTAGCAGTAAGTGTTATTGTCTGACCGGAGATACCGGTATTCGTAACTTGAAACGCGACCGTTTCACCCTGATTGATCGTGTAGGCTTGTGTGCTTGGCACGTAGGAGAAAATCAAATTGCATGTCGGTGGTGTTCCAACAGTTACTGTGGCGGTTTTTGTGTCAGACTTAGAAGATCCCTTAAACGCCTTAGCGGTGAAGACAGTGGTCACCGTTGGCGACACCTGCACCGAAGAAATGAGCGTCGTGGATTTAAGCGGGAATCCCGAGAGCGACTGATTTGCCGATATCACCACCGAGTCGGCATTAGTGGCTGTCCAGGTAAGTAGCGACGAACCACCTGCCGAGATTTGTGTCGGGTTAGCGCCAAACGTAATGGTCGGATCGGGCACACTATTGGTGTCTACCTGAAAACTAAAGCTTCGGGTCGATGGATAGACTTGAATCGTCTGTGTTTCGGTCGATCCGGGTAAGATTTCCGCGAGCACGATTTGAGTCTCGTTACATCCATCATAACAAACTGTCACCGGCGGAATACCGGTGTCTACGCATATGTTGGCCTCATAAAATGTAGAAGAACCCGTCGACAGGTGCGGCAAGCCCGGCCTCATCCTGAACTTCACAAAGGCAATCACGCCCCGTCCTCCTGCTACGGAATCAAGTTTGTTCAGAGTTGGCAGAAAGTTCATAGCCAGCACATTGCGGCGCTGTTCAAAGAGATTGATGTTGAAGTTTGTTACCGTGTCGTAAATAAACCCGCCGAACGGACCATCGGTACTGTCCAGTTCAACTAATCTCCCTGCAACCAGGTGATCGACAAAGGTGGTATCGACTGCGTACCGAACGCACTGATCGAACGCATCTACCGAGTCGCAGACAGAGTCGCGCAGGAAAATCGGCGTCAGTTTCGAGGTGTCGTACCTCAGCAGAATCTGAAATCCTACGCAGATTGAGTCGTTTTTCATCAGGATCGGCAGGAGAACGGTGTCCCCCGGCCTTCCCGTGAAACCCATCGCCATCACCGAGTCTTTGGCTGATTTTGTTAGATCGGCGCATCCGATTTGAGCTTGGGCCGGTCCGCCTATGGCGACCGCCGCCACCAACACTACCAGCAGGATTTTCATCCACCTCATAGGGTCCTCTATATTGGTAAAGAAACGTTTTATCATATTCGTCCGGCTCACTTCAGCAAGAGCATCTTTCGCGTGTGTGACCCGTGGGACGTTTCGAGCCGGTAGAAATACATCCCCGAGGCCACGTGATTGCCCGTGTTGTCGGTTCCACGCCAGACAACGGTATGCGATCCAGCCGCGTAGTCACCCTCGGCCACCACGCTGACTTCCTGCCCGAGCAGATTATAGATCGCCAGTCGAACGCGGTCTGCGCTCGGCAAAGCAAATTCGATATTTGTTTCCGGGTTGAAAGGATTCGGATAATTCTGCGATAGCGAAAATTCGGACGGCAGAGAAGTTCCCGCCGTTATTGACGAAGCCATCAACTGCCCTTCGGCCGACGAAACCATTACTTCTTGTACACTCGCGCCAGCCGGAATCGAAACCAGTTCATTTGTGCCGGCTGGAAGTGTCCGTCCGCTCATGTCAAAAAGTAGAATGCGAACGGTTTCACCAGATCGCGCAACCAACGAGTTCAGTCCGGTTGAATTGAACCGGAGCCGGCTTTCGTCAAATGAGCTATCGACAGCCAGCGTGATCAACAACCCGCCGATTGGCTCTATACTATTGGAGGTGATCGTTGCGCCACTGTTCGACGAAGTAACTTCAATCTCGACCGCGCCCGGTTCCTCACCTGTGATCTTCGGCGCCTGGCCACCCACAATGATATTCACAAGTGTCACCAGATCGGCGACGGTCGCCACAACATGGTCGCCATTGATATCCGAGTTTGCGTATTGCAGGGCATTGAACGGAAACTTCGAAGGATTGATGAAGAAATTCGAGAAGTAAATAACATCGGCGATTTCGTACGCCAGCCCGTTCAGATTGATATCACCAATCTTCACCGTGCCAATCGAGTTGATCAAAAGCGAGCCGTCGGAATAGGTAATCGCGCTCTGTTCGATCTTCGTGCCGGTAGAATCTGTCATGGTGTTGTCGTTGTTGACCGGCGGATCCAAAAATTGGAATCGTATCGGGACATACTGCCCGGCGTAGATAATATTCCCCGAGGTCCTGAACGACAGTTTTACAATCGGCCCGTTACCGACGCCCAGCGCGGGATTGGTAGATGAACCGGGGGAATTCACATTGCCAACTATCCGCGTGTTCCCGGCGATATCACCGACATTGGTCGAGACATCAAAAACCGGAAATCCCGATGTGCGCGTTCCTTCTTTGGTAACGGCGAGAAGTGTTAGCACCGACGGATCGTAATTAAACAACAGCCGGAATGATGAGACAGGCAATTTGTTGTCCAGATACACAAAGTAGTCGACAGTGGTATTCGGGTCGCCTGATTTTTCGTCGAGCTTGAGTCCGTAGATAATAGTCTTGGCGACATTGATGGTCACGCTCGCGGTATCGGAAAATCCGACCGGATCAGCGGCGGTGAATTTTACGATCTGAGAACCCGAATCGGTCAGAGCGGTAGTCCAGGTAAAGGTCGCCGGATTGCCGGCGCCAAAGGATGCCCCCTGCGGGAGTGTCGAATGCGACCAGTGGATCGGATCGAAATCCGGATCGGCCGCGCTCATCGAAAAACTGACCGGCTGACCGGCCTGAACGGAGATAGTCGATATTGTGCTGATCACCGGTGCGCGATCTTTATTGATGACCGTCAAACGCACCTGCATGTCGGTCGAAGCGGTGCCGTTGGTGGCCCGAACGCCAATCGTGAACGGCGACATATCAGCCGAATTCGGCCCAACAAAGTCTGGAACCCACGTCACTGTGCCTGTTCCGTTTCCGTTATCGATCAGAGTCGCACCGGTAGGCTTGGAGATTAGTGACAGCGAAACAGGTCGCCCAGCCGGATCAGCCGCTGAGATGACGAGGCGAAGAGTGTCACCCTCAAGCACCGACTGATCGGCCAATGCCGAAAATACCGGCGGTCGGCTCGATACCGCGACATTGCCGGCGCGAAACAACGGGTGAACAGAAGCGGCAGTGACCGCCCGGACGAGCAGGAGTTCGCCACCCGGAGGATAGAAGAGCGAATCGATCTTCCCGTTGCGACCGTCAGAGGCCGATGACGCCACGGTGAAGACGGCGGAAAAGACCATTCCGTCACCGGGGGGCATTGCCTTTTCAGTTAGTCGAAATGCGGCCAGAACAAAGTGGCCGTTAGCGTTGGTGATCGTCGCCGGGGTAGTGAGCTTATTGCTGAATCCCTCGATTCGTGATCCGGCATAGCTGAGCGATTTGATTTTCAGCACCGAGGTGTCGTAGGTAATCGGGATCGACATCGATGCAATCGAGTCGATATTCTTTACTGAGAATCGAACAGTAACATCCTGCCCCGGTCCGGCAACAACCGAATCGATATACACCAAATCCTGGCCTTGAGCCTGCACGGAACCCGTCAGACCCAAAGCCAAGACTGCTAAGGCGATACCAATTAATGTCTTACCGAATTTCATCATACCTTATATATATTCCTGTGGCCACGTTGCCACCAGCCTATTGAGCAAACACCAGACCCAACCTGGTTACGGACGTTCCCGCAAGGGCGATTGTCCCGGTCGCCTCGCTCGGAGGCTACCTAACTGCCGCAAGATGTTTCTTAAGTCCGTTTAAGAATCAGGACTGCAACAAGTTACAAAAGCTCAACGGCCGCACATTCTTTGGTCGATACCAGTATTGCTTACAGCCACTCCTTGCAGTATGAATCCGGAAGTAACGTGAGGGGATTATCTTCTGGAAAAATGCCTCTGCTTTCCCAAGCAAAAGCGCAAAGTTCTGCACATCTGTCCAACATTCCCAACGTCTCGACCTGTAAACGCAAAAAAAGGAGACCAATGGTCTTTACCAATCCCTTGCCAGCCATTTGCAACCGGTCACCTTTCCGCTGTCGTGCGTCTACGAATAAATCTTCAGTTCGCTAACTCAGTCTCGATACAGTTTCTCCTCGCGGCAAAAAATCCCCGGAGAGGATAGAACCTCTCCGGGGAAATGTCGAGTCGAAATTACTTCAACAGGACGGCCTTCTTGGTAGCTGTGAAGCCATCGGCTTCGAGCTTGTAGAAGTACACGCCAGAAGCGTTGTTGGTCATGTCGAGTTCGCGGACGATTCGGCCAGCATTGGCAGAACCGACGATTTCGGTGACTTTCTGACCGGTCACGTTATAGACCGAGATCTTATAGTCGCCGGCTTTCGGCATGTCAAAGGCAACCTTCGTGGTCGGGTTGAACGGGTTCGGGTAGTTCTGCAACAGAGCGTACTCGGTCGGCAGAGCTTCCTTCACCGCGAAGCCATGAACGTCAGCCATTTCGATGGAGACGATTTCGGCTCCGGCGTTCTCCAGCAACTGACCGTTGAAGCCAGTCATCACCTTACCATACTGGTTGATGTCGAACGGAACGGTGAACAACACGCGGGTGTTGGTGCCGTCGTACGCATAGACCATGTTGGCATCTTTGGTGGTGGAGATCGGGGTCACTTCACCCTTCAGAACCATGAACACTGCGCCGAGTTCGACGCCTTCAACTGTCACGCCGTTGTCCGTGGTTACGGAGGCAGACAGGTTGGTCGGCTTCGGATACGGGAGAGCGTCGCCAACGATGACACGGATCAGGTACACGAGGTCGGCAACCGACAACGAGATACCATCAGCGTTGACATCAGAAGCGGCCTGCGAGCCCGGAACGTGTCCGACGAACGCAGAGAGGCCATAGATGAAGTAGTTGGTGAACATAACGGCGTCGGCGATTTCATAGCCAAGACCGTTCAGGTTGATATCACCGCGGGCGTCGATCGAGTCGGCGCAGACGATGTCGATACCACCGTTGTGCATGTCGATGTTGCGTTCCACGGCGGCCTTACCGGGCACCGAGGTAATGCAAGAATTCGGCACGCCGAGGTAACCCGGGAGACCGAAAGAGGCATCGTTGATCGGGTTCTCGTTGTCATAATCGAACACTTTGCAGTTGACGAACAACTTCGAACCGGAGGCGTTCGACAACGAGTTGTCGCCGCACTCGACCCAGAAGAAGCGGATCGGCACATACTGGCATTCCAGTGTACGGTTATTCGAAACGAGGAACTGCAGATGAGCCAGAGTGGTCGGCAGAGCGCCAACATACTTCGGCGAGGTGCAGGTCGGGTGGTTGGCGCCGTTGTTGGTCTCGGCGATTCCAACTATGCGGATCAAGCCACTCGGGCAACCACCGGAGCAGTTACCGTTCGCGCCGAAACGATAGGTGAAATATTCCCATCCACACTGGGTGTAGATGGCGCCTTCAGTGGCGGCCTGGAACGACAGAGCAGAGTTGTCATAGGCGATCAGCAGGTCGAAACCGCCAAGGCCTTCGGCGGCATCAATCTTGGAAAGAATGATGTCGACGTTTTCAAACATGCCCTGAAGAACGTTGTGCTTCTTCTCAATGGTGAGTTCATACGCACAACCCGGAGAAACCTGCCAGCACACGGTGCACTCGGAGGTTTCGATACCGTCGGTCACGCTAATCACGGCACAGTGCACGCCACCATTGGTGGTGTCGGCGATGTTACCGGTGTAAGTGACAATACCGGTCAACGGATCAATCGTGGCACCGGTAAGGGTGCTTGACACGATGGAGAAGGTCAGCGGGTCGCAATCATCAGTCGCGTTCACGTCCTGAGTCTTG
Organism: uncultured Ignavibacteriales bacterium; assembly: GCA_964571235.1. Classification (GTDB taxonomy): domain Bacteria; phylum Zixibacteria; class MSB-5A5; order GN15; family FEB-12; genus JACRAV01. The sequence goes on along the minus strand of CAZNAI010000003.1, from coordinate 210,777 downwards.
GTGTCGCCAACTGAAATGAACGGAGTGCCACCCGGGCAAGCGATGGTCGGACCAACGTTGGTCGAGACGACATCGAACGCGCAGGTGGTCACTTGACCCGAACCAGCCGGATCGGAGACGCCAACAACCACATTGTGGGTGCCGACGGCCACGCCGTTAGCAGTGTACATACCAGTGACGGGATCGATCGAGCCGATACCCGAAACCAGCGAGAACACGATCGGGGCCGGGCCATCAGGATCGGTCGCGTTGAAATCAAACGAGAACGAATTGCAGTGGCTTCCAGTCAAGTTGGTCGGGCACTGCACAAAGGACGGAGGAAGATTACGCACTTTCGCCAAGGTGAAGCAGTACGGACCGCCCCAGGTCGGGAAAGCGTTGAAAGCCGGCACGACGTTAAATGACGGCCACTTCCAGGTTCCCGACGGCGGGTAGTTGGAGGCGGAGTCAAAACAGATGTGCTTGCCGGAGTCGGCGGCGGTCAAGTTCAGAATGATCTTGAAGAAGTCGCCAGCATGGTTCGGCGGATAGGCAGTCTGAGCGGCATCGTTGGCGGCACCCGAGAACATACAGGTGTCTTTGCCGAGGCCGTCGGCGCCAAACAAGTTGAACTTGTACAAGCCACCGAATTCAGGTTTCGGCACATCGCCGGTCGAGTCAATCCAGATACCAAACATGGCGGCCGGAAGACCCTTCACGTTTCCACCATTGGCGGAAGCGTGGGCCCAGGTCGCGCCATCGGGCGAGTACACCTGATAGGCGTTGGAAACGGCGAAGCCGTTCGGGTACTTGTTGTCGTATCTAATTGGGAACTTCACAAGGTTAGCGCCACCGCCCAAAAAGAGGGTGTCAGCCGTCCCGAGAAGTGCGCCCGTGATACCTGCTTTGTTCAGCGTGATATCCACGGTCTGAGCTGAGACGAGTCCGAAACTCAGAAGCAGAAGGATCGCGAGGCAAAATGAAAGTCGCTTCATTTTAGTCTCCTAGTTCGTTAACAATACAATTTGCACTTTAGTTACTCCGTAAAACAACCTTCGTGTTTCCCCCCTCGTTGCGCGAAACTTTCCGCCGGCAAATGAGAGCCACAAATCCGCCGACAACGGCCGCGACAACAAGTGGTTATTTTACGTACTTTTATTTGAGCGCGTGCAAACAAACTCCCTTACCAACGTCCTCCTTTCCAACTACTACGGTTATTTTCTGTCTTCTATCTTTTGCCCCGAAAGGCCGGGGCTGGTCTTGGTTTCTTACTATTTTCTCAAGTTCCTATTTTGGCCACATAAGTCTTCGGTGTGACTTCAGTTAATTTGTCTCCACCTTGGGAGCATGCTCCCAATCGTCATATCCCACTACAACACAACGGGTTTAGTGATATGTACAAGTAGTCAATCAGCGCTGTTAGGTCCGCGATATCTATGAGTCCGTCGGAACTACAGTCCGTGTTTCCGACCACCATCGGAATTGGAGCGGGACCGTTTAGGAACATGTACGCGATTTGATACGACAAGTCGGCGATGTCGCAGTTGGCCGGCAAGTCGCCGTCGACATTGCCACAGACCCAACCGCCCAACGCGGTCAGCGAGCCTGAAAAGAGCCACATTTTCGCGGTATCCAACACTCCCGTGGTATCAATCGTTACAATCATGGAGTCATATGGCGCACCGGGGACTTTGACCCACTGCAAACACTGGTTGTTCGGCGGATGCGGCGGAACCCAGGCATTACAGCGATAGTAGTTTGTGTCGGGACCTATGATAGTCTTGATGCCAATGGCAGTACCATTTGGGCGAGAGAAATTGAACAGCCCCTGAATGACATCGGCGTTGGGCTTGATAATGGCAGTGCGGTCTTGCTGTTCCGGCGGGACGTTCAAAATGTCTCCGCGGAGACGAAAAAGCACGCCGCCTTGCTGGGGGCGTATCCCCATCTTGGTCCCCGGCACCGAATTGTCATCGGCCAAGCCAATGATCTTGATGTCGTATGGAGTACCCGAGACCGAGCGAGTAGTCACCAACTGCCAGCCCGAGATGAGAGTTCCGGCGGTGTCAAGACTACCAACTACTGCTTGAACGGTGTCAATCTCCACCCGCTGGGCGTGAGCCGAGTCGGTGGCCACTTCGTGATTGCAGTTCGGATAACTTCCGAGATCGCACTTCCAGTAGAAGGTGTCGATTACGGTTACCGTATCAGTCTGAAATTTGAGGATGTCGGGACGATCCAACTGTAACCAAAGCTCGAAAGCCGCGATGGTGTCTTTGAAGTTGTCCAAATAAACAGTGATGGCCGAATTGATCTGGCCCGGGTTGCCGGTCGTATCACCAACAGTAACAATGATGTCAGGAAGAGCAGAAGCTGTTGAGCTAAGCCCCCCAACCAACGCAATCACAAGCACTGTTGCCACCACGACACGCCACATAATCGACGTGCGTAAGCCGAACACCATACCTACCTCCTGACTAAAGGTTGACATACCCGAAGCTGACAGTAGTCCTTGGCCGTGTCTTAAAAACAACTGACAACAAGTCTGCGCTAAAGGACAGACAAAGGCCGGACAAACCTCCGGAATTCGTCACCATCAACGTTTACGTTTTTAGACTCGTTAGCAGTTGCTTACGGTGTAAACCTGCTTGTACGTCCTGTGCGACCCCCACAGCCGCGGGCAGGATCGAAGTACTTGTTCTGACTTTAGCAATCGGAAGGCGCTGGTATTTGCTTTGTTTCTTACGCTAATCGTTTGACCAACAATTACCGAACGTTATTGGAAGTACCTATCATCCGAGGGCAAATATACATCACCGCCGCAGGTTGTCAACACGTATTCGGGTTTTCTCCTGTTTTTTTATCCGTTATTCACTGCAAACGATGGGAGTCTCCCTATACCATTTGCACTCACGCGCCAATAGCAACACCAAGGCGATGTGCTCCAACAAGCGCGTCTTCATTCCTTATGTCGACGTATTCGACGCGATCTTCAGAGTTAGCGACCCAGCACGGCCTAACATCGTAGACCAACTATCCAATATGAGGAGCACAGACCTCGGGAGCACTCTACGAATTACGGAGCACTGCGGAGCACGCAGATCACAACTTCATTTCCACCTTGACATTCCACCGCTAAATGTGCTACCCATGCAGGCCAATGCCACCTTCTGTACCGAGTAGATATGCCCCGATTGTCCAGACAAGTTAAGGAAATCATTAAGACCAGTATTGTTGTGCTGGCGATAGCTCTGATTGTCTTTTTCTATTGGGTCTATCCCCTGAATCGTGCCAAGGCAATGTGGGGGCGAACCGATCTGGATTCCTACAATCCTGATTCTCTTATGGCTCGACCGAATGACCCCTCCGCCTTTGCCAGTGACGGTTTCACGATCGATACTTTTCGGGTCGAGGCCGATGGCTCAACCAATCTTGCGGCGGTTCGAGTTAGACGTGGCGACATGGCTACCCCACGCGGTACGATCGTCCTTCTTCATACTGAAAAGTCCGATCGAAGCAGTACCGCCGATTTGGCCCGGCTGATGACAGATTCAGGATTCGTTGTAGTCGTTTACGACCAGCGGGCGTCCGGCCTGTCCAGTGGCAAATACCACAGCGACGGCCGAATGGAAGGGACTGACCTGGAACTGGTAGTGGCACACCTCGGCCTGCACGATCAGTTGGTGTCGCCGCTTGTAATTGTTGGCTGGAATGTTGGCGCCGACGCCGCTTTGTTGGCGCAAGCTGACGAGAAGCGCATCTCGGCGGTGTTGGCAATAGAGCCGTACTTGTCGACCACTGCTTTCATTGATTCGTATCAAGCCCAATACGACAGTTGGAGATTCCCTTTCTGGCGGTCACTCCTTTGGTTTTGGCTCAATGCACGCTCGAGTTACGGTCTTGATTACAACAACGGCTCGGCGCTTGCGGTGGCCGGTCCCACAATAATACAGGCCGATGGAGAGCACCTAAACGCGACTGAACTTCGCGGTCTCGTCGCTAAGTCAGGTTCAAATTTGACAATTGCACCGATCGAAACAGACCTGAACAAAATAGTGTTGTCGATTGTTGAACTGGCAAGCAAAACCAACAACAGTCAGTAACACTCGAAATTACATATAACAGCCATGCGACCCAGCCGCCTCCCGATAGTCATCGCCGCCCTTTGGCATCTTCTGCTGACCGCGGTGGTGCTTCCGGTCCACCTGGCGGCACATTCAGCAGGCAGTTGTTATCACAGTTGTGCCACTGAGCAGTTTGAGGATCACTCAGTCGCGCCGACGGGACAGCATCATCCCGACGATTGCCAGCTCTGCAAACTCGACAATCATATTCAACCGGCCGAAATCGGCTCCACCGGCAAACCGTTTGATATTTCGACTTCGACCGTTGCCGTGACAATTGCGGTCAGGGTCAATTCAACCAACTACGATCTTTCTTCAGTCCGCGCTCCTCCTGCCCAATCCGCGACACTATTCACTGTCGCCTGATTCTGGTTTTCTCGTCACACAATAATTCGAACTCTCCGGCGGCCGTGTGCCGCTTTGGAGACAATTAGGAGACGCGTATGAAGATCGTACTCATTTTGATATTTTGTCTTGTACTCTTTCACATATCGGCCATTGCGCTGACTCAACCTGATATCTCGGCTATTGGCGATTTCCGCGCCTATACGGGCAACTGGACCGATTCGGCCGGCGCAAAGACGCATCGCAACGGGAATCTCAATATGGGGTTTGATGAATTGGAATTGATTGTCGCCGGATATCTCAACCCGTACGCCAAGGCCTGGATCACTGTCTCGTCGCCCGGCGACGGTTTTGAAATAGAAGAGGCGTACGCTACAATTTTTCAAGGGCTACCTTTTAGATCGGAATTCCGGGCCGGCCAATGGCTGGTTGATTTCGGTAAACTCAACTCGTCGCACACCCATGCCTATTCATTTATCGATCGGCCACTGGTGCATCGAATCTACTTAGGCGGCGACGGCTGGAAGGATCAGGGGATCAACTGGAATGTTGTTCTTCCGACGCCGTTTTATAGCAAGTTGTCGTTGAGTGCGCTCAAAGGGATGATCTATGACGGGGAGGAAGCGCCGGAAGACCCGCTGGAGGGCCGGTACACTAAGGCCCCGGTTTTTGCCGGACGCATAAACATCTTCACTCCGGTTGGTCAAAAAGGGAATGCGGATATTGGCATCTCGGGAATGTTCGGCCGGTACAAAGGGCGCGGAGCTTATGGCACCGGCGACTCTGCCATGGGGTCTCGTAATCTCTACGCGAAAATGATGGCGGTCGACGCCAAGTACAAGATCAAATGGAATGACTACACCAGCCTGACTTTGCAGGGAGAAGCGATCTTTTCAAAGCGCGACCTATTCACCGACCATTTCGGTCAGCGCAACACCTGGGGTGCATTCGCCTGTGCTGATCTTCGATTTCGCAAGCGGTACAATGTAGGGATCGCGTTCGATCGGGCGCCGGGAATCTATGACAACGGCGAGGGTGACTACGAGCAGAATATTCCCGAAAGCAGATACAATACTGATTTGGCGGTGTTCGACACCAAGAACTCGACAACTGCGCTTACACTGTTCACTGGATTTTCTCTGCTTGAAGAAACGACTCTCTTTCGGCTGGCCGGTCGGTGGGCTTCGTATTCAATCAACGACCCTGGCTTTCTGATTGACCCGGCCCAAACGACCAAGAAGGGAGAGTTCACGCTCATCGCGCAGATGCTCTTCTCGATCGGTCCACACAAAGCCCACGAATTTTAGACCTGGAGATGAAAATGAAAAAGACAACTGCAATAGTTCTCTTCTCACTGGCCTTCATGGCGACGATAACGCAGGCGAAAGTCAAAATCGTTGCGTCGTCGTCTGACCTTGCCTCGATTGCCACATATGTGGGCAAAGATCTGATCGACGTAACGTCGATCGGCCAGGGACGCTCAAATCTGCACTTCGTTGAAATTCTACCCAGTTACATGTTGAAAGTATCGAAAGCCGACATCTATCTGAAAGTCGGACTGTCGCTTGATCAATGGGCGCAGGGAGTAATCGACGGCGCCCGTAACCCAAAGTTGGTAGTGGTTGACTGTTCTAATGGTGTTGACGTACTCGATAAGCCCACTGAAAAGGTCACCGCGCTACAGGGGGATGTACATCGCGATGGGAATCCTCACTACTGGCTCGACCCGCGTAACGGCAAAATCATCGCCGCCAACATAGTGGAGGGTTTGTGTCGGGTGGATCCAGCTAACTGCGAATCCTACCGAGTTAACCTGAAAGCACTCGTTGATCGCCTCGACCAAAAATGGATTGAGTGGGAAAACCGGGCGGCGCCATTGAAAGGCGTCGAGTTTATCTCGTATCATAGCACCTTTGCCTATTTTGCGGAGGCGTTTGGCTTCACCGTGGCGGGGTATGTCGAACCCCGTCCCGGAATTGAGCCGACCGCCTCCCATAACAGCGCGTTGATTGATCTGATCAAAGCACGTCACATCACGACTATTCTGCGTGAACCGTATTATTCGGCCCGCACCCCCGAATCACTCGCGCGGCAGTCCGGCGCCCAAGCAATCGAAGCGCCTTCGTCGGTTGGCGGAACGGCCGAGGCGACCGACTACTTTTCGCTTTTTGATGTCCTGTTGACCATTATGGAGAAATCGAAGGGATAACTATGCTTGAGTTACTAAAGCAACCGTTTGTAGAGATAGGCATCGCGGTGGCGCTCATTCTGGCGGGAATTCACGCTTATCTGGGATTTCACGTTGTCAGTCGGGGTGTGATTTTCGTCGATCTGTCGCTTGCTCAGGCCGCCGCATTCGGATATGTCGTTTCGATTTTCTTGGGTGTCGGCGAGCATTCGTACCTGTCATATCTGATCGCTCTGGCTTTCACTATGTTCGGCGCCCTGCTGGTATCAATCGCCCGAGACCGCAACAACCTGATTCCGCACGAAGCGTTCATTGGAATTATCTACGCCGGGTTCGCGGCGCTGGCGGTTATTGTCCTGGCTCACCTGGCCGAGGGTAGCGAAGTCGTTTCAGAAATCACCAACGGATCGATCCTCAGTTGCACACCGGGCGAGTTGATCTTTGTCACCTGTCTTTACTCGGCGGTTGGGTTTTTCCACTATGTCTTTCGGGCCAAGTTTTTCTTGATCTCGGAGAGTCGTGAGAAGGCAGTCCAAAGTGGAGTGAATGTCGTCCTGTGGGATTTTTTGTTTTATGCCTCGTTCGGACTGGTCGTAACATCAAGCGTACATCTGGCTGGTGTGCTGATGGTCTTCTCATTGCTGGTCATTCCGCCGGTTATCGCGCTGTTGTTCACCACCAGCCACGGGAAACGGGTGGCACTCGGGTGGGTGGTGGCCGGAGTGGGCGCCGTACTGGGTATTCTCGGTTCGCTCTCTTGGGACCTTCCGACCGCGCCTTCTATAATGGTGGCGTTGATTGCTCTTCTGGTACTGGCGGCGATAGTGAGGATGATCACCGGCTGGGGGCTGGCAACAAAGACAAGCTGAGTACCCAATTTGCATTCCCGTCGGATTTCGATATATTGGCGGCCCGATTGGAAAGGTAACTAATGAGCGCTATTTCGATTTCCGACAATATTTGGTGGGTGGGGGTTCGTGACCCCCACCTCCGGGTTTTTGATATAGTCATGCAGGCCCAGCATGGCACCACGTACAATTCATATTTGGTCAAAGGGGAGAAGGTCGCCCTTATCGACGGCTCCAAGAAGGAATTCTCGCGCGAGTACTTTGAGAACATTCGCTCGATTATCCCTCTTGAGAAGATCGATTACATGGTGATCAATCATACCGAGCCCGACCACTCCGGCGCGATTGCCGAACTTTTGACCTACGCCCCCAACGCGCAAGTAATTGCCAGCGGTGCCGCGATGCCGTTTGTCAAAGCGACGATCAACCGCGAGATGCCGATCACAATGGTCAAGGACGACTATATCATTGACCTGGGTGGCAAGAAGCTGGTCTTCAAAATCACTCCCTATATGCACTGGCCCGACACGATGATGGAGTTCTGCCCGGAGGACGGCGTGCTTTTTTCGTGCGACGGATTCGCGGCGCACTTGTGCACCGAATCTATGGTTGCCGATGAATCTGACTTTGATTTGCAGTTTGAGTATCAATACTACTTTGACACTATAATGCGGCCGTTCACCGGGTATATCCGCAGGAATCTGTCCAAACTCGACGGATTCGAAATCAAGATGATCGCGCCATCGCACGGTCCGGTTTTCCGCGACAATCCCCGCGTCTGGATCGACAAATACAAACAATGGTGCGCTGACAAAGCCGAAGGAAAGAACCAGGTCACAATCTTTACCGCTTCCAACTACGGCAACACCCGCAGACTGGGCGAACAAATTTCAGGTGTTCTCCAACAAAATGGATTTACTGTTTTGTTAGTCGACGCCGAGGTTGTCCGCCCTGAACACGCCAAGGAACATATGGAATCGAGTGTGGCGGTGCTCTTTGGGACACCGACATTCAATGGCGACGCAGTTAAGCCGATCTGGGATGTCGTTTCGCTGGTGCCGACCGTCTATTGTATTGGTAAGAAAGCGGCGGTGTTTGGTTCGTACGGTTGGGGTGGTGAGGGACTGAAACTGGTATCAGATCGCTTAACTGGCTTAAAGCTGAAAGTCTACCCCGACAATTTCCGCGCACGTCTGATCCCATCCGATCAGGAGATGAGCGATGTCGTCGAATTCGGCAAGAAGGTGGCGGAGTTTATTAAAGGGGAGTAGGGGTCTCTCTGTCGTTGCGAGAAGCGTCGTCATCCTGAGCCTGTCGAAGGACGACGCGACGAAGGAATCTCGTTTTACGGTCTTCGTAGGTCGAAATCCCTTGCCCCAGCGCGGTCTCGCCGAAGGCGAGAGGTTTCGACATCTGCTCTCTTACTTTCCAGCCACGTCCAACCGGCACCACGCATATAACGCGTCGTAAACTTCGAATTGCCGGCTCAAATTTTCGTGATCTTCCGGAAACCTGATCGAATACCCGGTCGCAATCGCCTCAAATCCGGCCGCCAGCGGATCGGCGGACAATCGATCGGTGTCGGCGGCATTCACGATCTTTGCCAATCTCAAAAGCGCTTTATCCGTTAAGCCATATTTCTTAATAATCGAATCAAAGGAGCAATCGTCGCCGTGATGGCCGAGTTCGACATCGGGGACGTCAAATGGAATCGCGTTTTCGCGCTTGGCGACTTCCATCACCTGACTTTTCGGTACGAATAGAAATTCCGCTTCCGAATCAACAAATCTTGAGATCAGCCAGGGGCAGGCCACCCGGTCGACATGGACATGTGAGCGTGTGATCCATTTCATATCTCAGTATCCTTTATTCGATTCGTTTGCCAATATCTAGTAGGTCGGGTTCCGCCGTCGCGCTCCAGCGCGACAAGAAACCCGACATCGTTTCTCACTCTCCAAATTCTCCCAAAAACTCCGGTGGTTCTACGACTCCCCAATTTCTCTCATACATTCCTCGTGCAAGATATTCCTTGAGTGATGAATGCGGGTACTCAAACGGATCATGGGCCAAACCGTGCTTCACTGGATTATAATGTATGTAGTCAAGGTGTCGATTGAAATCGCTCTGATCCCGAATCAGATGATCCCAAAAACGGTTTTGCCACACCCTACCCGGTCCAAATTTATCTCGATATCGCCTTGAGTAGGTAATCTTGAACTTGTGCATAATAACCGAAAGATCTGAGTCACCAATATCGAGAATAGCATGAATGTGATCGGGGATTAGAATCCAAGCGAGAGGTTGTCGCTCGCCCCAGCTGTCCGGGAAAAAGGGAGGATCGTCCAGCAGTATTGGTCGGCGGTTAAATGTGACTGCGGTGATGAAGTAGTGTGTGCCGGATTGGTGATATCGTCGGAGCGATTTCATTCACGCTATTCCGTGATGTCGGGTTTCTCGCTCGTCCCACAACGTGGGACTCTCTCGGAACCCGACCTACATTTCACATTCAACTATCCAAACCTCGCGTAGGTCGGGTTCCGCCGTGCCGCTTGGCGGCACAAGAAACCCGACGATCCCCTCAATTCCTCTCAATACAACCTCTCCCGCTTAGCCAAGAACGCATACAGCGCTTTGTCGAATGGAGTGGACGTATCGATCAAATGATAATCGATATCCGATTGCCGGCAGGCCGAGGCAATCTGCTCTGAAAACGCGTTCACCTGCGCCGCAAAATCTTTCTTGATCTGAAATGGAAGCGTCGTCAACTCTTCGCCGGTTTCCATATCTATGAACGCCGCCTCGCCGCCGAACGCAAAATCGCGCTCGCGCGGATCGAGAATGTGAAAAACAATCACTTCATGCTTGTTGTGGCGGAAATGTTTTAGCCCGGAAATTATCTTGTCCGCTTCGTCCAACAAATCCGACATGATTACCACCAAACCGCGACGTTTGATTCGCTCGGCCATTTCGTGTAGTGCCACGGAAACGTCGGTCAGGTTACTCGGGCGCTGAGTTGAAATCTCATTGAGCAGAACATGCAGGTGCCCCGATTTGGAGCGCGGCGGAATATACTTGCGAATCCGCTGGTCGTACGTCACTAACCCGACCGAGTCCCGTTGACGAAGCATCATATACGACAGCGCGCCGGACAACAGTCCGGCGTAGTCGAATTTCGAAATCCGGTCGCCGGAATGGTAGTTCATCGAGGCAGAGCAATCGAGCAGGAGATACCCTTTGAGATTGGTTTCTTCTTCAAACTGCTTGATAAAGAATTTGTCGGTCTTGGCGAATACTTTCCAGTCGACAGATCGGATATTGTCCCCCGGCATATACTGGCGATGTTCGGCGAACTCAACTGAGAATCCGTGATAGGGCGACTTGTGAAGCCCGGCGATGAATCCTTCCACCACCATACGGGCGCGCAGTTCCATCCCCTTGAGTTTGGAGACCGTGTCCGGCTGGAGATATTTGCGGTGGTCGGTGTTCATGTTTGACTCACTGGAGACTTCATTAGGTCGGAGAAGATGACAAACGACATGTATGCTATTAGCAGGAGAATTCCGACCCCGCTGACCGCCAAAATATCCCCCCAGACTCCTCCGCATGATCTAAACGAAAGACCCAGATTGTGTGTTACCACGAGTACGCCAAAGATCCAGAAAATATTCTTCTTGAGCTTTGGAGTTGCCGATGAAAAAAGAAAAATTAACCCGAGCGCGAAAAACAAGAGCGTCTGACCATTGATGTGTGTGTGGGCCAGACCAAGATCCTCTTCGGAGTCGGTGCCGGATTTACGTGCGTCTTTCATCGCTTTCTTCTTGATCGCTTCTATCGTAGTCGAGTCAATCGGCCGTTCCAGGCCGGCGGTGGAGTCTCCCCAGACCGGCGCCATAACCGCATTCGAATCGGTTTTGAGTTCTTCGATATCCGCCTTAAGATCGCTTTTCTGCAAATATGCCGGCAAGTTGTTGGTATCGACTTTTCCGTAGCGAGCGGTGTATATCCACGCCGCCCAGACACAGACACACAGCATGAGCGCCGTGAATATGCCTGCAAAGGTCTTGGCATACGGCGGCAGGTTTCTGATCTGAATTGTTGTGAATGGTTCTGACATTGATCTCTTAGTGCGAATCTCAATTCATCGTCATTGCGAGGAGTCCTCGCCTCATCTCTTCGATGGGGCAAAAAAAGAGATTGCTTCGCCCGTCCTTCGACAAGCTCAGGATGACGGGCTCGCAATGACTACTGTGCAAAGCTGTCTCGCATGACAAGCGGCCTACTTCCGCTCCTTGACCGATTCCAATATCCGCTTGATGATTTCCATCGTGTCGACACCGTCGGCCTCGGCATTAAACGACGTGACTATTCGATGTCGCAAGACCGGATACGCCGCAAACCGGACATCTTCAGGGCCGGGTGTCGGGCGTCCTTCCAAGATTGATTTGGCCTTCGCCGCCAGGATCAGATACTGCGAGGCACGAGGTCCAGCTCCCCAGTTCACCCAGTTGCGGACAAACTCCGGCGCACCCGATTCTTTTGGACGAGTCGCGCGAACCAAATCTACTGCGTACTCGATCAAGTGATCGGAGACCGGCACACGCCGCACCAACTGTTGGAACGAGACAATTTCCTGTGCCGATAGCACCCGTGCAAGCTCATGAGTTTGCACTGCGGTGGTTGATTTCACAATCCGTTGCTCTTCGCCGGCGTCGGGGTAGTCGACATAGACGCTGAACATGAACCGGTCGAGCTGGGCCTCGGGGAGCGGATATGTTCCTTCCTGCTCGATTGGATTCTGCGTAGCCAGGACAAAAAATGGTTCGTCGAGTTTGTGCGTGTCGCCGCCGGCCGTGACCTCGTGCTCTTGCATTGCTTGCAGTAGCGCCGCCTGTGTTTTGGGGGGTGTGCGGTTGATTTCGTCGGCCAAAATGATATTGGCAAAGACCGGACCTTTGACAAAGCGGAATTGACGTTTGCCGGTGGCGTGATCCTCTTCAATGATTTCCGTTCCGGTAATATCCGAGGGCATCAGATCAGGCGTGAACTGGATTCGGCTGAATTTCAAATTGAGCACACGCGCCAATGTCGAGATCAAAAGAGTCTTGGCCAGACCAGGAACACCGACCAAAAGGCAATGCCCCGAGGACAACAATGAAATCAAAAGCTGTTCAACGACTTTGTCTTGCCCAATGATTACTTTTCCGATTTCGGAACGAATCTTGGTATGAACCGCGTGAAGTTGCTCAACAGCGTACAAATCAGACTTTGAATCAGCAGACGACATGAGTCCCTCCGGACCGTGCAATTGAAAAGATGTTTAGACCGTTGTACACGCTCGGCCAATTTACGCCAACAGATTTACCCGCCCGTCCCCAGACAAAATCAGCAGGTGTGTACCACCTGCTGAATCACCATCTATTTCCAGCTCCTCCGGAAGACAAGTCATCCGTTACTTACAAAAGCGTTCATAACCGAAAGTTACAAAAGCTTTTAGCATATCACTCCCAGTGTGGATAAACGGGCTTGACAGGTCCACGTCTCAACAGGCATATCGTTCAACGACAACAAGTTGCGTGCTTGTCCACAAATTCGCCCGCTTGTCCACAGAAGGTGAAAAATTAGAACGGCAGTTTCTTTTTCTCGGCCTGTTGGGCGGTCTCGAACTTGCGTTCTTCTGGAGCCAGGAAACCAAGATTCGGGGTACCACCCTTCATGTTACACGAGCCGGTAAAGGCCGCTCCCTGCTCAATAACCAAAGACTTGGTCTTTATGTCCCCTTCCATCTCGCACTTGGCCTGAAGTTCGATCTTCTCGGCAGAGAGGATATTACCAACCAGCCGTCCGGCAACGACTGCCGTGGCCGCCTCGATATCCGCCTCGACCAATCCGGTCGATCCGATCGTCACACAGTCGTTGCACAAGAGCTTTCCTTTGACTGTGCCGTCGATCCGCACTGCACCTTTGACATCAAGTGTGCCGGTAATGATGGTGTCTTTTCCAATGATAGTGTTCATAGTACTTCCACCTGCTTCGGTGATACTGTTAATTATAGTCTTCTTTATCATGCGCCTGTTCCCCTGGGTTGACTGATTTTCCATTCAGCCGAACTTCATAATGCAGATGCGGAGCGGAAGAGACTCCGGTGTTTCCGGATCGAGCAACGACCTTTCCGGCCGTCACCCGTTCTCCTCTCGCTACTAATAGAGATTCGTTGTGTCCATAGACGGTTGAGATACTATCGTTGTGACGGATCACGAGCATATTGCCGTACGTAGAATCGAATCCGGCAAATATGACATCGCCCGAGGCGGTTGCAGTCACCGGCGTGCCGGTTGCGCAGGCGATATCGACTCCGGGATGGAGATGCGACGGATCAGTCATTGAGAATTGTTGTGTGACATACCCTTTCACCGGATATCCGGCTGGGATATCCGATTCGCGACTGGTCCAAAGCGAGATCGTATCGCCGGTTTCCGCCGCACGCGACACCACTGCGCTGATCTGCGAATCGGTCGGCACTTCCGGAAACTGGTAATCAACTCCGGCCAGTTTGGTCAGTCGGGTCACTACGGTCCGCACTTCTTTCAAATTCTCCTCAAGCAGTAGCACTTTGTATCGGTAGCGCAGGAGCGCTGTGTTCTCGGCCTGCACCCGCTCGGTGGTCGCGGCGCGAGAAGCCATCGATCCATAAAATATAAAAAACAACGTAATGCCAGCTAAAATGATTCCGAGCGTACCCAGGGCCGCCCAAAGCGACCAGCGCGGCACCCGCCATCCCTGCTGAACCTCGGCGCCATCCGGGATGACCATGATTGTGACATACTTGGGTTTGCTCATCGCTGGTTATACATTCATTTTCTTAAACAAATCCCACAGTCGCCCGAGATCATCCTCCCCGTAATATTCAATCTCGATTCGTCCCTTGCGCAAACCCGGGAGAATCTTCACCGATGTCCCAAGCGTTTGCTTGAGAAACGCTTCCATATCGGCAAGCTCAGGGTGTTTCCGTTTGACCTGCAGTCGTCGTTTGCGGGTGTGGCGGGTTTGGTGCTCGACCTCGCGCACCGAAAGCGACTGATTCATAATCTGATCGGCCATCGACAGCATCGCAGTCTCGGTATCCAGCGCCATGAGCGCACGGGCGTGTCCTTCACTCAATTTACCGTCGCGCACCAGCAACTGAATTGACGACGGCAGGTTAAGCAAGCGGAGCGTATTGGTAATCGCCACCCGCGATTTGCCGAGTTTGTTCGCCACGGCGTCCTGTGTCAGACTACAGGCGAGCATCAATTTGCTCACCGCTTCGGCCAGCTCTATTGGGTTGAGATCTTCACGATGGATATTTTCAACCAGCGCCAGCTCAAGAAGCCGGGCATCGTCGACTTTCTCCATTACCACCACCGGCACTTCAGAAAGTCCGGCCAGTCGCGCCGCACGAAAACGTCGCTCACCGGCAATCAACGTATATCTATCGCCGGCTTGCCGCACGACTAACGGTTGCAAGAGACCGTCGGATTTTAGCGAAGCGGCCAATTCCGTCAGGGCCGTATCATCAAAAGCGCGACGGGGTTGCTGTGGATTGGGCGAAATCTGATCTAAAGGCAGTGTGAAATATTTCTCGGCGACTTCCGCTGTTTCGGATTCGCTCGGGATCAATGCGCCGAGACCTTTTCCTAAAACCAATTTTGTCATCGGGCCAGAACCTCTTTTGTGAGCGCCATATAGTTTTCCGCGCCGGTCGACATGATGTCATAAAGTATAATCGGCTTGCCGAACGAAGGGGCCTCGGAGAGCCGCACATTGCGGGTGATCACAGTCGAATAGACTTTGTTGTCGAAATGTTTGCGAACTTCATCGGAAACCTGTCGTGACAAATTCAACCGGCTGTCGAACATGGTGAGCAAGACGCCTTCGATTTCAAGCGACGGATTCAAATGTTTTTGCACCAGCTTAATGGTGTTCATCAATTGACCGAGACCCTCGAGCGCGTAGTACTCGCACTGAATCGGAATAATCACCGAGTGGGCGGCGGTGAGAGTGTTGACAGTCAAAAGTCCGAGCGAGGGCGGACAATCGATAATAACATAGTCGAATGTATCTACTATTGTCGCAACTGCTTGTTTGAGGCGAGTCTCGCGCGAAATGACATTGACAAGCTCGACCTCGGCGCCGACCAGTTGAATCGACGATGGCGCTACTTTGAGATATTCGAGCGCCGAGGGTAACATGATTTCATCGAGCGTGGCCTGGCCGATCAGGGCGTCGTAGATGGATTTGGTGACGGCGTGTTTATCAAGGCCGACTCCCGAGGTCGAGTTGGCCTGAGGGTCCATATCAATCAGAAGAGTCTTTTTTTCGGCGGCGGCCAGACAGGACGAGAGATTGACAGCGGTTGTGGTCTTCCCCACCCCACCTTTTTGATTCGTTACTGCAATAATACGTGCCACTTGGACTCCTGTCTCATTGTGAATAAGGGCTAAGACAGTCTAAGCCGCTATCCTGCCGAAAACAACCAAAAAATGACAGTGGTTGACGTATTATTTCGTGATGATACTAAAGTACTTGTGAATATCAGCGGGCGTTTGTGAATAACTGAAAATGGAAACAGTGTGGCCGGGGATTTCAAAGATCGGCTTACTGTAATAGACCAGCTTCGAATTGGGGGCCATGACTTTTTCGATCGAACGAAACAGATCAGGAGTTAGGGTTACCCAGGAGAGAGTGAGAAGATCAGATTTGTGGTTGGGCTGATTTTCCCCGAAAGATTCGGCGACGATGTCACACGAGATCTCGAGTCTTTTGCAGATTCGCTCAAGAGCGAGTGCTTTCTTTTTTGTTCTCTCGTAGAGCGTGGCGGATCCGGTGGTCACACTGGAAAGAATGAGCGGGATTGCCGGTATACCTCCCCCGGAGCCAATATCGAGGTAGCGGCCGTCTGTTGATTTCAACTGTGCGAATGGAACCAGCGCCTCTGCGACGATACGGCGAAATTTATCGGCGGTTGTTTCACGTGAAACCAAGTTGACCTTTTGGTTTTCTTCCGAGAGCGCTTGCCAATACCGGTCAAGCCATTGATCGGCATTGAACTGTGTGATCAGAGAATCGACATCGAGAGTGACGGGTGTGATCTGTGACATCAGACGCGCGCCTTGTGACGTTTCAGATATACCGACACTACCGCCAAATCGCTGGGAGTCACACCCTCTATTCGGCTGGCCTGACCAATGGAAACTGGTCGGTAACGAGCCAGCTTCTCCCGCGCCTCTATTTTCAGTCCTCTGACCTGAGCGTAGTCGAAGTCGTCGGAGATAGTCTCGTGTTCTTGTTTTTTGAACTGGGCGATTTCGCGCGACTGCTTGTCGACATACCCCTGATAGCGGACGCGAATGGCGGCCCGCTCAATTGCTGATTCAGAAAACGTATTCAGACCGTCGTGGGATGAAAGAACCGGCAGGAGCTCAGACATTTCGACATCAGGGCGTTTGATTAGTTCGGCAAGCGAAACTGAATCTTTCCGGGTGATCCGCTCCCCGATTCCATTCAGGTCGCCCACTTTGATTCGCAACTTTGCCAACTGTGTGACCAGTCTTTCGGTCTCGCTTGATAGTTCATTGAATGAGTCCAGCGTAGACGCCTCGACCAGGCCAAGCCGGCGGGCGTGCGGGTACAGGCGGTCACGGGCGTTGTCTTCGCGCAGGGCGAGTCGGTATTCAGCACGCGAAGTGAACATCCGGTATGGTTCTGTAATCGAACGGGTTATCAGGTCATCAATCATCACGCCGATATACGCTTCGGACCTGTCCAGAATAAACGGTGATTCGCCGAGTGTGTTAAGTGAAGCGTTGATTCCCGCCATGATCCCTTGGGCGGCCGCCTCTTCATAACCAGACGTTCCGTTGATCTGGCCTGCGAAGAACAGGCCGGCGACCCGACGAGTTTCAAGGGAGGGTTTGATCTGATGCGACGGACAGTAGTCGTACTCGACCGCGTAGCCGGGGCGCGTGATCTGTACTTTTTCAAGGCCAACCACACTCTGAATTGCCCGGAGCTGGACTTCTTCGGGAAGGGCTGTCGAAAAGCCGTTTGGGTAGACCTCATCGGTGCCATTGCCTTCCGGCTCTAAGAAAATCTGGTGGGAGGGCTTGTCGGCAAAGCGAAAGAACTTGTCTTCAATGGACGGACAATACCTTGGGCCACGAGAACTTATCTGACCTGAGAAGATCGGTGATTCTTCTTTGTGAGCCAGAATAACGGCTTTGGTCGCAGGGGTTGTATTTGTAAGATAACACGGAGTTTGTTCGAAAGGCTTGCGCGACGATCGCGACGAGAAGAATGGAATCGGATCTTCACCCGGTTGGACCTCGCACTTTTCCCAATCAATTGTTTTGCCATCCAGGCGAGGCGGGGTGCCGGTTTTCAGGCGTCCCAGCTCGAACCCGAGTGAGGCAAAAGAGTCCGACAATTTGTAGGCGGCTTTTTCGCCGATCCGGCCGGCTTTGATTTGGGTTTTGCCGATATGAATTAGCCCGCCGAGAAAAGTTCCGGTGGCAACCACTACTGCTTTGCCGGAGATTGGCTCGCCAGCTTCGGTTCTCACGCCAACGACTTTTCCATTCTCGACTACTATCTCACCGGCGAGCGCCTGAATAACCTCAAGACCTCTGTGGCGAGAAACGAACTCAACAACAAAGTCGTTGTACCTGATCCTATCGGCCTGGGCCCGGGTCGACCAAACCGCCGGACCGCGGGAGAGATTAAGCCTACGAAATTGGATTCCCGTCTCATCTGTGGCCACCCCCATCAATCCGCCGAGGGCATCGACCTCTTTGACTAATTGCGACTTGCCAATCCCGCCAATAGCCGGGTTGCAGGACATGAGCGCCAATTTGCTGGCTTCCATGGTGATGATAGCCGCGGTTCGGCCCAATCGGACCGCGGCCAATGCCGCCTCGACACCTGCATGTCCGCCACCGATCACAATTATGTCAAAGTCTCTGGTCATATCTTTATCTCGATACGCACTTTCGATACAAAGCGCCAACGGCCCCAGTGCCCGTGCTACGGGCGCCGAAGGCCCATGTCACCCGCGCTTGAGGTCCCCAATAGAAAGCTCAGGCCTCAATTTCAACATCTAATTTCAATCCAAAGGGCCGAAGCCCCAAGCCCCCGGCGCTGATGCCTTCAAAAATAAGCTCAGGCCTCAATTTCAACATCTAATTTCAATCCAAAGGGCCGAAGGCCCAAGCCCTCCGCAAGGAGTTTCACGTGAAACATGGCGGGCGGTTCATTTGCCGATACAGAACTTGGAGAATATACGTCCCAGAACCTGCTCGGTATAGACCTTTCCGGTAATTTCGGCTAAGGCGGTGACTGCGTGACGGAGATCAAAGGCGATTAGCTCTCCTGAGACCGTTGCGGCAAGTTTTCGCCGGGCAGATTTCAGATATCGTAGACTGGCGGCGAGTTTCTGTTTGTGGCGATGGGATGTCACAATTAGCCCCGAGGTTTTGTCCGGCAGAGTCTGCTCGATCCTGCGTATTATTTCGGCTTTGAATTTATCAAGTCCGGCCGAGGTCTTGCAAGAAATCGAAAGATCGACCTTGCCAACCTGTTTGCTTTCGGCCTTTTTTGCAATATCTAATTTGTTGCCCAGTATTAGGATATTGTCTTGTTTTTGAGACTTCATGTCGTGGTTCAGGGCCGATTGCCAGCCACGACTCGACAGATCGGTCAGCCAGACCAGCAGATCGGATTTGGAAATGATCTCGTGCGCTTTCTTCTGGCCAGCGCGTTCGATTTTGCCGCCGCCAGAGCGGAGTCCGGCGGTGTCCACGAGATTGACCAGATACCCGCCGAGGTCGATTTGCTCGGTCAGGTAGTCGCGGGTGGTGCCGGGTGTGGCGGTGACAAGCGCTCGTTCCTTGCGAAGGAGTAAGTTAAAGAGTGAGGATTTGCCGGCGTTGGGACGACCTCCAATAGCGACTGTAAATCCTTCGTCGATGATCCGCCCGCCCTCGTACGAGTCGACGAGAGTCGTGATTTGTTCGATCGCTCTGTCTATCGCCACAACTCGGGCCGATGCATCGACGCGAACCTCCGGAGCATCGTCGCTAAAATCAATTCCGGCCTCAACTTCCGACAGGACAACAAGTAAGCTCTCACGGAGCGAGTCGATATGCTCCGAATAGTGGCCCAATAAATGCTCCCGGCTGGTCATCAATGATGCCTCGGTCTGGGCGGAAATCACTTCGGCGACGGCCTCGGCTTTGGCCAAATCGATACGGCCATTTTCAAATGCTAAGCGGGTGAATTCGCCCGGTTCGGCAGATCGAATGTCGGCTTTAAGAATTAATCCGAGAATTTTTCTGGTGACGGCTCGGCCGCCATGGCAGAAGATTTCAATCTGCTCAAGCCCGGTGTAGGAATTGCCGGCTGGCATATACACTGCCAGGACTTCGTCGATTACTTCATTCGATGGTGATTGAAAAACGCCGAGGCGCATGACAAACGGGGTCGCCGTTTTCTGCGACGACTTTCGCGGACGAAAGAATTGTCTGAGAATTTCTTGCGCCCGTGGACCAGCCACGCGGATCGCCGCAACACCGCCCTCGCCGGGAGGCGTGATAATCGCGGCTATGGTGTCGTGCGTTTCCCCAAGTGAGCGCCTTACTTTCATGATCCGACAATTTGCACGTCGGGATTTTTCATCCGGCGGAACAAATAGTAATCCGCTATCGACAGCATTGAAAATGCGGTCCAGTACAGGACCAGTCCCGCCGCGAACTTATAGAAAATGAACCCCATCAGCAGGGGCATCAGATAGACGAGCATTTTGTTCTGCGGATTGGCCGACATGGTGACATACGACGATAAGAACTGCGAGCCGATCATCAGCACCACGAGGATCATATACGGATCCGTGAAACTGGAGGCGCCGCGCGAAAGATCGTTGATAAACCAGAAGAAGGGCGCATCACGCAGGAGTATGGTCGAGCGAAAGACCGCAAACAGGGCGAAGAAGAGCGGCATCTGCGGTAGCATTGGCAAGCATCCCGAGAGCGGGTTGACACCGTGCGCTTTGTACAACTTCATCGTCTCTACATTCAGCTGTTGCGGATTGTTCTTGTACTTCTTTTTGAGTTCGTCGACTTTCGGCTGAACCACTTTTACCGCATTCATCGACTTGTACGATTTGAGCGAAAGAGGAAGCGTGATGAGTTTGATCAGAATCGCAAAGAGAATAATCACAATCCCGTAGTTGGGGAAAACCATGTGCATTCTCGGTAGTAGCCAGATTATTCCCAGTGCGAACGGTTTAATAATCCAACCGATAAAGGGAGTGGTGCCGATATCGAGAATGGCCTCCAGATCAACGTCGTAGTCGGACATGGTAGTATAGTCCAGCGGTCCGGCGTAGATGGTGAATGAATCGGTGACCGACGACGACAGCGGCATGGGCATATCCAGCCCGACTGTCAGTTCCCGTTTCTCAAACTTTGCACCGTGTTCTTCGACATTGCCGCGAGTTCCCCTGGCAAAGACACCGTCGGCGGTATCGGTACGACTGGGAATAATCGCGACTGCAAAATACTGACTGCGGAGCGCCGCCCAGGCGGCCTGACCGGACAAAGTCTGATCGAGCTTGTTATCCTTGAAATCATCCAGTCGTTCCCGGGCGTTAGAGATGAGCGTGACTGCTTCAAAGGTCGCGTAGTCGAGTTCTGCGCTTGGTTCGGTGACACCCAGCGGTGTCGGCCAATAGACATTATACTGGCGCTCAAATCCCATTTTCTCGCGGCCGTCGATCGAGATTACATAGTCAAAATCATACTTGTCCGGATGGAAGACATACGACTGAGTAATCGTCCCGCCTTTGGGACTCTGGTGACTGTAGATAACGCGCAGATCGCCGGAAGTGGCGTCGTGTGTTCCCGGCGAGAGATTACAGGTAAATCCAAGATTTCCGGTGGTGACAGTTGAGCCGGCGAATCGCGCGACCGGAGTTGCGCTTTGCGATTCCGGAAGGAGCTCAATCGCGTGCTCGTTGCGATAATTGTATTCTTTGAGTTTGATCGAAACCGGCCCGCCACCTTTGGACGAGAGAAGCACAGTGTATTTGTTGGTGACAACCGTGATCGTATCGGCGACAACAACGGCCGTGTCGATCAAGGCAGTCGTGTCAACTGCGAGCGGCTGTGTTTGAGCGGTAACCTGCGGAGCTACCGGTGTCGAATCGGGGTGTTGTTGAACAACAGCGGTTGTGTCGGCGCCGCTGGTTGGAGCCGGCGGTTTGGGTGCGTCTACCAACCCAAAAAACTGCAGAATCGGCCAATAGAATATGATCAGCACCGAGACTGCGACGATTGCTATGATTGACTTCTTGTCCACTTGATCTATCCTTGCGCGTGGGCGTTTTGCCCGTCAAAAGTCATTATGGAACCGGATCGAATCCTCCGGGGCACCAGGGGTGGCACCGGCCTAACCTCTTAATTGACAATATGCTCCCATGCCATGCTCCGTGCTTGCGGAGTGCCTGCTCAGCGTAGTGTGAACAACTGGGAAAATGGCGGCAGGAGCCGGCGAATAGCGGCCCGAAGGTAAAACGATAAATGTAGATGAGCACTACCAATGGCCAGGCCAAGATCGAAATCTTGTGCCCCTCAGCGCAACTGGGAGATAAGCCGCTTGACATCTGATTTGATCGATTCAAAGGTTTGCTGTAAACTCCCCGGTTTGGGAAGGATCGCCAGTTTGCCGGTGGCGGTCATACTGGTTCGTGATAACCGTATCGCCTCGCGAAACCGCCGCTTGATCCTGACCCGGTCGGTTGCTTTTCCTAGTCGTTTGGATACCAGCACACACCATCCGAAATTGCCGTCCGGCCTCCAGACGAGGGTAAAACAATTCCCCGTAAATCGCTGGCCTTCATTAAGTAAGCCGGTTATTTCTACACGGCTCTTCAAGCTCAGGGACCGGGGAAAGTTATTTTTTCCGGGCAACTGTTGGTGTTAGACGCTTACGCCCTTTGGCGCGGCGTCGGGCCAGCACTTTGCGGCCGTTCTTGGTCGCCATCCGAGCCCGGAAACCGTGATCATTTAGTTTCTTCCGGTTGGACGGCTGAAAAGTTCGTTTCATCGAATCGGTTCCTTCTATTAATGGGAAGGCGAATATACATCGTTACGGCCGGGAGTCAAGGGGGCAATACGGTGCCGATCTGGCCCGCCCAAAGCATGGGTTAATATCATACCAATACTCTCCGGCTTTGCCGAATCGTCGACAATTTTCACCAATTAGCTAAATGCTCTCGCCTCTTCGCCGATCTAATATGGAGTGTGTGAGATTTTATTAATCCGCGCGTGCGGACACCAATAGAATTCTGGAGAAACAACTGCAGACATAGAGGAGCTAGCTCATGAATCAGACAGTTAACTCAATTCGACCGCGGCGCATGTGGATCGTTCTTGCGATTCTGACCGTTGCAGCAATTTGCTTTGGCGGTTTCACGGCCATCGCCGCAACGACCCATGTCATCTTCTCGGTCAACGGCGACACGACGGCCACAAGCATGACCCAGGGCAACAATCTTGCCTGGGGAGCCGACTGCGCGGTCGGTGCGACATTATTCTGGGAAATCTGGTACGACCTGAACAACAACGACGTCATCAACGATCCGGGGGACGTGCTGGTTGCAACTTTTACAATTGCCGACGGTCAGATTGACTCCAACGATGGTCCGCCGGACACCAATCCGACACCGGATGGATTCTACCTGTCAACAGAAATGGAACTGGGGATTGCGCCAGGCCAGTATATTTTCAGAGTGACCGATCAGTCCGATGCCAGCACGGCGTCAAATTCGATCAACTGCAACCCGATGCCATCACCGCCCAACACATTTGTCGGGCGGGTGGTAATCGCCGGGCATCCGGCGCCCGACCCGCTCCTTCAGTGGATCTGGATCGAAGCGAACAACGACAACGGCCAGATGTGGAGCGCGTTCACCAATGATTCTGGATATTTTACAATCAATGTGGGAGCCTCGGGAACCGGACTGCAATTCCATATCGAACCAAAGGCGATTTCGGGGTACGTCCCGCCAGCCGATCGATTCGAGACCGCAAGCGGAGTGGTGAACCTTACCGACTTTGTTTACGCTACGCCGAGCGATAGTGTCTTCGGTACTGTTCGCGACGAAAACGGCGACCCGCTTCCCATGGAAGTTTGGGTTTATGCCAATCAAAACGGGGTCGGATCAAGCAAGAACACACAAACTGTCGGCGGCAACTATGCGCTGTACTTTAGTTCGGGTGAACTTGGCGAGTGGTGGATCGGCGTGAGCCAGGATGCTTTGATTCCTGCATATGTCGTGCCGAGTGGCTACTCTATCGACAACAGTTCGACTCACGGGCTCCAGCGCAATTTTGTTTGCCGAACAGCCGATACGGTTTTCCATGTGCGTCTGACTGAAAACGGCGGACTGCCGGCGCATCCGTATAAGCTGATTGCTCAATTGGGCAGTGACAACTCGTTTACGCTTGCTACTTCCGGCACCGGATCGGACAATCTGGCAACCATGCATATATCATCGACTGTCCCGTCGGACTGGACGGTGTCAGTAGTGACATGGGACACGATGTATCCGGTTCCTGACGGATTCATTCACAACGGAATGTGGCCTAACTCGCTCGGAGCAGGCGACACGGCGACGATCAATTTCATTCACGGCCACCTGGTTCGGGACACGATCTTTGTCGATCCCGACGACGACCTTCCCAATCCGGATTCCGTACACGTTCAGTTGTGGAACTCCGGCGGTAATTACAATGGCACGGTTGATGGTAACGGGGTCTTTTCAGTTTATTCTGACACAGGGATGTTTCACTTGTCGGTTTGGTGCAATGGGTACATGTCGATACCGATGAACCGGTCGATCCATGTAACCGGCGATACGGCCGGCGGGTTGAGTGTGAATATGAACAAACTCCACGCCCGTATTTACGGCACGTTGCAGAACGTAGAGTTGCCGTTGCCCCCCTTCACTTTTGTGAATCTTTTTGGCGGAGGCGTCGGATTGAGCGTCACGGTTGACCAACAAACCGGAGCCTGGACATGCGATGCTTTCGATGGTGACTGGACGGTCACTCCGCCGACACTACCGAACAGAACCACACCCACACCGATTCTATTCACACTCGGAGAAATGCCCGATAGCGTTCATGAAGTTACGTTCTCTTATTCACTGGTATCAGGAGTGGAGGAACCGCAGGATGAGCAGTTGCCAACGGCCTTCGCTCTTGGACAAAACTACCCGAATCCGTTCAATCCGTCCACCGCTATTGAATTCGCGCTACCGCATAAGAGCGAAGTGAAATTGACTGTATACAACTTGCTGGGGCAGGCAATAGTCACACTGGTCAATGGTGAACTTCCCGCCGGCAACCACTCAGCTGTGTGGAACGGCCACGATGCCATTGGACGCGAGGTTTCGTCGGGAGTCTACTTTTATAAGCTGACTGCTGGTACGTTTATTGAGACAAAGAAGATGGTGTATCTGAAATAGCGACCATTACTCTGACTTTCAAGAAGAGACGGGCTTGCAGGTCTGTCTCTTTTTTTTGCGAGACGCAGTATTGGTGTGTGATCGACCACCGGGGTCCACAAATAGCTTGACGCAAAAGCCACCTATCGCTATGTTTGGGGTGTGCCTTGTGCGGAGTTTTTCCGCATCATCTATAGAATTCGACGTCATACCTAATCTTACCGACCTACCGGGACACCGCATGTTGGCGCGCATTTCGTTCTGAGCTTGAACATTAGTGCATGAGCGATCATGCGTGAGCACATGTGCGTAAGTTTGGGAGGTGGTATGAAACTGTCCCGTTTACTCATCGGGCTTGGAGCCGTGATGGCTCTGGCGTCCGCTCTTTCCGCGCAACCGTCGGTGCCGTGTAATCCGTGCACTGCTCCAGACAACGGTCTGGGGACGACCGATTTTCCTGCCCCGTGTCCGTATCAGCCGTGTTGTAACAACACGATGCACATAGTCAACGGACTCCCGGTGGCGAGTACAATCGAAATACAGGCTACGCTTGGAAGTTTTTCTGGCGTGGTCCACACTCCCGGCGGTCCGCTGGGTGGCGAAACCGTAGACGGCAATGCCGTATTGACAATGCGAATGATGGGAACCGGCGCTATGATTGGATTCGTGAAGAATACTTCGATGTCGGTTCAGTTCCGATTCGAATGCGCACCGCACACTCCGGGCAATCTCGTGCAACCGTTTGACGGGTATCTGGCACGTCTACAAGGACAACTTCCGCCGGGAGATCCAGACTTCGATCTTCTTCGCGTCACCGCCGGCAATGATTTCGGCATGCCGAGTCCGGGCCATACGACGTTTTCAGTCGATGCCGCTAACTACTCGGTCGAGAGTTTCTTCGATATCACCTATCGGATCGATTTTGTCGGCAACCCCGGCGGACCACTGGCGGGGATGTCGGGATCGACGACTGATGCCATTCGCTTTTATCAGGGGTGTCCGCGATGGCGTCCCGGCGACAGTCACAAGATGCACTTCGCCCAGCATCCCGACGAAAAGGGGTGGAATGTGCAAGCTACTTATCCTCGTCGACTGGCCGACGATTGGCTCTGCACAGAAACCGGACCTGTAAAAGACCTTCACTTCTGGGGTTCCTTCCTCGGCGGTCAACGTGAGCGAATTCGCGCCTTCTATTTTGAGATTTATTCCGATGTCCCCGCCGGTGTTGACTATCCATACAGCCACCCCGGACTTCTGCTATGGGCTGACACCGTGCAGGACTATGTTATGACCCCGCTCACACCGGGTCTTTTCGAAGGCTGGTATGATCCGTACTCAGGCGGGTTTGTGTCCAACGACCACAACGAATATTGGCAATACGATATTCTCATTCGGCCCGCAAAATGGTTCAATCAGGTGGCCGGTACAATCTACTGGCTCAGTATATCTACGGAACTGGTGGACACGCTCAGCGGCCACCGCTGGGGGTGGAAATCGACACTGGACCACTACAACGATGACGCCGTGTATCAGCCGTTTTCTTCTCCGGGGACATGTGTGGCGCCGGACAACGGTGGCGGCACAGCGACACAACCTGCGCTTTGTCCCTTCGATAACAACGACCTGTGGTTTATTTCAAACGGTCTTCCGCCCGCGACAACAATCGAATGTACGCCGCTTATTCACTCCATTGCCGGCGTAATTGAGGCACCCGGAGGTGGACTCGGAGGCACACAGTCGCAATTCAGCGCACAAATGCAGTTTAAGATGAACGGTACCGGAGCGTTCTTAGGGTATACCCGCGTAGTGAATATGCCGCTCCCCGTTAACCAGACCCACCACGGCCCTCGTCTGCCGTTTTCATCGCCGCAATTATTCCCGACCGATTTCTTTGGAATGCAGGGACAACTGCCACCGGGTGATCCGGATTTCGACCTTCTGCGCATAACGGCCGGGACCAGTTTTGGAATGCCCAGCCCAGGACAGACCACACTTACCCAGACAGGTGGAAACTGGAATGTTGAGAGCTTCTTTGACATTACCTATCGAATAGACTTTGTCGGCAATCCAGGGGGACCTTTTGCGGGGATGTCCGGCTCGAGCACCGGCATCGGTCGCATACGACAAGGGACTCCGTTCGCTCCGCCGCCAGCACCATGGGTGGATCTATACGAACCACCGCTATTCACTCAGTCGCTTGATTTGTCATTTGTTATCACGGGCGGTACTGTCGTCACATGTTGCATTGGTCTAACCGGTAATACCGATTGCGATCCGGCTGACGGCGTCGATATTAGCGATCTTGCCGCCCTGATCGATTACCTGTACATATCATTCACGCCACTGTGTTGTCCAGCGGAAGGAAATTGCGATGGCGATTTGGCTGGCGGACTGGATATCGCTGATCTGTCAGCACTGATTGACTACTTGTACATTAGCTTCACACCAGTGGCGCCTTGTCTGTAGATTGAGCATCTGCGGCGCACAGAAATGTACGCCGCCTACGCGATACTAAGCCCTCGCCTTTCAACTCGACGGGGGTTTTTCTTTTGGCTACCTAACCGGCAAAAGCGACAGATCTAATCTGCTTTGATGGTGCGTTGTTAGATTTGTGTTACGACACATAAATGGACTTGACACACTTTGTTTCTCCCCCGATATTTACACCAAATACGCACAAATACTATCGGAGGAGATATGTCGAGCCGCAAATGTGTATTCACAGTTGTCGTCGCGATTGGGCTGTTGGTCTCTCCATTTTGTTGGACCAGCGTATTTGCCCAGGGCAACCTACTTAACCTGACTCAGTGGCCTGCATCACAAGGCGGAAACGATCATTGGTATGGTGTTTTGCCTGTCGCCCTGCCATATGATCAAAGCGCAACCGAAGCCGCGACCTTTGCTCAAGGAACCGACATCGGGTATCTGGCGACAATCACATCGCCGGAGGAAAACAACTTTGTCGTGCAGTCTGTTCTTAAAGGTCTTGGGCCGGTACCAGACGATCAGCTTTTTTTGGGGGCGGCGGTCACCTGTGGCATTTCAGAATGGGGAACCGGTGAGGCGTTTTCTTTCTTCAACTGGCAACCGGGGGACAATATTCGTTTGGATGGTTCTATTTTGATGAGCGCGGGCGATGATTCGACTGTCACTGGCATGTGGCACTATCAAGGCAATCCGGAGTCGTATGCATTGGTTGAATTTGGGGAACCTGTATCAAATCCTCCGGCTGAAGAATTGCTCAACCTGGTTCAATGGCCATCATCTGAGGGTGGCAATGACCACTGGTATGCGGTGATTGCAAAGACCATGCCTTGGTTGCATCATGTCGACTATGCTAAGACGCTCGTACATGATACTGCTCACGGGTATCTGGCCACCATCTTGTCGCCGGAGGAAAATCAGTTTATCGTCGATCATGTGACAGCCGGTCTTGTACCGAATGCAGTCGTCGATGAATACTACATCGGGGGACGGCGCGATTATCCCTCCGGTACCCTTTGGCTCACCGGTGAGGCGACCGGATTTATTAACTGGAGTGGTGGCGAACCGAATGGCGACGGGGTCGGAATGGGAATCTGGGGAGCGGCCTCCGGACGAGTCCCTGGCACCTGGAATGACGTGCCAGCAGACACCGTTGGTATAGACTGTTTTCATATGATCTGGTCGGTCGTCGAGTGGGGACCGCTGGACACAACGACTCCCCCGAGTGAATTGACTCATCTGGTGCAATGGCCGATCGCGGAAGGCGGTAACGATCACTGGTACGGAATTCTGCAGTACAGCGCCGATTGGCAGACTCAGAATCTTCGCGCTCAATCAGAATCGTACGAATCTCAACCGGGATATCTTGCCTCGATCACTTCGGCAAATGAAAACCAATTTGTCCTGAATTCAGTCTTAGGAGCGCTACCTCCAGATTCACTCGCGACTGTGTACGCAATCGGAGGGAAGCGCGACTGTAGTGGATTTGAATGGACGACAGGCGAAGCATTTAGCTATGCGAATTGGGTTGGGCTCGGACAAATGCCGACCGAGGCGACTGTGTATTTCTATTCTTCTTCGCCGAATTCAATCGCCCCCGGTTCCTGGGTTGCGGTGGACAAGTACACTCATATAGTTCGTCCGGCGATTGTTGAATTTGGCCCGCTGGACACCGATGCGCTGGATTCGATCGTCAATTTGAAACAGTGGACGGTCGCGCAAGGTGGCAACGATCACTGGTATGCGGTTATCAACTCAGCGAGACCGTGGGTAAACCAATATGAAATTGCCCACTCTCTTGTGCACGACGGCATTGCGGGATACCTGGCGACTATTACTTCGCCTGAAGAGAACGCGTTCATCGTCGATTCGATCATGGGCGATGTCTATCCAAATGCGATAATCGATGAATATTATCTTGGAGGAAGAAGGCCAGCCAAAGATTCAGCTTTCCAATGGCTGACGGGCGAAGCGATCGACTATGGAAACTGGGCGTCGAATGAACCCAGCGGCGACGGTCCGGCGATGGCGATCTGGGGAAAAACCTCTGGTCGCACCCTTGGTGGTTGGAACGACGTTCCCGAAGACACGCTTGGTATCGATTGTTTTCACCAGATCTACGCAATAGTCGAATGGGGCGGCTTCGACCAATCGGCTTATCAAATTGCATTGGGCAATGTCGATTGTGATCCGACGAACCGTGTTGATATTTCCGATCTGACGAAATTGATCGATTTTGCGTATGTGAATAGGTCGCGCTGGAATTTCCTCTGGTGCCCCGAGGCGGCCAATATCGATCTTGACAGTCAACATGCGATTGATATCGCTGATATCACGAGGATTATCGATTACCTGTATATTTCTATGGAGCCGCTGGGCGCGTATAAAAGATAGTCAAACAGAATGTAAAAAAACCCGCCGCTAACCACGGCGGGTTTTTCTTTAACTAGTGCGCGGCAGACGCCTTCGTCTGCCCGACTGTCTTACGACATCTTCTTCATCAGGTCGCCGATCAGAATCATGTGCGTTTCTTCAAAGCGCGAGAGCTTTTCGAAAATCGCTTTCGCTTCGGGAGCGTCGGCCCGAGCGGCCTCGCCCGCGAACAGTTCGTACGCTTCTTCCTCAAGACGATACGCTATTTTCAAGACCTGCTGTAAATTGGTCGTGCCGCGGACTTCGTCGATGAGACCGTGATGCTGTGCGGTCATATCTTCGGTGATTTCGGGCAGGCCCGGTTGCTTCAAAATATCGGCAGTAGAAATCCAGCGCTCGGAACGAACGAGCGAATCGTACTGGCGCTCTAAAACGTGGAAGTGGTCTTTTTCCTCAAGCGCCAACTTGTGCAGAACATCTTTGATTTGCGCCGAGGCCTGCTTTTTGGCCGCCTCAATATAGAATACATACGCCGCCACTTCGGATTTGATACCCGCAGTGAGCGCCTCTAAGGTCTGTCGACTTGCCGGAGACATGGTTGCCTTTCGTTGAAAAGAAGACCGTTTTCGACTAAGTTACAAATTTCACAAGCGCTGTCAAGTTAGGAGATTGGAAGGGCCGCTTTGGGAACGGAATATGGAGCTTGATTTTCCGCCCAACTCATTGAATATTATAGTATTAGTATGCCAAGTGGAATCGCAGACAATTTAACCGAACTCCGTGCAGGGGTTGCCTCGGCTTGCCAGAAATCAGGCAGGTCGGCCGGTGAGGTTACCATCATAGGAGTGACTAAGACCCACCCGGCCGGGCTTGTGCGTGAGGCGGTATCAGCGGGGATCACCGAGATCGGCGAAAATCGGATTCAGGAAGCCGAGCCGAAAATCCGCGAACTTGGCAGTATCGCCCGCTGGCATATGATCGGGCATCTGCAGACCAACAAAGTGAAAAAAGCGGTGGAGTTGTTCGACGTAATCCAATCGGTGGACTCAATTCGCTTGGCTGAAGAGATAAATAGACGCGCCAGAGAAATAGGAAAGCGGATTGAATGTCTTATCGAAGTCAATTCATCGGAAGAATCCGCCAAATCGGGTGTCGCACCAGACGAGGCGATCAATTTGATTCGACAAGTACATGCGCTACCAAATATCAAACTGTCCGGCCTGATGACAGTTGGTCCGCTCACTGACGATCAATCTGAAATCCGGCGTGCATTTATTTTGTGTCGCAATTTATTTGATGAAGGGCGTGCAACTGTCGGCGAGCAATTTTGTAATCTGTCGATGGGGATGTCGGACGATTTCGAATTGGCTATTGCCGAGGGCTCGACGATGATACGGATTGGGAGTTTGTTGTTTGGGCGGAGACAATAGAGTGAGGTCTTTGTAGGTCAGGGTCCTTGTGACCCTGACATCTTTCGATTTACATACATTCCGTCAGCCTCGCAATGAGGCTGACCTACGAAGAAATCAGATCAACTCTTACACTCTCAATATCTTCAAATACTCCACCCACGGGCCGACCTCGTCTTTGTACTGTTTGGCCATCACCCGCGCAATCTGAAAAATGTGATCCATATCATGCGCAACCCAGGTGGACAGTAATTGCGAAAGCTTGACCTCGCCGAAAGTCGGGTGAATCGCGGTCTTGTTGTAATCTGCTTGCGTCAGCCCCATCGATCTCAAGAGCGCCAGGTTGTGTGCGCGAACTACTTTGAATTCAGTTAACAGATCGTCGAGCGTTTTTCCTTTGCTTTCGTCAAACTGCGCAAACCGGTTGAACTTGGCGAATGTTTTGTTGGGGCCGCTTGACAAACAGATCTCCAGTCGCGCAATCCAATCGGTCTTTTCGCCGTGGATGAGATGTCCTATAACGTCGTAGGGCGACCAGGTCTCCGGTCCTTCGTTGTTAGCAGTCCAGTCATCGGATAGACCATTCAATAGCGACTCAAGTACAAACGGGGTTCGCTCGAGCAGTTCGATAGATTTTTCCAGATCGAATTTCATCTGTTTCTCCTTGGACTGTTTCAAGTATAGGCGATTCCCCATATAACGCAATTGGGCCGTACGAGATCGCTCTATAATAGTAGGGGAAATGGCGGCGCGACCTAGAGCGATAGGTCAAGACTTTCCCCCTGCCTGCCGATAAACCAATCATAGCGGCCGAGAGGTGTAAACCTCTTTTGGTCAACAACCTGTAAACCGAGCGCCAGAAGGCCAACCGACGGAAGATCGCCATGGAACTCACTGCGACCGATATCCGAAATCATCAGTTCGCGACTCAAATGCGCGGGTACGACAAAACCGAAGTCGACACCTTCAAGGAACAGACCGCCCAGGCGATCGAACATCTCAAGCAGGAATTGATCCGCTCCACTATGGAACTTGAAGCGGTCAAACTTCAGCTCAACACAATCAAGCAGTTCGAAGAGACGATCAAAGGCGCCGCTATCGACGCCCGTCGGAACGCCGACGCGACTGTCGCCACCGCCCGCAAAGAGGCGGAGATGATTTTGCAGAAGACCAAGAGCGAAGTTGAAACGGTGATCGCCACACGCAAGCAGAGAATCGCTGAAGCACAGGCGGAGATGGAAAAAATCGAGCTGATCCGCGACGCTTTCCTGCAGAAAGTCCGTGCGACAATCACCTCGCATCTGGAACTGCTGGAGCCGTCAACTCAGGGTGAACCGACTCCGCGTCATCAACAGCCCCCCAAAGAAACACCGCACTACCCGGCCCCGCACCCGGTCAAGCCGGTACAGATTCAGGATGCGATCGAAATTACTGATTCAAGCGAAATAAAAAGAGCCCACCGCGAAACAGTTGCGACAGTTCCGTCCAAACCAGAACATGGTGTCACCGAAGAGGCCAACGCGCCGAGCCATATTATTTCAGTCGACACACCCAAGCCCGCGCCGACTCAGCGTCAGTCTGAACCGACCGATGAACTCGCCGCCGCGCTGAAAAAGACATTCCGCGACGAAGACTCCCCGTCGCCGTCGGTAGACCCCGAACTGGCCAGCGCCCTTGAAAAGTATCAGCATGCCGAACAGGATAATCCGCTTGGCTTAGTCGGCAACAACGCCGAAGATCACGCCTCAGCCAAACAGCCGACTGTGCCAGCTCCGACAGGCGGGGCGGTCTCGACTGAGATTCTGGCCAAAGAACTGGACGAGGTTGTCGCGAAGTTTGCCGAGGAGATGGACAAAGCCTCAAAAAGCTAAATGATCCTAGTCATACTGGATCGTTAACAGAACCGGCGGTGAGTCCCCCCTCCCGCCGGTTTATTTTTTGTGGTACTATCTTTGTAGGGCAGAACCCGAGCACAGCGACGCGGTTCTGCCACACACGATTAAGATGGCGGAACCACTTCGCAAAGCCTCGGGTTCCGCCCTACAACTACCGCAATTGATTCCCTCGCAACACTTCCCTATATTCCCGCAAAACAAATAAACATGTAGGTCGAAACCCCTGCCGCGTCAGCGGTCTTGCCGAAGGCGAGAGGTTTCGACATCGCAATCGAAGGAAAGACAAACGATGAAAAACTGGACCGAAATTCATACCATGCTCAACGAAGCCACTGCGCACATCCAATCCAAAGTCAAATTCGAGCCGAAAATCGGGATCATTTTAGGCACCGGTCTTGGTTCACTGGTCGACGGTATCCAGATGGTCGGCACGGTCGACTATGACAAGATTCCGCATTTCCCCGTTTCGACTGTCGAGTCGCACGCCGGGCGACTGCTCTTTGGCAATCTGCGCGGCAAGCCGGTGGTCTGTATGCAGGGAAGATTCCACTACTACGAAGGGTACTCGATGCAACAGATCGCGTTTCCGGTACGCGTGATGAAAAAACTTGGCATCAACACGCTGATCGTTTCCAACGCCGCCGGCGGCATGAACCCGAATTTCAAAGCTGGCGATATCATGCTGATCAAAGACCATATCAACTTCTTCCCCGGCAATCCACTGATCGGTCCTAACGATGAAAAATGGGGGGACCGTTTCCCGGATATGTACGAAGTGTATGATTTCAAATATCAGGCGATGGCCAAACAAGTGGCGCTCGATCTGAAAATTCCAATGCAGACCGGTGTGTATCTGGGTTTGACCGGACCGTGCCTTGAGACCTCGGCAGAATATAGAATGTTTCGGGGATTCGGGGCCGACGCGGTCGGGATGTCGACTGTGCCGGAGGTGCTGACCGCGCATCACCAGAAAAATCGCATACTCGGATTCAGCATCATTACCGATATGGGTCTGGCGGATAACATGCACCCCTGCTCATTGCAGGACGTAATCGGCACCGCGACCAAGGCCGAACCGGTTCTGCGCGAACTGATCGCGGGGTGTGTTGAGAGGATGTAGGGGGGATGGCGGAAGCTAACGCGACAGACACTGCTGTCGAATCGGCCTATCGGAAATCCGATGGGGCGTTCATAGCGATGCTCTGCCTTTTCTACCTTCCCTTCCGGCAGACCATATTTGGCCTACCAACACTGGCGCAGAGAATCTTCGAGAGTCGTGCTTTTGAAGTAGTACTTGGTGTAACGATGCTGTTCCTCGTGGTGCGCATGTTGCATTTTAAGATCTGGGCTGGGTTCCACCAATATGGCTGGAAGTTCATCCCGTATGTTTACATTCCGAAATATTGGAGATCGTTTGACTTTGGCTTATGCGCGAAAGCACTTCTGATCTTCATCGGCTCTGTTGAACTGCTTCTATTGGTGGCACGGCTGATTAAATAGCCTTCGTAGGTCGAAACCCCTGCGGTTTCGACATCTTGTTTTCTTTGAGCTATGACTAACATCCGCCGCCACTGGGAACATAGACAAACAGTCTTTCTCACTCATGTCACGCACAAACGCCAACGGCTTCTGGTCGAACATATTGACCTTCTCTTGCCGGCACTACGATCAACTTTAGTTCGACCGGCCTTCAACATTGTCGCCTGGGTTGTCCTGCCCGATCACTTACATCTCCTATTAAACTATCAAGATGCTGACGTGTCGCTGGCGATGCGTCGGTTCAAGCTCTCTTTTTCTATGTCTCTTCGGAGACGCCTTGACTTGCGATCCGGGCGCATTTGGCAAAACCGGTTCTGGGATCACCTGATTCGTGATGAACGGGATTTCCAAAGCCACTTGGACTACATTCACTACAATCCGGTTAAACATGGCGTTACTGACAATCCTCACGAGTATCCTCATTCGTCTCTTGGGGAGTTTTCAAAGCAAGGGCTATATCAACCTGATTGGGGGGTCGTTTCCCAACCGTCATTTGAAGGTGAGTTCGGTGAATGAAGATGTCGAAACCACAGGGGTTTCGACCTACAACAGCCACAAGCGGAGCTACGAAGAGTACGAACTGGTTAGTTGACTCCCAACCGTTGCTCGAAGGTGAATTCGGTGAATGAAGATGTCGAAACCACAGGGGTTTCGACCTACAAGAATAGTCCCTTGTTCGGGGTGACACTTTCTAATCTCTTCACCCTACGAACACCCCCCTCAAGTAGTAGACCATTCTGCCGATAATATCTCATTAGTAGGAATTCAACCCCTCGAAAGGCACCTGTGATCACGGTCGAGAAAAAACCGCACGGTTTCTATGTTACCCTCAGCGGAACCATAACCGCCGAAGAAATCCGCGAATACGAAGCTCAAGTAAATCGCCAATGGCTGGTTACCGACGGCCCGCGGTCGTCGATTCTGGATATGCGTGAATTGGTTATCCCCCACGGCAACGAGATGTCGATGTTCGCCGATTTCTTTCATCGGTCCAGAGAAAGCGGCTTGCAACGGCTGGCGGTTGTTGTAAAATCTCCCGTATTAAAAGCGCGGGCGATTCAACTGGCGTTCGAGGTTGGGGGAACCGAAATTGTCCGAATATTCGACTCGTCACGAACCCCCGACTGGCTTGAACAATCCAACGATTGGGTAATGCACGCCCTCGACCCGATCGATCTGCATATTGAGGACACCGGGAAGATTCGTACTTCGTAAGACTCCAACGTAGGTCACTCGCGTCTTCGCGGGTGACAGCCGTTGGCTGTTAAGTGTCAACCCCGAAGACGGGATTGACCTACGGGGACCCTACAAACCATCCAACTGCAATTTCAATTCCTCGGCGGTCGTGACCGGCAATCGGCAGACTGAGTTCTTGCAGACAAATGCTCTCGCTTCTTCTGATTCGGCATTGCGACCTTCAAACAGCGGAGATAGTTCGGATATTCCAGTCACACTCGACGCAACAATTCGATTCGGCAAGTAGCGGCTGTATACTTCAGCGAGCATCTTGTCGCGCTCGGGGCTGTCGCCGATTAAGACAATCTCGAACTTGTCGCTGATCCAATAGTCGAGGGCGAAAAGGGCGGAGGTCATCATCCCCGGATACTTGGCTATTTTCCCCGAGAGTTGGCGCAGGGAGTTTTCGGCGGTGTGCAGATACTTTTCGCTTCCGGTCATGCGATTCAATTTGAAGAGCGATGCTATCAACATGGATCCGGGCGACGGCAATGCGCCGTCCTCTTCGTCTTTCGGCCGCAAAATCAGATCGGCCTGGTTTGGTTCACGCAGATAAATGACGCCGTGGTCATCGACAAAGAGCGCTGTCGCCCGATCGGCCAGACTGACTGCAAATGTCAACCATTGTTCGTTATCAGGCGAAGAATGGGATTCGTACAGATCGAGCAGGCCACGCAAATAATACGAGTAGTCTTCAAGAAACTGACCGCTGGAATGTTTCCCCTCGCGCCAGGAGTGAGTCAGGTTGCTCTCGCGATACAAACTATCGCGCACAAATTGGGCGTTGGTGACGGCCGCTTTGAGATACTTTTGGTCACCGGTAATCTGATACCCTTTACACAGCGCTGAGAGAAAAAGGCCGCTCCATGACGTCAACACTTTGTCATCTGTCAATGGCCGAACACGCTTGTCGCGTGTGGACATGAGCGCCGACTTAGCGCGGGTGAGAATAGCATCAAATTGCGGTGTTTCGGCGGCGACTCTTTCTGATTCGGCGGTGAGATTGAGAATGTTGTGGCCTTCGAAGTTTCCGCTATCCGTGACGTTATAGTATTTGGAGATAATCTCAGAGTCCGGACCGAGAATCGATTCGATCTCGCTTTTGGACCATACGTAGAATTTGCCTTCTTCGCCTTCGGAGTCGGCGTCGAGCGCCGAATAGAATCCACCTTTTGCGTCAGTCAACTCACGAAGCACAAAATCCAGCGTCTCGCGCACAATCCGCCGATATGATTCATTTTTGGTTACCTGCCAGCCCTCGGCATAAAGACAAACCAACAGCGCGTTGTCGTAGAGCATTTTCTCAAAGTGTGGCACGAGCCAGGCACGGTCGGTCGCGTAGCGGGCAAACCCGCCGCCGAGTTGATCGTAGATTCCCCCGCGCATCATGGCAGTGAGCGATTTCTCGACTGCGCTTTTGAAAGTCAGATCGCCGGTTGCTTTGTATCGGCGAAGTAGAAGCGAAAGCTCCTGTGTGTGCGGAAATTTCGGCGCACCACCAATGCCGCCGTGGATTGAGTCGTACATCTGCATAACCGCGCTGGCCCCCTGCGCCACCAAGTCGCGCGTAAGGATAGACTGTCCGGTATCTTTCGATAAGTGCCGCCAGAGTTCGTCGGTGATGGCTTTTGATGACTCCACCACCTGATCGCGATTGTCGCGCCAGGCCGAAGCAATTTCGCTAAGTATGTGAGAAAAGCCCGGACGGCCGTACCGGTCCTCGGGAGGGAAATAGGTCCCGGCGAAAAACGGTTTGAGATCGGGAGTGAGAAAGACCGACATCGGCCAGCCCCCCGAACCGGACATCGCCTGAGTGAAGGCCATGTAGACATTATCCAAGTCGGGGCGTTGCTCGCGGTCAACCTTGATACTGATAAAGTGCTCATTCAAGAAAGCGGCGATGCCGCCGTTTTCAAATGATTCCCGCTCCATGACATGGCACCAATGGCAGGCGGAGTACCCGATAGAAAGAAAGATCGGTTTCTGTTCGGCCCGCGCTTTAGCGATTGCCTCGTCCCCCCACGGATACCAGTCGACCGGATTGTGGGCGTGGGAAAGCAGATACGGCGAGTTTTCGCCGACCAAATGATTGGTATGTTCGGGCGGTTGATTCATCTTTGTATTCACGGACGGTGCGATTATCGCCAGAGCACACACTAATATTGCCACTGTAGACGATATCGATTTCATCGGTCCGCGATGGAAGTATAAAGGATCACAAAGAAACTAGCACGGGGAATTACGAAAGATACAATGCGTTGTGTCAGGTCCTAGTCCACGGCCCTGGCCGTGGCGAGACCTGACACGCTCGTCAGTTCTCACCTCGCCTGAAGGCGAGGAAGGAACTGACGAAACTCTCTTTCGTCGGTCGGCCACTTCACCCTTCGACAAGCTCAGGGTGACTCGAGGTAAATATCTGAGGTACAAAACAAGTCAGGCTGAGCCTGTCGAAGCCTGTTTCACTACACACTTCTCACCCTTCGACAAGCTCAGGGTGACTTTTCTTGTGATTCAAATGTGGTGTCAGGGCTCCT
This sequence comes from uncultured Ignavibacteriales bacterium, assembly GCA_964571235.1. Lineage (GTDB taxonomy): Bacteria > Zixibacteria > MSB-5A5 > GN15 > FEB-12 > JACRAV01. The sequence goes on along the minus strand of CAZNAI010000003.1, from coordinate 172,284 downwards.
GCCCTGACACCCGAAGAGCAAGTACGCGTCAGGCCGGGAGGCCTGACGCCACGAGTTTAATCCAATCCGACAATCTTTGAGAAATAGAGCGAAAGATACCCGGCAATAAACGGCAGGGTTCGCTTATCGCCGGGGGTATGATCATAATTCACCACCCGCGAAAGTCCGGCGTCGGCGTCGAGGAATACAACTGAATTGAGGAATCCACCCATACCAAGCGACAAAGCCAAAGTTCGCTCGACTGTGCCGGTAGGAAACGGCTCGGAATAATTTCCGGCAATATCCAGCCAAGGCTGATCAAATGGCGCCATGATGCTCCCTTCCCCCTGTTGTCGATACGACAAATTGAGGCGCGAGCGCAGATTTGGGGAGAACCATTTGGCACACTCTACAGAAAGAAGGTCGTAGTCGTTTCCCGAGACGTCGGCGATTGGCTCATGTCCGTTCACATACCTGTTGCGCGGGAGAATCTGATTGTATGTCCGGTTAGTCACACGGGTGTATTCAATACGGGTGTCGAGTTTTCGCGAGTGGGATGCGGCATACGCACCGAGAGTCAACGCATATTCGGCCGGTTCTTCATCCCCCTGTGATTTGTGATCGAGTTGAATATCGTCGATCGCTATTTGACCATAGAGCTTAAGCCCTGCTTTGGGTTTCCACGTGAAATCGGCGCCGACAATGGTGTTGTCATTGACATTATCGTTCAACTGTGAGCCATGGTAAAATATGATCGGGTTCAGGTATGAGAATTCTGGTGAGCGCCCTGGCCCGCCAAAGACCACTGATTCGAATAATCCAACACGAAGCGCACCGCTCGCGTGCAGATCAACACGATGGGCGGCCAGAAATCTATTGGGCCACTGGGTAGTTGTGTCCGACCCGATCGAGTCCTGAGCCAATTGTCCGAATCGGTAGGAAAAAGTGAGTCGGCCGAGTTTGAGCGAATATCCGAATCCGTCGAGATGCGCATTCGCACCGAGTATCAATGAATGCCGGACACCCCAAAACGAACTGAACCTCCCGAAGGTAACATTGAGTTTGCGCGTTGAATACTGCACAAAGGCCAGATCGATATCGCCGGCGAAACCCCGCCACTTTTTTCCGGTGTACAGCGGGTCACGCGCCTTGGATTCGTCGAGAGAATATTGCCCGATGACGGACAAACGCGAAAGCGGCTGTGCCGCAAATCCACCTCGCAAAGTGGCGTACATTCGACCGCGACGGTCCTTCGAGGCACTGAATTGCTCACTGGCAAAGCCAAACAAATGAATTTGTTTGTCGTTGAGAGTATTGCGCGAGGCAAAGGGGAATATCTGGTTAATGGAGTCAAACGAATTGTACGGCCCCAGTTGATAGTCAAAAGGACTTCGGTCGAACAACTCGGCGAGTTCCAGGCGGTCGTATACAAAATCGCATTCGCGTTGACCGACTGGTAGCGGTGCGGCTAACAATGAACTCAGCCATACTACTCCAATAGCTCCCCCGCAGCATATTGCCTTTGCTGTCTTCATGTTCTAACCAGACTCGGTACAAAAACGCAACGCCAAAAGTCCCAATGGGACTCACATACCGGTCCCCTTGAGAACTGTCGGAATAGTACGAACCAATATCTTGGCGTCGAGCCAAAGTGACCAGTGATCGATATACTCAAGGTCCATCCGCATCCATTGTTCGAAATCGATGGAGTTCCGTCCGGATACCTGCCAGATGCAAGTCAAACCCGGCTTGATGGAGAGTTTACGGCGTTGCCACGGTTCGTATTTCACTACTTCTTTCGGAAGCGGCGGCCGCGGCCCAACTAGCGACATGTCGCCTTTGATGATATTGAAAAGTTGCGGGAGTTCATCGATGGAGTATTTGCGCAAAAGTCGGCCGACTCTGGTCATGCGGGGGTCCGAGCGAAGTTTGAACACCGGCCCGCTCATTTCGTTTTGATTGAGTAAATCGGCTTTCTTTTGCTCAGCGTCGGCCACCATCGTACGGAATTTGTAAAGCTCAAACGTGCGGCCATTGAGCCCACACCTGATTTGTTTGAAAAAGACCGGCCCTCGGGAATCGATTTTTACTGCCAGTGCGGTCGCAAGCATGATGGGCGAAGCGACAATGAGCGCGAGCAACCCACCCAATCGATCCAGGAATAGCTTGGTGAAAATCGCGGTCCGGCTCTCTTTGACATGTCGCCAAACCAGCGCCGGTTTACCGCCCAGAAACTCCGGACGAAGCACCGCGACATCGGGGGAATGTATTTCACTGAGCAGATAACTGTTCACACCCATTTCCTCGGCTTTGGCCAATATCGATTGGGTGGCGACCAGATCGCAAGGTTCAACAGCAATCAAGATTGCGTCGACTTGTCCCCCGGCGATGATTTCTGCCAGACGGTCCGGATGCCCAATGAGTGGGACATCGCGGTAGCGCCACAAGTCGGCTCGCCGCCAGTCCAAGAATCCTATCAGTTTGGTATCAAGTTCCGGCGAGTCGAGTATCAGGTCGGCGGCGGCTGTTGCTTGTGCGCCGGATCCTATTACGATTGCTGTGCGAGAAGTGCGTATCGAGCGCGGTTGACGCTGAGTCTGCTGGGACAGTTGCCGAAGAACAATTCTGGAGTAACCCAGATGCCCAATTTGCAATGCCGCATTGGCAATCGCGAACGTAACTAATTCCTGGGGTGAAAGCGCACCACCTAGAAAAAAGGCGGCGGCGAATACACCGGTGGAGATTTTCGCTTCGTCAACCAATGTGCGTCGAACTGTTTTGCGAACCAGAAACCGGGTTAAGACCGGCTCCGGACCGCGCGTGAGTACATAGACCAGCCGCACAGTCAGAAGCAGAGTGGTGGCAATAAGTAATGATTCATTTGCGCCGGGAAACACCAATAAGCTCAGCCAGATCGCGCCGACCGAGACAACCGCCATCCCGATCTGCCCACAGGAAATCAGCGATAGAGTTCGACCGAAGTGGCCAGTGCGCCCGGTCGCTTGTGAATCTCGCGTGACGTGTTCAGCAGATTCGGCCGGCAACGGCTCTGAGACCAATTGGCGTATGTCGACTCGATTCGAATTGGTTGGTCGATCGAAGTGTTCGTCGATGACCGGCGCAGAAGGCTCGATCATCGCGACACCGCTTTTTCAGGATCAGGATTTTCGGTGACATATGCACTCAAGCGTTCATTGCGAGCCGGCGGGAGCAGGAGGGCGTCAAGTTCACTTTTTTCCGCAGTGCGCTTGAGTTCCAGTGTCCGCCGCGGTTGGCGACGCGAAGTAATTCCACTTTCTGCAAGCGACCGAAACGCTTCCAGTGTGCGGTCGTTTTTGTCAGGGCCAGCGATTGCGATTCGTATCTGATTTTTCAAGCCGGGGTAGCCGTCGAGATTTTCCACTTCGACTTTCCGGCTTGCTAACAAATCACCGGCCGGAGCCGGCGAGGCAACTTTGACGATCATCCGGTCAAACGGAGTAAGTCGACATTGGAAACCAAACCGTGTCAGATCTCCCATCATGCGGAGAGCTTCCTGATGGAGGGTGCGAAGTCGATTGTACAATCGTTCGGTGTCGTACACACACTCGGTCAACAGGGTCAGGTCGACATCGGCCGAAATCCCCAACACCCGTGCCTGACGCAAGCGTTCAATTGCATACGGTGAGCCGAGTAAGTAGCCGCAATTCCCCGGCAGTCCAAGTGCCGGAGCCGGTGAGCGCAGAATCACGATGTTGGTATACTTGGTCAAAAGCGGGTCGGCGCTGATGCCGTAGTAGTCGTGATAGAATTCATCGATAATTAGAAGACCGTCGGGAATAGCCTGTACAATTTCTTCAAGATCAGAAAGCGACCAGTCGGCGCCGCTAATCCGGTTCGGGTTTGAAACGAAGATTGTCTCGGATGAACTGGAGATTGCCGCCAAGAGAGCGTCGATGTCCGATGAGAACGGGGACGCGCCGACCGTTTCCATACACGACTTGCCGACTTTGTCGATCGCCAACTGCACTTCGGGTGTGACAATGCCGCCGGTGATGATTCGGCCGGTGTCGCTCGCGCCCGCTCCAAACAGCTCGATGAGTACCGACTCAAAGCGTGAGTACAAGCCGATCATTGAATCGACCACGCCGGTTTTGTATGCGATCAATTGTGTGACCGACTCTTCGGCCGATCTCTTCTGTGTCTGCACATCCTGTGACATTTGAAAATCCTTCTTTCCTTTCGCCGTCAGCTCAATAGGCTGTTCGGCTGGCCCGAATCCATTTCGGACACCCCCTGACAATGGCAAGCCGGGTGCCAAAGTGGGCACTACCGATTCGCACAGTATCATGTTGTCACACAGTGCGTTAAGCGTAGTTCGACTGGGTCAGCAAGGTGCAGGGGAGCCATCTCTTCCCCCCTGTGAGTGAAATCGTTTCCGGCACAAAAAAAATCCACCGGCAGTTGATGCGAGCAACTACCGGTGGTGTCGGAAGGTGAGAAAAGGGATTTTGTTAGAGCTTGGAAATCACGAGAATCGAGCCGAGAATCCCGGCCGCGGCGCCGGTAACACTCGTGAGTGTTCGGCCAAAGTCGCGCTCAGTCTTAACTTTTGTCGGCACCACGATGACATCGCCCATCTCGACTTTTCGGCCGAGAGTGCTCCCACCGGCAAAGACCATTCCGTTGGCCTTGATCAGGCGTGTGCCTTTTTTGTCCGCCTCGGCGGCGAAACTGCCGGCGTGGTCGACATAATATTTCACTGATTTGTTCTCTTTGTACATGATCGTGCCATTGGCGCCCACCGCGCCGAGAACACTGATACCGGTCGGAATGGACGGCACAAAAATCTTATCGCCCGGTTTGAGCGTGATGTTGAACGACTTGCCTTTGCTCTTGAGCATGGCGTTGACATCGAGGGCAATGCGGGAAACCGACATCGTGTCCAGCTCAAATACTTTGCTTCGGGTCAGATTGCCGAGTGTGTCTCTGATAATCGGGTTGGACTTATCCAGCACCGCACCGATCTGCATCCGGTCGATTGTCTTCGCAATCGAGGGGCGTTGCAGAATGATCCCGCTTGGAAAAGCGGTCGCGGTGAATCCACCGGCCCGGTTGAGCATGTCATAGAGCGTTTCTTCGTGATCGGAAAGCACATATTCACCGGGGAAGGCAATCTCGCCGTCGAGAGAGATGGTTCGGTGCAGTTGCCACTCGGGAATGCGTCTGATAAAGAGTTGGTCATTATCTTGCAAGGTCACTTTGGAGCCGTCGCTCGAGGCCAGGTCAACCCGCGAAATCGCCACATTCCCAAGCGAATCGAGTCGAGCCAGTTCGCCGGTTACGGTTGCGGCCGAACGGGTATACGATCCGGCCAGAAAGACAAGATCGGCGGCAGTCATATTGTCGTAGAGCGGATACATGCCGGGTGTCTGTACTTCCCCCATGATCTGAACCGACTTTTTCCATTTCAGGTCTTGAATCGAATAGATCTCAAGCGAGTCACGATCACTGAGCAGAATGTTGGCAGAAGTGTCCCCGGTGAGTACCGCGCGCAAATTGACCGCTACAATTTCGGTTCGCCAGTCGGAGTGCCGGCGGAATATGTTGGCCCGGTCCAAGTGAACGTCAAAGTCCTGTAGCTGGCCCTGCCCCAAAAGATCGGAGATGCGCGTTGACTCAGTTTTCTGGTAATACCCAGGGTGCTTCACTTTTCCAAATATTCCCACAGTATTCTTGCGGGCATCGAACATTGAGTAGACTGTAACTCTGTCGCCATCGGTGAGCTTTTCGGTGCTGACCGGTGTGTGTTGCGGTTCGAGGTTTAGATCAATGACTTGCCGTTGATCGCCTGCCGCAATGCGTTCGAGCATGACCCGCTCAAGATGCGCTTCTGCGGTCGGATTTCCTGAGAGCGATAACAAACTGGTGATGGTCTCATCGGGGCGGATTTCATAAATAGCCGGTCGCCTGATCTCGCCGCGAATCGCCACCCGCGGTCCAGCCACCGGAACAAAAATCGCGTCGCCGGTTTCAAGGCGGACATCGGAAGTATTGTCGCCAACTAAGAGAAAACGATAGAGATCAACGGTTGCGACTGCCTTGCCTGAACGCATCAGACGGATATCGCGCATCGAACCGTTGACGGTCGGCCCGCCCGCCAAATACAAAGCATTGAACAGCGACGTGAGTGAAGAAACGGTGTATGCGCCCGGGAAGCGGACTTCACCGGTCAGGTAAATTCGAATCGAACGGATTTTCCCAAGTGAGACAGTGATTTGAAAATCGGTGTAAACCGCGGCCAGTTTCTGCTCGGCGGTTCGCTTGAAGGCATCGACCGTCAGTCCCCAGACCACCAGTTCGCCAACTCGCGGGATATACACTTTCCCCTCGCGGTCGACTGTCAAATTGTATTCGTTTTCCGAGCGGCCAAGCAGGCGCATGACCAGATTGTCTCCCGGACCCAGCAGATAATCGGATGCGGCGGCCATCTCAACCGGCGGAGTTGTCTCTCGCGGCGAATTGAACAGCACCTGGCCAAACGGCTTGAGTGAATCGAACGGGATTTTTGTCGAGTGTGTCGGATAGGTGGTCGGCTTGGACTGAAACACCATCGTATCGGGTCGCATGCTCGATGTATCAAAAAGTTCTGGTGAGGCATACTGTTGCGGGTTAAGCGAATTGGAAAGCCCCTGGTTTGTCCCGAGATTGACTTTCAGATCGCGCGCCACACCGCCGTTTTCCTGATATGCTTTGACCAGTTCGGCTTTGGACCGTTTGCCTAAAACCGGATCGGGTGTCTGGGCATGTCCTGTCCGAAACCAAGTCAGCGAGACCAAAATGATCACCGCAATAATGAGCAGAAGAATCTTTCGCATGGGCACCTTCCTAAAGTGACTTTTCAGGGCGCGACTTCCTGTCGCACTCGACGGGGGATATTGCAAGGCCGGTGCCACTGAGCGCATATTTACGCAACGTGTTTCTGATTAACGGCTTAAGTGTGTGATACATGTGCTGAGAGTAGTGTGAGTAGCGCTCACCAAGTCAAAAACTTCCCGGGGGTTTGGAATCGATTTCCGTCTTGGCTCGATTGATCGCTCGGTCTTTGTCTTGCAATAAAAAAGGTCGTAAAGAGCTGAAGAAGGCGACTTGCTGGTCGTAACCCCAAAAGAACCAGTCGCTTGGAGTTTACGTAAGTTAAGTTAATCGGGGACTTTCGATTCCAGTTTCTCGCCTCGGCCGATTCGGTCTCGGCCGTTGAATCCCAACATCTTCGGCTATTGACACTGCCTGACTGATTAAGTAACTTCGTGGCCTGTTTTTTTGAGTATCTGAAAGACGATGTACGTCTTTGGAAGGACAGCGCTGTGGAACCGATGTCGGGTAGTTGTCGCCGTAAGGCACAAGTAACAATCGCTCCGCGGCAGAGGAAGGGAAAACGACTTTTACAAACGTGTGAGATGGAGTACGTGATGGGGATTGTCAAAATCGCGGTAGGTGCACTGCTTGGACTGGCTTTGGTCTCCCCTCGGGTGGCGGCCAGCGGCTTTGAAAACACCGCCGTAGGAACCTCGGCCCAGGCAATGGGAGGAGCGTTTCGTTCGATAGCCGACGACTGGACCGCCGCTTATTATAATCCGGCCGGTTTGGCTTTCCAGCAGGACAACTCGCTGGGCGCTTACGCTTCGTTTACGCAAAATCGAAATCAGGTCAGGCCCGACTACAAGTACACCGACGGCGACGGGAATGTGTACCAGACGGGGATGCTCAACGGATTCTCGATCAATAATTTTCACCAAGTCTATTACACTCCCGGATCGGGTCTGGTGACCAAGCTTCCGTTCGGCAACAGCGAGGTGGTGATTGGTCTGTCGGCCTATCAACCATTCGATGCCAACGTGAGTTGGCAGTTGTTTCGGCCGTTGGAAGCGTACAATGATTCTGCTTCCGGCCTGTATCCTACCACTCAATTCAAGAACAACTTAGATGTCGTCGCCTTTCAACTGACCGCCGCGAAAAGTTCGGCGAACCAGAAGTTCGGCTACGGTATCGGGGTACAGCTTCTGCGAGCCGATCTGAACTACAGCGATGTCGTTTTGCGGGACAATCCAATTCCCGAGCTGAATTTCCGTCCCTTTGAGCATATTCCGCAGTTTGTGGCGGCCGACGGTAATGGCTGGGGATTTGGCGTTCGCGCCGGCCTTTTGTACAAACACAGCAAAGGCGCTCTGGCGCTTACCGCCGCCGTGCCTTTCGATATCACGATCAAAGGTACTGCCAATCTCAATTTTCTCCTGCCTCGCAACTTGACCGAAGCGACCTCGCGCGGATACACACCCGGTTCTCCGGAATACCTGTTTACCAGCGGTGCGTCGGTGAAAATGCTCTCCGACTTCGAAACCAAGCTCAAACTCCCGGCTTCATTCGCTGTCGCGGCCTCGTACAAGCTTACCGAAAAGCTCCTTGTGGCCGCCGACGCTGAACTGATGTTGTGGTCGAAATTTGAAGGTCTCCAGTTTGATTACACCAATGCCTCCGGTTTCCCGGTTGGCGGAACCGGCCAGGAGATTGCGTCATTTTTGACCGCCTCCACCGTTCGTCCGACAGAATGGAAATCGGCCGGTAAAGTGGCGTTAGGTCTTAAGTATGATTGGATTCCGAAGTTATCGCTCTTGGCCGGCGGCTCGATGGATCAGTCGGCCGATCCGGACAACACGTCAAATACACCGCAATTTTTCGATACCGGCAACAAGCTTGGGCTCAACGCCGGCGCGATCCTGCATGCGTCGCCGCGATTCAACTGTTCGATGGTCCTCAGCTACCGCCACTATCCGGATCTGGGCGTCAGCGGGTTTTATGACCTCAATACCGACGGTATCGCCGATAGTTTCCCCGGCGACTACAAAGCCGAAACGATCCAAACTACTCTTTCATTCGATTACCGATTCTAGGAGAGCACGATAATGAGAAAGCGATACATACTTTTTGGATTGATCTTGGGAGTGCTCTTGATCGGAGTCGGATGTTCCGATCGGGGGACCAATCTGCCCGAGGCCACGAATATCGAGCTATGGCAGAATTTCCCGAAAGCCGACCACGTCTTTGACACTCTTCTGGCGTTGCAGATCCGCAATGAGTCGCAACTCCTGCTTGGCGCAATGTATATTCCAAAGGTTGCTGTTCCCCCGTACGGAAACCAGCCGGTGCCATCGCTGGTACTCTTGACCCCCGAGGGCGAGGACAAGTTCTTCTATTTCAATCACGGACTCTACGACCTTCTTCAGGAGATGATAACCACCGGTGAGATTCAGCCGATGGTAGTTCACTGCGTCGGGAATGATCAGGTCTTTGGTGGGTACTGGTATGGTAACAGCGCTCCGGCCGGGTACTACGACGGCATTATCGCCGCACCCGGCGACTCCGGACTCCCGGCGTATATACAGGCCAGCGTCCCGGCCACAATCAACTCGACATCCAAGCGCGGCATCGGCGGTGTGGGGACCGGATCGTATGGCGTATTTCGCGCCCTGCTTAAGCATCCGGGCGTCTACAGTTCGGTTTCGGTCACTGACGGCCCACTGGATTTTGACGGTGACGACGCCGCATCGGGCTTGATTCCGGTATTTAAGACGGCAATGGCTGAGCAGTATCTGCATCGCAAACCGGCCCGCTCTTCGATCAAGTTCGATAGCCTTGGCGCCTCGCCGCTCTCGCTGATCATGCTGGGAGGAGCTTTTGCCTTTTCGCCTTTCGATACCGCCGTCAGTTTCTCGTATGTACCGGCCGTTTCCAGTGGCGATTCAATAGTGCGCATCACTCTGAATTCCACATTCTCAGTGACCGACACACAGACGCTCAACACCGGGCTGGTAGTTGGCATGAAGCTCCATCAGTCGTTCGATCCCTGCTTCCCATTCTATATCGACTCTGCTCACGCACCCAATCTGCCGGGTGACTTGTACGCGCCCATGTGGGGACTTTGGATGCGGAACAATGTCGATTCACTCTATGTAGAGGCGGGCGGGACTCCGCTGGCCGGCGTGAATATGTTCTTCTCGACCTCGTCATCGTCTCCGTACAATTACTACCCGATGACACAGTCCTGGATAAATTATCTGAAAGGGAAAGGTCTGACCGCTCAGATCACGGAACAACCATACAGCGGATACGACGGCGGCCCGAACGGTTCTTCGGCCTATATATATGACATTCTTCGCAAGTGGCTCAAGTTCCATTCGGACAACTTCGGTCACTAAAGCAATTCACAAAAGAAAAGCCCGGGAGAGTAATCTTCCGGGCTTTTTTGCAAACGGCAAGGAAATGGCATGACACCTGACCGTCCATTTGATCTTCTTTCAATCGGCGCTCACCCCGATGATATCGAGGTCGGTACCGGCGGCGTTTTGATCGACTTGGCCAAGCGCGGGTATCGTTGCGGCATTGTCATTTTGACACAAGGCGAAATGGGCACCGGCGGCACTCCGGAGATCCGCGCTCGCGAAGTTGAAGATGCGGCGGCCATTTTGGGGGTTGAAATCGTTCATCGCTTTGACTGGGGAGATACCAAGCTTGAGGATTCATACGACAAGCGACTTGAGCTAGCCAAGGTCATTCGCGCCACTCGGCCCAAAATCATCTTAGCGCCGTATCCGCATGTCGGCCACGGCCGCCGACAGTCGCACCCCGACCATGTTGCTTCGGGAGTCATCGCGCTCAATGCCGCGAATCTGGCGGCACTTAAAAAGATCGAGGTCCCCGGTGAACCGCATCTGGTCACCCGAATCTTCCATTACTTTCTGCCGCCGCAAGTATATCCGAACTTTGTGGTCGATATCACACCACACTTCGAGGGCTGGATCGCCGCGCTGTCGGCGCACAAGTCGCAATTTTTGAATCCCGAAAAATCGCGCGATTATATCGAGAATCTCTCGGCGATGGCTCGGGCATTTGGATTACAGGCGCGATGCAAATACGGTCAGGGATTCTACGCAGTCGAGCCGGTGCTGGTCAAAGATGTGATGATGCTGGTCGACGAGCAGGACCCGAACAAGACCTGATTCCTCACACACATATGAAGATTGGCTTTATTGGACTTGGCTCGCTGGGGCGTGCTATTGCGACGCGCCTTATATTGCAAGGGCACGAGCTGGTGGTGTGGAACAGGACCGTTTCCAAAGCCGATGGTCTCAATGCCGCACTCGCCAAATCTCCTACAGAGGTCGCCTCCGGAGTTCATGTTGTCTTTCTCTGCCTATTCGATTCCCCGGCAGTTGAATCTGTTTTGTCGGGGCCGGGAGGAATTTGTTCAATTGACTTGCAAGGCAAAATCATCTGTGATATCACCACCAACCATTTCGCCAAAGTTGGCGGCTTTCACAAACTGATAGCCGACAAAGGTGGTCGGTATCTTGAAACGCCAGTACTTGGTAGTGTAGCCCCGGCGCTTTCCGGCAATCTCGTCGCACTAATCAGCGGCGATGAGCGGGCTTACACAACAGTGCTACCGGTCATAGAGCAAATTTCATCAAAGCAATTCTACTTTCCGCAAATAGGCGCCGCGACAAAGATGAAGCTCATCAACAACGTTCTGTTGGGCGCATTCATGACATCAATAGCCGAGGCGACAGTGCTGGCGGAAAAAAGCGGAATATCGAAAGAAAAGGCCCTTGAGATTCTATCGGCGGGGGCAGGGAATTCGGCCGTGATGAACGCCAAACGCGAGGCCATTTTGACTGAGAATTTCGCGCCGACCTTTGCCGCCGCGACTATCCATAAAGATTTGACGTATCTGCACGAACTGGCCGTGCACTTGGGCGTATCTGATACCATGGCTACCGCCGCACGTAAGGCGTTCGCGGAAGCGATCAAGAGAGGGTTTGGAGGGCAAGACTTGGCAGTCGTCTACAAATCTCTTCAGTAGGTCGGGTTCCGCGGTCGCGCCGCGAAGCGTGCGGGACAAGAAACCCGACAGCCTGCTTGCTGTAGCCCACCCGAAGGGCAGGCCAGCGATTAGACCCTCACCGCCGCCCGAATCTTCTCAAACGCCTGGCGCAGATCGATCAACAGATCATCGATATGCTCAATTCCGACCGACAAGCGTATCAGTGAATCGGTGATCCCGTTCTGCTCGCGGATTTCTTTGGGAATAGAGGCGTGGGTCATCGCCGCCGGATGATTGATCAGCGATTCGACTCCGCCCAGTGACTCAGCGAGAGTGAATAGCTCAGTTGCAGTCGCGAATTTCTTCACTGTTTCGAAATCGGCCTTCAACTCAAATGAAAGCATCCCGCCCGGCATCGCCATTTTGTTCGGCACCGGTTTGCCGTCCTGGCCGGGGAAATAAATAGTTCCGACGGCGTCGACTGTCTCAAGAAATTCGGCGATCTTCACCGCGTTAGTTGAATGCCGTTCCATTCGCAGATGCAGGGTCTTAAGGCCTCTTAAGACCAACCAACTCTCAAAGGGTCCGAGATGTGCGCCGATCGCATACTGGCTGAAGAAGAGCCGTTCTCCAAGTTCTTTGTCCTTTACCATAAGTGCGCCGGCGATGACATCGCAGTGCCCCGCCAGATACTTAGAGGCCGAGTGGTGGACAATATCCGCGCCCAGGTCCAGCGGCTTTTGGATATAGGGCGTGGCAAAGGTGTTGTCGACTGCGACCAAAATTCCGCGCTTGTGCGCTATTTGGGAGACTGCTTCGATATCGATAAGGTGCAAAAGCGGATTGGTCGGTGACTCCATCCAGATCAACTTGGTACTCGGCTTGATGGCTTCTTCAAAATCGCGAGCTGAACAGCCGCTGACATAGCTGAAGTCAATTTGGTAGTTTCGCCAGACGCGCTCAAATTGGCGACGTGTGCCGCCATACAGATCGGCACAGGCGACCACATGGTCCCCCGGCTTGAGCAGATTCAGCACCGCGTGCATCGCCGCCAAGCCCGACGAGAAAGCCAAACCGCGAGTTCCGTTTTCAAGCGATGCGAGTGTCTCTTCAAGCGCTTTGCGGGTCGGGTTTGACCAGCGCGAATAGACATACCCCGATTCGTCGCCGGGGTACTGGACACGGTAGGTCGAGCTGGGGTAGATCGCCGGGGTCACACTCCGGGTGCCGTCCTCGGGGACCTGGCCCGTGTGAATCGCCCGCGTTTCAAAGCGTTTTGATTTCATTTTATCGCCGCTCATCGGATAAACCCTTTCTCGCGCATCCAGTCATCGTTGAACTGCTTGCTGATATATTTGGCGCCGGAATCCGGCAGAATCACCACCATAATCTTATCGGCCGAGAGTGTCTTGGCATACTCAAGCGCGACATGCACCGCCGCACCCGAAGAACCACCCGCTAAGATTCCTTCTTTGCGGGCCAGATCACGAGCCGCATGGAAACACTGTTCGTCGTTTACTTGAAAGACTTTGTCGATTACCGAAAAATCGATGGTCGGGCAGAGCATGTCTTCGCCGATTCCCTCGACCAAATAGGTGTGCGGCTCGATCATTGTTTTGTCTTTGTGATATTGGTAATAGACCGAACCAATTGGATCGGCGGTGACGACTTCGATTTTGGGATTCTTTTCCTTGAGATATTTCGCCACTCCCGAGACTGTCCCGCCGGTGCCGATTCCGCCGACAAAAACATCGAACTTACCACCGGTTTGATTCCAGATTTCCGGCCCGGTTAGTTTGTAGTGAGCCTCGATATTATCCAGGTTGAAATACTGTCCGATGAAAAACGAATTGGGCGTTTCGCGGGCGATACGACGCCCGGTTTCGTAATAACTCTGCGGCGATTCAGCCGGCACCGCCGTGGGGCAGATATGAACATCGGCGCCAAATGCCTTGAGGGTGTCGACTTTCTCGCGCGACATTTTGTCAGGAATTGTCAGGATTGCCTTGTACCCGTTCACTGCGGCGTACATCGCCACTGCCGCGCCGGTGTTGCCGGAGGTCGCCTCGACAATTGTGCCCCCCGGTTTCAGCTCGCCGCGACGAATCGCCTGATCCAATATGTAGACCGCCATCCGGTCTTTGACTGATCCGGTCGGATTGAGGTACTCGGGTTTGACCAGAACTGTGGCCTTTATGCCGCGCTCGTCGGCCATGCGCGCAAGCCGGACAAGCGGCGTGTTGCCAACAGCTTGTGTGATATTGTCTACCCAGTATTTCGGCTGGTTGCTCAATTGCTCTCCCGTCATGTTGGGGGAATTACCCCGGTTGCATTCTATTGATCGACCGATGTCCGATCTGCCTGAGCAATATCGGGCCGGTCGATTGGCAGAGGAATATACCTATTCGTCTATGGTTGGAACCTTTGACGTCAAAAAAAAGTTTGACAACTGGCATATATAGGTATAAGATTGTCGCCCAGTCCGCAAAGGTCTCGCCGCGAAGGCCCGGTAGGGTGTAACTTGAAATGTAGCAGTCGGTTGCGGAAGTCGATTAGTGAGGTGAGAGTATGTTTTGCGCCCAGTGCAACGAAAAGATTCAGGGAAAGCCGATCAAACAGGGAGCCGACTATTATTGTTCGCTCGAATGCGCCAATCTGGCTTCCGGGATCGAAGGGGGAGAAGCCGAGGACTACTACGATGAGGAATCGGTCGACGAATTCTTCGATGAAGAAGAACACTAAATCTCTCCTGCTCGCAAAAGCAAAACCCCGCCGATCATGGCGGGGTTTTTTTGTGGCAACGCCACAGGCTGGGGACTTCGCCGCATTGTATTGAGAAATCTTCGTAGGTCACTCGCGTCCGCGCGGGTGACATTCTCCAAGTCACGAAAGATGTCAACCCCGAAGACGGGATTGACCTACGAAGACTGAAGTCATTGGGCCGAGATTTTCACACAAAGAGATTCGCGCATAGTTGACTTCACCCTGAGCCTGTCGAAGGGTCTCCTTTTTCAGATTACCCTTACACAGGCAAATAAATTGAATAGTTAAACGCGAATTGAATCTAATCTCTGCTGATCTTCAAAATCTCATACACAATTTTCCCGGCGGGAACAATGATCTCAGCTTTTTCGCCGACTGATTTTCCCATCAGCCCCGCGCCGATCGGCGACTTGACCGAAATCTTGTCGTTGTCGACATCGACCTCGTCGGCGGGCACAATCGTGTATTCGATCTCCTCGCCGTCGCGGACATCGCGCACCAGCACTTTGGCGAATAAGAAAACTTTGTCGGAAGGAATTTTGTCGGTATCGACCGAACGAATCCGCGACATCTTGTCTTCGAGTTCAGCGATTTTCCGCTCAAGATGCCCCTGTGCTTCCTTGGCGGCATGGTACTCGGCGTTTTCGGACAGATCGCCCAGCTCCTTGGCTCGTTTGATTTCGGCCAGCAACTTGGGTCGCTCTTCGAATTTGAGCCGTCTCAGCTCGCCTTCGAGCTTGATCCGGCCCTCTTTGGACAGGTAGATAGGTTCGCTCATTGAGGGGGAAATATACGATAGTGGGGCGATTTAGGCAATGGCAGGCCGCCCTCGCCGGAGATCTACTTGTTCATGCCCCGATCAATCCATCTACCGGTCAATTTTCGGACGTATCGCTACTATCTCTGCAATTGAAGATTTCCCGTGAGTAGGGGGGCGCAATATCGTATTCGGCTCTCTTCACACCAGCAGCACGGAGTTGTTTCATTAGCCTGTCGATCTTCTGCAGCTCCTTCTGACTTACCTGAGGATTTTCTGCGATGACACGCTTTTTGGTCTTGAAAATTTCGTCCATATTAACCTCTGAAGTCAATTCGCAAACCAAAATATCTCAAACTGCTATGTACAGCAAGGTTGTGTCCCAATTTGCGCATGTAGTCGGTAAACAAACCGTAATAGTCTCTCACCGCATTATTAAGATCGGCATTTTCTTCAAAATCCTCGATCACCAAATTCAGTCTTCTCCTTAGCACATCCATATGGATACCACGCCCATGAGAATGCCAAAGCTCTGGATCGTCCAGTTGCTTGGCAATTTGTCTCGCTCTTTCGACCTTCATTTGTTTGGTGACCTTCAGTCCACGCGTCTTGGTTTTCTTCCAATTCTTGAATTTGTACTGCACAAGCCACTCTTCAAGCAATGAAATCGAGAGTTGTCTCGCTTGTTTGTATTGGTACAATTCCGCGGGATCAAACCTATCAATCAAATATGCAAGTTCGGCAGTCGACAAACCGCTCTTAGTCTTCGATTTTTCGATCAGACGATCAAATTCTGCTAAGTATCCAACCGCTGGCAAAAGCTTTCGCTCTGATGTCTTTTCTACCTGCGGATCAATTGGTCCGAGAACAGAATAGTAATCCATGTATATCGCATCACCTGACATGACCAATACAGTGCCAGCCGAGAATGCCACATTAGGCACGATAAATTCCACTATTTTGTAGTGTTGCCGCAAGGTTCGAGCAATGCGCTCCACTACATCGATTCTGCCGCCGGTCGTCTCCAAGAGAAACATCAACTTCTTGTTCTTCTTTTCCCCTTGTGCCGCGATCTTCTCCACTGTTCGACGAATTATATCATCCACTCCGCCCCAAATGGGTCCCATATACCCAATAACTTCTGAGCCTGCGGCATCACTCAGCTTCCTGAGCCGATCCGCGAGCTGTGTTTCAATTACAGAATTGGAGTTGATCGAAGTTAGTTCCACCGATACCGATTCCTATACAGTCATAGTAACATTATACTAAACGCTTTTCAATTCAACATCAATTTTGCAGATTTTCTGTTAACCACCTACCCTTCAGTGAGTTATGGGGGGCGGGAGTCTTGATCATCAAGCCCCGGAACCATGGCTAGAACACAAATTGGAGGCTGGGCTTCATTTCCTTCTCGCCGTCACCAGATACATTCCCAGCGACAACCCAAGCCCCGGAAAGATTGGCGCCAAGCCGAGCCAATAATCGCCGCCGTTCCAATATTGCGACAGATACCAGATCAGTGAAACTAACGCGCATATGATCATTGTCCAGAATGTCACCCGCGCCGGCATGCGGCGTTTGCCCACCAGCGAGAAAAAGACCGGCACTATCAGCGCCGGCGTGGCGATACTTCCGAACGCATACCAGATATCAACCACACTTCGAAAGACAAAAACGAATGCAATCGCGATGATGGCCGACAACACCAATCCGATCCGCGTGTAGTGGGTGATTTCCGAGGCACCGATTTTCTTAAGACGCCCGACAATGTCATTACCGAAAGTCGAAGCCGAGATAAAGAAATACGAATCGACCGTTGACTGTACTGTGGTCACCATTCCGAGCACAAACATACCGAGTATCCCCGCCGGCAAAATAGTATTGGCCAGCGCCGGGAACGACGAGACCGGATCGGCCAGATTCGGCATCAGCGCCCGGGCATATAGGCCGCAACTGGTAGTGAGAAAATCAAAGCAGGCCCACATGCCGATTGCCAGAAGGATACCGTTCCGCGCCGCCTGCGGCGATTTCGCCGCACAACACCGCTGGAAAAAAGCCGGCTCGGCCAACGTCATCAGGGCGATTACATACCAAGTTGCAATCGTTGACCAAGCCTGTCCGCCGTGCCAAGTGAGATGATTCTCCGGAAGATTCGCCTGCAGAAAATCAATACCGCCATATTTGCTGTACAAGAAAATAAAGAGGACGACAAATCCGGCGAACATGCAGACAGTTTGAAAAATATCAGTCCGCACGACCGACGAAAATCCACCCAGATACACATACACAATCGAGAAGAACGATCCCGCCACCACGCCGACCCAAAACGGAATTCCGAATATCTGCTCACCCAGCACCCCGATCGACAAGACATAGGCAATGGGCACAGTCACCAGATAAATAATCACACTACCAAACAGTGCGGTTCGATTGTCGTACACCTGCCCCAGTCGCTCGGGAATAGTCAGCACTTGCGACTCGCGCGCTTTCTTTGCCAGAAACAACGCGAAGATCGCCGCCGCGACATAATACGGCAGACCGAAGACAAGCCAATTGGAAAGGCCATACTTGTACGAATACTCGCCCACACCCAGTATCCCGCCGTACCAGGTCGAAACGATAGAGAGCGCGAAGGCCGGCATAGTCAGCCGCCGCCCTGCGAGAATCAACTCACCGGCAGAACTATCGGCGGCCATCTTGCGCCGAAACCCCAGCCAGAGCAATCCGACCAGGTAGGCAAGAATGATGATGTAATCGATCAGGTGCATATTTGTGTACGCTTTAACATTTCAATTCGGGCTTCGACTCCGCTCAGCCCGTCGCTACGCGCTCAGCAAACGTCTCCGATAGAAATACGCAGTACCTCGGCCCTTGAGGAATCCATAGTTGCTGAGCCGGACCTTTGTTCTACGCCGCATTCTCGATGATCGGAACATCGCCCTGAGCGGAGTCGAAGGGCGTTGCTTTTAGAACATCTCCAGTTTTATCTCCGCATAGAATGAACGCTCGGCGCCGACATAATACTCAGCGCCGTCGTCATTGTATACCGGGTCACTTGGCGACGGTTGATAAAAATCATTCCATCCGTATCCCGAAGTCAGGAACTTGCGATTCTCCAGATTCTCTACCCTGAGGGACAAGAGCAGTTTGCCAATCCCGCTTACTTTGCCAATGCCGTACTCGGCGGACATTGTTGAGTATCCGTATCCTTTCAATTGGAGCGAGTCGAGATTGCGAAGTTCCATGTACTGCGATCCAACCAGACGGAGTCGGTAGGTCAGGCGAATACGATCAGTCTTGTAGTCGGCCAATAGATTGCCAAGAGTGGTCGGGTATCCGGGAATCACTTTGTCGGCGAAGTCTTCGTCCATCCGTCCAATTTCGCTGAAACTACCGTCATAGAGGGGTAAGCTCGCCACAAACTTCTTTATCCGGTTGTGATTGTACGCACCGTTGGCCGACAGCGTAAGTTTCGACGTCGGCATGACACTACCGGTCAATTCAACGCCCGCGTGCACTGAGCGATCAGCGTTAACCGTGATCGGCAGGCCATTGTTCGAATTCACGCCGCCATAGGGAATAATCTCGTTGCGGAATTCCATCCAGAACCAGTTTACACCGGCCGACCATTTTTCTTTGCGATACGATCCGCCGAGCTCGAAATCGTACACTCTCTCCGATTTGGCGGTTGGATCGCCGAATACAAAAACCGTGTCGCCGGAGGGCAACAGATTGGTGCTGGCAACTTTGAGCGAGGGAAAGGCGTACGGATCGCCGGCATCGTAAATGTCGGCGTCAGTGGGTGTGCGGGATGAAACGGCAAAGTTGGTAAACAGGCTCGCCTGATCGTTTACTTTGTACGTGAATCCTACGCGCGGCGAGAAAAACAACCAATCCAGATCGTAGTTATACCCCTTGAATGCGCCGATCTTGTCCTGACTGAATCTGTATTTTTGATATCGAATCTGCGCGGTTATCTGTGTCGAGAATTTCGGCGAGAAATTGTAAATCTCCTGTCCGTAGAGCGACCCGACATACTTGGTGCCGTGATACTCGTAGTACCGTTGGCGTGGATCGAGTCCACCACGCAGATGTTCTCCCCACACCACCTGACCCCAATGATCTGAAGAGAAACCATAAAAC
This sequence comes from uncultured Ignavibacteriales bacterium, assembly GCA_964571235.1. Classification (GTDB taxonomy): domain Bacteria; phylum Zixibacteria; class MSB-5A5; order GN15; family FEB-12; genus JACRAV01. The sequence goes on along the minus strand of CAZNAI010000003.1, from coordinate 152,782 downwards.
GATCCGCCGATTCCGTGCGAGCCGCGCGCATGCTCGATATCCAACCGCGGATTCCATCCGATTTGCGACTTATACACCCACTGCTGACGGACCAGATCGCCAGTCTCGTATTTGACACCGGCCACTGAGTCATCGACATACTCTGGCGCGATATTGTAGTCGGCAAAATATCGATCGTCTTTCAATTGTTCATAATACCCTTTGCCTCGGATGTAGTAGAGTGTATTAGAAAGCGTGGTGCGCGGGTTAATACTCCACACACTGTGCAGTTGATAGTGCGGCTGATTGAAATTGTCGGTCTCGTTGCTGTAGGTGAATTGATTGACGCGACGGTCATTGTTGATCGCGTCGAGCGAGGCACCGTTGTACGACAAGTGCATCCGCATCGGGCCGCCGTAGAGGTGCAGTTCGGTCGTCATATTCTTGTCCAGCCGCGCCGCGGACAGATAGTACGACCACCCCTCGTACCAACTCCCGTACCGATAGCCGCCGGTCGACTGACGCGAGTATCTCCCGCCGTAGAGCCAGCGGCCGTCGACCAGTCCCGATGAAAAGTTAATCGTCTGTTTAGACAAGTCGCCTTCGGGATGCTCGTTGACTGTATACCGGCCATACCCAGACGACAGCGACAGACTCCGCTCCCGCGCAAAGGCATTGGTGGCAATATTCACCGACCCGCCGAATGAGGCGTCGCCGTAGAGCGAGTTGCCGACGCCACGTTGAATCTGTATGTCGGTAATATTCGAGGCGAAATCGGGCAGATCGACAAAGTAGGTCGCCTGATCCTCGGGGTCATTGAGCGGCACGCCGTTGATATAGACCGCCACCCGCTTGTCGTCGAACCCGCGAATCTTGATATAACTGTACCCGAGCGCCGAGCCGCCGTCGGAGAATGCGTACACATTGGGCGTCGACTGCAACAACAGCGGGAACTCGCCGATCTTGTAATCCCGGTCGAAATCCTGTTTGGAGAAATTCTCAAATGCGATCGGCGTTTCTCCCTGCGTGGCGCGATCGGAACGAACAATCACATCGCCGCCGGGGATGACAGTCGGCTCCAATACGATCGTATCCGGCACTGCGTTGACAGAAAACTGTCGGGGCAAAAATCCGACACAGGAGAAAGTCACCCATTTCATTTCGCTGATGTCGGCGAGAGTGAATAGGCCGCCAACATCAGTCTGTGTTCCGACACCGGATAAATTGGTGACAACAGACACACTTGGTAGCGGCTTTTTCTGTGGATCGACAACGACGCGGCTTAATGTCGCGCCCTGGACAACTGTGGCGCAAAATAGCGCCACTACGCTTATGAAACTTTGTTTCATGACAGCAACCTCGCGTTAGTGCCGAAATGCCCGAGAGCACAGCGGCCGTTAGTTTCGCAAGATTCCGTCCTGAATCGATAGGTGGCCCGACATGGCGAGCCAAGGGGATGTTATCCATCTCCGTTTCCCTACGCCGGCATTACCCGGATCAGGTCGAGGGGGTATGATCTCAGGCGGCAATTATTACGCCACCCCCAACGGATCTTAGTTTACGCCGGGAATATGGGGGATGGGGGCGAAGAGCGCAAGAGGAGCAGAATTGTTAATACTAATCGCCAATTCGTCGCAGATGGCAGGATAATTTCATCACCTCAACCCATCTCCCGGCAAGCCATACCACGGATGCACTTCGACTGTAAGTCGCCCCGCAATCACTGCCGGGTCTTGTGCGTCGATCCGCCGTACTTCCTCTATATCCTCGATCGCAAAGATGCCTATCCCTCGAATATCGTCATCATCCAGAAGCGGGCCGTTGATCAACAACAGTCCTTTCTGGTGCAATGCGAAAATGTGCTTAAGATGCCCGACATGTATTCGCTGAGCAGTCTCCTCGTCGTGATCACGCTTTGGACCACGCCGGTAAATGCGCAGGGTGTACCGCTTCGCTTTGGCAATGTTCTTGGTTATCTCATCGGGGAGCTTCAGGTCGTCGGGTTCGGTCATTTTCTCTCCTCGGTTTCTCAAACCGAATTTCGATTTAGGGATTTTACGAAACTAACCGGACCAAGTTGTGGAGACTTCTACCACAATTGGAGCTTCAGTAACCAAAGTAGAGGGGTGTGCCACTGTCCAACTGAGATTGGCAGACCCAATTTATCTCATTGTACTGTCAATTCTTACGAACAATTTCCAGATTCCTCTTGCCTCCCGTGAAACTTCTATCGTATATTTACGATATACGATACAGGAGAACGAAATGGCAACGTCAAAGACCGAACAATTCGATACTGAGCTGGCCCAACTGGCCGAGTTCGCCGATGCCCTCTCGCACCCGGCGCGGCTACAAATTATCCAGTTTCTGGCAAGCGAAAACAGGTGTGTCTGCGGCGATATCGTGCAGGTGGTGCCGCTGGCGCAGTCGACGGTCTCGCAACATCTGAAAGCGCTCAAAGAAGCCGGCCTGGTGCGCGGCGAGATCGAAGGCCCCTGCACCTGTTACTGTATCAACCGCGAGACATTTGATAAGCTGGTTGTTCTCATGAACAAATTCATCGGTACCATAAAAGGCGCCGAGTGTGACAACGGCTGTTGTAAATAAGGAGTCTCATATGTCGATCGAAAAAACAAAAGACGAAATCAAACAGGCGGTGCGCGAGCATTACGCCAAGGCGATCACCACCACTTCCGGTTGCTGTGGATCAAAGCCGGTGAACTTTTCAGAAGATGCGGCGGGCAAATATGTTGCGCTGGCCGGGTACACCGACAAAGAGATGCAGGGGCTACCCGAGGGTGTCACCACATTCGGGTGCGGCAATCCGGTCAATTTTGCTGGTGTCAAGCCGGGGCAGACCGTGCTTGATCTTGGCTCCGGTTCGGGACTCGATCTGATTCTCGCCTGGCGCAAAGTTGCCCCGAGCGGCAAAGTGATCGGACTGGATATGACTCCCGAAATGATCGAAAGCGCCAAGCGGAATCTGACTCAGGCCGGCGTAACCAACTTTGAACTTTTGCAGGGAGAAATGGAAGCGATGCCGATTGCGACGGGCACAATCGACTGGATCATCTCCAACTGTGTGATCAATCTCTCGCCGGATAAACCAAAAGTCTTCGCCGAGGCGTTCCGCGTGCTCAAGCCGGGCGGACAACTGCTGGTCTCAGATATTGTCACCAATGGCCTGCCCGAAGAATACCGCAATGACATCGCGGCGTGGGTCGGATGTCTGGCTGGTGCGGTTGAAGAAGCCGAGTATCTCGATCTTATGCGCAAGGCGGGGTTTGTCGATGTGCAGATTGTCGAAAAGATGACCTACACCCCCGATTCGCTCGACACCCTGGCCAACGATTATTGCGGATGCGGCGCCAAGGATCGCGAGATCGACAAATCGGTGATCGAAAAATACGGCAACCGGGTAGCGTCGGCAAAAGTCTCGGCGCGAAAGCCATAGTCTTTTGTAGGTCGAAATCCCTTGCCCCCCGAAGGGGGTCGAGCGCCAGCGAGAGGTTTCGACAAGAGGCGGAGAAGAAGACAAAATGGCAGGAGCACAGGGCTCCTCCCCTACGAAGAAAGAAGACTGCTTCGAAGCTGTATATAGAAACGAACAACTCTGTAACTACAAAGGAGTGATCATATGCATCGCTATGCCACACCGCGAGTCGCTCATTGTTGCGGCGGCTCGTAACGACCGTCCGGGCAGGACGTAAAATTGCCCAATACAAGACGCCGGGTGTAATCGCCCGGCGTTTTTTTTGTTTATTGCGACAAAGAAAACACGGCAGGAGCGCCGGGCTCCTGCCGTACAAAGAACGAAAACTTTCTGAATCGAATGAACCGTGACAAGCGAGAGTGCCCGCCACCCACAGTAACGCGGGCAGACGGGAAGCCTGCCGAGAACCTAAGTTACCAAATGACCGTCACACCCCGCGCCTGAAGTTGCGGGATGTATGTTCCTTTGGAGCTGTCAGAAAGCGGATTGAGTGATACATCGATTCCGTCTCCGGCGCCAATTCCTCCGTTATTGACCAGCGGTAGAAGATTCGTAATCTGGTTGCTATAGAGAGATAGCGAACCCAGGCTGTCCAGATTCTCAAGCGGCGAAATATCGAGAATCTTGTTAAACGCCAGTCCAAGATCGTGGAGTTTGGTCATCGACGCCAGAAATGAGATGTCGGTCAGATTGCAGGCATAGGCTTGCAAGTCACTCACATTCACAAGCTGGGACAAATAGGCCGGATGTGCGATCGGACAAGCGCCGACATTCAACCGCGTGAGTGACACCATCCCGGAAATCGGTGAGAGATCGGACACGCCGGTAGAATGTACAGCGAGATCATGAAGTTGGGTAAGACCTGCAATCGCAGAAAGATCACTCACCGGATTTTCCCCCAGATAGAGTGTATCGAGCAGGCTCAGTGAACCGAGCGCGGTGATGTCAGTCACGAGGTTGTCAGTCAGGTTGAGGTGGCGGAGCGGCGCAATCCCGCTGAGCAAAGAAATGTCCGCTATCATGTTTGAGCGCAGAACCAGATGCAAAAGATATCTACAATTCTGTATGCCCGAAAGATTGCTAACGTGCATATACTCGGCATTGAGCAATTTAAGACTATCGAGCCGGGATTGTCGTATCGGTTCCGATGGTACTCTGATCGCCCGCCGCACCGCTAACTCAAGGGAAGAATCGGGAAAGTAACGAATCGAGTCTGTGGGACAGGTCAATCTAACTACATTGGATAAGTCACTCCAGTTGTTGCGCTCATCGCGTGTCTTGATAGCTACCCAATAGGTGGAATCCCCGACAAGATTGTAGATCGATTGGCATTGCGTTTCTCCGTGGGCCAACGGCCAGTCCACCCAGCATGAATTGGCCGAGTCGAAGTTGGTCTCGATAATGCTGTCGGTCGACAGACGCAGGAGATACTCCGATGCAGTTCCGACAGTTCCGTCATCACCCGGCGCAGTCCAGCAAAGAGTCGCGCTCACCGGAGTTTGTCCGGACGTGCGAAGGTCAACTACTCTTGACGGGCGAGTGGTATCGCCTAATGTGTCAGTGTTGTCAGTACCGGTAATGTCGTGGGGGTTTTTGGGACATCCTGCCGAAAATAAGACGATACCGGCGACCACCCCCGCTAATCTACATAGACCATTGAGAGTCACGCCCGGCCGAGACGGGCCTCGCCGTTCTGAACTACCTTTGCACTCAGCCATAGAACAGAATCAGACTCCTATGTCCAATGTCGACAACATACTAACCACGGACGATTCTGTCAATAACCGCTTCTCGCTTTACAACTGACCTCAAATACTGACGATTTGAGTACTCCACGACGCCACGGAGCTGGAGCTGACACTTGCGCAAAATCAATCTGCACTACTTACTTCCCCCCATGCGCGTTCTTTTTTTGGAAAATCGCGATTCGTTTTCGTGGAATGTGATCGACGCTCTCCCGGTCGAGCGGCATGAGATCACAATCGAGAATCTCAACCCAACGCAACCGTTGGGGCACTCGACACTCAGCGGCTACGATTGCCTCATCATCGGCCCCGGACCGACCGATCCGATTCGCGCGGGCTTGATCGATATTGTCAAACAAGCGGCCTCGCTAAGAATCCCCACCCTCGGCATCTGCCTGGGGCATCAGGCGATTGGGCTGGCGTTTGGCGCACAACTCATTCGAACCAGCCCGGTGCACGGCAAGCGATCAGAGATTACATTTTCACACGGCCGCTTATTCCCAAACACAATTGGCACACAAACAGTCATGCGCTATCACTCGCTCTCGCTGGCCGATGTCCACACGCCGCTTCGAGTGGTCGCCACAACTGATGATGGCATCCCGATGGCAATCGAGCACGAATCACTGCCAATCGCTGGACTGCAGTTTCATCCTGATTCCTATGCGACAGTGCGGGGGCGAGAAATGCTGGCTGATTTCTTCGGGGCTATAAAGTGACTTTTTTCGAAATAGACAAACTGAAGTCGTTCGCCCTGCTCGGGCCCGGGTTCTCGGGCGGCCGTACGCTCTTACTTTCGGGTTTGCGACCGGCAACGACACAGCCCCTATTTGTATTTGCGCCTTTCGAGTCTGACGGAAGCAATGCAAGTTGCTTTGGCGCTGAGAAGATTCAGGAACTAACGATTGAGTTTGACCATCCAACCATATCGCCAAGGATCACGCTTGATGATCTTCACTATGCCGCCCATGTAGCAGAAATACGCGAAGCAATCGCGCGAGGCGATGTGTATCAGGTTTGCTATACGCGGCGTGCGCAAATAGGCCCGACTTCGGCACCCGACCTGGCGGCATGTTTTTGTCGTAACGCGATGCCGAAATACTTCGCCTGGGTACGATTCCCAAATGGCGACGAGTTTATGTCCGCATCGCCGGAGCTGTTCTTTGAGATCAATCATAAAGTCGTTCACACGCAACCGATGAAGGGAACGGCTCCCCCAAAAGACGGAAGTGTGCTGGAGCTCAGCGAAAAAGATCGTGCGGAGCTGGCAATGATAACTGATCTACTCCGCAACGACCTCACACCCGTTTGCAAACCCCGCACGGTGCGTGTTGCCAACGAACGGCTGGCAATCGTATTGCCATATGCAATTCAGACAGTCAGTGATATCGAAGGCGAGTTGATTGACGGGGTCACACCTTTAGATGTCCTCGCGTCGTTGCATCCGGGCGGTTCGGTCACCGGCGCCCCGAAACAAGCGGCGCTTGAGCATATCCGCAAACTCGAACCGACACCGAGAGGACCGTATTGCGGGTCGCTTGGATTCTGGCGAGGTGACCGCGCAGTCTTTTCAATTCTCATCCGCACCGCGACAAAGATGCCTACGGGGTGGACTTATGGTGTCGGGAGTGGTGTTGTCTACGATTCCGACGCCGACAGCGAACTCGCTGAGCTAAGAGTAAAATTGGGCGCCTTGGCAGACTGATTGGCTTAGCCGGGGAATCGAATCCGTTGATGGAGCGCCCAGCCCGAATCGATTTTTTCGGTGCTCTTAAGGAGTGTCCCTTTGCTCATCCAGGTGCTTTCGAAAATTCGGGCCATCCCCTGCGGTACCAGTGGCCGGAGCGCCGGCAACGACTGCACTACCGTGTCTCCAAATTGTCCCTCGCGAATCGGCTGTTTATGCACCAGCCCCAGAGTGTGGCCGTCACCAAGAGTTATCAGATCGTCGCTCACTGCCGCCAGCGGTTGTTCAACTCCGTTGCGCCAAACCCACGGACGTGAGAAGACACCGTCGAGATTGATCCATATCCAACTTTCTTGCTCAGTCAAAAACCGACCGAATCGAATTTCGCTGATCGGCGCACTCCAGTTTTCGGCCGCTATCCGTACATGATCGACATATCCAATACCGGCCAGTGACTTGTCGCTACCGATTTGCAATCTGACTTTGGTCTTCGGGCCGGCGCAGTGCCAGTCGATGATCTGGCTTTCATCGGCAAAGAGTGTTCGCTCAAAACGGGGAACAATCGTGTCCCATTGTCCGGATAATTGTAGCGGCGGGCAGATCCAGTTGATTTCCGGGCCGGTGACGATCGGCAGAACTTCTTTGAAGGCAACAGTCAACTTCCGATCCACCGTTTGCTTGAGCCCGCTGATGCCACTGAAGAGATTTATCTGCACCGACCCTGAGCGCACCGAAATTGTCTCGCCCAAAAAGAAATCACCCTGTTGCGTGATACAGTCAAGATGCCAGCGCGAGATTGTCAGTTTGTTCGGACTAGACATTTGCTTCCTGCCGTGCTCAGGCCGTCTGCCATGGCGGAGTCACCCTCTGTGCGCCATATTACCGCCGCCTCAATCTTGCCGATTTGTTGGATGATGTCAACCGAGCGATTTATGCCCGGCGCCGGCAGAGCGCTTCTTCGTACGAGTGGACTGTTGCAAAGCCCAACCGCTCGTAGCATTTGATGGCCACAGCATTGTCGGCCTTCACATTCAAACAGACGAGTTTCCCCTGCCGATACAACTCATTGGTAAGCCCGCCGGTCACACGGGTGGCCAGATGTCTCCCTCGGTGAGCCGGGTCAGTGGCGATATTACCCAGCACGGCGATCTTGTATTGATCGGATACCACATGGACCCCCGCGACTGCGGCGATCTTTCCGTTTATGCGAATTCCCCGATACCAACCAGTATCGAGCATGCGGGGCATGAAATAATTCTCCGGATACGCCTTTTGATAGAACACTTCAAGTTCCGGCAGATCGGTCGATGTAACGGTGAACAAATCGGGGTCACCTGATTGGGCCGAGCGGCCTACTGTCTCACATTTCATCTTCATATGAGTGCCGAGCGGTTCGATGTCATACTGATCTGCGAGAACGGGTTGGCAGTCTTGCTGGAAATGGCAAAAGAACTGGTCAGGTAGAATATCAAGAGTATCGGCCAGTAGATCGGCGTAGCCGCTCTCGACACCGAAGGCCATCACTGTCGGTATCTTGCCGCCGTGGTAGATGAGCACCACATCCTGAACAATCGGGTGCCGCCGGGTGGTGTAGCTGGCCGCCCACTGGCATTGGGGAAAGAAGAAATCATCCAGATCACCGATGTGATAGGCAAAAAGGACCGGGTCTTTTTGAAAGTGCTGATAGAGTCGTTCTTTGTCGTTGGCAAAAACAAACATGGCTTGGATCAGTGGTGGTCAACCGTTCTTGATCTGGTTGAGAAATCCAAGCACCTCGTCGAGTTGCTCGCGCTTGAAGGTAACTCCCTTCTTGGTCGGGAGCCATTCGTCGTTGTCGCCCAAAAAGAAAATCCGCATGTTGATCAGTTGCCGTCCCTTGAATTCCGAGTCCTCAATGATCAGCTTTTCGGTCTTTGACCGTTCCAGTTCAAATCGCATAGGTGTCCATTGGTTGTGTGCGGCGTACACTCTTGGGCGCCGCGTTAGTATTTCGGTGCAAGACAGATGTTTCCGCCTGTCGACTATCCGCGCTTATATCCGATCATTCGCAAAAAGGCCTGACGGTCCTTGCGGTCAGTTTCCGTCTCTATTCCGAGCGGCGGCTCGCCGTCGATAACCCCAAGCACACCCCGTCCCTGGTCGCTCTCGGCGACCACGACTTGCAGTGGATTGGCGGTCGCGCAGAATATCCGGCAGACTTCGTCAACCCCCTTGATCCGATTGAGCACACTGATTGGGAATCCGTTTTCAAGGTAGACAAAAAAAGAGTGACCAGAAGCGACATCGAACGCCGCGGCTTGCGCCAGTTCGATCAGTTTGGCGCTATTGCCGTCGGTTCTAACCAGTCGTTTGCCCGAGGCTTCGCAGAAGGCGATACCAAAGCCGAGCGTCGGAGCGGAAGCGACTAATGTTTCGTACAAATCCTCGACCGTTTTGACAAAGTGCGACTGACCGAAAATGACATTCGTTCCCTCGGGTACTTCCACCCGGACCAGACGGGTTTTGATAAGCCCATCAGTCGTCACTGGCGACCTCGAACAACTTGTCATCAAGCCCGGAGTTCACGGCAGGATTGCGAAAATATTCTGTCCCGCCGAATTTCACGCCTATGAACAACGTCGCTTTGGCCTTCCCCTCGATAAAGAACTGACTGGGGAGCCACCAACCGTCGGCGGTAGGAGAGTAAGAGATCGACATATTCAGTTTGCTGAAGTTAAACCAGATTGTGTGCATCATCTTCGACGGCGAGAAATCGACTTTCGCCAGATGAAATGTCTCGCCTTCAAAGTAGTAGTCGCCGTTTACCAATTGTTCGTCGGGCTCTTTCGCCTTCACGACAAAGTGATGACAACTACGGCCGTCGATTTTGTCCTCGGCAATTCCCTTGTACGTGATTTCGTAGAGCGGACGCTTGGCGGCATAAAACGGCTCGACCATGTTGTATGATATGTCTTTGGATTTGCGCCGCTTTTTCTTCGCGAGCTTCTCTTTGCCCGCCTCGGCACACTCTTTCATGCTTTGCAGTTCGCCCTCTTTGTAATATTCAAGGTACTCTTCGTGATACCAGGCAGTATCTTTGAGATACTTGATCTGTACACGTTTGTTGAATCTGGCCTTTTCCTCAAATCCCTTTTTGGTCTCTTCCCCTTCGATATATTGCGACTCAAACGTGACATCGCGTACTGCTTCGCGCTGATGCCCATCCGTCGCCAATATTTGTTCGATCAATGCGCCAGGATCGACTCCGGCCGTTTCCTGACTTCGTGTACACGGGGTAAGCAGGGTAGTACATACGACCACCACGCACACTGTTAGCAAGGCCACTCGAAATCGAGTTCTCATGACTTCCTCTCATAAATCGTAATCTTTGAAATCAGATCCCCTTTTACAATCAGGTCGGCCAGTTCCATCCCCTTGGTTACCTCGCCAAATACGGTATACCGCGAGTCCAGGTGCGGCTGTGGAGACAGCGTGATGAAAAACTGTGAGCCGCCGGTGTCTTTGCCGGAGGTGGCCACACCAAGTGATCCGCGTTTGTATCGTTCGGTCGAATACTCGCACCTGATATACCAGTCGGGGCCACCCCAGCCGTCACCTCGCGGATCGCCACCCTGCACAACAAAGTTCGGAACCACCCGGTGAAACAAAAGGCCGTTGTAGAACCCGCTGTTGGCCAGCTCTATAAAGTTAAGCACGGTCATCGGGGCGATATCAAAAAACAGTTCGACTTCGATATCTCCCTTTGAAGTCGAGATTGTCGCGGTTGGGTTGAATTTGTATCTGTCTATCGCCGCTTTGATCTGACGCTCAGAGAGCCGGCTGTTTGACGGCGGGACAATCGAATGCCGGTCCTGATTAAAATAGTCGCGATATATTTCGGCCGCCGAACGGCGAATCACATACTCAGGATCAATGGCCGCGGTGACAAGAATTTCCATCACCGCCGTATCTCTCACTCCGGCAGTGATAAACGACTTTAGGGCTTCAAGCGCCGAGCGACGCACGTCCCGGTCGACTCCCGCTCCTTGTTTGATCAGTTGACTGAGAGTCGGCAGATATTGACGGAGGGTGTCGGTGCCGATTTTATCGAGTGCGACCACCACCAGCATGTAGTCCGGATCGGCCAGCGCTTTGGTCAGATAGAATGATCGGTTGGCGGTATCCAGTGTGTAGAGCTGGTCAAAGGCCGCCGCGCGCACATCGGGGTCTTCGTCGGCGAAAAGCCCCGCCAATCGCGGCACAACGCTGGTCTTGCTTAGTAGTCCAAACGATTCGGCGGCCGCACTTCGGATTTTCGAATCGGGTTTACCGTTTAAGAGCGAATCCAAGAGAGCCATCACTTTGTCTTTTTGGATAGTCGCCAGGTACGGCAACGCCGCTGATACAATATTGACACTCCCGCCGGTCATTACATGCGTGTTGGCCGCGACCAATCCCTGATCGCTATTCTGTCTTTGTAGAGCGGCGATCAGTTCAAGTATCAGCTTCTCGTCGGTTTCGAGATTCAACCGCTGGCCCAATCTCTGCGAGGCCGACAGCGTCTTTTTTCCACCCAGCGAAGCCACCGCTTGTGCGACTACTTTTTTGTCGCCGTCGTTGAGCGCGATCTCAAGGTAATGCTCGGCCTCAGGCGAGGTAGAACTAGCCAGCCCGCGCACCGCCAGTGCCCGCAAGTACGGATCGGGGTCGGCCAAGTAGTCGATAAAGACCGGCGTGCCGGCATCCATACTCAGCCTCGCGAGTGTAAAAAGTCCGGCCGCTTTGACCGAAGTATCCGGCTCGGTTTTGACAAATGTCACCAGTTGCGAGGCGGCGTCTTTAGCTTTTGCATAATAGAGGGCATAACAGGCGGCCTCGCGTACTTCCGGGGCCGGATGTAGAAGATACTCGGCGATATCGTTTCCAATATCGGTCATAGTCGAATCGGCCAGCCGTCCGCCCGAACGGACCGCCCACGCCGCTACCTGGGTAGGCAGATCGTTGGCGACTTCCAAAAGTTTTCGTGCGTAGTCATGCTCGGAGGTCAACCCCAGCGCAAAGGCGGCGGTGGAGGCGACATCGAGCGATTGATCTTTAAGCAGTTGATACAGATGCTCGCCGGACTTCGGTGCGCCGATTCGTCCGACTGCCAGCGCCGCGCGGGTGCGCGTTTCGGGAGAATCATCGGAAAGGAAATTGATTAACTCTTTGGAGCAGTCGCGACGGTTTTCCAAAAAGATGATCTTGGCGAGTTTTTCTTCGGGAGTGAGCGGCTTGAAAGTCGACCAGGTGAACCAAACCCCGGCCGCCAGCAAGAGTACACCCATAACTGCGAGAACTTTTTTTGCTTTTGGATCCATAACCGGCGGAAAAGTACGGGGGGGAAGGCGGCGAATCAATCTTTAATACGACCGAGAATTTTCGCAGTCTTAGGCGCCCCACCGCTTGCGGTGGGATCCTTGACTTTAGAACCACTTCTCAGCCAATCGTCATTGCGAGACGCGGCTTCCTCGACGCGGCCAAGCAATCTCGCTTCGTCCGCTTCTTGAATCCTACCTGACTTTACTAACTACCCTCGGCGCTTGACTTCAGTGTAACGAAAACACCCCACTTCGTGATCGTTTACCATCCCCGTTGCCTGCATGAAGGCGTAGCAGATAGTCGACCCGACAAACTTGAAACCCCGTTTCAGCAGGTCTTTGCTCATCGCGTCTGACTCTTTGCTTGTCGCCGGGATATCTTTGATCGTCCTGATTTTCTTGTCGATTGGGCGGCCGTTCACAAATTGCCAGACGTAGGCATCGAACGAGCCGAACTCTCTTTGCACTTCAAGCAGTATCCGGGCATTTTGAATAGTGGATGCCACTTTGAGCCGGTTGCGCACGATGCCGGCGTCGGCCAGAAGTCGCGCAATATCCTTTTCGCCGTACTTGGCGATTATGCGCGGATCGAAGTTGTCAAATGCCTTGCGATAATTTTCGCGCTTGTTCAGAATAGTCTGCCACGACAATCCGGCCTGTGCGCCCTCGAGGATGAGAAATTCAAACAACGTGCGGTCATCGTGCACCGGCACACCCCATTCTTTGTCGTGATATGCGATCATCGCCGGGTTCTCGCCGCACCAGGCGCATCGTGTCGTGTCTGTTTCTCTACCGGTCAACTTGCGTACCCTCACATCTTCTGTCGTTTACTTCGTCGACCGAGAGTATACACAGTAAGATGAAGTTTGCGCAGTCACATTCATGTGCGGTCAGGCATCCCGCCTGACCGCATTGGTGTCGGGTGAGGACGCCCGACACCACGGTGAGCACCAAAATGTCACCCACGAAGACGCGAGTGACCTACGAAGGAATTCAAATCCACTCTCGATGGAAAGCGGCGAAGCCCCCACGCCGTGGCCGTGCCACAAAAAAATGCCCCCGGTGGTTAGTCGGGGGCTGGTCTAACAAAACTGGTACATCAGTTCTGTATTTGGTCGACTACCTATTGAGCAATCGCCATGCCCCAGATTGTCCCTGATTGCAGATCGTTTAAGATATTGCCGGACAACACATTCTCGAACCCTATGCGAACGCAAAGTTTGCGTTTGTGAAAGTATGCAACCCTGTTCAGGATTTGAACAGGCGCATGCGGGTGAAATTTGTTCTCTATGCCGTTCCGGCGGGTCTTGCGATGTTCGCAACCAGCGAACAGTGTGCGACCTGCCGGTCGAGTGTGACAGTGAGTGTCAGGTCACACTTTGTCCCGCCGACGGCGTGACTCAGCAAGACCCGACGCAACGATGTGGGGATCACGTAGTGCAACGTGGTGTCAGGCGTAACGCCTGATACTCTTTGTCGACTCGACGAACTCCTCACGCGGGACGCCGCTCCTGTGTAGATAAGCAAGAAAAAGTAATCCCCCGCTTCGCATGCGAAGCAGGGGATTTCGATGGTGTCGCGCTAAGATGAGAGCTTACAGTATTTCGTTCCACACAAAGGTGTAGTGGCCGCTGACCGAGGTGCCACTGACATTTGCGTAGTATCCTTCAATTTTCAGTTTGTAGAGCTTCCCCTGACTCTTGATGATGTACACAAAGTCCTTGGAAAGAATTTGGTGAAGGGGCGCTCCGGTATAATTGTACCAGGTAATGCCGTCGTGCTCAAACACCGAACTGGCTTGATCGGGAAACATGGTCGCGCCGGTGGGGTGGACAGTCAGGGCGTTGATGTCTGTCTTATCGGTCAGTTCGGTAAAGGCATCAAAAGCGGCGCATTTGCCTATTCCATTCGGGCCGCTGTTTAGCTTGCAGTCGTAATTGCTAAAGGCAATGTCCCAGTCTGTGGAAGCCGTGCTCGACGGTGTTACTTGCGTGGCCGACGAAAAATCAAAATACCCTGTTCCGTTGCCGACAGTAATCGCCGCGGTGACAACTGTGCCATCAAGCGCTTTGTCGTCGACAGTGGGGTTGTAGTAATACGAAATCCAGACTGTTCCCATGCTTGGCGGCATGCCTGCGCCAACTATCGAATCAATGCGGAATTTGACATAGTGATGGGCGCTGGCATCGACCATCGAATACACCCAGCGAGTCATATCAAGTTGATGGGTCATCGAATTGTAGCTGTACCACTGGTCGACCGCATAGTTGATTTTGTCGCTAACCCAGCTCTTGCCAGTGGTGTCGCCAGCCACGCAGGCGCCAATCGTCATGCCCGAATCCAACTGCATTCCAACCACTGTGCCGCCGCCCGACGACGCCCCACCGTTAAGTTTGATTTCGGTGCGACGAAACGCGATATCCCAGTTGGTTCCGGTCACCACTTTCGGCACGCCGGTTGTCACAGTGTCTCTGGTCGTGAACGAAAAGTACATGAACGCATCTTTGTTGGAAGCGTCAATAACCGAACGATAAACATTTTCCGATGGCGACCATTCAGTTGTCTTTGCCGGAGTAGTGTTACCACCACCGGTCGGTGTCGAGTTATCCGAGCATCCTGCTCCAAGCAAGAGTGAGACTGCGACCATTATGATCGCGGCTGTCCATTTCAGTTGAGTACGCATACTGTGTGTAAACCTCCAAATAGAATGATGTTAAATGCCTAAATCGTATCTCACGCCCGCGACCACCTGGCGCCCGGGCCAGTATCCGTACGTGACATTGGTATAGTTGAACAAATTGATTACATGTACTGAGAGCCGCACATCGGCTGTGAGCTTTTGTGACATATCAATATTGAGTTCAGCTCGATGCGGCGCGTAGCTGGCGTCGCCTTCGTTACCGCCGGTGTTAGTGCGAGCCACCCAGAGCTTGCGCGATTGATAGTCTCCCCAGACCGTGACGGCGAATTTTTTGGAGAGCGTATGCCAGGTGGCCGATACTTTGCCGGTGTGGTCGGGGCGATTGACCAGCTTTTCACCAGTCCCCAGATTGCGCGAATGGAGATAGTTGTATGAAAACGATAGATCAAAATGATCACTCGCTTTCACCCGCGATTCCCATTCTATCCCCTGTGTGATTGCCCGGTCGATATTCTGATAAACATACACACCGCGCCAATAGGTGGGTGTGAAACCCACCAGGACGAAATCGATCATGTCTTCGATGTGATTGTAGAAATAGGTAATCCGGTGAAGCCCAATTGATCCGTAGGAAAATTCGGCCGAGATCGAACTGTTGATGGCGTTTTCCTCGACCAGTGACTTAAACGACATGTTATCCGGAATAGATATATTGGCCGGGAGAGAAACCTCACCGCCATACACCACATATCCGGCCGCGGTATGATCGAAGGTGAAGTACTGCTCTTTTATCGACGGCGCCCGAAAACCGTAGGCGAGCATTCCGCGCAATTTGAACCGGTCGGATTTCGAATACATCAGATTAAACGACGGATTGAACCGACCGCCCCACGAGGTGTGACGTTCATATCGCACACCCAACACCGATGCCAGCGACTTGAACGGGGAATATTCGTAGCTGAGATACCCCGCGCCTGCGTTGTCGTCATGGTTCGATCCGGCAAGCTCCTGCGAGTTTAGCGAAGTGCGGCTATAGTTGAATCCGTAGGTGGCGACATGCCCCTGCCCAATCATGTAGTTGGAATGATACGAGGCCTCGACAAAGTCATCGGTGGTCTTCGAAGTATCTACCCATGTGTTCGACTCGCGGTCGACTTTGTTCCAGCGATGTGTATAGTGTGTGCCCGACAACTTCAGTTTCATGTTGTATCGCTCGCCTGAGAGAAATGCCAGATCGACTGAGCCTTCGTAGCGACGGTTCAATTCATCGTCGTTGTAAATAAATGTCAGCGGCGGCCAGTACTCCGATTCGATCCAGTTCCGTTTTTCCGACATGAACCGGGCCGAGGCCCCCAGTGTCCATTGGGGAGAAAGTTTCCAATTGAGGCGCGAATCGCCGTTGAACCGCTTGATCTCATCCTGACCGTTGGTGGCTGGCGAAGACTTGTCCAGATCAAAGCCACGTGTGACAAATCCTTTAGCGCCGAGCGTGAATCCGACGCCATTCTTACCGTAGCGAACTTCTCCGGTCGGGCTGGAAGTCCTAAATGATCCAATATCGGCGTAGAGTGTGCCGCTCCGGTGTTCTTCCGGCGGACGCCGCGTAATAATATTGATCACGCCCCCCATAGCGTCCGAGCCATAGAGAGTCGAGCCGGTTCCTTTGACAATTTCGATCTGCTCGACATTCGTCAGTGCGAACTGCTCCAAATCGATTGAGCCGCGCACCCGGCCTACTGCCCGCTCACCGTCGACAAGCACCAGTACCCGGTCTCCCTGGATACCGCGTATTGTCGCGCCGCGACCCGACAGATCGTTGTCGACTTGAATGCCTACCGAGGAGTTCAGCGCCTCGTCGACTGTGGTCGCGCCGGTCTTGTCGAAGTCTTTGCGCGAGACTACTTCTGTTTGCACCGGAACATCTTTGAGCAAATGCGGTGAACGCGTACCGGTGACCACCACATTATCAAGCACCCATGGCGTTGATTTGAGGGAGACAATGGCGTGAGAGATAGATGGAATCGTTACCGTAATCGTATCGCTGATTTCGTATCCGACATGCGTTGCGATCAGCCGATACGTTCCGTCGGGGAGATTTTTCAGCCGAAACTCGCCGTGCCGGTCGGTGGCGGTGGTCTTGTTCTGTTCGATGACTCGCACATTGACATCGCCGATCGCTCCGCCGGTAGCGATATCGACCGCCCGACCGACCAGGTCAGCGGCCTGCAAATTTGGGGCTATCAGAAGGAAGAGAGAAAAGAGGACTGATTTAGAGTTCATATTTCAAATCCAATGGTTTCGTCTTTGACTCATTCGTCGAGTCAAATCTGCATAATACTGGTATTGTTTTGTCACGAGATTGTCACGGGTAACGACTTACAAGGAAAATTGGTGATTTTTTTCACATGGCTGGTAGACAGGAACCGAGGGGGGTCCGCTTGTCCTAGCCCTTAGATTGAATTGGAGTTACGAGAAGTCAGCGGCGTTTGCGGGCAAATTTCCGGGCCGATATTTCCAACTTTGGGCTGGTCAGAGCGAAGAGTTTATGCCGGAGAACTCTGAGGTCAGCGGGCGTCAGGGCAACCAAAGACCGAGCGAATTTGCCCGACTCGATTTCCTTAAGCGACTGGGACATTCGCTTTTTCACTGACTTGTCAATTAGAAATGGTCCGGTGCGTAGTGAGCCGTATCGTGCGGCAACCGATACCCGATCAAACATGCCGGATATGCCGTTTTGTTTGATTAGCCCGACAATCAGATCGAGCTGATAGGCAACTTCGAGCCAGGCATTGTCGGGCGGAATGCCGCGCTCGACGAGCGTGTCAAAGCCATGTTTGATGAGCATAGCCAGTCCGCCACATAGGACCGCCTGTTCACCGAGAATGTCACCAATAGCTTCGTGGGCAAATGTGGTTTTGATCTGGTTCTTTTGTGATATGCCGATACCGGTAGCCAGTCGGCGGGCGGTTTTCCAAGCTCCACCGCTGTAATTATTCGCTACAGCAACAAAGGCAGAGACAGATTTATCGGTCAGAAACTTCTCCCGAAGAGCCACGCCCGGTGCGTGCGGCGCAATAAGTACGATATCGCATGTCTTAGGCGGCCCGACCAATCCGAAATGGACCGAGAGTCCATGCAGAAAAACCAGTGTTGAACCGCGAGTAAGCGACCGCTCGATATCCGCTTTGAACACCCGAGCATGCTCATGATCGGGGATCGCCATGATCACAACCCTGGCATGTTCGACCGCTGACGAAACCGACATGATCTCGTGCATCCCGTCGCGCCGTGCGGTAACTCGCGAACGCGACCGCTCGCGCAGTCCGACCACCACACGGTAGCCAGAATCCTTCAGATTAAGCGCAATCGCCCGCCCTTGCGAGCCGTAACCGATAACTGTCACTTCTTTTTTCGCTTTGCCTGCCGCCATAGCGTCGGTAATATAGGTGCGAACAGCGAACTGCGAAACACGGCATTAGTGTGGACTCAACTCATAAGACAACCACAGATCTGGTAAAAACGGCGCTGTCTGAGGATATCGGACGGGGGGATCTTACCTCGCTGGGGTGTCTTGAGCCGGGGCCGCTCCGGGCGCGAATTGTCGCCAAATCCGAGGGTGTCCTTTCCGGTGTGACTCCGGCTATGCTGGTCTTCGATACGGTCGACTCGGCCAACACCATCGAATTTCAGAAAAGCGAGGGGGAGTCGTTCGTCTACGGCGATATTATCGCCACCATCGAGGGGTTCAATCAGACTGTGCTTTGTTCGGAGCGAGTGGCGCTCAATTTCCTGGGCAAACTTTCCGGGATCGCAACTCTGACGCGCAAGTTTGTCCAGAAAATTCCCGCCGGTAATCCCTGCCGGATATTGGACACCCGCAAGACCACTCCCGGTTGGCGTGCGCTTGAGAAACTGGCAGTCGCCCACGGCGGCGGGATGAATCACCGCTTCGGTCTTTACGACATGGCGCTCATCAAAGACAACCATATCGCCTCGACCGGTTCGATCACCTCGGCAGTGGAGCACCTTCGCGAATATTTCACCACCCGTGATTTCAGATTGCAATTTGACACCGACCCGGACAAAATGCTTGTCGAAGTTGAAATAGTGAATGAAGCGCAGTTGGTCGAGGCGATCTCCGCGGGAGTCGACCGTATACTGCTGGACAATCAATCGATCGAATCGCTGGCGTCGCTGGTCAAAATCGCGCGCAAACTCAATCCGGTGGTGCAACTCGAGGCCTCGGGGAATGTCACTCTTGAGACGGTTGCCGCAATCGCGGCGACTGGTGTTGATTTTGTCTCCATTGGCGCCATCACGCATTCGGCGCCGGTCTCCGACTTTTCTCTGCAGGTTTTGGAATGACTTCCGCAAGTCACTCAGGCGACACCAGCGCAGAATCTCTCTTACAGGTGATTCGCAAACATCCCGGCCAGACTCACACCTATGCAAGTCTGAGCAAGAAACTCAATCTCACCACCGACCAACTTATCGCCGGAGCAAAGCAACTGGCGCTTTGGGATTACCGCATAGGCCTGCGCCTCTCTAAAGGAATCACCTTTTTTTCTGCCCCCGATCAATTGACGTCGGCTGAAATTTCATTAGGCCTGAATACCAAACAGATTGGTCGCCACATACTGGCGTACCGCACAATTCAATCGACCAACGATTTGGCCGCCGCGCAGGCCGAGCACGGCGCCCCCGAAGGCACTATTGTGGTTGCCGATCAACAGACCAAAGGACGCGGACGGCTCGGCCGTGCCTGGTTCTCGCCAGCCGGCGCCGGAATCTACGTTTCTATTATCCTCAGGCCGAAATTCGCTCCCGAACTGGCACCGGGGCTTTCGCTCATGACCGCGCTGGCGCTCGCCCGCACACTTGAAAAATTATGTCCTGATGCAGTGGCGATTAAGTGGCCCAATGACGTACTACTGGGCGGAAAGAAAGTCGCCGGCATTCTGACCGAATTGTCGGCAGAAAGAGATAAGATCGGGCATGTCATTGTTGGTGTGGGAATCAATGTAAATCACGGTGTGGGTCATTTCCCGGATGACCTAAAGCAAACGGCCACTTCCGTTCGGCGGTTTCTCAAACACAAGGTCAGTCGTGTGGAACTACTTCGGTATTTTCTGGCGCAGTTCGAGAGTGAATATACGCACTACCAGAAGCACCAGCTCGCGCAATCGCACAGACAATTGCGGAAGTATTCATCACTGCTGGGACGAGAGATTACGGTGATAGCCGGACGGAGCCGGATAAGCGGGATAGCGCACGATATCGATATCCACGGCCGTTTGATTCTCCGCTCCGGAAGTGAACTCATCCCCATCACCGCCGGCGAAGTGACAGTTGAAAAGAGATAATCACTCCTGATACGCCTCAGGGTGCAAAGTAGTATATTGCCGTTATGTACAACCCCACCGTTATGGATCATTTCATGAATCCCCGTCACGCCGGGGAGATTGCCGACGCCGACGGTGTCGGCGAGGTAGGGAATCCCTCGTGCGGCGATGTCATGAAACTGTACATCAAGGTGCGCAATAACCTGCTGGTGGATGTGAAATTCAAAACGTTTGGTTGCGCCGCCGCCATCGCGACAAGCTCGGCCGCCTCGGAGATGGTGATCGGCAAGACGCTCGATCAAGCTGAACTGCTGACCAAAGACGAGGTGGCGCGCAAGCTCGGTGGACTGCCACCGGAGAAAATGTCCTGTTCCAATCTCGCTCCTGACGCTATCCGCGCGGCGATCACTGATTTCCGCTCCCGCCAACAAGCGTAAGCCGTAGTCAAATGCCAGAACTTCCCGAAGTCGAAACAGTCTGCCGGGGACTTCGCGCCACTGTCCTCGGCAAAACAATCGAGCGTGTGGCGGTAAATGCACCGGCAAGCTCGATAGTTGTTTCGCAATCGATTGCGCCACGCGATTTCGCTACTGCGCTTTCGGGGCGAACTATTTTGCAGATCGATCGCCGAGGGAAGAATATCCTGATCGCTCTTTCGGGTGATCTAGTGCTCTGGGTGCATTTGAAAATGACCGGACATTTCTTTTTCGATGAACAACCGGTCACTCCTGAAAAGCACGACCTGATAACTTTCACGCTTTCTGAGGCTCCCGCCGCCGAGTCATTGCGAGACGCGCCGTCTTCGGAGCGGCGAAGCAATCTCTCCTATCTCCGCTTCAACGACTACCGTCGCTTCGGGCGCAACCGCCTGTACCATGCAAACGAACTATCGGAACAGAAAGGGCTCAAAGAACTCGGCCCGGAACCGCTTGAGATATCGGCTCACGAGTTTGTCGCCCTTTGCCACAAACGGCCGCGTCAACTCAAGGCGGCGCTATTGGACCAGTCGTTTCTCGCCGGTGTGGGGAATATTTATGCCGATGAATCGCTCTGGGCGGCTAAACTGCATCCCTTGCGACTAACAACTTCAGCCAGCGCAGACAAACTGACTGAATTGCACCGCCATATTCAGCGTCTTCTGAAATTGGCAATCCGTAAAGCGGGCACCTCGGTTGATACGTATACAGGAGTGAATGGCCAACCGGGGTCATTTCAGAAGTATCTGAAAGTCTACGACCGTGAGGGGGAGCCGTGCACACGGTGCAGTACCAAAATTGTCCGCAAGAAAATCGGCGCCCGCTCAGCGCACTATTGCCCGAAATGCCAGCGACGCTAGAAGCGACAACAAGGCAAAGGAGCAAAGCTGATATATAAGTAGTCAATTAGTCGCGCGAGGTCGGCAATATCAACACCACCATCGGGAGATCCGTCACAGTTTGCCATCGTGACGCATACAGGCGGCGTGAAAGTCATATAAAGAAAATCAATAAGTGCGCTAAGATCGGAGATGTCTATCCCTTGCATTTCATCGCCGTCAACATTGCCCATCTGCCCTTTACAGCAGGTGGCTAGCTCACACTTGGGGTACTGGATGTTCTCCTCGTACCAACTTCTTGCTCCGGCACGAAGGACTTTCATCGAATCAAAATTGCCTGATTTTACAGAAGACAGCGCCAATACAATTGTTATTGTGTCGCCGGGTTTCAACAGTGAATCACTTTGCATTGTAAGACACTGATACCAGTTTGCTGTGGCAGTGGAGTCCACGTACACTCCCGGTGAAAGTGAAGTCGACCACAAGTAATCTACCAGCAAGCTATCTCCCTGACTTTGATACAGAGCGAACGAATCGACCTTTGCAGAACGTACTTGATGAAAGCCCATATTGAAACTGCACCAGTCTATGAACCTCATCTGGGTCGTATACCAACCGAGTAGTGCAGTCCCACCGAATCGCGAGCTGTTATTGGTGCATCCAACTGGCACATCGGTTGTTCCTGAAAAAACACTTCCCGCGCTCCAGGAAAAGTGACCTTGGTTTTCCTTGGCCGGAGATGAGGGAATATCCCAATCGAATATCCCACCAATTGTGACTCTGTGCATGATCGAGGCTGTTCTGTTAAACACGGAGTACTGGGCGATCATGAAATGGTCTGAAAGTGAATCGAAAGAGTATTTGCAGGGAATCGGATGTAACAGATCGGTCGGTGCCCAGTATGTCGCCCGAATTCCAATCAACGAATCCGCTGTCACAAATGTCCCGGTGCGGAAACCGTTGTAGTTTGGCCCAGTGAAATGTAGCGGTGGGATATCGCCTAGCGGCACAAATCCGTGGGTGGTGCCGGCTGATTGATAGAGCGATGTTGCCCACGTGTAATATCCGGCCGAATCTTGCCGCATGACAAACGGACCGCCGTCGAAGAGATATACGCGGGCAGTTGTGTCGCAATCCTGCCCCATGCCGGCGTAATCCAAATTGACTCCACCACTGCCCTGGCTCCCCATCCGCCCGATCTGGCCAACATTGGATACAACCAATCGCACTCGGCCAGTCGAGATCGTGTCCCAGACTATGTCAGTAGCCGACGCCGACGGGACCACTCCAACAAGTGCGAGTAGGGTCAAGAGTAGAAATCGCCGCATGATTCAGTTCCAGTACGAATCGACGGTTAGAGCTTCGCTCTCAAACTATCAGTTACTCGACGCTTCCTCGTAAACTCTACGGGCAGTTTGGCAGTGGCGTAAAGCTGATATATAAAAAGTCAATTAACGCTGTTAGGTCTCCAATGTCCGGCAACTCGGGGCCATCAAGCCGGCTTGCATCGATGCAACACGGCTGACTTAGCGAGATATACAGATAGTCGATCAGCATTGTCAGATCAGAAATATCCACCCTGTTAGCCGGATCGCAATCGACATTTCCGGTCAGCCCTGCACAACATGATCCGGCCACATGCCCTACAATGTCAATTGCCCCGCGGTACAGCCCAGTCAATTTGTCTTTCAGGAGTAACACTCCAACTGAATCGTGTCCGGGCTTCGGCGTGAAATAAATGTCGTACTCCTCAACAAAATTCTGTGACTCAGAAGGGAATGCCGTTGTTTGCGGTCCTCTGAAACTGTGATCAGAGATTAGGCCGAGCGGCGGGACAGTAGGTATTTTCTTGTAAGTAGAAAAGCGAACGACCGTCCCAGTCGCCGGCAGGGAGCCAAAACTCCACACTTTTTGAAAATAGAATGATCCGATCCGACATGAGTCGGTCCATGTCGGGGCCAGAGCGCTTGGCGGTGTTTCGGTATAGGGCAGTTCGTAAGAGTAGATTCTGTCTCCAAAAGTCCAGGAGCTGCTTCCATCGGGATCGGTGGTGACAACCGACACGCGTCGATCATCGGAAGGATCATCGGGCGTGTCAATGCCTATGTCCCAAAGCTCAAAGGGAACTCGCCCGGGACCGAGTGTTGCGGGCGTCCTCAAATAATACACCGAGCCACCCTCAGAAAACCGAATCTCCCAGTCGTGCGCATCGAGATGACCATACGGATTCCCGTCAGAAAGAGCAACATACCAATCACCCGTGCTGTTACCCGATCCCCGTACATCGCGCGGCGGCAGGACCGGGCCTGAGCTATTACTCATCTCCCGCACCGATTCAACTCTGCCGCGGGCGCTGGCCGAATCGTAACCGGCATGGGTCCGCAAAGAAAATACGACCGAATCGGAACTGATCGCCTCAAATGACCCCAGTTGCTCTGTTTGGCAGGCAATCGCCACTTTCTGGCCGCTCCACCAGTAAAGATCGGTCACTGGAAGTGCGACGGTACTTACCGGACCATTCTGATTTCGGTTTTGAACATCGAAGTACAGCCGGTCACCATGTTTGAGATCACTCATAGAGCCACCCCATGGACTCAGGCAAAGCCAGGCGCCATAGAGTACATCCAGTTGATCAGCATCCGCTTTAAGATTGCGCGATGTATACTCCGCCAGCGGTAATGCCAGATCACCGGGGTACGGCGACCCAAATATGAATAGATACTCCCGCCCGCCGAGGTGATCGTAGTCATCCAGATCCCACGTCTGGTTGAATGTCCGTGAACTTGGATATTCGACAAAAGCGACATTGAGCTTTCGCTGGTGGTCGGTGTCCCATACAGTAAACGGAACCCATTCGTACCCGGCATAGTTGTAATCGGGTCCCAGGTATCGATAGGCTTTCTGGCGGACAATTGGTGAGAAGAGAATCTGAACATTTACAAATGAATCGGGATTGGCAACATGATGCAGTCGGCTTCCCCAGAATTCGTCGCCGTAAGTGGTACTGCGCTGGAAAAATTCACCCCCCCAGTTCACACCGCCGAGCCAGCTTGCGCTTCGTTCTACTCTCACGAGACTTCCGTAGTCGTTCACCGATGCAGTCAGTGATGTACACTCGGTTTGGCGGAGACTATCCTTAAGCAAAAGCCTGAGCAAGTTGAGTGATTCAAGGCGATTGCCGCCGTGAATTACTCCATAACGAACAATAATTTCCTGACTATCGCCCGGATTGAACGCCAGCGGTCCGCAACTTGCCATCATCCGCCGGTCAGAAGGATTCGCATCCACGTCACCGGTAGCAGAAATCGGGTCGCCTGAATGAACATAGCGAAGGAAATTCCCTTCATACATGTACGGCGAGCCATCGCGAGTCAACCCCTGTAAATAGGAGTATGTGTGTGCTTTGCTGGCAGGGTCCAGGCCGTTGATGTACTTCGAAAAACCCGTCATGCCCAGATTCTTGTATCCATGCACGAGTTGACCGAAGCTCCAGGCTGAATCGCCTTGCGACGGAACAATCGGTCCTTGGACTATCCGGCCGCCGAAAGCCGGTGGCGTTGAATCATACACGGCATCGGTATTCGTGGCGTTATAACAGAAGAACAGATCGCCGAGCGTATCGCACCCGACCAGATCATCGGCGGGGGTGCCGAGATCGGGATCGGACCAGAGTCCCAAATAGAGTCCAGTGATGTTCTTTCCACCTTTGTTGAAGAGCTGGTATTTGACCGTGATGATGTAGGCGTCCGCCCCTACATCGGTCGCCGAAACAGCTTGTCGCACTTCAATTCCCAGCGGGGCGGTGCTACTGGCGTCATTAGTGTGCCTCGCGCCGTTGGCGTCATTGTAGACCGACCAAGCCGTCTGCTTGCCGATAAGTAGTGGGTGACCGCCACCGTCGACCGGCGCTCCCTGATCTACCGGCCAATTAGCGTAGTCCGGGTACCACGGGACCATGCTATCTGCGTACAGTATGTATACCCGATATTTTGAATTCATGAAATCCGGGTCGAAACTTGTGCCGAGCATATTCCCCGGAGTATACTCCGTACTGTATTCTGCAATCGCGATCAACGTGTCATTTGCAGCAATGCCCCCCATCCATAATCCGGCTGAGTAAACGACGGATTTAGTATTTTCTCCCGACAGTATGTCATCAGTAGAGCTATACGGATAGTACAGTCCGTCGAATTTTCCAAATGTCTGTAGCCCGTCATTGAAGAGATGCCCCGTATTGTTAACAAAGCCGAGTAGTTTGTTGGCATTTAGATAGCGGCTGTAGTCAATCTCGGTCGGCCCGGCGGCCTGGTTTCCAACAACTGCACGCGCGGGAGGCAAAGCCCATGCCGTCGCTCCGAGCAAGGAAACGACTAGACCCCATTTGATTATTGAATGTTGTTTCATGACAACCCTCCACGATAGGAAAGCGATCCGCGACACGACGACAGCCGGTTCCAGATGAAACGGACCGACATCAGCAACAATACATAACGTGGAGTCTTTTGTCAAGCACGGATTGCAGGCACTTGCGGCGCTACGGAAATACTATCTGGTGCGCTCGGCTGTTCTTAGCGCCCCATCAGCTCCGCCACCGCTTCGTGCAAAGCGGCGCGGTAGTGCAGGCCGGCCGAGTCGGTCTGGCGCATGATCTGGCCAAAGCGCGGAAATTCGCTCCAGTCAGCCAGACGCAAATCGGAAATTTCGTCGTGATCGGTGTATTTCATGTCACCACTGAGATAAGTCGCCCGAAAGACAAACGACCGCCAGAAGATCGTGTCGGTGGGGTTTTCGGTGGATCGAAATATCACCGACGTGCGCAGGAGAAACGAATTGAGCTCAATGGTGCACCCGGTTTCTTCATGCGCTTCGCGATTGATACCGTCAATTATCGTTTCGCCGGGGTGAATCCCTCCCGACGGTGTCCGGTACAATCCCGGTGGGTAGGGGTGCTTGGCGATGACAAATAATCTGTCGCCTTTTTCGATATACAACGTAACATCGTGATTCCGTCCGTCTTTTTGCGACGATCTGATTCTCGCCATTTCCGTCGGAATTGCCGGAAAGTTGAATTCTCGCACTGCGGGCACGCCGTACTCGCGCGTCATCTGCGCGATCATCTCATCGGTGACGAACATAGCGATCAGAACAGCGGAATAATCGAGGTCTGAAGTGGAAGCGTGGTCACCTCGGCGCCGTCGTGGCCGATCAAGCAATCGATCTCCGTGCGAAATCCGCAATCGGGGAGATAAATCCCCGGTTCGATTGAGAACAAGTGTCCTTTGGCCAGCCGACGTTGGTCTTCGGTTTCGAGGTTATCGATATTCGGCCCGGTGCCGTGGGTGCTTTCGGTGATACTGTGTCCGGTTCGGTGAAAGAATCGCTCGCCGTATCCGGCCGCGGCGATCACATTTCGGCAGGCATCGTCAACTTCCCAGCCGTGGACGGGTCGTTTGTCGATATTCTCGCGCAGGAAGGTGACAGCGGCATCGCGGGCATTTGTCAGGACTGCAAACATCTCGACATATCGAGCGGGAATCTCGCTGGCAGTTCCAGCAAAGGCCATCCAGGTAATATCGGCAAAGGCGGCTTTGTCGGTTTTCAGTTTCGCCCAGATATCCAAAAGGATTAGCTGACCCTTTTTGATCTCACTTGAACTCCCCGCCAGCGGTTCGTAGTGCGGATCACCAGCATGGGCATCGACCCCGCAGATCGGCGAGTGATCGGTGGTCATATCGGTAGCTTCGAATTTCTGCAAGACGAACTGCACGACATCGTACTCGGTGATTCGCTTGCCGTCTTTGAGCGCCTGCGCGATGAAAGCAAAGGCGGCTGATTTGATCTCGATCAGATTGTGCGCCGCGATTCTATGAGTGGCGATTTGTTCGGCCGACAGCACCGCCTGGAAAGCGGCCACCAGATCAGCCGAAGAGACGATTTCGCATCCGCACAAGCGCACCAGTTCAATAGTGCCGGCGTCGACCATGCCAAGGTAGGGCAGACGGCCCTTCGGAGAATATTCCATGGCAATCCGGCGGCTCCCTTTGAGCAATTCTGCCAAATCTGATTCCAGCCGTTTGTATCCCAAGCAGGGTTGGAGTTTTCCCGGAAGATGTTTGAATTTCTCCGCCTCAATCGGATTGACCAGTGCCGTTGGCTGTCCGGTAACCGGAATGAAGTAAAACGCCCGCCGCGTGAGCATGCCGTGGATGTCCAAAAGGCGCATGGCGATCTCATTGCGGCCGTGAAAATCGGCCAGAAGCCAACCGTCGAGTTCGTGTTCTTTCAGATACGCCTGAATCGAGTCAATCGGGATTCCCATAGATAGTCCGTAAGTAACTAATACTATTTCTTTTGCTCAGTATACCCGGCGGAGCTTTTGTACACAAGTCCACCGCTTGACTCTCTTGTTCTGTCCCGGTAGATTCACGCGGGTATGGTCAGTCGCATTGTCATTACGGGCGCCCCGGCTTCGGGGAAATCTGAATGTATCAATCGACTTAAGCAGGACCCGGCTTTCGCCGCGTATTTGTTCTTTGACGAAATCGCTCGCCGTCTTTTGCAGGACAATCCCCACATACGAAACGACTGGATGGCTTTTCATTTAGAAATTTATCGTTGTCAATCCGAACGGGAAAAAGCGGCGGCGGGGCGGTCGTTTATCACCGACCGCGGCACACTCGATGCCTTTGCCTTTCACCCCTCGGCGATGGACGCAGTCGGCACAACGATCAGCCATGAGTATTTGAGGTATGATCTGGTCGTGCATTTGGGATCGGCGGCGCGACTCGGGGAAGAGTTCTACCAGAAAGATGCGGTACGGACCGAAACAACCGACGAAGCTCTGCGTATTGAATCTGCATTGCGGGAAGTTTGGTCGGGTCATCCGCAGTATCGTTTTGTGCCGGCCCACCCCGACTATGAACAAAAGTATGTTAATCTATTGACTATTCTCGAAAATCACGAGCGGCAGATCGCTTTGGATAAACCGGGCGCCGCCGCGTCTTTGTAGGACGTCACAGTGTATAATGTTCCAAGGCAGGGACTGATATGAAAAAGTGTTTACTGATTACGCTACTGGTTCTCTGGGCCGCCACAATTCATGCGGCCGATTCTCCATTCCTAAAATCCTTCAAGCAGTTGTACGGTGCGGTCGATTACGATCTATTGAGCGCTCCGGTCGAATTTGCGACTGTTACCAACTTTGTGTACAAGAAAGATCTGGCGACTTTCACGTTCACCGAAGGCAAATTCTATCTCGCGCGTCCGATGCTTGGCCGGCCGACTACTGCGATTTTCATCGGCAAGGGACGATGCGACATCACTGTCCCTTCGCACTCCGAGCGGATGGACCTCTGGTACGCCTGCGGGGATTCGTCAGTGCATGAGGCGTTTGAGAATTGTTTCATTCGGATGGCCGATGATTTCGATCTTCGCCTGAAAGGGAAGTTCAATTTCCTCCCCGCAACACTCGAATGGAAAGAATACAATCTCGCCACCAAGCAGGCGCAGGGAGAAGTCTTCTTCCGGCCGGTGCTGGGGCATGAGCGGGACAACTATTTTCAACTTCTGCGTTCCTGTTACGAACGAAAAGACGACGGCTACTTCTGGGCTGATTTCAACCGGTATACCTATTCGTTCGATCCGAACCGCCCCGATGAAGTCCGGGTTGGATTTGAAAAATACCCCAATGATCTGGTCACCACCGACGGCGTCTCGATGCGCCGTGAGTCGGCCGGAGCATCCGATGATCGTTCGCTTTCGTCAGCGGCCTATCAAACCAAAACTGTCGGACGAACCGCTGTTCTGACTATGGGCGGCCCGGATGGCAACTCTCTTGATGACGCCAAGTGCGTCATTCAACTGGAAGTGCTGACGGACTCGCTACGCTTTTCTTCGCTCTATCTGAACGGCACGCTGAAGGAAGATTCTCTTCTCTTCGAGGGAAAGACGCTCGACTTTGTACGTCGAGGGGGGGGATTCCCGTTTGTCGGCGTCATCCTTCCGCGCTATGTCCATCGCGGCGACACGATAGCAATTACGGTGTATTATCACGGGACCAATTATGTCCAGGCGTTTCCTTTTGTCGAAAATCCGTCGGTTGCCCCGGTCAAAGTCACATTCGTAGCGCCGAAAGGGAATGAGTATCTCGTACCAGGTGTGACCGTCTTTCCGGAAATCAAAGGCGGCAAATCTTGGCTGACTGCGGCGCCGGTAAATCCGTATCAGTGGTTTTTCTTCAAGGGACATGTCGGCGGATACACACCGATCAGTCAGACGACCACCGCGGGGCAACCCGTCACCTTTCTAAAATCCAAGGAGATCAGTAAATCAAAGTACGATTGTTTCATCGACGACGAGACTTATCAGCCGCCGGTGATGGCGGCCCTTGATTATTTCACCGCTCGGTTCGGAAAAGTGAAGTACGCCGACTCGATCACTGTCTTTCCGCTCGAGGGACCCTCGATGCCCGGCCTGGTCTGTGTGCCGCAAGTAAAGTGTCTTTTGCCCGGAGCAGGAGGCTTGTATCTGGACGCCGGGGTGGAAATGTCCAAGCAATGGTTCGGTCACCGGCTCCGCATCGCCTCGGGACGCGAGTCTTGGCTGATCGAATCGGCGCCGTATTATCTCGGCACTATGTTCCTCACTTCGCAAACCCCGCCGCTTGCTGAAGGCGTCTTTTTCTCAGAATTGCTGGGCCAACGCGATGTCATTTATACAAAAGCCGACTTAGGGCTGGACCAACCCCTCGCCGCCGGTGAACGAGTTCCGGTGGAACTGCGCGTGACCAAGGGATCCTGGGTTCTGCACATGCTCAGATACCTGATGTTTGATATCGAGAAGAATTCTGACCGGGAATTTCTCAAATTCATGATCGATTACATGCACACCGCCGACACCACACCGATGTCCAACACTCTGCTGGAAAAACTGGCCGAGCAACATTACGGTAAGCCGCTCGGCTGGTTCTTCGACCAATGGGTCTATGGCCGCAACCTCCCCAAATTTGAAAATAAGTACACGATTGCCGCACAAGGGGACAAGTGGGGGATTACCGGTTCTATTACAACAGGCAACATGCTCCCCAGTTTTTCATTCCCGGTGATCTGTCGTGTGAACTTTGAAGACGGCACAACCACTCTTGTGCGGCAGACAGTGACCTCAGGGAAAACCGAACTGGCACTCGGACCGTTTGACAAGAAACCAAAAGAATTTGTCTTTAACGAATTCTTCTCGGTCCTCGGCCACGAATAGTACAAATCGGAATAGAGGCTTCGACAGGCTCAGCCTGAAGTCAGATGGACGCCAAGTCGGTGGACATTATAGTAGTCTATTCTTCCAACTCCTTCTCTTCCCGACTTCACCCTGAGCTTGTCGAAGGGTCCAAATACAGTCGTACATGTGCGCGGCAGACGCCCTCGTCTGCCCGTTTGATTGTGGTACACTGTTGGGTCAGGTCTTGACTTGGCCCGCCGCAGGCAGGACAAGGTGTGACCTGACACGATTTGCCTGAATGAAACCGGCAGGTCACACGCTGTCCGCTTGGCGCGGACATCGCAAGACCTGCCGGAACAGGAATATCGATTACTTCGACAACAGAAACAGCACCGACACAATTATCTGCGCCAGCATGATCTTTGCGATCATCGAGGCCGGATAGACAGTCGCATACCAAACATTGGGCAATTCGTTTTGAGTTTGCTGATTGGCGAATGCCAGACAGGCCGGTTGGGTTTGCATTCCGGAGAGAAGACCCATCACACCCCCCATCGGCAGTTTGAAAAATCGGTACCCGATAATTATCGCCAGCACTGAGACGAGCGTGGTGATCAAGGCGCCTGCGGCGATCATGATCCAGCCGCCTTGGTGAAAGGTCGCGCCGAAACTTACTCCCGCCCGTGTGCCGATGGCCGCCAGAAAGAAGACCAGTCCAATTTGACGAAGAGCCAGATTGGCCGCAAACGGCATTCCCCATATTATCGGCCCGGTTCGCTCCATCCGCCCGAGCAGTAGCCCAACCACCAATGGCCCGCCGGCAAAACCGAGTTTGAATGTCACGCCGCCGGGAAGCGGCACCGGAATCATTCCCAAAAACACACCAAGCACGACACCAAGCGAGAGCGACAGAAAATCGGCCTCGGAAATTGTCTTTACCGAATCTCCGAAGAACTTGGCGATCGCGTCGGATTGCGAACGGCGCGACACGACCAGAATACGGTCACCCCGCTCGAGTACTGTCTCAGGTGAGGGGACAAATTCAACATCGCCGCGACGGACGCGGGTAACCGTGCCGTCGAATGATTTATGAATCTCTAACTCGGCAATTGACTTACCGACTACTTCCTTGTTGCTGACAAAGACCCGACGGTAACTCATCTGTTCGTGCAGTTCCGCCAGTTGTTCGTCGGCCTGTTCGCCAAAGAGTATTCGCGCAATTTCCTGTCCGCGTTCGGACCCGACTGCGACAATCCGGTCATCGAGTGAGAGCACGGTCTCCGGTTTGACCACCTCTATCTTTTCGCCCTTCTTGATTCTACTTAGCACAAAATCGGTGTAACCGAATGTTCGCAGAACTCGCTCGACAGTTTTGCCTGCCACATTCGGATTGGTGATCCGGTAGGTGACTGAGCGAATTGTCTCCGCGCCCGATTGGCTGAGCCGCTCGGCCTCCTCTTTGGCAAAGTCGATCTTGTAATGCCGCGAAAAGAGGTACATCCAGAGAATCGCGCCAAGCACGCCAAACGGATACGCCAGACCATACGAAACCACCGGACTAGCGGCGTGTAGTTGCGCGACATCGGCCGGAAGGCCCGTCGTGAGCGATTTTACTGTTTCGACTGTGGCCGCCAGCGCCGGAGTGTTAGTCAGCGAGCCGCAGAATAGTCCTGCCACCGCGCCGGCCGACAGATCAGTCACACTCCACACGATAACGGCGACCAACGCACCGACCGCCAACAGAAATACCGCCGCGAGATTTACATTGAGCCCCCGCTTGCGAAAAGAAGCAAAGAATCCAGGCCCGGCCTGGAGACCAATCGTGTAGACAAACAGCACCAGTCCGATGATGTAGATATACTCAGGAAGGGTCAACCGAGGATCGTACGCGCCCAGCGCCATTCCAACAAACAGCACCGCCGCTACACCGAAACTGAATCCAGCAATCTTGATATTACCGACTAAGTATCCCGCGCCGATGACAACAAATAGTAGCAGGAGTGAATTTTCAGCGAGGATGTTGCAGAACGCTTGCATTTCACACCGGTTTCTTTCCCCATTTGTGCCGGGCGAAAGTAATGATCGCAGGAAGAACCGATATGAAGATAATAACCAATACGACCACGCTGAAATTCTCTTTTACAAACGGCAGATTGCCGAAGAAATATCCAGCCAAACAGCAGACGAGCACCCAAAAAGTCCCGCCGAAAATATCATAGCTTTCGAATTTGAGATAGGTCATCCGGCCGACTCCGGCGACAAACGGCGCGAACGTCCGCACAAACGGCACAAAACGGGCGATGATGATTGTCTTGCCGCCGTATTTTTCGTAAAACTCGTGCGTTTTGTCTAAATACTCTTTCTTGGCCCATTTGGGGCGAGGTTCTTTGAACACCCGATCGCCAATATGATACCCGATCCAATAATTAGTTGTGTTACCCAGTAGCGCCGCGGCTATGAGTAGAAGACAGAGCCAGACAATATTGAGCGAACCGGACGCGGCAAACGCGCCTGCGGCGAAAAGCAGTGAGTCACCCGGCAAAAACGGCGTGATGACAAATCCAGTCTCGGCATAGATTATTAAGAAGAGTATGGCGTAGGTCCAGACGCCGTACTCGATGATGACATTGTTTAAGTACTTGTCTAGATGCAAAAAGAAATCGAGGATTTGGTTCATAGTGGCGGGAATATGGATTTAAAGTGGCGTTGGGTCAAGGTTTGTAGGTCGGTGTTCCGATATCTTCGTAGGTCACTCGCGTCTTCGCGGGTGACGTCTTCGGCATTTCGCTGAAAGATGTCAACCCCGATCCGCCGGCGGCGGACGGGATTGACCTACGGAAGAACTATCGGGTGCCCCAACGCTTGCGTTGGGATGAGATTCGGAAATGATATGTGACCTTGCAGGTCGTCGTTCCGAAGTCCCCCGCCTCGGCGGGGGACGAGAAACCCGACATCCTGAATCCTTGTAGGTCGGGATCCTTGCGATCCCGACAACTTCTCCTCCAAGACGCCCTTCGACTCCGCTCAGGGCGACGTTCCGATCATCGAGAGTACAGCTTTGCACGAACCTCTGGCTAAGTAACAAAGCATGTCTCAATCTGAAGGAAAGTGTGCGAGGTAAACGGAGATGTTCGGTGGGCGCGTTAGCGTCGGGCTGAGCGGAGTCGAAGCCCGTAATCCTTTTGCGGTCGCGTCAAGTCTTGCGGCGCGAGTCAACACGGCGTGGCCTGACGATATAGAGGAAATGCTACTTGCTTCTCAACTTAATGGTGTCGACTACAACGCTCTCAAGTTGGCCCCTGTTTGCATTCAGAAAGTCCGTAAATATCGGGTCTACCCACAACTCCGCTACGCACTGGGAAAATCCTGGCTTGGCATCAATCTCCGCTACCCCGCCGTAAATAATCTGTCGCTTGACAAATGTACACGGTATGCACAAGCTGTATTTATATCCTTTTGAATATCCGAGTTTCTCAGTTATTTCTCTTAGCAATTCGAAATCCAGAACCTTGATAATCGTATCTGGTTGATTGGGCTCAAACTTGTGTTCAAAGATTCTCAAACCTTCGTGATGTTCAATAGTCTCGAACTTTCCCCCTGTTTCGGCGAATGTCGTCAGGCGATAAGAAAAGGCGAAGAGTCCGTAATCGCCTTTCAGCTTAGTCCAATCGTAATTATCAGAAGTCTCCTGATCGAACATGGATAAGTCGAATTGACCAGTGACGCCCTTTTTGAGATCTTTCGCTAAATATGTGGTACATCCATTGAGGACACACAGAATCAGACTTAATACTAGGGGGAGCCACCGACGGTTCAAGAGAATAATAGACATGGAGATGTTCTCCGGTGATAAATATGGGGCGTTTACTTTGTAATGTCAACCGCGTTGGTGAATAAGAACCTCCCATTTCCCCCCTTTACAAACACCCCATCCCCCTATACATTATCGGGCTGTCGAGGAATAAACTCATGAAGTTCGATCCACTCAAAGACGGGTTCTCGCAATCCCAGGCCGAAACCGGAGTTCTCAAATTCTGGGACACGCATCGCGTGTTTGAGAAGGCGTGTGAGGCGGCGGAATCCAGACCCCAGTTTGTCTTCTATGAGGGTCCCCCCACCGCTAACGGTCGTCCGGGGATTCATCATGTCATCTCCCGCACAGTCAAAGACCTCGTCTGCCGCTACAAAGCGATGCAAGGGTTCCGGGTGGACCGTCGCGGCGGATGGGACACCCACGGCCTGCCGGTGGAAATCGAAGTCGAAAAACAGCTCAAGCTCGACAGCAAAGCAAAAGTAGTCGAATACGGTGTCGCCAATTTCAATCAGAAGTGCCGCGAGTCGGTCTTCAAATATCTGGCTGAGTGGAATGAAATCACGCGAAGAACCGGATACTGGCTCAATCTGGATGACGCCTATGTCACGTTGAAAAACGAATACATCGAATCGGTCTGGTGGATACTCAAAAATTTCCACGACCGCGGATTGATCTACAAGGGCCACCGCACGGTGCCGTTTTGTCCGCGGTGCGGCACAGGTCTTTCCAGCCATGAAGTCGCGCAGGGGTACGACCTGGTCAAAGATCCGTCGGTGTATGTGAAAGTGAAATCAGCCGACGGCGACTTTTCGTATTTGGTCTGGACCACGACACCGTGGACATTGCCCTCAAACGCCGCGCTTTGTCTCAAAGCCGACGCTGACTATGTACTAGTTGACCATGAGGGTGAGAAGTTCGTGCTGGCCGAAGCGCTCTTATCGCGTGTGTTTGATAAGCCGGTGACGATCATCGAGCGCAAAAAGGGATCGGAATACCTCAGACGAAAATATCTCCCGCTCTTTGACACTTTTGCCAGCGAGGCCGACAAGGCCTTTTATGTAATCAACGGTGAGTTTGTCACCATGGACGACGGCACCGGGATTGTGCATATCGCCCCCGGCTACGGCGCCGACGACTACGAAATCGGACTTGAATACAACCTGCCGATCTTGCAGGCGGTTGAGGCAAACGGACATTTCCGCGAGCACACCGGCGCATACGAAGGCATGTTCATCAAAGACGCAGACCCGGTAATCATCAAAGATCTGAAAATCGCCGGCAAGCTATTCAAGAAAGAAGTCTACGAACACAACTATCCGTTCTGCTGGCGGTGCGACTCGCCGCTTATCTACATAGCGCGACAGTCGTGGTATATCCGCACAACCCAGTTTCGCGATCAGTTGATCAAAAACAACAACGCGATCAACTGGGTGCCCGATGATATCCGCACCGGGCGAATGCTCAACTGGCTTGAAAACAATGTCGACTGGGCCCTTTCGCGTGAACGGTTCTGGGGAACCCCCTTGCCAATCTGGATCTGCGACAAAGCGGGATGCGGCAAACAACGCGCAGTCGGCTCAGTCGAGCAACTTCGTGCCGAGGGAACCGGCCTGCAAGAGCCGCTCGATTTGCACAAGCCGTTTATCGACGATGTCAAATTGACCTGCGAGTGCGGCGCGACTATGACGCGTGTGCCGGAACTAATCGACGTCTGGTTTGATTCCGGCGCGATGCCCTACGCTCAGTGGCATTATCCGTTTGAGCACAAAGAAGAATTCGACAAGGCCTACCCGGCTGATTTTATCTCCGAGGCAGTCGATCAAACGCGCGGCTGGTTTTATTCTCTGCTGGCGATTTCGACCATGCTTTTTGACAAGGCGCCGTTTCGCAATGTTGTGGTGCTTGAGTTCATCTTGGACAAAGAAGGCAAGAAGATGTCCAAGCACAAAGGCAACGTGGTCGATCCGTTTACCACAGTCGACAAATACGGCGCCGATCCACTCCGCTGGTATCTGGTCTCGACCTCGAACGCCTGGTTACCTACCCGGTTTGACTTTGAAGGTCTCGCCGAAGTCGGACGCAAATACTTTGACACTCTTCGCAACACCTATTCGTTCTTCGCGCTCTACGCCAACATTGACGATGTCATGGCCAAGGCGGCCAAATCCGGTGTATCGGTAGAGGCGTATCTGGAAAAACTGGCGGGGGAGCCCGATCGATTTGATAATTGGATAGTCTCGCGCCACCACTCGCTTGTAAAGGAAGTCACCGGCGCATTTGATAAATATGAGATCACGCGTCCGGTGCGGGCGATCCAGAGCTTTGTGATCGACGATCTCTCCAACTGGTATGTCCGCAATAACCGCCGTCGGTTCTGGGCCAAGGGAGATGATCCCTCCAAGATGCGCGCCTATCTGACTCTCTGGCGTATGCTCGAAGGTGTCTGCCGCTTAAGCGCCCCGGTCGCGCCGTTTACTGCCGAGATGTTCTGGAAACAACTGGTCGGTGAGCATGGCGATAAAGTCGGCTTGCCGATCTCAGTGCACATGACCTCATATCCCAAGTGTGATGCTACTTTGATCGACGAATCACTTGAAGAAACAATGGATCTGGTGGCTCGCATTGTCTCGCTTGGCCGCGCCGCGCGAACCAAAGAAAATCTCAAGGTTCGCCAGCCGTTGTCGAAATTACTGGTGGCAGTGCCCGCCAAGCGCAACCAGGAGCGCCTGACCGCGTATCTGGAGATCATCCAGGACGAGTTGAATATCAAAGAGATAACCCTGGTTGAGTCGCTTGACGAGTATGTCACCTACTCGGCCAAGCTGAATTTTAAGCTGGTGGGAGCGCGGCTGGGTGGCGAAGTTAAGCGGGCGGCGGCGTTTGTTTCTGGACTGGATTCGTCCCGGATTCGCGAATTCGCCCAGGCCGGCAAGATCGAGGTCGATACCCCCGGTGCGCCGCTGACTTTGACAAAGGAAGATATTGAGATAGTCGCCAAACAGCGCGACGGGTTCGCAGTCGAGTTCGACGGCCCCTTGGCGGTGGCGATTGTCACACAGTTGACGCCCGACCTGATCGACGAGGGCTTCGCGCGTGAGATGGTCAACAAGATCCAGAACATGCGCAAGACCTCGGGCTTTGAAGTTACCGACCGGATTACAGTCCGGGTGGCGTCGACCGATAAGTTAAAGGCCGCCGCCACGCGGTACGAGACGTTTATTAAAGATGAAACTTTAGCCCAGCGGCTGGAGTTTACAGAGATGGTATCGGCCGATAGCGGCATGGAATGGAACATCAACGGCGAGAAGGCAACGATAGCTGTCGCCAAAGTATAGATCGGAGTATCTGATGGCCAAGTCCGAACTGAAGGAAACCGACCTGAAAAAATACGAGACGCTCCTTCTGCAGAAGAAAAAAGAGATGCTCTCCGAGATGGGCATTGTCGGCGACACTTTTGGGTCCTCGCCCAAAGAAGCCAGTGGAGATTTGTCGTCGTATTCGTACCACATGGCCGATCAGGGAACAGACACCATGGATCGCGAAATGGCGTTCGCCATGGCCTCCAAGTCAGGCCGTCTGCTCTATCATATCGATCAGGCGCTCCTGCGCATCAAAGACGGCTCGTATGGTCTCTGCCAGACCTGCGGCAAGATGATCGGCGCCGCGCGCCTTGAGGCAGTCCCGCACGCCCGTTTGTGTATCGCTTGCAAATCGGCCGAAGAGGACAAAAAGTCTGGACGATAGCGCTCGCAGGCATATTGTCATACCGGTCATCGCCATCGCGCTGATCGCAATTCTCGATCAAGTCACCAAAGTCTGGGCGGTGGGGGCGCTGTCCGATAGCCCACCGATAAACGTCATTGGTACCGCGATCCGCTTTTCGCTGGTCTACAACGAAGGTGGCGCGATGGGCACACAGTTCGGCTCGACCACCTACTACACGATTGTCGCACTGGCGATTCTCCCGTTTTTGGGATACTACCTCTGGAAATACCGCACCGACCACACCACCGCCTGGCCATTGGCCGGCATTTTGGGGGGAGCGGTGGGGAATCTGATCGACCGGATACGCCTTGGCAAGGTTGTCGATTTTATCGATATCGATATTCCGGATATCAATTTGCCCTTTTACCAGCTCGACCGATTCTGGACATTCAATATCGCCGACTCCGCGATCACCTGCGCGATTGTCTTTCTGCTGGTTCACATGATGTTCTCCCGCAAACACCAGTCGCCGGAAATTCCACCGGCAGCATAGTGATTTCGTAGGTCAATCTCGTCTTCGGGGTTGACGTTCTTCGTCAAATAGAGATGTCACCCGCGAAGACGCGCGTGACCTACGCTTGAATTGGGTTCGATTCACACGGCCCGTTTCGTCATTGCAAGTGTCGCTCGTCATCCTGAGCTCGTCGAAGGACGGGCGACCGAAGCAATCTCTCTTTGACTTCACCCTGAGCGTGTCGAAGGGGCGAGGGACCCACCATAAATGGTGGGCCACCAGAGCCAATAATCGGGTTTGATCACACCGCAAATGGGTTTGGTTTTGGGTTCGAGGGTGTACGCCACGGCCAGCACGGAGAGCGCGCAAGACGCTTGGGGGCAGACGGTTGGAGTGTGACACGACACGGCGCAAATTGGGTTCGTTTGAGCAAAATAAAATGTTTTGCTGTGTGTGGCCTGTCGGCCGCGAGTGAGCGAGAGTGGGATAAGGGTTGTTCATACCCTTGCGGGTGAGGGTGGGAAGAGGGGGGAAGAGATAGGGATTTCGTTAATAAATCAGATTCTACTCGATGTCAAACTTGTGCGAATAGAGCAATTCGAGCGACGATCTATCTACGCGA
Source organism: uncultured Ignavibacteriales bacterium (assembly GCA_964571235.1). GTDB lineage: Bacteria > Zixibacteria > MSB-5A5 > GN15 > FEB-12 > JACRAV01. The sequence goes on along the minus strand of CAZNAI010000003.1, from coordinate 113,373 downwards.
AACCCGCTACCATGATCGTGAGTTTTTCCAAAGCTCTTCGATCCTGGCGTCTTATAGGCACCGATGCGTGTATCGAACATCACCTTTCCTTCGCGAAGAACTTCTAGAAAACTCTCAAATTTGAAACCGAGAAATATCATTGACCGAGTAAAGTGAAAATACTGTTTTGCTTCCTCCCTGCGCACATCAGCATAGACGATGAATAAATTATCCAGTTTTCGAGCCGTAATGGCGCGGAGTCGATCATAATCCCAATAAATCTGATCGGGAAGTATCCTTGAATCTTTGAGTCTCCTAATCTGAAGCTCAAGCCTCGATTCTTCATCGTTGGGAAATAACCGGAAGCCGAAACCGCTCGAGTGCGTATTGAATCGATTTGAATAGCAAGACGTATGCAGAACTTTGATTCGAGGAAACTCCGAGTCAGGTGAGCCATAGTTTTGGCGAAGGATCGTATTCGCACCCTTCGGAAAGGTGGGGGACTTCGTAAAGAGAGTGATTTTGGACCCTGTCAAATCCCGTTGGCTCTTTACTTCAAATCCCTTAAAATCTGGGTCCTTCAAGTTATTTTCGGTGACTCCCAAATGATCTTCAAATGTCTTACCTATAGCAGTGTCGCCAGATCTCGTCGCTGGAACGAAGCCGAGTGCTCGAATTCTCTTGAACTCCTTAATGATTTTACTTCTTTCGGCTGACATTGATCGGTTTCTTGGGTAAAAGAGTTTGCGGACTACAATTGAAGTACAGGCTTATGATGTTGATGTGCCCCAAGTTGTATTTGGCCGAATTCCTAGGGCTTTCCACCTTGCCAATAAACCCCGGAGACACACTGAGAATTGCGGCTAGCTCGGCTTGCGACAGGCCGGCCGCAAGCCGCTTTCGTCTGACTGCGTCTATCACATATTGATCGATTGACGTCACATTCTTGCCCATAGGTATTGAAATACTACTTCAAATTGCATATATTTGCACCTACCTATAGGTAAGTAGACATTTATAGAAGCGATTGTGTAAGGGAGTATAAGTGGGCGCAGTCTATACGGACACAACGTGGGATTTTCGCGGGGCTGACACAAAGGGATATACTCATTGTTTTCATAGCTATCCCGCTATAATGATCCCCCAAATAGCAGGCGAACTCATCGACCGTCATTGTTCAAACGCCAAACTCTTGTTTGACCCCTATTGTGGTTCTGGGACGTCTCTCGTAGAAGCAAATTTACGGGGAATAGATGCTATTGGTACCGATCTCAATCCGCTGGCAAGACTATTGTCGATCGCCAAGACTACTCCAATAGATCTTTCGCGACTCGACAAGGTGATTAATCGATTCGAAGAATTGGTCTTTAATCGGGATTTTGGTATTGAAGGTGAACGACCGGTTGAAGCTCCAAACTTTCGAAATATCAATTTCTGGTTTGCACCGGAAATCCAATCTCAGCTGGCCACGGTTAGAAAGTTCATATTTGATATTTCCGATCAACATGTGCGCAACTTCTTTATGGTACCATTCAGCGAGACAGTTCGGGATGCCTCTTGGACAAGAAACGGCGAATTCAAGTTGTTTCGGATGACCGAAAAAAGTAGATCCGCTCACAATCCTGACGTCTTCAGGCTTATGCAGACGAAGTTGAGAAAGTGTAGATCTGGCCTAGCAATGTACATGCAAGAGAAGAACGGTGATGCAATTTCGCGCGTCTTCGATTTCAACTCTGTGGATTACATTCCGGAAGAAATTGTTCATCCTGAGGCTGTAGATATCGTAGTAACATCACCCCCGTACGGGGACTCGCAAACCACAGTTGCGTACGGCCAGTTTTCGAGACTTTCTAGTCAGTGGCTAGGCTTTGAAAACGCCGAGCGTCTTGATAATTTGCTAATGGGTGGGATGAGAAATCTCAGAAAATTGGATTTCGGAATCGACTGCCTTGATCTAGCTATTCGCGAAATTCGAAATCAGGATGCCCGACGAGTCGAGGATGTCGTTTCATTTTATGACGACTACAAGAGATCTATTGACAACGTATCGCGTGTAGTACGCCCCCAAGGGACCGTTTGTTACGTCGTAGGAAATCGACGGGTTAAAGGTGTCACTCTACCCACAGATCTGATAACTAGCCAAATGTTTGAATTGAACGGGTTTGAACATATTGAAACGGTGGTGCGTAATATTCCGAACAAACGCATGCCGAGCAAAAATAGTCCTACTAATGTCGTTGGAGCTTTGGACACAACGATGGTAAATGAGTATATCGTCGTATTGAAGAAAAGGGGTTAGTTGATAAATCCGCCATGAATGGTGGGGTACCAAGGCGAAGAGAAGATGGGTCCCAGCTTTCGCTGGGATGACAGACGGGGGCGGCCCTTCGACCCTTGCGGCTCAAGCCGCGGGACTTCGCAGGCTCAGGGTGACGCCAAGTTGTCGGGACCGCGAGGGTCGCCGACCTACACGACTGGGCCCCGGCCTTCGCCGGGGTGACAAAGAGGGGTCGGGGTGACAGACACGGTGTCGAAACCGCGGGGGTTTCGACCTACACGAGGGCTCGCATCGGAGGCCCTTCGACCCCTGCGGCTCATGCCGCGGGACTTCGCAAGCTCAGGGTGACTTTACCCCCCCTTGCTTATTCCGGGCGGGGGTGTATAATATGAGTATGTTAACAAAAAAGACTGAGTACGCCATTAGAGCTATGTGGGAGATCGCTCACCACAACGGCTCCACCCTCACCACCGCCACCGCCATTGCCAATCGTCAGCAGATCCCCCCCAAGTACCTTCCGCAGATCGTTTCCGAACTGTCGCGGGCGGCGCTGGTGGTTACCTCGCGCGGATTCGGCGGCGGATTGCGCCTCAACAGAGCGCCCAAAGAAATCACGCTTTTGGAAATTATCGAGGCGACCCAGGGGAAAATGACCATGTACGAATGCCAGGCCTGCGTCTACCAGTGTCAGCATCTGCCAAACTGCAAACTTCAGGCGGTGTACGACAAGGCGCAGAAATCGCTTGAGGACACATTCCGCGATGTCACCCTGGCCGACCTGAATTTCGACAAGTCCAATTGAAAAGAGCTAATATGCCAACTAAAGAACAAGTACTGCACATACTCTCCGGGATCAACGATCCGGAGCTGAAAAAGCCGCTGACCGAACTGGATATGGTTCGGTTTGTGGATGTGATCGGCGGGAATGTGAGAGTCGGGATCACCCTGACTGTGCCAGGATGTCCACTCAAAGAGAAAATTACATCGGATGTTCGCAATGGTGTGAGTTTGATTCCGGGAGTGGAATCGGTCAAAGTCGAGTTCGATGTCATGACCGACGAACAGAGAATGCGCCTTCGTCAAAAGCTGGGGCATGCGCCGGTTGAAGGACGCGAGCCGGTGAGTATTGTCAATTTCGCCAAGCGGTTCATCGCGGTGTCATCAGGAAAGGGCGGAGTCGGAAAATCGACTGTCACCACAAATCTCGCCTCGGCGCTGGCGAAGATGGGAAAGAATGTCGGATTGCTCGATGCGGACGTGTATGGTTTTTCAGTGCCGCGAATGCTTGGTGTGACTGGTCAGCCGACGATAATCGACGACAAGATTGTGCCGCTCCGCAAAGGGGATAATCTGCAGGTTGTCTCGATGGGATTTTTCGTCAACGAAGACGACCCGGTGATCTGGCGGGGACCGATGCTCCACAAGGCGGTCAATCAGTTCTTGAGCGATGTGATGTGGGACGATCTGGATTTTCTCTTTCTGGATCTGCCGCCGGGAACGGGAGATGTCACACTCACAATCGCGCAAGCGATACCTTCGGCGGAGCTGTTGGTAGTAACCACACCGCAGGCGACCGCAACTCATGTCGCCGGACGAGTCGCCAAATTGGCCGAGAAGACCAAATTGCAGGTAATCGGTGTGGTTGAGAATATGTCGTACTACGAATCGAATGGAAAACGCGATTACATATTTGGTCGCGACGGCGGCAAGCGGCTGGCCGAGCGGTTGAGTGTGCCGTTTCTTGGCGAAATTCCGCTGGAAAGTTCTATCCGCGAGGGCGCTGATACGGGCAGACCGGTGGCGATCGACGGGACTGACGCGCAAATGGAAGTATTCGCGGCGATCGGACGGAAGCTATTGGCGATGGAGTAGGGGTAACCTTTTGTCGTGTATGCGAGTATTACTCGCCTGTCGATAAAATCAGATGTGGACAAATCGCCGCCAGACAAGGCGGCGATTTTTTTATCTGGCTAATGTACAACCGGACAAGCGGTTCGGATTTCATCGGGTTTTTTCCACACGCCGACTTGACGCTTTGTTCACTTCGGGATAACAATGCACATGTTAAAGATAACGAAGCGGTCTGTGGACAACGTGTGGGTATCCTCGCACGACGAATTGCTATCCCGCTCAATTTCACCGGTTTATCGAGTTGGCCGATTTGGCGAATTTGTGGAAATCTGTGTGGGAAACTTGTCGACAGGCCCTGTCGCACACTGTGGATGCATGTGCGGCAGAGTGAATTAGAAAGTGTGGACGCTGTGAATAAATCTTTGGTGGGGGAAACACCAGTGAACAACGGAATACCGAACTCGCAGGCATGGATTGACTGCAAAGAGTACATCAAGAAGCGGCTGAAAAAACAGTCGTATGATACCTGGATCGCCGCCACACGCGGCGAAGCGACCGACAACGGGACGTTCAAGGTCGCGGTGGCAAATCAGTTTGTCGCTGACTGGATCGAAGGGCATTTTCGCGAATACATCGAAGAGGCCTTTCGCGAGGTGCTCGGCAAACGGTACGATATCCTCTATGTCATCTCCAGTGGGAGTGACAACGGAGATCAAACCCGGCTGGCGCTCGACGGCGCTGTACCGGCAGACGAAGCCCCATACGCGACGCCGGCGAGTGCTTCTCCAGCGCCGGCCAATCACAATCTCAGTCCGCGATATACGTTTGAGACACTCGTCGTAGGTGACTTCAATCAGTTTGCCTGTGCGGCTTCTTCGGCGGTGGCTGAGGGTCCGGGGATGACCAAGTACAATCCGCTGTACATCTACGGCGGCACCGGGTTGGGCAAGACACACATTGTACAGGCGGTCGGGCATAAGATCCTGGAGTTCTTTCCAAACAAGCGGGTGATGTACGCTACCTCGGAGAAATTTACATCGGACTTCATCGACGCGATCGCTGACCGGTCGATTTCAGATTTCACAAAGATGTACCGCGATGTAGATGTGCTGATCATCGACGACATTCAATTCTTCACCGGGAAAGAATCGACGCAGGAACAGTTCTTTCACACGTTCAATGCGCTGTACCATTCCGGAAAACAGATCATTCTCACATCCGACCGTCCGCCCAAAGAGATCAAGGGGCTGGAAGAACGGCTACTGTCCCGATTCAGTTGGGGGCTGGTGACCGATCTTCAGGCTCCCGATCTGGAGAACCGTACCGCGATCCTACTCAAGAAGCTTTCAGTCGAGGGAACGGAACTGCCCGCCGAAGTGTTGACGTATATCGCTGACCGGGTGACATCCAATATCCGTGAGCTGGAAGGGGCTTTGATTCGCCTATTGGCGTACTCCTCTGTCAAGAAAGTCCCGATTGACCTGGAGATGACTCAGAAGGTCCTCTCTGATACCTTCTCGTCGCAGAAACGGCATATCACAATCGAGATGATTCAAAAGCAGACCAGCGAACAGTTCCGGATCGAGCTTGAGATGATGCGGGCCAAGAAAAAGACCGCCAAGATCGCGCTGGCTCGCCAGGTGGCGATGTATTTGTCGCGGTCGCTGACAGACAATTCACTGAAGGCGATCGGTAATGCTTTCGGCGGAAGAGATCATTCGACCGTAATCCATGCGTGCGATTTGGTATCGCGTCGGATCGCAGGAGACATCACACTTCGCGAGAAGATTGACAAGATTTCTGCGGCACTCTTATATTGATAAGTTGTGTACAGGCCGGTGGATATGCGTGGAGAAAGAGATTTGCGAAAATACTGTGTGGGTAAGGTAGCCCTGATTGTGAATTGCATGCAGAACAATTGTGGAATCCCGGTGACGGTATTCCGTAGGGTTAAGACCGTATTTGACTTCGTACTAGCAATCAAGACCTCGCCCTCCGCAAGGAGTCATCCACAAATTCACACCCTTTACTATTACTACTTCTTATATATATCCAAACTGAATAAGAATACAGACCTGTTGATACCCGCTGTGGGGAGCATCTACAAATGAAATTTTCTCTTCCGAAATCCCGCTTGGCCTCCGGACTGCAGTCGATTCTGCAGGTTGTGCCAACCAAATCAACTTTACCAATTCTTACCAACATTCTTGTTGAAGCACTTGAAAATAAACTGAAGATATCGGCGACAGATTTGGATATCTCAATCACCGTTACGGTCGAGTGTGCGGTCACAAAAAAGGGATCGGCGGTCCTGCCGGCGCGGATACTCTTTGAAATTATCAAAGAGTTGCCGGAATCGGAGATTACGGTTGAGGCAATAAATGCCCGGGTGGAGATCAAAATTCCAAACGGATCATATAAGATCGCGGCGATTTCGGCCGAAGATTTTCCGAAACTACCGGCGGTGAATACTAAAAAAGAGATTCCGGTGCCTGCCAAAGAGCTGGTGCAGATGATCCGCAAGACAACCTTTGCCTGCTCGACTGATGAGACCCGCCCAGCACTCAACGGGGTGCTTTGGCAGACCAAAGCTGATCGGATGCAGATGGTGGCGACCGATGGCCACCGCCTGGCGAGAATGTCATCTGATAACTCCAAGCTCAAAGGGATGAGCGCCGATGTTATTATCCCGCCGAAAGTGCTCAATTTGATTCCGAAATTTGCCGAGTCAGGTGTCGCTGAAGTCGGAATCATTTTTGGTGAGAGTAATATCATTTTCACCATCGGCGAGACGGTGCTCACCTCGCGTCTGATCGAGGGGCCGTATCCGAATTTCGAACAGGTCATTCCGGCCAGTAACGACAAGAAACTGGTTATCAACAAAGAAGAACTTGCGGGAGCTGTGCGGCGGGTATCGATTCTGTCGAATGCGCTTACACATCAGGTTAAGTTCTCCCTGAAAAAGGGGTCACTCTCGCTGTCCACCAGCAATGCCGATGTTGGCGGTGAAGGTCGCGAGACGCTCGACTGCGACTATAATGGCGAGGGGATGGAGATCGGGTACAACGCGACGTATATCGTGGAGATACTCGGCAAACTCGACGGCGGCGAGGCGATTTTTGAATTGTCCAGTGCTGTTGCCGCCGGCATTGTGTACAGCCCGGCTGTTTCAAAAGAAGATTATCTCTGCCTTGTGATGCCCCTGCGGCTGGCCGACTGAAGAAGCAAAGTCAGCGACGGTCTGCCGGCATTGCCAGGTTCGGATATCGGTAGCGTAGTTCTGACAGGAACAAGGGGTCGAGGTTTCGGGCAGAGGGGCTTGAGAGGACGATTTCAACTTCGGCAATCCGCTTTTGTGCCAGAAGTAATTCGATCCAGCCACGGACATATTTCTCGGGCGCGTCGGGCTTTGATGCAATCGCGGCAAACATCGCCACATACTTTGCCTGCTGATTAGATTCACGATAAATATCGCACTGAAGGGTCATCAGCTCGGTCGTCTGTTGAGTTGAATCAAGGCGGATCGCCTCGGCAATTCGTTCTTCCGCCTCGTCGTACCGTTTCAAATGATAGAGACAGGACGCCAGATTGAGATTTGTTGAAGCGTTGTGCGGATTGAGGGCATCGGATATCCGCAGATAATAGTAGGCCGAATCGAATGATCGGTTGAAAAGCGCGATAACCCCAATATTTCCCCAAGCGGCCCAATTGAGCGGATTTCGCTGAGTGGTGCGCCGCAGAATCGGGATCATGTCTATGGTATCGCCGGCTTCCCGGCGTTCTATTGCCTCGTTCATGCGGTAGGTATCGGGATCAGCGGCCAGGCCGATTGAATCAACCCGGCGAACGTCGGCCAGCCGGTCGTGCTCGCGATAGTACTTCGCCAGCAAGAATCTCAAGGAGCCGCTTTTTTCAAGGTCGAGACCGGCGTACGCCTCGATATGTTTCAGCGCAATCTCATGCCCTGAAAAAACCACCGCCCGCGGAAAGAGGATTAGGGCGCCAAGCAGTGCAGTCGCCATCGCCACTTTGGACCTCCACAGAGAATAGCCGGACAATAGCCGATGGCAAAGGAACAGAATAAGGGGCACACCGGCCAGGGCAAAGAGGTCCCAGTCGCGGGGCATGCCGAGTCCGGGTGAGAATATGAATGCGGCTCCGAAACATCCGGCTATGGAGAGAGTGAATGCCAGGCTCCACTGGCTTTGCTCTCCTTCGGGTATGCGCGAACTGCGAAGTTGCCAAAGAGCAAGGGCGGCCACGGCGATTCCGGGAAAGAGGAGAATGGTCAGGTTGAAAATATCCGCAAGATGGGGAAAAGAGAAGAGGGTGTACCCGCCGACTGTGAATTTGTCGGTAACCAGCGGCAGTATAGACAAACGGACAAAGAGATTTTCGCGAATCCAATAGAAGAATCCACCGGTGCCCGCCAGAAGTATCACAGCCAGCAACGTCGACCTGACTGCAAGACGCAACGACACGATATATCGCCATAGCGGAGAATGCACAAGCAAGGCGACGGCTGTAGCCGGCAGGAGCACAACGCCGAAAATATGAAAGAAGATCGCCGATCCTTGAACCGGGAGTATCCACCACCGGCTGGCCTGCCTGTGAACTATCAGCAAAGTAATCGCGGCATGCAGATAGACCGTAACAACAAAGAGCGAGTAGTTCTCGACATACCCGAAAAACAGCAGAACAAATCCGGCTGTACTGGTGACCGCCAAGAACAAGAAACGACTGAGCAGATGAGTGAACAGTCGGTGCGATAGCCAGAGATTGATCGAGAGGAACAAAAGGCCGGCAGTGTACGAGACAATCTGATAGGGAAGAAGGGCGTCGGCTTCGGAGGTTCCTCCCAGCCATTTCAATATCCAGTACTGGACAATGGTGCCGCCGAAATTGCGCGGTTTGATGAAGGGGTTTTCTGAGCCGAGCAGGTGGAGCAGGGTGTAGCCGTCGCCGAGGAAATGTGTCTGTGCACGAAGCAGGTAGAATAAGGCGAGCATGGCGACGAGAAAGCCGCCGACCAGCCAGCGATAGGACGTAGGTGTGATATCGTCGCGGCTTTTGAGTGTGCGATCGATGACTCTATCAATCACTGTCGGGGCGGACACCCCTATGCCGAGCAGAAGAAATTTCACCCACAGCGGAAAGTACGCCCACCAGTTGATTCCCCAGACGCGGTACTCGGGGAAAAATGATGCCACGAAGAAAGCGGCCAGTGTCGCGTAGTAGGCGCCGAGGATGGCGGCAGGGATTTTCTCGCCGCGGGGTGTCATAAGGGAAAGATAACATGTTTTTGTACGCTGTGAGAGAAGCACAGAGAGCGACTTTTCATTATGCGCGGGTGTGGGTGAGTGGTATATTTGGGTTGTGGGTCGAACAAATCAAAAGCAATCGACTGTCAAACTACAAAAACTTCTCTTTGGAGTTCTATCGATACTTGGGGCGGGGTTTACTGCCCTCTTTCTTGTTCTCGCTCTTATCCGATTGCGATACCCGTTCGAACTGGAGTGGATGGAGGGGGCGATTGTTGACCATGTGCTCCGAATCATGCACGGTCAGCCACTGTATGCCAAGCCGTCGCTGGAGTTTATTCCCTTTATATACACACCGCTCTTTTACTATGTGTCAGCAGTGGTGTCGTGGATCATTGGGCCGGGGTTTTTGGCGGTACGACTAGTGTCAATTCTCTCGACGATCAGCGTCTTTGCTCTAATCTTTCAATGGGTAAAGCGAGAGACAAATAGCAAATTGCTTTCCGCGACTTCCGTTGGGCTTTTTGCGGCCAGTTATGGAGCCTGTGGCTACTGGTACGATATTTGCCGTGTTGACATGTTGGCGATTGCATTGCTCTTCGGGGCCGGATATCTAATTAGGGGCGGAAGTGAAGTGCGACGGTTTTTCATTGCGGGGTGTTTACTTGGATTGGCTTTCCTGGCGAAACAGTCAACGCTCTTGCCGACTATAACTCTGACATTGTACGCTGTCTATTATGGTCGACTGAAATCCCTTTGGCTTGTGCTTCCGGCATTGGCGGTCGTTCTTGGAACAACGTTGTGGTTTGATGCGGCGCTTTCCGGCTGGTACAGCTACTATGTATTTGTTCTTCCGAATCGGCACACACTGGATACCAATCTCGTTCTCGGATTTTGGACAAAGGACATCTTTAGACAGGTGCCAATTATGCTGATCACATTTCTGGCGCTGGTGACAGGCTTACGTGGCAAGGAGGGTCGCCAAGACCGTCTGTTCTGGATCTGCTTCGTGATTGGGGCGCTGGCAAGCTCGTGGTCGATGCGTATGTTCGCGGGGGGATTTGAAAACGCCCTCATTCCTACTGCCGCAGTACTTGCTATCACCGCAGGAATATTTCTGGGAAAACTCAGCGATCCGACGTTCAAAATTGCAGGTGCTCCGTCGAGTAAATACGTAACTGTCTTTGCCGCACTATTCGTGGTACAGTTTGGGCTCCTGTGGTACAATCCCGCAAAGCAAATACCTACCAAAGCGGATGAAGAGTGGGGCAACAAGTTTATCGACCGACTTAAAGCGGTGCAAGGGGAAATACTGTTACCCTATCACGGCTACATTCCGGTCCTCGCTGGCAAGACATCTTGCGCTCATAAAATGGCATTGGTCGAAATCCGGTCAGGTGATTCTATGGCGTATGCAGAATTGGAGCGGGATATAAAGGCGACCATCGCAGAAAAGAAACACGCGGCTATTATTTTGAACGCCGACTGGTTTTCCGACGATGTTGCCGCAAGCTATCGCAATTTGGGCGATCCCTTCCCCGACCGATCCATGTTCTATCCGGTTACCGGTTTGGCGACCCGTCCCCACTATTGGTTCGTTCCCAGATAGACGGCAATACCACCAACATTTGAACGCTGATTTGGGCCGGGTTTTTTCGTACTTTCCGGCATGCTCGTTCACGCTATTGATGTCACCTCGTTTCGGAATTTCCCCCAATTGGCTGTTTCGTTTGCGCCGGGAGTGAATGTCTTCTTCGGCGGAAACGGGTCGGGGAAGACCAATTTACTTGAGGCGATCTATTGTCTGTGTTTGGGACGGTCGCAACGCGGGCTGGCCGACAGCGTGCTCCTGCGCGACGGATGTGAGGTCTACCGGGTTGCAGGACAGGTATCGGCGGGTGGGCACAACGCACAGGTCGCGGTGGCGTATCAGCGCGGGGGAAAGCGGAAAGTGACAATCGATGAAGTTCCGGTGCGGGCGGTAGAACTGTTCGAGCGATTTTGCGCGGTGGCGGCCGGCCCGGAGGACAGCGTGATCTTGTCGGGGGCGCCGTCGCAAAGGCGGTTGTTTCTCGATCTGCACCTGTCGCAACACTCGCAATCGTATCTGAAAGAACTGGTGGCCTACCAACGGGCGCTTTCGCAGAAAAATGCCGCGCTCAAGGCGCGAATGGACGCGACACTTTTTGACGAACAATTGCTGGAGTATGGTTCGTCGATCACGGTGCGGCGGGCGGCGTTTGTAAAGCAGTTGCGAGTGTCGGCGGCGCCGTTTTATAGGGATATCTCCGATGGCGAGCCGTTTGATCTACAGTATGCGCCGGAGATTGAAATCGATCCGGAATGCGATGACATTGCAATCGCGCGGTCAGCGTTTGCCAAACAACTGGCCCAAAATCGTGACCGGGAATTGGCGCAGAGGACAGCGGTAGTCGGGCCGCACCGCGATGATCTGGCGATTTTCATCAGCGGATATCCGGCGCGCACCCATGGCTCGCAGGGGCAGTGGCGGACCGCCGCAGTGGCGCTGAAGCTGGCGATCTACCAGATGCTGAAAGAAAAACGGCGAATGGCGCCGCTACTACTACTTGACGAGATATTCGCCGAATTGGATGAACGGCGGGCCGCGGCGTTGATTGATGGCTTTGGCGCGGTTGAACAGTTATTTTTGACCACCGCGCTGGAACCGCCGGAACCACTGCGGGCCAGAGCGACGAGGTATCGGATCGAAAACGGCGCGATTGCCGCCACGAACTAGATTTGGAAATATGGCCGGACTCATTGTAAAGAACATCAGCAAGCGCTTTGAAAGTACGCAGGTGCTTGACAATGTCTCGCTGGAACTGGCCGAAGGTGAACTGCTGGTCTTGCTGGGGTCTTCCGGGTGCGGCAAGTCGACACTCCTGCGAATTATTGCCGGGCTGGAATCGGCCGACAGCGGCGAGATCTGGATCGGCGGAAAACAGGTCGATCAGTTGCGGCCCAAAGACCGGAATGTCGCGCTGGTTTTTCAGAATTATTCACTCTACCCACATATGAGTGTGGAGAAAAATCTGGGATTCCCGCTCAAGGTCGCCGGCACACCCAAGCAGGAAATCGCGGCGCGTGTTCGGGAAATCGCGGCGATGATCGGGCTTGAGGGCCGCCTTGACGATCGTCCGGCGCAACTATCCGGAGGACAACGTCAGCGGGTGGCGCTCGGTAGAGCGATCATACGGAATCCGTCGATATTTCTGCTCGACGAGCCGCTATCCAATCTCGACGCCGATTTGCGCATGCGGATGCGCGGCGAAATTGTCCGGCTTCAGCGGCAGGTGGGGGTGGCGATGGTGCATGTGACGCACGACCAGACCGAGGCGCTGACTATGGCCGACCGGGTAGCGATGCTGTATCAGGGAAGAGTAGAGCAAATTGGCACGCCGAAAGAGTTGTACGAGGCGCCGACGACTACTCATGTCGCGCAGTTTGTCGGCCAGCCGAAGATCAATTTGATTGAGTCGATCGTAGAAAACGGACGGCTCTTGCCTTTGGGGATCGCACTTGAGGATCTGGAATCTGCAACAAGCGAGCAGGTTCGCAGACTGGGGACAGTGCGTATTGGCATCCGGCCGGAGGGAATAGAGATTTCGCCGCAAGGAATTTTGTCCGGCGAAGTCACAGCGTGCGAGTATATGGGTGACCATTATGTGCTGGAATTGAAGTACCGGGATATTCTGCTGACCGTGACCAGTGTTGCCTCTCCGGAAACAGCCGTAGGAAGGACGGTGAAATTCGGGGTGAGCGGAAAGAATGTGCTGGTGTTTGAAGTCGGAACAGGAAAGAGAATAGCATAACTCAACGGTAGATTAGAAGGAGCGGGAGCGATGACAAATCAAGAATCAGAAAACGTAGCGAAGCTCCCGCGGCCATCGGGGTATCTGGCCTTGCCTCAATCGGGAAAGGGAGACCCGGTATTGGTGCTCCATGCCTGGTGGGGGCTCAATCAAACGATGCGGGATTTTTGCAGGCGATTGGCCGAGGCCGGATTTATTGTCTTCGCGCCTGATTTGTACGGCGGCAAGACGGCCGAGACAATTCCCGAGGCGGAGGCGCTCCGCGATTCGTTCGACCACGAGAAAGCCAGGGCCGAGGTTGCCAAGGCCGCAAAATGGATCTTTGGACAGTACGGCAAAAAACGCAAACGATTGGCAGTAATCGGATTTTCGCTGGGGGCGTATTTCGCGCTCGATCTATCGTGCTCAGAGCCGGAGACCGTTGACCTTGTGACAATCTTCTATGGCACCGGGCCGGCCGACTACAGCAAGTCGCGCTCTTCGTATCTGGGTCACTTTGCCGAATCTGATCCGTACGAACCCCAGGCCGAAGTCGACACGCTGAAAGCGAAACTTACTGAGGCAAATCGACCGGTGAATTTCTATGTCTATCCTTCGACCGGGCACTGGTTTTTCGAATCGGATCGCATCGACGCGTATAATTCTGTTGCGGCTGAGGCGGCGTGGCGACGGACGCTGGAATTTCTTCGCCGACAAACCAACCGCTAACAGCTTCATCAATCAACAGAAGTGACAGGTCGCCCGGTAATTGTCTTTCCGAGCGACCTGAGGGGAAGAACGGAGGGACAGTCGAGGCCCCTCGCGGGTTTGTTGTTAGTGCTTACTTTCGCCGATAGTGAATGAACCAGTTCTCTTTCCAGGTCGTGCCGCCGTCGGCCGATGATTCCCACCGCCAATCCAGACTATCGCTGGAAATATTCAGAAAGACCATTCGTTGTTGTATCGAATTGCCGGCGGTATCGAGCACCGATCGGCCGAGGATCATTTGTCCGTTTTCAAGTCGCCCCTCGAAAATCATGAAATTTCCGGCGTTGTCTACCCAGGTCTGTTCCCAGACCTTCTTTTTCTGATTGTAAACGGAGAGACTTCCGCCGAAATACCCGTTGGCAGAATCGCTGAATTGCTCGCGGATCACACACCCGTCGAACGCCTTGGAGATGGAATTGAACCCCTTGGATGTATCATTCCAGGTTAGTTCCCAACCGCCAACCCAAAAATCAAACTGGCTTGCCTCAGGGGACGAGCAGGGCGGAGTATTGGATTGGGCAGAACCCATATCAGGCAATACTCCCATCAGTAGCATGCCGGCGATCACTAATAATTTCATACATGACTCCACGGTTTGTGATGTTCCGCAACTTTCTCACTGGCAAACCGCCGTCGGAGTGAAGCTGATATACAGATAGTCGATCAGAGCCGACAGATCGGCGATATCGACTCCCGGCTGACCGTCGCAGTTGGCCTCCTGGGGGCAACAGAGCGGAGTAAATGTTATATACAAGTAGTCAATGAGCGCCGACAAGTCTGAGATATCTACCCCCTGAGTCAGATCACAATCGACATTTCCGGAGACACCCAGACAGCAGGTCTCACAGGCATCGCCGATTCCATCCTGATCGGCGTCGGCCTGATTTGAATTGGCGACAGAAATACAGTTATCGCAGGAATCGCCGATCAGATCGTTATCGGTGTCTTCCTGCAAGGCGTTGACGAGAGTTGGGCAATTGTCGAGATTGCCGCACACGCCGTCGCCATCAATGTCGTTAAGCGAATCTCCCGGACAGAGATCGCAGGCATCACCGAGACCATCGAGGTCGCCGTCCGCCTGAGTGGGGTTTGACAGATTCGGGCAGTTGTCTGCGTTGGCGCAGAAACCGTCGCCGTCGGCGTCGTTGGCCGGATCGAGCGGGCAGGGATCGACATCGGCGCACATTCCGTCGCCATCAATGTCGTCCAGGGGATCGTTCGGACAGGCGTCGCAAGCGTCGCCGATAAAGTCGCCGTCGGTGTCGGATTGATCGGAATTGCTCACAAACTCACAGTTGTCCAGACAAGTCACGCCGTCACCGTCGGTGTCGGGGCACTGCTCGGTCAAGTGCAAGAACTGGTTGACCGCCACACCGGTGGTATCCCAGGTGATTCCTGATGGCCAGACGACTCGCAAAGTGTCAATGGTAGTGGCGTTCTTAAGTCCAAAGTGAACAACTAGCGAGTTGTGCCCAAGCCAACAATCTTGTGTGGAAATCTCTCGCTGTTGCCAGATACTGCCGGACCCGGTGTTGGCAAATACCCACACTCTCGCGCCGATCGCACTGCGATTTGAGCGAACGCCGGTCAGTTCGAGTTTCAGCCACTTTTTCAGATTGCCGTTCAGATTAAGATAGAGTCCGCGTCGGTTTCCCGTTGGACCACCCAGCGGACCGGTGAAGAACAAATCCAGGTCGCCGTCGTTATCGTAGTCGCCGGCCGAAGCGCCGGTATTGCCACCGCGCACTCCCAAGTCGCCGGCGCTCCCGTCATCGATCCGCCAGAAAGCGCCACCACCCAGGTTTTGGTAGTAACTGTTGGGGGAGCCCGAATTGGCTACTACCACATCGAGGTCGCCATCGTTGTCGTAATCGCCCCAAACTCCTGACAATGACTGATCGGCGTCGGTCACCAGCGGCTGGCCGGTTATACGTGTGAAAGTTCCATTGTCATTCCGATAGAGCCGATTGGGTCTCAGAGCGGGGTTGCCGCCACCCCAGTTGGTAACGAAGGCGTCCAGATCACGATCGTTGTCATAATCAATCCAGGTCCATGCCTGACCATCGTTGGTGTCGGTGGCGATTGGCGGCGTGGTAATACGCGTGAATCCCGCGGCGCCGGTTTCAGTGAACATATTGCGATAGAGATTATCGGGGGCGCCGACGGCGACAGCCGGTCCGGTTCCGATAAACAGATCCAAATCGCCGTCGAGGTCGAAATCGGAGAAGTTGGCCGACGTGTACGGCGCAAGACCAGTGACTACCACGCCGGTATCGATGCGCGAGAACTGGTAGTTCGGGGGGCCTTCGTTTCTTAGGAGCCGATTTGGTACTGGGCCTCCGCCGACAAATCCATTGGGATGGGCAACCAAGATGTCCAGATCACCGTCCTCATCATAGTCGGCCCAGGCAGGACTCCAGCCACGCGCCTCAAACTGATCGATCTGAGATACGCGGGTGAATTGTTCGCTACCGTCATTACGGTAAAGAGACGACACATCGCCAGCCAAAAAACAGTCCTGATCACCGTCGTTGTCGTAATCCGCCCAACTGGTGCCATAATATGTGGCGAGGTCAAGCGCCATCGCGACGGTCGAGAGACGTGTGAATCCGGAGCCATCGTTGCGATACAAGTGGCATCCGTTGAAATCGGCGATGAAGAGATCGAGTTTGTCGTCGTTGTTGAAATCGACAAAGGCGCACCCAACCCAGGTGCTTCGGGTTGTGTCGACAACGACCGGATTGCCCGACGGGGCGAGTATTCGTTCAAATGCCTGTGCGTTGGCCCGGCCCGCACAGCACGCCCACAACATCACAGCCAAAGCGGCGTGATGTAGTAGCGATTTGCCAGTAGTGATCAAGTAGCTCTGCATGATATCTCCTCGTTTATTACGACTGTTTGTGTACTCGGTGATATGGACCCCGACTGATTTTTTGTGGCGGGGCCGATGTTGCGGCAGATACCGCTCTGCAGATCAATAACGTGAGGCAGTTGCGATTTGCGCCGGTCGATTCCGCCAATGGAAGAAAAGTGCAGTGAATGGTAGTCGCCACGCAGGGAACTATTTTGAGCTGGTCGTTTGTAACTCGCGAAAGCGTTCGATCAGCGACGCAGAAAAAAACAAGTACGTCGATTGACGTGTTGAATCCGACGAGGTTCGATATATATTGAAGTATGTCGGTCACAAGAAGTGAGACGCTCGAGCTTTACCACACGATGTTTCCTGACAAGCGGGTGCGACGTGGGGTCTATCTTGCTCTGTGGGTTTTGATCGGGACGTTATCCGCAATGTTCTGGCGTTGGTTTCCGCCAAGCGACTACCCGTACACCTGGTGGGAATTGCACCGGGTCAAAGTTGTGCTCTGGCTTATCTGGGGAGGAATCACCCCGCTGATCTTGACGCTCGCCAGTCGTTTCCGGATCGAGCCACCCAACGCCTTGCGAAACAGTATCATTCTGATGGTGGCGAGTGTTGTCGGCACACTTCTCTATCTGCTGGCGTATGCCGTCATTTTGCTTGCTAATCTCTCGCATGTGGATCACGGCAATTCTTTTGAGGAGATGCTTGGGTTTGTGCTGTCGGTCCACAGCACCTTTTTCCTGCTCGCCTTTTGGGCGATGATAGGAGTGGAGCATGCGCTGGGATATTACCGGGCGTATCATGACCAGCGCCTGCAGGCGTCGCGCCTGGAAACTCGACTTGCCGAAGCACAGCTCACCTCGCTTCGCCTGCAACTCCAACCTCATTTTCTCTTTAACTCGCTACACGCTCTCGGTGCGCTGGTGCGCAAAGGGGACACCGCCAAGGCGATCGATATGCTCAACGGAATTGCTGAACTGCTTCGTTCGTCGCTTGCGGGAGTGTCGCGCGGGGAGATTCCCCTGCGGGAAGAACTGGAACTGCTCGGGCATTACCTCGAAATCGTGAAAATACGTTTTGGGCGGCAACTGGCGATCTCGACATCGATTGACGAGACCACAAGCGAGGCCTTAGTTCCGGGGTTTCTACTACAGCCGATTGTTGAGAATGCGGTGCGCCATGGGATCGAACGGACAGGGGGGGCCGGATCGATTTCAATCGCAGTGACAAAACGAAACGGCGATCTGATCATCGTGGTGAATAACAGCGGGTCTGGGGGGGAAGAACCATCGACAATGAGCGAAGGGAGCTTCGGAATCGGCCTATCCAACACAAGCGCCCGACTGCGGACACTCTATGGCGACAATCACCGGATCGAACTTGAGTCGGGGAGCGCCGGGGCCGCCAGCGTGACAATAGAACTTCCGTTTCACACCAAAACCCTCGCCGCCCACCCGGCCTAACGTATGGACCGCGACCTTCGAACTCTAATAGTTGAAGACGAGCCGTTGGCGCGGGAACTCTTGCGGCACATGCTTGAATCTCAGCCGCGAGTGAAGATCGTCGGCGAGGCGAGCAATGGTGAAGAGGCGGTGAAACTGCTTGCTGAAGTAAGCATTGATTTGGTTTTCCTGGACATCCAGCTTCCACGGTTGACAGGAATAGAAGTTGTGCAGAGAGTCGGACTTCACAAAATGCCGCTGACGGTGTTCGTGACCGCTTTTGACAGCTTTGCGTTGAAGGCATTTGAAATAAACGCCGTCGATTATCTCCTAAAGCCGTTCTCCGAAAAAAGGCTAAGAGACTCACTTGACCGGGCACGTCAGCGCCTCAACGAGAAACATGAGGACGATTTCATTCGCCAAATCAAAGGGCTGGTCGAGATGTATGAGTCGCGATTGCCGCCGGCCGGTCTTGAGCAGGCGGAGTCGGCTGAACCGATGCGAATTTCGGTCCGTGACGGCGCCCGGACAAGTTATGTTCCGGTCGACGAGATAGAATGGATAGAGGCGGCCGACTATTACAGCGTGATCCATACAGCAGATAAACGGTATATGCTTCGGGAGAGCCTTCGGAATCTGGAGCGAATGCTGATCGGAAAGTTCTTTGCTCGATCGCATCGCAAAGCGCTGGTGAATCTCAAAGTTGTTCGCGAGTTGGTATCGGATATGAGCGGCAACTACAAACTGACTCTTCGGAGCGGCAAATCGATTCCGCTTTCCCGTCAGCGCAAGGAATCGGTCGAACGACTATTGGTACGATTGCGATAGATTGCGCCGGGGCGCATGGTACTCTGCCACCGACGGATTCAACCATCAGATCGGGATTCAGCAGACCGCACCTTTATCTTGTCTCGCCGTTGGCTTTCTGCTATAAAATCGGCATGTCGTCTCCACCACTCTTAAATTGGATAGAATTGTCGCGCTCGGCGCTGGAGCGCAATGTCAAAGCGCTCGCCAAACTGGTGCGCGGACGACTGCTGGCGCCGTCGGTGAAGGCCAACGCCTATGGCCACGGTCTGCCCCAGATCGTGAGCATGTTGACTCGATCAAAGCAGGTTGATTATCTGTCGGTGCATTCGATCGAAGAAGCGATTGTTTGCCGAGAGCACGGATGGAGTCGACGCCTGTTGTTATTGGGGCCGGTTTCGCTTGCTGCATTGGATTTAGTAGCCGAGCGTGATATTGAGCCGGTTGTTTTCGATACAGAGACATTGAACGGACTTGGGAAGTTATCAAAGCGGACCGGAAAGACAATTCGCGCACACATCAAGCTCGAAACCGGTACAAACCGACAGGGGATCACCGAAAAGGAACTGCCGGCCTTTGCGAAGATATTCAAGAAGTATCCGTTATTACAGCCGTTCGGCGCCTCGACGCATTTCGCCAATATCGAAGACACTACCTCTCACGAATATGCGCAGTATCAGCTTGAACAATTTGTGTCACTGGTAGAGCGTCTGCGGGTGCTTGGTATCGGCCCAAAAGTTCGGCACACGGCGTCTTCCGCGGCGATGATTTTGTTTAGCAAAACACACTTTGAAATGGTCCGCCCGGGGATATCGCTTTACGGTCACTGGCCGTCGAAAGAGACGTACGTCAGTTTTCATATGAAGGGAAGACACAACGATCTGTTTGAGCCGGCTCTCGCTTGGAAAACACGCGTGACTCAATTAAAGCAGATCAAGGCGGGAGAGTTTATCGGGTACGGATGTACCTACCGAACCAGCGCCCCCACCAAACTGGCTGTTTTGCCGATCGGGTATTACGACGGGTACGACCGGGCACTTTCCAATCAATCGTATGTGCTGATCAAGGGGAAACGGGCGCCGGTACGCGGGCGTATCTGCATGAACTTGATGATGGTTGATATCACTCATATACCGGGAGTGAAACTCCATGACCCGGTCACCCTGATCGGCCGTGATGGCCGCGAGCGGATCACCGCGGAGCAATTGGCGGCCCAGGCAGGGACGATCAATTATGAGCTGTTGGCCCGACTTTCGGCCGCTATCCCGCGACTGATTGTCCGTTAGGGCGGAAAAATGGACTGCCGACATCGCCGATGGGAAGATAGGGCCGGCAAATACCGGACTGTATTAGTTACAAATTTCACTTGACAGATTTTGAAGAATGGGTATTCTTTAGTACTTGTGAAGCTTTTCACATAAACGGTATACTATTACCCGAAAGGCAAATCTGAGCTTGAAAAACACGTTCCCGGTTCTTGGCCGAAAGCGTATTTCGGAATCGACGATTCACCGTTTATCGTTGTATTTCAGAGCGTTATCGCTTTTGGAAAAGGACAATTACGAGACTGTCTCATCCAAGGAACTGGCCCGCCGCGAGAAGCTTACGCCCGCGCAGGTACGCAAAGACCTGTCGTTTTTTGGCTCATTCGGTACTCGTGGGCTGGGGTACCCGGTCAAGGAACTCAAGGCGCAGATTGCCACTATTCTCGGGATCGACCGGACCTGGCGGGTGGCGCTCATTGGTATCGGAAACATCGGTTCGGCCCTGGTCAGCTACAAGGAATTCAGCAGACAAGGATTTCAGATCGTCAAGTTGTTCGATAACGATCAGCGCAAGATCGGCTCAAATCACAAGGGAATTGTCGTTTCGGATGTCCGTGCCTTAGAGCAGGAGCTTCGTGATGCCAAGATCGAAGTCGTCATTGTGGCGGTGCCGGCCTCGGTGGCGCAGTATATCGTTGACGATGTCATCAAGGCGGGGATCAAAGCGATATTGAATTTTGCGCCGATTAATCTGAAAGTCCCCGACGACGTGTATATCAGACACGAGAACATGTCGATGGAACTTGAGTATCTCTCGTTTGCGATGGTGAACAACCACATGCAGAAGCGGACCCGGTCATAAAGCCGAGCCTGTTAGGTTCTGCGTCAATATCGTGATCTTCCACGGTACTCTGTATTGCACTGATTCCGAACAACCGGTATATATGTAGTGTCCTCATAGCCAGAGCGGCGGTGGACAGTGGTCGAAAAACCAATTTTCGTGTACAAGCAACGATGATGAAACTCAAGAGAACCACATTCTTTCAAGTCCTATTGACGGCGATTTGTCTGGTGATCGGTCGGGGAGCAGTGACGGCCGGACCGAATGACTCGCTTGAGATTTATCTGAGCTTGGGGGGATCGACGCTCAAAAAAGGGCAGTACAACGAAGCGATTCCGTATCTGGCCGCCGCTCTACGGCTCGATTCGGTGAATCTGACCGCCTTGCGAAATCTTGGCGCGGCGTACGGCGCCACCGGCCGGAACGATCAGGCACGGGTCTATCTTGAGAAAGCCGACCGACTCAAACCAAACGACCCAGAAACTTGCAATAACCTCGGAGCGATATACTCAAATTTGGACCGTCCGACCGACGCAATCCGGTATTTCGAGATGGCGGTAGCGGCTGATTCAAACTCAGCCATCTATCTGACCGGATTGGGTGGGGAACTGCTCAAGATCGGCCGGCTCCAGAAAGCCCTGCCCAATCTTCAACGTGCACAGACGCTATCGCCCACGAATCCTCTGCCGAGCTTTCTGATCGGCAATTGCTTTGCGGCAGACAAAAAGTACGACAGTGCGGTTGTTTACTTCGAGAAAAGTGTGGAGCTGGGGGGAGAAACCGCGGAGCTTTTCTATTTTCTAGGCACGGCCAAGCGCCAACGGGGCGACTTTGAGGCGGCCGAAAAGAACTTCCAAAAAGCAATTGAACTGAGGCCGGGATACAAAGAGTGTTTACAGGCGATGGGGCTCCTACTGGCTCAGAAAGAGAAGTTCGTCGCCGCTCAGCCGTACTTTGAAAAAGCGATTAAGGTAGACTCAAACTTCTATCCGGCGTGGATATCACTCGGCGCGACCGCCGCGCTAACCCGGCAGTTTGCCCGCGCCGACACGATTCTGTATAAGCTCTTTCACGTTGACTCGACGCTCGGCTATCAGATGCTTGCGCTGATTGAAATGCAAAAGACCAAGCAGGACAACCGAAGGGTTGCCGACTCGGTTGAGCAATCGCGCAAGAAATAGCCTCCCACTAGTCCAATTTCATCGACTCTCGTACAGGTATGGGGCTCATCCCATACAGTGGCGGGTATCCCTTATCATTTGTCCCGGACGCGATGTGCTGAACTTATTGGCGGGCGGTAGGTTTGACCATCGGGCACGGTTCTTGAGTTGTTCCTGGGCAGGAGAGAAGGAAACAGAGGGAACAACAGTATGAAGAAATACGCATGGTTGTCAGGGATGTTGCTTGTTGTGGGTTTGGGGATAGCCCAGGCCGAAGAAAAAGACCTCAAAGGAGACACCGTCCAATCGACGGCTCCGGTTGCGACGGCTGACTCAGTTACCTTCTTAATGGAAGAGTGGTACCAGTCGGTGTTAACTGGAAGCGACAGCGAATCACATGATCTTGAAAAACAAATTCTACGCCTGTTGACGATCGACTTAAATCAATCGCGCGAACGCCTTATGAAAATTCTGGCCAGCGCTCCCCAGCGTGAGCAGTCGACTGATGCCTCCTTTGCCAAAGTTGATTCAGGCGCCAGTTCGCTTAACGATTCGGTTGAGTTTCTCCGCTCAGCGGTCAATGTCAAGCGGCTATTGGTCGAATCGATCGCCAAGTCGGACGCGTTCAGTTACAAATATCGATTGCTCGGTGACTATGTTGAGTTGATCCGTCGCGATGTGGGATTGCCGAAACTGAAACTGGCCTCGGAAAAAGACGCCCCCGAGATCTCCAAGAACTAGAACGACCGGAATCGCTCCTGGACGGGATGCTGTCCACGCGGTACCCCGGGTCTACTACGCCGCCGCAGTTTTCTGCGGCGGCGTTTTGTCGCAGGGTGACGGCCTTGGGCCTTCGCCGCGCGGCTGGGCCGCGAGCCTGGGGGCTTCGCCGCTTTGTATTTGGAGTGTATTTACAAATTGGAAATTCAAGTAGGGCAGGAGCCCCGTGCTCCTGCCATGTTTGTTCATACATTCGCGATGACAAGGCGAGTGCGAAGGGCTCCCGCCCTACGAGTGCTAAACCATAACTCTTCGTAGGTCACTCGCGTCTTCGCGGGTGACATCTTCTTTTGATACTGCATGTCAACCCCGATCCGCCGTTGGCGGCCGGGATTGACCTACGAACGAAAGAAGAGAGGCGGGTTCAAAGACGAACCCGCTCTACAAACGTGATAATTGTACACCCCTCATCCGCCCTTCGCGAAGCGCACCTTCTCCCAAAGGGAGAAGGATTTGTTACGACAGTTTTTTGAGAACCGGCACGAAACGGACAGAGGCGGGGTCGTTGGATAACTTTGTGTCGAGATCGAAATCACCGTACATATCGACCACCGCAAATCTTCCCGACAATTGCACCAATGCCATGAAGATCTGAAATGACAAGCGGCGGAGCTGGGTCGGAAATTCATGGCGAGTGGTCTGGCCGTTGTGCTCTACGTCAAAAGAAATAACAACGTCGTCAATCTCAGTGAGCGGATCGAACTGCTGATTCGTTCCGCCCCAGTTGGTGGTGACAGTGAAGCCGTCGCGAGATTGAGTCCACGAGGTGTCGTCAGCCAAATCGGGCCGCCCTTTGAGGACGCCCGACGGCACGTTACCCGAGTCGGTCGTAGCGCTGTGTGCCTCGTGCCAGAAGTCGCGCGGGTGGGCAGTGGAGATGATGTAGAGGCCGTCGTCCGTGAGCATGTCGGCCACACAGTTGAGATGGTCGAGGATGTCGCGGTTGGTCAACAGATGGGCGAACGATGCGATCAGGATATAAGCGAGGTCGTATTTCTGATCGGATTGCCAGTTGCGCATGTCTCCGAGAAAAATTTTGGCGTCGAGTTTTTCTCGCGTAATTAGCTCATTTGCATAGGTCACCATTTCGGGAGAGTTGTCAAGGCCGTGGGAAATCAGGTTTCGTCGCGCGAACTCGCGGACATGGTATGCGGGGCCGCAGGCAAGTTCGATAGCGGAGCGGACCGGTCGGCCGAGTTGATCGCCTGCGACTTTCAAAAGAAAATCGCACTCGCCGGGTACGTCGCGAAAATCAAAGGCGATGTCGTAGATTTGGGGGAGGGAGTAGGGGGAGGGCATGGGGGAAGCTTACAACTCCTTCTTCAAAAACTCCCCGGTGTACGAGCCCTTAACCTTTGCCACATCTTCCGGGGTGCCGACAGCGATGATGCGGCCGCCTTCGTCGCCACCCTCCGGGCCGATATCGATTATCCAGTCGGCGGTTTTGATAACGTCGAGGTTGTGTTCGATCACCACCACGGTGTTGCCGCGGTCGACCAGTTCGTTGAGCACGCCTAACAACATACGGATATCTTCAAAGTGCAGGCCGGTGGTTGGTTCGTCGAGGATGTACAATGTGCGGCCAGTGGCTAGTTTGGAAAGTTCGGTCGCTAGTTTGACTCGCTGAGCCTCGCCGCCGGAAAGAGTAGTCGCCTGCTGGCCCAGATGAATATACCCAAGACCGACATTGGCGAGCGTGAGCAGTTTCTTTTTGATGCGCGGGACATTTTCAAAAAAGTTGAGCGCTTCTTCGACGGTCATGTCCAGAACGTCGGCGATTGACTTGCCCTTGAATGTCACCGCCAGCGTTTCACGGTTGTAGCGTTTCCCTTTGCAGACCTCGCAGGGGATATAGACATCGGGCAAAAAGTGCATTTCGATTTTGATGATGCCGTCACCTTCGCACGCTTCGCACCGTCCCCCTTTGACGTTAAACGAGAATCGTCCCGGCCCAAAAGCACGGGCCTTGGAATCAGGCAGTGAGGCGTACAGGTCGCGAATGTGCGTGAACAGGCCGGTGTAGGTCGCCGGGTTGGAGCGCGGTGTGCGGCCGATAGGCGATTGATCGATATCAATGACTTTGTCGATATGCTCGACGCCGTCGATAGATTTATGCGCCAACGGCATGGTGCGCGAGGCATAAAAGTGCCGCGCCAGAATACGATAGAGCGTTTCGTTGATCAAAGTCGATTTGCCGGAACCGGAAACACCCGTGACTGCGACAAATGTCCCGAGCGGAATTTCAGCGTCGACAGTTTTGAGATTATTGCCAGACGCCCCGATCAGTTTGATCTTCTTGCCGTTGGGGGCGCGGCGTTCGGCGGGGACCGCGATTGTTTTCGTTCCCGCGAGGTATTGGCCGGTGATCGATTTTCGATTGGCTTTTATCTCGGCCGGTGTGCCGGAGGCGATAATCTGGCCGCCGTGGATACCGGCGCCTGGACCAAGGTCGAAGACATAGTCGGCTTGTTCGATAGTGTCGCGGTCGTGTTCGACGACCAGAACCGTGTTTCCGATATCGCGCAATTCAATGAGCGTGCGCAGGAGTTTCTGATTGTCGCGTTGGTGTAGGCCAATCGAGGGTTCGTCCAGAATGTACAGCACACCCACCAGTCGCGAACCGATCTGAGTAGCCAGACGAATCCGCTGGGCCTCGCCGCCCGAAAGTGTCGCCGCCGCGCGACCGAGGGTGAGATAATCCAGGCCAACATCGCAGAGAAAGCCGAGGCGTTCGTTGATTTCTTTGAGAATCTGTTTGGCGATTGTCTGCTGGCGTTTGGTTAGCGAGATCGATTTGAAAAATTCACGTGAGCGACGGATCGACATATCGACCACCGAATCAATTGTCTCGCGGTCGATAATGACGGCCAGCGCCTCTGGACGAAGTCGCGCTCCTTTGCAGGCAGGGCACTGCGAGACAGTCATGTAATTCTCGATCCACTGGCGCACACCGTCCGATTCGGTCTGTTTGTACCGACGCTCAAGGTGCGGGATCACACCCTCGAAAGTAGACTGGTAAACACCAGAGCCGTGGCCCGAACCGGAGGCATGCTCGTATTCAAAAGTAATCTCTTCGCTTGAGCCGTGGAGGATGAGTTTCTGCACTTTTTCAGACAGCTTATTGAACGGCGTACTGAATTTGAAATTGAAGTGATTGGCCAGACCGCGCAGACGGTACCGGTACCAGTTCGACATTTCCGCGCCACCCCACGGGTGAATGGCGCCCTCGTTGATCGACAGCGAAGGATTTTGGATAATCAGCTCAGGGGCGATTTCCATTTTCTGACCGAGGCCGTCGCACACTTTGCACGCACCAAACGGCGAGTTAAACGAGAAAAGGCGCGGAGTCGGTTCTTCGTAACTGATATTGCAATTCAGACAGGCGAACTGCTCGGAAAAAAGCAGATCCTGATTTTTGATATTGATGATGACTGTCCCGCCCGCCATGCGCAGGGCCGTCTCGACCGAATCGGCCAAACGCGATTTCGATTTGTCCTGAACTACCAAGCGGTCGACGACTGCTTCAATCGTGTGCTTGACGTTTTTCGCGAGTTTGGGGACAGAATCAGACTCGACAATCTCGCCGTCGACGCGCAGGCGGACATACCCTTCGCGACGGGCCTCATCGATGATCTCCTGATGTTCCCCTTTCTTGCCGCGCACCAATGGCGCCAACACAATCAGGCGGGTCCCTTCTTCATAGGTCAACACTGAATCGACAATTTGTTCGGCGGTTTGCTGGGTGATCGGCTGGCCGCATTTCACACAGTGGGGCACGCCGATACGGGCAAAAAGCAAACGGAGGTAGTCGTAAATTTCTGTGATCGTGCCGACAGTCGAACGGGGATTCTTAACCACGCCTTTTTGTTCAATGGAGATGGCGGGGGAAAGACCCTCGATTAAGTCGACATCCGGTTTTTCCATCAATCCCAAAAACTGACGGGCGTAGGCCGAGAGCGATTCGACATAGCGCCGCTGACCCTCGGCGTAGATAGTGTCAAAGGCCAGCGAACTCTTGCCGGAACCGGAAAGACCGGTGATAACCGTCAGGGTATTGCGCGGGATTTTGACATCGATGTTTTTGAGATTGTGTTCCCGCGCTCCTTTAACGAACAGGAAGTCGCGGTATTGCTGGTATTTATTTCCATTGCCGGCCATAAGTTGCTCCAAAATCGGGTAACTTGAAATATACGCACAAAGTGGCGCGGCCACACTGGCAATCCGGGAGAAAATAGCTAAAGTGATAGTCGGGGTGGTCGATAGTGGACGAATTCAGTCGCTGGAGTTAACCTCTTGCCAGTCAACGTCCCGAAACCGCTTGACAGTATCGCGCCTCTGGGGCAAATTGGGCCATTATGCACGACGCCCGCCAGGAGTTTTTTGACCGGATGGCCGCCGAATGGGACCTTGACTACACCGCCGAGGACCTTGAGCGGCTGTCGCGGCTGGTCGATTCGATGGAAGTAGCCGCAGGTTCGCACATTCTGGACTTAGGGTGTGGCACCGGGATTTTGTTTGATATGCTCAGGCGAAAAACCGGCGAGCGCGGGACTGTAACCGGAGTCGATTTTTCGATTCAAATGGTCAAGCGGGCGCACCGGAATTTTCCGTTTGAGAATGTCAATGTGGTCGACGCCGACGTTGTGGCGTTGCCGTTTGCCGACAAGACATTTGATCTGAGTGTCGGTTTCCGCGCTTTTCCGCATTTCGAGGACAAGTCAAAGGCATTGGCGGAGATTCACCGGGTGCTCAAACCGGGCGGGAAATTGTGCTTCATTCATCTGGTGTCATCCAAACAACTGGCGATGCACCACCACCGTCAGGGGGGAGTGGTCGCCGAGGATGTTCTTCCTACCGCCGAACAGATGCAAAAGCTTTTCGCAGGCGCCGGATTTAAGAATTTGGTGATCGACGATCACCCGAACTTGTATCTGGCGACTGCTATCAATTCCTGAACATTTCAAATCAATGAGCGAACAATTCTCGCGAGCACGGTGGATAACCCACTCTGCGCTCTATTTGGCGTTGGCGGTCACTTTGCCGATGGCGTTTCATCTTTTGGGCAACGCGGCCGGGTACCCGATTGCGGGACGAGTCTTCTTGCCGATGCACCTGCCGGTTTTGCTGGCCGGGTTCTTGGTGGGGCCGGCAAGCGGCGTGGTGGTCGGGCTTCTCGCGCCGACCATTTCGCATCTGCTGACTCAAATGCCGCCGCCGTACGCGGTGCCGCTTATGTCGGTCGAACTGCCCATTTACGGACTGGTTGCGGGGATTGCGTACAACCGGCTCAAACTCAATATCTATGTCGCGCTGGTGGCGGCGATGATTGTCGGGCGAATCATGTTTGGCTTGTCGCTCTTTGTGCTGGGGATGTTTATAGATCTGCCCTACACCGCGGCGAAATGGTTCTCGACCGGCGGGGCGATTGTGAGCGGATTACCGGGAATTGCGCTTCAGTTAATTTTGGTGCCGATTTTGGTGGCGGCGGTGAAGCGTAATCGAAATTGACAATTGGATGCGGGACAATTGCCGAATCAATTATTCCCCACCCGCAATCTCGGCCAATCTCGCCGGATCTAAAATCTCAATCGCGCGGCCGTCGACTTTGATCACGCCCTCTTTGGTAAGTTTTGCAAGTGAGCGCGAAAGTGTTTCGGGGATTGTCCCAAGTTGCGACGCCAATGTCGTCTTCTTCTCGGGCAGACTGATCTTGCGCTGGGGTTTGCCGGTTTTGGTATCGATCATGTTGTGCAGATGATGCGCCACGCGGGTGGTGACATCGGTCAGCGAGAGTTCTTCAACCAATCCGGTGAGCTTGCGCAGTAATTGTGACAGGCGGGCGATTAGCGTAAGGGACAGTTCCGGTGAGGCCTTCACCAGCGCGACAAATTTCTCGCGACTGAGTGCAATCAATTCTGAGTCGGTTAATGCCTGAGCGGAAGCGGGAAACCGCCCGCCCGCAAACATGGCGGCTTCCGCAAAGGAATCCCCCGGATTGGCGATCAACAGGATTTGCTCTTTACCGTCGGGCGACATTTTGAAAACTTTCACCCGTCCCTCCGCGACGACATAAAACGAATGCGCCGGCTCACCGTCGGAGAAGAGTATCTCCTCGCGCGAGGCCGACACGATCGACGCCGCCGAGGCGATCTGCTCGAGCAGTTTGTCGGGCAGTTCGGCAAAGAGGTAACAACGCCTCAGGTGGGATTTGGTGGGGGTGGTGCTTGCAGGCATACCCCAAGATATAACCTGCGGTGAGAACGGTCAATCCTGCATAATGTGCCGCCTCAGAGCTTGCGGATTTTTGATTGGCACAGGACACTTTCGTATTCGTTGAATTTGAGGTCAGTGGGAGCTTCTCTGAAAGGGCCGATGCGGTAATCCTGCTTGGCACCGGCTATTCCCTGACGCAAAAGCGCCGAACCGGCCGGGACAGTTACTCTAAGCATCACCGGATAGACATTCTCGAGGTCGACTCTCGAAGTAAGAATGTGCATGTCAACATAGAAGCCGTCGCTCTCCTGAGCGGTTTTCCAAGTGACGTCGAAATCAGGAAATCCTCGTTTGTACAACCACGGATCGAAAAACCAGTCAAGCTCGCTTCCGAAATGTTGTTCGGCCAGATGACAAAAATCAGTGTTTGAGAACTTCTGTTGATTGCCAAGTTCTACCAAATCTCTCAAAAAGGCCCAGAACACATCTTCTTTCATGCTTTCAGCGTCGAACATCAGTGTCCTGAGCATATGCAAAAGCCAGACACCGCGGATCATCTGCACTGTTTGTCCCGAGCGATCTCCAATCGCGAGTGGCGCTTCTACTTTGTGATCCCGGGCATCTTCGGCACCAGTTCTCAGGGAATTGAGCTGTGTATACAGAGGCCCGCCACCGGCTCGTTGTTGCGTATAGAGCAGACCGAGGTATCTGGGCACTGCTTCTCGCATCCATTCTTCACGGTAGGACTTCGGTTGAAATGTGGGATCGAACCAGGCAGGTGCAACGCCTTGTCCGGCGACAGTGTAGAAGCCGCCGGTGTTCTTGTCCGTCCGGTTCAGCCGGTAGCCGATCATGCCCAGGTTCGCAAATGGGCCAAACGGGAGTACGTACCACTTTGAGAGATTGGACGGCAGCCCGAAGTTCTCATAGAAATAGCGATAGGCATCAATCGTTGTGTCCACAAACTCCTGCCGGAGATGAATGATATCCGTAGGACGAATAAACGTCAACGCGAGATCTTCATTCACCGAGAGCGTGGAAGTATCATACCCAGAGGGCATCGCCATGAACGGAACGTTTCGACAGAACAACGGGCCGGCCTGGCACTGGACTCGCGAATTGTCAACGGCGAACCTTTCGCTTCGAGCCGGAGCCGCATATTCGTACTCCTTAGGGAAGATCAATTGGATGCTTGTTCGAGAAAGGGAACGATCGTCTGTGAACAAGCGCAGAACATTATAGGAATTTCCCACGTCGTGCAACCATAGGTCAACCGTGAGCGTATCGCCTTGACGTGCATACCGATCAAGGAGCAATTCCAGATGATAAAACTCGTAACGGCGAAACCATGCGACCGGAGCTTTGTTGCATCGGATCGAATCGGGTGTGAGATGAGGGTCCAAAAATAGTCTGACAAAGCGAAGACTATCGGCGCGAATGACCACTTTTGCCCGGATTTGAGCGCGCTCCACCGACCAACCGTCGGAACCACCCATTTCCAGAATCGCATCATGACGGATCGGAGAGATCTGATAGTTCATTTCCGACAAGAGTTCGGGATCCGGACCGATGCGTTCTGATCGTCGGAAACTCGGATTGAGCGAGCTTAGTGCGAATCGGAGTGGATCGGAGTCGGCAACAGTAACTTCTTCCGGGCGGTTCGGGTCAAATAGAAACATCTTCTTGTTAAAGGCGGCGTAGAAAAACCCGTCTTTGGCCCTCTCAAATACCGAGACAGCCAGTTCGGTGATATTGTCATGAAAGTCCGCCAAGGTCGGCTTGAAAAAGTACTCGCCCTGTGCATCGCGGACTTTACCGAAATCAGTTGTTCCCATCTGTCCTTTTTGAAAATTGAAACGGCTCTTTAGCGCCTGATCGAAATCGTCGCCTATACGAAAAACGCACACGCTAAAATCCTCGTCGATTGTCGAATCACCAGCGACATTTTCCAGAGCTTCGCGTTCAACCGCGACCGGTATTGCAATTTGAATGTGCCCCTGTCCAACGAAAGCGGCCAACGTCGGGCGGCCGTGGACAGGGCGTTGCAGGAGCATCGTGCCTTTGCCGAAACGGAAAGTAGCGACATCCTTGACATAGGTGAAACTGTCAATCTCGGCCACCTCGCCGGAGCGGTCGAGCGTCTGGCGTTGCAAAGAATCGTATACAGCTTTGAATTCTTCGGTGGTCACCGCGAATGCCGACGGGGCAAAGGCACCAAGCGCGAGCGTCAGAAAGGAGAGCAGGATCAGCCGAGACAACATGTCAATCCTCCCAAAGTGATTTCGCCAACTACTGGATTATGGTGAAAATACCCCTTGTTGTCAAGATTGGTGGCGCGGTGGTTGCACCGCTGGCTGGGGCCTTCGGCGCGGCAGGGGACTTCGACCTACAAGAAGATCTAGCGCATATCAAAAAAGCCCGCGTGGCGGGCTTTGCAGTAGTGGCTGTGAAAACGAAATCTGTATCGAAATTTCTAAAGCACCGAGTTGAGCATCCGCTCGATATCGGACATCATGAGCGGCTTGCCCAAAATTCCATCGGGTTGAAGCGATCCGGCCTGATGTTCAATCTCGGAAACCGAGTAACCGGAAATCAGCACCACCGGAACTTTGGGGAATTTGTCTTTGACTTCTTTGAGCAGTTCCAGCCCCGACATGTTCGGCATGCGCATATCGGTGATCACCAGGGAAAATCCGCCCTTGGCCAATTCTACAAGCGCCTCGGGGCCGTCGCCGGCGCGGACCGACTCGTAGTCGAAAACCTCGAGCATTTCCTGTAGAAGGGATGACATATTGGGGTTGTCGTCGACGATGAGAATTCTTTTGGACATACCTTCACCTGTTTTTTGTAGGTATCGGCAGTCCGGTCAGAAAGTTAACCGGAAAAGGCAGGTCGGGTCGCTTGTTCGGCACGGGCGACAATCTCGGCCTTGAGTTCGGAAATGCCGGTACGTTTCAGAGCCGAAATGACAAAGCTCGACGCGCCGCGGCCGTCGATCGCGACAAATTCGGGGTTGGCGTCTATCTTGTTATAGATCAACAGATGGGGAATTGAGCCGGCGCCTATTTCGGACAGGACCTGCTCGGTCTGGGCTATCGCCTTGGATAGAGCCGGGTCGGCACAGTCGACAACGTGCAAAAGCAGGTCGGCCTGGGCGACTTCTTCGAGGGTCGATTTAAATGACTCGACCAGTTGATGCGGGAGCTTGCGGATGAAGCCGACTGTGTCTGAAAAAATGACCCGGCAGGGGTAGCCGGCGGACATCATCCGCGTGGTAGAATCAAGGGTGGTGAAGAGTTGATTGGCGGCAGTGACATCGGACTTGGTCAGCAGATTAAATAGCGTCGACTTGCCGGCGTTGGTGTATCCGACAAACGCGACCTTGAACATCTCGCGTCGACCTTTGCGTTGAGTCTCGCGTTGGACACCGAGCTTTTTGAGTTTCTCTTTGAGGTGCTCAATTTTGGTTCTAATCTGTCGGCGGTCGATTTCGAGCTGGGTCTCGCCGGGACCCTTGGCGCCTATGCCACCGTATTGTTTGGAGAAGTGTACCCAGGCGCCGGTCAAACGGGGGAGCGTATACTCAAGCTGAGCCAATTCAACTTGCAGTCGTGCGGCGGACGTACGCGCCCGGGTGGCGAAAATATCCAATATCAGAATATTCCGGTCGATGACTTTGGCGCCGATGGCGGTCTCCAGATTGCGCTGTTGAGCGGCGGAAAGGGGATCGTCGAAAATGATACAGTTACCGCCCAGTTCCTCCAGCGACTGCTTGAGTTCGTCGACCAGTCCGCGACCAATGAAATAAGCGGCGTCGGGGGCGGGTCGCGATTGAATCCGCTGGCCGACAACTTTTGCGCCGGCGGAGAGTGTCAATTGCGACAATTCGTAGAGCGACTCGGCGACCTCGGCCCGCCGGTGGCGGCCGTGCACCAATCCGACAAGAATCGCAAGTTCGGTATCTGCTTTGCCAGTGGAGAGGACCATTTAGTTCGGCATCCAGATTGTGCGGGCGGCGACCACCTCGGCTTTGTACGGAAGTGTCAGCGGGGTGGTCGACTGGGTGTAAAAACTTAGGCCCTTGTAGCTGGTCAGATACTTGATGTGTTTGGTGAAGAACCCTCCCGGTGCGGTGATCACCAGCGGCGAGTCGCTTTTGTTGACAAGCTTCTGAAACTCCTCTGCTTCCACCCGGATGAGTGTTCCCGATGCTTTGACCGCTTGTATCATCGCGGCATGTGCGGCGGCGGCGGCTGTGGCCATTTGTTCATCTCCTCCTGTTTGAAGTACGGTAAGATACTCAGTTTCCAGCGGAAATATTCAAGTCTTATTGTAGGGCAGGTCCGTCTTTGGACCTGCACTGCTTGGCAGAGACGCACCGAGAGAAGACGGCGGGTTTTATGACGAACCCGCCCTATAAACCAGGAGAAAACCCGAGGATTGACTATTTGGAGCCGGGATTCTACTTTGAGGTATGCCAAAATCATTTACCATTAAGCCGATTGGGGTCGTCAGGTCAACCCGCAAGAAAATCGCCGATGACAACTGGAACCGCGAGAAGGTGCGGATCGAGCTGAACCCGAAAATATCATTGGACACACTCGAAGGAATTGACGTCTTCTCGCACTTGGAGATACTCTTCGTTTTCGATCGGGTAAAAACGTCGGAAATCTGCTGGGGGAAACGTCATCCGCGCGACAATCCAAAATATCCCAAATTTGGCATCTTCGCACTGCGCGGCCGCGCCCGACCCAACCGGATTGGGGCAACAATGGTAAAACTCAAGTCGCGGCGAGGACGGAAGCTGTTTGTTGAGGGGCTTGACGCTATCGACGGCACTCCGGTGATCGATATCAAGCCCGTGCTACGTGTCTTCTTGCCGCAGGGAAAAATCAGCGGGCCGCGCTGGGTAACCAAGTTGATGAAGAACTATTGGTGAGAGGATAGCGTATGTCGGGCAAATTGCAGAAGTACGAAGGTGCGAAAATCACAGTCACGTTCGACAAGTCACGGTGTATTCATGTCGCTGAGTGTCTGCGCGGTCTGCCGGCGGTCTTTGATACCTCGCAACGAGTATGGATTGCGCCGGACAATGCCGATGCCGCTCAGGTGGCCGAAACAGTTGAGCGATGCCCATCGGGAGCGCTCCAGTATCAGTTTACCGGTGCGGCCGTTTCGGAGATTCCACCGGAGCACAACACGGTCGTGATCAATCCGCACGGCCCGATCTATGTGCGCGGGAACATTGAAATAGTCGATAGCGAAGGTGCAGTCATTGGCCGCGCCACGCGCCTCTCACTCTGTCGGTGCGGAAAATCCAACAACAAGCCGCATTGTGACAATCAGCATATAGAAATAAAGTTTCGCGATAAGGGAGCAATCCCGGATGGGATTGTCGAATCAACGGGCGGCGACATGCCAAGCGGTTCTCTCCGAATCGAATTTTCCAAAGATGGCCCTATCGGAATGATCGGGACGATGACACTCAGTTCGCGACTTACCAAAGAATCGGTCCAGACCAACGAGGCTTGGTTTTGTCGGTGCGGCGGATCGGGGACCAAGCCGTTTTGTGACAGCACGCATCAGATGATCGGGTTCAAGGGGGAGTGAGGCTGTTTAGTTATTGGCATTGAGTAACTCGTCTATTATCTTGCAGGAGCGCACTGGCAAAGGAGTGTGATGATGGGCAAGATGCGAGGCTTGGTAGTAATCGTTTGGCTGTTATCGTCGAGTTCCATTTTCGGGGCATCTATTGACCTGGTTCAGGAATATTCGTTTCAAATTCCGATGGCCGACACCATTCGGCAAATTGCGTTTGGTGATATTGACAACGACGGCACACCCGAGGCGCTCGCTCGTACCGATCACGCCTTTGCGCTCTATTCCATTTTGAACGATTCGATTTTGTTCCAGCAGTCATATTCGCCAGATTCGTTTGTGACTTATGTGATGATTGGGGATGTAAATCGGGATCATGTGAAGGATGTAGTGATTGGTAGGTCCTGCGCGAATCCTTTGGACTCGTTCTTCTATGAGATTTCGGCATTTAGTGGACAAGAACCATTTCAGTTCTTGGGTGACTTTCGGTATGATATCGGTGGCGGAGCAGTCGATCCGCAGGACAGCAGGATTTACTTTGTGAAGTCGGTTGATATCAACAACGACGGAACAGACGAAGTACTGTTCTCGTGGGACAGGCAAAATTGGAGTTCAGATTTCTCGTTCGAATATTCGGCAGGGTATACGACACTCTTCAACTCCTTTCCCGATTCGATAAGTTGGGGAAAGTACGAGGGAATGTGGCGATACGTTTCTTTTCGAGATTTCGACAGCTCTCGCAGGGTATTGGTCGAACCGCGATCGTATAGTGCGAGTTTTCCCCCTTTGGGTGGACACTCATCAGAAAACGCAACCGTAAGTCTCTTGGATAGCTTGGGGTCGTTAACCTTGTTGGGAAGTTTCGTTCCAGATTCGTACTATGATCCGTGGTGTCAGACGCCAGATGTATGGATCATGAGAGTTGCGCCCGTGTGCGCTGGTCACATAAGTGGAAATGCCAATTCGGTCGAATATGTAGCGCATGTCGACGCCCACTATGGGTGTTCACCCGCACTTATTCAAGGCCATCAAGAACTTCAATTGCGACGCTTCCGTTCCGACGGAATTAACTCAATTCTATATACTCTGCAAGACGTATACGGAGATTTCGCATACCATCCATTGTTGCCGGGATACTTTCTCGAGTTGGGGGGAGTCTATAACGATCTCATCACTCGAGCGAGGCTATTTAGAGGTGTCGACGGCAAAGAAATGGCCAGATCTGTTCCAGTGAATCTGTCGCCCCGATGGGTCATCGATTTTCCAGATGAGATACCGAGAGTCATGGTCAAGAACGTGAATCATTTGACCATTTCAAGCCTGCAAATTTCAACGGACTTCGAAGGACCGGATCCTGACACCGACCTCCCCTCCCACTTCACCCTCAACCGCCCGTACCCCAATCCATTCAACGCCGAGGTGAGTATTCCATTGTCACTACCCAAGCGGACCAAAGTTCAAGTTGAGGTATTTAATCTGCTGGGGCAGAAGGTCGCCGAACTGTGGAATGGCTCGATGAATCCCGGCGAGCAAGTCGTACGGTGGAATGCGGGGGAGTTGCCGTCGGCGGTGTATTTCATCCTGGCGACGGCGATCGGGGAGACAAAAACGGCGAAGATAGTGCTGTTGAAGTGATTGGTGACACACGGGCAGACGAGGGCGTCTGCCGCGCACAACGATAGAAGATGTCAGGCTCGCAAGGAGCCTGACCTACGAAGAGGCCGCCCTACGAAGAAAGTCGAAATCGAATCGACTTGGCCGTCATAGGGGTAGACAACGGGTACAAAGCCCCGTAAATTAACCCAAGTCCCAAGGAGAAACCGATGCCCCAATACATGCTGTTGGTCAAGAGCGGCGAAACACCTATTGATTTGTCGGCGGAGCAGGCCCAGAAGATTGTCGAAAAGTATATCGCATTCGCCCGCAAGCTACGAGCCGAGAACCGGTATTTGGCCGGAGACGAGTTGGCGTCGAGCGGTAGAGTGATGGCGGCGAAAAATGGAAAGATCGTCGACGGCCCCTTCACCGAGACCAAAGAATCAATCGGCGGATATTTCTTGATCTCGGCTGATTCTTATGACCACGCGGTGGCTATCGCGCGTGACTGCCCGGTGTTTGACCGCGGCGGTGAACTGGAAATCAGGGAAATTGTCGAGCACTGATCCAAATCGGACAGACGAGGGTCCGTCCCCGGCGGACCGCGCACAAGTCGATAGGCTGGTCGCCCACCTGTTCCGGCGGCAGGCGGGGCAGTTGACTGCAACAATTACGCGGCTGTTAGGGACTTCTGAACTCGATCTGGCCGAAGATATCGTGCAAGAAACTCTACTTCGCGCGTTGAAGACGTGGCCGCACCTCGGTGTCCCGGACAATCCCGCCGGCTGGCTCACAACGACGGCCAAGCGGATAGCGCTCGATAAACTTCGCCATAAGAAAATGCAGAACCGGACGATCGCAGAGGTGGGCGAACACATTGAACAAACTCTCTCGCGGTTGGCTGACTCGCCCGATCCAAAGTTCAACAGTGAACTGCGCGACGATATGCTGGCGATGATGTTCGCATGTTGTCGGTGCGATTCCTCGGAAACTACTCAAATCGCAATGATCCTGCATTTGCTCTGCGGATTCTCAGCACGCGAGATCGCCAATCTGTTTCTGGTCGACGAGCGAGCGATGGCCCAACGACTGGTGCGAGCCAAGCGGGAACTTCGCGAGAGCGGTTTGTCCCTCGAATCACCGAATGCAGAGGAAATAGTCAATTCCTGCGATACTGTTTTGGCGGCGCTGTATGGGATGTTCAACGAAGGGTACAAGGCGACTTCCGGCGATCGGTTGGTGCGCGAAGAACTATGCGATGAGGCGATCCGGCTGACTGAATTATTAGGAGAGCATCCTTCCGCACAGTCCTTACAAATACCTGCACTATTGGCGCTGTTTTATTTTCAGCATTCACGCCTCGCGGCAAGAGTTGATTCAGGAGGGGTCTTGCTCACACTCGAAGAACAGGACCGCTCGACATGGAACCGTGAAGATATTGCCAAGGGGTTTGTCTATCTCCAATTGGCCGAGACAGGAAACTTGAGCAAGTACCATCTTGAGGCGGCGATTGCGTCGTGTCATGCGCGGGCAGAGTCGTACGCAAAGACTGACTGGAGTCAGTTATTGGAATTGTACGATACGCTTTTTATTCTCGATCCCAACCCGGTGGTTGGGCTGAATCGGATAGTCGCGTTGGCAGAAGCGAAGGGCGCCGAGGTAGCGCTTGCCGCACTTTCAGGACTGGCCGCGAATCTTGATCGGCAGTACCTCTATCATGCCACGAGAGGCGAGATCTTGCGTCGTGTAGGTCGGGTTGAAGAGGCAAGGACGGCCATCACACGCTCTATTGAGCTATGCGACAATGAAATTGAGCGGGAGTTCTTGAGGCGGAAGTTATCGGGGATGTGAAAGCGGTCAGGTGAGGGCACCTGACCGCACCTGACCGCACAGGTTGGGCGATCATTCGGGGAGGCCACAGTCGAGAAAGATCTTCCAGGAACCGTCAGGCTGTTGTTTCCATGATTCAAAGTACCGTCCGCTACGGGTGGTCGTATCCCCTCCGGGCTTAAGTGACTTGCGCGTATACTCACCGTATTCGTACGCGATGGAGTCGATCAGCCAGACTTCCTTGGTGGTGATCGTCATCTGAAACGGCCCGGACTCTTGTAGCCAGGGGCCGAACTCTTTTTCAATGTTGTCCCGCCCGAGAACCATAGCGCCATTCTTCAGCAGAAAGCCGCCGTCGGCACAGAAGAGCGACGCCAGCATTTTTGCATCCTGGGCTTTGTTGGCCTCCATAAATTTAATATTCCCCGAATCAATCGCCGCCCGCACTCGTGCGTTGGTTGAATCGTTCGCGCTGGTTTGGGCAAGAACCGTTGAAGCTCCGCAAAGCAACAGAGCCATCACACCGCCAAATCTACTAGTGGTTTTCATGGCAATCCTCCGATTCTCAACTCAGTTTGTCAACCTCTGCCACCTGCTGTTCAAACCGTTTCAAGGTGGAGAGCACCGGGTCGGGCTTGGTCATATCTACGCCGCAGATTTTCAACAGTTCAATTGGATGATCCTTCCCGCCCGACGAGAGCATTTCCAGATACCGCGCGACGATGTCTTTTTCGCCGCTTAGGAACTTGTCCAAAATTGTTTCCGAGGCGGCGTACGAGGTCGCGTACTGATACACATAGAACATATTGTAAAAATGCGGGATGCGCGCCCACTTGAGTTTGGAGCAATCGTCGACGCCAAACGCCGGGCCGAAATATTTCTGCAGATATTCTCCCCACTGCTCGGTCATCCAATCAGGCGACAGTGCCCCCCCCTTTTCGACTTCCTGGTGAATGGCTAGTTCGAAATGAGCGTACATCACCTGATTGAAAAACGTGCTCATGGTGTTGTCCAGATACCGGTTCAAGAGATACAGTTTTTGACGCGGATCGGTCGACTCTTTGATCAGAAGTTGCATGAGGAGTCCTTCGTTGAGAGTCGAGGCAACCTCGGCGACAAAAATCGAATAGTGATGTTTGGCGTACGGTTGGGTGCGATTGGATAGGTACGAGTGCATGGCGTGGCCCATCTCGTGCGCCAGCGTGAACATGTTGTCTACTGTGCCGTTGTAATTCATCAGTACATACGGATGAGCCGAGTAATTGCCGTAGCTGTATGCGCCACCCCCTTTGCCGGGAGTTTCGTAGACATCGACCCAACGGGAGTTCATCGCCTTGCTTAGGGCTGAAACGTATTCGCTCCCCAAAGGCGCGACTGCCTCCAAGAGGCGCTCGACCGCGCGCGGATATGCTACTTCGTAATCCTGATCGGGGAAGAGCGGGCAGACCATATCGTACCCGTGGATCGAGTCGAGTTTCAAGATCTTCTTGCGCAGTTTGGTGTAGGCGTGGAGTCCGGTCAGATTTGATTCGGTGGTATCAATCAGCGCGTGATAGACCGAAAGCGGAATGTTGTTGCCATCGAGAGCATTGGCCAGGCAGGTATCAAATCGTCGGGCCTTGGTGTAAAACAGATCTTTGTTCACTGAACTTGCGAGGGTGGCGCCGAGCGTATTCAAATGTGCCTTGTACGGCTCGTAAAACTTCTCGTGGGCGTCGCGCCGCACCCGACGGTCAGACGACTCGATATACTTGGCGTACCGTTGCTTGGTCAGGCGGACTTCATTCCCTTTTTCGTCGGTTATGTTCGGATACACTATGTCGGCGTCATCCATCATAGAGAAGATGGCGTCGGGTCCGCGCGAGACCATAGCGCTCATCGCCAGTAATTCCTCGACTTCTTCAGAGCGAATGTGCGGTTTGGAGCGGATTAGTTCTTCGATATAGAAATCGTAGACATCGGTGCGGGGGAATTTGGCGGCCATCCGGCGCAGAGTGGCGTCGTCGAGCTTGAGCAATTCCGGCTCGATGAACGCGGTGGCGGCACCGGCCTGTGCGCCGAGCATGGCGGCCCGCTCGGTCATCGCTTGATACTTGGAGACCCGGTTGTCGAGGTCTTTGTTCAAGTGGGCGTATTGGTAGAGCGAATACAGCGATTTGGAAAGTTCGGTCCGAAGCTCAAGGCAATCCCAGAGTGTCTGTGGCGATTGGGCAAGGGTGCCTGCGAACCGTCCCAGATCAACGATCATTGACTGGGCCGATTTCAGATCGGCTTCCCAGTCGTCGTCGGAAGAGTACAGATCGGTCAATTTCCAGGTGTGTTGAATATCAATCGCTTTGCGATCGGGGATAGTCTCTTGGGACGCGGTTGTCATAGTAGTTCCTTTTTAGGTGAGTTCACGTGGACCAAATATGGCGAATATTGACTATCGATGCAACCTCGCCATGATCGCATTTGTCTGTCGGGTTATTGACTGCCCGGCTGTCGATACGTTGATTGTACAGTTCATTGGAAAGGAACTTATGTCGGTCTCCATTCAACATCTGCTTGAGCAGTTTCGCAGAGAAACCGCAAAATACGACCGGCCGAAATACCGAAAGAACTACCAGCGGTTTTTCAAAGAGAAGCTGGCTCAGCCCGAAAGTATCGCACTCAATTATCTCCGCCTGATCTCGCGGACTGTCTACCGGGACCACAAGAATCTGCCGGTTTCGGATAAACTGGCGGTGTGTGAGGCGCTCTTGGCTGACGGAACCGACTATTCGCGTTTTTTCGCATTCGATTGGGCAGAAAAGTCGATTCGAGGGTGCACGGCCGGTGAATTCTCCCGCTTTGAGCGATGGCTTAAAACACGGGTCGACAGTTGGTCGACCTGCGACCACCTGTGTTGTGGTGCCCTGGGGAAGCTGGTAGCAACTCATCATGAACTGGTACCAAAGACGCGCAGATGGGCCAAATCGCGCAATCGGTGGCTAAGACGTGCATCGGCGGTGGCTCTGATTGTGGCGCTCCGGGATTCGCTGGATATTGCCGAGGGTTTCAAGTCCGCCGACTTACTGCTGGCTGACGAGGACGACATGGTGCGCAAGGGGTCCGGCTGGATGCTCAAAGAGG
This sequence comes from uncultured Ignavibacteriales bacterium, assembly GCA_964571235.1. GTDB lineage: Bacteria > Zixibacteria > MSB-5A5 > GN15 > FEB-12 > JACRAV01. The sequence goes on along the minus strand of CAZNAI010000003.1, from coordinate 71,918 downwards.
CCAGCCGGCGGTTTCCGGATGAGGTGTTTGCGTATGTTATGAAAAATCGCGATAAGATGTCGCGGACGACGCTCCGATACGCGATTGAGAAACTGCCGGCAGGGATGAAGAAGAAGGCGATGGGTGCATAAAGACTTACCCTTCGACAGGCTCGGCCTCGTAGGTCGGGTTGGCAAAGAGAATCGTCAGGGACGATTCACGTTGACTACCCGACATCTGTATTCAACGGCCCTGTAATAGTGTCGGGTAGTCTGCGTCCCGCTGGCGCGGGACTTGCCAACCCGACCTACTGCCTGTCTCTCCGGTAGAGTGAAGTAGGTTCAGCGCTGATTCTTGCGAACTTTGCTCCAGTAAAACCAGTTCCGATGAGCCGCCGGCAGATTGGGGTTCTCGGCCTGGGCTATAGCACACTGGAAGACATCGAGCAGACAAATGTCAATCTTCTGGCCGGTCAGCTTGCACATTTTGTCGTAGAGTTTCTTCGGATCGCGCCCTTTGAGTTGGTCAACCTTGGTAATGCCGAGCTTTCGAAAATCTTCAAGGGTGGCCGTTCCGACCGAGCGAAGATCGGCAAGTTTTCGGGTGTCAGCGGGCATAATTGTCTCTCCTGCCATGGTTTTGTAGGTCGGGTTGGCAAAGGGAATCGTCGAAGACGATTTCCTTAGGCTACCCGACATCTTGATTCTCTTGCCCTACGCAGACCAATCATATCGAACCAAACCCCTGTTTTACAATCACTTTTGAGTCTGAATTTCGGGGGTTTACAAGCGGGTCTGATTGTGTACATTACAGCCACCAAAGAGGAAAAAGCGGAGACGGTATGGCGAAAGCGACAATGCGATGGGCAGGCGGGCTGAAGTTCGAAGGGACCGGTTCATTCGGCCACAAGATCGTTACAGACATTTCCAAAACCGACGGCGGCGACGAGTCAGGATTCCGCCCAAGTGAACTGCTCTTATATTCGATTGCCGGGTGTACCGGTGTCGATATCGTGCGCATTTTGGAAAAACAAAAGCAGGTAATCACCGCCATCGATATCGAACTCTCCGCCGAACAACCAAACGAATACCCCAAGCCGTTTAAGCAGATCGATGTAAAATACACTGTGCGCGGGAAAAATCTCGATCCTCAAAAAGTGGCGCGGGCGATTGAGTTGTCCGAACAGAAATACTGCACGGTGGGTTTGACCATTCAGCAGAAAACGCCGCTGAAATCGACATATAAAGTGGTGAATGAATAGGTGTGAATGATTGTGTGACCGGGACAATTGTGAAAAAGGACCAACTAAGTTTCGAGCTGACCAGTGCCAAATCGTTTGACACGGTGGTTACGAATCTGGAGCGATTGACGCCCGAGCACCAATTTCGCGTGCTCCATGTGCACGATGTCAAAGCCACGCTCGCCAAAAAGGGGTTCGAGCGGGGACCACTGAAGATTGTCGAAATTTGCAATGCCGGGTTTGCCGACAAGGCGCTGGCTGTTGATGTCGCGGTAGCGCTGTTTATGCCGTGCAAATTTGTCGTCTATGAGTCGGCGGGGAAGACCCATGTTTCGCTCGGACGCCCGACATTGATTCCGCAACTGCTTGACAGTCCGGGATTGGCTGAATTGGCGGCCGATGTCGAATCGCGACTGATAAAGATCATGCATAGCGCGGTCTAAAGCAGTGAAGAGCCGTTCTATCAAATTCACCCTTTATGCCCTGGCGGGTGTTGCCGTCGGTCTTATGTACACCGGAATGCATTGGGCGTTCGGGTCGACCTGAGCCGTGGCCTGTAATCCGGTGGTCACCGGTTTGGTCGGCGGAGTTGTCGGGGGAATAATCTCCCTGCCTAAGGAGTGAAACAAAATGCCGTTGTTTGAATACATTTGTAAAGCCTGCGGGCACAAGTTCGAAGAGTTGGTCGGTTCCGCGAACGAGACTGCGCAGTGCCCGAACTGCCAATCTACCGATACCGGCAAACAACTCTCTGTCTTCTCCGCTTCAACTTCAGCAGGACAGTCGTCCGGCCCGGCCTGTAGTCGGCCGGGTTGTGGGAGCGGCTTCAGTTGAGGAAACTAACAACGACTCGCGGTCGCGAGCACAGGAACGTAACATGATGAAAGCTGTTTTGTGGGCGGCTTTGTGTATAGTGGCAGTCGGCGCAGGATTGACGTCCTGCGGGCCGGAAAAACATCTGGAGGATAAGCTTGTCTGGCATCCCTTCAGTGAGGTTCAGGCGACATTTCCCAAAGGTCCCAAGCCGATCTTTTTCTATATCAGCGAAAAAGGGTGCGACAACTGCGACGAGATCAAAAAGTATGTTTTTGATCGGCCGGAAATCGCCTGGTTTCTCAACACCAACTATCTGAGTGTGAATGTCGATGTCGTCACCGATCTGCCGATTACCATTGGCGGCACAGTGTACGACCGCGACGAATTCTATCAGCTCTTTACCAACCGTGTTCCCAATTTTGTGTTCTTCGACACCACCGGCAATGTCAGCGGATTGTTTCAGGGGAATCTGGATCTGAAGACGTTCAAACAGCTCCTGAAATATGTCCATGCCGGTCATTTCGGCAAAACGCAGTGGGAAGATTTTGTGAAGCTCAAAGAGGCCGAGACGGATACGGTGCTTGGGGTATTCTAGTCATAGCGAAAGAAGGCTTCGACAAGCTCAGCCTGAAGTCATGCGGCTCAGCCTGAAGTCAAGTCTAATTGGGTACACACGATTCAATTGACTTCACCCTGAGCCTGTCGAAGGGTCACTTCCTTCTTGCCACCACACAAATTCGATTGGACTTCTCGGTCGCCTTATCAAACGTAAAGCACTTGTAGATCGCTTTGACCGAAAAGCCGGCGCTGGTCAGCAGTGTTCGGATGACCGCATTCGGGTAGCCGCGCTCAATGTGTGTTTCGTCAAATCGTCGCCAGTGCTTTCCCTTGCGAACAAACAACGTGACGCTTACCATCCCGAGCTTGTTGGTGTGGTCGTAGGAGTTCTTGAACAGCCAGCAGAGATCCTTAAGTGTCCCGCCCCAATAGGTGTTTCCCCAGACTTCTTTGAGAGCGCGCGGCGAGTTCATGTCGAAAATGAACCATCCGCCGGGGGCCAAGTGTTTGTGTACATTGGCGAATGTCTGCGCCAGCTCCTGCGGCTTCAGCAGATAATTCAGCGAATCATAATATGAGACGGCGAAATCGAACTGGCGCAGACGGCGCGAGTTGGTCTTTTCTGAAATGCGAAACGCCGGAAGTGTCGCCTGTGTGAGCGAGACTTCTTTGCCAACTTTCTTTCGCGCCTGCGCGAGCATCTGAGCGCTCTGATCCAGGCCGGCCATAGTATATCCGTGGCTTGTGAAAAACTTCAAAGCGCTACCTGTGCCGCAACAAACCTCGAGACCGGATTTTGGTTTGATTTTGTATTTGCGGAAAATGTCCAGTGTGTATTGGCACATACGGAGCGAGTGGTGGTCGGCCCCCATCAGGTCGTAGACAGTAGCGAATTGGTCGTAGATTTTGGGCATGAGGGAATATGGGACAAAGAAGACACGTTTGACAAGGAGTTAGAGCATGGTAGGTGGGTGTTGCAATTCGCGTCTCGATCCGCCGCGGCGGACTCGACGCGTCGCGGGGAATAGCCTTGTAGGGCGGGTTCGTCTTTGAACTCGCCATCTTTGTTTTGAATAGCCCACCATAAATGGTGGGTTACCAAGGCGGAGAAAAGATGGCAGAACCACGTCGCGAGGCGCTCGGGTTCTGCCCTACAGGGTAGCTCGTCAATCTCAACGCCACAACCGAATGCAATCGAGCGAAGCCCCGAGCGCACGAATGCTGGCGCACAAGAGTGTACGCCAGCCACGAAATCTAAACAGTAACGATTTATACAAAGCGCCGAAGGCCCTAGGCGGTGCCCCCGGCACCCCCACGCCGGTGGCCTTCTCACCGCTACGATATAATTCTCCTCGTTAATCTCAACGTTGCTCTTGATTACAATCGGGCGAAGCCCCCCGGGACGCCCCCAGGGCGTTTTAAGTTGACGTGTGGCAGTGAGATAGCCGAACTTAGCCACGATTCGCTGAATATTCCACAGCGGCACAGGTAGTAATATCGATCAGGGAGAAAATCCCGGTCGGATTCGGGCAAGGAGAGACAGACGATGGATACAATCTTTTGGATCTGGATGGCGGCGGCGCTGGTCTTTTTGATCGTTGAATTGGCCAGTCCCACACTCATCTTCATATGCTTTGTGGTGGGATCGATTGCGGCGGGAATCTACTCGATTTCGTATCCGGATCAACATTACTGGCAGATTGGAATTTGTCTGGCGGTGTCGCTGGTGCTCTTACCCCTTTCTCGCAAATTCGCGCACCGAATCTCCAAAGCCCAGCCGCAGAATGCCAATGTCGACCGGATGATCGGCCACAATGCCGTTGTCGTCAAAGCGATCACACCCGATCAGCCCGGCCAGATCAGGTACGAGGGCGAAGTCTGGCTGGCCAGCGCGGGCGAGACGCTCGCTGAAGGCGATAAAGTGAAAATTATTTCGTTGTCGGGGACCCGCGTGCGGGTCGAACGACTGAGTTAGGATAGAGAAAGGAACGATATGAATTCGGTTGGCATTTTCTTAGCAGTCGCGGCGGTCTTTGTCTTTATCGTCGTGATGTCCTCGGTGCGGATCATCCGCCCGTTCGAACGGGGCATGGTTGAACGGCTCGGGCGGTTCCAGCGCCTTTTGGATCCGGGCCTCAATATGGTTCTGCCGTTTTTCGATACTGTCCTGCGTGTTGATATGCGCGAGATGGTGATCGAGGTCCCGCCGCAGTTGGTGATTACCAAAGATAACGTCAATGTTGAAGTCGACGCCGTCATATTCTGCCAGGTGACCGATCCGTTTCGTTCACGGTACGAAATCAGCAACTACATTCTCGCCGCCACCAAACTGGCGCAGACCAATTTGCGTAATGTGATCGGCGAAATTGAACTGGACGCCTGCTTATCCTCTCGCGAACGGATCAATTCGCAACTTCGCGATGTCATGGATCAGGCGACCGACAAGTGGGGTGTAAAGGTCAACCGGGTTGAACTCCAGCGTATCGATCCGCCAATCGATATTACCAACGCGATGAGCCGCCAGATGAAAGCCGAGCGCGACAAGCGTGCGACTATTCTCGATGCCGAAGCGATCAAGCAGGCGGAGATCACCAAGGCGGAGGGTTCCAAGTCGGCGCAGATTTTGGAGGCCGACGGTTACGCGCAGTCGATCAAACTCAAAGCCGATGCCGAAAAGTATCGCCAGCTCACGGTCGCCGAGGGCGAGGCGAAAGCGATTGCTTCGGTCTTCAACGCCATTCACGATTCCAAGCCGGATGACAAGTTGATCACGCTGAAATATCTGGAGATGTTGCCCAAGCTGGCCGAGGGATCAGCCAATAAGATCTTCATGCCCTATGAGGCGAGCGGGATCATCGCGGCCTTATCGGCGATGGTGGAAGGGGTGAAGAGCCCGACCCCGAGCGCACCGGTTAAGCCGTAAGGTTTAGTGCAACGTGCCGTCAGGCCTCCCGGCCTGACGGTGGCTTGTTTTCTCGTGAATCCTTTATGTTATCCACTCTGAGAAAATGGCGGAATAGACTTATCATGGTTGCCGCTACTATTTTTCCTTACGAAGCGGTGCGATTTGGGATAATGAATGAAGCAACACATCTGTTTGGCTGTTCGACGGAAAGTCATGACTTTGCGAGCGCTGTTCTCTTCTCTTTTTCCTTCGGTGTGTGTGCTCTTATGGCTATCGACTTTTTTGCCTTATGGGTCAGGGCTTCTCTCGAGTCCACGAATTTTGGCACAGTTCGACGATTCTATGAGACAGTTGATGAGCGGGCCGCACCGTTGATCAAATTCACGAAGGGTTGGTGGTGCGTCTTGGCGGGGCTAATAGTAATCGCGATATGCATCCTGATTGACTATACGCTCTGTTGAGTTGTTGGTGCGCGGGTGACTTCCTGCCCGCTCTAATCGCACGAGATGTCGAAACCCCTCGCTGACGCTCGGCCCCCCTACGGGGGGCAAGGGATTTCGACCTACAAGAGCCTCATCTCAGCAAATTTGCCACCAACTCACTCCAAATCCCATAATCGCCGCTATTTGTTGACAACGGTCTGTAACCGTCGAATGGCTCATGCTTTGCAAAATGACTACAAAAGTACTACCACAACTTCTACATCGCGCAAATGACCAATTTCTGGTAACTGATTATTTCAGATTCTCTTGCAGACGATTTCGGCTCATTCAGGAACGTAAAAGTGCGCAAACGAACCCAATTCCCCGGCGAATTGACTTCCCCTCGTATTTCCCCTACTTTCCCTCTCCCATGCCTGAATTTTCACGGACCGACATACGCAAACCCGCTGTCGCGGGCTCTTTCTATCCGGCCGACGCCGGCCAACTCGCCAAAACCATCGCTGAGATGTTTGCCTCGGTCGAAAAAGAGCCGATTATCGGGAGACCAATAGCCCTGGTTGCGCCCCACGCCGGGTATCCATATTCGGGCAAGACCGCGGCCAAAGCGTTCAAGCTTCTTGAAGGCGAAGAGTACGAAACGGTGGTGGTGGTGTCGCCGTCGCACATGATGTTTTTCAAGGGGTGCGCGGTCTACGGCGGCGCCGGATACCAGACCCCGCTTGGACTTGTCGAAACTGACTATGAATTGGCATCCCGCATTGCGTCGATCAATCCGGCCGTTTATTTCTCCAATATGGGTCACGCCACCGGCGGCGCGCGCGGCGAGCATGCGCTTGAAGTACAACTGCCGTTTTTGCAGATCGTGCTGGGGAAATTCAAACTGGTCGCGATCATCATGGGGGATCAGGAGAGCGATTCGATCAACGGTCTGGCCGAGGTGCTGGCCTCGACACTCAAAGACACCAACGCCCTCTTGGTCGCCTCGACCGATCTGTCGCATTTTCATTCTGAAAAAGAAGCCCGCACGCTCGATTCGGCAATCCAACAGGCGATTGAGAAATTCGATCCCGATCTGCTAACTCGTACCCTCGAATCAGGCAAAGGCGAGGCCTGCGGCGGCGGTGTGGTGACCACGATCATGCGGGCGGCCAAACGTCTCGGCGCGAGTGAAGTCAAGTTTCTGGAATACACCACCTCCGGCGCGACCACCGGCGATTTCGACGAAGTCGTCGGCTATTTATCCGCCGCGATGGTCGGCGAGCGAAAGCTACCCAGCAAGGCGCTCCTCGGTGCTAAAGCGGCTAAAGATGAAACAACCCGACTTTCCGATGCCGACCGGGTTTTTCTTTTGAAAGTCGCGCGCGAGGCGATTACCGCGCACCTGGAAGGCCGCAATTATACACCGGCCGAAACCGAAGAAAATCGCCGTAAATCGGGGGTGTTTGTCACGGTCAAAGTAAACGGGGAACTTCGCGGTTGTATCGGAATGATCAAATCGCGGACATCGCTGGTCGAGGCAGTCGCCGAGATGGCGGTCTCAGCGGCATCGGATGATCCACGTTTTGAGCCGCTGACAGCCGGCGAGCTTGAACAGGCACAGATTGAGATTTCAGTTTTGTCGCCGCTTGAGGTTGTTCACCGATTGGACTCGATCAAAGTCGGCCGCGACGGCCTGATGATCAAACTGGATATGCACTCGGGCCTGCTCCTGCCGCAGGTGGCGGTCGATCACGGCTGGGATTATATCGAATTTCTGGAGCAGACTTGTTTGAAGGCGGGTCTTCCGAAGAACAGCTTCAAAGACAGATCGGCGCAGATTTACAAATTTACGGCTGAAGTGTTTTCGTAGTTGTCACGATTCGTCGTCGAAAACTTTGTAGGGCGGGTTCGTCTTTGAACCCGCCTTCTTTCGCTCAAGACGCGGCGGACAGGAATGTCCGCCGCGTACCGAAAGAGCGAGATGTCGAAACCTCTCGCTTCGCTCGATCACGCCTTCGGCGTGACAAGGGATTTCGACCTACAAGGCTTGTCGAGAACACTGATTTCCACTACCTTGACCGGTCATGGAAGCACCCCGCACTGTCCTTATCACCGGCGCGAACGGATTTATCGGGTCGCGGTTGTGCCGCCGCTTTCTCGATGAGGGGTGTGTGGTCTACGCCGGAGTGCGTAAATCCGCTGATCTGTCACTTCTCAAGGATTTGAAAGTAGAATACCGCTACGGCGATATCACCCAGCCGGAAACACTTCCCGCCATGGTCGCCGGTGTAGACTATGTCATTCACAACGCCGGACTGGTCAAGGCGAAGCGCGAAGAACAGTTCTTTGCGGTCAACGAGCAGGGGACACACAACCTGCTGACTGCAGTTGCCGAGCACAATCCCGGCGTTCGAAAAGTGGTGATTATCTCGTCGCTGGCGGCGGCGGGACCCTCACACGAGGGTATCGCTGTAAGCGAGTCCGATCCGCCGCATCCGATCACCGTGTACGGCAAATCGAAATTGGCCGGCGAGCGAGTGGCGCAAGAATTCTCACAGCGATTGCCGATCGTCATAGTCCGCCCCCCGGGAGTATATGGACCGGGTGACAAAGAAATATTCACGTTTTTTCAGACAGTCTATAACCGGCTGAAGCCATGCGTCGGCGATACGAGCCGGAAGATTCAACTTGTGCATGTCGACGATCTCTGTCGCGGTGTCTATCTGGCGGCAACACGCGAGACGAACTCAGGATCTGTCTATTTCATTGCCGAAAACCGTGCCTACGAAATGCGCGAGCAGGTAGCTATTTTGCAACAGTCGTGCGGCCGAAAAGGAATCCCGGTAATTGTCCCCGGATGGCTATTCAAAACAATCGGGTCAATTTCGGAAACGCTTTTTCGCATTGTCGGCGCGACACCGATGCTGACCCGAGAAAAAGCCAACGAGATTTTGCAGTCGTGGGAGATCAATACCGAAAAGGCCAAGCGCGAACTGGGATTTGAATCGGCGATACCGTTTGCCGTTGGCGCTAAGGACACATACGATTGGTACATTAAGGAGAAGTGGTTGTAATGATATCGGCTGGGCTGATGGTGGCATGTGTGGCGGCGGCGGGTGTGTATCTTCTGCTGATCTCGGCCATCCTGCTGAAAATTGAAAACCGGATGGGTATGACCAACGGAATACCGACTGAACTTTTGGAGACCACCGGTTGGGTCTGGGCGGGCTTCACGTTTGTCATGGAACTGATGTTTTACGTCGTGATCCCGACTTTGGCGTACAGTTTCTTCTATGTGCTGATGCCATTCGACGGTCTCCGCGCCGGAGTCGCGGCCGGGCTTTTCGCTTTTGTCATGGGGGCGACACCGGCATTGATGGGACTTTCAGTGCGAGTTCGTTTGCCAATGCCGTTCTTGCTTTTCCTTCTATTGTCTGTTCTTTTGAAAGTTTGCGGATGTATGTTACTCATAGCGTGGTTATATGCCCTCTGAAATTGCTCCGGTTTTTGACACTATCAAACTCACTTTCGACAATGTGCGCGATATCTTCCCGCACACCAAAGATGTAACCTATTTCAATTCGGCGGCGGTGGGACCGTTTTCGACTTTAGTTTACAAGGCGGTCGAGGAACACCTGCAGATGCGGGTCGATTCCCTGAAAGATGATTCTCATGTCGCATTTGGAACTGCCGATGAACTCCGCCATATCTATGCCGGGCTGGTAGGCGCCGAGCACCGGCATATAGGCCTGGGATCAAATACTTCGTTTGGTCTCAATCTCGCGGCGTACGGATTGCCCATGCAACCGGGGGAAGAGATACTGGTCTCCGACTGCGAGTTCCCGGCGGCAGTCTATACCGCCAAAGCGGCCGCCTCGGCACGGGGGCTAACGGTAAGATTTGTTAAGTCAATCGACCGACGGTTTGATCTTGATGAGTTTGCAAAAGCGATCGGGCCGAAATCGCGGATGCTGATCATTTCATTCGTGCAGTTTTTCAACGGATACAAAAACGATATGGCGGCAATAGGAAGAATCTGCAGAGAACGCGGCCTCTGGTTTGTGATAGATGGGATACAAGGTATGGGGCATGAGCCGATTGACCTGCCCAAAGTCAATGCTCATGTTTTCACTGCCGGTTGTCAGAAATGGATGCTTTCCCCACAAGGGTGCGGATTTTTCTATGTCTCCGATGAGGCGAGGGAGAAGATCGTGGCGCCATTTATGTCGTGGGTCGGCGCCGACTGGAAAATGCAGTACACCGACATGTTTCATTACGACAAACCGTATTTCGAGTCCGCCCGAAAATTCGAACTGGGCTACTATGCGGTTCTCAATTTCATGGGGATGCTGGCCGGAGTGAAGCCGTTTACTGATCTGGGTATCGAGGCAATCCAACAGCACAATCATGCGCTGGTTGATCGCTTGGTTAAGTATATCAATTCCAATCCGTATTACCGGGTAACCTCGACACTCGATCCAAAACACCGGACCTCACTGTTCACGTTCTCATGCGACGATCTGGAGAAACTACACAAAGAGCTACTGGCGCACAAAATCATCTTGGTACGGCGGGAGGGTTCGATCCGCGTGTCAGTGCATCTGTACCACAACGAATCGGATATTGACCGGCTGATCGAGGTGATGGACAAGTTCTCGCGGGGCCAGTGACGTTGTCACTTCTATGGTAAATCTATTCGACTGCAAATTGCTTATCACCGGCGCCTCGGGCACACTGGGCAAGCAGTTGGTCTACGAGTGCCTACGGCGGGGGATGAGGCCGATTGCAATGGTGCGGGCAGGATCCAACACTGAGTATCTCGACGCAAATGGAATCGAAAAGCGGGTGGCCGATATTCGCAACCGGGATGAGATCGCCAAAGCTGTTTCGGGTGTCGATGCGGTCATTCACTGTGTGGCGTGGGTAAATTTCCGGCAGGATAAGTTCACCCAGTTCACTGGTGTAAATGTGATCGGAGCGCTCGATATGTACCGTGCGGCGGCACACGCGGGGGTACAGCGATTTGTACAGGTGTCGTCGGTGGCGGCGGTCGGCGGAAACCCGCGCAACGCCGAAAGCGCCGATCATCCGGTCAATGAGGATTGGATCTTCAATATCGAGCACTTGAAAATCCCTTACATGCTGACCAAACATGCGGCCGAGGTCGAACTGAACAATGCGGCAACGCAGGGCGGCCCGGAACTGGTGATTGTCAATCCGTCGATTATGGTGGCCCCCTCGCGTACCGGTGACGACCGCAGCAAAGCGGCAAAGACCTTTGCGCGGCCGGTGCTTCCGAGTCTGCCAAATCTGGTAAATATTGTGGATCTCCGCGATGTCGCGCCGTCGATCCTGACCGCCGTCGAAAGAGGCCGGGCCGGTGAGCGGTATCTGTTGACCGGTGAGAATATTGTGGTGCGTGAGCTGATCTTGAAAGTCGCCGGTCTGCTTGGTAAGAAACCGACGTTGGTACGGCTCCCCAAGTCGTTCTATCTCAATTCAGCGCGTGTGGCGGTCATCTGGAACCGATTAATGGGAAAAGAAAAGATATCGTTTTATCCCGATCTGGTGCGGCTAGCCGATTACAACTGGACTTTTTCAAACGCCAAAGCGCGGGTCGAACTTGGGTTTTCGCCCAGGCCGCTGGATGAGACTCTTGGCGATCTTCTGTCCAATCGGTTCACCGGTACATACATGATGCCCGCTCGATAAAGGGGGCTGTCGGGTTTCTCGCCCCCCGCTCCAGCGGGGGGACTTCGGAACGCCGACCTACAATGCCATGCAAGGACCGCCCTAAACCCTTGCCAGAATCCTGCTTGCATAAACTACAGATAAAAGGTAGCTTTGACTATCTTTCTGGAGGAACGGTATGAAACTCGCATCACGGGTTCTGTTATCTGCCATCACAATTATTGTAATCGCATTGCCGGTGGTCGCCGAAGAGGGGATGTGGCCGCTGTACATGCTCGACAAGCTCCATTTCGATTCGCTGGCCATGATGGGCCTGCAACTGAAACCGAATGAGATTTTCAACTCAGCCGGAACTGGAGTAGCTAACGCGGTGGTCCAAGTCGGCGCGACTGGATCGTTCGTATCGCCCGACGGCCTTTTGCTCACCAATCATCACGTGGCCTTTGGCGCAATTCAAGAACAAAGCACACTCGACCGGAATTATCTCCGCGACGGTTTCTATGCTCCCACGTTGAAAGATGAGATTCCGGCGCTGGGATACAAGGCCTCGGTGACGCTGGCCATCAACGATGTCACAAAGCAAATACTGGCATCAGTCAAGCCGAAGATGAAAGATATCGACCGCTACAAGGCGATTGATCTGGCAACCAAGAAACTGATCAAAGAGACCGAGGCCACCGGCGATGTCAAAGCGCGAGTGGCGGTGATGTACGGCGGCAAGCAGTACATGCTCTACACGATGATGGAGATTCGGGATATTCGCATTGTCTTTGTGCCCCCGGACGCGATCGGGAATTTCGGCGGCGATATCGACAACTGGATGTGGCCACGTCACTGTGGCGATTTTTCGTTTCTGCGGGCCTATGTGGCCCCCGACGGCAAGACAGCCGAATATTCAGCACAGAATGTGCCGTACCATCCTAAGTCGCATTTGACAGTATCAACCGACGGAATCCACGAGGGCGATTTCGCCATGACTGTTGGCTTTCCGGGAAAGACTTCACGGTACATTAGTTCGTTCGAACTTTCAAACCTGATCAATTTCTACTACCCGAACGCCACCGCGACATCGGAAGACCAGATCCGAATAATCGGCGATGCCGGCCGGCGCGATCCGGCAGTGGAACTGCGCATGTCCTCGCGCATGCAGGGACTCAACAACGGCCTTAAAAAGTCGTACGGAATTCTCGAAGGATTCCGCAAGCGGGATGTTCTGACCTACAAGCAGGATCAGGAAAAGCAGATGACTGCCTTTTTCGCCACGGACAAGAAACTGCAGTCCCAATACGGCACGGTGCTGGCGTCGATTGACAGTCTGTTCAAAGACCGCCAACAATTCCAAGCGCGCGATTTCATTTTGGGGAGAATGTCGTTCGGGTGCGACTACCTGCGCCTCGCGTCAACTCTATATCGCTGGACGTGCGAGCGAAAAAAACCGGATCTTGAGCGCGAACGAGGATATCAGGACCGTGACACGCTGGCCGCCAAAGAACGGCTGAAGAATGCACAGATCAATTTGGTGCCGCAGGTGGACAAGCTAGTATTCAAATATTTCCTGAATCGCGTGTTGGCTCTTCCGGCCGGACAGCGCAGTGAGGCAGTTGATCAGTTGGTAAAGGGGCACGAAGGGGACGAGAAATATCTGGATGAAATGATTGAGCGGATGTATGCCCAGAGCAAAGTCGGCGACTCGGCCGTGCGCATGGCGATGTTTGCCATGAGTCAGGACGACCTCGTAGCGACCGCCGATCCGTTTATCCTGCTCGCAAAAGGGCTGAGACCGGAACTCGACGCCCAGCTTATGCGCGATAAGGCTTTCGACGGCGCTCAGGCGCGGTTGGCGCCGCTTTTGACTATGGCGTACGCTGATTGGCGGCATGATGATATTTACCCTGATGCCAACGGAACTATGCGCCTCAGCTACGGTCAGGTAAAGGGGTATTCGCCCGGCGACGCGGTGACTTACTCCTATGAATCAGGTCTTAAGGGGGTGTTTGAAAAAGAAACCGGTGTCGATCCGTTCATTGTGCCGAAAGAACAAACCACCGCCTACAAGTCCGGCGACTTTGGTGTGTATGCCGATCCAACGACTGGCGATGTACCTGTCGATTTCCTGACGACGAATGACATCACCGGTGGAAACTCCGGCAGTCCGGTGATCGACGGCAAAGGGCGGATGATCGGAATCGCTTTCGACGGCAACTGGGAAGGTGTGGCATCGGACTATCTGTTTAACCCGACTGTCACCCGGACTATCTCGGTCGACATGCGGTACATTGTCTATTTGATCGACAAAGTTTACGGGTACAAGAATCTGGTGAAAGAGCTAAAGCCGGAAGGCCGCGCCTTGGGCGTTTCGGAGTAGTGAGACTTCAGACTATTCGTCAAATGCAAAGCCGATCACACCGTCAGTGTGGCCGGCTTTTTACGTATCAATTCTAACGACCAAACCTTCGGTCTAATGACATTTTCCCCGGGCCGGTGAACAGCAGAGTTAGGTAGCACAGCAGATAAATAACGGCCAGTTCTTTTCTTCCCCAGGGATCGTCGGCATGAATGACAAATCCTGCTACCGCCATGTTAATTGCCAATGAAATCGCGGCCAGCCGTGTGAAGAGCCCCAGCCCGATCAGTGTCGAACAGAAAAACTCGGCAAAGACGACCAGCGCCAAACTGACCGCCGTTCCTACACCGAGCGGGTCAGCAAAAGTGGCCGATTTTTCAGAAAAGCCGGCGAGTTTGCCCCAGCCGTGGCCGAAAAGCATGAGAGCACCCACACCGAGCCGGAATACGAGAAGACCCCAGTCAATGTTGGTGACATGGCCGGATTTGAAAGTGCCGAATAGGAATCGTTGAATTGTCTTACCCATTTTATCTCCTCAGCGAATTGTACACCAAAATGCGGTTCGGGCTGTCAAATCAGAAGTTAAAATCGTGAATTGGTAAGCCAGGCCTGCGCTACGCGAATATCCTGCGAAGTCAGGCCGTGGCCGGCGTTCGATTGATGCAAGAATGTCTCGGCGTGAGCGCTTTCAAACAGCAGTTTGACTTTTTCGGGTTCGTCGCTCGGCATCGTGTGGTCCTCACGGCCTGACAATATGCATATCTTCTTGCGGGAAAGATCGGGGAATTGATCCGGTTGATATGGAACCATCGGACGCAAAAGACAACATCCGGCGAGTAGATCCGGCCGAGCTAACATGAGCGCCGAGGCGATATTGGCGCCATTGGAATACCCAACCGCGACAACTGGACTGCCATCGACAGAATAGTGAGTCAGAGCCGTTGTCACAAATCTGGCCAATTCAAAAGCACGGAATTTGAGATCGTCGATATCGAAAACGCCTTCACTCAACCGTCGAAAGAAACGTGGCATGCCGTTTTCGAGGACTTTCCCCCGAGGGCTCAAGACCGCCGCACCGGGAAGAAGTGTCTGCCCAAGTTCAATCAAGTCGTTTTCGTCCCCACCTGTGCCATGCAACAGCAACAAGACTGGCAAAGCCGGTCTTGTTGCTGGAACAAAGCGGTGCGCAAAATCGAGAGTCAGACTGGTCATGCGCAGTAGTTAAGCTTTCGGGATGACAATCGGCGGGAGGCGCCGGGATATCCGCTCGCGGTCTGGCTCCATCCAGGGCGGCAGTTGGAGTTTGTGGCCGAGCTGGTCAGGCGATTCGTCGACACCGAATCCCGGCGGGTCAGTGGCGATTTCATACAGCACACCTCCCGGTTCGCGGTAATAGATCGAGTGGAAATAATTCCGGTCGATAACCGGTGTCACGTTTATCCCTTCAAGTCGAATCTTCTCGCGCCATTCGATCTGGCTGGCGTCGTTTTCCACCCGCCAGGCGATATGATGCACCGATCCGGCCGAGGAAACGCCGGGGGAGATGTTCTCGCGAAGATCCAAATCAACCACCGCTCGTGATTCACCCGAACCGACCGACAACCGAAGTCGTTCGTTGGCTTCGGCGACCCTATTGAGCTCCATCGTTCCGGCCAACAGCTTCTGAGTGGACTGTAATCTAAGCGACGTGAGCGTGACACCATAGAACCCACGCAGGGTATGTTCGGCTGGCACAAAACTGCTATCGAATGCAGGCCTCAGCGCTGGCGCTTTATTGGCGACCAATTCGATACGCATGCCGTCGGGATCGTCGAAAGCGATTACTTCTTCATCAAAGCGCACAGAAGGACCGTCGAACGAAATTCCGGCGCGTGACAAACGATCAACCCAAAACGAAATCGACTCGGGCGCGATCGCGTACATGACCGCGGTGATCTGCCCGCGCCCCGGTTTGCCTCGGGAGGCGTCGGGGAAGGGGAAAAAGGTCAAGATTGTGCCGGGGGAGCCGGCAGTATCGCCGAAATAGAAGTGGTAGGTGCCGGGTTCGTCGTAGTTGACTGTCTGCTTGACCAGACGCAG
This sequence comes from uncultured Ignavibacteriales bacterium, assembly GCA_964571235.1. Lineage (GTDB taxonomy): Bacteria > Zixibacteria > MSB-5A5 > GN15 > FEB-12 > JACRAV01. The sequence continues at coordinate 55,884 of CAZNAI010000003.1, read as the reverse complement.
GCCGAGTGTTTTGACATAGAAATCGATATTGCGCTGGGGATCGGATGCCAGCGCAGTAATATGATGTATGCCGAGTAGCGGGTTGCCTGAACTCATATATGTACTCCAATAGAGATCATAGTAGTCCATAGAACGGAAATGGGGGAGAGGGAGTTCCGAGAGGCAGACTCTGATAGTTGTTCGGCTTAGCCATAAGTGATTGCACCGGAAACAATTTACGCGGGCCTGCGTTCTGAATACTGGTGGCTTGAGCAAGTATCTCCGATAGAGTATCTTAGCAAAGGCAGGCTGTCGGGTGAGGACACCTGACGGCACAGAGCGTTGTCGGCCGACGAGTGACAACGCCCAACGGCACATAGTTCTTTGACATCTGGAGACGATACGCGGCCTTGTGCCGTGCTCGTCTTACCAACTGAGAGCTTTGCGGTTGATGCAACGGCGGTGGACACTCCACTAAGTCTCGATGCACTCGACGGAGAATCGAAGGCGCGAGGATTAGTTTCCAGCCGCTACGGCATACGACACAGCGAAGCTCCCGGTCCAGCTTTGCTGGGGGTGACCTGGTTTCGACGGGTATAGTGTGGGGTTGTTGGCGTGCCGAGGTTGTCTGGGTCCTCGTAAAATAACCGGGCAAACACACAAATGGCGAGAATAACTACGCCATGGCTGCCTAATCTAACCGATTAGAGGCACAGCCCGTCGTGCCCTGACTTTGTCTTCGAGTTAGGGACACGGCGTCGTTAAGGGAGACTCGGTGGCCCGACGCCGTTAGGAGCCACCTAAATTCAACGGCTGGTTTTAGTCGTGGCCTGTCGATCGACAGCGGCTAGAGCGAGAAAAAGAAAGATCGACTACGCATGTAGATGACGGCCTGGCGTTATGCTCGGACGGGGGTTCGATTCCCCTCACCTCCAAAATGTAAGTAACTCATGTATAATGAGTTACGTGATTGGACGGGGGTATTGTACCCCCGTCCACAATTCATATTACATTATATGACAACATATTATGAATCCGGAGTGCTCTGATTTGGAGTCACAATTCTTGCGCGTCATAGACCGTCTCTAACACTTCTACTCAGACTGTTTTGCTGGTGATCCTCAATACTCGAGTCAGAGCCATGTATCGTGTCAAAAGGCCGGACACAGAAGGGGCAGGGCGGCCGATAGTTTCGCAGAGAGTGGCAAGCGGAACTATTCTCGCCAGCAAGGGTTTAAGCCTGAGATTGATACGCCCGAACAATTATTGATTGAGCTCCACATTGGCGTGTTAGTAGATAAAATTAGTCTTTAATTCTGTCGATAAAGAGTGTATCTTCAAACCATGATTGTAGGACGATTCGTGAAACCTTGGACAATAGCTGTCGTCGCTGTCTTGCTGGTCGCCGTTTCCCCGATTCGGGGAATGAGCGTTCTTTGCATAAGTGACCAAGGCCACCTTGAAGTGGAATCTATCGGTTCGTCCTGCTGCGACCAGGAACCCGCCCCACAAGTTCCGACTGCCCCTCTTGTTGAGGAATCAACCGACGATTGTGGCACCTGCGTAGATGTTCTGTTTGCCCAGGATGCTTCCCGGGCGTCACTGCGCGGATTATCTGCTTACTATGGCAGTTCACTTTTCGCCTCAGTCTTAAGCACTCCACTTCAATTGACAGGCTTCCTCGGAGTGAATTGCTCCAAGGAAATTAACTCCCAGCTTGATTTCTCAATAGTCGCCCAAGCCAGTAGTCGGTTCCCCACCGTCATTCGCTGTTGATTTTCCAGACTAAGTCTTAGTGAACAGCCTCCCGATCTGCGTCGGAGGCGTTGCTGTGCTATATGGCATAGCGAACCACATCTTAGTTTGGAGAATAGTTGATGAAGTTTCGAACATCTTTGGATTTGGTACTCATTGTACTTGGTATTTCAGGCGCTACTCGAGCCCAGACTGGTTCAGGTGCACCGTCACTCCTGCCCCCACTCTATTATGAAACCGGGGTTCAGGAGGAATTGGCCGCTCCAAGCGATTCCGTGATCACACTCAAGTCCGCTCTTCAACTCGCCGTAGCGAAAAACCCTCAAGTGCAGACGGCACGTGCGCAAATTGCAGCCGCGCAAGGTCGGCTCCAGCAGAGCCAGTATCGACCCAATCCCGAGCTTTCTACGGAGGTTGAGGATTTCGGTCGGAAGGACGAGTCCGGACCAGCTCAAACAACAATAGGGGTTGAACAGCCATTTGAGCTATTTGGCAAGCGTGGTGCGCGAAAGGCAGTTGCAGAGTCTGAGCTCACTGCCGAACAATACTCCGCACAACTATCGCTCCTGGATCTCTATCAATCGGTGGCATCAGCCTTCATCAGTGCACTGACGGCTCGGGACAATGTCACGTTGGCGAAGCAGCGTCTGGAACTGGCGCGAAAGATAGAAGAGGCGGTACGAGTAAAGGTCTCTGACGGCGCAGTACCGAAAGCCGAATTACTTCGGGCTCAATCGGCAACCAAGCTTGGCGAGATCGATCTCGCGGCATCCGAAGCAATGGCGACTCAGACACGTTTGGCTCTGGCTACACTGTGGGGCTCAAGTGACGCAACCTTCCAAGTCGACGGATCACTCGACGAGTGGCTTGCGACTGCACCCCGGGGTGCTGAAATGCTGTCGATAGACGAAAATCCTGCCCTTGCCGCTCTGCAAGCGCAAATGAGGGCCAGAGAAGCAGATATCAAGCTCTCAAAGGCTTCTGGCAAACCGGATTTGAATCTTGGAGCCGGTTACAGGCGGCTTCATGACGATGGGAGTAATTCCTTCCTCGTGTGGGCCTCCGTACCGTTACCTTTGTTCAACCGCAACAAAGGGGGGGTTGCAGAAGCAACGGCGCGTTTGACGCAGTCCGAAGCCGAACTCGCGGCAACACGCCAACGACTAGACGGAGAACTCCGTCAACTACTGGTCGGACTCCAAACACAACGCGAGCTGATCGCCATGCTGCGCGAGCAGGTCATTCCACCGGCGCAACAAGCAATGGAAGAGATCGATCTTGCGTATCGACTCGGTTCGCAGCCGTACATAAATGTTCTCGACGCTCAACGAACCCTCTCAGAATTGCAGGGTCAACTTATTGATGCACTTGTGGCGGGTGCTAACGCCGCTATAGGCATTGAACAGCTAACCGGGCATCGCTTGAATCCGGTGAGGAGATAGCCATGAAGAAATCTGTACTCATAACAATTGTTGCTGTCGCGGTCCTGGCCATCGCCGGATTTTTTGTCTTGCAGAGCGAGCCTCAGACGACCGCAGATGAACATGATCATGCCGCCCACGCTGGAGAAGCAGGTGACGACCATGGCGCAGAAGCCGCTACCGCCGGTGATGAGCATGGCGAAGAAGGACACACCGAGGAGGGGCATGAGGGGCACGATCACGCAGAGTCCGAAGATGTTCATGAAGAACAGGGACACCAAGAGGGCGGAGAATCCGAGGGTGCTCACGCTGATGAGGTGATTCGTTTTAGCGACGAACACCTGCTTGAGAATGACGTGACGTTTGCCAAGGCCGGACCGGGCTCAATTCGGTTCGAGATCGAACTGCCGGGCGAAATCGTCCTTAACGCCGACAAAGTGGCGCATGTAGTCCCTCGTTTTCCCGGCATTGCTCAAAAGGTATTTAAAGACCTTGGGGATGAGGTACGCGAAGGAGAGGTGCTCGCCATAATTCAGAGCAACCAAAGCGTCGCACCGTATGAGGTAAAGTCGCTTGTCAGCGGGACAGTAATCGAAAAGCACCTGACACTGGGTGAGTTTGTTCGCGATGATGCTGACATCTATGTGGTGGCCGATCTTTCCACCGTTTGGGCCAAGATATCTGTCTACGCCAAATATATGCCACAGATCAAACGTGGGTTGAAAGTACGCCTAATGGCCAGCGGCATAGACGAGGCTGTGGCGGGCGTTATTGATTATGTCGGCCCTATCGTCGGCGAAAAGACGCGGACTGGCAGCGCTCGCGTGGTCGTACAGAATTCCCGGCGCCACTGGCAACCCGGTCTATTTGTGACAGCCCGTATTACGGTTGACCAATTCACGGTGCCCTTGGCGGTTCCCGATGACGCCATTCAGAGTGTTGAAGGGAAGCCCAGCGTTTTTGTTCGCGCAGAAGGGGGATTCACGGTACGGCCGGTTGATATCGGCCGCTCGGATGGACAAACAGTGGAAATCCTGGCCGGTCTCGCGCCAGGCGAGGAGTACGCTTCCGCCAATAGCTTTCTATTGAAAGCGGAACGGGGTAAATCTGAAGCCGGACACGAGCATTAGGAGGCAGCCATGAAAGAGATCAAAGCCGTAATTCAGCCACATATGCTCTCACGGGTCCGCGAGGCACTCGAAGAGTTGCCACACTTTCCCGGCATGACCATCACCAAGTGTCGTGGCCTTGGCCGCGGGCGTGGTGAGGGCGGTAGCTTTGTACAGTCTGAAGATGAGTTCCAGTACCACGAGCGGGAGTGCCTGGTCATCGTCTGCGCCGATGAGCAATCAGCCCAAATAGCGGAGATTATTGCCGCCAAAGCTCACACCGGAAATCCGGGCGACGGCATCATCGCCATCAGTGATGTTGCCACGGTCACACGCATCCGCACCGGTCAGACCGGTCCGGACGCGGTATAGGAGTTTGACATATGCTTGATAGAATTCTCAATTTTGCCATACACCACCGCTGGCTGGTTATGATCGCCGTGTTGGGTATTGCCGTGCTCGGCATATTCAACTTTAACAAATTGCCGATCGATGCGGTGCCGGATATCACCAATGTGCAGGTGCAGATCAATACCGAAGCGCCAGCCATGTCACCGCTTGAGGTCGAAAAGCAGATCACGTTTACCATCGAAACGGCTATGGGCGGGATCCCCGGGGTGCAGTACACGCGCTCACTGTCCCGATATGGTCTGTCGCAAGTAACCGTGGTGTTTTTGGACGGCACTAACATCTACTTTGCCCGTCAGTTGGTCAACGAGCGGCTTCAAGAGGCGAAAGGGAATCTCCCGCCCACTGCCGGCGAGCCGACCATGGGTCCTATCTCAACGGGTTTGGGAGAGATCTTTAGCTGGACTATCGAAGCGGAACCGGGGGCCACAAAGCCAAACGGCGAGCCATACACGTCGACAGACTTGAGGGAGATTCAGGATTGGGTGGTTAAACCGCAACTGCGTACTGTACCTGGCGTGACTGAAGTCAACACCATCGGCGGGTACGAGAAGCAGTTTCACGTTACGCCGGACCCCACCAAATTGGTTTCCTACGGCTTGAGCTTCCACGATGTTATGGAAGCTTTGGACCGCAATAACACGAGCGCCGGGGCTGGATACATCGAACACAAGGGTGAACAGTACTTGATTCGCGTACCAGGCTTGGTCAGCGATATCGATGATATTCAAAGCATCATTGTCGGCGAAGACGACGGCACCCCCATCTTTATTCGAGACGTCGCGAACGTTGATTTGGGGAAGCAATTGCGTACCGGCGCGGCCACTGAAAATGGCGAAGAAGTTGTCTTGGGCTCGGTATTCATGCTTCTCGGCGAAAACAGTCGGACCGTGGCCAAGCGAGTCGGTGATAAGATGGAGGAGGTCAACAAGAGCCTACCGAAAGGAATCATCGCTCGCACAGTACGTGACCGCACCCGCTTGGTGGATGCAACGCTCAGAACCGTTCGCAACAATCTCTTTGAAGGTGCAGTGCTGGTGGTGGTCGTTCTCTTTGCTTTGGTTGGCAATTTCCGCGCTGCGCTGTTGGTATCGTTGACAATTCCGCTTTCCATGCTCTTTGCGGTGACTGGCATGGTGCAGACCAAGATCAGCGGCAACCTCATGAGCCTGGGGGCAATTGACTTCGGCATTATCGTCGATGGGGCGGTGGTCATGGTGGAAAACATCATTCGACGCTTTGCCGAGAAACAACAACATCTGGGGAGGGTGCTTTCGCGAGGGGAGCGTTTGGAAGAGGCCTTCGAGAGCGCCCGAGAGGTGGCCAGGCCGACCCTTTTTGGCGTCGGGATCATCATGATCGTCTACTTACCAATTCTCACCCTTGAGGGGATTGAAGGAAAGATGTTCCTTCCGATGGCCGAGACAGTTCTTTTGGCTCTGGCAGGCGCCCTGATTTTCACTTTCACCTTTATACCGGCCGGAATTGCCATTTTTCTCAGAGGTAAAGTCTCGGAAAAAGAAAGCATCATTGTTCGTGGTGCTAAGCGAGCCTACGAGCCATTGCTTTATGGCGCGGTCCGCAATCGTTGGGCCGTGGTCACTGTGGCAACCGCGTTCATCGCGTTCTGTTTATTGGTCGCCACTCGCATGGGCAGCGAGTTTATCCCTCAACTTGACGAAGGAGATATGGCGGTCCAGGCGATGCGCATTCCGTCGACCAGTCTGTCGCAGGCCGTCGAAATGCAGGATCATCTGGAGAAGGCGATCCTTACAGTGCCGGAGGTCGAGCGCGTTTACGCTCAGACTGGAACTCAAGAGGTAGCGACTGACCCGATGCCACCGTCCGTGTCGGACGTTTTCATTATTATGAAGCCGCGGGCCGATTGGCCGGATCCAGACAAGCCAAAGGCGGCACTTGTTAAGGAGGTCGAGACAGCAATCAAGGATCTGCCAGGGAACAACTACGAGTTCACCCAGCCGATCCAAATGCGGTTTAACGAACTTATCTCCGGTATACGGAGTGATGTCGCGGTGAAAATATTCGGTGATGATCTGGACGTCATGCTCAAGAGCGGTCAACAGATTGCCGGCATCTTGCAGGACATCCCAGGAGCCGCTGACGTCAAAGTTGATCAGGTATCGGGCCTGCCGATCCTGACCGTCGATATTGACCGTGCCCTGGTCGCTCGGTACGGCTTGAACATCGCCGATGTGCAGGAAGTGGTCGAAGTGGCCATTGGCGGCATGCCCGTAGGCGAGGTTTACGAAGGTGACCGCAGATTTGAGCTGGTGGTGAGACTGCCTGAAGATGTGCGCCGCGACGTTGAGGCGCTGGAGTTCCTTCCCATTCCACTCCCTGACCACGGTGAGAATGAGACCGGCTTGAAACTTGCGAGTTTTACGTTCTCTGCCGAGTCGGACCCAGGCTATGTGCCGCTTGGCGCGATAGCCAAGATCACAATTGCCGAAGGTCCGAATCAGATCAGCCGGGAAAATGGCAAGCGCCGCGTCGTGGTACAGGCAAATGTGCGAGGCCGTGACATAGGTTCTTTCGTAGAGGATGCTCAACGGAAGATCGACGCCGAAGTGACGCTTCCAGCCGGGTACTGGAAGACCTGGGGCGGACAATTTGAGAATTTGCTGGCCGCCAAGGAGCGTTTGCTGTTCGTCGTACCGGTAGCGTTGCTCCTGATCTTCGCGTTGCTCTTTGCGACGTTCAATTCCATCAAGGACTCTATTCTGGTATTCACCGGCATCCCATTGGCACTGACCGGCGGCATTTTGACACTTTGGTTCCGCGACATTCCGCTTTCGATATCGGCGGGAGTCGGATTCATCGCACTCTCAGGTATTGCGGTACTCAATGGACTGGTCATGGTGTCGTTCATTAATAAATTGCGCGACGAAGGCGTGCCATTGGAGGACGCCATCACGCGGGGCGCATTAACTCGCCTGCGCCCTGTGCTGATGACAGCGCTTGTCGCGTCACTTGGATTCGTACCGATGGCCATTGCAACCGGATCGGGCGCGGAGGTTCAGCGACCTCTGGCCACCGTGGTGATCGGAGGCATCTTATCGTCTACATTCCTGACTCTCGTGGTGCTACCGGCCCTGTACCGGATCTTCCATCGAGCGCACGAACAGCAACCAGCTGAACCAGCTGTTGAGCAGTAGGGAGAAAACATGCATTTAAGAACAGAAATGAGAATTCCTGAAATACATTCAGTCGCCGGACCGCAAGTCCGGCGGCTGCTGACAGGCGCACTGGCTTTGGGCTTGCTGGCAGTGGTCGGGTGCAATTCATCAGGTAAGCCGACTCAGAGCAGCCAGTACAATCTTGCCATTGGGGCAGCGTTGAGCGCCAATGCCGATCTCGCGAACACGCAAGCGCGGGTTTTGCTGGCACAGAGCGGGCAGACGACAGCGGCTGGGCCAATCATTCTGAATACGGATACTTTGACCGGCAGTAGCGGCGTCTATGCCCGACTGTATGGTACAACGACCGGCTATGTCGGCGTGACCCATGCGCTGAAATTCCACGACGGCACAAATCTCGTGTCGCAGGTGAATATGGCGTTGCCAGGGACACCCTCAATCTCGGTGGTCAATCCGGCCAATCGCATTTATACTGGCGGACAAAACGTGACTGTTAACTTCACGACTCTCGGTTCTGGTGCCACTGGGCATGTGCTTGCGGCCGTCAAGGCTACGCAAACTTATACTGGTATTGGATACGTGACAGCTTCGATCGGTTCTGGAAGCGGAACTATTCCGCCTGAAGCCTTCCTTATCGGAGGGGCGGGCGCACTCGATACCGGCAAATACTACATCTACGCGTATGCCTATACTGGTGAGCCGGGCGTGACTGGTTTTACCAATCTGCCAACTGCTATGCCTTCGTCATTCTTTGATCAGAACTTGTCGACCGCTACAACCAGCGGAAACTACGGTGGCATTGTGGTCAGCCGACGTGACTCGCTGTTTGTACGCATACAGCCATAATGAGAAGCTCGAATATGAATGGTGGCCGAAGACTGGCGCAAACAGTTACTGAGCGGTTTGATAGCAACATATGATCTATCTTCAGCAGTATTTCGCCGCACTGGCGACACTTATCGGCGACCTATGGGTCTGGTTCTTGGTTGGTTTTTTGGCGGCAGGCGTGGTCGCCGAATTCGTCTCGCGCTCGTTCATTGCAAGGCACTTCGGCAATAACGATATCACCTCTTTGGTGAAGGCCGCACTCTCAGGGCTGGTGGCATCGACCTGCTCGTGTGGAGCGATCCCCATGGCAGTTTCACTTCGCGAAAAGGGCGCTAGCACCGCAGTCGCCTTGACGTTTTTGCTGGCAACGCCGTGGTCAGGCGTTCCGCAGTTTTTGGTACTCAGCAATTTCCTCGGTGTGGCCAACACGGCGCTACTGATGGTGTGTGCAGTCATAGCGGCGTTTCTATCGGGATTAGTACTCTCGACACTTGAGAAGCACGGAGTCATTGACAAACCCAAGTTGAGCATGGGTCATACTGGAGATACCTGTACATCTGATGATTGTAATGAAGGCGCGACGGATCAGATAGATGCGCCCCAAAATCGGTTTGTTGGAGTATTGCGGCATGCCTGGGATACTTTCCGCGATCTTGGAAAGTACCTGATCATCGGGCTGGCGCTTGCCGCGGCGGTCGCAGCATTTGTACCAACTCCGACTGTCCAGCGATTCCTTGGAGCGACGGATACTCCGTGGTCAATACTGATTGCCGTACCGATTAGTGCGATCATCGAACTGTGCTCTGAAGGGTTCAGTGTCTTTGCCGGGCAACTCTACACGATGGGCGCAAGCCTTGGAGTAGTTTTCGTAATGCTAATGGTTGGTGTTACCACTGATATCACGGAGATCACCGTAGTCTGGGGGAAGTTTGGAAAGCGATCCGCCATAGCTTATGTACTTGTGAGTACGCTCATTGCAATTGGCGTAGCATATGCCATCAACAGTCTCAGGTTGTAGCATTAGCGAGATGATCTCCTGCTGAAGAACCGTAGTACGCGTCCTTCAAACGACTTTGGTTGGATGAAAAAACGGTCACAATTTGGTCACAATGACACGTAAGTCCTTGTGCCACAACGCGAGTCGGGGGTTCGATTCCCCTCACCTCCAAAATGTAAGTAACTCATGTACAATGAGTTACTAAATTGGACGGGGGTTAAATACCCCCGTCCTTTGCTATTATCTTGCTCATATACAATAGGTTATGGCGACAACTCTATAGTCTCCTTGTGCTGGATTATATGGCAATTTTGATGCAATCCGCACATTCTCGTTCGACATCTGATGAAAAGGCCAAGAAAAGTGAGAATTTAACTTGCAAGCAAATACTTGCTTGCTTATATTGAGTACATGAAACCGACGATCGGTCCAAAGCAGTCTCGAAAGCCCACTGAGATCAGAAGGCAGGAGATAGTCGACGCCGCAATGCGAATTCTGACTTGCGAGGGAGCGAGACAGTTTACCGCGGAGAGACTAGGTGCTGAAGTCGGAATAGCTAGCGGGACGATATTTCGACACTTTGGCTCGATGGAAGAAATACTCGACGCAATAGTTGATCGAATCGAAGAGATTATCTTTGAGAACTTTCCTCCCAAGTCTGATGACCCATTGGAATGCCTTCGCCTTTTTTTTGAAGCACGTGTGCGGGCCATTACCGAGCATCCAGAGGTGTCAAGATTACTTATCACAAGCATGCTCATTCCGAATGGAAATAGTGAAATGCGCGAGCGACGTCTTCACCAATTTAAGTTGCGATCGCAGCAATTTGTCATTGAGTGCTTGAAAAAGGCAAAGACAGACGGACTGTTGGCCCAGGGTGTCTCACAGGAAGAGAGTAGCATTCTTGTGCTCGGTGCAATTTACGCCATTGGTCACATGGGAATCAGCGCTAACGAACTTCAACACAAAAGCAATTTGGCGAAACGCATATGGCGCGTCCTGGAAAAGTCATTGACGCAAAGCGATTGAGTACGATGTGGTATCTGATAAACGAAAGGAGCAAGTTATGGGATTAACCAAAATTCTAAGTGATGAACATCGAGTCATCGAAGTGCTGCTGACATGCCTCGAGAGAGTTGTTGAGGAGGCCACCCGCACTGGCAAGCTCGATGAAGCGTCCGCCAATCACGCGATCGATGTGATCCGCACCTTTGCTGACAAATGTCATCATGGCAAAGAAGAGAATCACCTTTTCGCCATGCTGGTAGATAAGGGTATGCCCAAAGACGGCGGTCCCGTCGGACAGATGTTGATAGAACATGCACAGGGACGTGAGTATGTAAAGGGTATGGCTGAGAGTATTGCCGGTGCCTCTGCAGGTAACGACATTGCGCTTCAGCAGTTTGCGCGAAATGCTAATGGTTATGTGCAGCTCTTGAGAGCACATATCCAGAAGGAGGACGGTATTCTATTTCCCATGGCTGACAGGATGCTGAATGAAGAAGAGCAGAAGGACCTTATGCGGGCGTTTGATTCAGTTGAATCCGACCATATGGGCAAAGGGACACATGAAAAGTACCTTGCGATTGTGGCATCTCTAGCAAAGAAGTACAAAGTTCAGGCTGATCATAGCCATGCGGGTTCCTGTGGGTGTGGACACTAGGAAGCAAAGAGGTGGTACAATGAAACGACTTTGGATAGCATTTACACTTGTCGTGATAATCTCATTTGCGGTCCTGGGTTGGAGAGGTTTTAGGATATATCAAGAGAAGCCCCCGATTCCAAGCAAAGTTGTTACGACTGAAGGTGCCACGGTCATCCAGCCCGGAGATATCCTGGAAGGGCAAAATGTATGGCAAGCGATGGGGGGGATGGAACTGGGCTCAATCTGGGGACATGGGAGCTACGTGGCACCCGATTGGTCCGCGGACTGGTTACACAGTGAATGTGTCTTCATTCTGGACAAATGGTCAAATGCCGAGTTTGGACATGAGTACAAAGATATCCCGGCTGAGAACCAGGCCATGTTCAAAGAGCGGCTAAAAACCATGATGAGGCGAAATACGTATGATCCCTCACGAGATCAGATAGTCATCGACCCTATACGTCAAAAGGCATTCGAACACAATCTCGCACATTATCAAGATATCTTTACAAACGGTAAGGTCGAGTACGCCATACCCGCTGGCACAATCAGTGATCCGGGTAAGCTACGACAGTTAGCATCATTCTTTTTCTGGACTTCGTGGTCAGCTTCCACCAATCGACAGGATGAAGCGATCACGTATACCAGCAATTGGCCGCACGAACCGCTCATTGATAATGTTCCAACCAGCGACTCGATTATTTGGACGGGTTTGAGTATAATCATGCTTCTGGGCGGAATAGGATTAATGGTCTGGTATCATGCCTCCCGGAGCCGTTCTGTCGTCGCTGAGGAGCTGCCATCTGAAGATCCGCTGCTGGGTTTCAAGCCAACACCGTCACAACTGGCAACCATAAAATACTTCTGGACCGTAGCGGGCCTCTTCCTCCTTCAAATGGTCATGGGTGTTATATCTGCTCATTACGGAGTAGAGGGTACAAGCTTCTATGGAATCCCTCTGAGCCATTGGATTCCATACACGCTGGCTCGCACCTGGCATACGCAGCTGGGGATCTTCTAGATAGCAACGGCTTGGCTTGCTGCAGGGCTGTTTATCGGGCCGGCGGTAAGCGGAGCGGAGCCTAAGTTTCAGAAATTGGGAGTCAATGTCCTTTTTGGGGCATTACTAGTAGTAGTTCTCGGCTCTTTCACCGGAGAATGGCTCAGCGTGAAGGGGTATCTCTCAGGCAACTCCTGGTTCTACTTCGGCCACCAAGGATATGAGTATGTCGACTTGGGTCGTGTATGGCAGGCAGCGCTGTTTGTAGGCCTCATGTTATGGGTCTACCTCGTCGGCCGTTGTATTCTCAAGGCCATCAAACAGGGAGGCGAGCAAAAGCCTCTTCTGACAATGTTCCTCATTTCAGCAGTAGCTATCGGTGGCTTCTATATGGCCGGTCTTATGTGGGGGAAACAGACTCATCTGTCAATTGTAGAGTACTGGCGCTGGTGGGTCGTACACCTCTGGGTAGAGGGATTTTTTGAGGTGTTTGCGACTGCTGTCATTGCATTCCTATTTGCGAGATTGGGATTGGTCAAACTTAAGAGTGCGAATTCTGCAGTGATATTTTCCACGACCATCTTTCTCACCGGTGGCATTATCGGGACTCTACATCACCTCTATTTCGCCGGTACGCCCATGGTTGTCATAGCGTTAGGTGCCGTATTCAGCGCTCTTGAAGTGGTGCCGCTTACAATAATCGGATTTGAAGCCTGGGATAACATTCGTCTCTCGCGATCAACAGAATGGGTCAAGAAATATAAATGGCCGATTTACTTCTTCGTAGCGACAGCCTTCTGGAATTTGGTGGGAGCCGGTCTGTTCGGATTCATGATCAATCCTCCAATTGCGCTCTATTATATGCAAGGTTTGAACACCACGCCGGTTCATGCTCACACCGCCTTGTTTGGGGTCTATGGCATGCTGGGGATTGGACTCATGCTCTTCTGTCTGCGCGTTCTCTATGTCAAGAAGGACTGGAAGGATAGCGTACTCAAGCTCTCGTTTTGGAGCATAAACGGTGGTCTGTTGCTGATGGTTCTGCTTAGCCTGCTACCCATCGGGTTCCTGCAAACCTGGGCGTCGGTCGAGCACGGATATTGGTATGCTAGGAGTTCTGAATACCTTTATTCTCCCGTAATTACCATCTTCAAATGGTTACGCGTTCCCGGCGACACTATTTTTGCGCTCGGCATACTGATCGTCGTCCTATTCATCTTCGGTCTGGCCACAGGACACTCACTTCACAAGGGCACCAAGACAGAACCGAGCTCGAAATGAAAACCCTGAGCCCGAAGTTGCTGAACTCGGGCTCAATACCATAAAGGAGATTAACATGTCTCGTGATCACAATCAAAACAAGCCATTTATGGTGGTAATGGTGGCTCTTGCAGCGTCACTATTCGCCTTTGCTGCAAGCCCAGCCTTCGGCCACTGTGATTCAGAAAGTGGCCCGATTATCCCACTCATTCGCCAATCCCTAGACAACGGCAATATCACCCCGTTGCTCAAATGGCTTCCGGCCGAGAACGAAGCAGAGATCAAAGATCTGTTTTCGCGTGTTCGGGCTCTCAGGGCACAGTCGAATGACGCGAAAGAGATCGCGGACCAGCTCTTTATCGAGACCTTTATCCGCTTGCATCGGGCCGGCGAAGGAGAACCATTCACTGGGATCAAGAAGACTGCTGACGTACCGCCAATCTTTGCAGAAGTTGACCGGGCCCTGAAGTCAGGTAAAGTTGATTCTCTGTCGATCAAAATTGCAGCTACCGTGCGCGAGAAGATCGTGACTCTATTCAACCGAGCGTTGCAGCTTAGCAAGCACCAGGATGAATCAGTTGACGCCGGTAGGGAGTATGTCGAAGCATATGTGGCCTACGTGCACTTCATTGAGGAACTCGATACTTATCTGGCCGCCGGGGCTGCGACACATCATTCTTCAAGCGAAGAAGGTCATGGACATTAATAAAAAGCCAGGCGAAATCCTGTTCGGTCAGCCGCGTGTGGCTGTCGATGATTTCTATTGGTTGGCCGTGCCTTTGGATGGCATTGTCGAAATTGCCAAAGGTCGACTTACCGAATGCTCTGAGGTCAGCGATCTGATGCTACATCGTTGCGCAGAGGATTCGGTCAAGAGTATACTGTGCCATTGCGCATCGGATTTGGACTCCGTGGTCGAGACTGCAGCACTCTTATTCTGTGATGAGATTCGGAAGCAGTAGTAACTAGTGTTTCTGATGTATCACATCGGATAAATCGACCACTGACGGTCGTTGCCACCACAGGCATATTGGTGTAGTCAGTACATAGTTCCGATTCCTATGATGCAAGAAGTGGTCACAATTTGGTCACAATGCCATGTAAGTCATTGTCCCACAACGTGAGTCGGGGGTTCGATTCCCCCCACCTCCATTGATTGTAAGTCCCTATCAATCAAGCTAGTACAACGACTACCGAGGCCGGACGAATTCCCCGAACCCCCGTCCCCTTATGTCCCACAACGAATTATCAACGACTTACGAACACTATGTTTTGATTCGGTCACACGAATCGGTGCCCACAGACCAATTGAACATTTAGATAGTAGATCGATGTTTCTCCAGATAGGTCTCGCCGTAAACGCTTTCATCTGAATGTACTCGCTGTTTGCGGAATTGTGCGTTCAAGCCCTTTTTGCTCCGCCACAGATTAGGTTAGTCCATAATTCCACTTGGACTTATCAAGTATTGACATATATTTTACTTATAGCAAAGAGTAGGACATTGATGCCATGACGGTGTGACGGGTTATACATCCATATTTCGGACAGTGGAGTCCTAAATCTGAAATAGAATTGCGTTACCGACCTTCATATCGAGGTGTTTGCATGTTGCTAATCGAAAAGACCATCAAGTCCCCGACTACTTGCGTTCTGGTCGGATTGTTTGCCCTGCTCCTTCTATCGCTCAGTTGCAGCAAGAGCACCGACCCGGACCCGAACAAGCCGCCTGACACAGGCCCTGTCGGCATATTGCTTTCCGGCACTGATGGCAATCCGGCGCTTTCCGGCACGAGCAATCATGGTCCGTTTGCGGTCCCGGCGAGTGAGTGGGATGGAGATTTCGTCACCACGCGGCTCGAAGCGGTTATTAACCCAAGCGCGACGGTTGGGGCGGTCAATACTGCTCTGAACTCCGTGAGTGCCAAGATTAGCTGTATGCGGGCGGGTATGATGTTCATCGAGTTAGTAGTGCCTGCACAAGCATCGGAAGCTCAAGCGAATGTCATCTGCTCAACATTGATGGCATCCAACGCATTTCTATCGGCATATCCCTGCTTTGATCCTATCAATGGCAATGATGGCGCCGTAATTCCTGACTTCCCGGCAAATATGCGGATTACTCCCCTTGAAGAGGCGAAGTTTCCCGCGGCGTGGAATCTCAGGGAGCGCGCAGCTGGGCTTCATTCCCCGGTGACTATTGTAGTCTCTGATGACTTTGCCAGCTTTGCTCCCCACCCAGAGATACCTGCCCAAACATTTATTCCTGGGATTGGGACGGTTCTAACCTCTTTGAATGGACAGGGGATCATTGATGGGAATCATGGTTTTGCAGTGGCTGGGACTATTGGCGCTCGGTTTGACGATATCGGCTCGACCGGTGCGTTTCCTGACACGGCGAATCTCCTTCGGCTTCCGTGCATAAGCTTGACCATGGCCGGATCTTGGTTCGCTATTCTGACAGAGCTTTACACCCGTATGCCTGCCACGGGGAAGTTCATTCTGAATGCCAGTTGGGGGTATGCCGGCGACTTCACTCTAACCTCAAAACGCCGAAGGATAGAGCATGCATTCTGTTGGCGCGAACTGGTCGCGCTTCGACAGAATGACTTCCTGGTCACCCAGGCATCGGGTAATAACGGCTTCTATTCGACTGCACAGACGAACGCTGACTACAACTCTCCCTTAACCTTAGCCGCGCGCTTTGACACACCTCTCGAGATGCTCCAAGGGACTGCGGTCCCACCCGCCGACACCGCCGCATTGAATACGATATATGCCAACATTGTGACGAAAGGAAGTATTTATGCGGCCAAGCTAAGGAACGTAGTCACAGTAGGGTCTTCTGATTGGAGCGGTGGTATCTCTACGTTTTCGAACGGCCCTGCGGATGTTCGCATGATTGGCGAGAACGTCACGCTTCCGTGTGCAATGGCGGATGGCATCTGCGGACCGGGAGCCGACGTTGCCTGGCAGGGAAGCTATGATGGGACATCGTTCGCTACCCCGCAAGTTGCCGCTCTTGCAGGATGGCTGTGGGCGCTATCTCCGGCATTAACTGTTGATGAGACGAAAGCCATTATCTTGAACTGCTTCTACAACAACAAATGGGTAGATGCCTACAAAGCCGTACTGTCGCTTGATCATTCTATTGCCAACGCAGGGATTCGTCTATCTCTTCTGGACGTTGCCGACGCCGCAGGACAGAAGGGGAGCGATATGCTTTTTGATGAAAAAGACCTGCAGATGTTCCTTGATTCGATACTCCACTATGAGGCAGATCGCGGGACGCATGCACCACCATGGCCAAGAGACCATTCCTGTTTTGATCTCAACGGTGACGGCTATACCGGTGATACCATGCTGACCCCTTCGACTGCGCCATTCGATCTGGATATCAATACGCCGCCGGCGTATAGTCAGTTGAGTTTTCACACCTGCGTCGACACAAGTTTCAACGAAGCATCAGTTACCGACAGAGACATTCTCTACTACTACAGCTATTCAAGTCTCTATACTGGAAATCAGAAAGTACGTGATTCCCTTCTCGGTTGTGGCCGCAATGTTGTAGCTCGACATTGGCAGTGGTCGGCTACCGCAGGCGCTCATTTTGACAGTGATTATCAATTTGAGAGCTTGAATGGCTACTGGCCAACAGACACTTCGTTTTCCGCTCAACCAGGTTTAACATCTTCGCCGTGCATGGAAGCGGGCTATGCAACCGCCAACACCGATATCAATGGATTGCACACATTCACGGGCCAGGGTCGTGACTTATCATCGATAGTTGTTGGTGGCACTACGACATTTAGGATCCAGGTTGACCCTGATACGTTATGCCGTGATCGCCTCATAGGCACGGGAGCTCTATCGTACGCCCTCGATTTTGAAGTTCTCAGCCGTCCGGTGAATTATTCTCTGAGTTATTCAGTTGATGCTGTCACTGGAGAACACACACATAGCGACGGAACATTCTATCTTGAATTCAGTGGAGTCGATGAAATAGGTCAGCGAACCATTTTCTTGAAAGATCAGCAACACTCGACTTCGATATTGATCCCGTCGAATGTGTCGGTCGGCGCGCTACAACCTAGATACATATACCACCTTGCATTTCAGTTGAGCTTGCTCGGAATCTACGATGGAGACGCATCAGTCACAGTTTCTCTGCAGTTATTCTGAAATGTTCAGGCAAGTGACAGTTAAGCTCAATGACAACTGAATGAAAAAGGAAGTGATCAATGTTCAAGTATAGAATTGTAGTGATCATTACATTGCTCCTGCTGATTTTCACACTCAGCTGTAGCAAGAGCACCGACCCGGACCCGAACAAGCCGCCTGACACAGGCCCTGTCGGCATATTGCTTTCCGGCACTGATGGCAATCCGGCGCTTTCCGGCACGAGCAATCATGGTCCGTTTGCGGTCCCGGCGAATGAGTGGAATGACGATTTCGCAACGACGCGGTTAGAAGCGGTGATCAATCCAAACGTAACCGTAGGGGCGGTTAACACGGCTCTGAACGCGGTGTCTGCAAAGATAATCTGCATGCGATCGGGGATGATGTTCACCGAGCTGGTGGTTCCGGCGCAGGCATCGGTTGATCAGGCGAAGATGGTTTGCTCAATACTGGTCGCATCAGGCGCGTTTCTGTCGGCGTATCCTGCGTTCGATCCGACTGCGATCAATGGAGCTTCCGAATTTCCCGACTATCCTGCTAAAACTTTACTTGGACATCTAGAGCTTGCCGGGTTCCCAACATCATGGAACGCACGCCAGCTGCTGGAGATAAATAGTTCACCTGCGACGGTTCTTGTCGTTGATGATTTTCTCGAGACAGTCGCCCATGCCGAGATCCCGTCTCAAACCTTTCCGGGCGGGGCTGGGTTGCCAAATCTCGGGCAGAACTTAGTCCCAGGCGGTACCGAGTGGGACGGGAACCACGGCTTTAAAGTGGCCGGCGTAATTGGTGCGAAACTGGACTCGCTCGGCTCGACTGGTGCATTTCCGGGGAGGAGTTCCCTGTTGAAACTGCCTTGCATACTGACTCACGGGTTTGGGACTTGGACTGCACTGCTGGCGGATATCGCCGCCCATCTACCGTTATCCGGTAACTTCGCGTTGAATACTTCCATCGGTTACCCGGACACTGATTTTGGCGTCAATTCGAAAGTCCGGAGAATCGGGCATGCTCTCTTCTGGCGAGCGCTGGTTCTGAGTGTTCAAGACCGTTGCCTGCATGCAACTTCGGCAGGGAACGAAGCAGTAGCATCGTATGACAGTTCCAACGCCATTTACAACTCCCCGTTTGCGATGTCAGCCAAGTTCACCGATCCAATGTCAATGCTGCACGGAACCAGCGTGACATCTCAAGATACTGCCAACCTGATTGCTTTGTACACGGCGATGACACAAGCAGATGCCCGCATGGGAGCGGTCACACGCAATCTCTTGATTGTTGGGGCTTCAGACTGGGACGGTGCGCCGTGGGTCAGTTCAAACAGCCCGTCTGATGTTCGGATGGTCGGCACCGATGTGGTCACAACCTGTGCCGAGGCAGACCTTTCTTGCAGTCCAGGTGGTGGTGTTCCACTTCAGGCGACCGCCAGCGGAACCTCATTTTCCACGCCTCAAATAGCCGGCCTGGCGGCTTATCTCTGGGGACTCTCACCGAGTTTGACCGCGACTGAGGTTAAGAATCTGATGCTGAACTGTTATAACGGCAAATGGGTGAACGCATATCAAGCCGTGCTGGCGCTTGATCAGAGCCTATCAAGTGCCCCGGTGCGACTCGCTATACTTGACGTTGCCGACAACAATGGGCAGATCGGAAACAACAACAAGTTCGATGAAGAAGACTTGCAGATGTATATCGATTCAATCGTCTTCTACGAAGCGGACCGGGCTCTCAATGTGCCGCCGTGGGAGAAGGATCACTCGGTATTTGACCTGAATGGCGATGGATATACTGGCAATCTTCCCGGCGCTGAGTCAACCGCGCCGTTTGACCTGAATATCAACACCCCTCCGTCGTATTCAACGGTATCGGTGACACCGTGTGATGCTCCCAGCCCGAACGACACGACGTTGGATGAAAGGGCCGTGACTGACCGTGATATTCTGAGCTATTACGCCTTTACTCAGTTGTATTCCGGAAATGACTCTTTGCGGACCGAGTTGCTCGACGTGTCCTGTACGCCGTTCTGGACGGGTCGCGATTCAGCATATACTAGCGTGTATTGCGCAATGCCAAGTCTCGGCATCTACAATAGAGACTCGAGCTTCAATGGGAGCGTGTCTACCGCTCTTGATGAGTACCGAGACTCCGTCCAACACAACACCGGTACTTGGTGCAAAGGTCCCGGCGGCTTCTGGTTCAGGTCCGATGCTGGGAGCGCTTCCAATCTCAACGCCAACGGTGGAAGCTCAAGTTTGAGTGTAACAGGTGCGGCATTGCTAAGCTGCAGCGCCACCGCGACGCCACCCACATCCACTTCGTCAGGATGCCAATTCCGTGTGAGTGGCCAGGCCTCATCTGTAAGTTCGGTAGATTTCGCACTGGCGGGCGGATCAAGCGGCATGCCTTTCACGCTGGTGATCGACGGCACCGTACTACCCACAAATCAGATCCTACCCCCGCAAGCCCGCTGCATAGTGGAACTCAGTATTGTCGATACAACCATGTTGGCATCGGTTGCAGCCACCCAGAGCAGACTCCTATTGCCAAAATTCGATAGCAATGTGAATGCCCTACCATTTGTGGTAGGTGACTTGCTTTATCCCCTGGCGGAGCATCAAATGTACAGGTTAACAGTAGTGTCGAGTGTTGCCACCGCAGCCACGACACTCATAGATGATGGGCCAAGGGAAGCGGAAGTAAATGTTAATATTTCGTTACTCGTCGGGCCATGATGATTGACATGTTGAAGTTGTGCCATTGAGCGGTGGTGACTGACTAATGATTAGAAATGAAACTATACTGTTAACGCTTAGTTGGAGAATGAAAATCATGAAATGCAAAGTGTTCTTTATGTTGATCATGCTGTTGGCTGTTGAGTTGACTATGGCCAACTCACCAAACGTGATCAATTACCAGGGGAGACTGACTACTCCGTCTGGAACAGCCGTGCCGAATGGCAACTATTCGGTCTCGTTTGCCCTCTATGGTACCCCCTCCGGCGGCTCTGCCTACTGGGGAGAGACCCAGACCGTCGCAACTGTCGACGGCCTGTTTTCGGCCCAGATCGGCACAGTATCTTGGTTTCCGACCTGGCTTTTTGATGACAGCTTGCGGTGGTTGGGGATTAAGGTTGGGACCGATCCGGAGATGTCTCCGCGCACCAAATTGACCGCTGTTCCGTTTGCAATGAATTCCTATATGGGTGGCGGATGGAAGGACTATAATTCCAAGATGATCCAAGTCAACACTTATGATTCCGTCGGCATCGGAACGATTGCGCCGATCCGTCCACTGCATGTCGTTGAGCCGAACGGTGGTTTATTTGTATCTCGATTCGAATCGTCGAACAGTGGTGCAACAGTGACGGAGTTCTCCAACACGTCATCTTCATCCGTGTGGGAAACCAGTGTGGCCGGATCTGCCGGCGCCTTTGCCGGTTGGGTAACAGCAGGCGATATGTACTTCTACAAACAGGGGAACTCCATTCCGTCAATTATCTGCAAACCCGATGGTCACGTTGCAATTAGTAGGCCATCATTGTACGGAAGCCTCGATGTCGGCGATCCGTTCGATACCATTGGCGGTTACTTTGCAGTTTCGGCGAACACGGCTGCGACTCATGTCATTCATAGCGAATTCGAAGGAGTGGGTAACTTCGATGCAGTTGCCGTGTACGGAAAGTCCACTCCTGCCGACTTTTACGGCTATGGGGGGAAGTTTGAAGGTGGCTATGCCGGAGTGCGTGGATCCGTCAATCAAAATGGCACTGGAAATTATTATGGGGTACAGGGATTTACATCAGGAAATGGCACGGGTTACAAAAACGGCGTTTACGGGTCGGCTGATGGTTCATCCGGCGCGAAATATGGAATCTATGGAGATGCATACGGTAGCGGGGGTCTAAAACACGGCGTGTTCGGATACGCCATTGGTGATGCTCCGAACTATGCTTACGGTGTCACTGGCGAGGCAACTGGCCAGGGTGCCATGGGAATGTTTGCCAAGGCATCCGGGAACGGTGCTTATGCGCTCATCGCGTCTGCCGGTGGGGGGAGTACCGGCAATACTGGCGTGATGGGTGAGGCATGGGGCACAGGTTTCAATCGAGGTGTTTACGGCAAAGCGTACAATGGGACAACGAATTGGGCTGGTTATTTCGACGGAAACGTCCACGTCGCCGGCACATTTTCCAAGACCGCTGGTGCCTTTGCAATTGACCATCCCCTCGACCCCGAGAACAAGTACCTCCAACATTCGTTCGTTGAATCTCCCGACATGATGAATATCTACAACGGTAACGTGACTACCGATGTTTCAGGATATGCAAATATAACCCTGCCCAACTGGTTTGAGGCACTCAATAAAGACTTCAGATACCAGCTCACCGTTCTCGGTCAATTCGCACAAGCCATAGTTTCGGAAAAGATTGCGAACAATCAATTTGTCATTCGTACCGATAAACCCAATGTGGAAGTATCGTGGCAGGTGACCGGCATAAGGAAAGATGCTTATGCCGAAGCTAATCGCATCGAGGTGGAAGTAAACAAGCCTTCGCATGAGATTGGAAAATATCAATTCCCAAAACTCTTCGGGAAATCAGAAGAACTCGGGATTGGTTATCGGTGGGAACAGGATAAGTCTGCCACACAAATATCCTCGCACAAAGTTGAACAGGAGAAGATGAAATGAGATGACTTACGAAAAACGGAACTTAGTAGCACAGAAGCGTCTTTGGTTCGCCCGGAGCTGGCTAGTCATTTCTTCGGTGGTGGTCGGAAGAGATGGGATCAAGTGTCCAAACTTCCGAAGGTTTGACACAAGATTGTCCTTCGGTTTTTTTTGGTTGCGATTTCAACTATTGAAGGATGCCAGCAAAAGTAGTAAATTTGGGCCCGAATGAACCCAGTTGTGTTCGATGCAAAACTCAGGCACAAGGAGAAGACTCAAATGCTGCTGAATCTCTGGTGGACTTCTGTAGTGGTCATATTGTGTCTAGGTACTGTCGCACGGGCTGACGAAAAAGAGAAGCTGCGCAAGATTATCGATTCGGTACTCGAAGAAAGTCGCCGGGACTATTCTGTAATGCCGTTTGATTCCCTGAAGCGTTTCGCCGACAAAGGCGTGGCGGAAGCACAGTACTACGTGGGCTTTCGGTATTTCGATGGATCCGCGGGCGTCAGAGACTCAGCCGAAGGACTCAAGTGGATACGGAAATCGGCGGCTGGTGGCGACCCGTACGCGCCGGAAATCCTGGGTATCCTATTCAACAGCGGATCACTGGTGCCGGCAAATAGCGACAGCGCCGCGTATTGGATTCAACGAGCAGCGGAACTGGATAATGGCGTCTGCCAAGCACGAATGGCGGATTACCGTTGGCATACTGCGAGGACAGCCGACGACAGCATCACCGGGTATATGTGGTCAGGCCTGGCAATATTCAATTTGTTCGCGGAAAACGATCGGAAGGCCGGTGACTCACTCAAATCGTACTATGCCAGTCATCTGACGCCCGAGCAGATAGCGCAAGGCGATTCAAAGGTGATTTCTTTCATGGAGCGGCAGTACCGGGGAGCAAAAAACGGCAGAGACAGTACGCGTGTCATCAGAAATCTCTCGAAAGCTGGCTGGCCAGAAGGGATGTTCAGGGTAGCTACAATGGACCACTTGTTTGAGGATGCCTCAGACTCGAGTATGCGCAAAGGGATGGCCTTGATGGCAAAGGCCGCCAATGCCGGATACGGTTATGCCGCATTTGTAATTGGGGACAAGTACAACTGGGGGCTCAAACCAGTAACGGGGAATCTCGATTCGGCCGTATATTGGTTGAAAATGGGAGTCGAACTTGGCGATGCCTATGCGCAGTCATCACTTGGATATATGTACACGGTCGGAAGGGGCGTCAAGAAGGATAGCAAGGAAGGCGTCCGGTTGCTCAAGCTGTCCGTGGCCCAGAACAATCGAGTCGGAATCTGCGAACTCGGCAACTTCTATTGGTCTGACAATGCGCCGAAGAAAAACAAAGTCCGCGCTTGGGCGCTTTTGACGTTGGCCAAGGACAGGTCAATGCAGGTCAGTATCGTCAAAATCGGCGAGATCATCCGAAAAATGAACGACAAGGAACGCGCCGAAGCCGAGCAGCTTTACAAAGACCTGGGCGATGCAGCAAAGATCAGAGGGGTAATCGAGGGCTGGCTAAACTAGTGCTTTGTGTTGTCAGTGAATTCGGACACGTAAGATCTTGGCACAACAGACTGTTTGTCTTATGGCAATGGCTTCTCGATTCTCTTTCAATGCAGCGTTGGAATCGTCCTTCACTCGACCATGTACACGTGGGGATGCTCAGAACTGAGAGTTGATTGGTTATCTAGACGTGCCCAACTCAGCTCGCTCAATGATACAAAAACGGTCACAATTTGGTCACGATGACCCGTAAGTCCTTGTGCCACAACGCGCGTCGGGGGTTCGATTCCCCACCCCGCTTCCTACTATTCTTTGAGGGCACGCCTTGTCACTCGAATTGGTCAGGAAAGCGATTACTTACAATGGACTCCGCATGTTCCGCTCGGGACCCATCTGCAGAAAAGCCGTCTAACTCGTTTGAGAAGATGGTTGATTCTGATGTCGTTGCTTTCCTTCGCCATCCGAATTCGCCGGTGCCGCAGGATCCGTTCTGCTTGCGGGAAGAACACGTGATCCTCATCACAGATATGAATGATCAAAAGAGTATGATACGCGGAAGCGCTGTCGATAAATCGCTTGCGCCAGTGGCACCCGGCTTGAGCAGCCGCAATCGCTTCGGTCATTTCGCCTAGAAAAATCCTGCCCATAGTATGTTGGGTGAGAAGTCTCTGGCTCATCGAACTCATGACGCGATTGTGCGCCACGGCGGTAAAGAGAATCTCCTCTTCGGTGTGGTGATGGACACCGTCCGCATACTGCTTGAAAAATTCGACCAGGATGCGAAGATCACCCACGTTTACCGGTCGTCTGCGTTCCAGCCGTGCGTTGAGCACTTTCAAGACGGTCAGCGCATTGCAGATCTCAATATGCTCATCGAGCAATCGCCTCACAAGCGGAGTAGATGCGGTAGGTGCTTGCTGCAAGGATTACTTCCTTTCGAGTTTGGCAGGCGTGGGCATGTACTGAAACTCTCCGACCCGGGACGGCAAGGCAAGAGCGGAGGCAGCATGTCGCCGCAGACCCCATGCCAGGCACACCACTGCGGCCAAAATTGAGCTAACTAGGATGAAGGTGCCCACCGTGGACAGTGTATGCAATAGACGAAAAGCAGGAGGGTAAACATAGAGCGCGCGTGGGAGACCTTCAGCTCCCAGTATAGCCATTGGTAGGAATGCCAGTCCAATCCCGACAAACATACCGATTGCGCTCAGTCTTGCCGTAAAGCTGGAATAGGAGGTCGCGCACCACGAAGGCCAGAAGTGGAACACTCCGGCAAATATCGCGCTACCCAAAGTGCCAACCATCGCCAGGTGCAGATGGGCAACGGTGAAATATGTGTTATGCAGGTAGACCGCCAGTGCGGGGATGGCCAGTGCAAATCCGACCGCGCCAGTCAGCAGTCCCGAGATGATGCCACAGACAGCAAATAGTGTGGCGGCCGGAACTGGCCGATTGAGAAGAGCCAGCTGTCGTATCCATACCAGCAGAATAAACGAGGCGGGAATGGCCATGAGCAATCCGAACAGGGTGCCCACGAGTACCGGTAGTTCTCCGTCCGGAGCGGCCACCAGGTGCTGCGACCAGGATACTAGTGAGAGCATCAGGATGCCGATGCCACTACCCACAATTGCAGTCCGCGAGTTAGTCAATGATCGTGAATTGGCGATCAGCACCTCAAAGATGATGCCAATGGCGGGAAGGATCATTCCCACACTGGCCGGACCTGCATACAACCAGAACGCTTGCTGGTAATGTGCGATGCCTTCAGGTGTAGCCAAATTTGACCATGACCAATCCCAGGTATAGCTCCCAAGGAGCGACAAAAGCGTGAACAGTCGAATGGGGGAAACCAGTATCTGCACGATTGATCCCAAGAGCAAGAACCAGGCGAACAGAGGGAGCTGCGAAATAGGCAAGGATCGGGTTTTCCTCGAAAGTACGGTACGAGCAATGAATATCGACGGCAGGAGCGTGGCCATGACCGCCAGAACCAGCCCGACAATCAACAGCATATAGCTGACAGAAGTGCCGCCCACCGGCATCATCATCGCCCAACCGGAATCGTAGGTATTTCGCATCAGCAAACTGGCGACGAGTGCCCCTCCGCAGAGGTGACAAAGCCAGCCGACAAAGCCAGTCTTGCTCGTCATCGGCCGTGTCGCGCCGACAGCAGCTGGGAGGACCAAGAAGCCAAAGACGCCCGGAAACAATGGCAAGAGCACGAAGAACATCATGAGCATGCCGTGGCCGGTCAATAGTTTTCCGAACCACAACGTGCCAAGCAATTGAGTCGTAGGTATCAGCATGTCCAGCTGGATCGCTACGGCCGAGGCTAATCCAAGCAAGGCGTACACGGTACAAGTGATCAAATAGAGCATGCCGATGCGATGAGATGACATATTGGTCACTCTGGTCACCATATCTGCATTTCTCGACAATACACCCGTCATCATTTGAGAATCTCCCATTGTTGTGCGACTATCCGGAGAACATTACTTCACATATCCTTGACACGGAATCGTCGCAGTCCCAGCCAAAACGGGCCGATTGTCCAAAGTATCAGCGAAGCTGATGCTATACCTATCCCCATTCCGGTACCAAAGAACCGATTGAAGACTGCTCCGGTATACCCCATGAGGGCGGCCCAGTCAGTCTTGACCAAGAGTGTGACACGTGCCAAGTCTATGGGATTGGCAAGCGAGGCAATTACCAACGGCGTCTCAAGCGGATATTCACTAAACGTCATTGCCACCAAGAGCACGAGA
Organism: uncultured Ignavibacteriales bacterium; assembly: GCA_964571235.1. GTDB lineage: Bacteria > Zixibacteria > MSB-5A5 > GN15 > FEB-12 > JACRAV01. Next base: position 29,202 of record CAZNAI010000003.1, on the reverse strand, counting down.
CCATCATATACTAGTGCAGTCAGAAGCCAGACACCTAAGACCGCGGCCAGACCTTTGCCGCGGTCATCGAAAATCGTCGCCAAGTAGAATGAAATGGCGATGAAGATAAGTGTGAGGAATATCCCAACTCCAAGCAAGACCACTAGCGAAGTGAATTGGTAAACTGAGGCATCACCGAAAATCAGCGCCGGAATGCCGACGCCCAGCGTGAAACCCGCTATCAACGCGAGAGAGAGCCCCAGATAGAGACCGAGATAAACGGTCTTTCTTGAGACCGGCTGGGTCAGCACAAGCTCGACAAACTCACGTGAATTGTAGAAATAAACAGTTCCAAAAAGCGCGCTTACAAGCGGAATGAGAAAGAGGCAGATACTCATCAAACTGACCGCGATCTTGGCCGATTGGGCCTGCATTTGGAAAAGGCCGATCGTGACCGCCGCAAAGAAAGCAGTGTAAAGCAGGCCCCAACGGTTGCGGGTGACATCGCGAACAGCGAACCAGGCAACATGAAGGATAAGTTTCATGCGGCACTCCGTTGGAGGAGTCTGGCGACTGCGGCCTCGAGGCGCGGCTCCTCTGTTTTGAGTTTGAGATCGCGCACCGACCCGGCGAACCTGACGCGGCCTTCGAGGAGAACTACGACATCATCGGCGATCTCTTCCAGGTCGCTCATGATATGAGTCGTGATGAGTACTGTACGCTCACGTTCCTTGAGCGCAAGAAGAAACTCCTTGAGGCGCGTGTTGGCGAGTGGATCGAGACCGGCGGTAGGCTCGTCGCAGATGACCAGTGCTGGGTCATACATACAGGCAAGCACCACACTGAGCTTCTGGCGAGTGCCGCCGGACATGGCACGAGTCCGCTTGCTCAGCTCCGACTCTAGCCCGAAAAGAGAGATCAACTCGTTCTCAAGTAAAGGTTGGTCTGTTCGGAGACCCTTCACTATCTCTATGACCTCGCGACCGGTGAGATCCTGGGGGAATCGCGCGACCTGCGGAACATATCCGAGAGTGCGACGATAATCGCTGGCGCCATTCAATAGATAACCGTTAATGGTGATCGACCCAGAGGTTGGAGTGACAAGTCCAAGCAGTGATTTCATCAATGTCGATTTGCCGGAGCCGTTGGGCCCGATGATCCCGGTGATCCTGCCACGCTCGATCGACAGGTCAACATCGTGCAGCGCGACAAATGAACCGAAACGCTTGTGCAGGCGAGATATCTCTATCATATGATCGGCCTCATGCGGGGTTTGGCATCCACCAGGGCTTCGGGAGTGAGAGTCGGCATCACCCGTTCCGCCAGGTTCAATAGGTCGACCAGCAAACTTCTGACGAGAATGAGGGTCGGCGGCTCAGATTCCACGAGCAGATTATAAAGACTGACTGGGCGGAAGGGCTCATCGCCGAACCCATCACGGTCAAGATCATAACCGCGATAGGCGCTCCAGTAGTTGCCCTCAAAACTGCTGAACGATTGACGGCTGTTGGTGGCTACCTGAAAGGTGTTATCGACAAAGCTGTTGTTTTTGATCTGTCCGCCAACGCAATTGGCCATGATTTTGATCGCCCAGCCATTTGAAACAAAGCGATTGGAATCGATGAGTACACGGTCGGAGCCTTCCATATTGATCGCGACCGAGTTCCCTGAGAAAAGATTGTTGGCGACCCGACTATCCTTGATATCTTTCAACAGCAATCCGTAGGCCGCGCCGCCCCAACTGTCAGCGAACGTGTTACCCGACATATCGACAGAAGTAGTATACATCACCGCTACGCCGGAGCCATTGCCAAGAAACTGGTTCTCCTCATATCTGCAGCTGTCAGAGAACATGAAATGCAGACCGTAGCGAAGATTGTGCTCGCTCCGATTATTAGTGATGAGACTATGTCTAACAAATTCAAGGTAGATGCCGTCACGATGTTCGCGGATGATATTTCGGGCGATTGTAATATCGCGACACTTCCAGAGATGGATAGCGTTACCCGCGGTGGTCAGATCCGTCGAGGTCCCGCGTATCTCATTATCCGCAATCTGACATCGTTGAGAGTTTGCCAGATAAATGGCGAAGAAATTTCCTGCGAAGCGATTGCTGCTTATCTCGCACCCTCGAGTACCCGAAAGCAGGATTGCCGCGTGTTCTTTGATATAACTGACTGGAACATTGCGAAATGTCAAGCCGGAGATGCGCACATTGGGCGCGGTTACTTCTAGAAGAGGGCCTTCATTAGACGCATCAATGATCGGCCAATCATTGCCTATGATCGTGACAGACCTGGAAACTGTCAGATTCCATTCGTGATAGGTGCCGGGAGTAACGAAGACAGTGTCATTATCATTGGCAGTTATTAGAGCCGCACGAAGTGTCTGTATCTCGCCGGTAGGCTGCACGCGGAGAACCGCTCCGTGCGCCACTCCGGTATATAGAGTCACGGTAAGTAGTGTGGCGACAAGGATGAAGGTTATGCGCTTCACTTCGCCTCCGTCAATTTCCACGAGTCTACCACAATCTGGATGGTCTCTTCCCAGGAGACAACCTGTCCGCCTTTGGCCGCGATGAGGTCATCCGCCGCGGTACGACTGCCAACCGCGACCAGACCGATCCCCATCGGGCTCTTCTGACGATCTGTTGCCACGATGACCGCTTGATCTGTATTGAGAAACTGGCCGGGGTTGTTGAAATCGGTGGTCCATCGCGAGTGGATATCAGCGCTGCTGCCACGCTCGAATTCGGAAGCCGCAAGACACTCGATAGAGTCGTACTTGAGAATCTTTCCCTTAGTGGTGACCAACTCGGTGCCGAATGCCTTGTCGGCGATCGTCATGTCGCAGTAGTCGCATAGATCCGTTCCGTAATTGATGGGCGCAGGACCACGCACACCACAGCCTGTCAGGACAACCGCCGAGAAAAGGGTCAGCAGGATACTACACCGCATGAGGTGCCAGCTTTCTCTGTCGTCGCGCCTCCCGCAACCAAACGAGAAGACCGACGAGAAATGAGCCTATGGCGATCCATCCACCAATCCCAGGCAGGGAGATTGCCTTGAAATTTAGAAGCTTCTTCGCCCCGATCAGCGGCGGTTGATAGCTCATGCCGGGTACTTTGATAATAGCATGCTCGGTGTCGAGATTGTGGCCGTAGTCGTATCCCCAAAGGTAGAAATCGACCAATCCGGCACCGGCAACAGCGATAAAGATGAGCAGCCAGATAGTCAGCCACGAGCGTCGTCCGGCTGCCGCGACCAAAAGACCGATCAGCATCACGCCACGCATCACCCAGGGCATGATCTTCAACTCCGGAATCGACTCCGGCCTGATCTGCTTCATCCCGATATAATGATTCAGGTTGTTGACCTTGTTCAGATCGCCGGGATGTTGTCCCTGCATCTGGTTTATCCAGATCTCCAGCCCAAGTCCCTCGGGATACTGCGGAGCATCGAGCGTGATCTCCCAAAGCGGGAAGAAGTAGGTAAAAGAAAGCAAGAGGGCGGCGAGAGCGATAGCAACGCGGGACGAAAGGGTAAGCAGCCCGCGTCGCGCCGGCTTCGCCGCCTCATGAGCGTAGTGTGATGACCCGGCCGAAGCGACCGGATCATCAGATGCAAGTTTCCTGTTCGGAACAGTCATATCACCTCAGCTTGAGACGCGGATCCAGCCCTGCATCTCCTGGTGTAACGCCGAACAGAAGTCGGTACAATAAAACGGTATCACGCCCGCCTGCTTCGGTTCCCACACTATCGTCCGTGTTTGACCGGGCATGATCAACAGTTCGGAATTGTTGGCCCCCATGACGCTGAACCCGTGCGGGACATCCCAGTCCTGTTCAAGATTCGTTACATGGAAGTAAACTTTATCACCGACCTTGATCCCTTCGATATTGTCCGGCGCGAAGTGCGTGCGGATCGTGCTCATGTAAACATGCACGTTTTTGCCGTCACGCTCCAGACGCGCCTCACCCTCGGCCTTGATAGCGTACGGATTCTGGTTTTCCTCTATCGGGTACCAGCGCTTGGATTTGTCTTTGATCAGCGTCGCCGGACAGGCCTGCGCGTAGTGCGGTTCGCCGATGGTCGGGAAGTCGAGCAGCAACTTCATCTTGTCGCCGGATATATCGATCAACTGCGCCGACTGGGTCAATTCCGGACCCGTCGGAAGATAGCGATCCTTGGTGATTTTGTTCAACGCGACGACATATTTGCCATACGGCTGCTTGGTATCACCGCCGGGGATCATCAGGTGTCCGATAGAATAGTAGGTCGGAATGCGGTCAACAACTTCCCATGTTCCGATCTTCCACTTCACGATCTCGGAAGAGAGGAACATTGAGGTATAACCATACCCCAGACCGTCAAATTCGGTGTGGAGCGGCCCAAGACCCGGCTCTTTCACTTCGCCAGCAATAACCGATTCATACTTCAGGATCGGGATGCCGTCATATTCACCGTCGAATTCCTTGTTGGCTATGGCCTGCTGGAACTTAGTGAAGGAGTGAACCGGTATCAGCGCTGCAAGTTTGCCACCGGCGACGATATATTCGCCGGATGGGTCAACATCGCAGCCGTGCGGTGATTTCGGTGTCGGCAGATAATAAACGAGTCCCGGATGCTCTTTGGCATTGAGCACCGTGACGCCATTCATCACTTCGCTCTTCCCCATATCCGCCGCATCCATGTAGTTGTGATAGTAAGAAGCTGGCCACTGTTCGCCTTTCCCCTGCGCGACCAGTTCTTCGGCCAGCTTCCAGTTAACCGCCGCGATGAAGTCTTTGTCATTCTGGGACGCATTGACCTCAAGCTGCGTATTGGCCTGCTCGGAGTTGTACGAGCTGAAGAAGGACCAGCCATACGAGGGACCTTTGCCGGCGCGAGAAAGGTCGTAGTTTATCCCGGGGACAAGGATTTGAAACGCGAGATTCATCCGACCAGTGGCGGAATCTACTTTGATGTATGAGATGGTCCCTTTGAAGTTCTCTTTATAGGAATTGATCGGGACATCCTTCTGCGGTATCGGTACTGAGAAGCGAGTCGAGGCGACCACATATTCAGTATTTGGGGTCAGATAGGGGGAACCGTGGTTGCCACCCGAGTTCGGAATCTCGATTGTTTCGACCGTTTCAAACGTCGAGAGATCGAGGCGCGCGATTCGCGGCGTGTTGTTCCCGTTGATGAACAACCAACGGCCATCGGTTTGCCCACTCGTGACGGAGAGCTGCGGATGGTGCGCGTCATCCCACGGAATGAATCCATGCGTGGTATTCAACAGCGGCTTGGTCTCTTCGGAATAACCGTACCCCTTTTCAGGGTCCTGGCTGAAGACCGGGATCACGCGGAACAAACGGCCGGATGGAAGACCATAGACAGATACCTGGCCGCTGAATCCGCCTGACATGAAGGCGTAAAACTCGTCGTAAGTTCCCGGGGCGACATAGACCTTGGCCGGTGCGTCACCGACGCCGCCAACTTCCTGTTTCTTGGAGCAACCCACGAGAGTTGCCAGCATCAGTAGCAGGAGCGCGCAAGATGTGATCGAGATCGATCGATAAGCGTTCATTTCATCCTCCTCATATTACCTGTAGCTTTTCTCATGTTGTCTGTTCAATTGCCAGGCGGTGGTGGCGGCGTGCCAAACCCCGGCTGTTGCTCCGGAGGAAGCGCTGGTTTGTCCGCTTCCGAGCGCAGGAATGCGAGCAGATCCTCCGCGTTCTCACGAGTAATCCCCTGGATGGTCATGTACTGGGCATATTGGGCAACCAGCTTCTTGCCATCGGGATGGAGTTTTCCCATCTGTTCGGGATTGAGGATCTGGTTGAGAATGTATTCGGCCGACCGGCGTTTGGTGACATCGCGAAGCATCGGGCCGGTCTTCTTGTGATCCAAATAGTGGCAGGTCGCGCACTTTTTCACAAACAGGTCGTGACCAGAGGCGGCCCGAGAGGGATCGATAGTGGCGATAGGGGTAGCCTCAACCACCGGCCCTATACCATGTTCGTTCTCCCAACTCGTAAGATTGCCGGCGGTCCAGCGAGCCTGACGTTCCGCGTCAGTCTCGGGAGTGGAAGAGCAGCCGATGACCAGCAACATCGCCAGGGTCATCGTACTCAGAAGGATCAAAAACTTCATACCATCATTCCTTTATTGTGTGAAAGAGAAGAGTTGAATGTTCGACTGTTTATATTCTGATTTAAGAGTACTATATCTGAAATAGTGACAGGTGTATGTGCGCGGTCCGTTTTCATCCTGCTACCTCAATTCCGAAGTCCGCTGGATTGCAGGTCTTTGGCCAGGCTGGCCAGAGTGGTCTTTTCGAACATCCGATGCAGATCCTCGCGGCGTTTGGCCCAGCTCGCGTGCAAAGGACAGGGGGTATCTTCGCCGCAACCTGGAAGGCCGAGCGCGCATTCGGTGAAAATGTCCAAACCGTCGATCGCCTCTATGACATCGACCAAGCGGATGTCCTTGGCGGGACGGGCGAGACCAATGCCGCCATTGGGACCCCGAAACGATTCCATTATCTTTGCTTCGGTCAACTCCTGCATGATCTTGGTCAGGAAATGGAAAGAGAGGTCGAGTTCATCCGACAGTTCCTTGATCGGAATGAATTTCCGGCCATCCTTCAACTCCTTGGTGGTGACCAGGAGGGAGGCGCGAATCGCGTAAGTACAGCCTTTAGAAAAGAGCACGGCACTTTCCAGTTTTAAGAGTCTTCTATCCGTATATATCGACCGCGTACCACGAAGTCAAGCAGGATCGTGTTGTTTTTTCCAGGAAAACTGATCCCACCTATTCAAGAGAATAGCGCGGTCTTGAGGAGTAGGGATCGAGCTTAGAAAAGCGTCACAATTTGGTCACACTGACCCGTAAGTCCTTGTCCTGCAACGCGAGTTGGGGGTTCGATTCCCCCCACCTCCACCAAATTTCCATCACATCATTAAACTATCTGATTGACAGATAGTTACGTCTTTTCTTATCTTCTCGTAAAGTTGACTGTGCCGTATTTGTGCCAACTTGAGAAAGGAGCGAATGGCGAGGATTTTTCAGCGAGGGAATATCTGGTATCTGGATATTGCCTACCAAGGGCGGCGAGTCCGCAAGCGGGTCGGTACCTCGAAGCGTATGGCAGAAATGGCTCTGAAGGACGCCGAGGTCAAAGTCATGAAGAAGGAATTCGGCTTTGCCTCGAACGACATTGCCATCGAGGCGTTGATCGACAAATTCCTGGAGTACAACCGCACCAATCACCGCGCATCCACCACCAAACGATACAAGGCCGTCACCGATCATTTCAGACGATACCTTTTGACGAAACGCAAAGATATTGTCAGACTTTCGCAATTGACGCCCGAAGTCATCGAGGGTTACAAAACATTCCGCAGGGACGAGTGGATTAACCCGAACGGCAAATCCGCGACCACTGACCATGCGCGTCAGGGCGCACGGGCTAGAACGGTTAATCTTGAACTCGAAGGCATCAAGACGATGCTCAATCTCGCGGAGAAGTGGGATTATCTCAAAGTCAGTCCGATGAAGCGCGTCAAACCGCTCAAGGTCGACGACAAGAAGCCGTTCCGGTTTTTGACGCGCGAAGAATGTGAGCGGTTTCTTGCGGCCTGCCCGCAGACTCTCTATCCGATGTATTTCACGTTCTTGAGTACCGGTATGCGTAAGGCAGAGCTTGAACACTTACGGTGGAACGATATTGATCTACGCAGTCGAAAGATTCTGATTCGACGCAAGGCGGACTGGCAGCCGAAGACCGGGGAACGTGAGATTCCGATGAGCGACGACCTCATTGAATTGCTCGAAGGTCTCCGTAAGAAGTCGAAGCCCGCAGTTGACGATCACGTTTTCAATGTCCTTGGGAACGGCAAATCGCATAACATGCTTCGAACGGAACTAATCAAAATCGGTATTAAGGCGGGAATTGAAGGGCTGACCAAAGTGCATACATTGAGGCACACGTTTGCTAGCCACTTGGTCATGGCCGGAGTCGACTTACCAACGATTCAGAAACTCATGGGACATTCTGACATTGAAACGACTATGATTTACGCGCACCTGGCACCGGATCACTTGGCAAAAGCGGTGAACAAGTTGCCAATCAGGATTCAGAAGAGCTAGCACCTGCTACAGCCCCACCCTACTTATTTTCTGTCCACAGGTAATTGCCGTCGGCGGCAATTGAGAGATTCCACCGGTCGGATAGACTGAACGATGCTATTAACCATTGTTCTTTAACAATCCAAACACCGGAGGACAGTATGACTGTCAATCTGTATGAAGCGCATCAGCAGTGGGCGAGCCGCCCGGCTGACGAGCGCTTTTCAACGCTGGAAAATCTAGCGCTACATGTTCGCGCCAGACGCAACAGTTCGCGCGAAGAAGTCGTGAACATCCGCGATCTGCACATCGCTATCGAGGGGGAGCAAGGCATTGGACTGAATCATCATCATCCGACCGCGCTGTTTACGCATTGGGCATTCGGTCAACTCTGCACGACCGTTGGCGCACCGGCGAGGTACTTACGCACGCTTCCGGCTGAACTTGCGGGCGATTGTCTGAGGCAAGGGATATCCAAATCATCGGAGAAGTGCAGATTGCTGTATCGCAACTTCGATGAAGGACTCTCAGGCGACGGATCGCTAAAGACAGCGGCCTTCACCGGCCCGACCTACGGCAGAATTTGGGACAGCGACGTGATCGAGGCATTGGGGGAAGTCGTCTCAGGTTCCGGCTGGCACGTGCCAGAAAGTAAACACTCACTGCCGAGCGGGCTCTATGCCTCAGACCGCGACGTTTTTGCGTTCATGGTGAGTGACGAGCCGCCGATTGAGATCGGCAATGCCAAACTCGGAAGGGGTTTCTTCATCTGGAACTCTGAAACCGGAGCATCAACATTCGGACTAACGACGTTTCTCTACAACTATGTCTGTGGCAATCACATTGTCTGGGGGGCAGAAGAAGTGAATGAGCTCCGCATCGTGCATCGCGAAAAAGCGCCAGACCGGTACTACCGCGAGGCAATTCCGATCCTTAGCCGTTTCGTAGAGAATCGTTCAGTGTCAGATTCTGTCAGTAAAGTAGTTTACCGGGCCATGCGGGAGAAGACCGGGGAGTCTATTGAGGATGTTCTGAAGTGGTTTGAGCCAAAGTCTTTCACGAAACGCGAAGTGACAGAGGCGTTCACCATCGGACAGTCGGAAGGCGATGATCCGACGACAGTCTGGGGAATGGTGCAAGGGCTGACGGCGTATGCCCGAACCTTTAAGTTCACTGACTCAAAAGTGGATTTAGAAAGAAGAGCAGGCCTTCTCTTAGCTCTGAACTAGGCAGCAAAAAGGAAGTCTCAAGCAAGGGGTCAGAGCTGATCGCCCTGACCCCATTTTCCTTGATTGTCGACTTGAAAACCTTTACTTTTGGAGTGCTTTTGAAGTAGTATGATGTAATCAAGGGAGATTGCATCCACTCAGAGGTTGACCGCTATTGGTCCCATCGCAACGGGCAAGGTGATTCAATGGAGGGCGATGAACTGACCTCAAGACTATGACAATTCATCAAGAAGAAGATTGATATGGTGGACAACAAAGAAGCAAAAGCACGGATCAAAATTAACAAGCTTCTTGAGGAGTCGCACTGGCGTTTTTTCGATGCGGCAGAGGGTCCGGCAAACATCCAGCTTGAGCCAAATGTAAAGCTGACTGAAAAGGATATTGACGCTTTTGGACATGACTTCGAAAAAACCAAAAATGGATATATTGATTTTTTACTTCTCGATGATCGGGGATTCCCGCTTGTAGTTCTTGAAGCCAAAAAAGAGGAAAAAGACCCGCTTGATGGAAAAGAGCAGGCTCGTCGATATGCAAAATCCCAAAACGCTCGATTTGTCATTCTGTCGAACGGTAATCTACACTATTTTTGGGATTTGGAGCGAGGCAATCCGGAAGTTATAACGGAGTTTCCAAAACAGCAATCTATCGTACATCGGAAGGGATTCACTCCTGATAACAAACGACTAGCTGACGAAAAGGTGGATGAAGACTACATCGCCCTAACGCAGAATCCGAAATTCAAAGACGATCCAAAATACAAATCGGAAGAGACCCGAGCAAGGTATCTTTTTGACGAAGGTCTCAGAGTCCTGCGCCCGTATCAGGTCAAGGCTATTCACGCCTTACAGAAATCGGCAGAACAAGGAAATGATCGATACCTTTTTGAAATGGCGACCGGCACCGGAAAAACGCTGATATCCGCCGCAATTATCAAGTTATTTCTAAGGACAGGAAACGCCAAGCGGATTCTATTCTTGGTGGACCGATTGGAACTGGAAGACCAAGCGCACAAGAATTTCGTCAGATATTTGAAGAACGATTTTACTACAGTCATATACAAACAGAATCGCGATAGTTGGAAAAGTGCTGAGATTGTTATCTCCACTGTTCAAAGCCTGTCTTCACAGGATAAGTATAAGAAGTTGTTCTCTCCGACTGACTTTGACTTAATAATCTCAGATGAATCCCACCGCTCGATCGGAGGCAATTCGCGGGCAGTTTTTGAGTATTTCGTGGGCTACAAGCTTGGCTTGACCGCCACACCGAAAAACTACCTGAAGAACATAGATCCCAGAATGATTTCAGACAGAGACCCGCGCGCTTGGGAACGCAGGCAAATGCTCGATACTTACAAAACATTTGGCTGTGAAAGTGGTGACCCGACGTATCGATATAGCTTATTGGATGGGGTAAAAGACGGTTACTTAATAAATCCAATTGTGACAGACGCCCGTACTGACATTACTGCTGAGCTACTCTCCGAAAAAGGATACGCCGTCATGGTGGAGAGCGACGAAGGTGTCGAAACTGAAGAATCCATGTTCGGGCGTGACTTTGAGCGGAAGTTTTTTTCCGAGAAGACTAATCAAGTATTCTGCAAGACTTTTCTTGAGAATGCTCTTAGAGATCCCATCAGCGGTGAAATTGGCAAGAGCATCATTTTTTGTGTCAGTCAGAAGCATGCCTCCAAAATTACGCAAACGCTCAACGTCATGGCTCACCAGCTTTGGCCAGATAAATACAATTCCGATTTCGCGGTTCAAGTCACGTCTAACATCACTGGCTCTCAGCAATTCACGATCAACTATGCCAACAATGTCTTAAATGGGCAGACCAAATTTCTTGAGGGATATAAGTCAAGCAAGACAAGGGTCTGTGTCACCGTTGGAATGATGACGACCGGATACGATTGCCAGGACATACTCAATCTTGCACTCATGCGCCCGATTTTTTCACCGACTGACTTTATTCAGATCAAAGGTCGGGGAACCCGTAAGTTTGATTTCGAATATACTGACGAATATGGTGATAATCACACCTCGAAGAAGGAACACTATAAGCTCTTTGACTTCTTTGCCAATTGCGAATATTTCGAAGAAAAGTTCGACTATGATGAAGTCCTGACTCTTCCCCCGATTGGTCCTGGTACCGACGGAGGCGGTGGAGGCAGCGTTCACATTGATGAGATCGAAGTCTTTAACCCAGATAAGGTCAAGCATCTTATAGAGACGCCGGTTGGGCTTGAAGGAATGAAAGTCGACCGTAAACTGTTCGAGAAGGCGAAAGAAGAAATCCAAAAGGATGAGGAAATCAAGGAGGCCGTTGACAGCGAACAATGGGACAAAGCGGTTCAGATAATTCGAGAACGCTATGAGGACAAACCCGAGCTTTATCTGAATCTTGAAAAGATTCGCAAATCTGAAAACCTTGATCGTCGCCTTTCGTGGCGGGAATTCTTGGAACGAATTTTTGGTCTGATTGATATGTTCAAATCGAAGGATGAGAAGCTGGAAGAAGAATGCGAAAAGTTCATATCCGTTTGCAAGCCGGATAGCAAGTATGTACCGTATATCAAGAACTATCTCAAGGCGTACGTCAGCGATGAACAGTTCAGGACTATCATAAACAACAAGGACTTCTCGCAATTGAATTTCTATGCTGGCTTTTCACTTGCGGAATTCAAGGCCTTGAACGGGTGGAAGGATAAAGTTCCGGAATATGTGAAGGACTATATCCCCGTCAATACTTTTATGTAAAGCCATCGATATGTTAGACCAAGATACTAAGAAACGAATTGACTCCGCTCGACAAATCCTTGTCGGCAAGATTCCCGACCCTAAGGCGCAGGTAGAACAAATTACCACTGCGCTTATCTATAAATTTATGGATGACATGGATCGGGAGAATGAAGAGCTGGGTGGAAAGGCGAAGTTCCTAACGGGCAAACTCAAGCAGTTTTCCTGGGGTCGGTTACTAAGCAAAGAACTCTCCGGTCAAGAGAGAATGCTCTTGTATATTGATGCGCTTACGGAATTCTCAAAGTCCGAACAGGTTCCCGAGCTATTTCGGACGATTTTTAAGGGCACATTCCTGCCTTATCGTGATCCAGAGACACTCAATCTGTTTCTCAAGGAAATTAATGGCTTCACCTACGATAATAGTGAGGAATTGGGAAACGCCTTTGAGTATTTGCTTTCAATCCTTGGTTCCCAGGGTGATGCAGGGCAATTCCGTACGCCAAGACATATCATTGACTTTATTGTAGAGGTGGTCGATCCCAAGAAAACCGATAGGATTCTCGACCCGGCATGTGGAACGGCTGGCTTTCTGATCTCTGCCTATAAGCATATTAAGCATCAAAACTCATCCAATTTCAACACTGGTGAGTATTTGCCGAGTTTTTCCAAAAAGGCTGCTCAAGATGTCTCCTTAATTGAGATTCAAAGCAACGGTAATTACACTGGAGACAAGCTTACTCCTGACAATCGAAAGAAGTTGGGTCAGAACATAATCGGGTACGACATCTCGCCCGACATGGTACGACTTTCCTTGGTGAATATGTATTTACATGGTTTCAATACCCCGCAGATTTTCGAGTACGATACACTGACGTACGAGGACCGCTGGGAAGACAATTTTGATATCATTTTAGCCAATCCGCCATTTATGAGTCCGACTGGTGGAATTCGCCCACACAAACGCTTTCAGATTCAGGCCAACCGGTCAGAGTTGCTTTTCGTGGATTATATTGCCGAACACCTCGCCCTCAAGGGGCGGGCCGGGGTTATAGTTCCAGAAGGCATCATTTTTCAGTCGAACAACGCTTATCGGAGATTGCGAGAGATGCTAATCCAAGACAATTTTCTGTGGGCCGTCCTTTCATTGCCAGCGGGCGTCTTTAGACCATACAGTGGAGTAAAAACTTCGATTTTGTTTCTTGATAGAGAGAGAGCTAAACAGAATGATGAAATCCTGTTTGTGAAAGTGAGTAATGACGGCTACGATCTTGGGGACCAGCGGCGAGCAATTGATCGAAACGACCTACCACCGGCCTTCGAAATACTTCATTCTTGGCAGCGAGGGGTTAAGGAAGATAGTGACATTGCGCTGTGGGTCAAGAAAACAGCAATCCTCAAGAACGAAGATCATAATCTGGCGGGAGATCGATATGTCGTCGTTGAGAGAAAAAGCAAGGTTACGTACAAGACGGTTCCTTTAGCTGAGGTATGTTCTGTTAAGAAGGGAACCGCCATCACTCGAAAAGAAGTTAAAGAGGGGTCAATACCTGTTATCGCCGGTGGCCAACAATTTGCATACTTTCACAATAAGCCAAATCGACTGGGGAATACGATTACGGTAAGTGCATCTGGCGCTTATGCTGGCTTTGTGAACTACTTCAGAGAGCCAATTTTCGCTTCAGACTGTACGACTATAGAGTCCCTTGATGAAAGCAAGGCGTTAACTTACTTTGTATACCTTGTGTTACGCAGCAAACAGGAGGAGATCTACAAACTGCAACGAGGTATGGGGCAACCCCATGTCTATCCAAAGGACCTACAGCAGTTCGAGATCCCAGTACCTCCACTCAACATACAGGAATTACTTGTCAAGGAACTCTCCATTTTTCAGCGAGTAATAGATTCAGCTCGAACAATTGTTGAGACATGGAATCCGACAATCTCCATTGATCCTAGCTGTAAGCACGTTAAGCTGGGTGACGTGATTGAGTTTGTAAGTGGTGTCACTCTTTCTATTCCGGACTCGCAGGACGATAAAGGGGTACCAATAATCTCGATGAACAGTATTGACGCCAATGGTGACATTTCGCATGAAGGAATTCGGCTAGTTAAGTTACCTAGAAATAAGACAATTAACTATTGTAAAGAGGGCGACCTACTGTTCAATTGGAGGAATGGAAGTAAGCATCTGGTAGGAAAAACGGGTTATTTTGAGTTTGCTCAGCCACACGTATTTGCATCATTCCTGATCGGCTTGAGGGCGAATCGCAAACACATTGAACCCAGGTTTTTGTGGTACCTATTAAACAACTACCGGAAGGAAGGAAAGTACCTGCAATTCATGCGGGAGAATGTGAATGGACTATTCAACCGTGAAGAGTTGAGGGTGCTTGAGATTCCATGTCCATCGCTGGAAGTTCAGCGCAAGATTGTGAATGAAAATGACGTCGAGAGAAATGCCGTTCATTCTGCCAAGACCCTTATCAAGACGCAGGAAATGAGGATAGCTAGCAGAATATTGAGACTATGGGACGAGTGACAATGGACGCCCTTGGCACTATTGGGCGGGCATTGCTACAATCGATTGAATCCGCCATTGAACTCATCGAACCACACGAGCACAAGATATCGAACTAACTAGCTAAGGTCTGGGGGAGTGAGAATTGGCCTTTTCCAAAGTCACGAATCTGTTCTGTGGTATCGGTGTCATGTTTTTCCTGAAATTGCCCACAAGGGGTCGTCAAGAGATGCGGCTTGTGAAGATCAGAGATTCGCTTATTGAGCAGAGTTAATACCAAATGTTAGTAAGTAAACACTTCAACATAATGCGTCAGCGCCAGGACGACTGGTTCGACACAATACTCGATGCTGACACAAAACTCTTCGTCGACCCATTTCTCGTGTTTTCGGAAACCGAACCATATTGGCTAGGGGCACACGATGAGATCATTGCTCATTTCGACCACGCGTTTCGACTCATCGCGGAAGGGAATCGCAATCCGAACAGCATACAGTATAGAAAAGCACTGCATTTGTTGCTTTTCACTGAGCCTAAGGAACTTTGTTTGGGCTATACTGATAGAGGGACAGCCGGATTGGGCAGTGGAATTGGATATGCGAGCACAATCGCATCTGCTATCTGCGACGCAATCGGCAGGGGATTGATCCACCCCCGTCACTTCGAGGAACTAGGCATCTTAAATGAGGGCATTGGCGCAGACAGAATCTCTGATATCACCTGCACGGTATTGAAATCTCGCCTTATCAGATATACACAGGAAATCGCAACTAGGCATGGAATTGCAGTCAGTCCGCACCGAATATTTGCGGGTGGTTTTGATACTGTGAGGCTGCGCTGGCGGACATTAACGGTGAATGTCCCTACAAATCCCTTTACGCAGGGTCCACTCCTATTAGTGCCGCAGCGCTTTCTGAGAGACCTACCTGTCTTAAACGCAGATGACTGGTGGGATAGTTATGAGAATGAACAGCTCCGCGAAGATATGAATTATGATATTATGGGGCGAGTAAACAAGGCGACTATTGTAGAGCGAGCGCGTGCTAATCCAGAGTCAGTACGGCAGTGGACAATTGCCAAAGAGGCCTCAACCCCGTTGCCTTATGACCTCGATGGCGATCCAAACGGAGTCCATTCTTGGGATGAAGCAGCCGGTCAATATGCAGAAAATCACCCACTAACAATTGCGCCCGCCAATTCCGAGGAGAGTTTTGGGAACGTAATAGCATTGGTTGTCGACCAATTCAAGCACTTCATTGAGGAACAGGGGGGCTGGGAACTTCTCTGGGCCACGCGGGGACGGGAGAAGCCCGAGTTAGCAGCTCAATTGCTGTTTCGAGGGATAGCACAAAGCTATTGCAGAGCAAATAACATATCACTAGACGGGGAAGTCAATTTAGGAAGGGGACCCGTCGACTTCAAATTTTCTACGGGATACGAACGTCGCGCTCACTTGGAAGTGAAAAAGCTGCACAATGGCAAGTTTTGGAATGGACTTGAACGTCAGTTGCCCTCCTACATGAGGAGTGATCAAGTTCGTGATGGTTGGTTCTTAGTCGTTCGCTATAGAGATGGTCGCAAATGGGATGATCGAGTGCGAGAGCTGCCCGAACGAGTCTCCCGCTTAAGTCAACAAGAGCAAATAAACCTAGTCTCTCTGGTTGTTGATGCTCGACCGGCTGCTTCAGCATCCACTCTGTAAGACAGTCGCAAGCACTGGAAATAATTCCCTCATTGGGAATTAGTCAAATACTTCTGGGACGAAGTGAAGGGTGCGATAGGTCACCAAGTGAATCTAATGAGAGATGGGATTCAAGAGGCGTTCGCTGAAGTACTGGTCTGACCGAATTTGAACTGCTAATCTTCCAGACCACGCGGAGTCGTGTCAAACCAACTTCACGGCGCTAATATGGAGTGAACGGTAGCGCATTCGCTTTTTCATTGCCATTAGCGAAGCGAGCTATTATAATTAGGCACGTCGGTCGATTTTGAGCAGGCCGTTCCGTTTACCATTGATCGGGGGATCATGAAACTCGTTAAATTGACTATTTCCAATTTTCGCGGAATCAAATCCGCCGAACTTCTGTTTGGCGGCCATACCTTGATGGTTGGCCGAAACAATGTGGGCAAATCGACAATCTGTGAAGCAATGGACCTTCTTTTGGGCTCAGATCGATTGCGGCAAAATCAACCAATCGACGAGTACGATTTCTATAACGGTCAATATCTGACTGCCGAGGGCGACCCAGTACCAAATGAGCCAATTCCAATTGTTATCGAGGGTATCCTAACCAGCCTATCTCCCAAAGCCGAAAGCACATTTGCTGGACACTTGGAATTTTGGGATGAGAATAACTCCCGCCTCCTCTCGGAAGGTGAAATCGGAAATACCGACACGCCTGGAGTCCAGAAATGCCTTCGACTTCAATTCAAAGGTAACTATGATCCAGATGAGGACGAATTTGTTGCGAAGACTTACTATTCTCACAGCCCCGGCGAAGAAGACGAAAACAAACTTACAGAGGTGTATTCTAAACAGAAACGTGAGATCGGTTTTCTGTACTTGCGTGCACTGCGAACCGGCACACGTGCACTGAGCCTGGAACGGGGATCGATGCTTGACGTACTCTTGCGCGTGGGACAACTTCGTCCGAGATTGTGGGAGGACACTCGTAAGCGACTGATGAAGCTGGATCCACCTCTGGATAACTATATCGGGTCTTTGCGTAGCGTTTTAGATAACATAGAATCGCGAATACAACAAATTGTAAGCATGGAGGCGAAAGATAAGGGAACCCGTCTGTTCGTCTCTCAACTGACTAGAGAACATCTCCGCAAGACGTTAGCGTTTTTCATGTCTACGTCGCATGATCAGGAGGCGGTTCCATTTCAGCGATTGGGAACAGGGACGCTCAACACGCTTGTGTTCGCGCTTCTGACTGCCATCGCTGAATTTAAGGACGAAAATGTAATCTTCGCCATGGAAGAGCCAGAGATAGCGCTTCCTCCGCATACTCAGCGTCGACTGGTGAAGTATTTGCTTGAAGACACAACTCAATCATTCGTAACCTCACATTCGCCCTATGTTATTGAACGATTCAAACCCGAACAAATTCAAATACTCCGCCGCGAAGAGACCGGCAATTTATCGGGTTCGACAGTTTCGTTAGCCTCTGGACTCAAGCCAAAGATGTTCCAACGCAAACTACGACACTCAATTGCTGAAGCGATGTTGGGGCAAGCCGTAATCGTTGGAGAAGGACTAGTCGAATGCCAGGTGATTCGTGAGGCAGCTGCAATTATGGAGGGAGCGAATCCGGGCAATTACCCATTGGATCTTTCAGGCATAACATTATTTGATTCAGGGGGAGATGGAAATTTGTCAGAGTATGGCGCATTCTTCAGGTCAATTGGTCTAAAGACTTTTGCTTTTTATGACCTGAAGACTCGTTCGGAGACAGAGTCCACAGCTATCACAAGCAATTTTGATGGTTATCAACAAACCACTTATGTTGGAATTGAGTTACTACTTGCAACTGAAATACCGACCAGTGTGCAGTGGGCTTTTCTAAAGGCTCTTCATGATGAGGGTGTGTTGGCAAATGGCCCGGCAATCCCAGAGTCCCAGCCCAGCGATGACACTTTGCGACGTTTGGTGCTGGAGGTTCTAGTCGATAGGAAAGGTGACGGTCGCGCGGCTCGTCTCATTCAGGAATGTACTGCCACCGATTTGCCCGCGACGGTCAGGGGATTTCTGGAAACTATTTATGGGCAATACCCGAAACCAAGGGAAGTCCTACCTATACAAACTGCTCCCATTGACGATATCATCCAGACGGAAATTCCTATTCCTGCTGAATCAAATGACTTGCCAAGCACACCATGAGCTTCGTTGTTACAGAAGAACACCGGCAGATCTTCCAGGCAGCAGGGCACGTGCTTATCACCGGTAATCCGGGGAGCGGAAAGACTGCTACAGCACTGCAGAAGGCAAAATGGCATATTGACAAGGGGGGGTTGGAACCTGGTCAGCAGGTATTATTCTTGAGTTTCTCGAATGCAGCCGTAGGTAGAATAGTGGAAACAGCTGCCTTAGAATTGACGTCAAAAGGCTATCAGAAACAACTTACAATACAGACCTTCCATTCATTATTCTGGGGAATACTGAGGACCCACGGTTACCTGTTAGGGAGCCGGCGTCGCCTTCGAGTGCTCATGCCTGCCGATGAAGCTGCGCTGAGGCTAGGTCGTGCTATTGATGATCCAGCCTGGCTCACGGAACAGAGAGAGCAGTTCGAATTGCATGGAAGAGTGTGCTTTGATTTGTTTGCGCCATTGACGCTACAGTTGTTTGAGCGCAGTAAGGCAATATCCGGTATCTACGCGAGAAAATACCCACTAATTATTATCGATGAGGCTCAGGACACCGGTACCGATCAATGGGCGTGTATACGCCATTTGGCAGACGCAAGTTGTGTGATTGCATTAGCTGATCTTGATCAGCAGATATATGATTATCGAAAGGACGTGTCGCTGGAACGCGTGGATCAGATAGTACAGCGATTGAAACCGATTGAGGTGTCACTCGCAGGTCGCAACCATCGTTCTTCGCGAGTTGAAATCATGACTTTCGCCCGGGATGTTATGAATGATTCGCCGCGGTCGGGATCTTACAGTGGAGTTTCTCGACAAGTTTACTCCCCAAAAGCAGAGAGCCGCGACAAGAAGATACGCCAATCGGTCGGTATACTCTATGCGGAATTGGAAAAGACTCTTGGCTCGCGGCCGGAGAGCGTGGCTATCCTCGCGACTTGGGGGAAAGGAGTCAAGATAATATCGAACGCACTGCGCGGAGACGGAACGCAAAAGGAGATTAGCCATAGAGTTCAGTTTGACGAAAACTCAACTTATCTTTCCAGCAGGGTCATCGCCTTCCTGCTAGAGCCAAAATTGGGCGGTAATAATGTTGAAGCAGCCACAGCCATTGACCTCATGGCAACTCATCGGAATGCTGCTGGCGATTACGAAGAAGCATCTAAGTTCCATCGGTGGAAAAATGAACTAATGGCCGGGACCGTTTCTAAACGAAGCAAAGTAGTCCCGACGATCTTGGAAGTGATCAACCAAATCAAAAGACATGACTTTACCGGAGTTCCCGAGAGAGACTGGACTTGGGTCAGACAACTCCTTTTAAGTTCAAATTGTGGGGCTGTTGAGACAGTTGGCAAAGACGCGGAATATCTTATGGCCTTTAATCGAGGTAAGAGGATCTCAGGTGGTCTCTCCAGAGCTTGGGAAGATGACAGGACTTACAGGAATGCAAGATCCATACTTGATTCCGCTATAGCCGAAACTCAGATAGTGTCAGAGAATCAGAATCAAAGAGGAGTAAACGTAATGACGATCCATAAGGCTAAGGGAAAAGAGTTTGATGGGGTGATAGTATTTCAGAACCCACATTCTTCACCCTTCATAGCTAGAGGAGATTCAGCCCCATTTGCGAGGAGCAGAAAACTTCTCTTTGTGGGGATTACGAGAGCTCGATATCACACTCTCTTATTGACCGATGCTTCATCTCCCTGTCAAATTACGAGTACTTTTCAGCTGTAGGCCGTCGTTGTGAGTCGATCATTACAACTGCATGCGAATATCCACGGCAACTTTACATCATCCACCCTTTGTGGTATCCTTTGCACTAATTGCTCTCATTTTAGCCAAAAACTGTCAGGGTGTTCAATGAAAAAGGTGCGAACGTCTGACACTAGGCCCCACCACTTGGAAAAGTCACCATTTGCACCGCCAATACTCCGCTGACGTTCGCCCACCAATTGAGGTTCGAACGTTCGATTTTCAGGTTGCGTTAGGCACAGTGCATTTTGGATGCTGGAAAACGGTTTTTGGGCCTGAATATTGAGGTTTTTGTCACGCAAAAAAAGGTTCGAACATAACGCACGAAGGAGCGCTCGTTTGTCTTCCGGTACTGCCTTCAGGAAGGTCGATTTTGCGTTGGCAGCAGTTTCAAATACTTTCACCGTGGCCTTTGATGCTTCGGCGTCAGTGTTACCTGAGCCGAGAACCCGTCGTTCACTGTCGAGTATTTCGGATTGTAACTGAAGCTCTCGCTCCCGGTATTGGTCGTCGGTAATTAGGCCCCGCAGACGAAGGGTCAATAGCTCGGAGAGCTCTTTCTTCTTTAGCTCTAGCCGACGTTTAAGCGTTCCCATCCGTTGTACCGATTCATTCTGACCCTCTTTATCCAAGTGTGCCAGTGCGTCGCTGATCCATTCTACGTAGCCTTTCGGAAGCGTTATAGAATCGAGAAACGACAAGATTTGACGCTCTATGTCCTTCTCCTGTACGACACGCTGTGAGCACTTAACGCCAGCTTTATGTCGAGTGCAATGATAATAGAGGTAGGTATAGCCGTAGCGATTTTTCTTATGCTCAGCCGTAATCGAAGCACCACACTCTCCGCACGTCATCAGACCGGTGTACGCAAATAGATATCGAATAGGCCTCACTGGGTTCCAGCCTGACATGAAACGCTGTACCCGGTCATATTCTGACTTAGATATCATAGGCTCGTGTGCACCCTTGTAAAGCTTCCCGCCGCACCGAATGATGCCGTAATAAAAGGGGTTGTTGAACAGTTTTGCGATAGCAGAATAGGCCATTGGCCCACGTTCACTGCCATCGCGGAGCGGAGTAGTAAGTTTCCATTTGCTCGCCATCCGGTGCGCTTCGGAGATCGAGCACGTTCCGGTCAGCATTCTATCCCAGAGGTTGCGTACCAGGTGAAACCGGTCGGGATCCTTGATTATCGTCTTGTTGATTCTGTCATTGAGATAACCAATGGGAGCGGAGCGGGGGAGCCAGCCCTGCTGCAATTTTGCGCGGATTCCGCGTTTGACGTTATCCGACAAATCATCCACATACTTCTTTGCCATCCCGAATTCAAGCTGAATCCAAAATTTGTCATTTCCAGAATTGGTAAATGTAGCTGAAGGCGTAATGATTCTCTGAAGCTGTCCCTGGTCGAGTGCCCAGATCAGCGCACCGCCATCAAGTGGGTTCCGAGCTAGTCGATCCAGCTTCCAGCAGATAATCGTACCTACACGTCCCTTTTCGATCAGTTTGAACATCTCGTTAAAAATGGGACGACCGGGAGATTTGGCAGACTTTGCTTCTACGTAGACCTTGTCAACAGTAAGATTGTACTGAGACGCGAGGTCGCGCATTTCCTTGACCTGTGAATCGACGGACAGCACCTGACGATCTTCCGATTCACTTGATTTCCGGGCATAGATCGCCACGAGGTTGTTCTTGGTCATATTGACGAATGATTACTGCGAAAGTAAGGAGGCGATTCGCCATATCCCACGTCGCACCGTCGGACAGCGTTTCGCCGGTCGTCTGTTTGTGTATTTGTTTTAGTTCTTCTATGTGTTTTTGCAGGAGGGGCATGATCACCAGTATGCCTGCAATCGGTCAATGTCGGCAATTCTAAAAGGAGGGGAACGTGAATGAAGTACTGTGGATCAAGGTTTCCGTCAATTAATCATTGACGTCACATCCCCAATGTCCTAATCTTATAGGATAGTGACCTTCAGTGTCAAGCCTATCCCCTTCATTCTCCCCTAGATACAGCGCTTTCCGAGTCTCTGACTTCGATTTGGTCCGATTCACACTGACCTGAGTAGCGCTCAGGGCGGAATCCAATTTCTTCATATCATTACACCTAAACCAACTGTAGCCAAAGCCAAAATGCGGCGGTCGGCTACCCGACAGCTTATGCGAATCCTACGTCAGCTTTCTATAAGAAAGGGACATTCAACTCCAAACAGCAGAAGTACGCGAGCCGAGTATCACCTGACCAAAGACCAGGTGCGGACTTTGCTTTCCTCGACTCTGAACGAGAGAGACCGCACCATCATTGCTCTCATGGTCGGAACCGGCTTACGAAGAACAGAGGTTGCAGCGCTACAAGTCTCCGACTTGAGACTGGACGAGCAAATACTGGTTGTGCGCAGCGGCAAAGGCGGAAAGTCCCGTCTGGTACCACTGACTTCAGCACTTGCAGAGCAAATTCGCACTCACCTGAACGGACGCGTTGATGGTACGGTGTTTCTCAGCAGGTTCAAGGGAAGACTTTGCACGCGCCAGCTAAATCGCATTGTGGAAAACGCCGGAAAGCTTTCCGGTGTACATCATCCCGATCCCCGCAAGGCGCGGCTTACGTGTCACTTGTTTCGCCACACATTCGCACGGCTTTGGAAAGATGCAAGCGGCAGTATTGAAACGCTGTCCTCGATTCTCGGACATGCAAGTCAGGCAACGACCCTAGATCTCTATGGTCGCGAAGGGCTATCCGACGTGAGAGCTAATTACGCAAAGACCATGAAGAAAATCGGCATATAGCAGAAACCAACGGGTAGGAGGAATCTCATGAGAAGAATGGTAGCGGTAGTCACGTTGATCGCACTCTTGTGGTCATGCAGCGGCGATAAGGGAACCAATAACCCGCCGTCAGGGAAACCGGAAACGCCGCACTCGCCGGTCCCATCCGACCAAGCAGTGAATCAGGCGATCAATCTGACACTTGCATGGCAATGCGTCGACCCCCAAGGCGATTCACTTGCATACGACGTATATCTGGGTACTTCAAATCCGCCGTCGCTTGCATCCTCGACCTTTGGAGTCGAGACCTGTTCGGTTGGACCGCTCGTGCATGCAACGACCTATTACTGGATGATTGCGGCGCGTGACAACGACGCCAACCTCGTTTCCGGGCCGGTTTGGTCATTCACGACCGAACCCGCGCCGACCATTACGGACATAGACGGCAACGTGTATGAAATTGTCACTATCGGTTCGCAAACCTGGATGAAAGAAAACCTCAGAGTGACGCATTACCGGAATGGCGACTCGATTCCACACGTTACAGAGAACTCGGCATGGCTTGGTGCTGCATCGGGCGCTTACTGCAATTATGATAACAGCCCGGATAACGTCGCGACCTACGGGCGCCTGTACAACGGATTCATACTAGAAGACAGCCGTGGAGTCGCTCCAGCGGGCTGGCACATGCCGACTGACGACGAATGGCTGATACTCGAAAGGTATCTCGGCATGACCAACAGCCAATCGATTCAGAACGGTTGGCGCGGCACAACAGAAGGAGGGAAGCTGAAGGCGCAAGCTCTCTGGACAAGCCCGAACGAAGGCGCTACCAACTCGAGTGGATTCACAGCGCTGCCAGCCGGTTTGCGCTATTCGAATGGCTCATTCCAGAGTCTTTCAAGTCACACTGGTTACTGGACCGCGACACTATCCGGCTCGGAATTCGCCTATGCCCGCACATTGAGTTACGATACGGCAGCAGTCTACCGCGCGGGATATGACAAGAGACATGGATTATCAATTCGGTGTATCAGAGATTAGCGAGTGGACGAAGCCGTAGGATTGGTCTCGCGAGAATAGCTCATGAGCAGAGCAAAAAGCAACCCCACTATCCATTGGATAGGGGGTTGGTTAAAGGGTTTAATGAAACTACTTGAGCAATAACATTTTCTTCGTCACGTCCGCGTCCTCCGTAACCAGTCGGTAGAAGTAAATGCCGGAAGCCTGTTTGACTGCGTTCCAAACAGAAGTGTGATTGCCAGCAGGCAGATCGTCGTTGACAAGCAGTGCCACGCGCTGACCGAGGATGTTGTAGACTTCCAGAGTTACGTGTGTTGCTTTCGGAAACGAGAATGAAATTGAGGTAGCAGGATTGAAAGGATTCGGGTAGTTCTGGCCGACAGAAAACTCGAATGGCAACACGCCTTCTGAACCCGGTTTCCAAGTCGGGTGCCAATCAGCACCGTCGCACCAGTCCCATGCACCGTATGTGCTGTCACCCTGATAGACCGCAAAGTCAAAGCAGACTCGATCCTGTCCAACATGGTAACAGGCCACGTCATCCCAACCGTCGCCGTCATAATCGGCGGGCATGGGGCGATCACTCACACCGCCGTAGCCGCCTAAGACATAGTCCCAGCCGTTGAAACCGTTATCGGCTTCATCGACACGCCAGCAGCGATCGGTTGTGTTAAGTACAGCAATGTCCTGTTGACCATCGTTGTCATAGTCAGCCGGACAGGGATAGTCATCAAAGTCGCCGTATCCTCCGAGATTGGTAACATCCCAGCCGTTGAAGCCATTATGAGCGTAGTCGATCAGGTACTTTCGGTCGGAGTTTCGAAGTACTGCAAAGTCGCAGTCACCGTCGCCGTTGTAGTCAGCAGGAGCTGGGCGATCATATGGGCCTCCATAGCCGAAATAGGTGCCGTCCCAGGAACCGAATCCGCCCATTGAAGAGTAATCCACATGCCAATCACCATCGGCATCTCTGACTGATATGTCAGTAATGCCGTCACCGTCATAATCACAGGGACAAGGATAGTCCTCGTATCCACCGTAACCACTCAGGCTGTCATCCCAGCCATTGAATCCATCACGCGCGTAGTCGATATACCACTTGTGATTGGAATTCTTCAGTATGGCGAAGTCATACTTGCCATCACCATCGTAGTCTCCGGGTGCCGGTGTATCGTATGATCCACCGTAACCGTATCCTGTCCAGTCCCAACCATCGAGGTTGTCGTACGCGTAGTCCAAATGGAATTCACCTGTCGAGGTTCGATCCCACACGTCAGCAATATCGTCACCATCGAAGTCATAGGCGACCGGATTAGGGTCAACGGGAATGGCGACGTTGAAATGAACATCGATATTCGTCGGCGAGATGAAACCAGATTCATCCGGATGGTAGATTCTTACCCTAAGAACCTGAGACCCAGGATCAGGAGGCATGGTCACATTGAAACTCCACGTATAGTTGGAGCCGGAATTCACCGCTCCACTGGGTGGTCCGATAGTGTTGCTGGCAGGAACCAGTAATTGCGACGTTTCATGACCAGTGTAGCTGGAGTTGACGGAGGCAAGCGTCACATAGTGTGAGCTATTTCCGTCATTGGTCCAATACATATTTCCGTTGTTATGGAATTGGAACGTCAGCGTTACCGTCTGGCTGATGTTACGAGTCAATATTCCAGAAGGGTCAGTTGGGGTTTGAGAGACATAAGTGGCAGAGTAGGTAGGCGAAGGCGTGTAGTCAGGGTCGCGCAGCCAGCCTTGGGTCGTAAAACTCCCTCCAATTGACTGTATACTGTACCTCCCTTGACCGTCTACATAAAGTACCCGCTCCAACTCCGAAGAACTTGTACTTCTGTTTTGGTCGATGATCACGACTTTCATGGTTGATAAGTTGACACTCTTGATGATTGCGACGTGGCCGTACGTGTTTCCACTTTGGCAATAGATATCTCCTGGAGCGGGAGGAACCGTCGATGTTCCGTTTGTGTACGCAGTAAGGCCACTGTTTTGGCTCCAATCGGTGAAGGCCCAAACGGCCCAGCCGTCATCTGAGGGGTCTTCAGGCGGGTCGTCCGACGTGCCTTCAAGAGCCCCAAGCTCATTGTCAACTTCGAGGTCAAAAAAACGACGGACAAATTCTACACACTGATAGTTCCCACAGCCACTTCCCTTCCACCCCCCGTTGGAATAGGTAGGAATGTTCATGAAGCTCTCCAATTCAGTGCCGTAGTTGCCACACGTATCCTTACACGCTCCTTCCTCATCGAACGGGATACAGTCTGCGGTAGCAATACTTGACATACTGGCGATTATTATCGCCGTGCGAACAAATGTCTTTCGCAACATTGTACAACCTCCATTGCTTGTGCTCACGCCAATCGGCATAAGCGGTTTTAGTTGTTAATGAACTACTCGAGAATCTACGTCTCGGAGCAGGCTCAAGACCCGGAATGCTATCCGGAGATTAGAAGTGGTTTATTGTCTTCAGCCTGCACCTAACGCTTGAGATTGTATGTGGCGAGAATTGCGTCAAAATAACTAATTACGAATTCTGAGGTTCGCGGCTGCCCAGTGATTAGATCAAAGCCGCTTTCATGAGGTACGCAAGCAAACACCGGATCAAGTCTACCATCAAAATCGGGGAGTTGAGCAACCAGATAGGCGCTTTTGATTCCAGCCACATCAAGAGTGCCGGTGTAATCATATCCCACCCCCTCCTTATCATTCGTCCAGGGGACATGCTTCTTACAACTGTCCACGATATCGTCCTCTAGAAACTCGCTGATCCGCGAAATCTCTACTGTAGCCCCTCCCGTTGATCGCGGATTTTCACCAATAATCAATCCGCCGAGCTCTTCTTCGACATTTGCACCGGGTGGATATGAGACGACAAAGGCAGGATCTAGTTGTTGAAAAATGCCAGTCATTGAAGTCGATGAATCATACATTTCCCAACCAGTGGTATCTACCTGTGTATTGGTATTGGAATCTGTATTTGTGTTTTCATTGGCATTAGAAATGGAATTGGTGTTTGCGGACGCATTCAGATTCTGGTTCACGGTGGTGTTAGTGTTGTTATTCACCACAACATTGCTGTTATTCGAATTCGTCCCGCTATCACGACCAAACAGGAAATAGGCACCTACACCGAGCACGACGACGGCAATAATGAGAGCGACCCACATCCCGGTCTTTGATGCACCGGCTGCGGGCTGGTTTACGTTGTCCATATGAATTGTTGGATTAGCTAATCTTAGATACTCTTAGCCTGACGCAGACGCGAGAATCTGTCAATATCCGCCGCAAATGCGAGAGAGTCGCGCGAGGGGCACAACCTGTGGATGAAAACCAGCCTTGCCGGATTAGTGCGAGTGGGGTAGGATATCCATGCAGCGTGAACGACCTTCGAGAATCCCAATTTCCGAAATCAGAGACAGCGATATACCCCAATGAAAGAGCAGGGATATTTTTTTACCCTAACCTTTCGGTTTTTCTTCGGGTTATCCACAAGTCATATCCGCCTGCGGCAATTGAGGCGTTTTCGCAAACGGCGTACGCTGTAAAATGTCAGTCAAAACAAAAACCAAAAACAAAAGTCATCATATGTCCCGCAGCCGTCAGGATAATCCATTCCCGAACCAGATTCGGAGGTACCGTCATTCACGGTCCCTCCGGTTGCGGGACGTGGCAGATTTACTGGAGTTATCTTCCTGCAGTCCGGTCTGGTACTGGGAAAAAGGACTCAGAATCCCAAGCCTTGAATCCGCGCTCAAACTCTCCGCACTGTTGCAGTGTCCGGTCGAGATTCTGTTTCTCGAGCAATTCAATCAGTACCGGCACGAGCTGTTCGAGCGGAACCAAGAGACTGACAAACCATTACTTCACTAATTCATCTAACAAAAACAAACATATGCCAAAGGCATCCATGCGCGGGCAGTCGGGCAACTCCGAAGCCGCGAAACCGGTCCCGTTCGTACCAGGAAACGAACGCGAGGAACTTGCCCTCGAAGTCGCAAAAACGCTCCATGAGGAGCACCGTCTGCCCGTCTATCTGGAACTGTGCCGGACAAATAACATCGAGGTGATCCGCAGAAGCCTCGAGGAAGTCAAACGCGTACCCGAATCTAAGATTCGCAAATCCAAAGCCGCCTTATTTACTTATCTCCTGAAGAAACATGACAAAGACCAGAAATAGCATGCTCGCCATAGACCCCGGCACGAAGTACCTGGGATACGCCGGATTCGTATCCGGCGAACTCTCGGACTACGGAGTCAAGGCTATCAAACAGAACGAAGGGCCAAAAGGAATACTCACTGACCTTGACCGGATCTTCACGCGGTTGCTGGATGAGAAGCGACCAGGTGAACTGGTTATCGAACGCAATGCGTTCTCGCAGATACGAAGCAACGCGAGGCTGGCATTGGCAGTTGCTCAGATGAAGAGAACGGCAGAAAAGAGACGGATCCGGGTATTCGAGGTCGACCCCCGGACTGTCCGCAAGATCGTCTGCAAAGACGGCAATGCCACCAAGCGGGAAGTGGCTCGCACCCTTGCCATCCAGTACCCGGAACTGAAAGCATACTTGGAATCCAATCGGCGGTGGCGGGTGGACTTCCACCAGAACGCCTTTGACGCCATCGCGGTCGGACTGGCATTCGTCAAGATGAGTCGGACTTTCTCTGACCGGAAACCGGCAGCATGAGCAAACACAGGTCATTGAAAACCAGACGAATCCGCTCGTTCGCCGGATTCGGGCGGCAGCCCAAGTGCGATATCTGCCGCCGGAAGATCGAATACGGCAATCTGTGCTACTACTGCCGTAAGAGACGAACTTCCTGAAGCAGGCACCGGCCTGACTACCGGTGCCTTAGGAAAGAGAGCCGCCCTGACTGGCGGCTCAAGAAGAAGAAAAAGACGCCCCCGTTCGTCGGTCTGGCAGTGCTCCGTACTACTTTTCCCTTGTCGCAAACAGTCCTCTTGGACTATTTTCGTACGTACAATTGTATTCCATGCAATTGTACGTAAGTCACACACTCTCCGCTATGGCGGACAGTGCATTACGGGAAAAAGTAGTCCGGGCTTGCCGCCCGACTGCGCCCTGCTCTCTTCGGTCTGGCCTTGGCTGCTTCCGTGTGCGTCTAACACCGGCACGGAGGCGTGACAGGTATGTCAGCAGCCAAGGGACCGCCCAGACCTCGACTGC
>CAZNAI010000002.1:0-201342 GCA_964571235.1 uncultured Ignavibacteriales bacterium | reverse complement strand
AATGTACGCCGGCCACAAAGCGTCTTGTCATCCCGGGCTAAGTTTTGTAGGTCGAAACCCCTGCGGTTTCGACATCCTCGCTGGATGCCGCCCCTCACCTGTCACTCCGTGACATCCTCTCCCTAAGGGAGAGGAATTGGTACCAACTTACCCAGAAACGGTCGGTACACGCCCTTCTCCCTGAGGGAGAAGGTGCCCAACGGGCGGATGAGGGGGTCCTCCCGCAAACAAAAGCGGCTGGTCCAACTCTGTCAGACCCGCCGCTGAATGTCAATCTAAACGTTCGAAAGGGGTAACCCAACCTTCAGGTTGGGCCCTGGTAACCCAACCTTTAGGTTGGGCTTCATGCTAATACTGTTCGTCGATCATCCTCTGACGGCGGGATTTGCGTTTCGCCGCCGCGAGCTTACGCTTCCGTGTTTCGGAGGGTTTCTCGAAATGCTGATGCTTCTTATAATCTGACAGTATGCCTGATTTCTCGCAGAATTTATTAAAACGCCGCAAAGCTTTTTCAAACGATTCGTCGTCGCGTACTCGAACTCCGGTCAAATGAAACACCTCCTCTGCCGGAAAAAAGGGACAATACCACACACGCACCATTTACATGGTGTGTCGCTACTAATATCGGTAATAAACAGGGAATGTCAATGATAATGGGGAGTTTGTTGCGACATCCATCTCCACGCGTAGTAACATATTGGGGTTTAATGGATTGGGACTATTACGCTCTCTCTTTCGTCAAGATGGGTCGGTGAGTTGAGATCCTTTAATGATGGATCAAATTGTGATTGCGTTGATGAAAGGTCGGTAGCATTTTGGACTATTCACTTGCAGAGCAGAAACGGAGGCAAGACAATGGTGCAACCCGAAGATATGTGGAGTGTATTGACTACGTTTAGTGACGAAGTCGTCCAAGCTGCACTTGACAAATGCAATGAACTAGGACTGGACCCCAATCGTGGAGAAATCCCACTAGATGAGTCAATAATCAACCTGAAGAATTCTGTAGCTCTACTTCGTGAGTCGGTTCGGGATAGAAAGCTTATCCAACTTCCAATTTCAATACAGAATGCAATTCACAAAGAACTGATTACTATTTCACAGAATATTACTGGGCTCACTTCCGGTACGGATACGGTCGTCAATTTGACAGCCGCCATCGAAAGGTTGCTTGCGCTCATTTGGCAGAATAGAATTGCGCAATTAAGCGATGAAACGGTGATCTACAAAGAGGCTGAAAATCGTCTTAAGGCCATAGAACAAGAAGCTCACAACATATTGAAGGAACTGAGAGCTGGCCTAAAACAACGGAAATCGCTTGACGATCTCTTAATCCTAGTAACTGACTCAGTTGAATCAAGCAAACTCCACGCGTCATCAATAAAGAAATTGTTTGAGGATTCCGGAACACATGTCAAAGCAACCGAGTCAGCTGTCACTTCTGCCAATTCCGCTGTTTCTGCAACAGAGAAAATCAAGAGTCAGTGCGGAGAGCTACTAACCGCTATCGAGGGAGTGAAGAAACAAACGGACATAAGAGATAAGGAGATTGATGCTTATAGAAAGTCGATCTTTGACCTGGAAGAGAAGGCGATAGGACTGGCACAGAAGTTTAGTCAACTTTTCGATGAAAGTACTTTACAGCGAACCGATATGAGTTCTCAACTTGAGAAGCTTCAGTTGCGCGCCGAGAGCCTCTTGCCTGGTGCCACAAGTGCTGGCCTTGCTGCGGCATTTAGGTCCCGAAAGGAGGCAATATCGAGAGCGAAAGGTAGGTGGATTGTAGGATTTGTCGGTTCTATTGTAGCCCTGTCTTTGGCAGTAGGATTCATCATATATGACTCCCAGACCTCATCCGGAACTACGGAATGGTGGAAGCATCTGCTCGAGAGAATTCCTCTTACATTTCCGTTGGTATGGGCAGGTTGGTTCTTTGGTAGGAATTATGGCCACATGATGAGGTTGGAAGAGGTCTACGCTTTCAAAGAGGCCATTTCTTCCTCATTTGAGGGTTACAAACAGCAAATGGCAGAAGTCTCTGGTTCAGAAGGACTGCGACAATTCTGTAGTGAGGTAATCGATATAGTGGCCGTATCGCCGCTTGGTGTATTTGAACGAAAGTCGTCGGATGAAACGCCCTTTCACGCCGCTTGGGAACGCATTACGGGTCGGAAGAAAACCAAAACTGATCGACTGGTAGTAAAGTCACCAGAAAACTGAATCTAGCTAACAGCTATAGTGTGCCGAGCACCGTAGATCGAATGCTCGGCATAGCCCACACTATCTTCTTGCGCTTGACATCGAGTCAAAGAGATACTGGCGTCTCTTGACCCATTCATGAATGTCCCTAGAATTCTGTGAACCTAGGTCTGATACAAGTCGATCTACGCTTTCGGATATCCACTCTTTAAAGACCTCACGACTCTTGTCTGTTGCGGAATATCCAAATGAGGACACTTCCCAAACTGTCACCATTGTCGTAGGCAAATTGGGAATTGTATTGAATTTATGATCCAGTCGTTGAAGGATCACATTGTCCATCAACTGAAGTGAAAGGAGATAGGTCAAGTAGCCTGTGAGCGAACCATCCTTGTACTTGTCTTGTATGACTTGTACCCCCACCAACAAGGTCAATACATTACAATACCCGCTGTCAGTTAACGACTTGTCGTCTTCGGCAAACACCCTTACGTTGTTTCGCCTCAACTGAGCGACGATAGCACCACGAAACGACGAAGTATCATGTTCATCGAAAGGGTAGTCTGTTCCTATGAATGCACGAACTCGAACGCCACCGACGGCAAAAAGACTGACATCTCGAACACTTAGGATTTCTGTCCATGGGTCAGTTTGGCCCTTTGCGTTCAACGGACAAATTATGAACATTAGCGTCATGGTCAATGCAGAAAATGGTCCTGCGATCCAAGAGTATCCAGACATGTTGTCTACCCTCCCTTCGACTGATTGAATGTGTAGTTCGCAACTCGAAAAGAAAACCACCAAGGCGAAATTGTCCCACAAGGTCCGCAATTATCTTAGTGGGTTGTTTCTGCAAAGTCAATCATCTCTTGGTGGCCCACCATTTATGGTGGGTTTCTTTTCTCCTACCCCCACAAAATCCATACCCCT
This sequence comes from uncultured Ignavibacteriales bacterium, assembly GCA_964571235.1. Taxonomy (GTDB): domain Bacteria; phylum Zixibacteria; class MSB-5A5; order GN15; family FEB-12; genus JACRAV01. Next base: position 198,213 of record CAZNAI010000002.1, on the reverse strand, counting down.
TCCATGCAATCTCCGCACACTTACAGATACGCGAGGGGAGGAGGTGCCGGATGGCGCGAATGAGACCGCAATTTTACTACAAACCCACTATCACGACCGTCACAACGCAATCACGCCTTGTTGGGGCCAACTGTATGTCGCCCTGCCGGTCACCTGAATTGGCAAAACCAAAAAGTGCCCAAACGAACCCAATTGCCGTGGTGTCGGGCGTCCTCACCCGACACCAACGCGGTCAAGTGGGGATGCCTGACCGCACGACCCTTCGACAAGCTCAGGGTGACATGGGGTGTGAAACGAACCCAAAGACGGGCAGACGAAGGCGTCTGCCGCGCACGGAATTTCGTAGGTCAATCCCGGCCGCCGATGGCGGATCGGGGTTGACGCTCTTTGGACGAAGAAGGATGTCACCCGCGAAGACGCGAGTGACCTACGAGGAGCTCTCAGTCCAAAGCGGCGAAGCCCCCAAGGCCGTGGCCCCGCCACTCTTTGTAGGTCAGCCTCCTTGTGAGGCTGACGCAATGTGTCAGGGTCGCAAGGACCCTGACCTACGAAGACTTTCGGTAATGAAGGGCGGTAACGCCGGACTTGAGAGTTTTCGAACCGACCAGGTCCAGCCGAATAGTACTCTTAAGGGGCACAGAGTCAAACAACCGAGGACCCTTACCCGCGAGCACGGGGTGAACGACAAAATGGTATTCGTCAATCAATCCACTCTCAGACAGTTGAGATGCAATGCTCAAACTGCCGACAGCGATGTCTTTGCCCGGTTGCTCTTTCAGTGCGAGCACTTCCTGAGCAACGTCTGCTCGCACGATTCTCGTCCTGCTATCGTCAACGTGATTCAATGTCGTGGAAAACACGACCTTGTCCAGCGAGTCGAAGACACGGGCGAACTCATTGGAAGCTCTGTCTTCGGATTGGCTCTTGGCAATCTCGGGCCAATAGGGAACCATCAGTTCGTACGTGATTCGCCCCATGAGCATCGTGCTTGCGTTGCGCAACAAGCCGGTGAAGAAATCGTGCAACTCGTCGTCGACGATCCCGTCGGTGTGGCTACAGTATCCGTCGGCGGTGATATTGATCCCGAACACGACTTTTCTCATACGACCCGATCCTCGTTACCGAACACTATTTCTTCGCAGGACTCGCTTCGAGCGGAGCTTCAAGAGTATCGGGCGGCTCCCACAGTTCGATCTTGTTCCCGAAGGGGTCCATGATATGAATGAACTTGCCGTATTCGTAGGTTTCCATCGTGTCGACAATCGTCACGCCGTTCTCTTTGAATTTCTTGATCAGCGCTTCGAGCGCGTTCACCCGGTAGTTGATCATGAAGTCGCGCGTCGAGGGATCGAAATACTTCGTCGTACTCTTGAACGCGCTCCACTGCAGGCGATCCAATTTGCCGGGGTTGTCGAAATTGCGGCTGACGAACATCGTGCCATAGGCATCGACCGGCAAGCCGAGATTTTTGTTGTACCACTCTTTGACGACCTTGGGGCTGTCGCACTTGAAGAATATCCCGCCAACTCCGATAACGCGAGGCGTCGTATCCACAGCGACAGCTTCCGCTTTGTGGGTCGTATCACTTGCGCTCTGCGCGGAGCCATTTTGTGCCAGCGAAACAGTGCAGACAACTACACCGACCGCAAGCAAGACCATTCGAAAACACCGATTGATTCGTTCAATAGACATATTCACCTCTCTGTTTGCTTAGGGAATATAGTCAATTCTTATGTAGGCGAAAGTGGTCTTCGTTGGTCAATTCCATCCGGCCGACAGAAGGTCGGGAGAGGGGAGAATCCGATATCAATCAACCCCCACAACCAATCGCCAATCCCTCCGTATACCGGTATGACACACCCAACAGCGGAGGAGGTAGCCAGTTGACTTTAAGAACAAACGCCCGCATCGCCGGCCTGACATTGCTTGTCTACATCGCCGCCGGAATTACCAGCATGATAATCTTCGGCCCCGCTACAACAGGTGAAACGATCACCGCCAAGTTGTCCAGCATGGCTGACCATCAGACGACTGTCAGTATCAACATCTTGCTCAACCTGATCATGAGTCTTTCGGCCCTCACATTGGGCGCGACCCTGTGGGCGCTCACTCGCGAGCAAGACCCTCATCTGGCGATGCTCGGCATGTCATGCCGGTTCGTCGAGGGAGTTCTTGGCGCGTCGTCAATTTCGGGACTACTGGCGCTAAACTGGCTGGCCACTGGCACCGGTCCGACTGCCCCCGACTCCGCATCGGCCAGCGCTCTCGGCGCATATTTGCTCCGCAACGATGTTGCCTTGAGCGCGACATTTTTTGCGGTGGGAAGTACGATCTTCTCATTCTTGCTACTCCGCGGCCGCTTGATTCCGAACATTCTCGCCTGGATCGGGGTGGTCGCCTCGGTGATCCTAATTGTCGCCTTGCCGCTTCAATTGGCCGGCTGGCTAAAGGGAATGATCTTGAATCTCATATGGATACCGATGATACTTTTCGAAATTCCTTTGGGTCTGTGGTTCATATTCAAAGGGGTCAACACACCACCAGTTGAGCGGAGTGCATAGAGCTACTGATTGACATGTTGGATAGTGACAACGTAGATTCGACCCATGCTTACCGATTTCATATCCGAGTTCCAGCGGTACAAATCGCTCGGCGAAAAAACGCTCTCGCAACTCCCTGACGACGCCCTCAATGCCGTGACGAGGGAGGGGAATAATTCAATCGCGGTCATAGTCCGCCATGTCGGCGGAAATCTCGTCTCAAGATTCACCGATTTTTTCACTACCGACGGCGAGAAGCCTTGGCGCAATCGCGACGCCGAGTTCGAGGACCGCCATTACGCCCGAGCTGAAATCGAAGAGTGGTGGAAAAGAGGATTCTCTGTCGTGCTTGGTGAATTGGCAAGAATGTCCGACGCTGATTTAGGCAAGACGATTACGATTCGCGGACACTCGTATACAGCCCACGACGCACTTTGTCGTTCGCTCGCGCACACGGGCTACCATGTCGGGCAGATTGTGTTGCTGGGTCGACTGGCACTGGGGGAGAAGTGGGAAAGCTTGACCATTCCGCGGGGGAAATCGGCTGAATACAATCAGAATCCGACCAACGAAAAGGGGCCGCGCTAAAAATGAGTATTACGGGAGAAATTTCAGCTTCTCCGCCCCCCGATTCGACAGAAAATGAAAATGCACATGATCGACTTCCTGCCCGTAACCGTTGTTGATCTGTACGCGGTAGTGGCCGGCCAGCCCAAGTTTGTCGGCGACTAATTTTACGGTCGCGTTCATTTCAGCTAATACCTCTGGGGGGGTCGATTGGAAGTTCGTGTATTCGGTCTTGGGGATTATCAGCAAATGCACGAGATCTTTGGGGCGATGATCGGCTATTACAATGATCGAATCGGTCTCGTGAAGGACTTTCGAAGGAATTTCCCGGTTGATAATTCGCGTGAAGATCGAGGACATTTCAAAATAAAGCATACCAGTCTGGTCAGGTCAAGATTTGAGGATCGTAGATTGCCACATTGACAGTTTGGTCGGTGATGCCTATATTGTAGGCAGTCACACAAACCAATCAGGAGGGAGACGTATGAACACGTCGTCACTATTACGACCCAGCTCCCGTTACCGGCCGGTCAAGCGCCACGCCATCACTATTATGGCAATCTGCATTGCGCTTGGTTTGTTCGGGCAAACGTCACAGGCCCAATCAACGGGGGAACTGTTTATCCGTGTTGGTGAAGTTACCGCCACGGCCGGCACTGTCTCTGGCAACACGATCTATCTGGACAGCGCGACTTCGGAGATTCGCTTTCCCATCATCTACGGCAACCGCACTGGCCAGTCGTACAATGTCTCCAACGCCTTCATTGTCTTTGGTGATGACGATGGCGTTGCGCCGAGCGGCTTTCCGGTCATCCGCGGCGCCGGCAATGCCAACTGGGGATTTCCAACTGCCAACGGCGGCAATTACCAATTCGGGTCGCCATCGGGGCCAGTGAGTGGGCTTTGGATCGACACCTCGGGGTATTATCCCAAATCTGATTTCGGCATATTGTTTAAGGTCAATTGTTTCGGCTGTAATGGTCAGGGGGCCGACACGGTTATCTTCGCCGGTGCGGCAAGTGACGCCGAGCAAAGGGCGATCAGGCCACACGACTCTGGGGAGCTCTTCGCTATTCGCGCACTTGCCAAGCTTGATGACACGGGTAAGTGGATCTGTATAGACTCTTCGACCAAGTTTCCTCCGTCAAATACCTGGAAATGGGCGCCATTCATTTGCCAGAACCCGCCGTGCGACAACCAATTTCCATCTTGGAGCGGCCCCAGGTGCTTTGTTATACGCTCCGCCACTGGCAATCAAGGGGAGATTGGCAATTGCGTTCCGGCGCTCTACGGTTCACCCAACTCTCACATCGAGTACGATTTCAATACTTCGAGTGGAAATCAGTCAACCGTCATTTGGTCAGTTGGATCGGGAGTCGGGAGTATAGACTCTCTGTCAGGTCTGTATAGAGTAGACAGTTTGCCGTCCGGTTCATATCCTGTCACTGTCGTTGCTACCGACCCGCTTGGTCATTGGACACCGGCCGAGTGCAACTTCGATGTTGTCACTGCCTTTTCCGGCATTGCCAACTGCGCGACCCGGCTCGTCTGGTATGAGTGTGAGCCGAACACGTACGATTTTGACCTGGCCCGAGAGGACCAAACCGGCGTTAGATGGTCAATCCTATCAGGCGGAGGGAAGATCGATTCACTGACCGGCCAATACACTGCCGGCAATCTACCGGCCCTTCCGTATCCGGGTGTTTATCCGATAAAGGTGCTGGTCACTGACACAGCAAAACCAGAATTGAAAGCAATTTGTAGCTTTGAGCTACAGATCCTATACTGCGGACTGAAAAACTGTCCTACCAAGCTGGTCGGCTCGTACTGTCTTCCGGTAAGTTATGATTTCGAAACTCAGGGGAAACCGGCCAGCAGGTTTAGCTTTCATGTGGTCTCCGGCCCCGGTTCAATTGATCCGGTAACAGGTATGTTCACTTCTGCCGGCGTACTTCCAGGCAAATACCAGGTCGACATAGAAGTGACTGATTCACTTCGTGATGGCTGGATCTACCCCTGCCGGTTTGATCTTTGGGTGGATCAATGCGAGATTGCCAACTGCACTCTGCCGATCTTTGTCAGTTCGTGTGACACGGTAATTCGTGATTTTGATGTCACCGGTTCTGTTCAAGAGCGATTCCGCTGGGGAATCGTGTCAGGCTTCGGGTCAATTGACTCGCTCACCGGAGTTTACAAACTTTACGGCAAGCCGGCAGGGAGCTACTCCGCAACGGTGATTGCGTGGGACTCGCAAGGCGTCATCGATACGATGTCCTGCTCGTTCACGGTGAACTTGACTTCCGGACGACTTACGGTAGACTGTCCAACCGACGAGCGGTTTATTCTTCCGGGTGAAACCCATACGCAAGTTGTAACTGGCTACAGTAGTTGTGGGGCGCGGCGTTACTTTTTTGCCGCGAATAACCTGACAGGGGCAACGATTGACTCGCTCACAGGAGTGATTTGGTATACCGGCGATTCAGCGGACATTGATATAGTTCCACATTGCGCCAAAGTCGGAGTTACCGACGGAAAAGATACGTTATTCTGTCAAGTCTGTTGGACAATCGGCAAGCAATGCGCCTATCAGGTAAGAATTGACAAACACCACAACGGCGTGATGGGAAGCCCAATCAAAACGGAAATCGTTCTTGAGTCCATCGATAGTGATCTTGGCTTGGGCGGATTCGATTTCCTCATTGGCTACGACAATTCGGCTCTTACATTCACTGCCGCCGACCCCGGCGAGATTTTCGGTCAATGCGGATGGGAGTATTTTACATATCGCCGAGTGGACACCACATCTTGCGGAGGGCATTGTCCCAGCGGTCTCATTCGTGTGGTTGGAATCGCCGAGACAAACAACGGCGAGGTGCATCCGAATTGTGTTACTCCCAAGTACGTTCAAAGCCTTCCAATGAGCCTAGCTACACTTGATTTTCAGATTTCTGAAAGTCGAACAAATGAGTGCTCGTTCCTGCCGATCCGCTTCTTCTGGCTCGATTGTGGCGACAATTTGCTGGCAACGGCCGACGGTGCTCATGCCCTTGTCAGTTGCCACATCTACGACTATGATTGGTACGAACCTATCGAGAATCCACTCGAAAGTTTACCGACATTCCGTGGTGCACCAAACTCGTGCCTGATCTCAGTTCCAGAGAAGCCAATCGAGCGCGCGGTGAATTTCCGCAATGGCGGCGTTGATATTGTGTGCGCCGACTCCGTAGATGGGCGGGGGGACATCAATCTCAACGGCGTTTCATATGAGATTGCCGATCTGTTCATGTTTATCAACTATTTCATCATTGGGACAAATGCATTCGGTGGTCATGTCGCCGGGTCGATTGCCGCCTCGGATGTCAACGCCGACGGTGTCCCGCTCTCGCTTCCTGATTTGATTTACATGATCCGGGTGGTTCTCGGCGACGCGCCGCCCTACCCGAAAGAAGTAACAGATAAGACGGCGGTGGTCTCGACTCTCAACGGAAAACTGACGGTTTCAGGCATTGACGATATTGGTGCGATTTACCTTGTGCTGAAAGGCGACGTGGCGCTATCGACACCGCGATCTGACTTTGTCCATTTCAGTTCCTTCGACGGTACCAACACGCGTTTGATCGCGGTGATGCCGTTTGCCAATTCGGCTACGGCGGCTGGATTTGGTGGGGATTTGTTCAATGTCGAAAACGCTGAGATAGTGCATGGCGAGATAGTTGATGTATCCGGCAACGCAGTGAAGACACAATTCGGCCTGCCAATGCAGTTTGCGCTCAATCCGAATTATCCGAACCCGTTTAATCCGACGACGACCATCAGCTTTGATATGCCGAAGTCAGGGGCGTACACGGTCACTGTGTACAATACCGCCGGCCAACGTGTGAAAGTTATTAACGGGATAGGTATCGTTGGTTCAAACACGGTCGAATTGGATATGTCGGGCAATTCATCGGGTGTCTATTTGTACAAGCTGGACACCGAAGGGTACACGGCGACCCGCAAGGCGGTCTTGCTGAAATAGCCTCCGGAGAAACCGCGACTACAATGCCGGGCAGATACTGCGGCAGGACTTGAAGACTAAGACCTGCCGCGACATTTCGTGCAGATGTCCAAACCGCCGGGGTTTCGACCGACGGGCTACAGGCAAATTTGACTTATTTGTACGTTCACAGGGGGGCTTGCCAAGACCGTCTTCGTTCCATAAATTGAAAATCCGATTGGATTTACAACGATGAATACGACGGTTTCGATATAGCGACCGGGAGGTTACGAAGATGTCTGGCCACTCAAAATGGGCGACGATAAAACGCAAAAAGGGGAAACTCGATCAAGAGCGCGGGAAAATCTTCACGCGGCACATTAAAGAAATCACCACCGCCTCGCGCGTCGGCGGGGGAGACCCCGACGGCAACCCGCGTCTGCGCACCGCGATTCTGGCGGCCAAGGCTGTCAATATGCCGGCCGACAATATCAAGCGCGCCATTCTCAAAGGAACAGGTCAGCTTCCCGGTGTCAGCTACGAAGCGATCACGTACGAAGGGTACGGTCCGGCTGGGGTGGCGGTCTATATGGAAGTGATGACCGACAACAAGAACAGAACCGTGGCCGATATCCGGCATCTGCTCACCAAATACAATGGCAACTTGGGCGCGAGCGGGTGTGTGGCCTGGATGTTTGAAAGCCGGGGAGTTATCACGGTTGAACTGAACGCCGCCGATGAGTCTAAATTGATGGAGATCGCCATGGATGCCGGCGCCGAAGATTTCAACAGCGAAGCCGGCGCGTACGAAATAGTCACCCAGCCGCACGATCTGGAAGCGGTCAAAGAGGCGCTCGAAAAAGCGAAGATCCCAATGGTTTCATCGGAAGTCACGATGATCCACAAGAATTCGGTGAAACTGACTTCCGAATCAGAAGCCGGTTCGATGCTGAAACTGATGGAAGCGCTCGAAGAGCACGACGACGTCCAGAAAGTCTACGCAAATTTCGATATCGACGAAGAGTTGCTGACCAAGTTGGCGTGAGTTGATTTGATCATCGTCGGGTTTCTCGTCTCCGCGTTTGCGGGGACTTCGGAACGCCGACCTACATACCAAGAGAGATTGCTTCGTCGCGTCGTCCTTCCACAGGATCATCCTTCAACAAGCTCAGGATGACGTCGCTCCTCGCAACGACAGCAAAGGGGACATTTTTGCCAAGCCATTACTGGCAGGGGGCTAGTGGCGTGAACGAGATATAGAGATAGTCGATGAGAGCGGCGAGATCGGCGATGTCGGTGCCCGGCTGGCCGTCGGTATTGGCTTCTTCCTCGCAACACAGGGGCGCAAAACTGATATACAGATAGTCGATAAGCGCCGACAGATCGCTTATGTCTACTCCGTCGCCTACTGAACAATCGACATTCCCCGTCAAGTCAGCACAGCAGGGCACAATCACACATTCATCCGGGTAACCGTCGGAATTAAAGTCATGTAAGATGCCTTGAGTAAGGTCCAGATCATCGGCCTGGCCGTTTTGATTGCAGTCAGCTCGCGCCGACCAGTTGATTGTCTTCACTACTGAGAATTTTCGGATCAGCGGACTGGCGTAACTCAATTTGACCGACAACTGACCAGCCGGCCCGTTCACAGTAGAGTAGATGCGATCAGCCGTGAGCAGGAAATCGGCGCCCGTTTCCGGCTGGACAATACCACCCAGTTTCCACTGATAGGAAAGGCCCGCAATTGGAATCGGTGTCACGACGACATGAGATTCCGAGTTTGAGGCAAGCACGGTTGTCGCGGGAATCGGCATTGCGGTATCGGCAAGGGTAACCTCGCCGAAGAGATTTTGTAGTAATGCCTCTTTGCATACCGGGCAGAATCCGACCCCCAGCGAGCGCATTAGGCAATTGAGCCAAGGGCGGTATATTCCGGTCGTGAGGTACCGAGCGCCCTCGAAAGCACCGACTTTAGTCGAATAGGCGCCATTTGCCGGAGTAGGCAAAGGAGTGGTCGAGTCGACCCACATGAGCCATTTCAGTCCTGGTCCGGAGAAATCGAAATCGACATTCGGTTCAGGATCACCCGGCGGGTAACCAGGATACGCGCTTGAATATTCATCGGCCAGCCCGCCGTAGGTGTGGCCGAATTCGTGCAGGATTACTTCACTCGCCGACGGATGGACCGACGAAACTGAAATGAATCCCCCCGAGCCGCCGTATTTGGTAGAATTGACCAGAATAAAAATGGCGTCCCAAACGCCCGCTCCGACATACGTGTTGGCGGCCGAAATAGCCCGGGATTGTCCGGTGCCGTCGATTGCCAAAAGGCGCTCAATATCGGCTACCCAAAAGGACGAGTTGAAGTATGTATCTTTGAACGTCCCCTGCGGGTCGTGATCAGAACCTGATTGATTGCTGGTTACATCGACCCGATAGACATTGGCAACGCTGAAGGCGGCGTCCCACGGCGATTTTCCCAGGAAAGCATTGACCAGTCCATTAGCCGCTGTTGTAAACGACCCGGTTTCCAAATCGGCGGCGGTGTAGCCGTCACCCATGACCACGATCACCATTCGGTTGGCATCGGGGCCGGTATCGCGAATTTTCGCTGAGCCGATAGGACCGGCAAGTCGCGGGCTGGGTTGGCTTACTTTCTCGATCGGGAGCGTAATAGTAGATTTTTCAAAAACGGGAGGAACAGCTACCTGCGCTCCCGAGCTTTGGCGAGTCATGGTTTTCTCCAATAACAACGCCGTGGGTTGGGCGGTCGGGGCCGGACCAGCCAAGCGGAGGACTATCAGGCCGCTTGACGGCATGATGGTCTGACATGACGCAGAATCAGCCGGAGCTGTTCGATAGCCAAGGGGGAGCTGGTCGCTGGTGTGTGCCAGAGCGATACCGCCGCCGTCCAGCCAGGAGAAGTCGTAGTCAATCCTTACCGGGGCGCCGGTCAAGCCCGGAGTACGGGGTATCTTGAGCAGTGGTGCGATAGGAGTAACTTCTACTATTCGTACTGTATCGGGAGTGTAAGAAAGAACAACCTGCCAGTACGCTGATTCGCCTGCAATTGCCGCTGTCGCCAGGAGCAATAAGGAGAGAAATGTGATAGACAACTTCTTCATGCAGGCACAAGATGCAGTATGCTGGTGCAGACCATTTATTACTCTCAATTAACGGCCAGCGGCCGCGCTGTCAAGGCGAATCTACTGCGCCTCTTTGTTGTTGATATTAGATCGGCATTTTGACACCTTTGCCCATATGAGAATACTTGGTGTGGACCCCGGACTGCAAATCACCGGGTATGGCGTGATTGATTTCGATTCCGCCTCGGCTCGCCTTGTCGAGGCAGGGGTGATACGCACTGACGACCGGCAACCGATGGCCGAACGGCTCTGTGAGATCGCCCGCGGACTGGATGATGTCATTGCCGAATTTGCACCCGAAGAAGTAGCAATTGAGGAGCTCTATTCTCACTACGATCACCCGAAAACTGCAATCATCATGGGCCATGCGCGGGGAGTGATTTTTCTCAAAGCGGCCGAGCGAGGGTTGTCTGTTTTTCCCTATGCCGCCACTCGTGTCAAGAAATCACTAATCGGAAACGGTCGCGCTACCAAATCGCAGGTACAATTGATGATTCGCAATGCCCTCGGTCTGACTATGACGCCGGAGCCGCCTGATGCGGCCGATGCTCTTGCGGTGGCGCTTTGCCATTGCAGGCATACTCGGCATGAGACCACAGAAATGGCGGGCAACACGCGATGATCAGCAGGCTCACCGGCACCCTTCGGCAGATTCACGACCAGTATGCGCTGGTTGAAAACAGCGGCGTGTCTTACGAGGTCCTGCTCCCGTCGGCGGTAGCGTTGCGCCTGAAAGAGTCGAGCGCCGGGAAAGAGATCAGCTTTGAGACGCTATACTATATCGAAGCCGGTGACAGGAAATCAAATCACTACCCGAGACTGGTTGGATTCACCGATCCGATTGATCGGGAGTTTTTTCAGGTCTTCACGCAAGTTCCGGGAATGGGGATCAAAAAGGCGCTCAAATCGCTCACTCTTCCAATACGCGACATTGCCATCGCCATTGAGAACCGCGACACGAGTACACTTCGCCGTCTGCCGGGAGTGGGCGGGCGGCTCGCCGAAGTTATGATTGCCGAGCTGAACGGTAAAGTGGCCAAGTTTGCCTTGTCCCGAAGCGCCGAGCCGCTGGCGGTGCGCGAATCGGTTTCGTCGCCGGTGTCGGTGGAAGCGCTGGAAGTTCTCCTGCAACTTCAGTACAAGCGCCAGGAAGCAGAAGAGATGATTGCGATGGCGCTAAAGGCCAATCCGCAGATCACGCAGGCGGAAGAACTGATTCAGATGATTTTCCGGAGCGGACAAAAAGGGACAGCGGTGGTCAAATGACGCGCGAGCGAATTGTCACCGGTGGCGCGATCACTCCCGATGAAGACCTGGTTCAGTTTTCACTGCGCCCAAAAGTCCTTCGCGAATACATCGGGCAAAAAGAGCTGAAGACTAAACTCGAAATTCTGATCTCAGCGGCCAAAGGACGCGGTGAGCCGGTCGAACATGTCCTCCTGTACGGCCCTCCCGGACTCGGGAAAACAACATTGGCTCACATTATTGCCAATGAGATGGGATCGAAGATAATCTCAACCTCCGGGCCATCGCTTCAACGGGCCGGTGACCTGATGGGAATACTGACTAACCTGAATGAAGGCGACATCCTCTTTATCGACGAAATCCACCGTCTGTCGACGGTGATCGAGGAATTCATCTATCCCGCGATGGAGGATTTCAAGGTTGATTTTGTGGTCGACAAAGGGGCGTTCGCCAAAGTCATCAATGTCCCGCTCAAGCGCTTCACCATGGTCGGTGCGACCACTCGCGCCGGCATGATTTCGGCCCCACTCAGGGACCGGTTCGGACTGCACTATCATATTGATTTTTATCCTCCGTCGGATTTGGAAGAGATAATTGTCCGCTCGGCGAAACTTCTGGAAATTGACATCGCCCGCGAGGCCGCCTCGGTGGTGGCGTCGCGATCCCGAGGCACTCCCCGGATAGCCAATCGACTCCTGCGAAGAGTGAGGGACTATGCGGCAGTAAAGACAAATGGAAATATGTCGGCCGAAAGTGCCGCGGCATCGCTGGACGCCGAGGGAATCGATACCGCTGGTCTGGATCAGCTCGACCGCAAACTGCTTAAGATTATAGTCGAGTATTACAAAGGCGGTCCGGTCGGCATCGAAGCACTGGGCGCGACTCTCAATGAAGAGGTCGATACACTGGTCGATATGGTGGAGCCGTACTTGCTCAAGATCGGATTTCTGCAACGGACAAAGCGAGGACGGATGGCCTCGAGTTCTGCGGCTTCCCATCTGGGGTTGAAACTCCCCGGCGCCGCTCCCCAGCAATCGCTTTTCTGATCGGAACGATCGGACGAGAATAGATGATACCCGAGTCCCAAAGCGCAATTTCATCAGTCAATTGGTGGGGGATTTTGTTTGCATCGGTCGGTCTGGCGCTGATTTTGACGCTATACAACGTGTACACCAGTAGTTGGTCAGGCCGGGCATATCGAAAAGGGAGCGCGGCGCCGCAGGTCGGCCACACCCCACTTGGCGGAAAAATCTGGTGGCGAAGCCGGGTGAGTGTTTTCCCGTTAGTGATACTGCTTTGTTACCTGGGAGTCGTCTGTCTCTTTGTTCAGTCATTTTGGTTCACCGGACTGGCGGTCTGGTGGTTTGCCAGCGCCGCAGTAGTTATCGGGCTCTTGTGGATACAACCGATATTTATTCGTCGCGCAGAAAAAACCGAAATTGACAAACAAAAGGCGGAGAGTCTCAATGCCGGGTATCCAAGCGGTGATTCAGCCGATTATGTGGTTGTGTCGCCGTATGAGCCGGCCGATTCCGACCAGCGTCCGTGGTGGAAGCCCCGCAAGAGATAGCCTAATCGCAGAGCGTACTAGCCGATGCCCAACGAAGACATCCGACTGCTCATCCAATCACTTGGCGCCCAAATTGTTCAGTCGCGCTTTGACGCGAGCGGCGCGGTGGCGGTTTTGTTTGCCGAAACAGTTCGCTTTCGCGATCAACTGCTTAAAGATACCGGTGTCGTGGTGACCGTGGCAGATACGAGAGAGGCACTCACTGCTCTTGAACGATATCTCGATGTTAAATCTTTGCCACCCGGCTTAACCGATGTGCAGTCCTCCTTGGCCCAACTCTATGTCGACCGGCTGACGCTGTTCAAACGCACTTAAAATCGCACGCAGGCTCGATCATTTCTCATGGACATTCAGCTATTTGACTTTGACTTGCCGCGGGAATTGATCGCCCAGTTTCCGACCCGGCGACGGACAGATTCTCGTCTGCTGGTTCTCGACCGCGTAACCGGCGAGGTAACGCACCGAAAATTCCCGGATCTGCTTGAGTATCTAAATCCCGGCGACGGTCTCGTGATTAACAACACGAAAGTATTCAAAGCCCGCATGTTCGGGTGCCGGAAGACCGGCGGAGCAATTGAACTGTTTCTTGTTCGACCATCGAATGATATTGCAGACGGCGAGTGCTGGGAGGCGTTGGTGAGTCCGTCACGGCGGCTGAATGAGGGAGAGTCAATTCTGTTTGATGACACCGAGAGAGTCGCTCTAAGAAGACACTTGGACAACGGGCGCTGGATTGTCGACTTTGGCTCTGCGGCACGAAGGAGCAGAATCATATCAAAGTTCGGTCATGTGCCATTACCGCCGTATATTTCGCGCAAGGATGGTGCGCTTGATTCTCGCCGGTACCAGACGGTGTTTGCCAAACACTCAGATCGCGGAGCAGTCGCGGCCCCAACCGCGGGCCTGCATTTTACGCGCCCGCTCATGGAGTCGATGCGAAAGCGAAGAGTCGAGATCGTCGAAATAACGCTTCATGTCGGACCGGGGACATTTAAGCCAATCAAATCTGAGCGAATTGAAGACCACCGGGTTGACCCGGAGTTTGCCGAGATTGACCCAAAGGCCGCGATGCAAATCAACAGGATCAAAAAGCGCGGCGGTAAGATCGTTGCGGTGGGGACTACGTCGGTGCGGACACTTGAATCGGCGCCAATAGATGACAACGAGGTTGCGCCTTTTACAGGCCCGGTAGAATTGTTCATAAAGCCGGGATACGATTTCAGGGTAGTAGACCGGATGGTGACCAATTTTCATCTTCCCAAATCGTCGCTATTGGTGCTGGTGTCGGCGTTCGCAGGGCGCGAGAAAGTACTGGCGGCCTACGGGACAGCGGTGGCAGAAAAGTACCGCTTCTATTCCTACGGCGATGGCATGCTGATTATTTAATCAGCTTTTCCCAATTGGTAAGTGGGCGTATATTCCACCGTCATGAAAGCAGTAGCGGTTATTGTCGCGGGTGGAAGATCACTCCGATTTGGAGGAAACACACTCAAGCAGTTTACGGAAGTCGGCGGACGAATATTGCTGGCCTGGACTATCGACAAGTTTGAGCGAGCGGTGTCAATAGAGTCGATATGTTTGGTTGTTCCGGCCGACACAATTGATACGATCAAGGCAGTGATCGCGGCAGAGAAGTTCCGCAAAGTGAAAACGGTGGTTGCAGGTGGTGAGACGCGCTCGCAATCGGTTATGGCCGGACTGAGTGCGATACCGGACAAGACGGGACTGGTGGCAATTCACGATGGCGCCCGGCCGCTTGTGTCGCCCTTTGATATCGACCGGGTGGTTGCTGTAGCGGCGGTGGGCGAGGGCTCCGCCGCGATCCTGGCGGTGCCGGCCAGCGATGCGATCAAGAGAACCTCTGGCGGTGTTGTTCGTACAACTATCGAGCGAAACGAACTGTATTATGCGCAGACACCACAAGTGTTTGAGCTGAGCGTCATTCGTACCGCTTACACTGAGCGGGGAGACCGCGCATTTGCCGATGATTCAGCGCTGGTCGAAGAGCACGGTGTGAAAGTACAAATCGTTGAACCGACATTTCCGAACATAAAAGTGACCAGGCCGGAAGATCTGGTCTTGATCGAGAGTCTACTCTTGAAAGGTCACAATGGCTGAGCTCCGTATTGGACAAGGGTTCGATGTTCACCGCTTAGAAGCGGGGCGTCCACTCACTATTGGCGGAGTGCGTATTCCGTTTGATAAGGGACTTCTCGGTCACAGCGACGCCGACGTTTTGCTTCACGCGATCTGCGACGCTTTGCTCGGAGCGGCCGGGCTGGCCGATATTGGTGTTCACTTTCCGCCGAGCGACGAGCGATATAAGGGCATAGATTCAACAATTCTGCTGGCGGAAACTTGGGGCAAAGTACGTTCGGTCGGATTCGCCCGAGTGGTGAATATTGATGCGACGATCATGGCGGAACGGCCGGCTATGAACCCGCATATTCCCGTGATGAAAGAAAAGATCGGGGCAATTCTTGGAATCTCACCGTCGCGCATCGGCATCAAAGCGACCACCAGCGAGAAACTCGGATTTGTCGGTCGGGAAGAAGGGATTGCGGCTCTGGCGGTCTGCCTTCTGGAAACTAATGACTGAGTCACTGGACAATATCAATCTGTTTCTCGATCAGCTCTTTGCCAGCGGGCCGCTGATGGTCTATCTGGTGTTGTTTGCCGCCTGCTTTATTGAAAATATCTTTCCGCCGTTTCCTGGTGACACCTTTATCGCCGCGGCCGGAGCGCTGGTAGCGGCCGATCGGCTCAACTTTGTGTTATCGCTGGTGGTGATGGTGTCGGGAGGAATGGCGTCGGTGATGGTGCTGTATTTCCTGGGCCGCAACTATGGCCGTGACTATTTTATCCGTAAGAATTTTAAGTACTTTTCTGCGCTCGATGTCGTTCGTATGGAAACACGCCTGCAGAAGTGGGGTGCGCTGGTCATTCTCGTCTCACGTTTTGTGGTTGGGCTTCGCACGGCGCTGGCAGTGGCCTCGGGCATTGCGCGATATGATACTGCTAAGATGGTCCTGTTTTCGGCTCTTTCATATTTGGCTTTTACCGGGCTGATTATGTATCTTGCCGCTTCAGTTGTACGCAACTTTGACGAGATCGAGCAATTATTTGCGGCGTACACAAAGGTCATCTGGCCGATCGTTCTAACTGGTGTTGTGATATTTGTGGTACACCGGTTTTGGGTATTGCATCGAAAGAGACAAAAATGAAGGTCTTGGTATTGGCAGGCGGAAAATCAAGCGAACGGGACGTGTCCCTCAATAGCGGAAGTGCGATCACGGCCTCATTGCGCCGTATCGGTCACACAGTGACTGCAATAGATCCTGCAACCGGGAAACATCTGATCGGCGCCGACGGCCAGTACAACCCTAAGTTGACCGGCGGCGATGCTGTCCCCGACGGCGTTGTCGTCTCCTCTGAGATTGCTTTGGCCATGAACTCCAGCGAGTTGCGCGACATCGATGTTGTCTTTATCGCTCTGCACGGCGGCGCGGGGGAGAACGGAACACTGCAGAATCTGCTATCGCTATGTGGTCATAAATTCACTGGTTCAAATATGACCGCCTCGGCGGTGGCGATGGACAAGGCGATGACCAAGCGCCTCATGGCAAGTGTCAATGTCCGCACCCCGCACTGGAAACTGTATCATTTGGACACCGGCAAAATTCCGGCTTCAATAGTGCAATCGATAGTAGATCATTTCAAATATCCGTTTATCGTTAAACCTAACGATGGCGGCTCAACAGTCGGATTGACCAAAGTTGAAAGAGCCGATCAGATCGAGACCGCGCTCCAAATGGCGGCGAGAGAGTCGCGGCACGTGCTTGTCGAAGAATATATCCACGGGCGAGAGTTGACCGTAGCGGTGCTCGACAGCGAGGCGTTTCCGGTGGTTGAGATACGGCCGCTGGGCGGGTTGTACGACTACGAAGCAAAGTACACCAAGGGGAAATCGGAGTATCTCTGCCCGGCGCCAATCAGCGAAGATGTTAGCGCCGGCCTCCGGCATGCGGCGTTGCAAGTGTACGAAGTTGTAGGAGCGGCGGGGCTGGCCCGTGTCGATTTTCTTCTCTCCGATGACAACCGGAGTTACTGCCTCGAGATCAACACGCTTCCTGGGATGACAAATCTGTCGCTGGCGCCGATGGCGGCGAAAGCGGCGGGGATCGACTTCGATCAACTGCTCGGGAAAATCATCGATTCGGCGCTCAAGAGAAAAGACTGAGCGATGGAGAAGCTTACCCCCCGTGCGGTCATCTTTGACCTTGGTTCAACACTTATAGAATACGAGGCAGTGCCATGGGAGGAACTTACCCGTCAGTGTGCGGAATCGGGCCGAAAGTTTCTCGCCAAATCCGGGTATGCAGTTCCTAACGCGGCGGAATTTCACGAACAACTTGAATCGGCCAAGAGCGATTTTCGCAAACTCGCCGACGATGAGCACATCGAGTGGGATGTCACCAAAGCGGCCAATGTGCTCTTTTCACGGCTGGGGTGGCAGAATACCAACGGTCTTTGCGACGCCTTTTTCGACGCTTACTACAAGGCGGTCGAGAAACAGTTGTATGTTTATGACGATACGGTGTCGACTCTCACGCGATTACGAAATAGCACAGTGACCATTGGGTTGATTTCCAATACGGTATTTCCCGAGCGGGCACACGCAGTGGAGTTGAGACGATTTGGTATTGAGAAGTTCTTCGACTTTACGATTTTCTCATCTTCTTTTGGTCTGCGGAAGCCGCACCCGGATATATTCTACAAAGCATCCAATATGGCCGGAGTGGCCCCGCGCGAGGCAGTCTATATCGGCGACCGATACAAAGAGGACATTGTCGGACCTTCGCAGATCGGGATGCCGGCGATATTGAAAGTAAAGCAAGGCCGCGAATACCCTGCGGAGATGCCCGCTCTGGAGCGGCGGATCGACCGGTTATCCGAGCTGTTTGACCACCTCGACTTTTGATTGGACGGTGGCGCGGCCACAACGTATATTACTTAACTAAGTTAATTCTATTGCAACAAAGGCAAAGTAGTGGACAAGACCGAACTCTTACTGAAAGAAATCACCGAGGCCAACGGCGTCTCCGGCTACGAAAATGAAGTCCGCGCTATTATGCGTCGCGAACTCAAGCCGCTTTCTGACAGCATCGAAATCGACAAATCCGGATCAATCCTGGGGCGCAAGAAGGGAACCTCTGCGGCTCCTCGCGTCATGGTCGTTGGCCATATGGACGAAATCGGGTTCATGGTCAAAGAAATTACCAAGGACGGATTCATCAAGTTTCTTCCGCTGGGCGGCTGGTGGGGGCATGTAGCGCTCGGCCAGCGGATGAGAATTATCACCACGCAGGGACCGGTGCTCGGCATAGTTGGCTCAAAGCCACCCCATATGCTGTCGGCGTCCGAGCGGGAGAAAGTTCTTGACATCAAAGACATGTTCATTGATGTCGGTGTCCAGCAGAAATTCGATGTCAAGAAGAAACTCGGCATCAAAGTCGGCGATCCAATTATTCCCGACAGCGATTTCACGATCATGGGAAACAAGCAGGTCTATTGTAGCAAGGCGTTCGATAACCGTTCGGCTTGCGCGGCGGTGATCGATGTTATGCGCAAATTCAAAACTGCCCGCCATCCGAACACGATTCTCGGGTGTGCGTCGGTGCAGGAAGAAGTCGGATGTCGCGGAGCGCAGACCTTGGCGTATATCAGCGATCCGGATGTCTGCATCGTTATCGATACGGGCATCGCTCAGGATATTCCGCCGGACGGTGGTAGCAAGGTTGAGAAACTCGGCGGGGGACCGTCGATATTGATCTTCGACGCCGGCATGATACCCAACTTGAAACTGCGCGATCTGGCAATCAGCACGGCGCAGAAGAAGAAGATTCCGTTCAACCTGACCTACATGGAACGCGGTGCGACCGACGGCGGCAAGATTCATGTCACTCGCGCCGGGGTGCCGTCGATTGTGATTGGCCCGCCGGTACGGTATATCCACAGCCACAACGGTCTGATGCATCGTTCTGACTATGACAACACGGTCAAACTGGCCTGCGAATTAATCGCGCAACTGGATGCCAAAACGGTGGCATCACTTACTCAAGGTTAAGCGATGGCGTTGGTATTCAAGAACAGTCTGACTCGCACCAAGGACGAATTCAAACCGATAGAACCGGGGAAGGTACGCCTGTATACCTGCGGGCCGACCGTCTACAATTTCGTTCATATTGGCAATCTACGCACGTTTATGTTCGAGGATTTGCTGAGGCGGTACCTGAAATACAAAGGGTACGAAGTAACGCAGGTTATGAACCTTACCGACATCGATGACAAGATCATTCGCGGCGCGAACGCCCAGAAGAAATCGCTCAAGGAGTTTACCGCGCCGTTCATTCAGGCGTTTTTCGATGATATTGCTGAGGTCGGAATCGAGCGGGCCGAACGGTATCCTGCGGCGACCGATCATATCCCTGAGATGGTAGCGATTATCAAAGATTTGGTTTCGCGCGGGATGGCCTACCAAGTCGAGGGGAACT
This sequence comes from uncultured Ignavibacteriales bacterium, assembly GCA_964571235.1. Lineage (GTDB taxonomy): Bacteria > Zixibacteria > MSB-5A5 > GN15 > FEB-12 > JACRAV01. The sequence goes on along the minus strand of CAZNAI010000002.1, from coordinate 178,615 downwards.
ACTATTTTAAGATTTCGGCGTTTGCCAATTACGGCAAGCTGGCAAATCTTGACATGAGTGGCCTCAAAGCCGGCGCACGGGTAGCGGCCGACGAATATGAAAAGGAATCGGTCTCCGACTTTGCTCTTTGGAAAGCTCACGACGAGAGCGATGGCGAAGTGTACTGGGAAACTGAGATCGGCAAGGGTCGGCCGGGGTGGCATCTGGAATGTTCGGCGATGTCGATGAAGTATTTGGGAAAGCACTTTGACATTCACACCGGCGGCGTGGACAATATGTTTCCGCACCACGAGAACGAAATCGCGCAGTCTGAAGGCGCCACCGGCGAGCAGTTTGTCAATTACTGGCTCCATGCCGAGCATTTGATTGTCGAAGGCAAGAAGATGTCAAAATCGCTGGGGAACTATTTCACCCTGCGCGACATCTTAAACAAAGGATACTCCGGCACGGTTGTACGGTATCTGCTCACGTCGACGCATTACCGCCAGCAACTGAATTTTACGTTTGACGGACTGGACGGCGCTCGTGGAGCGCTTGAGCGCTATAATGATTTTATTGGCAATCTTGAGGATTTTTCAGCCGGTAGTGCCAGCGGCGAAGCGACCGATATTCTAAAGCGATCGGGCGAGGCGTTTGAGGTGATGCTCGACGATGACCTCAATATCTCCGGCGCACTCGGTGTGGTTTTTGACATGATTCGGGATATTAATCGGCTGAAGGCGGAAGGGAAGTTGTCGACAGCCGATCGCGACGCGACGCTGTCGCTCGTGCGTAGGTTTGACGCTGTGCTCGGATTCGAGTTGAAAAAGCAGTCGCTGGAGTCGGAAGTCGAGGCGCTTATCGCGCGTCGGCAGGCGGCCCGCAAGTCTAAGGATTTCGCACTCGCTGACCGCATCCGCGACCAGTTGTCCGAAAAGGGAATATTGCTTGAGGACACGCCTCAGGGCGTGAAGTGGAAAAAACAGGTGTGACAATTCGTGTCCTCCGCCGAACGGAGTGCGATTGTACACAGTAATGACGATACACAAAATAGCCGGCGTAACTCAGTTGGTAGAGTACCTGATTTGTAATCAGGCTGTCGGGGGTTCGAATCCCTTCGCCGGCTCTTGTTTTCGGCTCAGCCCAAGCGCGACATAGCCTCGACGGCCACGCCTATGTCAGTTACAGGAATTCAATCATACGACCGCAGAATCGCGCTGACAGGCGGCGCAGGGTTTATCGGCTCAAACCTGCTGTTGTATCTTGTACCGCGCCATCCTGATTGGCTCTTTGTGAATATCGACTGTCTGACCTATGCCGCCAATCCGGCGAATTTGTCCGCTATTGAGACATCTCCTAATTTCCAATTTGAAAAGGTCGATATCTGCAACTCAGCCGCTTTGCGGGAGTGTTTCGAGAGATGCTCGATTAATAGTGTCATTCATCTTGCGGCCGAATCGCATGTCGATCGCTCAATAGTTGGACCCGCACCCTTTGTTCAAACTAATCTGATCGGGACGTTTAACCTATTGGAACTGGCGCGAAATGCTCACAGCCGTGGCGTACCATTTCGGTTCCATCATGTCTCGACCGACGAAGTCTACGGTTCAGCCGAAGAGACTCGGATGTTCACTGAAAGCGACGCGTATCGCCCCAACTCGCCGTATGCCGCGACTAAAGCAGGCGCAGATCATTTGGTGCGTTCCTATCACCAAACGTACGGACTCGATACGGTCGTCTCCAATTCGAGCAATAACTTCGGGCCGTATCAATTCCCGGAAAAACTGATCCCACTGGTGATTCGCAACGCCGTGGCTGGTCAGCCGATTCCGATCTACGGCGACGGCAAACATCGTCGCGATTGGCTTTTTGTCGCCGATCATTGCTCGGCGCTTGAGACGATCTTCATGCAGGGGCGAGTGGGTGAGTCGTACGGCGTGAGTGCCGGATACGAACTCGAGAATCTGGAATTGGTCAGAGCTATTTGCCGACAACTTGATGCACATCTTGGTGGATCACCGCGTGAAGAACAGATTCTATTTGTTGCTGACCGCCCGGGACATGACCGTCGATATGCCTTGGATGCCTCCAAATTAACAAGCGAGCTTGGCTGGAGACCGTCGTTCGGATTTGACGAAGCGCTTGACCGGACGATTTCCTGGTATTTGTCCAACTCTGCCTGGGTGGAGAAGTGCATGAGCGGTGAATACCGTGAGTATTATTCGAGCATGTACGATCACCGGATCAAAGAGGCGAAGTGAGCAACTGGATTTCAAAAGGGATCATTTTGGCGGGCGGCTCGGGGAGTCGACTGTATCCGGTGACGCAGGTTGCCTGCAAGCAATTGCTTCCGATCTATGACAAGCCACTGATTTACTATCCGCTCTCGACACTCATGTTGTATGGAATTCGCGACATTCTGGTCATTTCCTCGCCCCGCGATCTTCCGCTTCTCAAATCTGTGCTTGGAGACGGTCATCGGCTTGGGATAAAGCTGTCGTACGCGATACAGGAGGAACCAAAAGGTATCGCGCAGGCGCTGACAATCGCTCGCGACTTTCTGGCCGGACAAGGGTGTTCGCTCATACTGGGTGATAACATTTTCTATGGTAGTTACGACTTCCTGCGCGGCGCTCAGCTTTCGGAGCCCGGCGCCACGATTTTTGCTTACACCGTGCGAAATCCCGAGCGGTACGGTGTGGTGACGTTAGATTCGCTTGGTAAGCCGGTTTCAATTGTCGAAAAGCCTACGGCTAGTAAGTCGCATTTGGCGGTGACCGGACTCTATTTGTATGACCGTCAGGCCCCGGAAATTGCGGCAAATCTACAGCCGTCGAATCGTGGGGAACTCGAGATCACCGATGTCAACCAGGCATATTTGGAGCGTGGGCAACTCACTGTCGTTCAGCTTGGACGGGGAGTTGCCTGGCTTGATACCGGCACGCCCGACGACATGATCAATGCCGGTGAGTTTATTGCTACGATCGAGCGAAGACAGGGGCTGAAGATCGGTTGTATTGAAGAAGTCGCGTATCAAATGAAATTCATCGATGCGGTTGGACTCAACAGGATAATCGGGGAACTGCCCAAGTCTGACTATCGCGCCTATCTGGAGGGGGTGGTCTTAAGTGGAGAATCCTCCCGCTAAAATTCTGGTGACGGGGTCGGGCGGCCAGCTTGGTTCAGAGATCGTTGGCCATTTTGCGTCGATGTCGGAGGTGGTCGCCACGGGTCGCTCGCAACTTGATATCACCGATCCTGCGCAGGCCCGAACAACAATAGATAAATTGCGACCTTCGATTGTCATCCATTGCGCTGCGTGGACCGATGTCGACGAGTGCGAGCGCGATCTGCAAAAAGCTATGCGAGTCAACGCTTATGGAACAGCCAATGTAGCCACAGCATGCAAAGCGTGCAGAACACTAATGGTTTACATCTCGACGGACTACGTTTTCGATGGAACCAAAAAAGAGCCGTATGTCGAGACTGATCGGCCCAGCCCGCTGTCAGCATACGGAAAATCAAAGTTGGCGGGAGAAGAGGCCGTGCAGTCAATTCTCGCCGACTACGTCATCTTGCGGACCTCATGGGTGTACGGCTCAAGTGGTCGGAATTTTGTTCAATCGATAATGAGAATGGGTAAGCAACAATTAGCTGATAAGCGCGAAGGCCGGCAGGTAATTCCTATTCGCGTTGTCACCGATCAAATCGGCTGTCCCACTCGGACAGTCGATATAGCGAAACAGCTTGAGGTCATTCTCGATAGCAAAATGCGCGGGATGCTCCATGCAGTTGATGGCGGCCAGGTGTCATGGTATCAGTTTACACGGGAGATATTTGAGCGATTACAACTCGAAGTTTTAGTAGAGCCGTGCACGACAGAGGAGCTTGCGCGACCGGCCCCGCGACCGCGATATTCAGCTTTGGAAAATAGGCGGCTGATTGACGCTGGTTTGAATATCATGCCGACGTATCGAGATTCGCTCTATACTTTTTTGGACGAGCAAAACAAGGCGACAGTGTGACCATATTTGATATTGCTGGCGTTCAGGTGCAGTTACTGAAGATCAATGCCGACGAGCGCGGTTGGTTGACAGAACTGTTTCGAAACGACGAACTGCCGAAGGGATTTCAGCCAGCGATGGCATATGTGTCGATGACTCCTCCGGGAGTGACTCGCGGGCCGCACGAACATGCGCACCAAACGGATTTGTTCTGCTTTCTGGGGCCGTCGACATTTCGACTTGTTCTCTGGGATAATCGAACTGGCTCGCTAAATTTTCGAAAACGACAGTCTATGGTCTTTGGCCCGTCAAACCCGGCGGCAGTGATAGTCCCTCCCGGGGTCGTGCATGCCTACAAAAATATTGGCAATGAACCCGGACTGGTGTACAATGCTCCCGATTGTCTTTACAAAGGCGCCGGTCGGAGTGAACCGGTCGACGAAATCCGTTGGGAATCTGACCCGCAATCGCCGTTTATCTTAGAGGATTGAATTCTATGGATCGATTTGAATCTGCATTTGATACGCACACGGATTTGTTGCCCAGGGTTCGGGCATTGCGGTCAAAGATCGACGAGGTAGCTTTTGCGCTCATTCAAACACTTGAGACCGGCGGAAAAATCTTGCTGTGCGGCAATGGCGGGTCGGCGGCCGATGCTCAGCATATAGCGGCGGAATTGACCGGACGATATATCGCGAAAAACCGTCGACCACTTCCAGCCGTCGCTCTTACGACCGATACCTCAGCGCTGACAGCCATTGGGAATGACTTTGGATTTGATCAAGTGTTTTCACGCCAGGTTCAGGCGCTGGCAACTCGAAGTGATCTTCTGTTTGGAATTTCCACCTCCGGTAACTCAAATAACATTATTGAAGCGTTTCGGGCCGCCCGGCCAATCGGATGTCGCACGGTCGCGCTAACTGGCGGCGACGGCGGTCAGTGCCGGTCGGAAGTCGACATCTGTTTGGCGATTCCTTCAACCGACACGCCGCGCGTTCAAGAAATGCACATCCTGATCGCACACATCCTGTGCGACATGATCGACGAGCACTTCGCCGCAAAATAGTCCTGTAGTCAGTAACAATCGCTTTTCAAGCCCTGGAAAAGTTTTCGATTTTCAGCGGCGATTTCTTCCTGCCCCAGTCGCTCTTGCCCCACTCAAATTGAACGGCGTGCGTCCCTAACACGTTGATATTGTATACGTTAGTCGGGCCATAACAGTCCGGTATGCGCACGGCATGCGCCTTGATGTATCAGCGAGTGAGTACATGGATGTCACAGATGCAGGGACGCAGATGCGACCAGGCCCCGACTCGTTTTTTCGAACTCTCGGCCGGCATACACCTCCCCGTATCGCACAAGGCTGGCGAGGCGCATTGCGCCCGGAAGGGAGTTTATCGAGTGTTATCCGGCAAATCAATTCTTGTGACCGGTGGAACCGGCTCATTCGGCAGAAAATTCATCGAAACTGTCATGTCGCGCTACCCCGATATCAAGCGGATGGTGGTGTATTCGCGCGACGAACTCAAACAATACGAGATGAGTCAGCAGTTCCCGGACTCGCGCTTCCCACAGTTGCGCTTTTTCATCGGTGACGTTCGCGACGGAGACCGTTTGGCCCGCGCCATGGAAGGAATTGACATTGTCATCCACGCCGCCGCGCTCAAACAGGTCCCGGCCTGCGAATACAATCCTTTTGAAGCGGTCAAGACAAACGTGATGGGCGCGCAGAACGTGATCGAGGCGGCGATGCTGACTGGCGTCAAGAAGGTCGTTGCCTTGTCAACCGACAAAGCCGCGGCGCCGATCAATCTTTACGGCGCAACCAAGCTTTGCTCAGACAAGCTGTTTGTCTCGGCCAACAATTTCAAAGGCGCCCGAGATATTCGATTCTCGGTGGTGCGTTATGGCAACGTGATGGGAAGTCGGGGGAGTGTGATTCCGTTCTTTATGGATCGCAAACCTGAAGGCGTTATTCCGATCACCGATGCCAGGATGACCCGGTTCAATATCACACTGGAACAAGGCGTTGATCTGGTCACATTCGCGCTCGATCATATGTGGGGGGGCGAAATCTTTGTGCCGCGCATCCCAAGTTACAGAATTGTCGATATGGCCGAGGCGATCGCACCGGAATGCCGTCGCGAAGTTGTCGGTATTCGTCCGGGTGAAAAGCTCCATGAGGAAATGATCACCCAAACCGACGCGATCAGTGCGCTCGAATTCGAGCGACACTTTGTCATCTTGCCGTCGACCCGCCTCTGGGACACTGACCGGTACGCCGCGACCTATGGAGGCCGACGCTGTCCGGACGGATTCTCATATGCCTCGAACACCAACACCGAATGGCTTTCTGTGGCGCACATTCGCGATCTGATCCGAACTCACATAGACAAGTCTTTCTGTGTTGAGGATACGCTGGTATGGCGCGAACAACGCAGATTGACCATCAAAGATGTCACCGCTGACCTTTTGAAAACCTCGCGCGACTTAGCGGCGATGAACTACTCGGCTGGTGTAAAGTGACACTTGCCGAACCCAAGTCTCTGGCGATTTCCCGAGCCAACGACGGCTTCCTGCCGTATGGTCGGCAGACGATTACTCAAGAAGACATCGACGCCGTCGCCGAAGTCCTTCGTTCGGATTTCTTGACGCAAGGTCCCGCCATAGACAAGTTTGAGAAAGCCCTTGCAAAGACAGTCGGCGCACGACATGCAGTAGCCTGCTCAAACGGCACGGCGGCACTGCATCTGGCACTGTTGGCACTGGACATCGGCCCCGGTGATACCGTTGTCACCACCCCGAACACCTTTGTGGCCTCGGCCAACTGTGCCCGTTATGTGGGCGCCAACGTAGTTTTTTGCGATATCGACCCCACAACCGGTCTGATTGATTCTGATTTCCTCGAACAAGTACTTGCTCATGACAAGGCGAAAAAGATCAAGGCTATCATTCCAGTGCATTTTGCCGGCCAGCCGGTCGACTTGCCTCGGATTCATGAGCTGGCTAAAGTTCACGGAGCATACATCGTAGACGATGCGTCGCATGCCCTCGGAGCGTCGTACACCGAGGCCCGCCGCACTCAGCCTATCGGAAACAATGCGCACAGCGACATGACGACTTTCTCTTTTCATCCGGTCAAGCATGTTGCAACCGGCGAGGGGGGAGCGGTGACTACCGCCGATCCGATTCTGGCCGACCGACTGCGGCAGTTGCGCACGCACGGCATTGCCAAGAAAGAGTTTATCTATTCTGATCAAGCCTTTTCTACAAGCGGAGAACTCAATTCCTGGTACTATGAAATGACGGAGCTCGGATTTAACTACCGTCTGACCGACATTCAAGCGGCGCTCGGCACGAGCCAACTCGCGCGCCTGGAGGCGTCGGTGACTCGGCGAAATGAAATTGCAGAAATTTACGCTTCCCAGCTCAGCCAGTCTTTCGATTCCAAAATGGTCCGACCATTGGTTCAGAGGACTTCGATTACCAACGCCTATCACCTGTTTGTTGTGCGAATCGATTTCGAGTCTCTTGGCAAATCGCGCGCTCATGTGATGAATTCGCTGAAGAAAAAGGGAATAGGCACACAGGTGCACTATATCCCGGTTCACCTCCAGCCGTATTACCGAGAGTTGTACCACACCAAGCCAAGCGATTTTCCGCAGGCGGAACGGTACTACGCACAGGCGCTCAGTCTACCGATGTATCCGGCGATGAGCGATGACGATGTCGCGCGGGTTGTAGCTGAACTTGAATCAGCACTCTTAGGGAAGTAGAGGGGCATCAGCTATGTCACACTCTAACCGACTCGGGCTTGGTACGGTGCAATTTGGCACGGATTACGGTATCACCAACAAAATGGGGCGGACTTCACTCTCTGAAGTCCACCGCATTCTCGAATCAGCCGCCGACAAGGGCGTGGATATACTCGACACAGCGGCATTGTATGGCGAATCAGAGCAGGTCCTCGGTTCGGCTCTCGCGCTACGGCACAACTTTAGTATAGTGACGAAGACCGCCCAATTTCGAAAAGAGAGGATTACGCCCGAGGATGTACAGGTGCTGGAGCAGACATTTCATGTGTCACTGCTCAAGCTTCGCCAGACTTCTGTGTACGGTCTGTTAGCACATCATGCCGATGATCTGCTCGCTCCGGGGGGCGAACTGTTGTATGAGCGGATGACCGAATTCAAGAGATCGCGCATGGCCAGAAAAATCGGCGCGTCGGTCTATTCAGCCGCACAAATTGACAGATTATTGGAAAAATATTCTCTGGACATTATACAGCTACCTGTCAATCTGCTCGACCGACGGCTTGTCGATAGCGGCCACTTGACGCGCCTTAAAGAACTCAATGTGGAAATTCATTCCCGTTCGACATTTCTTCAGGGATTGTTGTTGATTCCACCTGATCGTTTGCCCGATTATTTCCATCCCGTGCAAGGATTGCTGAGCGCCTACAACGCCTGGCTGTATCAGCAGGACTTGTCGCCGCTTGAGGGTGCGCTCGCCTTTGTGGCCTCGCGGCCGGAAATCGATCGGGTTATTGTCGGGACCTGCTCACGACCGGAATTTTTGGAGATTGCCGAAGCCTGGGAGAATTTGTCGAATCAGTCGTTTGAGATGGAAGATTTCAAGTGTGATGACGAGCGGATGGTGAATCCCTCGATGTGGAGAGTGGAGCAATGACAACGCAGACATTAGTGCATAAGAAGCGAATCGCCACCGAGTCAACCGCCGCCGAGATCACCGGCGCAGTAGTGACCGGACAGCGCATTCATTTACGCGAAGTGCGGCCGAGTGACGTGACCGAGCGGTACTACCGGTGGATGAATGATCCGGAAGTGAATCGGTATCTGGAAACCCGGTTTGCGCCGCAGTCTCTTGAGACAATTGCTGACTTTGTGCGCAGAATGGCCGGCAAATCCGACGAACCGTTCTTTGCGATTTGTACTAATGATACGCAGGAACACATTGGAAATATCAAGATTGGCCCGATCAACTTTCGTCACCGCCATGGTGACATTAGTCTACTGATCGGAGAGAAAGAGTATTGGGGGAAAGGGTACGCGACCGAGGCGATTGAGTTGGTCACTCGTTTTGGTTTTGAGACTGCCAATCTGAACAAGCTGGAAGCCGGGTGTTACGCTGAGAACGAGGGAAGTGCCCGGGCATTTGAAAAGTGCGGGTATACGCGCGAGGGTCTGATGAAAGGCCACTTTCTGTGTGCCGGACGGGAGACCGATTGCATCCGTTTGGGTCTTCGGGCCGTCGATTACTTTTCGCGGAGGTCAAAATGATTTTGGCGGTCTTGCAAGCCCGTAGCAGTTCTTCGCGCCTTCCCGGCAAAGTGCTCAAACCTATTTTGGGCAAACCGATGCTTGAACGCCAGATCGAGAGAATTCTGCGTGCCCGCGCTATCGATAAATTGGTTGTCGCTACCAGTACCGATCAGGGCGACGACACAATTGCCGAATTGTGCGGCCGAATCGGCGTCGATTGTTTCAGAGGCAGTCTGGATGACGTGCTTGATCGCTTCTTTCAGGCGGCTCGTCCGCACAAGCCGGAGTATGTCGTTCGTTTGACCGGCGACTGCCCGCTGGCCGATCCGACCGTAATTTCTGCCGCGATTCAATTTGCAGTTGAAGGTAACTACGACTATGCCAGCAACACGCTCCAGCCGACGTATCCTGATGGCCTCGATGTCGAGGTCTGTCGGTACTCTAAGCTCGAAGAAGTCTGGCGCAATGCCACGATGAAATCACAACGCGAGCATGTCACTCCGTATTTCTACCAAAACCCTCAGTTGTTCAAATTGGGGAGTATGACGCAACAAACCGACCTGTCGGCGCTCCGCTGGACGGTCGACAACGCAGATGATTTCGCGCTAGTCACGTCGATATTTGAGGCGCTCTATCCGGCTAATCCGGCATTCGGAACGGAAGACGTGCTCCGCTTTCTCCAAAGTCGTCCCGAGTTGTCTGGAATAAATGCCACTCATTCTCGAAATGAGGGGTACCAAAAGTCACTGGCCGAGGATATCGCGGTTACGATTCCTCAGAAATGAGCAACATGTCCAATCTTCGTCGATGCACCCGTTGCACTCTGCCACAAACCCACGAAACAATCGTCTTCGACGCCGAAGGAGTCTGCAACGTATGCCGCCAGTTCGAGTACAAACGAGATAGCATCGACTGGACTGCCCGCAAGCGTGATCTCGATTCGCTAATTGAATCGTATCGCGGCAAGTATGACTACGATTGCATTGTTCCGTTTTCAGGAGGAAAAGACTCCACCTGGACGCTCTATTATCTGATTCGAGAGTACAAACTAAAGCCGCTGGTGGTAAGGTTTGACCACGGATTCTTGCGGCCTAACCTTCATGACAACACGACCCGAGTCTTGCGCGAGCTGGGTGCGGATTTTCATTCGTTTTCTCCGAACTGGAAAGTTGTACAGAAACTGATGTTGCAGACGTTTCTTGAAAAAGGGGATTTCTGTTGGCACTGTCACACTGGCATATACTCGTATCCGATGTGGGTGGCTCTGCGGTACAAAGTTCCGTTGGTCTTTTGGGGGGAGCCGTCGGCTGAGTACACTTCATACTTTGGCTACGATCAGCCGGAAGAGGTCGATGAGGCCCGGTTCAACCGATATATCAATCTCGGCATAACCGCCGATGACATGTACGTACGACTGCAGGGAAACGTTGACCGGCGCGAACTTCAGCCGTATTCGTATCCACCACTTCGCGACCTGCGTCAGTTGAATTACCGCTCGGTTTGCCTTGGCTCGTTCATCTCATGGGATGTGAAGAAACAATCGGAGATCATAAGTCGTGAACTGGGCTGGCGCGGCGATGAAGTGGAAAATGTTCCGTCGCAGTACAGTTACGAGAAGATAGAATGCTACATGCAGGGGGTTCGCGATTACATCAAGTTTATAAAGCGCGGGTATGCTCGCACAACTCACTTATCATCGATAGACATTCGCAATGAACGTATTGGGCGTGACGATGCTATGAAGATGATTGAACAAACCGAGGGTAAGCGGCCACCGAGTCTGGATTTGTTCCTTGAGTTTGTTGGGCTAACCGAAAAGGAATTCATCGAGATCGCCATGAGCCACGCGGTCTCGCCCAATGTGCATGATCCATCGGTTACGCAGGCCGGCCCACCCACACACGATTTTGATTCTTGGTGCCGGCAAGGGGGAATGGACCGATCCGAAACAATTGTGCAACTCCAGCGATGGAACAAGCGCCGCCCCACAGTTCCAGTCGAGCCGGTTGTGGCCGGAGTAGAGGAAGAACAATAAGATGGTCGGTGTTATCGATTACGGCATGGGGAATCTTCTGTCGGTTGTGAATGCCCTTGCGACACTCGGCGCCGATGTGACTATTTGCCGCGAACCAAACGATTTGAACAAGTGCGACCGACTGATTCTCCCTGGTGTGGGAGCCTTTGGCGACTGTATGGAACACCTAAAGAAATCCGGAATGGTCGAACAAATCGAAGAAGTAGTACGGCGCAAAGGGCGCCCCCTTCTTGGGATTTGTCTTGGGATGCAGGCTCTCGCGGGTTCAAGCCGTGAGCGAGGGAGTCATGCCGGGTTAGGTTGGATAGACGCCGAAGTGGTACCAATTTCCAACGATGGACAATCGGTGAGGGTGCCTCATATGGGTTGGAATGACATAACCGTGTGTGCCGAGTCACCATTATTTGTCGGACTGCCGGAATCACCCGAATTTTATTTCGTGCACTCGTATGTCGTCAAATGCAATGACGCCAAAGTCGTTGCCGCGAGGTGCGATTATGGCGGCGAGTTTACTGCGGCAGTGGTTAAAGACAATGTCGCGGCGACGCAATTTCATCCGGAAAAAAGTCAATATTGTGGCCTGAAAGTGCTGTCTAACTTTTTAGCATGGAAACCGTGAGGTAACGAAATGCTAAGACGACGACTCATCCCCAAACTGCAATTCAAGCGGGCCAACTTTGGCGGGGGCGATTTTCGAGCTCTTGTGACTACACGACAGTTTTCAGGAGTCTTCGAAATTGGCGACCCGGTCTCTCAAGCCCGAATCTACGAGTCACAGGCGGCCGATGAATTGATTTGCCTTGACTTGGACGCATCAAATGAAAACAGACTTTGTGCAACCGATGTGGTTCGTCGAATCGCTGAAAACGTCTGCATGCCCTTAACAGTGGGCGGCGGTGTACGATCAATCGACGATTTTCGCACGCTCCTTGAAAACGGCGCCGACAAAGTATCGGTTAATTCGGCGATCATTGCCGACCCGGAATTGATCACCGAAGCGGCCAATCGGTTCGGTTCGCAATGCGTGGTGGCGAGTATTGACTATCGGCGTGACACCGACGGACGCGCCAAAGTCTGTTCGCGCGGCAGTAAAGTGGAGACCGGGCTTGATCTTGTTTCCTGGTCGCTGGACGTGGAACGTCGGGGCGCCGGAGAGATATTACTGACTTCGATAGACCGCGACGGAACCCGTCAAGGGCTCGATGTCGACATGATTCACGAAGTCGTCTCGCGTGTTTCGATCCCTGTAGTGGCGTCCGGTGGATGCGGGCTGGCTCAGCATTTCATAGAGGGATTTACCAGAGCCGGCGCCGATGGAGTAGCCGCCGGCACATATTTCTGTTTCAAAGATGAGAATCCGATGCAGACACGTTCGCAAATCGCCAACGCCGGCATACCCATCAGACTTCAGCGATTACAATCGATAGTGACAACGTAACAAGTTACCAACTAACAAAGGTCGAAATAGCATGAGCAATACAACCCAACAATCGACTTCCCGCACCCGCAGTCTGGCACTGCAGGAAAAGGGGAAAAAACTAATTCCCGGACTTACACAATTACTTTCCAAACGACCCGACATGTTTGCGCCAGGAGTCTGGCCGGGGTATTACTCCAAGGCCAAAGGGTGTGAGGTATGGGATCTGGACGGCAACAAATATATCGACATGAGTATCAGCGGCATCGGCGCTAATGTTCTTGGGTACGCCGATCCTGATATCGACACTGTAGTGAAAGCAGTAATTGAACGAGGCGTCAGCTCCTCACTCAACTGTCCCGAAGAAGTAGAATTGGCCGAGCTCTTGTGTCGCCTGCATCCGTGGGCCCAAATGGTTCGCTACGCCCGGAGTGGAGGAGAGGCGATGGCCGTTGCTGTGCGGATTGCACGTGCCCACACCGGCCGTGATAAGGTTGCGTTCTGCGGCTACCATGGCTGGCACGACTGGTATCTGGCGGCAAATGTCGGCACTGAGGATGCTCTGGGCGAGCACCTGATCGCCGGTCTCGATCCTCGTGGTGTGCCGAAGGCGCTTGCCGGCACAGCGCTACCGTTTCGGTACAATCAAATAGACGAACTCAAAGCGATCGTGACGCTCAACCGAAAGGACCTGGCGGCGATCATAATGGAACCGATCCGCAACGAGCCGCCCCAAGACGGGTATTTTGACGAGATTCGCGCCATCGCTAACGAATGCGGCGCCGTATTTATCATCGACGAAATATCTTCAGGATTTCGTTTGAACACCGGCGGTGCTCACTTGAAAATGAACATCAAGCCGGACATGACGGTCTTTTCAAAGGCGATGGGGAACGGGTACGCCATCGCGGCAATCATGGGAACCGAAAAAGTAATGCAGTCGGCCCAGTCAACTTTTATCTCCAGCACTAATTGGACCGAGAGTATCGGCCCGGCCGCGGCTATCGCGACTATCAATAAGCATGAACGCCTGAGTGTCGGCGATCATCTTGTAAGGATTGGAACATCTGTACAGAACGGATGGAACAAAGCGGCCCATCATCACGGCATACCGATCCATGTCGGTGGGATTCCGCCACTCTCGCATTTTTCGTTTGAAACTCCGGAACCATTGGCGGTCAAGGCGCTTTTTGTACAGCTCATGCTCGATCGCGGGTTCTTGGCGGGAAGTTCGTTCTACTCGATGTTGGCACACACTGAACATCACGTTAGCTCGTACTTGGGCGCGGTTGATGATGTCTTTGGAGAAATCAGTGAACTTGTCAAAACCGGCACGGTGAAAAGCCATCTCCGCGGTGCGCCGTCGACCGCTGGTTTCAAACGTCTCAATTAGGACCCGCGCATGATGCCCACGGTTACGACAGGTGGAGAGTCCGGGAAACAGCTTGTAGCGTTTCGCGCCGATGCTTCAGTGAAGATCGGCACGGGCCATGTGATGCGCTGTTTGACTTTGGCCGATGAACTGCGCCGAAGCGGATACACCTGCGTCTTTATCTGTCGCTTGGCTGATGGCGAGTTGACGGGTGAGATTGTACGGCGAGGTCACCGGGTGACGACCTTGCCTCGAATCGGTCCAATTTCCAAAACTCCAGATCTGTCCGAGAGTGATAGTTGGTTGGGCACTACCTTTCAGCGCGACGCAGAAGAGACAATCAGTGCGCTGGTTGATCTGGAAATCCCCCCCGAATGGCTGGTGGTAGACCACTACGGAATCGACGCTCACTGGGAGAGTGAGGTTGCGCCATTTGTGGGTCAGATACTGGTCATTGATGATTTGGCCAATCGCCCGCACTCGTGCTCTGTGTTGCTCGATCAAAATCTCTATCAGCAAATGAATCAACGTTATGAGCATCTTGTCGATCCGGGGTGTATTGCTCTGCTTGGCCCGCAGTACGCTCTGCTCCGGAGTGAATTTCAGCAGGCAAGATCATTTTTGCGGCCGCGCACCGGTGAGGTTGAGCGGTTGTTTGTCTTTTTCGGAGGCATTGACCGGGCTAACATGACATCGCTTGCGCTGAGAGCTATTTCGCAACTCAGTGACCTGAACCTGTCCGGAGATGTTGTTGTCGGATCGGGTAATCCGCACTTGACTGAAGTCGAACGCCTCACGCAGAGCTTGGGTAATTTTCAATTGCACGTGCAGTCCGGCGATATCGCCCGACTCATGTCCTCCGCCGATCTCAGTATCGGAGCGGGAGGCACTACTACCTGGGAGCGGGCATATCTGGGATTGCCATCGATATCGGTTGTCGTTGCTGAGAATCAGCGGGAGATGACCGACGCGGCCGCTCGCGCGGGGGCGTGCATAAGTCTGGGTTGGTTTGAACAGGTGTCCGGGGCATCTATTGCGGAGGCGATTCGCTCGGCAGTCGCGTCACCGCAGGTCATGCGCAAGATGAGCCGTCAGGAATTGGCGATTTCTGCTCCAGAGCATCAAACAGGAACATCGTTGGTGGCTCGTGTACTCATGCAAAGATCGAAAGTGGCAGTATAGATGAACACTGGCCGCCATATTTTGTTGCTCGGGCCTGAACGAGGGTCAGTCGGACAGAGTCTCTCGGCCAATGGTGACCGTGTCACCAGATCCGAAGAGGACCTTCGGAAATTTCCGGAGCTCCTGAACGGAGTCGATTGGATTGTCAGTTACGGGTACCGTCATATTATCAGACCTGAGGTTATTGCAAAGTATCCCAAGCGGATTGTAAACCTGCATATCTCGCTATTACCCTGGAACCGGGGGGCCGACCCGAATATTTGGAGCTATCTTGAGGATACGCCCAAAGGCGTAAGTATTCATCTGATTGATGCAGGTATCGATACCGGCCCAATTCTCTGTCAGCAGGAAGTTGCGATGGAAAGAGTTGATACGATTGAGTCATCCTATTGGAAACTGTGCGAAGCAATCGAGTTACTTTTTGCCGAGCGTTGGCCGGACATTCGCGATGAATCGATCGCGCCAATTCCACAGAAAGGCGCTGGATCTTACCACCGGTCAAGGGACCTGGATCCGTATCGTCATTTGCTCACTTGGGGATGGGACACGACAGCCGCTGAATTGACAGGGCAGGCAAAGGAGAGCACGGAGAGAACGACCGATGTTCGCTAATATCAAAATCGGCGACCGAAACATCGGGCACGGACATCGTCCCTTTGTCATTGCGGAGATGTCGGGGAATCACAATCAATCGCTTGAGCGGGCACTGGCAATTGTATCGGCCGCGGCCAAGGCGGGTGCCGACGCGGTAAAATTGCAAACGTATCGTGCCGACACGATGACGCTGAATCTGGATCGAAATGAGTTTGTCATTACCGATCCTAAGAGCTTATGGTATGGCAAGACGCTGTATCAACTATACGAGTCTGCTCACACACCGTGGGAGTGGCATGAGCCAATCATGGCCCTTTGCCGCAAGTTGGGAGTCATTTGTTTTAGTAGCCCCTTTGACGAAACCGCGGTCGACTTTCTCGAATCGCTCGATGTGCCGGCATACAAGATTGCGTCTTTTGAAAACACCGATCTGCCGTTGATTCGTAAAGTTGCGCAAACCGGTAAGCCTCTGATTATCTCGACTGGCATGGCTACGCGTGTCGAGATAGGGGAAACGGTTCAGTTTGCCCGTGATCATGGCGCCAAAGAAACCATCTTACTCAAGTGTACCAGCGCGTACCCGGCAATGCCGTCGGATAGCAACCTAAGGACAATTATCGATCTGCAAGAACAGCTTGGACTACATGTCGGCCTCTCCGATCACACCCTGGGGAATGCGTCGGCGATTGCCTCGGTTGCGCTTGGCGCGGTCGTCATAGAAAAGCACTTTACGCTTTCTCGTGCCGAGGGCGGCCCCGACGCCGCCTTTTCGCTTGAGCCACACGAACTCGCCTCACTGGTGGCCGACACAACCACCGCTTGGCAGGCGCTTGGAAAAGTCGTGTACGGTACTTCGGAGGCGGAAAAAAGATCGCTCCAGTTTCGCCGCTCAACGTATGTCGTGCGAGATATCAAAGCTGGCGAACGATTCACTTCTGAGCATTTGCGAGCGATACGGCCCGGATTTGGATTGCCACCCAAATTTCGCGAAGTGGCTGTGGGGAAAATCGCCGCGCGTAATATCACGGCCGGTTCAGCGCTTGTCGCAGATATGATATTGGGTGGGGGAGAGTCGTGAACTCGTTTCGAAGTATGCTCAAAGGGGCCTTTGTCTACGGGATAGGGGACATTCTGCTGTTTGGTATCAGCTATCTCCTGATGATTCCAATGCTCACCCGGTATCTGACGCTGGAAGAGTACGGAGTCGTTGCTACGCTGAGCACCTTTTCGGTCTTCCTTCTGGCCTTTTTCCAACTTGGGTTGCCCTCCGCCGGATTTCGCTTCTGGTTTTTGCAATCTACTGCGGAACGTCAGAAATCGTATATGACATCCATTTTATTGGTCGGGGTAGTAGCCTCGGGAATATTGGCGTCTATCCTTCTATGGTTTGGACGTCCAGTCTGGGAGGCCGCAGTTGCCCGAGCGCCGTTTGAGCAATACGCACCATATATTGTCATTGGTGCGGCACTGCAAGTGGTTATTGCCTTCAAGTCCGTTCTGCTGAGAGCGCTCAATCGCCCGAGATTGTTCATCACTTTTGATATTTGTCAATTTTTGTTCATGCTGGGAAGTGTCGCCTATCAAGTAATGTACCTTCAGCGCGGCGTGATTGGCCAGGTGCAGGGAGTCTTCGCTACACAGGTACTCTTTGCTGTCTTATCGCTCATCGTAATTGTATCAATTTGCGGCGTACGAATTAGTACCGATGGGCTCTGGCAGAGCTTTCGATTTGCCTGGCCGGTACTGGCGTCCAGTGTTGTCACCCTCATCGCGACTCGATCAACAATCCTGTTTACCCAGCACTTTGTCGCCGGCGCGGCAGTGGGACTTTTTGCGCTTGGCGCCCAGATCGGGTCACTTGTGCAAATGGCGGCGGCAAGTCTGGAAAAAGCGTGGCAACCATTTTTGTACAGCCGAGATCCGGAAGCGGCCCGTCAATCTCTGGCGAAATTGCTCGGAGTAGCCGCGCCTGCTTATACACTGATAGCCCTCGCGCTGGCGGTCTTCTCGCCGCAGTTGATTGCGCTGCTTGCTGAGCGACAATACGCCGGCGCTGGACCAGTTGCGGTGATCGCGCTCTTCGGTGCATTGTGTGTGGCATTGTCATCGATTGCCAATGGCGGGCTATACTATACGACAAAGTCGGGAATCTCGATGTTGGTCACAATCGCCTCAGCAATAACCAACATTGTGCTGTGCTGGTATTTGATACCGCGCTACGGCATTATCGGTGCGGCAGTCGCTACTGCAATTGCCGGGCTGATGTCTCTTACCTTGATGATCTCGGCACTACGCGCCTTCTTTATCGTACAGTTGCCATACCACCGGCTTTTTGGGACAGTCGCAATCGGGTTGGTTTTTTCGTGGATAGGATCTGCTTTGGCGCAGAAAGAGGGAAATCCGTTTTCGTTTCTGGCGATCGGGCAAAGCACGGCTTTGGTTGCCGCGTATTTAGTTGTCATCTGGAAACTGAAGTGGTATGGTACAATTAGTCCTGCTATTGGACAACGCGACACGGAGCCGGGCATGACGCCCGTCCCTGACAAAATGGAAGTTCGGGTGCCATGAGAGTATCACGGAAGATAGTTCGCAGTATGGCCGGTATGACCGGCGCTATAGACATAACCGTTGCCGTTTCGGACTGGCTGGGGAAGTCCCCCCGAATTGACACCAGTTGGCGACATCTAAACAAGTGGGCCGAGATCGTCGATTTGCAAGCGGGTCACGGCAATCGGAACGATCCATCCAGCGACAAAATTCTGTTTTTCGCGATCTATCCGCACTGGGTAGATTACTCACTGGCTATCGCGACCCTCTTAAGTGGCCGCGGTGTGTCGGTCGATTTTCGCTGGCTTGGCGAGATGACCCCGTTGGACCGCTACCCACGCCCTGTTCGTGAGTCATTTTGGAAACGTCAGGCGGCCAAGACCGGAACTGATCGATCCCTGGGTTCGCTCTCGCTCAAATCTCTTGACTCGGGGGCGCTAGCCCCGCTCAACGATCAAATGCGGCAATGTGCGGAATACCAATCACAAATTGATGTCAGCTACCTGCTCAAGAAAGAGCGGGTGGATATCACAAACAATCCAGCCGACCGTGAGGCGTATGAAGAACGGCTGAGCCGGAATCTTCGGGCGATCCAACTGGTAGCGGCGGCGTATGACAAGGGATCATATTCGCGCCTTTTGCTCGGCAATGGCGGCGTGCTCGAATTCGGCGCCATCTATCGATATTTTCAATCGATCAATATTCCTGTCACCACCTTCGAAAGCGTGGATATCCGCAATCGGATCTGGATTGCGCACCACGAATCCGTGGTACGGGCTGATACTTCAGCGCTCTGGGAATCCGATGAGCCACATATTGTGACACCCGAGCGGCGTGCGCGTATCGAAAAAATCATGCACCGTCGCCAGACGCCGGGCTCCGGAACTTTTGTCATTCCGTATCAAAAGACACTGCCGGAAGCGGCCGAGACTGTCCGCGCACGACTGGGATTATCCGCTGAAAAGCCAACCGTGCTTATCTGCCCCAATGTCCCTTTCGACGCCGTGTTTTATTCCGGCGGCCGCCAGGCGTTTGCGGGGATGTGGGAATGGCTCGTTGAAACCTGCCGTGTCCTGTCCGAACGAAAAGACTGCCAGGTGGTGGTCCGATGTCACCCGGCCGAGCCGTATTTCGACACCCATGAGACTGCACGGGCATTGTTAAACGAGTATCTACCGAATATCCCGGAACATGTGCACATTATCGCTCCGACCGATCCGGTCAGCACGTACTCACTGATGGAACTGTCGGCCGTTGGTGTGGTATTCGCCTCGACGACCGGACTTGAGATGGCTATGCGTGGTATCCCAGTAGTATGCGGAAATCCGGTCCAGCACTATAACCGGAAAGGGTTCACGATCGACGCAACCAGCCGCGAACAGTTCTTTGCCGAGATCGACAATCGAATCAAGAACCCGGAAAACAGACGTCTGACCGTGCGCCAGGTTGAACTGGCTCATTGTTATGCTGATCTGTATTTCAACAACTGGTACCGCAAGTTCCCGTGGCAGTCGCAGTCACTATGGTCGGATCTGAAAACCTGGCCGATTGACCGGGTGCTCTCGGAAGAGGGAGAAAAGGAATTTGGTCCGGTACTTGATGAATTAGTGCATGGCCGTGCCGCGGCGAAGTTGAATCAGCATGCATGACTTGCTACTCAAATCGCTCGGGCGGGGAAGTGAACTGGTTGATCGGCTTACCGGGATGTCTCACAAGAGTAGAGCGACAAGCGGGGAAGAACGGTTTGACCGCACCGGGCTGATCGCAGACCCATCGCAGAAACTTGAAGTACTCTATCGGTCCGATGATCTATTGTATGTCAAGTACGACAAACCATCGCACTCATTTTGGCGGGCACAGGAGTTATCGCTCTTTTGGCGACACCGTCAACTCCTGACTTCACCGGTAGCTGATTTCGGATGCGGGGACGGCAGTTTCGCTTTTGCGCTGGGTCAGCCCATTACCTTCGGAATCGATCAAGACCCCGAGGCGCTCGGCGTTGCTCGGCAGTTTTCCATTTACAAATCGCTTATCGAGAGTGAAGAGACGAGGATTCCGCTTGAAAACAAAACGGTCGCGACGCTCATGTCAAATTCAGTCTTGGAACATGTAAGTGACCTACCGTCGATCCTCGGAGAACTTCGTCGAATACTCGTCCCCGGCGGCAAATTCTTGTTCAGTGTGCCGGTCAGTCGATATGCCGATCACTTGACCAAGTACTATGGCGCAAGAACTAGCAACCAGGTCAATCGACTTAGCTATCATCGCAATCTTTTGACCGAAGGCCAGTGGCGTGCGACGTTAGGGAAGGCCGGATTCGCAGTTGATCTGGTCATTCATTACCAGCCCGACTGGTATACGTTTTGGTATCGCTTCCATCGCTTGTCCGGGCCACGGGCGCTGGGACGGGTCGTTCCTGATCTTGACCAGAAACTCTGGAATCGTCTGAGATCAAGATACATTTCGGCGGTTAGGCAGTCGATCGAAGAGACTACCGACGGCGCCAATATCTTTGTGATCGCCCACCGCAAGGCGTAGATACAGGCGTGGCACGGCGCATCGTCATCAACGGCCGCTTCCTCACCCAACCAACAACCGGAGTTCAGCGGTACGCCCGCGAAATAGTATCGGCACTCGACGCCTTGTGCGGCGGCCGTCCAGAATATTCCCACAAGTATCGCTTTGAGGTTTTAACTCCCGCCGGCGCCTCGGAGAGTTCATTTGCACCGAACATGACATGGCGTGTGGTTGGCAAGTTATCCGGGCACATGTGGGAACAGATTGAACTCCCCAGCTACGCCGAAAAAGACTTGATCCTGAACTTTGCCAATACCGCACCACTAACCGTTCGCAATCAAATCGTCACAATCCATGACGCCTCAGTGTTTGCCGCACCGGACGGGTATTCGCTGAGTTTCCGCTTATGGTACAAGTATCTGCATAGATCGCTCTGCAAGAGAGTGGCGCATATCGTGACCGACTCTGTTTTCTCCCAGAGCGAACTTGAGCGCTTCTGCGGGCTACCACAAGCGCGATCAACTGTGATTGCGCTCGGCGCCGAGCATATTTTGCGTGAACCGGCCGATAAAGCAGTTCTGGGTCGATCAGGTCTTGGCGGACAGAAGTTTGTTCTGTGCGCCGGTAGTCTGAATCCCAACAAGAATCTCGCGTCGCTTGTGCAAATCGCCAATCAGCTTAAGTCGCTTGGAATTCCGCTGGTCGTGGCGGGCGGCGGAAACGAACGGGTTTTTCGTGATTCACCA
This sequence comes from uncultured Ignavibacteriales bacterium, assembly GCA_964571235.1. Classification (GTDB taxonomy): domain Bacteria; phylum Zixibacteria; class MSB-5A5; order GN15; family FEB-12; genus JACRAV01. Next base: position 156,940 of record CAZNAI010000002.1, on the reverse strand, counting down.
GTCAGATTTCCCGCCAACATGCGCTTTCTCGGATATGTTACTGATTCCGAATTGCGAGCCCTCTACGAATCGGCGGTCTGTTTCGTTTTTCCAAGTCGGTACGAAGGCTTCGGCCTGCCGCCGCTTGAGGCTATGGCCTGCAGATGTCCGGTCGTTTGTTCAAACGCCGCGTCGCTTCCAGAAGTCTGCGGTACTGCCGCGCTGATGTGTGATCCAAGCCAGTCCGCCCAAATTGCGGACTCCGTGGTATCAGTCGTGAAAAATGAACGTCTGGCGGCTGATTTATCAGTGCGGGGGAGAGCAAGGGCTGACACGTTCATGTGGGCAAAGGCGGCTCAATCGTGGCTCGAACTGATCGACGCCAGTTGATATAGACTTGGCGGCTCGACGGAATCCTTTTCACCCCAATTCAGGAATCGATTTCCAAAGTCAACCCGCATGACATTCGCCACGGACGAATCACTTCAATGTGTTGCCGTAACTCGCGTTATAACAACGCGTTAAAACGTAAATAGTGGCGCCCTCGCTGGCACGCCGCTTGCAACGCAAATGGGTACGCAGGGATGCGTCCGCCTGGACTAAATTGGTTCAGGGTGTGAAACCACAGAGAACAAATGGAATTGTCGTCGTCAGCCGTTATCAGTCAACCCGCCCCTCGCTGGATGGGTATTTTTGCCGACCCCAATGAGCCGGCTGGTTTTCTCTTTTTCCGGTTATCTATCCTGACCATGCTCATTCAGGCAGTAGTTGTATCAACAGCTATCAAGGGTCTGGTCCCGGCTTTTCTCCTGGTCTTACTGCAGTTCGGGTTTGATACCACCGGTCAATTCCTGGGTCGTTCTGCTCGCTCGCCATTCCGGCCGCTCGTTTATTTTCTGGTGATTTTCGCCGCCTGGCAGGGAATCAGTCAATTAGCCAATGCCTTCTGGACACCCAACTTGCACAACGCGCAGTTGGTCTCACCCGAAGACGCCTATTCAGTTCTCTTGCGCAAAAGTCTGTTTACCCAGACGCTCTATCTGATTACATCAGTCCTGTTCTTTCTCTACCTTCGCAATCACCTGAGAGAGCACAACTCAAGAGAACGCCTTCTCAAACTGGCGCGGATCGGCGTGTTGATCTTTGTGGCGTACGGGTTCTATGAAGTGATCGGATACGCGGTGATGGGGCACAATGTCGACTTCCTGTCCAACCGGGTCACCGGCAACCAAGGTGGCAGTTATTCTAACTTTCAAAGGCTCGCCCTGGGTGGAATCGAATTGGTGCGGATGAAATCACTGGCCTCAGAGGCCTCGATGTTCACGTTCTCGCTGTTGCCGTTCATGATTCTGTACCTTTATCTGAAAGACAAAGCATGGATCCCACTCCTAATCGCGATTGTGGTTTCAACTTCAACCACCGCCTATCTCGGACTTGCAACGTTTTTTGTAGCTGAGATGATACTCTTCGGTCGGTGGAAACGATTTGCCATTGCCATTTCGCTGGTCGCGGTAGCGTGGCTCTATCTGCAGACCACGGCGCTCGGCGATATGATCGGGTTTATTTTAGACAAGGCAATGGGTGAGAACACCTCAGGCGCCACCCGGTCGGCCTTGTTCGCCAATTCAATGGACATCTTCGCGAACGGGAGCATAGTCCAACAACTCTTCGGTCACGGCTTTGGATATATCCGTTCAACTGACGGCTTCGCGACACTCCTGGTCAATGTTGGCGTTCTCGGTATGCTGGCATATGTGGCCTTTTCACTCTATCCATTTTTCAAAATGCCATGGAATACCGAGTACCGCAAAGCACTTCTCCTTGGGACAATCACAACGATCGTCACCGGCTTTGTCAGTGTCAGCGAGTTTTATTTCTTTCATACTTGGTTTTTTACCGCGCTGGCCTGGCATGAAATGTACGTAGAAAAGAAATCTAAGGGAGCGGTACTGGTCAATCCGACTGCCGGCTTTTCCCCGAACTAAATGAGGAAGGATCATCTGCGTGAATACGAATCGTATTCCTAATCACCTTGAACTCACACCGTCGTCCGCTGAGCGAACCGGTCAGGTCTGGTCAGTTGTTGACCTCGCGCGACTGGTTGTCCGCCGCTGGAAACCGCTGGCGGTGACTTCGGCCATAGCAATGACGGTCATGGCTGTCATAATGTTTCTTACGCCGAACAAGTATGTTTCGACAGCATCTTTGCTCCCTTCCGGCAAGACCGACCAGATGTCGGCCCTGAAAGAAGCAGTGGGGCTCTCCAATCCGGGGTCGATGGACGAAAATTCTTCGGTCCTGTTTCCGGTGGTGCTAAAGTCGCGGACAATCGCCGACGCCGTGCTTGCTCGTACGTACGCGATCCACGTCGAAGGCCTTCCGGTCACGATTATCCCAACTGAATATTTTGAGCGAACTGATCCGGATGAACTGCGTCAGGCGCTGGCCGAGGCCACTGCCGTGTATATGGAGAAGAAAACCGGTGACATTCATATCGAGGTTCAATCGAAGTACCCTGAGCTGTCACAAGCGTTGGCTCAGGCGTATCTTGAGGAACTCGAAGATTTCAACGTGAACCGCAGAAAGTCGCTGGCAAAGGAAAATGCGTTGTATTTGGAGCGTCAAATTCTGCGCTCCCGCGATTCGCTGAGCGCCGCCGAGTCGACTTTGGCGGAATTCCGTCGCCACAACGCCGACTGGGCAGGGAATTCCAATTCGGAAATCTTAGCAGATTTGACCGCTCTCCAGCGGGAAGTTGAAATCCGCTCGGCGGCCTATGTCTATCTGCAACAGCAATTGGAAATGGCGCGTCTGGATGTCCAAAAGACTGTACCGGTAACACGGGTGCTCGATGCACCGTCGTATCCAACGCTGAAGTCTTCGCCCCGACGGACGTTATCGGTTCTCATCGCCGGATTTGCCACGTTCTTCGTCACTCTTTGCCTTCTGCTCTTTCAAGAATATATGCGGCGGGAACAGGATGGCCCGGCCGCCACAGCGTATCATGAACTTCGAAGTGACTTGGGACGAAACTTCCCGCGCACCACACGGGTACTTAAAATTGTCACGCGTACGAAAGAACGCGAGACGGTGTCGGTAGAATAATCATGAATTCGACTGGGCACAGAACGCTTAAGCTGTCAGGCGCACCGCAATCGGCCACGCCTTTGAAGGTTGCGATTGTCCACGACTGGCTTGTCGTCTACGCCGGCGCTGAGCGTGTACTTGAGCAAGTGCTCACGGTCTTTCCGCAGGCCGATCTGTTCGCAACAGTGGACTTTCTTCCGAAAGGGGAGAGGCAATTTATCGGGAACCGACCGGTCAACACGAGCTTCATTCAACGACTTCCGTTTGCCATGAGATTCTATCGTCAGTATCTCCCGCTGATGCCGCTGGCCGTCGAACAGTTCGATCTTTCCTCTTATGACCTTGTTATTTCATCCAGCGCGGCAGTTGCCAAAGGAGTGATCACTGGCCCGGATCAACTGCATATCTGCATGTGTTATTCGCCGATGCGGTATGCCTGGGATTTGACCCACCAGTACCTAAGAGAATCCGGTCTGACTTCCGGCCCGAAAAGTTGGATAGCCCGATATTTGCTACACAGATTGCGCAAATGGGATCTGGGGACCGCCAATGGAGTCGATGAGTTTATCGCCATCTCGCATTTCATCGAGCGCCGAATTCACAAAGTCTACCGGCGCGAGTCGACAGTTATATATCCACCCGTTGATACCAACGCCTTTTTAATCGGTTCGTCACGTGAAGGTTACTATGTCACATCCTCTCGCATGGTGCCGTACAAACGAATCGATCTCATAGTCGAGGCATTCACTCAAATGCCCGAGCGAACGCTGGTGGTGATCGGTGACGGTCCTGAGATGGCAAAAATCCGCCGCAAGGCGGGGCCAAATGTTCACCTTCTCGGTTACCAGCCGCACGCCGTGCTCAAAGAGCATCTCCAGCACGCGAGGGCATTCGTTTTTGCAGCCGAAGAAGATTTCGGCATCGCACCGATTGAGGCGATGGCCTGTGGGACGCCGGTCATTGCCTACGGACGCGGCGCCGCCCGCGAAACTATAACCCCCAGCATAAGCGGCGTCCTGTTTGAAGAGCAAACGGCCGAGGCAATCGTCAAGGCCGTGGTCGAATTTGAGAAGGCGTCGCACCTATTCGATCCTGCCCAAATTCGTCAATCAGCCATGAGATTCTCTCCCGAGCGATTTCGGGCTCAATTCGAAGAGTTGGTCCAGTCGGCTCTCAAAAGACACCAGGCGAAAATATCGCCGTCGAAAGACGACCGAGGGACTCCGGCACAATCACGAACCGTCCGAATCCTCGACCGAGATACAGTCTCTGCATAGATTTCCTGTATCGCATTCAATTCGCTCTCCTGCCTAGTTGAAAATCGGTACTCTGTCGGGCGAGAAAATACCCCCCGATATTTCCATTGATTTTTTTGTCGCAAGCCGCTACATTTGCGGCTCTTTAGTGCGACCCGGTTCTTATCGGGTCGGTCAGAATTGGTGGGGTTCCCGAGTGGTCAAAGGGAACAGACTGTAAATCTGTCGGCTATGCCTTCGAAGGTTCAAATCCTTCCCCCACCACCAGACTTTTTCTGGACTATGGGGCTTCGCCGCTCAAATTCCGTCAGTGGTATTGGATATAAGCGACATCTAAGCGTCTGCCAGTGTTATTACACGCATTGTCTGGCCTTCGGGGCTTCGCCGCTCGAATTCAATCAGCGGTCTTGGATATTAGCGACATCAAAGCGTCTGCCAATGCACTTGTAGACTTAGTATAGACTTTAAGGCTCCCCGCCTCCGTCGCTAGAATCTGCGCGAAGGCCACTCCGAATATTCGACGGTCCCCCGATCTTTTTTTGACACCAGATCAATCAATTCGTTACTTCTATACGTACATGAAGGACGCGACTCAAGCCAAACATATCCCATGAGCGATACGACTTCGACAATTGACCAAAAAGAACGGACCGACTTCACCGAGGGTTCAGTCTGGGCGTCGATCATCAAGATGGGCCTGCCGTCGATGTTTGGCTTTCTGGGACAGCATTTCTACTCGCTGATCAACACGTTTTGGGTCTCAAAGCTTTCGGCGGGGGAGAACGCCATCGCGGCGATCACATTTTTTATCAACATGATGTTTGTCTTTTTCTCGATCAACCATCTGATCGGTCCGGGATCGGTGGCGGTCATCTCGCGTCGATATGGCGAAAAAGACTACGACAAAGCCGAGAAGGCGATCAAAGAGACAATTGTTTTGAAGCTCTTTTTCGGCGTGATCTTTTCCGCCCTCGGTCTGTATTTCCTGCGTGATGCGCTCAGGTTTGTCGGGGCTCAAGGAGAAACGCTTGAACTGGCGGTCGCTTACGGCGCCATCTTCATGGCCGGGATGCCGATCATGTTCGCGACCTACTCGCTCTTTACCGCCATGCGCGGGGTCGCCAATCCGAAGATGGCAATGATCCTGATGTTTGGTTCGACCATTCTCAACGCAATTCTCGACCCGATTCTCATGTTCGGCTGGCTCGGCCTTCCGGCGCTCGGTATCAGAGGCGCGGCGATAGCCTCGGTGGTTAGTTTTTCACTGGCCTTTGTCATCGGACTCTACCTGTTCTTTTTTGACTACACAAATGTTCGCCTGCATATCAAAGGCAAAGAGCGGATGTCGCTTGATTCGATGTGGATACTTATCCGCATCGGGATCCCGTCATGGTTGGGTGAAATGTCATTCTCTCTTTCCCGGCTGTTGATCACGCCCCTGATTGCCCATTTCGGTAATGCGGTTGTCGCCGCCTTCGGAATCGGCATGCAGGTCTTTGGCCTCGGTATCGCCATTCTTGTAGGGATTGGACTTGGCTTGTCATCACTTATTGGGCACACCGTCGGTAGTGGCAAGCTCGATCGCGCCAAGGTGACTGCAGATAAGGCGATCGCCTTTGGTGTTGTTGTGATGGCCGTGCTCGGAGTGTTTATCGCCATTTGGGTACGACCGATTCTTGGGATTTTCTTCTCCGATCCTGTGGCGATCGAGGCCGGGGTTACGTACTTGCGCACTATCGCATTTTCGTTCCCGTTCTTTGGCGCACTGTTCATGATCGAGAGCATTCACGGCGGCGTCGGTCTAAACACGCCGGTCATGGTCGTGTCGGTTCTGCAGGCCTGGGTCTTGCAGGTTTTGCCGGTGCTTGTTGCTGTACAATATTTCGCGGTTGGGCAGGTGGTGGTCTGGTGGATTATGGCTTTAAGCGGCGTGATCAGTTCGATCGGTTTCTACTGGTATTACCGTCAGGGGAGATGGCTGACAGTGTCGGTCTGAATCTCATCTGAAATCCCGGGCTTTCATTTTGATCATCGCGTCTTTGAAGGCCAGCGGCGTGAATGAATGACCAATCACATTGATCACCCCATCCTGGCGTTCCACTGTCCCGCGCACGATCAATCCGCCCGAGTAGATCAGCTCCTTGCGAAACTTCTCTACTAGTTGCGGTTTCACTACGATATTCAAAAATCCGGTTTCATCTTCAAGAGTGATGAACAAAAACCCCTTGGCGGTCATCGGGCGCTGGCGAATTACCACCACTCCGGCGACTTTGACCGGTGTGTTGTCCCGGATTGTCTTCAGGTCCGCCGATGACTTGATCTTTTGTTCTCTCAGTACCGGGCGAATGAGCGAGATCGGGTGTGGCCCGGCGCTTAAGTCCATCCCTTTGAAATCGGCCGCCAGACGTTCTCCAATCGACATCGGCCGTAACTGGACAGCGCCGGATTGATCGGCGGACATCGGTAGTTCATCGGCGGATCGGTTCGCCAGCGCCAGAATCTCCCACAGCGCCTGACGACGCGAGAGTCCGAATCCGGCGAACGCACCCACCATCGCCAACTGTTGCAGAGCATCCTTATTAATCCCGGAACGAAAAACAAAATCCTGTGGCGATGTGAACGGGCCGTTCGTCAACTCTCGCTCCAATTTTTCCTTGGCGGCCGGGCCGAGACTTTTGGTGTAACGAAACCCCAGCCGGACATCGTCGCCTTCAACAGTGCAATCCCACCGGCTCTTTTTAATATCGATACTCCTGATCTTAATGCCGCGCCGGCGGGCCTCGTAGATAATTGTCGACGGTGAGTAAAATCCCATCGGCTGGGCATTGAGCAGGGCACAATAAAATTCAGTCGGGTAGTAGACCTTCAGATAGGTTGAGACATAGACCAACAGCGCAAACGAAGCGGCGTGGGATTCGGCAAAGCCGAAATCAGCAAAGGCCGAAAGTTGATGAAATATCTTTGCGGCCGCTTCTTGGTCGATGCCGTTCTGCACCATGCCCATGACCAAACCTTCGCGCAGGGCTTCCATCTTTTCACGGGAGCGTTTGTGTCCCATGGCGCGACGGAGTTCATCGGCCTGACTGGGGGTAAACCCGGCGGCCGCCATCGCCACCTGCATCCCCTGTTCCTGAAAAAGCGGAATGCCAAGTGTGCGTTTCAAAATCGGTTCGAGTTTCGGATGCGGATAGGTCACCGGCTCCTCGCCGTTGCGACGGCGCAAATACGGATGCACCATATCCCCCTGAATCGGCCCCGGGCGAATCAGCGCGACCTCGACCACCAGATCATAAAACCGTCGCGGCTGATGGCGCGGGAGCGTATTCATCTGGGCTCGCGACTCGACCTGAAAAACACCGACGGTGTCAGCACTGCAGAGGAAATCGTAAATCTTTGGATCATCGTACGGAAGTTTGGCCGGATCGATGACCACCCCCCGATGCTCTTTGATCAATCGAAAAGCGAAATCCATGAGGGAGAGCATCCCCAGCCCCAATAGGTCGATCTTCACCAGGCCGGCGTCGGCGACATCATCTTTGTCCCACTGCACCACCGAGCGGTCGGGCATCGTTGCATTTTCAATCGGCACTACCCGCGCGAGCGGTTCTTTGGTGACCACCATCCCGCCGACATGAATCCCTATATGCCGGGGAAAACGGTGGATCTTCTTGCACATCTCGACCAACAGCTTGATCCTCCGGTGGTCGACATTGCGATGTTCTTCTTTGAGCCGTTGTTTGATTTCTTCGTCGTCCGACCAGTGGTCAAGCAGTTTGGCTAATTGGTCGACCTCTTTGAGCGAAAAACCGAGCGCTTTGCCGACCTCGCGCACCGCCGATCTTCCGCGGTAGGTGATGACCTCGCAGACCATCGCGGCATGCTGACGACCATACTTGTTGTAGACATACTGGATCGCCTCCTCGCGGCGGTTGTTGGCGATATCGATATCAATGTCCGGAGCTTCTTTGCGATTTTCAGAAAGAAATCGCTCGAACAGAAGTTCCAGCCGGATCGGATCGACCGCGGTAATTCCCAAACAATAACAAACCGCGGAGTTAGCGGCCGAACCGCGCCCCTGACATAAGATGCCGCTTTCGACACAGAAGCGCGCAATATCCCAGACAATCAAAAAATATCCCGACAGATTCAGCTTGGCAATCAACGCCAGTTCGTGTTCAAGTTGTCTGACCACCGCTGAATCTTTGCCGAGGGCATAGATGCCGTAGCGTCGCGCGGCGCCATCAAAGGTTAGTTTGCGCAGATAGCTGTCGACCGTGTGATTGTCAGGTACAGGAAAATCGGGGAGGGTGGTGTTGACCTTGTCGAGCGAAAAAGAACAACGCTCGGCGATTGCCGAGGTATTGGCGATAGCATCGGGGTAACCAGCAAACCGCTCGGCCATGGTCGCCTGTGATTTCAAATACCGCTCGGCGTTGGGGTATAAAAGATCGTGAGCATTGTCCAGTGTGACATGATGTTTGATACAGGTCAGGACATCCTGAAGGCGACGGTCATCAGGGAGAGCGTAATGCACATTATTGGTCGCGACTAGAGGGATATTCAGTTCTTTGCCAAGCTCCGCCAATTGTTGCCTGAGTGTGTCGTGTTCGGGAAGATTATGATGGTTCAGTTCCAGATAGAAATTGTCAGCGCCAAACAGTTCACGATACTGCAAGGCAATCCGCGCGGCTGTGGTTTTGTCGTGTCGCGTGAGCGCCTGTGGAATGCCGCCGAGCGGACAACCGGAGAGCGCGATCAGGCCGTCGCAGTATGACTCCAGCATTGTCCGGGTGACTTTTGCTTCGCCTTTCTTATTCTGCAATTGAGCGGTCGCCAACAGGTGCGACAGGTTGCCGTACCCGTGGTTATCACGCGCTAGCAAAACCAGATGCTCGCCGGTATCAAGCGTGATCTCGGCGCCGACAATCGGTTTGATGCCGTTTTCTTGGGCCGCCTGACAAAACCGCACGATCCCATAAAGGCCGTGGTGATCGGTCAGCGCCAGCGCCGGGTAACCAAGCGCACGGGCACGGATGACCAGATCTTCCGGATCGCTGGCGCCGTCTAAGAAAGAAAAGTTGGAATGGCAGTGGAGTTCGATGTAGGGCATAGGGGGGACTCAATCAAACACCCCCTGCACATACCAGCGGGGATCGGTCTCGTCACAGAAGACCAGATACCGCTGGCAGGTGTCGACGATGATCTCGTAGTACCGTCGGTGAAACCCGCTTTGCCACCAGTGGCCGGACAACTCCCAGGGGCCTGCCGCGCGGATGATCATGCGGTGTCGTCCCGCCCAGGTGAAATCAATTGGCTGGTTGTGTTGTGTGTGCATGCGTACCAGACGCGGCGGCTGAAAAAGCCGCAGGCCGACCGACTCCCACCGCCGTTGACGGTTGAGATTGCTTCGTCGCGACTGACCCTTCGACAAGCTCAGAGAGAAGTCGCTCCTCGCAACGACAGCACAGAGGGATTGTGGGCTTTCCATCTGTCGTTTCGAGTCTTGTAGGTCGGGTTCCGATGTCCTGCCGCGAAGCGTGCGGGACGAGAAACCCGACATCCTTTTCTTTGTCGTCAACTCAAAACATCTCTCCGGTAATACTTCCGCACGAAGTTGCGGATAATGCACTGCATCGGGTAATGCTATTGGTGCGGTTGACGGCTCACGGTGGGTGGCCAGCGCGGTCTGCTCGATCAACAGCGGGCGAAGATGCGGGATAGTCACGGTGATGCCGTTAATCCCGCTTTCGAGTTTGAGCGATTCGCTTTGCGTTTGCCACTGCCGCAAAAAGAGACGCACCGATGCGGTCGGTTTTTCCACCGCCAACGAAATCAGTTGTTCGGTGCGATTATCCAGATGCAATCTGATCTCGACACACGCACACCCCTGACCGAATGATTTAAGACGCTCCAACAGATCACCCAGCAGTTGGTTGATATGCCGACGCAGGTAGGCGGTCTGCTCAAGCGGCGCGGAGAAGAAACGGGTGGTGGTGAATTGATCGGGGGAGAGGATATCAGGTTTTGTGGCGTCGGGTGCCCCCACCTGACGCGCCATTGACCGACAAGATTCGCCGCGAGACAGTGTGACTAACATATTCCCTTCGCCGCCGAAACGTTCGGTCATTTCGTTGATCGGAATGGCCGAGACCTGCGCGATCTGTTTGATTCCCAGATCGTGCAAAAGCGAATCGGTTTCTTCCGACATCGCCAGATACTCCCGCCCCAGACCGCTTAAAAATGCTTTTTCCTGATAAGCAGGAATAATCAGGTATTCCCCCGGTTGGGCCCGCTCGGCGGCGACCCGCGCCACGAAGGCATTGTTCGCCAGCCCGACCTGAACAGTGTAGCCGAGCGGACGCAGTGCCGCGATGATCCTGTCGGCGTAGGTTGCTTCGTCGCGATACAACAGCATCATCCCGGATGCGTCCAGTTGAAATAATCCGGGTGATTCCTCATGCACCGCCGGCGAAAGAGCGCCGAGCCATCCGGTGATCGCCTGTGCCTCGGCCCGCTCGGCAATCAGGTCGCGTTGGTAGACCGCCAGTCCCGGACAAAACGCCTGCGCCTGCGAAACAGTCATGCCGCAGGTGATCCCGGATCGTGTTGCTTCGTCGTTGATCGCCACTACCGGCGCGGTATCATCGATCATATCGACAAGCGCAATCGCGCCCTGCGCGCGCGACCGCTGAGTTTTAGCAAAGACCGCCAGCGTAAAGTTTGGGATCAGCACCACCGCCACCCGTTTAGTTGCCATCGATTACTACCTCCGTGGTGATCCCTTCAAGCGAAAGCCGGCTTTTGGCGACGGTGACAATCAGCGTTTTCCGGTCGCGACGTGAAATTTCCAAACGCAACGAGACACTGCTGGTCGGCAGAAGAGTGATCTCCTGTTCAGTCAAAAATATCACCAGCGCTTTGGCGCGGGTGGTTTTGGTGCGCAGGCGGTGGATGAGGGTAAACTGAAACGGTTCGCTCACCCCAACCAGATCAAACGCCACCGCTCGGACCAGACGATGATCCAAAAGCATCTCGGCGGTCCGGACACCTTCGAGCGGCTGGCGCGGGAGTACCACCAACAGGCGATCCAGATCGACTCCGCCCGCCACTGCGCTATCAGGGAAAAACGAGCGGCTGTAGTCGACATAGGCGGCGGTTCCTTTGCCGCGAGTGATGGCCGCCAGCAAAAGAATAAGCAGACTGGTTTTCCCCGATGATCCACCGCCGGTCAGCTCGATCATCTGGCCATACGGGATACCGCCGGCAGGGAAGAGGCGATCAAGCGCCGGAATACCGGAGCTGAAAATCAGTTCGCGTGAGTCAAGCGGACGGCGGCAACTCTCCGGCCAGCGTTTGGCCAGTGTCTGTTGCAATTCGGCGAAGGAGGATTGGCGCTCTGGTTTGTTCTGGGCAGTCATGGCTCTTTACTCTATCGACATATACTAAACAAATGTTCAGTATATATGATAGCAGAACCAATGGGGGCGTCAATAACATATTGTAAATTGTTAAAAGAAGGTGAATTAAGGGCTATTCTTGAACCGCCAAGTCAGGGCGCGAGTCAGGCAAGGCCAAAACAACGAACTGCAAGCCACCTAAAACGGATTGGGGGAAACATGCGGCAAACGGTCCGACTTAATCTGCACTGGCGCGGCGCTACCGGTCGGCGCGACATACTTGCCGTCGACTGAGACGGTGAAATGACCGCTGATCGGCACCCAGTCGTATGACCAGAGAGTAGGAGAATCAAAGTGCACGTTGCCGACAACGAGATTGAAGACCGAGGGGAAACTCAACGCCGTCAACGGCGTAGTACACTCAAAGAAGTTTGCGTTGCGAGTTAGAATAAGCGATGAGAATTCCTGACCGGCTGTCCAGTTTCCACCACTAAATGTCCAGACCGAGTCACCGTGACCACCCACAATCATCCGATACTCCGCGCCGATATCGTTTATTGGAATTGGCTGGCTATTAAAGTCGAGGACAAAAGTGCGCCCGGTACTGCCGCTTTGATCGGTGTCCAGAAAAAGCGCACAATCAATCCCACCGACCGAATCGGCGCGAACCCAAGGGTTGTCGAATTCAACTCTGAACTCAAGCGCGGTAGACGTACTCCGCGTAAAAATATTTCTCACATTGATCGGATGCGGTGATTGCCCGCCCGCTCCGATCAGTCGCCACTTTGCGAAATAGACGCGCGTCGAAGTCGTATCAACCTGACCGCTCGTATCAGCGACGATTACCTTGAAGGTATGCACCTCGCCGTTGGCCAATGAAGTCGGGTCCCAGCGAAAGGCATACGGCGCAGTGTTGTCGACAGATATCGAAACGCCATCGAGCCGAAAATCGGCCGATCCACCGCCCGCGCCACCGTTCACTCCAACTGTGACATCTGCGACTCCACCCCAGATTGTGCTATCGGCCGGTGAGGTGATAGTAGCCGCCAGCGGTAGCCAGCGTGCATAGACAGTTCGAACTGACGATGTCACTGTCTGCGAGGCGGTGTCGGCGGCGATTAATTGCACCGTGTGCGAACTCCCGCTTGGTAAAGCGCTGGGATCCCAGGCGAACTCGTACGGCGCGGCGTTATCGCTGAAAACCACAACATTGTCAACTTTGAAGTCAATTGATGTACCTCCCGCTCCGCCCGCGGTCGTCGCGGAAAATTTCTGGCCTGGAGCGATAGCAATGCCGTCGGCGGGGGAGACCACCGTCATCGTTAACTTTGCGTAGTTCGCAACATATGTGCGGACACCGGTCGTGTCGGCGTTGCCGGAATTATCAGAGACGATTAGACGAAGTGTATGACTGCTCCCGTTTTGAAGCGGAGTCGGATCCCAGGTGTATTCGAACGGAGAAACGCTGTCGAGTGAAACTTGGATAGCGTCGATCACAAATTTCACCTTTGCGCCGCCGGAACTTCCCGTGACTGTTGCCGTTAGCGCGGTCGGCCCTTTGACAATAGCGCCCTCGGCAGGAGTTCCAAATGTCACCCGGAGGGAGTCGACAGTGCCGCCGCCACCAGTTGGAGTCTTTTTACATCCATTTGGAATCACAAGTCCGAGTGACAGCACCGCTACGAACAGAAGAGATATTTTGAGGAGTCGAATCATTGCAAAGTTCTCCAGTTCGGATGTCTCACGGCGACGTTACAACTGTACCGTCAAGCCCTACCGCAACGTATGTACCGCCGATGCGGATCACGGCGTTCAGCCGAGTCGAGGTCGCCGAGGTTCTCGATGTCCAGGTCGCGCCGGCATTGTGCGAGGTATACACGATCCCACTGTTGCCGACTGCCACAAAATTATCTTCTCCGCATGCCACGGCATTAAGTCTGCTCCCCACTGAGTCGGCGGTAACCCAGGTGGTCCCGTTGGCGGAGGTCTTGATGATCCCATGTTCTCCAACCGCGACTGCCCTGGAACATCCGCCGGCAATTCCATAAAAATCATCCAACACATTCGATACTGCGGTCGGCCACACCAGACCGTTCGACGACGTGTTTATCTGTCCGCTGTCGCCTACCGCTACAAATTCAACAGTTGAGAAGCCGACTCGTTCCACCGCTCGGAGACAGGTCCCGCCACTAGCCCGCGGCGACCAACTGACCCCGTTTGTTGAAGTAAAAATGCTCCCGCCGCAACCGACCGCGGCAATGGTGGTATTGTTGGAGGCAACCGCATTCAGGCCCACTGAGATTCCCGAGGTCGGCGGGGCCGACCAGCCTGTTCCATTGGTTGAGAGCAACACAACTGACCCAGTGCCTGAGCTACTGACCGCAACAAAGCCAACGGACGACAAATATGTCACGCCGCTCAGATCAACTGTCGTCGACGATGTCCTCAATGTCCAGCTCTTACCGGAATCAGCCGAAGTGATGATGCGCCCGGAATCGCCCACCGCGACCAAAACCGTGCTGTTGGTTGCCAGATCTCGCAAATCATACAGCCCGCCCGTTGATCGTAGTGTCCATTCTACCCCCGGTAGTACAGGAGTCGGTTCGGTGGCTTTCTTTTTCTTGCAACCGTCGCCAATAACGAGGGTCAAAATAATCACAAGGGACAGAACTGACGGGATAAGGCCGGAGCGCTTGGGCATTACTATAATATCGTCAATTTTGGTGATTCTGTAAAGACCGACCTGTAGCCGGTGATCAACCGATTTTTGCTGGAATATTACTTCAAACGGATGCATATTGGCCCCCCAAGAAGGAGAACAACAGTGGGCACAAATCCCCGGTCGAATCAAAAACGAACACATCGCCATACTGATATGACCGCGCGTGTCGGAATCGGCGATGAAGACAAACTGTTTTCAATTTTGGACCGTCTGACCGCTCCGCCGTTTCTGTTAATTCTCGATTGCGTACAAGACCCGCACAATCTGGGGGCGTGCCTTCGCTCGGCCAACGGCGCGGGGGTTCACGCGGTCATCATGCCGAAGGATCGTTCGGTGGCGCTCACCGATGTCGTCCGGCGGGTCGCCTGCGGAGCGGCCGAAAAAACTCCCGTAATCGCCGTGACAAATCTGGTCCGGTTCATGAAATTGATTCAAGAAAAAGGTGTCTGGATTGTAGGGACACACTTGTCAGCCGGCAAGAATCTCTATCAAACTAAACTTACCGGCCCGCTTGCGCTGGTGCTTGGGTCAGAGGGGGAGGGGATCAGGCGTTTGACTGCGGAGACCTGCGATGATCTGATATCGATCCCGATGGTCGGCACCGTCGAGAGTTTGAATGTCTCGGTCGCCGCCGGGATTTGCTTGTTCGAAGCGGTCCGGCAAAGGACGCAGTAGCGCAGATACTTCACTAACGAAAGAACACTTCGCATGAATCCGATCATTCTCGCCGGCACTATCATCGTCCAATTTGCTCTGATCTTCTACGCCATCGGCGTCGTCATCGAACAACGCCGCAAAGTAGTTTCCAAAGCCGTTGTTCGATTTCTGTTTTTCGGCGTCATCTTTGACATCACCGCCACCGCCTGCATGATGATTGGCACCGAGAAATCACTCTTCACCATGCACGGGATCTTAGGCTATTCTTCTCTTATTGCCATGGTGACCGACACGATTCTCTTGATCCGACATCGGCAACAAAACGGCGAAGCCCCGGTCCCGCGTGGCCTTCATATCTATTCGCGTGTGGCTTATATCTGGTGGATCCTGGCCTATATCACCGGTGCGGCGCTTGTCATGTCCAGCCGCTAAGCCGGACACCGCAAATTCGACGGAAACCTTTTACTCGCCGGAGTGTTTCAGTTGGGAATAACATTTGCCAATCATGGCGTTGTAACTTTTTTGGAGGAAAAGAATGCTCAAATCGATCGCACGTGGTATCGCAGTCTTGTCGGTAGTCGGTCTGACCTCGGCTAATGCCGAAACCTGGAACATCGACGCCTCACACAGTTCCGTAGGGTTCACTGTCAAGCACTTGATGGTATCCAAAGTCCACGGCCTGTTTAGGGACTTCGCCGGATCTATTGAGTGGGACGGCACAAACCTTTCAGCCGGCTCGGTCCAGTTCACCGTTCAATCGGCCTCGATTTCAACCGACAACGAAAAGCGCGACGGCCACCTAAAATCAGCCGACTTTTTCGCGGTCGATTCCTTCCCGACGCTGTCCTTTAAGTCAACCAAGGTGACTCCCGGCGAAGGTGAGAATTTCAAACTGACCGGCGATTTGACAATCCGTGGAATCACCAAGGAAGTGACTTTTGACTGCACTTTCAACGGTACCCAAAAGACTCCGTGGGGTTTCACCGCGGCGTCATTTTCCGCCATCACTACCATTAACCGCCAGGACTTCAAGGTCTCCTGGAGCAAGTCGCTCGACGGCGGTGGGGTAGTGGTCAGTGACGATGTCAAGATTGCCATCGAACTGGAAGTCAACAACGCCAAGCAGGATAAATAGAACGGATCGCATTCGGTATTTGAAAAGCCCGCCATAAGGCGGGCTTTTTTTTGTGGTGTTCCGGCAATTTCCAGCCGGTTGACAGACTTGTCTTTCATATGGTATACTGACGGACTTTGAATTATGACACCCGGCGGCAACCGACATCGGGACCGCAATAGTTTTCGGGAGGTATAGACGTGAAGGACTTTTCTACAGACAAAATTCGCACATTCTGCTTATCGGGCCAGCGCGGGAGTGGCAAGACCAGTCTGGCCGACGCGCTGGCATTCACAACCGGCGTCAACAGCCGAATCGGCCGCGTTGACGATGGCTCCTCGATAATGGACTATTACGAAAGCGAAATTGCCCGCAAAACAACGATCAGTTCAAAGCTGTTGGCGGCGGTCCACAAGGACTGTAAAGTCAATATTCTCGATTGTCCCGGTCACGCCGATTTTATCGGAGAGCTACTGGGGTCGGCGGCTGTGGCCGACGCTGTCGGGGTAGTCATCGACGCCACCGCCGGAGTCCAGATCGGCACTCAGATTCAGTGGCGTTCGTTCCCGGCCGAAGGCCTGGCTCGCTTCTTTTTTGTCAATAAGATGGAAAAGGAAAATGTCAAATGGCGCGCCAACCTTGATTCCATTCGCAACACCTTCGGCAAGAGCGCGGCCGCTGTTGTTCTTCCGATCGGTGAAGCCGAATCATTCAAAGGACTGGTCGATCTGTTGCATCTAAAAGCGTTTACTTTCGACGCCGACGGTAAACCGACCGAAACGCAAATTCCAGCCGATCTGAAGGCAGATGTCGATCGTGAACGGGAAAATCTCATCGAGGCGGCGGCGGAAGCCGACGACGCTTTATTGGAAAAGTTCTTAAGTGAAGGAACGCTGACCGACGCCGAGCTGAGAGAGGGGTTGCTTAAAGGCATTGGTAACGGCAAAGTCTATCCGATTCTGTTTGGATCAGCAGTCAGGAATATTGGCACACGAATTCTGTTGGATTTTGCGGTCGAATACCTCCCGGCCCCCAACCAAATGCCGCCGATCAAAGTTTTCAAAACCGGAACTGAAAACAAGCTCGACCTGCCCGTTGACCCAAACGGTAAACCGGTGGCGTTTATTTTCAAAACGGTATCAGAAGGGCACCTTGGCGAAATGTCATTTTTCCGTGCAATGCACGGCACGATCAAGCCGGGCGAAGACCTGGTTAATCAGAAGACGAGTACGTCCACCAAAGTTGCGCAGGTCTTCACATTTCAGGGAAAGAATCGCACCGAGGTAACTTCCATTGCCGCCGGCGATATCGGCGTATTGGTGAAGCTCAAAGATGTCCATACGAATCAGACGTTGGCCGATAAAGACCTTTCGGTTACTATTCCGCCAATCCAGTACCCGAATCCTGTGATGGATGTTGCGATAAAGCCCAAAACCAAAGGCGACGAAGAGAAGATTGCAACCGGATTGCACCGTTTGCACGAGGAGGACCCAACCTTCCGCCTGGTTCAGGATTCGGCCCTGCATCAGCAGGTCCTTTATGGTCAGGGTGCGACCCACATCGAAGTTCTTGGCGAAAAACTGCACCGCCGGTTCGGAGTTGATATCGAACTCTCCAAACCGAAAATCCCATATCGCGAAACGATCAAAGGGAAAACTGAAAAACAGTACAAACACAAAAAGCAGTCGGGGGGACGTGGTCAGTACGGCGACGTCTATCTCCGGATCGAGCCGAATGTTCGTGGCGGCGGATTCGAATTCAACGACGAAATCACCGGCGGCGTTATCCCCGGCAAGTATGTTCCGGCAGTTGAAAAGGGTGTGGTCGAGGCGATGGAACACGGCGGGCTGGCCGGCTCGCAGGTAGTCGATGTCAAAGTTGCGCTCTACTACGGCTCGTACCACGATGTTGACTCGTCAGATATGGCCTTCAAGATCGCTGGCCTTATGGCTTTCAAAGAGGGATTTTTGGATTGCAAGCCGATCCTGCTTGAGCCGATTTATGCGGTTGAGATTCTAGTCCCCGACGACTACACCGGCGATGTGATGGGTGACCTCTCGTCACGCCGTGGGAAGATCTCCGGCATGGACCCCGAAGGCCGAAGCCAGCGGATCAAGGCGACTGTGCCGCAATCGGAACTCTACCAGTATTCTGTACAATTACGGTCAATGACGCAGGGGCAAGGTCTTTACTCGATGGCCTTCTCGCACTACGAAGAAGTGCCCCACGAAACTGCTCTTAAGATCATAGCTGAAGCTAAGGCCGAAAAAGAGCACGAGTCAAAGTAACTCGATCGACACCGGGCGAATTCACCTCCAGCGGGCCGTCTCACACGGCCCGCCTTTTTTTGACCCGACGCCAATATCACATTTGGTTGATAGAACGGGCTCAACCTACAATTGTTATTGACCTGTGAACAAATGAGCAGTATGGTCGATATGTACACAAACACAGGGAAAGGTGTGTATGAAAGAACCACTGACTGACCGGCAACGTAAGATTTTCGATTTCATAGATCACAAGATCTCCTCAAACGGCCAACCCCCGACACTGCGGGAAATAGGCGCCAAATTCGGCATCACTTCTACTAACGGCGTGCGCACACACTTGGATGCGTTGGTAAAAAAGGGGTATCTCAAGCGCGAGGGATTCATTTCGCGAGGGCTGGAACTGACCCGAAAGCTGGCCAGCCCGGTGAGCCGTATACCACTTGTCGGTCTTGTGCCAGCCGGCAATCCAATCGACGCGGCCGAAAACATTGAGTCCGAGTTCGCGCTGGACAAGACATTTCTCCCCAACGGCGAGACATTCAGTCTACAAGTCAAAGGCGACTCGATGCAGAACGCCGGTATTCTCGATGGCGACTTCGTGCTGGTCGCCAAACAGGAGACCGCCCACAAGGGAGAGATTGTCGTTGCCATCATCAACGGCGAAGCGACCGTCAAACGGTACTTTCCTGAGGGCAACCGTGTCCGCCTCCAGCCGGAAAACGACTCCTTCCAGCCGATACTGGTTGACCGAAAATCAGGGGAATTTCGTCTGGCCGGGCGCGTGGTCGGACTGCTTCGCCGTTTCAAGTAAGACGGAGCAGGGCCAATCGGGCCAATGGCCTGTTGACCTTGACGATACCCTGCCGATAACGTATACTCGACCCTCTGAATTGCCGTAAGCCACAGTAGCTCAGATGGTAGAGCAGCTGATTCGTAATCAGCAGGTCAGCGGTTCAATCCCGCTCTGTGGCTCATTTTCTTGCGCGAGGGCGTTCCAAGGCCGCCCCAGCGCCATCTTTGCGCCCCCATCCAAACTTTTTGGAGATTCTCACTCAAGCCCGTATCTTGTTCTGTCGAGTACACACCTGACAGGAGATTTCAATGTTACGACAGCTTGCCGTTATTTTCTTCATTATCACTGCGTTCGCAATTTCGAAAGCACAAGGGGCCGCCAAGGCCGACATCCAGGTTCGGATACAGTATCAGTCAAAAGCACAGTGGTTGCAGGTCCAACAAGGAGGATACGATATCGTCTCCGAGGGCCCTCAGTGGCTTGATGTCATCGTCACCCCCGAACAACTAAGCGCCCTTCGCTCGCAGGGCCTTTCCGTGGCGGTGACTCATCAGAGCATTTCAGGCTTTTACAGGGATCGTTTACAGGGCCAGTCTGCCTCACCGCAAACCATGGGCGGATATTTGACGCTAGCCGAGATCAACGCCAAGATCGACTCACTTGTCACCTTGTTTCCTTCGATTGTATCCACAAAAGTAAGTCTTGGGAATACCATTGAAGGTCGCCCGATGTGGGCAATAAAAGTCAGTGATAATCCGAATGTAGACGAGTCCGAACCTCGGGTTTTGTATACCTCGGCCATCCATGCCCGCGAAGTGATCACCCCCAAGGTCGTGTTCAATTTTCTGGATTATTTGACTGCCAACTATGGCACCGACACTGCCGTAGCCAATATTGTAAACAATCGAGAGCTTTGGTTCATTCCGTGTGTCAATCCCGACGGGTACTTTCAAAACCAAGTGACCAATCCGACCGGCGGTGGACTCTGGCGTAAGAACCGTCGCGACAATGGCGGCGGCATATTCGGTGTTGATCTCAATCGCAATTTTGGACATGCGTGGGGGCATGACGATGTCGGGTCTTCTCCGAATACCAATAGCGAGACCTATCGCGGGACAGCGGCGTTTTCTGAGCCGGAAACCCAGCACTTGCGCGACTTCATCTCAGCCAGAGACTTTGATATCACGCTGTACTTCCATTCGTACTCCAATCTTGTACTGTGGGCGTGGGGGTTTGAAGTTGCCTACACACCCGACGAAGACATTTTCGCGCAGATGGGTGACTCGATTAGCGCGA
The DNA here is from genome assembly GCA_964571235.1 of uncultured Ignavibacteriales bacterium. Lineage (GTDB taxonomy): Bacteria > Zixibacteria > MSB-5A5 > GN15 > FEB-12 > JACRAV01. The sequence continues at coordinate 136,369 of CAZNAI010000002.1, read as the reverse complement.
TGAATGGATATTCTCCGGGTCCCGGTTGGTCGCTCTATCTGGTCAACGGCGACTCAGACGACTGGGGGTATGGCGAACAAACATCTAAAATGAAAAACTTTGCGTTCACAATTGAAGTGGGGAATAACAACGACGGCTTCTGGCCTCAGGTGAGCCGCATCCCGCAGTTGGTGAGCGAGAATCTCAATCCGTGTCTCTTTTTGGCCCGCGTCGCCGGCAGTCAATACAATCTTCGTGCGCCGGCCCAGCCGACTCTTTCGGTCGCACCGGTTGTAGACTCTGTTGGCTACTCTGTCGAATGGACACTGGTCGACTCGGCCAATCCGGCGCTCACCTACTCGCTTGAGGAACTGACCGGCCCGGCCACCGTGACAGACTCCGCAATCGCCTTCGCCAATTGGTTAAATAGCGGCTTTGCACTAAGTGGCGTACGCTCCCACTCCGGTCCGACCTCGTTCTTCTCAGGTTCCGGCAATGGACTGAATCGAACTGTAACATCCAACCTTGCTTATCATGCAGTAGCGAACGACACTGTTTCGCTCTGGCTTTGGTACAACACTGAGGTCGACTGGGATTACGGCTACGTTGAAGTCTCGACCGACGGCATCTCGTACAGTTCACTTGCCGGCAACCTCACTACTAATTCGAATCCCAACGGCAACAACCGCGGGAACGGAATAACCGGCGCTTCCGCCGGATGGGTGCTCGGAAAGTTCCCGCTGACTGCCTATGCAGGTCAGGATATCTACTTGCGCTTCACTTATTCCACCGACGCGGCCGTTTTTGAAGAGGGGTTCTATCTGGACGACATCAAGCCTGTCTTTAAGTTCGCCGGTCAGACAATTGTGAACAATGCTGTTGTCGACACATTTTTCAATTTCGCAAATCACGCAAATGGAGAGTATTTCTATAGGGTGAGAGGGCGCGACGCACAGAATCAGCTCAGCCGATTTTCGGTCCTGAAGAAAACTCTGGTAGCTCCGGGCGGTGCTCAGTGTGTCGATACCGATTTGGACGGCTACGGCGACCCCGGTCATCCTGAAAATACCTGCGTGGTTGATAACTGTCCGTCGCTCTCCAATCCGAATCAGCTGGACAGTGACAACGATGGCCTTGGGGACCTGTGCGACAATTGTCCCCTTGTTGCAAATGTCGGCCAGGAAGATGCCAACAATGATGGGATTGGCAACGCCTGCTGTTGTGTCGGACTGACCGGAAACATTGACTGCGATCCCGGCAACGGAACAGATATTTCCGATCTGTCCACTTTGATCGATTACTTGTACATAACATTTACCCCGCCGTGCTGTCCCGCGTCCGCTAATATCGACGGCCTTTCCGGGATCGATATCGCCGATCTATCGGCGTTAATTGATTACTTGTATATCTCGTTCACGCCTCCCGCGTTGTGCAATTGATCCCGTCAAGAGAACTGTAATAAAAAGTGCGGCCGCTGGAAAATTCCAGCGGCCGTTTCAGTTATGAGAGAACAATGCGCGAGAAGCGTCTACGGACAATTCGGTAGCGGCGTTGCACCCGGACTGATATACAGATAGTCTATCAGCCTCGTGAGGTCGGCAATGTCGACACTCATATCGGGCGGCAGATCCAAATCGGCTTCGTCGAAGCAGTTGAGCGACGCGTACGTTGACAGATACAAATACCCGATCAGTTGAGTCAGGTCGCTGATGTCAACCACTTCGTCAGGCGAGTCGTCGACATTTCCCCGCACATTGCGACAACATGCCGGCAGGACGGTGACGTCGGCTGATTGTACCACCGGTCGAAACGACTGAAGCAGAGCATCGGCGAAATAGGTGGTATGTTCTATGAAGTTTTGGAAGTAGGTCGTGGTATCAATTCGTGTCGTTTTGTCAGCCAATCCTCGGGCTGGCGTCACAAAGACCCGGCCAAGTAATCCGGAAGTTGGGTTCAGGAGATCTCCGGACGGCGGCGAGATTACTGCGGACACAGATTGGGGTGAAAGTCGGATCCACTGGCTGGCGCCACCCGTGAACAACCCTCCGACAAATGAGACGGAGTCTATCACAAATTGCGAATCGGCGACCACAAGAGTGATTTCGATCCAGGCCAGCGGTTCATCGAAAACAACGTCGAGTCCAACGAGTGCTGTTTGGTTGGGATTAACCGTCACGGACTTGATCGTGACCGTGTCGGAAAGATTGGGGTCTGAGGTAAGCTCGCGACCGTCGACCGGCCGATTGCTCAGAACCAACAGGCAGAATATGGCTAAAGACAGTTTTCTTGTGTGAGGGCCAAACATGCCAAAATCCGCGATCTGATTCCGGTTGCGAAAACGTCACCTGCACGTATCCGTCGTTGAAACCAAGCGGCGGGGGAGACAGGGACTACCTAATGAACTGCACCCGCCGAATCGTCCAAATTCGGCCGGATTAGAATAATATACCCTGAAAATGAAAAACGGCAAGGGAGGGATTAGGGCCGGGGAGAGATCGCCATCAAGTAGTTGCCGATCAGTAGATTCGCTTAATGAGTCCGGAAACTTTGAGCGGTTCCGGATCAAACTCTTTGCGCACCCGACCAAAACAGAATCCGAGTTGCTCGTACAAAAGCACATCGCGGAGGTCGACATGACGCTGAGCTATTGCCTCTTTAATCGTCATGTAGTTTATCCGTCCCTCGCAATGTCCGGTCACCGTGACGCCAAGCGTCCCGCGGAGAAGTAGACAAACCGCGCTCGCGCCTGCCTCCATCCCGAAATTGACATCGTACGCGTACGTATCTCCTGATCTTACCAAGTGCGACGGCGTAATCGTGCGAATCTCCGGGATCATGTTAAGCCCCTCAACAAACATCCCCTGCTCCATCATGAACTCGCGAATTTCAGCGTCAGCCGACATCATTTTCGCCAGTTCCTGCGATACAAATTTCCCGGCGCCGGCCAACTTCTTGTGGCCAAACGTGTCGACCCCGGCCGATTCATCGTACATTTCTTTGCCCGAGGCATCTTTGAGTCCTTCAGCGACAACAATCGTGTACGTGCCGGCTTTGACATCGCTCTCTATAATACGTCTCGTATAGACTTTCTTGCAATGACGATAGAGCTCCCCAAAGTCGACCGGTATTTCCGGAATCAGTATAGCGTCGGCCTCGCCGCCCACTCCGCCGCGAAAGGCGGTGTGCCCGGCGTACCGCCCGAAGACTTCGACAATCATCACTCTATTGTGAGTGCGCCCGGTGGTCTTCAGATCGCGAACGAATTCGGATATTCGATTGATCGTCGAATCGCCGCCAACACTATAGGGGACTAAATCAAGGTCCATCGTTTTCGGAACATGCACACAGGGGATACCCTGCTCGGACAAATCAACGACTACCGATCCGGTGTCATCGCCGCCGGAAATGATCAATCCGCCGATGCCGAACTTCGACAAGCCCTGTTTGATTCGTTCGTATTTGTGCTCGTCTTTGATCTTGGAAATCTTGACTCTTGAGTGCCCCGCCTCGGAACCAGCTTGTCCAATCGAAAAAGTGTCTACACGGGTCGGGGTCAATTCTACCAGCGATTCCATATTTACCAGATTGTACAGGCCAGCGTATCCATTCGGAATGGCGACAGCCGTAAGGCCCTTTCGAGTGGCCATCTGGGCGGCGCCCTTGACCACAGCATTGAGGCCGCCGCAATCACCGCCACTAGTTATAATCCCGATTCGTGTCATTTCCATGTAGGTATTTTCCTTAGCTGGAGCATCAGTCGGCAAGTATACGCCAGTTGACACGCTCGGTCAACCGAGCTTGGTAAGCGACCGCCAAAAATCGAGCGAGCCTGAGTGACAATTCCGATTTCAAGGAGCAACTGTGAATCGTGGCAAAGTAGAGGACTGGCGGATTAGTGAAAATCCCGAATATGAACATGCCGATTTCTGAAAAATTGTATGAATACCGGATCTTTCCCCAATTCCATAAAGCGAACATGAACACGGCGGACAACACTCGAAATGTGTTGCCTAACAGTGCGTTGCCGTCATGTTGAAGGCGGTAGGGTCAACTCAGGCCGGACGAAAACAATACAAACTTTGTGAAAAAAGTAGCATAAGAAGGCAAATTATGTTGCCTTTTCCGGTCCTTTAACTGTTATAATAGTCACAGATGAAAACAGGATTGGTGAAATGATGCGCGATTGGTGGAAATGGCTTCTGTTTGTGGTGATGTCAGTGATGATTGTCTTTAGTTTCATCACTCCTGCGCCACAAAAGCAGTTGGGGGAAGCCAGCCGGATTTTCTACTATCACATCCCACAGGCTTGGATATGTGTGATAGCATTTGCTGTATCGATGATCTATTCAATACGGTTTCTCAAGAATCGAAACATTGTCGAGGATGATCGGGCGGTGACCGCCGCCGGGCTCGGGCTGGTCTTCTGCATTCTGGCCACTGTCAGCGGATCGATATTTGCCAAAGTCACCTGGGGATCATTCTGGAACTGGGATCCGCGCGAAACATCGATTTTTGTGCTCTTACTTATCTACGGTGCCTATTTCGCCCTTCGCGGCGCGGTGGAATCCGAGGAACGACGCGCCACTCTCTCGGCGGTCTATTCGATATTCGCCTTTGTCACTGTGCCATTCTTGATTTTTGTGGTGCCGCGCATGGTGCCTTCGTTGCACCCCTCGGACTCAATAGTTGACGAAAATCTGAAATTCACTATGGGCGCACAGGTCCGTACGATTTACTTCACCTCGGCCGCGCTCTTTATCACATTGTTCTATTGGTTGTATAATTTGGGACTCCGGGTGCAACGCCTGCAAAGGCAGGAGATGGAAAAGGAATAATCGATGGACGGCAACTATGTCGCGTTGGCGGTGACCTTGATGGTTTGGGTCGGACTTTTCATTTTTGTCTACCGGCTCGATAAACGGATCGAGAAACTGGAAGGAAAATCGCGATGAGAGCGAAATACATCATCGGTGGCATTATCATCGTCGTGTTTCTTATCTGGGGGACCTCGGCATTTCTCAAGACCACCATCCAATATGTTTCTCTTGACGAAGCCTATAAAGGCAAGCGCACCGTGCAGGTCATGGGAAAGATCGACTTTGATAAAGTGAACTACAATTCGGTCGACACCCGGCTGGAATTCGCAGTCTTTGACCCGGATGCAAAAGATACGGTATCGGCAAAGAGATATCCGGTCGTCTATTACGGTGTGGTGCCGGGAAATTTCGATCAGGCGAAGTCGGTTGTTCTGAAAGGGAAGACCGGTGACAACGGCGTCTTTGTCGCCGAACAAATGCTGGTCAAGTGTCCCTCGAAGTATCAGGGCGAGGGAGACGAGTGGCAGGATATCAAGAACGATAAAGCTGACGCCCCGGTTGGTGCCTGAGCATGGACTGGCAGGCGCCCGGCGCTTTATTTGTCTGGTTCGCCCTTGCGGCGAATGTGATCGTCGGGCTTTCGTTTGCATTGGTTGCTCGCGGAAAAACTGAACTGGAACCGCTCGGCCGCCGCGCCTATCACCTCTTTGCAATCTCCACCGTTCTTGCGTCAATTTGGTTGTACATCCTCTTTTTTACCCACAACTACGCTTTCAGCTATGTCTACGGCTACTCGGAGCGCAGTCAGCCGCTCTTCTATATCATCTCCGCCTTTTGGGGGGGACAGGAAGGCACTTACCTCCTGTGGTTATTGTTCAACGCCTTCTTCGGGTATTTGATACTCAAAAAAGGCGCACAATATCGGAATTGGGGGATGGCGGCTTTTGCTTTGGTGAACCTTTTCTTTTTGACCCTTCTGATTCGTCTTTCGCCTTTCGCATACTTAGATCATCCTGCCGCCGATGGCGCCGGTTTGAACCCGCTCCTGCGTGATCCGTGGATGGTCATCCATCCACCGGTCATGTTTGTCGGGTATTCAGCGGCCGCCTTGCCGTTTGTGATTGCGATTGCGGCCCTACTTAAAAACGACTATTCACGCTGGAATAAGATCGCCTTTCCATGGGTGGCTTTGACCGCGCTGTCGCTCGGCGCCGGAAATATTTTAGGTGGGTTTTGGGCCTACAAAACGCTTGGCTGGGGCGGCTTTTGGGGATGGGATCCGGTCGAAAATTCCTCGCTGGTGCCGTGGATAATATCTCTGGCGCTATTGCACGGGATGATCATCGAGCGGCGCCCGTCGGGACTGCGCAAGACAAATCTCGTGATGGCCGCTTTTCTGTTTCTACTGGTAATCTACGGCACATTCCTAACCCGCTCCGGTGTGCTCTCGGATTTTAGCGTTCACTCGTTTGCAGATCTGGGTATCAACGGTTTGCTCATAGGTTATTTGTTGTTCTTTGTCGCCTTGACTACCCTCATTGTATTGTGGCGGGCACGTGGGATCGAATCAGCTCCTATCAGCTACAGCTTCTACGGCCGTGAGTTTGTACTTTTCTCCGGCATGATCACGCTCTTGCTGTTCGGTTTGGTCGTACTGTTTTGGATGTCACTGCCGATCTTGACCAGCGCCTTTTCGAGCACGCCACGAGCCGCCGATATTGCTACGTATAATGCATTTGCCCAGCCGATGTCGGTTCTGATTGCGCTATTTCTGGTGATCTCCCCGTTTACCAATTTCGCCGAAGTTTCGATTTCGGGACTGAAAACCAAAGGTGCAGGTATCGCCGCGGTCGCGATCATTTTCGCCCTGGCCATGTATTTCATCGCCGGAGTGGAACAAACTGTTACCGCTGTTACCGGTTTCCTGGTCGCGGCTGGTATTGGATTTACGATTATCAGAACATCCTGGCTCAAGTCGCTGGCGCCTGGTTTCGCAGGCGGGTTGATCGCACTAGTTATTAGCATCATGGCGGGGGTCACAGAGCCGCTTCACCTGATGTTCTTTTCTTTGGCGGCTGTGGCGTTGGTCACAAACTTGCAGACAACGCTCAGCCATATGCCGTCAGGATGGCGACAGGCCGGTGGGCACATTACTCATTTTGGTTTCGGCGCGATGATTATAGGCATTCTCGCGTCGTCGGTCTTCTCCACTGGCGAGAAAGTTGTCTTGCCGCGAGGTGTCGCCAAGTCGGCCGACGATCTGACCATCATCTACAATGGCCTCGCCGCCAGCATCGAGACTCCCAATAACGAAGTTCATCTCGCCGTCATATCCGGTTCCGACACTACCGAAGGGCACCCGCAACTCTATTTTTCCGAGCGGATGGGCGGGATGATGAAGAAGCCGTACATACGGCGCCAGTTATTGGAAGACACCTATTTCTCACCCGAGGATATCAAGCAACCCTCTGCCGAACCAACTGTTCTCAAAAAGGGGGAGACCAAGTCGTTCGGAGAGGTAGGCCTTACGTTCACCGGATTCGAAATGGGTCAGCATGGTGATTCTTCCGGCGCCCTGAGGGTCAGCGCCAACGTGACCGCCTCCATCGGTGGAGTTGTGCACAATCTTGCTCCTGCGCGGATTCACTCTTCCACGACCGATGGCACATCCGGCGTGACTTCGCTCTCCGACAGCCTGACCATCGGCGGTGTCACGTACCAGATAGCCATCACCTCGATACTGGCCGACCAGGGGGCGGTGGGTATTGAGATTCCGGGGATTACCAACGCGGCCCTCCCTGAGACACTGGTTTTAGATGTCTCGACCAAGCCGCTCATTAATTTGGTTTGGGCGGGCGCAATTCTCATTCTCCTGGGAACTGGAATCAGTTTTCTCAGGCGGAGCCGTGAGATAGGCCAGCCCGACGTCTCCCCAGTCGAAAAACCGGCTCAAACTTTCATTCCCGCAAGAGGCTAAAAACGGAGAAAAATATAGATATTGACACGCCATTTAGTTTGTTATTATTTTCACAAAGTGACGATAATACAGATAAAGAAACCACTCATTGTCCGGTTTCGGTGAGTGACTGAAATGAAAGTAATAGGTTGTCATATGAGGTTTAAGAAACTCCCCTTTGGAATCCTGCTCGCCGCGATTGTGGTATTTTCCGTTTCTCCGGTCTTTGGTCAGGCAGACAATGAAACCTGCCTAGGTTGTCACAACGATTCCGAGCTCAAGGGTGTCGGAAAAGATGGCGCCGAGATGTCGATGTTTGTCTCGCCGGGCATGGTCGATTCATCCGTGCACGCCGGAATGAGTTGTGTCGATTGTCATACCGATCTGGCGACCGCCAAAGATTACCCACACGCCGAGAAACTCGAGCCGGTCAACTGCGCGAGTTGCCACGATGATGTTTCGGCCATTTACAGGGGATCAGCCCATGGTGAGGCGATTGCCACCAATCCGAAAGCCCCAACCTGCGCGTCCTGTCACGATACGCACAAAATCTTGTCGCATAGCAATCCCGAGGCGACGACCTCGGCCACAAAATTGCCATACACGTGCTCAAATTGCCACCACGCATTAGTACTCAAAAGCGACCCCGATGTTCGCATCGCCGACTCGTTTGACCGGTATATGCGCGGGATTCACGCCGAGGGCATCCGCAAAGGGATCGGATCGGCCGCTTCGTGCAACGACTGTCACGGCATGCACGACCTGAAGAAAGCGTCGGAGCAGACCTCGACAGTCAACAAGATGAATATCCCAAAGACCTGTTCAAAGTGTCACAACGATATCTACATTCAGTACAGTAAGGGAGTTCACGGTAAGGCGCTGGCCGCCGGAATTCTTGATAGCCCGAATTGCACTGATTGCCACGGTGAGCACGAAATTCTGCAGATCAGCGACCCCGGCTCGCCTGTGAACTCAGCTAATTTGGCAGACTACGTTTGCGCCAAGTGCCACAATGACCGGCGTATTAACGAAAAGTATGGCCTCGCCAAAGGTCAGTTCACGTCCTATCAGGACTCCTACCACGGCTTGGCAGTGAAAGGTGGCTCGGTCAAGGCGGCGACCTGTGTGTCTTGCCATAAGGCACACGAGATTCTTCCGAAGGCCAATCTGGCGTCGTCGATCAATCCCCAGAACCTGACCGAAACCTGCATGAAATGCCACCCGAAAGCGAACGCCGAATTCGCCGCCTCATATTCGCACAATGTGGCGGTGACCGCCTTCAGCAAACTCGACAACTGGGTGAAGACGATTTACATCATCGCCATCGTACTGATTATCGGCGGTATGCTCGGTCACAATCTGATCATCGTCTCGCGCTTTGTGATCGATAAACACCGGGCGAACAAATCCGAACCGACCATCGAGCGATTCTCGAAGGGAATGGTCTACCAGCATCTGGTTGTCACCATTGCCTTCATCCTGCTGGTGGTTACCGGCTTTGCGCTCAAATACTCCGATCAATGGTGGGTCAAGGTGATGAACTCGATCGGCATCTATGAAGGTGTCCGGGGTGTTGTTCACCGTATCGCGGCCCTTCTCCTTGTCTACATATCGATTCACCATGCTCTGTTCCTGTTCTTCAGCAAACGGGGCAAAGTGGAATTCAAGGCGATGCTACCAAACAAGCAGGACCTGACCGACGTGATCGGCAATATCAAGTATTACATGGGCAAGAGCCCCGACCGCCCGCGCTTCGACCGGTACGATTACACCGAAAAGGCCGAGTATTGGGCGCTAGTCTGGGGTACGTTCATCATGGCTTTAACCGGCGCAATCCTATGGTTCCCGACTTTCTTCACCGCCTGGCTCCCGGCCTGGACGGTAAAAATTGCCGAGACAGTTCACTTGTACGAAGCCTGGCTCGCCACCCTGGCGATCGCGGTCTTCCATTTCTTCTTTGTGATTTTCCATCCCGATCAGTATCCGATGTCGCTCACCTGGATCACCGGCCAGATGACGGTCGACTCCTGCAAGCACCACCATCCGCGTTGGTATGAACGGATGCTTGGCGAAAAGGGCCAGAAGGAACCCGCCGAGGGAGACGGACAAAAGCCGACCCAAAAAGCGCACTAATCCCGCGCCATTGGAACCAAATTGGCCCCGCCGGCTATAATCACAATTGTGATCCCGCCGGCGGGGTTTTTCTGTGCGCCTCGTCCGGTGTGGCGGTTGCAGGCAGAGCTTGACAGCCGGTGAGACAACAGCCTATCATTGGCGAGTTTCGGTGGAGAGTATCTTCTAAAATCCAATTTGGAGCCGCAGGAAAGAGGGTATGGACGAAAACAGATCAGGTTCGATGATTGAGGCGAAGGGACTGTCCAAATATTACGGTTCTTTTGTCGCAATCCAAAATGTCACCTTCAGCATTCCCAAGGGGCAGATTGTCGCCTTTCTCGGGCCTAATGGTGCGGGGAAGACTACAACCATGAAAATCCTGACCGGCTTTCTAGCGCCGAGTGAAGGAAGTTCACACATCGCCGGTTTGGATGTCCGCACCAATAGAATAGAGGCGTCGCGAAATCTGGGGTACTTGCCAGAAAACGGACCGCTCTACGACAACATGACGCCGCTGGAACTTCTTCGCTTTTTTGGCGAAGCTCGAAGCATGGGCGTGTCGCAGATCCAGGAGCGGATTGAAGATGTCGTCCGGCAATGCGCTTTGCGCGATGTTCTGGAAAAGCCAATAGGCAAACTCTCGCGTGGGTACCGCCAGCGAGTAGGTTTAGCTCAGGCGCTCCTGCACGATCCAGATATTCTCATCATGGATGAACCCACGGCCGGCCTTGATCCCAACCAGATTCATGACTTTCGCGAAAACATTGTCCGACTCGGCCAGTCAAAGACGATTCTGATGTCCACCCACATCCTGCAGGAGGTCTCCGCTATCGCCCAGCGTGTCTTGCTTATTCACGAAGGAAAGCTGGTCTTCGACGGTCTCCCCGGCGAGCTGGCTAAAGGGGGAAGTCTTGAGTCTGAATTTTACCGCCTGACCGGGCACCAGGGGGTCGCATGAAGATCAACTGGAAAGTTGTAAGCGCAATTTTCAAACGCGACCTGCGGGCGTATTTCAGTTCGCCGACCGGCTACGTCTTTATCACTCTCTTTATATTTCTCTCGGCCGCGGCCGCATTCTGGCAGGAAAAGTTCTTTGCTAATAATTTGGCCAATCTCGATCAACTCAATTCGATCTTTCCCTTTCTCTTGCTCTTTTTTGTCCCGGCACTGACTATGAATATCTGGGCCGACGAACGCAAGCGCGGCACCGATGAGCTCCTGTTTACTCTCCCGGCCACTGATCTTGAGATCGTGCTTGGCAAGTACTCGGCGGTGTTGGGAATCTACTCGGTCTCATTGGCCTTGTCACTCAGCCACATAGTCGTGCTATTCTGGCTCGGATCACCCGATCTGGGGCTGATGTTCGGGAACTATGTCGGATTTTGGATGCTCGGTGCGGGACTTCTGGCGATTGGGATGCTTGCATCGCTGTTGACCGCCAACGCCACCGTCGGGTTTATTCTGGGCGCACTGTTTTGCTCTCTGTTTGTTTTTGTGCAACCGGGCGCATTTGTCTGGAGCCAGAGCATTCAGCGGCTCTTGTCGCCGCTCGGTGTGTTCGATTACTTCGGACTTTTCTCCAAGGGGATAATCAGCCTCACTGGCCTTTTGTATTTCATTTCCATGACTGCGGTAATGATTTACCTAAATGTGTTGCTGGTAGGTCGGCGTCACTGGCCGGCGACTTCCGATGGCCGGCGATACTGGGTGCATATGGCCATTCGTGCGGTCGCGGTAGTCGTGGCCGTCGCTTGTGTGAATGTCATTGTACACAGGACAAATTTCCGGATCGATTCCACCGCCGAACGACTCCACTCGCTCACGTCCGAAACCCGCAAGCTGATCTCGGCGATTCCAACCGACCGTCCGGTTCTGATTCAAGCGTACGTCAGCCCCGATGTCCCCCGCGAATACGTGGAAACCCGCGACAACCTGCTCAGCTCGCTTGAGGAAATCGGATCCATATCCTCAGGGCGGGTGCAGGTGCTCATACACAATACCGAGCCATTCACTGAAGAGGCCCGCACAGCCCGCGACAAATTTGGAATTACTCCCCGCGATATAATGTCAACAGAGAGCTCCAATCTGAAGTCTTCGCAGGTCTTTCTGGGTGTGGCGTTCACGAGCGGAACCGGGGAAGAGGTAATCCCATTTTTTGATCGCGGTTTGCCGGTCGAATACGAACTGGTGCGAAGTATCGCCGTTGTTGCCAACACCCATCGCAAGAAGATCGGCGTCCTGACGACTCCGGTCAAAGTTTTCGGTGGATTCGATTTCCAATCGATGAATTCAACTCCGGCCTGGTCAATCGTCGACGAACTCAAAAGTCAGTACGAAGTAACCGAAGTCTCCGCCGAACAACCGATCACCACCCAGCTCGATGGTCTCCTGGCGATACTGCCTTCGGCCCTGTCACAGGAAGAGTTGGATAACCTGCGTGCATACGTTCTTGCCGGACATCCCGCACTGATTTTGGAAGACCCTCTCCCGATGATCAACCCCGGACTCTCGCCGACTCTTCCATCTGATGCGCAGTCCAATCCGTTCCAACAGCAACAACAGCGCCCTAAACCCAAAGGCGACATTGCCGGATTGTTAAATTCGCTGGGCGTAAATTTCAATCAAACACAACTGGTTTGGGACACCTACAATCCGCATCCAGCGCTTGGTCAACTCCCCCCCGAGATTGTGTTTGTCGGGCAGGGAAACCAGAGCTCCGACGCGTTCAATCCGGACTTTAAGGGGACATCGGGACTTCAGGAAGTTGTCTGCTTATATCCGGGATATCTGCAATCGGCGGCCGGAAGCCCTTTCAAATTCGATCCACTTCTGAGAACCGGCCGAGTGAGCGGACTACTGGGATGGAGTTCACTCATTCAGCAGAGCTTTTTTGGCATGACCATGAACCGCAATCCGCGCCGTCAGCCGACCGGCGAATCCTACATTCTTGCCGCCCATGTTCACGGCTCAGCGCCGGTTGATTCATCAATTGCGCCAACGTCACGCGAGCTCAATGCAATTGTCGTGGCCGACATCGATATGGTCTCCGAGCAGTTTTTCAAACTCCGCGAGCGCGGCCTTGAGAATTTCAACTTCGACAATGTTACCTTTGTGCTCAATTGCATGGACATACTCGTTGGGGATTCGTCGTTTTTGGATCTGCGCAAGAAGCGGGTCAAACACCGGACCCTTGAATCGGTCGAGGCTAAGACGCGGAGCTTTGTCGAGAAACGCCTCAGTGATGAGAAGGAAGCAGAATCAAAAGCCGCTACTGCGCTCGCGGACGCCCAGCAACGGCTGAACGATAAAGTCGAAGAAGTCCGCTCACGGACCGATCTGGACGCCCAAACCAAGCAGATCATGGTCCAGAATCTGCAGGAAGTCGAAAACCGTAGATTCGAGGCAACCAAAGTATCGATTGAATCAGACAAGCAGGCCGCTATTGCGCGAAGCAAAGAAGCCACTGAGGCCTCGATACTCGCTATCGAGAGCCGTATCAAAACGATGGCGGTACTTCTGCCACCCATTCCGGTCTTTATCGCCGGAGTGATGATCTTTGTCAAGCGCCGCAAACGCGAACGGGAAGGGGCGGCCGCGGCGCGCCGGTTGAGGAGCTAAACGATGCACGATACACGCAAGACACTCTATTACATAGCCGCCGCTGTCGTCCTCGTGGCGCTCGCCTGGCTCTCGCTTCCGCGTCAGTTTACGCCGGAAGCATTTCACGATCAGGGGCAGACGTTTTTCCCTGCCTTCACTGATCCAAACGCCGCTACCTCGCTTGAAGTGATCGACTGGGACGAGGCAACCGGCCGCGCCAAGCCGTTCAAGGTACAGTTCAAGAACGGCCGCTGGACAATTCCTTCGCATCACGATTACCCCGCTGACGGCAAAGATAGACTGGCCAAAACCGCCGCTGGTGTGATTGATCTGACCAAGGATGATTTTCGAACTGACAACATCGCCGAATTCGCAGACTGCGGACTCATTGACCCACTCGATGACAAAGCAACCGGCTCGGTTGGTCGTGGTCAGCGCATCACTATTCGAGGTGCGGGCGACGAAGTCCTGGCTGACTTTATCGTCGGCAAATTTGTAGCCGGGAAATCCGAGTACCGGTATATGCGGGTACCCAATGTGAACCGCGTCTACGCTGTCAAATCAAAGCTCGAAATCTCTGCCCGATTCGAGGACTGGATTGATCGCGACTTGTTGCAACTCTCAAAAGATCAAATCAACAAGGTCGTCCGTAGAGATTATTCGATTAACGAAAGGTCGGGTTCAGTCGAACAGCGCGAGAACCTGACCTTACTCTCTAAAGACGGAAAGTGGACGTTGAACGGCGGTTCTGTCGATTCCACCGCTGTCCAGTCACTGCTGAGCGCGATTGACACAGTCACCATCGAAGGTGTCCGCAAGAAACCGGAAGGCCTGTCGGCGACTCTGCGTGCCGAACGAGGCGGCTCGATTACACAAGCCGATATGCTCTCGTTGCAGGGCAAAGGATTCTATATCAGCCGTGACGGCCAGCTCCTATCCAACGAAGGTGAATTGCAGGTTCAGAGTAAAGACGGGATCACCTATGTCCTTCGTTTCGGCGAAGTTCTCCACGGTTCGGGCCTGATGATCTCATCGGGCGAGGGAGAGGAAGACGCCGCCGCTTCCGGCGCGGCCGCCAGCCGGTATCTGTTCCTGACTTGCGACTTCGATCCGAAGTTCTATCCTGAACCGAAACGCCCCAGCGATACCAGTTGGGTTGGCCGTCCCGATTCAACTCTCTCTGCCTCGCAAAGAGAACAGGCGAAACTGAAGTCGGAACATGACCGTTGGTTCGACCAGGTCAGAAGATCAAACGAGCGGGCGATTGAGCTCAATCGGAGATTCGCCGATTGGTATTATGTGATCACATCTGACGCCTTTGACAAACTCCACGTTGGCCGCTCTGAATTAACTGGCAAGAAGAAATGACCGTACATCGACACAGAAATAGAAATCGGCTCCGCGGCACTGATCGCCGGAGCCGATTCTTCATTGAGCTTGAGTTGTAAGACTATGCCCGAACCGGTTGCGAGGCTCTTGCCAGCGTTTCAATCGCCCTGCGTACATGGTCGGTCTTGCAGGCGTAGGCAAATCGGATCGACGGCGTCTCGTCATAAAAGATGTCGCCCGGTATTGCCCCAAGCGAATACTGATCGATCAAATGATTGGACAGATCCCAGGCTGTCCCGCGCCAGTTGGGCGTGATTTGGGCGTAAACATAAAACGCACCTTTGGGCGCAACTTTGCAGGTGAGGAAATCTGTCTTGTTGATCCCCGCAAATAACATGTCGCGTCTCTCCCGATAAGCAGCAAGCATTGTTGCAATACAATCCTGTGGGCCGTTGAGCGCGGCGGTTCCCGCCCACTGGGTCGGCGTGGAAATGCCGTTGGCCGTATACAGGATCATCTTTTTGACATTCTCAGAATACTTCTCCGACGTACACACCGCATACCCCAGTCGCCAGCCCGACATGGCGTAGCTCTTTGAAAACGTAAACGCGGTGATGATTTTGTCCTGTACTGCTTTGGGATAATCGGCCGCCACCGCCGCAATACTCACATGCTCGGTGTCGTAAATGATATCCTCGTACGCTTCATCCGACACTATGTAGAGATTGTGCTTGACTGCAATATCAAGTATCCGCTTGAGGTCCTCACGGAACATCACACCACCCGTCGGATTCTGCGGAGTGTTGATCGCAATTGCTTTAGTGCGGGGCGTGATCTTACTTTCCAATTCATCTAAATCCCAGCGATACCCAAGCTCCGGACGGAGCTTGACTCTATTCAGTGTTCCACCGGCGGCGATAATAATCTGTCCGGTAGCAGTCCAGTTCGGAACCTGAAACATCACCTCGTCGCCTTCGTTGAGGATTGAGCGAAACGTGCAGTACAGTGCATGCATTCCACCGGCGGTGACATAAGTCTGCTCGGGTGAGGACAGGTAGCTGATTTTATTTTTGGTCCGCGCCTTGTTGAGAATCGCCTCGCGAAGTGGCTTGATACCGGCCGAGGGGCCGTAGTGGGTGAGGTTATCCTTCAGCGCTTTTGTCATTGCCTCTTTGATATGATCGGGAGTGTCGAATCCTGGGTCGCCTGATTCCAAACGAAGCGGATCGGGCATTTGAAGCAACCGATCTCGCACAGTGACAATTCCTTCGAAAACAACTTTGGGCAAAAGCGTGTTCATGAGCACTCCCGGTCGAGGTATGATGGTTCACTGACAGACGGGCGACGACATAATTTCCCGGCGGTCACGCCAGAATAGAGCGGTTTAGTCCACGACGCAACGGTTTTGTGCGGCCACGGTAAACAAGTATCGACCTGGTGCAAAGGAATAACTCGTAATGTGATAGGTCGACTGTCTCAAGCAACGGTCGAATGACTTATTGAGCATCAACGGCCACGAGTTCGCACGGCAGTGTCAATACGCCAGAGCCCAAAGATGAGTACAAGGGGAACAAGTGAAATCGCCAGGTAGAGTTGTTCAAGCCCGAGACCGGCCCAGCGGTTAAGAAAGGCTATCACATAGGTACCTAGTCCGGTACCGGCCAGTACCGTCGCCACCATCAGGCCCGACACAAACTGCGAATGCCGGATCGGCAATTGTGCTGAGAATCCTAGTAGCGCGGGGTAGACAGCCGCGCATCCCAAGCCTGCAATCAGGTATCCGGCAACTTGAATTGTGACGCTCTTCGATACCGCGATCAAGAGAAATGCGGCAGTCATCAGCACCGGAGAGAGCATCGTCATCAACCTACCGTGCTGTTGAGTTACAACCGAGAAAGTCAACCGGCCGATCATCACCGCCAACCAAAATCCCGAGAGCACCAAACCGGCGGACGCTAGCCCAACACCACTCGCTTCGTGCAAGTAGATCACACACCAGTTGCTGAAAGACGCTTCAGTCACGCCGTACAGTGTTGCAAATGTCCCCAGCATAAAAACCAAGTGCCTCTCGGCCGCTGAAAGTGGCAGAGACTCAACGAAAGTAGCATTGGCCGTTGGAGTGTAAGACGACCGAACAAAACAACTAAGTAGGACAGCTCCCATACCGACAACCACGGGCGCGATCCACCAATGCCCAGCCGAAATGGCCGCACTGACTAAGAGTGGTGATGTCGCCAATCCCAGACCAAGCATCGTGTGCAAAAGCGTCAGTCCACGCTGGGGTGTGTCGCTCCAGGCGTTGGCCGCACCCACGTTGGCCACTGAGATTCCCAGACCAATTCCCGCACCCATGAGCAGACTTGATACAAGTACCAGAAAATATGGCGATGAAGTAGTTGCAGAGAGAAGCTGTATTGCGAGTAGAAAGATCATCGCCAAGCCGGTCGCAAAAAGCCCGGTTTGTGACAGCCGCGAATGTCTAATGCTCGTGCGCAACCGAGGTGAGAGAAGCGCCGATACAATCGCACTAACGGTCTGCACAACAAAGAGCGATCCAAACTGCGTGCTTGTAAATCCAAATCCGTTTGGGTCGGTTAGGATATTTCCGCAGGCGGGATATATCGCCGCCGCGGCTCCGGTCAGAAATCCTGCGGCCAGAATTTGTGTTCTGCGCGAATTGCCGAATTGAATTGAGTGTGGGGATTGCCGCGATGACATTGCCCCGAATGTACATCGCCGCCGACTAGAAGTTCAATACTGAAATTGCCAAGAAGGTATGTCGCTTACAGGGCCGGGTCTAGTTCAAGCTTAAACCAGGTGAGGCCCCACGTGAGAGTCAGAAACGCCTTTACATCGATCGGCCAGCCACCGCCGATGAAATAGATGTAACATAGTAGAGATCCACCGAAGAACAGGTTGTAACAACCCTGTCGAATCCGGTAAAAACAGAGATGCATTGCGCCCATCACCACAAACAGCACTACCAGCGCAGGCGCGGCCAGCATCACCATCCATTGCCAGATATCCAGCGTCGCAAACGGATTGGGTATTGGCGAGTCATTGGGGTAGTAGACTACACAAAGGATGTGCCCCACCGTGAAGAAGAACGCCAGCGCTATGTGCAAAGCGGCGTCGGTATCGTCATGTTTGAGTGACCTCATGGCCGCCATGACAAAGAAAATGATCCCCGCCACAAAGACTACCTGATGCACTTGGGCACTCTTGGCAAAAATGTCTGTGAGCGAGTCGAGCATTTGTCAGTCTCCTTAGAAGGGTACTTAGAAAACAGCGTGCCAAGCCCTTAGGGCACCCACGAGAATACGTAAGTTGTTGATGTATGGACGATTGCGCCGCAGGCGCATCTTGGCTGAGCCAATCGTGGTAATATTGGGTCGGTATTTTATTGGCAAATGATTGCATCAACCTCGACCTGGATGGGTCGGCCGTAGACCGGGGCAATCTTTTATCTTGTTATTGGATCACCAACTAAGTACATTGCTCCCACAAAATTGGTGTCCTGTACTGCTTTTATCGACGGCTGGTTTATCCCCACATCACTAAAGGCGGAACTGGTGCCGCCGCGCAATTGTGCGCAAGAACAAGTTCGTCTGGCACGGAATCAGGGGCTAGTTAGCTTCGCGGTGCCGGGTGGACAAGATCGGAGAATCGTATGAAGATCTATGTGGGCAACCTGCCGTTTGACACGTCAGAGGACCAACTGCGTCAGGCCTTTGAGGCCTTCGGGCAGGTATCGGAAGTGAACATTGTTATGGACCGCGAGACCGGCCGTCCGCGCGGGTTCGCGTTTGTCGAAATGTCGACCGCCAGTGAGGCGAGTGCGGCAATTACTGGCCTTAATGGTCAGGATTTCAATGGCAGAAGTTTGAACGTAAACGAAGCTCGTCCGCGGCCTGAAGGCGGCGGTGGCGGCGGATATCGTGGCGGCGGCGGTGGCCGTAGCGGCGGCGGCGGTGGCCGTGGCGGCGGCGGTGGCCGTGGTGGTAGCGGCGGCGGCGGTGGTCGTCGCGGCGGCTGGTGATCCACACCACGAAGTAATTTCTTGAAATCACGCCGAGGGGAGATCGGTTACTCGGACTCCCCTCGGTTTTTTTGTAACTGTACGAATGGTAAATCGCTCACCTATTCCAGGAGAGATATGTCTTCAGTTCCACCGCACACTGCCAGCTCAAACCCTCGCCCCCAGTCCCTGCAAAAAGACCTCGCTCCCTATCAAAAGTCCGACCGCGCCAGAAGTATCTGGCAACTATGCAATACGCTGATCCCGTACGCTTTGCTTTGGGCGCTCTCCTGGTGGTGTTTACAGATTTCCTTTTGGCTGGCGTTGCCGGTGATGATTCTGAACTCCGGATTTGTCATCCGAACCTTCATCATATTCCACGACTGCGGTCACCAGTCGTTTTTCCGTTCTCGTCGCGCCAACGATTTTTGGGGGCGACTCACCGGTGTGCTCACCTACACCCCCTACTATTATTGGAGCGCCAGTCACGCCCGTCATCATGCCACCTCTGCCAATCTCGACAAGCGGGGATTCGGCGATGTCTGGATGATGACCGTCGACGAGTACTTGGAATCATCGCGCGGAATGCGCCTCAAGTATCGCCTCTATCGTCACCCGTTTATCATGTTCCTGCTCGGTCCGCTCTTTATCGTTCTGATGAGTCATCGGCTGGTGCGTCCGGGCTCAAGCACGCGCGAGCGGAATAGTGTCTGGCTCACCAACGTGGGAATTGTAGCAGTGGCTACCGGGCTTTGCTTGCTTGTCGGTTGGAAGTCGTTTCTGATCATCCAGTTCCTGTCTCTCTTCTTCGGGCTGGCCGCCGGTGTGTGGCTCTTTTATGTCCAGCACCAATTCGAGGGGGTCTATTGGGAGCGCGATGACAATTGGGATTTTGTCACCGCCTCACTTGAAGGCGGGTCGTTTTACAAACTCCCCAAGATACTGGCATGGTTCACCGGCAATATCGGGTACCATCATGTTCATCATCTCAATGCCCGCATTCCCAACTACAATCTTCCCAAATGTCATCATCAGGTAAAGGGACTTCAGATCATCCCGCCGGTCAAACTTTTCTCCAGCTTGAAATCACTGCGGTTTCGGCTCTGGGATGAAAAGCGGAGGGTTATGGTCAGCTTCGGCGATTTGAAACAGCGCCGCGAAACTTCGGCCGCCAAGTAGACACTCTTCCGCGCTTTTCGTGATTGCTCTCGGCCGGATTACCGGCTAATTTGTCCCTCAATTGGTGGCTGGTCTTTCCATAAGCACCGGCGCAAATGTTCGAAACCAGGATGAGGGTATCGCCATGACTCCTTCGCGCAGTCTTATCACACTCGCAACACTCTTGACATTTTATTGTCTCTGCGTTCAGCCGGTTACCGCCGATGAACCTGCCAAATCAGATTCGGCCGAAAGGAAATGGGATGTTAGTAAACCGTTTCTACCTTGCGACACGTTGAGCTTTGAGACAACTGAAGGGCTGTGGATGACGGTCGATGTGTCACCCGATGGTCGCACCCTCGTATTCGATCTGCTCGGTGACATCTATACCATGCCGATCTCCGGTGGCGAGGCAAAGCTCTTGTCGGGTGGATCGGCCTGGGAGATTCAGCCGCGCTGGAGTCCCGACGGCGCACGTATTCTCTTTACGAGCGACCGGGCTGGCGGCGACAATATCTGGACTATGAATGCCGACGGCACCAACCCAACTCAGATCACAAAAGAGAGTTTCCGACTGCTCAATAATGCCAGTTGGCATCCGAGCGGAGAGTACCTGGTTGCCAAGAAGCACTTCACTAGCGAGCGAAGTCTGGGCGCGGGGGAGATGTGGATGTACAAAGTCCCGGAAGGTGGCGGCGGAGTACAACTGACCAAGCGCAGAAACGATCAGATGGACGCCAACGAACCGGTTTTCTCGCCGGACGCAAAATTCCTGTACTGGTCGGAGGATATGTCGCCCGGCTCGTTCTTCCAGTACAACAAAGATCCCCACGGCACCATTTTTGTCATCCGCCGTCTGAACATGGTTACACATGAAATTGACGATTTGATTTCCCTCAATGGCGGCGCCTGTCGCCCACAGATTTCCCCCGACGGCAAAACAATGGCCTTTGTACGTCGCGTTCGAGACAAGTCGGTGTTATCCCTTTACAATCTCGACAACGCCAGTATTCGCGAGCTGTGGACCGACTTGAGCGAAGATCAGCAGGAGACGTGGACGCTCTTTGGCGCCTATCCGGGATTTGACTGGACACCCGACGGCAGACAAATCGTTATCTGGGCAAAAGGAAAACTCTGGAAGATCGAAGTTGCGACGGGCACTCCCACACAAATTCCGTTTCACGCAAATATCACGCAGTCTGTCACCAAGGCGCTTCGCTTTGCCAATGATATCGGCGGTCCGACTTTTCCAGTCAAAGTCGTTCGTTGGCCCCAGCCCTCGGGCAATACTGGTGCGGCTATTTTTCAAGCACTTGGATATATCTACACGAAGCCTGTCGGTGGAACTCCCGCTCGACTGACTCGCCAGACCGATCACTACGAATTTGCGCCGTCGCTTTCGCCCGACGGAAAGCAGATTGTGTATGTCGCATGGAACGACACTGCCGGAGGAACGATTCGGGTGATGACTGCCGACGGTCGTTCGAGTCGCGTTCTTGTTTCACGTCCGGGACATTATGTGTCGGCTTCGTTTTCACCCGACGGCAACTGGGTAACGTATCAGCGCGGTGGCGGCGATGGGTACCGTGGCCGTCTCTGGACTGAGGATCAGGGTATATACGTGATCGACGCCCTGGGCAAGACCGCACCGAAATTCTTGACTCGCGAGGGTGAAAAGCCGCTCTTTTCCAAAGATGGCCAGCGCATCTATGTGCAATCAAACGAGGGCGAGAAATCCGCACTGATTTCTGTCAATCTTCTCGGCTCAGATAGGCGAGTGCATGTTACTTCTGAACATGCGGGCGATTTTGCACTGTCACCTGATGAAAAATGGCTGGCCTTCGAAGAACTCTGGCAGGCATACCTCGTACCGTACCCGGCAACCAGTAGTGTGCTCGATGTCTCACCAGATATGAATTCTTTACCGGTCAAACAACTGTCTAAAGATGCCGGGACGTATCTCTGTTGGTCTCGTGACAGCAAGCAAGTCTACTGGAGTCTGGGCCCTGAGTGGTTTTCCGTTTCGGCCGCCTCGCTATATGATCCCGATACCACGAAGAAAGCCACGCCAACTTCGGTATCATTGGGCTGGAACGAACCGTCGGATATTCCATCAACCGACCTGTATTTTGTTGGTGCGCGAATTCTCCCTATGAACGACCTGTCGTCTATCGGCAGTGGGGTTGTCCACGTGAAAGGGAACAAGATCGTTGAAGTCGGCTCATCCGATCAGGTCAAAGTCCCAGCCGGCGCGAAGACTATCGATGTCACCGGCAAGACGCTTATGCCGGGGCTTGTCGATGTCCACGCCCACACCGGTTCGAGCAATCAGGGTGTCTACTCACAACAGAACTGGGCTCTGCTCACCAATCTGGCGTTTGGGGTGACCACTACCCACGACCCCAGCAATAACTCGCAGATGATTTTCGCCGAGTCGGAACTGGGGCGTCGAGGAAATCTATTGGGGCCGCGTGTGCTAAGCACCGGTACTATCCTGTACGGCGCGGAGGGCGGTTTCAAGACCGTCATCAACAAATATGATGACGCCGTCAGCGCCATCAAGCGCACCGCCGCATGGGGCGCTTTCAGCGTCAAGAGCTACAATCAACCGCGCCGAGAACAGCGCCAGATGGTTATCAAAGCGGCCTGCGAACAGAATGTGATGGTCGTCCCCGAAGGTGGCTCGACCATGCATCACATGCTCACAATGATTTTGGATGGCCACACCACACTGGAGCACCCTATTCCAATAGCGCCTTTGTACGAACCGGAATTGCGCCTGCTCAGTTCTTCACAAACCGGATATACGCCAACCCTGATTGTTGGCTATGGCGGCTTGTGGGGTGAGAACTACTGGTACGAACACAGCAATGTCTGGGAGAATGTACGGCTCACCCGCTTTGTCCCCCGCGCAGTCATCGATCCGCGCTCGATTCGCCGCACTATGGCGCCAGACTCCGAGTATCATCACTTTGCACTTTCGCAAACTGCCTCCGAACTACTCAAGCGGGGGGGAATAGTCGAATTGGGTGCACATGGCCAGTTGCAAGGACTGGGAGTTCATTGGGAATTGTGGATGCTTGCCCAAGGCGGCATGTCCAATCACAATGCCCTCAGGTGTGCGACCTACTTAGGAGCGAAAGCGATTGGGCTCGACGGTCAAATTGGTAGCATTCAGCCCGGTCACCTGGCCGACTTCATCGTTATCGACGGTGACCCGGTTGCCGATATTCGTCAGTCTCAAAATGTCATGTATTCAATTATCAACGGTCGTGTCTACGATGCCATGACTCTTGAGCAAATCGCCCCAACCAAAGCCGCGCTTCCCAAGGGTCCGAATCTCGACCAATTGGTCGGCCACGACGGCTTCCATACCTGCCTCGGGGATTGATTGGTCTCAAAGGTTGATCGAGCAAAAACGATCGCTACGCTCCGACCCGCCGAATATTATTCGGCGGGTTTTTTGTGGCCCCGCCAAATCTCGCCTGAAAACAATTGAACAAATGATAGTCCATACTCGTACATGTTCTGGAATCGGTAATCCGCCTCTTACCCATCCAATCCCGGCGACTCTTGCTGGCGCACGAGTCGATCGGTGCATGTTGTGTTCGTCATAGGAATAGATCGTCGGGAGAAAGGCATTGGTAAGGTACATCTATGTTAACGGCGGGAGCCCGTTTGCTCCTTGCGCTCTGCGCGGGAGCCTGCCTCTGGTCACAGAATCTGGAGGCCACGACTAACTCTATTGACTACAGCCCGGTATTCAAGCCCTCGCTTGAGGTCAAACCGCTTTCCGGCAAGATCAGTGTTGACGGCCGACTTGACGACCCGGGATGGAGCTCTGCAGTCCACATCACCCGTTTCCACGAGCGAAACCCCGGCGATAACACCATTCCCGAGGTACCAACTGAGGTCATGGTCACCTATGATGACTCCCGGCTCTTGGTTGCCTTTGTCTGCAAAGACGACCCCACAACCATACGCGCGACTATGAGTCAGCGCGATCAGTGGTCGGGCGATGATGCCGTCGGGATTTACCTCGATTCATATGGCGACGGCGCCTGGGCATATCAACTGTGGGTCAACCCGTACGGCATTCAGCGCGATATGCTCTGGACTACATTTGGCAATAATGATCTCGGATTCGATGTCATTTGGCAATCGGCCGCCCGCCGGACCGATTCCGGTTGGGTTGCCGAGATGGCTATACCGTTCGCTTCAATAAGATTCCCAGATAAGCCTGAGCAGTCGTGGCGGGTGGAGTTAATCCGCCAACGACCGCGCGGTTCAGTCTACCAATATTCCTGGGGAGCATTCGACCGCAACGATCAGTGTTTCCCCTGTCAGTGGGGTACATTTTCGGGAATCGCAGGTGTTCACGCCGGTAAGGGAGTAGAAGTTCTCCCCGCGGTGGTCGCTCATCAGACCGGCGAATTGCTTGATTATGACAATCTAAATGCCCCGCTTAAGAACGAAACCGCCAAGGGTGAAGTCTCACTTGGCGCCAAGTATTCGATTTCATCGGACATGACCCTTGAAGGCGCGATAAATCCTGATTTCAGCCAGATCGAAGCCGACGCCGCACAGATTCTCGTCAATTCAACAATTTCATTCCTGTATCCCGAGCGCCGGCCGTTCTTCCAAGAGGGAGCCGATATTTTCAGCACTCTGTTCAATTCGTTCTACTCTCGCACGATTAACGATCCGGATGTGACCGCCAAATTCACCTCTCGCCATGGCCGGACCCGAATCGGCGTGCTCTCCGCTTATGACAAGAACAGTCCATATATCATTCCGATGGATGCCAGCAATATATTTCTGGACGCCGACAAGAGTCTGGTCAATGTTCTGCGCGGCGCCCGCCAGTTCGGGCGCAATTCTCAGGTCGGCTTTATGCTGACCGACCGTCGTTTTGATATTGGCGGCTCAGGGTCGATTGTCAGTCTCGACGGTAACTTCCGGCCATCTCGAACCACCTCGTTTGTCGGCCAGTACATCATGAGTTTCACCGACGAGCCGGTGCTGGGGTCGAGTTTCGGTGGTAGCACATTCGATGAAGGTCGGCACACGGTGGCTCTCGACGGTGAAAAATACCACGGCCACGCCTTCATAACAAACTTCAACGAGCGGCATCGTCATTGGGGCATATTCGTTGGATACAACCAGATCACTCCGTCGTATCGAACCCAAACCGGCTTTGATCCGGTGGCGAACCACCGAACGATGGATTTAAATGGCTCGATTACGATACTCCCCAAGAGCGGTCCGTTTCAGGAAATCGACCCCGGCGTTTACTACGGCCGACGATGGGACTACAGCACCGGTGTCTGCCGGTATCATCAGTTCAATGCGAGTGTCGATGTGACTATGAAATTCGCGCAAACCCATATCGGCGCGAACATCCAGCAGTACTATGAACGCTGGAACGATACACCCTTCGATCAACTCAATACCGTTGGCATGAATCTCGATACCCGTCTATCGAGCACGTTTGGTGGGGGAGGATATCTAAACTGGGGCAAAGGGCTCGCCCGGTTTGTATCGGCCAGAGCCAATCAGGTTCAATACGGCGCCTATCTTAATCTCAAGCCGATAGATCGACTAACTGTCAACCCGAGTCTGGATTATTTCCGGATGACCCGTCTATCCGACGGCGACCGGTACTTCAGTGGATATGTCACCCGCACACGGGCGCAATTTCAGGCAACCAGAGCGCTCTCGGCTCGCCTTGTCGTGCAGTACGATGATTTTGCCCGAAGCTGGGATTTCGATCCTTTATTCACCTACCGGCTGAATCCGTTCACGGTTCTCTATGTTGGCTCGACTGTAGACTATGCTGAATTGAGCGACACATCGGTCGATCCGATTCAACACAAGTGGCGCACGACTCATCGCCAGGTGTTCATGAAACTGCAGTATCTTTTGCAGGTCTAAATGAAAACCCAACCGACACATCCGATGAGTCGGTTGGGTTTGTTGTTTGTTGCCCCCTTGCCTTTACTGGCAGGAGGCAGGAAGCGCAAAGCTGATATAGAGATAATCGATGAGCGCCGTCAAGTCGGCGATGTCGATTCCCGGTTGTCCGTCGACATTTGCCTCGGCCGGACAGCAAAGCGATGTAAACGAAATGTATAGGTTGTCGATCAGCGCTGTCAGATCCGCAATGTCAATTTGATTTGTCGCGTCACAATCGATATTTCCAGTCAGGCCAACACAGCAATTGGACGCAAATTGTCCGTGTGGTCCGGCTTGTGCAGGAACGACACCATGGCAGACATCGCACTTATTAAGTGTTCCTGCATACCCCTGCAAAGAAATGTTCATCACATTATCCCGCGCATTTCCGCTCGGCACAATGGCATGCGGTTCGCCGTGACACGCACTGCAAAAGAGACCTCCATGACCTCGTGACTGCCTGAATAGTTTTCCCGGCTCTTCTGCGTATTGGGAACCGTGGCAAGCGGTGGCCCCGCAAGATGGTTCCTGCAACCAGGGGATTCGTCCGCTACTGATACTCTCGCCAACTTGCGTCACACTTCCATGACAGGTCTGACAGGTGAATCCGTGACGCGTTTTCATTACATCACGGTAGCACTGGGTATTCGGCCCCGGGTGGCACTTGTAGCAATCGTTAGTTCTATCGCCATGCGCTTTGTGAATCGCCTCAGACAGCGAGGGGACTCCTGGATGTCCCGGGGTACCAAGAGCATTTGACGAATGGCAATTGGCACAGAGTATCGGCGTGTTGTTTGGATCAAACCCGGTCACCAGGTCGTGCTTGTTCAGCAGATCTTGCTCTGAAACATGGCAACCCGTACTGATGCAATTGATCTCATTGGACACAGGAACTACCGGTTGGGCGGTTGCCAGGAGAGTATTTGATGCGTCAAACAGCTTGAGCAAACCCAGTTGAAACGGATCCTCGTGCAGTAAATCAGCGTCGGTAAACGGCGTAATTGGAATGCCAGTGGCACTGAAGTGATCGGTCTCAACCGTCATGGTGCCCGACAATCCGTTTCCAGTCAAACCGACATTATCTACTAGATTGACACCAAAAATCTGGTCCTCCCAATTCCAAAAGTCGGTTTTGCCGACAGAATAGGTATTCCCCGGAATTTCATATGTCACATGAAACCCGCTGGTCACAAACCGAGGAAGATGTGTAGCGTCGCCGACTGTTACAACTTGTGCAGTGACATTGTTGAATGGAGGGAGGACCACTATGCCTCCGAAATTGCGATTGCTACAATGCATACCCAAATCGTTCCAGCCGATGATGATCTGAGTTTGAGCTGAGGCTAAGTTAATCGTAAACACAATGACAATCAGAATGAGTCGTTTCACTACACACCTCCGTGGTGATGAAAGCTACAATCGTCTAAAATGAGCATAAAGCCGCAGACGACCAAATGTAGTGTCGTATGGCGATGTTTGTCAATGGGAGAATCGGGGTGGCTGGAACCCAGGACTTAGATTTCTATGTTGAACAGAACGAATTCGACAATCTGACCCTACTTGGTGGGCAATGACTTGCTCTTGTGCGAGTTTATTAACACGGACAGCGAATTTGAGCCGGCATTTACTGCAATCAGATCAGGCCGCCCGTCGCCATTGAGATCGGCTACTGCCAGTTCGTACACCTGGGTTCCCACACCGTACGATATCGGCTCGGCAAACGTGCCGTCGCCCACTCCGGCAAAGAATGAAATCGAATTGGCGTTACGATTTGCAATTACCAAGTCTGTCTTTTCATCGCCATCGAGATCTTGAGCGACCACCGCTGACGGGCTCTTTCCGGTAGGAAGTACCGTTCTTGTTTTGAAAGGCGAATCAGCCGCGGAGAGAACTACCACCAGGCTGTCACTCGTTTCTCCCGTCCCAACTACGTCAAGTATGCCGTCGGAGTTGAAATCGGCTACCGCTACCGACGTGAGATTATCGAGCATTAAAATCGTATCTGTTCTGCCAAGTGGATCGGCCTGACTGCCGGAGAATAGCATAGCCGAACCGGACTTATAGTTTGGCACGGCAAAGTCAGGTAGCGAGTCGCGATTCAGATCGATAGGGCCAAGGGCTCTCGGTCCAATACCTGCAGTCAAATAACGGATTTTCTGTGGCTTGAGCGTTCCGTTACCATCGATCAGCGCAACTTTCCCAGCGCGGTAGCAACTGACTACGATGTCGGTCCAGTTGTCACCTGAAAAATCGGCGGCCAGAATCCCCCACGGCGCCTCGCCGACAGCCACCTCAGCCGCCGGAGCGAATTTCCCACCCCCGAGATTCTGCAATATGCCGACCGTGCCGCTTCCAAATCCCGCAACCAACAGTTCCAGCTTTCGATCTCCGTTGAGATCAGCCGCGGCAATTCCGTGCGGGCTTCGCACCGTGCCTATCGTAGTGCATTGATCGAAACTGCGATGGGCGCCGGCCAGAAGAATCGTAACGGTGGACCCATCCATATCTGCGCTCGCCAGATCGGTAAATCCGTCCCCGTCCAGATCTGCCGCAACTACTGCCACTGGAAATGCGCCCACATTCATTGGCGCATCCGCAAGAAATGTCCCAGCCGAGTCATTTGTGTACACCGACACCGCGCCCGATCCTGAATCAGAGAGGCACAAGTCGATCACGCCGTCATTATTCAAATCCACAGCAACCGCCGATAGTGGGTGCCGGCCCGCCTCTCGCCTCAATGGAAGCGCAAACCGCCCAAGTCCGTCGTTGAGCAGGAGCGAGAGATCACTCGAACTGTCGTTAACTACGATCAGATCAGTTCCATTGTGCCTATCGAAATTTGCGGCTACCAGATAATTTGGCCCGCTCCCCGCCGAATATCTCGCCTGCGGCAAGAAGCCACCCAGCGTATCGGCTACAAAGATACTGACATCACGCGAACCGTAGTTTGATACCGCGATGTCCTGACGGCTGTCACCGTTGAAGTCGGCGGCGATGGCATGTGACGGATGTAAGCCTGTAGCGAGATTGCGGAATTCTACAAACCCCGCGCTACGCGAGTTATATAGCACTGTCACGCTGTCTATCCCAAGTTTGGCCGAAAGGACATCCGGTAGTGAATCATTGTTCATATCTGCAATTGACAGCGCCTCCGCGCCATACCCAATCCAGTAGCTGGTAGCTTCACCAAACAAGCCGCTCCCCGAGTTAAGTAACACGGAAACTGAGCGGGAGCGGTCATCCGCGGTTACAAGATCGATCTGGCCGTCGCGGTTGACATCAGCGGCAACGACGTAAGTCGGCTGTAAGCCAACCTCATAGTTGGCCGGAGGCGCAAATGTGGCTTTGCCAGTACCGATAAAGACTGAAACCTGGTTGGCTGAGTAGTTCGCGGTTGCGATATCCGGCATCCCGTCGCCATTCAGATCGGCCGCCACGATCGACACCGCGCGAGAGGGGAGGGTAAATTCGGCCGATTTGGCAAACAGCCCGTGCCCATCGTTGGCGTAAACAACAACCTGATCGGTCGAGTCATCAATAGCCGCCCAATCGAGGTCGCCATCGACATCAAAATCGGCCGTAACAACCGCCCGAAGCGACTGGCCGACTTGGTAGTCGATGCGCGAATCGAAGAGCCGGTCGCTAGCCACGGTCGGGACTGCACAAGAAATAAGGGTAACCAAGCTTTGGAGAATACGGCGGAAATACAAGAGGTGGACCCTTAGATTTCGGTTCATGGATCGTAACATAATCCAAATCACGCAAAACAGTAGTAGGTATTAAGGCGCAAATGCTTGACGTCCTGTCCTATTCTTCGCCACCATAGGATAAACCGGATGCCCCAACAGCTCAGTGGGCCCATTTCAAGGGCCGATTCCATCCACGCGCGTTCAAATTCAACGTATTGACAATTCGCTGGGAGACATTATGTTTAAGTGGACTGGGGACCAGTTTGGTTCGCTGACCCAGCCCGGATTAGCCAATACCGACTCGCTACATCCCGATTCCGGTAGATGACACCGGATTCTCCATTATTTAGTCTTACGTTCTTGAGTTATTCTATGAATCTGATTTGAGACAGGCAATTGTTAGGAATTGATGCGATACGTACTGAAACATTGTATTCAGAGCTAAGGAGATGGGTATGCACAGAAAGCTCATGAGACTAGCCGTGGCGATCGTTTTGGCACTCGGCGTGCCGACACTGTCGTGGGCCGTCAGCCAGTTCGACGCGACTCCGATGAAGGTAGTCGATAAGTATACTGGTAAGATCATCGACTACGCACCAAAACGGGTAGCGGCTAAACCAATTGCGTGGGGCGATGATCTCCCAAGTGGCGACATGGCAACACCTCCAGGCGGTTGGCGGAGGTCGCTTGGTGCGGTTGCCGCCCCCCGGAATGTCTCGTCGCCCGGTCTGGATGTCTATTACACCTATATGGACGACCAATATCGGTCGCCCGGAAAGCGCATGATCGACTTCCGCGGTGTGCGCCCGGACATCCACTTTGTTTACTCGCGCAACGATGCCCAGGCCGAGGACTCAAGGTTTGCCTACAACGTATATAACCCAGTTACTGGCACCTGGCCTCGCGGATTTCAAGTGGGTTGCGTATTGAATGCAATTGGAGAATCCGGTCAGCATGCGGTAATGGATGTCAACGGACGTAGCCGTGTCGTCATCGGCGGCGCTGATAATACCGGCGGCGCGATCGACAATCACTTCTTCTGGCAAAGCGGCGCTGGCGCTCCGGCCAACTGTACATTTGGCGCCGGGAGTCAGATTTCGCAGAGTCAGTATCAGACGAACTTTCTGACACCCACTATTTCGAATCATCTCTGGGAGCCAATCATAGAGGTCCAGGAATGGGCCGGCGATACTATTACCCACGTGATGGCCAAGGAAGAGCTTCTCACGCCGAATGACCCTGATTTGTTCGGCAACTACACGCTGAACTATTTTCGAAAACTCGGCACTGCCGCGGCGGGTACGTGGTTGGGGCCGGTGTTAATCGACACGGTCAACAACATTTCCTCAGGAAACGGAACTCACAATGGCGGCATGGCGGCGAGCCGTGTATCGCCCAAAGTAGCGGTCGCATACCCTCACTGGAAAAAATCATCACCGCTCACCGCGCCCAATCAGTTGCGGTATGACAATGATCTTTGGTATCGAGTGTCCGACTCTGTTGGTGCTGTCTGGGGCCCCAAAATCAATCTGACAAACTACTCCCGGGTTCTCGCGTCGCAGACCGCTAAACTCGCGGTCAATCTGCTCTATGACCACGAGGGATTTTTGCACATCGTGTTCGATTGTCAGTCGACGGTTGCCAATGTATACACCGACAACGTGTTCTTCTGGGGTGACTTCTCGACAAACATCTTTCACTGGTCCGACCGCACCAACCAGATCGCTAAAGTGCACAATGCCGACTGGGGTATTGATTTCAATAGCCAGGTCTGCGGAATGGGATCGCCGGGCGGCGGATATGCCCACTCGTACACAATGTCAGAGTGCGAAGGCCGCATCTATGTCGTCTTTTCGCAGTATCTCAATGCTCTGGGCGACGATGTCTCTCCGACTACTCCCCAGAATATCGACGACTGCGCGAGCGGAGGAACGAGTGACCGTCGCTACGCCGCCAACGCCGAGTTGTATATGGTCGTCTCAAAAGATCTCGACGGTATCCTCTGGGACGCCGCTCGCAATATTTCCAAAACATACACTCCCGACTGCGATTCGGCCGGCTTCGGCGGCGTTTGTATGAACGATTCCCGTTCGTCGCTTTCCCGCTACGGTATGGATGCCGACGTATACGACACCAACGGCATTCCGGTTGTTCTGAAGTGGCCTGCCGGTGATGTCGATTTGGTCGACCTGACCCCGCCTGCGGCTTCGCCGGACACCGGAAACAACTACATCATGATGATGTATTCCGAGGATCATTTCCCGGCGCCGGGATACCGTGATCGAAATCCCGACGGCGGATATACCTACGGCCGGTTGACGCTCAATCCGCTCCGGTTTGTCCGTCTGGCCTGCGTTGAACCCGTCAATGCCCCAAGAATTCTTACCGACACCAGCCGCATTGGTTATCCGGCCTTCACGCATCACGGAACCCCAAAAGTACTGACCGTGACCGTGACTAACGAGGGCAACGCCGCATTGAACATCTCCAAGATCGGCATGGTCAAGACCACCCAGGTTCCCAATGACTGGCTTGCCGTAACCAATGGCAACGGCATGACTGTTCCTGCCGGTATTCCGAACACCAATACGTTTGATGTTACCCTGAACAAAGGCGGGGTCATCAACTCACCCGGCACGATCGTAAATCTCTCCGGTTCTTTGTATATCAAATCCGACGCCAAGGCGCCGCGCGACTCGATCAACATCGTAATTGATCGCTTCCTTGTTGCCGATACTGTTGCCGCTCAGTCGTGGGATACAGTTTCAACCGGTTGCCTGCGTCTGGTCGTGTCTAACAACGGTGAGATGGGTCGCAACGGTCTCGGCGGAACCGGCAAAGCAAACTTGGACTTCTGGACCTTGGGTAGCGATTGCGACACTTTAGGTCAGTCGCGTGTGGGTATCTACCTGTACGACGGTGGCGTAGTGGTCAACCGCGAAATCACTCCCGGATCGGCTTATAGCTGGAGCAACCAGTTGTTCGAACTCGGTTTCGATAACGACGAATCCTTCAAGCCAGTGGTGGGTGGCGTTTCAGGTAGTTTCACTGGCACCGGGTTTGACGGTTACCGAACCGGCACCTTCGTCAATCGCGATACTACAATAGGTGTTTCCGCGACGTATTACGCCCCGACCGCTGTGGACTCCTGCAACTTCATCATTGTTGAAAAAAAGTACTTCAACATGAAGGCTTCACCAGTAGACAATGTAACCGTCGGGGAGCAGATCGATTGGGATGTTCCCTCAGACTCTGTTGCTACCAACACAAGCAAGATCCTCGGTACAAAGACCGTATATTCGCGCGGTACCGACACCGGTACCGTTCCGGATTGTGGCACACAGCGCGACTCATCGCGGTATGGCGCCATGTTCCTGCTTGGTCGCTACACGAAATCGGAGTTCACGGCCGAGCCCTGTTCGAATACCAAGGACTTTTATAGTGCACTGACGTACCGTCAGGACACACTTTACTTGTACGATTCACTTTCGTCCAATGCCGAAGGGAAGTTCTTCTGGAATCTGATGGGAAATACCGGCCTTACGGCTCAGTCAGGTCGTTTGGATCATCGCGCAATGTACACCTACTACCACAAACGCAACTTCGCCGTGAACGATACGGTCACTGTGTACACTGCACTGATTACGGAGAAAACCGGCTCAGAGACGACTCTGGGCGCATCTTTTGACAAAGCGTTTAAGTGGTACAACGGGCACCTTCGTCCAACCTGTAACCTGGCGAGTTGTTGTCTGGCTAACAGTATCGACGGTCGCTCTGGAAACGTCGACGCTGATCCTGCCAAGGGTGTTGACATTGCCGACCTGTCGGCGCTGATCGACTTCTTGTATATCAGCTTCACGCCTCCCCAGTGTCTGACGTCCGCCAACATCGACGGCGACATCGCCGGCGGTATAGATATCGCTGACTTGTCAGGCTTGATCGACTATCTGTACATCTCGTTCACCCTTCCTGCGCTCTGTCAATAGTCGAGTCTCTATCGAATCGTACAACCAGGCCGTCTGCGAAAGCAGGCGGCCCTTTTTTTGGGTGAATTGAGACGATTGAATTACGAAGAGTGAAGTCTCGCCCTGAATTAAACAAAGCCGATTTGCAATATCCTGATTTGCCGACAATTTCTTCGTTGCGCCAGCAAGTTGTGTTTGGTGAACATGCAACAAATCATGTACTAAGTCGTCTATAAGAGGTAGATGGGCCGCCTGGCCATCAGCACGGACCTCACATGGTTAAGGCTCCTATTGTGACAGCAACGTATCGCTCTACCAATTGAAAGGAGAAGATGACATGTGGACAAAGTGCTCAGGGAGGCAACTATCTGTAGTCGGGGCTTGCTTATTCACTCTATTCGTCACGCAAGCACGTGGCAATGAACTGTCCGGCACAAGGGAATCTTCGCTTCCGATACCGGAAGTGTACTTCGGTCAGACGGCGCCGGGAGAGACGCCTGTACTTTTTGCTCCGGCGATTCTTGCTCCCATAAGCCCGTGGGTTGAGGCCACCGAGCTTTCTCCGGACGGTACGATGTTCTTTGTAGGAGTCGGGGACGCGTCGTATTCCTCGGCGAGGCTACTCTATTCGAAACTCGAAAACGGCGCCTGGACACCCTTTGTCGCGCCGCCTTTTGTTTCCAGTTTTGAATTTTCGCATGAACCGGTGTTTTCGGCCGGTGGCGATTCAGTCACTTTCACCGGAAGGGGAGGCACCGAGGCAAATGACTTTTGGGTCGTGCGCTACAACGCCGGAACATGGGGGACACCTGTGAGTCTTCCTTCGCCGATCAACAGTAGTGCCAAGGAATGGCGCGGCAGTTGGATGGCCGACGGAACATTCTATTTCGGCTCCACCCGCGCAATTCCAAATAACAACCAGATATTCAAGGCCTACAAAGACGCTGGCCAGAACATAGTGGTGGAAAAACTGGGAGCGCCCATCAACAACAGTTCATACGAAGGTGATCCCTGTATCGCGCCAGACGGACACTTTCTTGTTTTCTATTCCGGGAGGAATGGGGCCAGCACCGACCTTTTTGTAAGCTTCAAAAATAGTGGCGGCGGATGGGATAAACCAATCAATTTGGGTGCCAGCTTCAACAGCGGCTTTGACGAGTACGGCGCACACTTATCCCACAACGGCAAGTATCTCTTTTTCACTCGTCACACTTCATCCGGAAACCAAATTTATTGGGTGGCGACTTCTGCTATTGAGAAGCTGGCGCCGCCCACGGCCACCGTTCTCCAAATGGTGGGACATACACTGACTGACTCAATTGGGAATCACGATGGCCGCGCACAGGCAGGGGAGACGGTATTACTTTCATCGACTATCCGAAACGCGGGCCTCGACGCGACTAACATTACCGGATCACTTGCGACCACCGACCCTTTCATCACAATCACACGAGAAACGACATCATACCCCGGACTTGTGTGGAAAGCGCAGGGTACCGCGATTACTCCCTTTGCGCTGACTATTGATCCCGCCTGTCCCGACCCACATACCGCGATTCTGGCTCTCACCACAAATTCAGCCACGGGCGGCGGATTTACCGACACGATAGTGATCTTCATCGGCACAAAGCCCGGATACGGTGACGATATGGAAAGTGGCGACGGACTCTGGAAACACAAAGCCGTCACAGTCGGTTCGGCCGAACAATGGCATCAAGAAGATTCCCGCTCTCACAGCGGGATCAACAGTTGGAAAATGGGTGGCGCTGGTTCGACAAACTACCTCGACAACTGTGACGCCGGCCTGGTTTCCCCGCCATTTCTCCTCCCCGAGAAACCCAGATTGAGTTTCTGGCATCAAATTTCTGCGGAGTTTGCGGACGATACGACAGCTTGGGATGGTGCAGTGGTATCGATCTCAACGGGCGTTGGTCAATGGGCCGCCCTCACTCCGATAGGAGGATATTCACACAAGCTCAGCACGGGTACAACTGCACCAGCGGGTACCCGATGCTACTCGGGAAATAGCGATTGGGCAAAGGCAGAATTCGATCTGTCAGGGTATACCGGTGTGCACCAGATCATATTTAGATTTCTCTCCGACGGCGCTACAACAGGTGAAGGCTGGTATATCGACGACGTTCGTGTGACCGGATGCTGTGAAGGGCTCTCCGGCAATGTCGACTGTGATCCGGCGGGAGGGTGTGATATTTCCGATCTGGCCACGCTCATCGATTATATGTACATCACATTCACGCCGTTGTGTTGCACGGCAACGGCCAATATCGACGGTCAGGCCGGAATCGACATTTCTGATCTGTCCGCGTTGATCGACTACATGTATATCAGTTTCACCCCTCCTACAGCCTGTCAGTGACCAATTGATCTACAAGTTGGGTGATACAGAGGCCATCCGCACGAGCGGGTGGCCTCTTGACGCATGCTCAGGATCAGTTCGACAAAACTTTACTCAATAGTAAACAATCTGATCCGATTCGGCGGAGTTGTCCCCGGGCCCAAACTACTTTTATCACATTTGTATAGTATTGACTATCTTGCCTATATTGACGGTTACGATTATTTGAGTAGGAGATACGATGTCAAACATAGAAGTACACGGCGCCAAACTTGAACTTAACGAAGAAGGCTTCCTTGCTAACCCAGAAGTCTGGAACGAGGAAGTTGCCTTGGCGCTGGCCAAAGCAGAAGAAGGACTGGACCAACTAACCGACGAACACTGGGCGGTGATTCGCTTTATCCGCGGGCACTATCAACAGAATCAGGTGGCGCCAATGGTTCGCTCAGTTTGCAAAACCACCGGACTCCCTTTGCGGCGCATTTTCGAATTGTTTCCGTCCGGCCCGGCCAAAGGTGCTTGCAAACTGGCTGGACTGCCCAAACCCGACGGGTGCGTCTAAGAGAGTCATATGGATTTGATTGAGCTACTACAAATAGGATTGGCAATCGCCGCCCTGTTCGCACTGGTCTTGTTAATCGCCCAACTTTGGCGAACTGCGAGGACGGGGCGCAAATTGTCCTACGCGCCCCCGTCAGGATCCGAACGAATGGGGGTCTGGTATGCGTTTACGACTGGTATGATGCCATCGAGCAAGGAAAGCGTCCGCAAGCACATTCCAACGTTCATTGCCGGCATTTTGTATCATCTCGCAATTGCCGGATCAGGGGCATTTCTCCTTCTCGCAGAGCTTGGGTTCGATCAAGTCTCGTCAGTCCTTTGGACTATTCGCATATGCGTCTTTGCCGGTCTTTTTGCGGGAGTCGCCTTGCTGGTCAAGCGGCTCGCCTTTGCAAAAATGAGAATCATCAGCACGCCGGATGATTATCTGTCGAATTTCTTGGTCGACCTCTTTCTGGCTACGACCATAGTCACTACGTTTCTCGCCGAGTGGTTGCCAGTGCTCTATGTCGTCACTATCATGTTGTTGGTGTATATCCCAGTCGGCAAGATTCGTCATTGCGTATTCTTTTTCTATACTCGCGTTTTGTTTGGTCGACTATTCGGTTCTCGCGGAGTCCTTCCCCAGCCGGTAAGGGAGAGGAGATAAGCTACCTTGCCTGACGAAATCAACAATGACCGCCTTGCGAGAGGTCTGCGGGCATTTGAGGCGAAACTCAATCCGAGCACTTGCGCATCGCTCAATTCATGCGTCCACTGTGGTCTTTGCGCCGATTCCTGTCACTACTTTCTCGCCACCGGCGATCCCAAAATGCAACCGGCATACAAAGTGGGACTGGTCCAGTCGGTGTACAAGCGCTACAATTCGACGATTGGCAAACATCTGCCATTCTTGATAGGAGCAAAAGACCTCGATCACCATCTGCGCGACGAGTGGCTCGACTGTTTGTTTGGCGCTTGTAGTGGTTGTTCACGGTGCACGCTCAATTGCACAGTAGGTCTCAATATCCCACAACTGGTTCGCGCTGGCAGGAGCGCACTTACCGCTTTGGGGCTGGCGCCCTCGGAGCTTCAGTCGACTGTCGAAAATGCCGTCGCCACCGGCAACAACATGGGCATCTGCCGAACTGAATGGTTGGAGACAATCGACTGGCTCAACGAGGAACTCCAGGCAGAACTCGGCACGAAGGCAAATCTGTTTCCGATGGATGTCCCGCAGGCTGACTATCTTTACACAGTCAACCCACGCGAAATCAAGTTCTTCCCTCTTTCCCTCATGGCGGCGGCCAAAGTGTTTTACGCGGCAAAAGAGAATTGGACCTTTTCAAGCAAACACTTCGATGTCACCAACTACGGGCTTTTCAACGGCGACGACCATGCCGCCGCCACCATTCACCACCGTCACAGCGAGACAATACAAAAGCTTGGATGTCGGTCGCTGATCCTGGGAGAATGTGGTCACGGGTTTGTTTCCGGTCGATGGGAAGGCCCGCAATGGATCGCTGAGCGTCCGAACTACGAAACAGTCAGCATCGTGAGCATTCTGGCCGGGTATCTGCGTGACAAGCGCATCAAACTTGATTCCGCAAGAATAACCAAACGAGTCACTATGCACGACCCCTGCAATCTTGTCCGTATGGGTGGAGTGATCGAGGACCAAAGATATGTCCTGCGGCAAGCAGTGTCAGACTTTGTGGAAATGACCCCCAACCGGGAGCAGAACTTCTGTTGCGGTGGCGGTGGAGGGCAACTTTCGATGACCCGTTTTGCCAAGCGCCGAATCGAGGCAGGCAAAATAAAAGCCGATCAGATTCGAGCAACGGGCGCCGCGATCGTTGTTGCTCCATGTCACAATTGTATCGACCAACTGAGCGAGCTGAACAAAGAGTACAAACTCGGTGTGGAAGTGAAGACGCTCACCGAAATTGTCGCCGCTACTCTCGAAATCTCAGACAAATAACGTGCTCACGCCTGCGCCGCCCGGGCTGGCGTGCGTTTGCGACTCATGGCAATTTCTTGCACGGCTGAAATCGCGGCGTCGATTTCGGACTCAATTGTGTGCGGCCCAAGGCCGAATCTCACAGCGCCATGGAGTTTGTCTGTCCCCAGTTGCTCATGCAACAGCGGAGCGCAGTGCAGTCCCGTACGGCAAGCAATGTTGTAGTCAACATCAAGCATGGTGCCGACATTGGCCGCCTCGATACCGTCGATATTAAACGGCAACACGGCAATATGATTGCGCAGGTCATCCTGACAATACAACGTAACGCCCTCGATTTCCCTCAGCCCGTCCCGAAGTTTCAATAGTAGTTGGGTTTCCTTGGCGTGGATATTGTGCAGGCCGATACTGTTAATCCACTTAACGCCGGCATTTAGTCCAGCTATTCCGGGAAGGTTTCCCGTGCCGTATTCAAGTCGGTACGGGTACTCATCCAGATGAGCCCTCATCGCCGAACGGACACCCGTGCCCCCGGCTCTAGTGTGCTTTATTTCGACTCCCTCGCGAACATAGAGTCCGCCGGTCCCCATCGGCCCCATCAACGATTTATGCCCGGTGAAAGCGATAACATCGATGTTTTGCTCCTGAAGATCGACCGGTATCTTGCCGGCCGTCTGAGACGAGTCTATCAGAAAGTGAACTCCCACATCATGACAGAGCTTGCCGATTTCTTTGATGGGTTGAACTGCCCCGATCACATTGGAGCCATGGTTGACTACCACAAGGCGCGTGTTCTTTTTGATTCGCTTGCGAATATCGGCCGGATCGACAAACCCTTTGGCGTCAAATGGGACATAGTCGACTTCGACATTGCTATGTGTGCTCAAGTGGTGCAGGGGTCTGAGTACCGAATTGTGTTCAAGCATTGTGGTAATTGCATGATCCCCCGGCCGTAACATGCCAAAAATCGCGAGGTTGAGCGCATCGGTGGCATTTAGAGCGAATATCAACCGGTTGAAATCTGTTCCGTTGAAGAATCTCGTTAGTAGCTTGCGGGTATCTTCAACCATCGATCCGGCAATCATGCAGATATCATACCCCGACCGCCCCGGATTGACCCCGTATTGACGATAAAACGTATCCATTTGGGTGTAGACTTCTTCCGGCTTGGGGTAGCTGGTGGCACCGTAGTCTAAATAAATCAGTTTGTCCATTCCTGTCCTCGTGGGCAACTATTTCGCTTGCCGAAAGATACGACATATCAGGGACAAGTCAACCCATTAAAGTTTGGGAGGTGACCCGGCTTAGGATTGAAACAACGTCGAGGATGGACACGCTAGCTGTTGCCGTCAGGTCCTCGTCCCACTAACCCGTCACTTGGTATCCAGAATCACCGGCAGGCCATCTTTGCCGGAGCCGATTATGATCACCTTGGTGTTGGCTGAATGCGCCAGTTTCTCAGTTGCCTCGACACCCTTCCACCGGAGAAGCTGATCGCTGATTCCGGATGAAACGATCGTCTGAAAATCGGCAATCCCCTGGGCCTCAATTCGCTTTCGGTCGGCCTCCTGTTTTTCCTTCGTCAAGACGAACTCCATGCGCTGACTTTCCTGATCGGCGCGCTGTTTCTGTTCGATGGCCTCACTCAGTTGAACAGGAAGGGAGACATTGCGAAGGGGCGTAGATTCGATAAAAACTCCTCGGGATTCAATTGTTTTGGCCAGTTCATCCTGAATAGTCGCGCTCAGGCGCTCGCGTTCGGAAGAATACAGAGCGCTGGCTTGAAATCCGGCAGTCACCGAACGGCTGATAGAGCGAAATTGCGGCTTAAGAATAACATTTTCATAGTCACCCCCGGCGACAGTTCGGTATACCGATGCGGCCGAATCGGGGTTCAAGCGGTACAGTGCGCTGATCTCCAGTCCAATGGTAAGTCCCTCGCGTGATAAAACCTGCATCGCCTCCTTCTGTTCTTTGGTCTGGATGGAGAACTTGACCACTCGCGCCATTGGATTAACCAAGTTTATCCCGGCCGGCAACGTGCGGGCGGAGACGATACCAAAGAAATCGACAACCCCGACATGACCTGCCGGAATCTGCGTGAAACACTGGATCACCGCCACAGCGCCGAACACGATAGCCACCAACAGCGAAACGGAAGCTACCGATCGACCGGCATTGATGTTCTGCTTTGCAATACCACCGGCTCTCTTCCATGCGATAAAACCGGCGATGGAAAGCACAACGGCAAGGATGAAAATCATAGTTACTCCTCTGTACAGAAATGGCGAGTTAATCCACGTGTGTGCGTGGCATCATCGAGTCTGGCGATTACGATATATGGCTCAGCGGAGAGAGCAAAGATAAAAGACAGTAGCAACTGCGATCTAACGTAGCTTACGATTGATCGCGTGAGGGAATCAGCGAATCTGGGCATCCATGAATGCCTTCCATCACGACCAATATGCTCGACAGAACGCATGGGTCGGTTTTCAATCGGATAGGTCGCAGTCGCAAAGGGGATAAGTTAGCCCGCCTTGAACAATCAGGCGTCATCCGTAATG
Source organism: uncultured Ignavibacteriales bacterium (assembly GCA_964571235.1). Lineage (GTDB taxonomy): Bacteria > Zixibacteria > MSB-5A5 > GN15 > FEB-12 > JACRAV01. The sequence goes on along the minus strand of CAZNAI010000002.1, from coordinate 95,368 downwards.
CTAATTGCGATAATGAGTTGCGACGTTTAGGGCGCATGTATACTTTTCATTTGCAATTTAATATTGAAATTGAAAGTGCCGATACTATACTGAATGCAGATCAAATCGCCCGCCACTCGTGAGTTGTAGAAGACAGAAGGTCATAACTACACATGCTAAGCCCCGTTCGTGAATCGATGCCCGAGTCAATAACTGATAACAGCACTGCAGGAGAATCATCCAGCCGGTATTTTCTCTGGGTGCTCTATTTAGTCTCGCTGGGACTTCTGGTGTGGTGTCTCTACGAAGGGTACTCGTACTACATGACGCCATATATCGAGCGGCCGCATCACGAAGGGTATCGAATCTTCCGGCCCGCCGGCTCTGCCGGTCTGGCCTATGGAATTGCGGGATCCGTGATGATGGTCCTCATGCTGATCTACTCTGTTCGTAAGCGGACTCGCCTTTTGGGGAGATCGTTTCCTCTGCGGAAACTACTCGATTTTCACATCTACCTTGGCGTGATCGGGCCGCTCCTTATTGTGCTCCACACATCGTTCAAAGTTCAAGGACTGGTCGCCGTCAGCTTTTGGTCGATGGTCGCGGTGGCGCTCAGTGGCTACTTCGGAAGGTATCTCTATTCGCAGGTACCGAGAAATATGATGGGAGATGAACTTTCGCTCCAGGAACTTGAATCGGTCGGAGCGAACATCGCCAATGACCTCAAACGACGCTTCCAACTTGACGACTCGATTCTGGCGAGAGTCGATCAGTTATTTACTACGACACTCATTCATAAGCACCGTGGCGCCTGGGCATCGGTTGTTTCGCTCATGTTCGATGATCTCCTGCGCCCACTGACCAAGCGTCGTCTTCGGCGAAAACTGTCGGCGATCATCGTTCTTCCCGGGAAACAGGGGAAAGACCTGTTCGATATTTCTTTTGAGCGCGCCATTTTGCGGCGTCGCATTACCCTGTTGGCCCAGGTACAGCAGTTGTTTCACTACTGGCATGTTATCCACAAGCCGTTCGCGATCATCATGTACGTCATCATGGCCATTCATATCGGTGTCGCGCTCTGGACCGGGTACGGATGGTTCTGATGTTGCAGACGAGTTCATTCCCAGGCCTAATGAGATCAATCGCACTCATTGTGGTGATTGTCATGCTACGCACGACACTCTCGGCTCAAATTTCACCCGGCGAACTTCACCGTGCGCACGCGTCGCTCGAAGGAGTTGAGAATTGCACAAAATGCCACGGTGTCAAGCGCGAACTCGTGGCCGATAAGTGTTTGGCATGCCACACCGCGATTGCCCAGCGTTTGCAAACGGGTACCGGTCTCCACGGCAAGCAGTCGTATCGCGAATGCCAGACTTGCCATGTCGAGCACCAAGGGCGGGACTTTTCTCTGATTTACTGGAAAGGTGGTAGAGATACATTCGATCATTCCTTCACCGGTTACACGCTGGATGGAAAACATGCCGGCTTGGATTGCCGTAAGTGTCACACAGGCAATTTCCTTAGCGACACAGCCGCAATAACCAAGGATCATGTCAATCGCGACAGCACATTTCTTGGACTGTCGGCCGTGTGTTCAAGTTGCCACACTGACGAACACCGCGGGCAACTGACCGCCGCCTGTTCAACCTGTCACACTACCTCAGCCTGGAAACCGGCAACCGGTTTCGATCACGCCAAAGCAAAGTACACGCTTGACGGCAAACACCTCAATGTCGCGTGTGCAAAGTGCCACGCACAAGTCGTTGACCACCGAGCACCGGCCGATTCCAGCTTTTCCAAATTCATCGGCCTGCAGTTCGGCAATTGCACGAGTTGTCACGCGGATTTTCACAAAGGGAAACTGGGGGACAATTGCCAGAACTGTCATTCCACCAGCGGCTGGCATGTGACCGACAAGGCGAAGTTTGATCACGGCAAAACGCGCTACCCGCTGGAGGGGATACACTCGGTCATCGCCTGCGACAAATGTCACTCACCGGGGAAAGAACGGGCCAGTCTCAAATTTGCCAACTGCCGCGACTGTCACGCCGACTATCATAAAGGCGAATTTGCCAAGCGCGAGTCCAAAGGCGCCTGCGAGGAATGTCACACCGTGTCCGGATTTGCACCTGCAAAATTCCTGATGTCACAACACGATCAATCGGCTTATCCGCTCAAAGGCTCGCACCGGGCCGTCCCCTGCGACGCCTGCCACCTCAGCAAAACATCACCCGGTGCGCCGGTGGCGTTCCAGTTTAGATTCAGCACGACCCGCTGTGTGGATTGCCATTCCGATCCCCATAGGGGAGAGGTGAACAAATTCGTCTCGCAAAGCGGATGCGATTTCTGCCACACCTTAGATTCGTGGCGCACCGTGAAGTTTGACCACAACGTCACCAAATTCGCCCTCACTGACAAACACCAGACAGTCGCCTGCAAAAAATGTCACCTCGGCATTCTCACTTCCACCGGCGATACCGTCCTCGCGATGGCCCTTGCCAAACCGGACTGCTGGTCGTGCCACACCGATCCTCATCGTGCGCAGTTCGCCAAAGCAGGAGAAGAAAACACTGACTGCAATCTCTGCCACACCCCCGCCAACTGGAAAGCCAATAAATTTGACCATAACGTATTGACCCGATTCAAACTCGACGGCGCCCACAAGAACGTCCCTTGCTCAAAGTGTCACCGACCTACTACCGTCGATGGCGCTTTGTTTGTGGCCTACAAGCCCCTCGACACAACCTGTGTGTCGTGCCACGGCGGCATTATTCCCAATATTCAGGAGAACAACAAATGAAAAAGATCATTCCGCTAACGTTGCTGGCTCTTTTCATTGCGGCCGGCATGTTGTTCAGTCAGTCCTCACAAAACCCTCACGGCAAACTGAAGTGGGATTGTCAGGACTGCCATACCTCTGAATCGTGGGCCGAGCTCAAATCACCCATGTTGTTCAACCATGACGAAACCGGCTTTCGCTTAACCGGGGCCCACACCTCCGCCCAGTGTATTGGCTGTCACAAAACGCCACAGTTTAACCATGTGAGCACCTCGTGTATCGACTGCCACGCCGACCAGCACCTTGGCCAGTTAGGTCAAACCTGCGATAATTGCCACACCACACGTGACTGGCAAGGACGGCGCGACTTACTCGATATACACGCTCAAAAAGGTTTTGCGTTAACCGGCGTGCACGCGGTGGCCGATTGCGAGGCCTGCCACCAGAATCATGCCCGTCAGGAGTACGCCGGCACAACGATGGACTGCATGGGATGCCACTCGGAGGCATATGCCGCAACCAGTAATCCGTCCCATACTGGCGCCGGATTCTCCACCGATTGCGAGCGATGTCACCATGCCGCCTCGGGAACCTGGGCGAATGCGACATACACGCACAAGACGTTTCAACTCACCGGCGCCCACCGGTCAATCGATTGCCGGTCCTGCCATGTGACATCATTTGACGGCACCGCGACTGACTGTTACAGTTGCCATTCTGCAGATTTTCTCGGCACGACCGAACCGAATCACTCGCAGAGCGGATTTGATCACAACTGCGCCGTGTGCCATTCGACAACTTCATTCAAACCGGCGCAATACAACCACGACTTGACCGCCTTTCCTCTAACCGGAAAACACCGCACGGTGCTCTGCACAGACTGCCACACGAACGGATATGCCGGCACACCTGCTGATTGCTGGTCGTGCCACCAGACAAACTTCCAAAATGTCGGTGACCCTAACCATGTTCTGGCAAACTTCGATCACAATTGTACGACCTGCCACACTACCGCCGGATGGACACCAGCCAATTTCAATCACGCCGGCACGTCATTTCCGCTCACCGGCGCCCACACAACGCTTGCGTGTTTAGCTTGTCACGCGACCACCTATGCCGGCACACCGTCAACCTGCTACGCATGTCACCAATCTGATTTCACCGGAGTGATCGACCCCAATCATGTATTGGCCAATTTCGACCACGACTGCACTGTATGTCACACAACCACCGCCTGGTCGCCCTCGTCGTTCAATCACGCAACTACCGCCTTCCCATTGACCGGCGCACACGCCACGGCATCATGCGTCTCGTGCCATGCTTCCGGATACACCGGGACTCCCACAACCTGTGTCTCGTGCCACCAAACTGATTACAATAACACGACCGCTCCGATTCATGCCGCCGCCAACTTCCCAACTACCTGCCAGACCTGTCACTCGACAACTGCCTGGTCACCGTCGTCATGGGATCACGACGCTCAGTTCTTCCCGATCAATTCCGGTGCCCACGCCGCGGTCTGGAATTCCTGCGCCACTTGCCATACTAATCCGGGTAGTTTCGCGGATTTCTCCTGCATCGACTGCCACACTCACTCCAAGACGACCACCGATTCGAAGCATGCGAGTGTGAACAATTATCAATACGCCAGCGTCGCGTGTTACGACTGTCACCCGCGAGGACGACACTAATGCGCAAATCACTTCTTGCGAAATTCCTGGTATTAATAGCGATCAGCACCTGTGGGGCCGGGGCACAAAATGTTCGTTTCGCCGTGCGGTATCTCTCCGCTGAAAATGTCTATCTCAATGGTGGCTCGGCCGACGGTCTCAAAGTCGGCGACAAATTGCTTTTGAAGAAGACAGGCGGTTGTACTACCGAACTTGAGATTGTGTTCGTGGCCGAGCACTCTGCATCTTGCACCTTTGCGGTAGATTCCTGTGGTATCGCGGTAGGCGACGTCGCTTACTTTACCGGATCTAATATCCCTGAGAGCACGACTTCACCCGACAGCTCGATGCAATTGCAGGTCGTCCCTGATTCGGCGCCAACTTCGCCGCCATCGAAGCCGGTATCTCGTGCCCGAAAACTCCCTGCCAGATTCAGTGGAAGCCTCGCGGTCGGGTACTACTCGTGGAACGACCGGAGCGCTTCAAATCTGGACTTCCAGCAATCGACCGCCCGTTTGAATCTCAAGGTGCGTCGACTATTTGGCCGGGAAGTTACACTCAATTTCCGTGGACGGGGGAGATACGATCAGCGCGACCGTTCGTACACATCACTAGTCGACCGTCAGGCTTGGGAAAATCGCATGTGGGAACTGTCCCTAACCTACGACGAACCGCAGTCGCGATTCAATGGTGCCGTCGGACGAATTCTTCCTCGGCGAGTCGCTTCTGCCGGATATCTCGATGGCGCCTTAATCGAAAGCCACATGAGTGAAAAGACCCGCGTCGGCCTGCTCGCCGGCGCCGCGCCCCAATGGGCGTACGATCCCGACGCCATTCCCATTCAAAAGGCCGGCGCATACTTTACCTACATCGCGGGAACAGCCGCCACCACCTACGTTGAACAGACGATTGCCGTCATCGGTGAATATCATAGTGGCGATGTCAGCCGGGAGTTGGCCTCATTGCAGGGCCGTATTAGCCACGGCAGTCTATGGGGAGTCTACCACACTACCGAATTCGACTTCAATCGCGGTTGGCGCAAGGAAAAAACGGGCAAGTCGATCTCACTTACAAGCGTGTATTTGAACGGCTGGTACCGCCTTTCAAAAGGCGCGCGATTAAGCCTTGCGTACGACAACCGAACCAACTACTGGACCGTTGATACCCGCTCAACTGTTGACAGCCTTTTCGACGATCACTTGCGTCAAGGCGTCCGCTCCCAACTTGATCTCTCGTTGCCCAAAAACATTCAGTCATCGCTGAGCTTTGGCCTTCGCGATCGCGAGGGAGAACCCGACCCTGCTTATTCGTACTCGGTCAATCTCAGCAAATCGACTCTCTGGAGCGCCACCTCTCGCATCTCGGGGCAGTATGCCGCATTCGACGGTCCTACCGAGCACGGATACAATTACTCCGCCCGCGCTTCCGATTATGTTCGAACTCAGCTCCTCCTTTCGTTCGGTCTTGGTGGTTACAGTTATCGGGCCGATGCCGGTGTCGATAACCGCACAAGCCAGTGGTTTGAATTGGGCGGCCAATGTGATTTCCGCCGTAATTGGTTTGTCGGGATGACAACCCAGTTTAACTCAGGTGACGATATCGACGGCCTCAGGTTACAATCGGAGATTGGAATGCGATTTTAGGTTGTAGTATCAACTCGCCGAGCGCGTATAACCGATATGCAAAACTATTTCATATGGATTGGCGCCGCCGTGCTGATCGCGGCGATATTCATTCCGTATATCATTTCTTTCAAACGCCAGGAAAAGCTGACCGCCGATCGTCACCGCGAAGCCAAAGACCTCGGTATCGATCGCCCTCGCGCCCAATACCCGATGATCGACCGCTCAAAATGTATCGGTTGCGGTGCATGTGTCGACGCCTGTCCCGAGGGTGACGTGCTCGGTGTCGTCTGGGGAATGGCCGAAGTCATCAACGGTCAACGCTGTGTTGGTCACGGTTACTGCGAAAAAGTCTGCCCCGTCGGGGCGCTCAAAGTTGGTCTGGGCGATATTACCAGCCGCCCCGATATCCCCGTTCTTTCGCCGGTGAATGAGTCGTCGGTCGATGGTCTCTTTATCGCGGGTGAGCTGGGTGGACTTTCGTTAATCAAGAATGCGATTGCTCAGGGAAAAATGGTGGTCGACGAAATCGCCCGTCGCATCAACGGTAATAAACGAGGGGACACTCTCGACCTTATCATTGTCGGTGCTGGCCCGGCAGGCCTAAGTGCCGCCCTCGCCGCTGTCCAGCACAATCTCAAATACTTGGTCATTGACGAAAAAGAGGTCGGCGGTACCGTTCTTCACTATCCACGCCAGAAACTGGTGATGACCCAACCGGTGGAAATCCCGCTCTACGGTTGGCTCAAAGAGGAAGAGTACTCCAAAGAGCAACTGATGGAGACCTGGCAGAACATCGTCGCCCAATTTAACGTAAACATTTGCACGAGCCAAGTAGTGTCAGAGGTACGAAAGTCCGACGGGCTCTTTGAAGTCACCACTCCCTCCCGAAGTTACTTCTCCCGCTATGTTGTGCTGGCGATGGGCCGTCGAGGCGCACCGCGAAAACTTGATGTCCCCGGCGAGGAACTCCCCAAAGTGATATACCAACTCATCGACGCCAAATCATACTCCGGAAAACATCTCCTTGTAGTGGGTGGGGGAGACAGCGCGGTCGAAGCTGCGGTCGGCCTGGCCCGTCAATCCGGGAACACGGTCACCGTATCCTACCGCAAGTCCGCGTTCTTCCGAGTGAAAAAGAAAAACGAAGTCGCGATCGAGAAGATGATTTCGACAAAAAAAGTCACTCCCATCTTCGATTCCGAAGTCGCCGAAATCCGACAGTCATCAGTCGTACTCAAAACAAAGTCCGGCACGACCGAGATCCCAAATGACCACGTAATCGTGCTCATCGGCGGCGTCCCGCCATTTGAGTTGCTACGCTCTATGGGTATCCAGTTCGGCGGCGACCAAAAACCGATTTCAACCGCGCCACGCACAGCGTGACCACACTGTCATTCCAATCATAACGGGCCATCCGCAAAACGGGTGGCCTTTTCTGTCGAGATTGCTATGCAGGAAGGTCGGTGATTACGAACATCTGGCGATAAAGCTATGTTGTGCCTTCGAGTTTCTCGGTTAGTCGGGACTCAGGTAAGGTCCGGTTGGAAGTTCCTATTCTACTCATCCAAACAACTCATAAATAGTCAAAATTGTGCATTTTCGCCTTGACAAGAGAGACAGATGTTTCTTTCTTAGTAGCGGGTAGACGAGTATGTCCACCCTCGTGAGCACACCGCAGTTAGATTGTTCGATATACGTTAAGACCACTCGGGCAAGGACGCAGGCTTTGCGACCAGTTGCCGGCCTTTGCATAACCCGCCCGGGCAGGAAAGAACAGTTGGCGGCTGGACCGGGGAGGTGAGCAGAGCACAAACTGATACCTTCGGGACGAGTGGGTGTCAATCCGCAGATTCATTTTTGTAATTACCTACATCACCGCGCCTTTGGAATTGCATCACACCGGCAATATCCAAGATCTGCCTTCGATTCAATCCAGTTAGTTCCGCGCAATCTACGCCTACGCTGGTATTTTCTTCACCGATTCATCTTCGTCGCGGGCGCATAACGAGCACATTCTAAAATACACATACGCCGCGGTCGCGCATTTGTCGTGGTGACCTTGCGCCCGGCGGCAGAACTCGGGGAGTAGGTCGTGAGAAAACATGTCATGAGCATGATGACGGTGTTGCTACTGGCCGCCGTCGCAAGTGCGTTTGCCGTGCCGGGCCCACGATGGGCCGACGTCGACAAGCAAGACAAGACTCTGTTGTATCGCCAGGACAACCCCTCGGCGGTTGTCACACCTAATTTGCAGGCACTCGAATCGCGAATGGCTGGAGCGATGTCGCTCGTGCCGGAACAACTCGCCGGCCAAATCGGGCGATGGGCAGAGCGGCAGTCTGATCTATCGGCTCTAGCGTCAGCGATCACGGTTTGGGTCGATGATGATTGGGTTGGCACGCCGAACGGAACCCCGGTCGGCGGGCACATCTTCGGTACCGATGCCTTTGCGACAATTCAAGATGGCATCGACAACGTACTGGCCGGCGGAACGGTAAATGTCTATCCCGGAAATTACAATGAAACCGCGGTAGGCCGAATGGTCCTTGGCGTCAGTGGTCCGTACCAGTTCGGGCTATTTATTGCCACCTATAAAAGCGGAATAACAGTCCAAGGCATTTCTGCGGGCGGCGCGCCGATTACTTCTTTTGGGGCGGTGGTGGCCAATGTTCAAACCAACGCAACGAACGGGTTTGGACCATCGGGTGTGTTCGTTGAGGGCGATAACGTCACCATGACGGGGCTGAATCTTTATCAAAACCCAGCGCTTGGCCTCAACAAGACAGTTGAATTGATTGGTGATGGATTCACCATGAAGTATTGTCGGCTGACCGACGGTATGTCACTTTATCTGAACGATTGGCGCTATGACACCGGCACCAATACCTCCTGGATCAAGTCGTACAATATCGACGGCAACGAATTTACCCTTGGTACCAGTGTAGATATTGCCTCGGGAGCCGGGTATTCAGGACCAGTTTCAGGTCGCAAGATTCTTAATAATACATTCGATCTGGATGGCGGCGATTGGAATGCCATCAGTTTCAACGGATCCGGCACCGGAGTCCCGTGGTTCGTCTATTCAGTGGGCGGAGCGATTATCACGGGCAATTCATTTGCAGACGGCTCGCCGCAGTATATCCGGGCGCGGGGAGATTACGACAATAGTCAGTTCGACTGGCAGACATATTACAATTCAAATACGTTCGACCGCAAGGTGGTGGTCGTCAACGGCGGGCTTTGGGCCAACAGCGTACGAGAATACTCGTACACGAGCGGTTCGTACACGTTTAACCACAGCCGTCGCATCGGTTCAACCATTCAGGATGAAATTGCTCATGCGGTTACCGGTGATGAAATTCTCGTGGGCGATGGAACATACACCGAAAATGTCGTCATCGACAAAGAAGTGAAACTTACCGGTTCAGGCGCGGCCGGATGCATAGTGATACCGGCGCTGTCAGCGCCGAATCCGGGTGGCGCGAGCTCACTCGCTCCAGGATCCAGTCATCTCATGCTCGTTCAAGCGAGCAATGTGACTATTTCCGGATTCACACTCGATGGTGATAATCCATCGCTCACCAGCGGAGTGACCAGTAACGGGATCGATGTCGACGCCCGTAACGGTATCATTACCAATCACGCCGCCGGGGTGTATCAAAACCTGACCGTTCATCACACGACAGTTAAGAATATCTACTTGCGCGGTATGTACGCCTCGTCGGGAGGAACATTCTGGTTTCACCACAATACCGTGCAGAATGTCAACGGCGAGTATGCGTCGATCGGCATGTTTAACTTTGGGGGAGCGGGTACATTCGAGTTCAACACCTTGTCCGACTGCAATGACGCTATCGCTTCCAACTGGTCGAAGGGGTGCCAATTCCTGAATAACACTGTGAGCAATTCGGGGAGCGGAGTTCATACCGACAACGCCGGCAATTATGCCGGGAGTGTTGCCGACCTGATCAAGGGAAATTCAGTCAGCAATAGCGTGCTGTACGGTTACGGCATATTCGTATTCGCTCCGTATCTGGCGCCGGTTGTGACTGAAAACACTATTACGAATTGTGATGTTGGATTCTCTTGTGCGGGCGCGTATGTCGCCGTCACGCCGCAATTCACCAACAATGTCATTAACGGAATGGCCAAGGCGAATAGTACCGGTCTGTACATTACCACTCAAATTTGGGGATACACTCCGGGGAACTGCACAGTTACACTCTCCGGCAACCAGATTTTCAACAACGTTGATGGCGCCTATTTTGAGGCAGATGCCGGGTACACGTGCACGGTCAACGCCCAAAATAACAGTGTGAGTGGTAACAGCAACACCGGAGCGCTGAAAGCGACCGGAACCTACGGCATGGGGACATTTGCCCTGGACATGTCATCCAACTGGTGGGGTGCGGTCAGTGGGCCGATCAATGCCACCACTAATCCGGCAGGAGCAGGAAACTCAGTCGACGACGGCATCAAGTACTCGCCGTGGGTCGCCTCCAGCGGGTCGGACTACGATCTTGGAATGATCGGGTGGCAACCTGATCTGCATTTTGTCGGCGTGTCGACTAACGGCACAATTCAGGAGGGAGTAAACCTCGTCGTCGGTAGCACCGTGTATGTTGCCGCCGGCACATATGCCGGACAAGTGGTCATGAGCGGATTTGCCGATTTGAAACTCATCGGCGCGGGAGTTGGATCGACATTTGTCACCGCTCCGACATCTCCGATGACACACTACTTCATGACCGGTTCGAACAAGAACTATGCGATTCTGTCGGTTGAGGATTGCGCCTCAACGAAAATAAGTCACCTGACAGTCGACGGCCTGGGCAAAGGAAACAGCAATTATCGGTTTGTCGGCATCGGATACCGCAATTCGGGTGGCGCAGTTGATACGTGCGTGGTCTTAAACATCAAGGACACGCCGTTCTCCGGTGGCCAGCACGGTGTTGGCATATATGCATTTGCCGACAACGGCATCGACCGAATATTGGCAGTCAACGGGTCGGTGGTAACAGGTTTCCAAAAGACTGGCATCGCGTTGTCTGGCGTGGACCTTTCCGTGACCGTGGGCCACTGCACAGTGACGGGAGCCGGACCGACAACGGTAACGGCCCAGAACGGAATTCAGATCGGACCGGATGCCTCCGGTGCGATCTCCTACAACACGGTCAGCGGCGTGTCGTACACCGGCGCCTCGTGGACCGCTTCCGGACTGCTGGCCTGGGGTCCGGGTACTGTCAATGCCGATCACAACCTGATCACGAATGCGCAGACCGCGGCATATTGGTCTGATGCGCCGGGTTCGTTTACGAATAACACCGTGACCCAGTCGTTTGCGGGTACCGGGCACCACGAACTCTACGGATTCTTAGGTGTGCACTCGACGGCGGGAGCAATGGCAAAGTTCAAGCCCACTGGAATGGACCTTGAGATGGCGGCCAAGCGTCATGTCGACGGCTCAGCGGCGCCACAGACTCACTCGATTTACGTAACAGGTAATACACTGGATGGCGCGGGCGCGGACACTTCGTTTGGCGTCTACGAATATGCGTATGGCACATCGAGTGTAAATATTTCTATCACCGACAATAACGTGAGCCACTACCTGGAGGGAATGATTCTGTATGAAGACGGCGCCTCGGCCAGCATAACTTCGACCGTCAATGACAATAGCATTACCGGAAATGAATATGGTCTGGACGTTTTCGAGGCAAGCGCGAGTGTCGAACGGAACACCTTTGCGAACACGACCAATGCCTTGGATAACGTGGTCGGGAATTACTATAACCAGAATTGCTGGCACGATTACTCCGGTAGCGGAGCTTATGCCGTCGGCGGCGGAGGCGGAAATGCGGACAACAATCCGAATTCCAACTGCGGGCTGAACATGACCGGCGACACGATTCTATACAATTGTACCGGCAACTTCTCTCTGGTCTATTCGATCGGGGAAATTGTGCAGGCGCTGGATTACATCCGGGTGAAACTGGAATTCCCGGCTGAGTTGACCCCCGGAATGCCGGTGGTTCTCAATCCCAACTACTCATTGCTTCCGACGACCCCTCCAACAAATCATGGACCCGGTCAAATGGACACAATGCAGGTTGAGATGATCGTTCTGTCGGGCTCGCAAGACGGGCCGGCCTCACTCTTCAGTATTCCATTCTCGGCGGTGACAGGTCCGGCGTATCCATCGTATATTACGGAGATCGATCATCTGCTACGCGATTCTTCAAATGCGACGCTGACAGTGCCGCCGGCAGAGCCAACAGTACTCCTAGCCGACTGCGCAACGCCGACAATCGTAGTGAACTCGCCCGCGTCGGGTGGGTATTACAACACAGCGCCGGTACTCAATCTGACAGCCACCGACAACCTGAGTGTCGCGGCCGTCTATTATCAGATCGACGCGTGTACGGGCGCCGGTTGGCAGGTGTTGGCGACTGGGCTTTCAGGAACCAGTTACAATAATCCCGCGTGGACTGTGCCGGGGTTTGGATCGCTCTCAGAAGCAAATCACTGCATTCGTTTCAAAGTGGTCGATATATCCGGTCACACCAATACCGATACCTGTTCGTACAATTGGTGTTTCACCAAGGATGTGACTCCACCGGTTCCGCCGACGAGTCTCGTTGCCAAACCGGGACATAACAAAGTCCACCTGACGTGGACGAATTCGAGTAGCTCCGATGTCGTTGGTGTACGGTTCCAGCGAGTTCCGTGGACCGACTATCCGGAATACGGAAGCCAGCCGACACCGACAGCGGCGCCGGTGTATCCGGCGACCTACACGGTCGGCACCACGGTGTTTGACAGCGGCGCGAGCGCGTCAACGCCTGCGGCTCATAACGACTTAAGCGGCCTGTCCAATGCCACACGCGATATTTACTATTATGGTGCTTTCGCCTACGATGCCGCCGGAAACTACTCTATTGCGGCGGTGTCGGCACAGGGGAGATCGACATCGTATTGGCTTGGCGACATTGCGGACAATTTCATAACACCGGGCACGTACGATGGCCTGGTCTATTTCCCCGATCTCAATTTCTTCTCGCTTGCCTACGGCAAAAAGTGGAGCGATGCGGGATTCCGTCCCGATGCCGACTTCGGCCCGACACACAACTCTTCGCCTAAGGGCATTCCTCTGCCCGATGACTCGATCAATTTCGAGGATGCAATCATCTTCGCGATCAATTTCGATGCCGTGACTCCATCCGGAAAGATTGTGCCGCTCTTCGCCCAGACGCCAATCGAAGGCGCTTTTGGGTTGTCACTTGAACCTGATCAAACCGGCACATGGCGCCTTCGCCTTAATAATAATCCGGGAACGGTGAAGGGACTCCATGCGGTGGTCACGCTACCGGCAGGAGCAGAAGTCCACTCGATCGCTCTCGCCGAATCGGTGAAAGCCAATGAGGCGGCGTTCTTTACTTGGATCGGCAAGGAAGAAAGCAGGATAGTCATTGATCTGGCGGTGCTCGGTCACGAGACTACCATCGGTGGATCTGGCGAACTGGCCACGCTCAGGATTTCCACGACCGGCGGCCAAGGGCCGGAGTTGAGTGTGGGCGATGTCCGCGACATTGAGAACCGGACAATCACTACCGCCCTGGTGAGCGCGTCGGGGTTGATACCGAGCGAATTCTCGTTGTCGCAGAATTATCCCAATCCGTTCAATCCGACGACGACGATCTCGTTTGCCTTGCCGACCGGCGGGCATGTGAAGATTGATGTCTTTAATGTGCTGGGCCAGCAGGTGACGACACTGGTCGACGAAAGTCGTCCGGCCGGATCGTACACAGTCGAGTGGAACAGCCATGATAAGGCCGGTCGTCCGGTTGCCAGCGGCGTGTATCTCTATCGGTTAACCACCGATGGATTCACGGCCACGCGTAAAATGACATTGTTGAAATAGGCATGAGGGGAGGGAGTGCGGCGGCCCGCTGTGGGTTGCCGCCCTCCCTTACACTGATTATGAAATGTATGCTTCGAATTGCGATGTCGGTTTTGCTCTTGGCGATCTGTCTGGCCAGCTCGGTAACGAGCGGCCCTAACCGGATCGTCCTCGTGCCGGAGGAGAAAATTGTCTCGCCGGTGGGGTCGTCGTTTGCGCTGACTCTGGCGCTGGACTCGGCGGTGCGAAATGCCCGCTTTTTCAATGTGCACATCAGCTTCGATACCACCGTCCTGGGGATTGACTCGATCGCGCCATCGCCGGAGTGGAACAACGCCGGACCAAATTTCTTTTTCTGGAAAGACACGATTACCGTTGACTCAATAACCCACCAGCCGGTGTGGTATATCGACCTGGGAGCGGCCTACTACGGAGCGGTTTATCATATCGACGGATATGCACCGCTTGCGAAGTTGTGGCTGACCGCCAAAAAGTCCGGAGCGACCTTTTCATATTTTCAGTCGCAGATTGTGCTGGATGCCAACTCGACACCGGTGCTGGACGAAGTCGGTAACGCTATTGTCTTTGTTTGTCCGAATCCACATCCGTTTTTCGGTGATTTCGATCACACGGGCAATCTTGATATCGCCGATCTTACCTTCATGATCGCATTTCTATACCTTAGTGGCCCCTCGCCCGAGCCAAGTCTGCTACTCGGCGACGTGGACTGCGATCAACTGGTCGACATTAGTGATGTGACCAGGCTGATTGATTACTTATACATCTCATTTACACCCATTTGTTCTATGTGTCCGTGACAGGAGAGCGCTGTATGATAAAAAAGATACTTGTACTACTTGCCGGATTTGTTTGTCTTGCGTCGACGGGGGCTTTGGCCGCAGGAACAGTCTGGATGACTCCCGATACGACTTATTCCCAGCGTGACACATCGTTTGTGCTGGTGATTCACTGCGACGGCGACCTCCAGGGAGTCAAGGGGCTGGAGTTGGACATCGACTTCAACGGTTCATTTATCGAGCCGGACACGGCACACATGACGCTTGGCACCATGTGGTTTTCGCTCCACCCGCTGTTCAATTACACGTACGTGACCAATAGTGGTGGGAGGCTTACACTCGACTTCGCGGTTCTGGGCGACACGAATACCGTGCATGGGCCGGGAGTGGTCATCACGATCCCTCTTAACACCGTCGGTTTCGGCGAGACAGACATCACGATCACATCATACAAACTGCGCGACAATCAAAATCAGCCGATGAGTATGAACACCCAGGGAGCGTGGGTAAAGGTGTGCAGATTCGTGGGCGATCTTGATGCCGACAATCGGGTAGATATTGCCGATCTGACGGCGATGATCGACTATCTCTATATATCGTTTACGCCGCCGGTGCCTCCAATGGAAGTTGCTGATACCGACTGCGACGATTACATTGACATTTCGGATATAACGGCGTTGATAGACTATCTGTATATCACGTTTACGCCGTTGTGCCAGAAATGCCTGTAGTGATTGTGGGGAGTCATTGAGAAATGCCGGAGGTCGGAATCGAACCGACATGGTCTTGCGACCGGAGGATTTTGAGTCCTCTGCGTCTACCAGTTTCACCACTCCGGCAATCTGTGAATCGGAGAAGAACACCCTCCCCGAAAGGCGATAAATTATCTGGTGAAGAGGCCGAAGTCAAGTTGCCAGTGCCCCGAGTCGCCCTTTGCGAAAAACCAGGCGAGGTCAGAAGTGCGTGCGGTCGGACGAGGTATCTTCGGGAGAAGTTCGTCTCTGGTCAGGGCGTGGGACATATCGGCCGCGCCCCGGATGTACATGACAGCTCGCTGTCGCCTGATTCTCCACTTTGAACACTTCGCTTCGGACATTGATACACCGGTCGGTCGCCAATTCGCCCGATTCCTGGCAGATGTCCAAATGCACGATCCCTTCGGGTTCTTCAAAGTCCATCAGCGGAAGTGAATCATGCGCCGCGATCATAAAATCAGTCCATACCGGGACGGCGTTGCGCGATCCCTCTTCGTTCCGACCCAGCGAGGTTTTGTCGTCAAATCCGAGCCAGACACCGGCAGTGATTTGTGGCGTGTACCCGATGAACCAGTTATCGCAAAACTCATCAGAAGTGCCTGTCTTTCCGCCGGCCGGCCGGGTGAATCCCATCCCGCGCGCCCGAATTCCGGTTCCTTCGTCAACCACCGACCGCATCAAGCTGGTCATCACAAATGCAGTCTGCGGCGAAAGAACTTCCTCGCGCTGGACCGCGTTGTTTTCTTCCAGCACCTGGCCATACCGGTCGACGACTTTCAAAATCATCCGCGTCTTTACTTTGATTCCCTTGTTCGGATACACCGAAAAGGCCGGCACGATTTCAGTCATCCGGACTTCACTGGTGCCAATCGCCAGCGACGGTACCGGTGATAGGGGAGAGTTGATACCGAACCGCTTGGCATAAAAAATTGCTTCCTGTGGTCCAATCTTTAGTAGAAGCCGAATCGCCGCAAGGTTTCGTGATTGCGAAAGCGCAGTACGAATCGTGATCGGCCCCATAAACTTATCGTCGAAGTTGTGTGGTCGCCATTGTTTGGCGCCGGGAATATCCAGCACGATTGGATTGTCATCGATGATATCGCTCGGTTTGAATCCGTTCTCGATGCAGGCTGTATAGACAAATGGTTTGAACGCCGAACCCGGCTGTCTCAGCGCCTGGGTGGCCCGGTTGAACTCGGTTCGGTCAAATGACCGACCGCCATCCATTGCAATAATATCGCCCGTCTCATTGTCCAGTGCCAGGAATGCCCCCTGGACTGTCTTGAAAACCCGAATCGAATCACCCAGAGAATCAGTCGTATCCGGCACTAGCATACTGTACTGCGGATTGTCCTGCGATATGTTTCGGCCGATCTTCGCCCTCAGCGAATCTATCCGTCGATGCAACGACTCTTCCGCCACTTTTTGCAGATGGGCATCAAGCGTCGTGAATACCCGCAGTCCGCCCGAATAAAGCGTCGTGTCGCCGTATTTTTGGATGAGGTACTGACGAACGGTTTCGGTGAAATACGGCCCTATGCCTTCCTGCTCTTGCGGCGGATGAATATCCAGCGGCAGGGCTTTCAGCGAATCGTACTCTTGCTCAGTGATTCCGCCGACTTCATAATATGAATACAATACCCGGTTTCTGGCCTGGAGCGATTTGTCGGCATTATTCAGGGGCGAATTGATATTGGGAGCCTTCAGAAGTCCGATAATGACCGCGCAGTCGTTGATGTTCAGCTCGGAGACTCTCTTGTCAAAGAACAGCCGCGCGGCCGCGGCGACACCGTAGGCGCCTTTGCTGAAATAATGCTGATTAAGATACATCTCAAGGATTTCATCCTTGGAGTATGTTCGCTCAAGCTTAACAGCCGTGAGCGCTTCTTTGACTTTACGATTGAGTGTCTTTTCCGATGACAGAAAGAGCATTCGAGCCAACTGTTGGGTAACGGTGGATGCCCCGGCCTCAAGCCGCCACTTGAGCATATTGGTCACCGCGACTATTAAAGTGCGTCGAACATTGATCCCCCAGTGTTCGTAGAACTCCCGATCTTCCGAAGCGATCAGCATCTGAATGAGCGGCTGTGGCATCTCAGCAAGCGGTGTCAAAGCGCGATTTTCAGTGTAGAACTCCTTGAGCAACTCGCCGTTGCGGTCGTACAGCTTGGTGCTCAAGTTCGGCTCTATATTATGCAGGGCCTCGAACGACGGAAGGTCGGAGCGATAGACTTTAACAGTCTTGATGACTCCAAGCGTCAAGAGGACAACCAGGCCGATTCCCACAAACCAAGCCCACCGCACCCACCAGGGCCGCTCTTTGGCGAAGATCGCTTTTGGATCGATACTCATAGGTCTGTTATGTATATTTGCAGGGGGATGCAGTCAAGCTAAAACGTTTAGGCATAATCGGTTGCTTTTTGTGTGCGGGCCTTGTATTCTCATCCTTTCAAACTTTGGCAGGGTGGCCCGGCAACCCTGTCGCTGTGAATTATATAAAACCGCGAGGCCGGAGTTCGCATTGTTGGATTGGTTTATACCCAGATATGGTTTCACAGTCGCCTGAGTTTCTTCGCCAATGGGAGATCATTTCCCGTGGCGCGGTCGATTTACTTCCAGAGGAAGACTTCCGCGCCAAATTATCCAGCTCAATTGAAAAATCGCGTCCCTTGCGCGTCAAACAGGGATTTGACCCGACCTCGCCAGACATCCACATTGGCCACGCGGTTGGTATCCGCAAACTCCGCCAGTTTCAGGATCTGGGCCACCAGGTCGTTCTCATTGTCGGCGACTACACCGCTTTGATCGGCGATCCCTCCGGCCAGTCTGCCACCCGGCCGCAATTGAAATACGAGCAGATATGCGCTAACGCCGAGACGTATCAGGAGCAGTTCTTCCGAATTCTCGATCGCTCCAAAACCGAGGTCCGCTGGAATGGCGAGTGGTTCAAGAAGATGGATTTCCGGGAAATCATGCACTTGGCGACCTCGTTTACAGTCGCCCGATTGTTGGAACGGGATGACTTCACTTTGCGTATGAAGGGCAATGTTCCGATTTCACTTCATGAGTTGTTTTACCCGTTGATGCAGGGGTATGATTCGGTGGCGATCAAATCCGATGTCGAGCTGGGCGCGACCGAACAAAAATTCAACCTGCTGGCCGCCCGACCGATTCAAATGGCCTATGGCGTCGAGCCGCAGGTCATCTTAACGATGCCGATTTTGGTCGGCCTCGACGGCGAGAAGAAGATGTCCAAATCGCTTGGCAATTACATTGGGATCACCGACCCGCCGCGCGAGATGTTCGGTAAAGTGATGTCCCTGCCAGACAGATTGATACAAAGCTACTTTGAAATGACTACAAACACTGCATTGGACCGTCTCGAAGCCATCAAAAAGACCCTTTCTCAACCCGATGTCAACCCGATGCTGATCAAGAAAGAACTGGGCGAGACATTGGTCGATCTGTATCACCAGCCCGGATCAGGCAAAGCGGCGCGGGAAGAGTTCGAGCGCATTTTCTCACAAAAGCAACTCCCGGACGATATCCCTGAGTACAGTGCTGAGATGTACTTTGGTCAGGGAGCATATCAAGGCACAGTATTTCTCCCCACCCTCATAACAAAGGCTGGTCTAACAAAATCATCGAGTGAAGCGCGTCAATTGATTGAGGGTGGTGGCGTGTATATGGTCCCCGACGGCCCTCAAGTGAGCTTTGCTGACCCCATCCAAAACCCAAAGCACGAATTCAATTGGCCAGAAGTGCCGACCATTCTCAAAGTCGGCAAGCGTCGCTTCTTGCGACTGGTTCCGTAACTCATGCCTCTCTTTACGCGAAAATCTTCATGGGGCACACGCAGTGGTGCCTCGTGCTGGTTACTTCTGACAATTATCTTTGTCCTGTCGATGACAGTCGGTGGGGGAGAGGTGATTGCCAAAGCACCACCGTGGCAGAAGGTTGATTCCGCCCTCTTGGCAGTAGAGGCAAGAGCGCTGGCCGAGCGCAAACTGGAAAAGATCGACCCCCGCGCTTTTGATCTATTCATCAACGGCATGTTCATGGAATATTCCGGCGATCTCCTCTCCGCCTCCCAGCTCTACGAACGCGCTCTTGACTATTTTGCTACTTCTTACGAAATCCGATTCAGTCTCGCCGCCGCCCTATACAATATGCGGCGTCCGGGTGAATCGCTCGATCAGATCAAAAAGTTGAGCAAGCTCGACGGTCCCGCCTACGGTCTCGCCGCCGCCTGTTACCGGGCGCTCAATGACCCCCACAATGCCGCAGTGGCCTACCAGCGGCAGGTCCAGTTCGATTCAACTTCTGTCGCGGCATTTTCGTATCTCTCCGGGTATTATCGCACTAACAACAAACCCGACTCGTCAGCCTGGGCCTACCAGCACTTGCTACGACTTCTTCCGGAAAGTGTTCAACTCATTAACGAATATGGACGATTCGAGGCTCAACGCGGCAATCTCGATAGCGCGATTTCGGCTTTCCGAAGGTCTGTCGCCGCTCAACATGATACCACCAACGCCTCGGCTATCGTATCGCTCTCGGAAACGTACGAGATGAAAGACCAGCTCGATTCCGCAACCGCTCTTATGGAATCAGCAGTGGCCGTTTCTCCTGAGTACATTCCGTATCGACACACCCTCATCAATTTATACGCCCGCATGGACTCCGTACGCCAGGCCCTGCCGCACGCGCTTTTTGTTGCTCGCAAAATGCCGGCTGATCATTTCGCCGCCCGACGGTTGGGCATTCTCTATTTTTCGATGGACTCCCTTACGCAGGCCGACTCAATCTTCTCTGCCTGTGTGAAAGCCGGCGACGAAATCTCCATGAACTACTATTACCTGGGGCAGATTGAGCTAAGACGGAAAGAGTGGAAAAAAGCTGTCGGCTACTTCGAGCATATGACGAGGATTGCCGACACCTCCTCTATGGCGTGGATCAGTCTGTCGGCGGCCTACAACCAACTCAAAGACACCTCACGCGCTCTGGCGTCGCTTCGAACCGGCATCGAAAAAGTACGCGACGAAAAACAGGCACTCAATATTTACTATGCACTCGGTTCGGCCTACGAACAGTTCGGTTTGGTTGATTCCGCCCGCGCAACATTCGAAGATCTTCTGACGCATGCCCCCAACTTTGCGCAAGCGCTCAACTATCTGGGATACATGTTTGCCGACAAGAATATGGAATTGGACAGCGCCAGAACCCTGATCCAACGTGCGCTCGATCTTGAACCCGACAACGGCGCCTTTCTGGACAGCTACGGTTGGGTGCTCTATCGAATGAAAGAATACCGCGAGGCGCTTTCCTATCTCATGAAAGCGGCCGACGCCCAGCCCGATCCGACTGTCTTTGAGCATCTGGGCGATGTCTACCACGATCTCAATCTGCCTGACTCTGCCCGCGTCTGGTGGAAAAAGGCGCTGGAGCTGACGCCCAATAACGACAAGATCAAAGACAAACTCCACAAGTAGCGTTTTATCTTAGTATGCCGCCCTTTAGAGTAACCAGTTACTTACTTACAGTATTGGCATTGCTCGCCGGATGTGCCGATGTCGGTGCGCCACCCGGTGGTCCTGAGGACAAGCAAGGCCCGGTGGTGCTCGAATCCACTCCTGTCGATGGGTCGGTCAATCAGTCAGGACTCCGGTTTATTGAGATCAAACTCTCGGAAGATGTTCAGATTCCCAAAGGCGCGAGTCTTCTGATTTCCCCCCGTCAAAGTGTGGCGCCGAAAGTTAGTTGGTCAAGTCATAGCGTAAGAATCGAGCTTGCCGACACCCTCGCCGCCAACCGTACGTATCTTGTTACTCTTCCTACTGCGCTTTCCGATTTACGCGGGAACAAGCCCGACTCATCAATCACCCTCGCTTTCTCCACCGGACCATCTCTTGACAGTTGTTCGATTTCGGGGGCGGTGTATAGCGATGACAAACCGGCCGCTGGTGTCACCATTGGTTTGTACAGTGCCTCGTCACTCACTCCTGAAACACCTTACGATTCGATCTTCCCTGATTACCTCACCGCCAGCGGGAAGGGGGGAGAATTTTCCTTTCACCATCTGCCGTCGGCCCCCTTCAGGTTGATCGCCTTTCAGAAGTCAGCCCGGGATGACCGCTTTCGCCCATTGCGGGACAAATTCGGTATTCCTGATCGCCCGATCGATCTAAGTTCAATCCGCTCGATTGAAAATCTCAATCTGGCGCTCACGACTCAGGACACTCTGCCCTACAAGATCATCTCAGCCGTTCTGAACAATGACCGGGTGCTCCAACTGCGACTCTCAAAGCAACTGAATCTCAATCAACTATCGGCTACTGACTCGATCCGGCTTTCTCTCGGCGGTACTCAGTTGACGGCCGTTCCGATTCCTCCTCCCGACAGCGAGTTCTTCAGTACTATTCGCGCCTACTTCGGTCCACTCACTGCAGGTGTCGGGCAATTGCGATGGACGATTGAACCGGATCAACCGACTGCGACCTTCGACAGCCTCCGGATCTCAGCGCCGGACGATTCCACTCGGCCTATGATCATCGGCGTTTGGCCCGACTCGCGCCCGCTCCTTGGCGTCGACACCGCTGTTCATCTGTATTTTACCGAGCCGATTTCTTTTGGGAAAATGTCTGATACTGCAGTTACTATTGGCTCGCTCAAAGATTCCAGTAGATTATTATCCACCAAGGCAATACGGAGCCCTTTTGAACTGAAGCTTTCACCACAGGGGCTGACTTCAGGCCAGCAGTATGTGGTGCGTGTGCGCCAAAATGAATTGCCAGACTTGACGGGCAACCCGATCGGTGATTCCGTCGTGCAATACACATTCTCGATACTCAATTCGGACTCACTGGGTTGGCTTGATGGCCGCATAACTCGGCCAGTGTCAGATTCGGGCAGTAGAACCGTACTTCTTCTTCGAAAACTCAACGACACTCGCTCTCTTCGGCATATTTCGACTGACACATTCAAAATTGCGCTACCGGCAGGCAAATACCTTCTCGGCGGATTTGTCGATCGCAACGGCAACGGCCGCTTTGATCGTGGGATGATATTCCCCTTCACGCTCTCCGAGCCGTTTCGTCCCCTGACGGATACTGTCAGCGTACGGGCCCGCTTTGAAACTGCCGGAGTCGAAGTCCAATTTTAATAGGTGAGGTATGCAGAGCTTTCTATCGCAAATTCCGGTCGCCGAAATCTGGCAACATCTGATCGGCATGGCAATCATCATTGTCGGCACTATCATTGTCGCCGCGCTGGTTCGCGCGGTCTTGTGGAGCGTAATTTCTCACTTTGCCAAGCGGACAAAGTCCGATTTGGACGACCGCTTGCTTGCCGCAACCCGGAAACATGTCTATTGGCTCGTATACATAATCGGCGCGACCGTTTTGTTCAATTTTGTCCAATCCCTGTATGTTGAGACAACGGGGGAGAAACTCTTTGAAGTCGTCGATGGTATCACCTACAGTTTGGGCGTTCTGATAGTCGCCAATCTTATCGTACGCATATTGGCCACTTCTCTGGTCTGGTACGGAGAGAATGTCGCCGCTAAGACTGAATCAAAAGTCGACGACGAGTTTGTCCCCCTGCTAAACCGCGTTGGCCGGATTGTCGTTTACGCGTTGGCGGCGCTCATCGTATTGGATCATTTCAAGATCGACGTAAAGGGTCTGATCGCTGTTTTGGGTGTCGGCTCGCTGGCGATTGCACTTGCCGCGCAGGACACGGTGGCGAATATGATCGCCGGGTTTGTCATTATGATCGACCGTCCCTTCCGGGTCGGCGACCGGCTTCGCATGGCCGACGGCACCATCTGCCTCGTACATCAAATAGGCATTCGCTCGACCCGGCTCATCACTCTGCAAAACAGCATGATCATCTGTCCGAACTCTGAATTGACCAAAAAGGAAATTCATAACCTGAGTTACCCCTCCGAAGAAATTTTAGTCAAAGTGTCGGTTGGCGTTGCCTACGGTTCGGATATTGCAAGAGTGCGACAAATTGTCCTGGACGAGTCGGGTAAACATCCGCGCGTACTCAAATCTCCGCCACCCAGTTTTTCGTTCGATCAGTTCGGTTCAAGTACGCTTGACATCTCCGTGTTCTGCCGGGTCGCCCTGTCTTCCGACCAAGCCCCGGTGGCCTCTGAATTGCGCGAACAGCTACTCAATCGGTTTCGACAAGAGGGAATTCAGATTCCTCTTCCGCAGTTGGTTATTACCAAGTCCGACACCAATCCCAGATAATCAACCTAAAAGAAAACGGCGAGGAATTTCCTCGCCGCTATCAATCAATTTGCGCTTGTGATTAGTTAACTACGTCGCCGCTGGCGGTCTGCATCGGCCCCCACAACTGAAGTGTGACTCGGCGGTTCTTGGAGCCCGCCTGGCGTTGATCGGGCATGGCAATCAGCTTGGATTTGCCATACGAAATCGTGTACATCCGGTAGAGCGACACGCCGAAATGATCGTTAAGATACCGTTTCGCGGCGTCAGCCCGGCGTTCCCCGAGTGTGAGATTGTACTGAGATGATCCCACAGCATCAGTGTGGCCAGCGACCTCAAGCAAGGAATTCTTGACTTCCTGCATTTTCTGTCCGGCCTCATTTAGAATTTGTTCGCCGACATTATCAACTTCCCATGAATCAAACGAGAAATTGATTTCACCCGACCAGATTACTTGGTAATTTTCAAATCCGGCCGCTTTGTTCAGCGCCATGTCTGTTTTCTTGCTCAGCTCACTAGTCAACTGCTGGAGACGCGCCAATTCGCTGGCAGTTATTCCCGACTTTTCATCCAGCGATCCGAGACGGGCATTAGTTCGGCTTTCCGAATCGGCGATCTGTTGCGCGACATAGTCCTTCTTGACCCCGCATCCGGCCAGCGCCAGTGTCGCAATCGCTACAATTGTAAGATGTTTCATCTCGTGAGTTCCTTTCATAAAGGGAAGGTATAGACGTAGACTTATACCCAACGGTAGCCCAGAAGTTTCGCTTATGCAACTATAAATGGTGGTTACTGCTTAAGCCCACCGGCCATAATTCCACTTAAGATATGTCGTTGCATCACAAAGAATACAATCAATACCGGCAGAACTGCAACCACACTCCCCGCCATCAAATGCGGCCAATCAATCGCCTGATGTCCTTGCATCATGGCCAGCGCCACCGGAAGCGTGCGAAGCGAGTCGCGTGAGGTCAGAATAAACGGATACAAAAACGAATTCCAATTAGTAACGAATACCTGTATCGCGAGCACCACCAAAACCGGTTTGCAGATCGGCATAACAACCCTGAAGAGAATTGTCATTTCACCGGCGCCATCCACTCGCGCCGCTTCTTCCAAAGCCGGCGGGATACCTTCGATATATTGCTTGACCAGAAATATCCCTATCGGAGTCACCAACCAGGGAATAACGAGCGCCAGATAACTGTCATACCATCCGGTCTTGATCGCCATTAGATACAACGGAATGATCGTCACATGCGCCGGCACCATCAGTACCAACAGCGCACTTCCAAAGGCCAGTTTGTTGAGCGCCGACCGATGACGAGCCAGCGCATATGCCACCATGAAACAAAAGAGGACGTTTCCGGCTGTGACAACTATCCCGACAATTACCGAATTGAACAGTGGCCACAGGATTCCGCCGGTTTGAAACAGATCAACAAAATTGGCGATAGTAAATCCGCCGGTCCACGGAATCAATCCCGCCAGATCAGCGTCGCGCGGTAGAAAAGCAACCCGAAACATCCAGAGCATAGGGAAGACCGTGACCGCCAATAATCCACAAAGCGCGACATAGCGAGCCGCCAAACCGACTTTCGATCGCCGATTCACCATACCGGCCCCCGCCGACGGAGTAATACCATCTGGGCGATAGAGAACACTGCGACAATCGCAAACAGCGTGTAGGCGACTGCCGAAGCGTACCCAAACCGATACGCGTTGGACAGCCCGATATCATACATGAAATAGACCAGCGTCGAACTTTCGAATTTCCCCTTGGTCATCATGAATACTTCGATAAACACTTGAAACGATTTAATCGAATTGATGACAATCACGAAGATCGCCACCGGCCGAAGTAAGGGGAGAGTAATGCTGAAGAACTGCCTCGCTTTGGATGCCCCGGCAACTTCTGCCGCCTCATAGAGTTCATCCGGAATCGCTTGAAGGCCGGCCAGGAATATCAGCATGTAATAGCCGACTGAACTCCAAACATCCATCGCCATGATTGCATACAGCGCCGTCCCGCTGTCATATAGAAACCCATTTACCGGCGGCGTTAAGCCAACCATCTGAAAAAGGGTCGCCACATATCCGCCCCGGCTGTACAGATTGGTGAACACCAATGTGACCACAACCAACGAGGTAATCCAGGGTAGAAAAAGCCCCGACCGGAATATCCCCCGCCCTTTGATATGCGGGTGCACCAGAAGGGCCATCACCAGCGCGATAATTGTCGTGGCCGGAATAGTGCCGACCACAAAAATCGCCGTGTTTTTCAGCGACGTCAAAAAGGCGGGATCACCCAGTAGTTCCCGGTAGTTGTCAAATCCAATAAACGAAAACCCCTTGGTCAATAACTGATAGTTGGTCAGACTGAGAAAAAGCGAGAAGACCAGCGGAAAAGCGAAAAAGAGCCAAAACGTAACGTGCCAGGGTAGCGTCAAAAGATGCGCCACCAACCTCTGCCGGCTCATGGGTGCCTGAGTTTGGCTACCTGAATCTGAGCATTCCGCAGCGCGCTCGCCGGAAGACGACTGCCAAACAGCGCATCCTCAACGGCTTTCTCGATTGCGTCTTCAATTGTCGGCCAGTTTGGATCGACTGGAGGATGATCTGATTGTCTCAACTGGCGGATAAAAGTCAGCAGGTTAATGTTTTGTTGGAAATACGGGTCAGCCTGCGCTTTCACACTGGACGGATTCGCCGAGCGATTGGCCTTACAGAATTCCACCTGATTTTCCGCCGAGGTCAGAAACTTGATGAACTGGATCGCTTCTTTTGGGTGGGAAGATTGGGCGTTGACCGACAAGAATTCACCACCCATAAACGACTTGCCGGGGTACTTCGGTCCGGGAATAAACGTCGTCGCAAAGTCAATCGTCCGTTTCTCTGATTCAATTCGCTTGATCAGCCAATCACCGGAAATCACATACGCGACTTTTCCGGCCAACCAGGCATCTTCGATTCCCCGTTGATCGGCAACAAATCCCTGGTTATGCAGATCCCGATAGAATTTGAGAGCGTCAATCGCCGCAACCGATGAAAGCACACAGTATTTGTTGTCATCGGAAAATATCTTCGCGGCATTCGACCAGAAAAACGGCATGTACTTCTTGTAAAGGCGGTGCTTCTCCGGGGCATTTGATCCCCAGCCAAAGTACTGCCCCTTACCGCGCTCGGTAATCTGCGTAACTGACTCCATCAGCGACGGCCAATTCATAGGAATTGTCTCTCGCGAAAAATTAGCTTTCGCCAGCACATCCTTATTGATAAAGAGCACGCGGGTGCCGAGTATCCACGGAAATCCATACAATTTCCCGTTGTAGCTGGCCAGACCAAGCCCGTCGAAATTGGCCGAGTCGCCACCTAAGGCGGCGCTCAAATCAGCCAGCCGGTCGTTGGCCGCAAACTGGGCAATCCAATCCGATCCGATCTCCATCAGATCAGGTCCGGCGTTGGCCGCAAAAGCCACCGCCAGTTTTTCCTGACCATTGGCCCAAGTCAGATCGGTCACATTTACTTTGATATCCGGATTCTGCCTCTCGAACTCAGCGACCAATTTCATGACTGTCGGCTTTATCTCCGGATCGGTCCAGAACTGCCACCACTCAATTGTCGTTGCGGCCCTCGAAACCGAACTAAAGGATGCGACGAGGGCAATGATTATCGCAAGGCGTGCATGTGACTTCTTCATCTGACTATTTCTTCCTATCTTAATGGCTGTCAAATAACCCGGCTGTACCGGCCCTGTCCAGCAAAAAATCTTTTTGTTGAATCCCGGGGGGGACCGGCCCTGCTTATGTCGTGCTTACTCACTTGTTGATACTCACAGCCACCGACAGCGTTTCCTGGTTTGACTCCGCCAAACTCCCGGTCCTGCTCTTTGCCGTAGCCGCGATCGCTCTGGTTTTATACACCACCTACTCAAAGCGTGGGAAATCCGGCTTTTTTATCCGCCCAATCAACGGTCTGTCAGCCGTAGATGATGCCATCGGACGCGCCACCGAAATGGCCCGTCCGGTTCTCTATACACCGGGGTGGGGGGGAGACATCCAACGCCCCACCACGCTCGCATCGCTTAATATCTTAAGCCACATTGCGGAGAAGACCGCAGTCTACGACTGCCCACTCCTATTTCCCACCCACGACCCGGTTATCATGTCGGTCGCGCAGGAGACAGTCAAAGAAAGTTACGCCCGCAGTGGCTTTGCCGACCGGTACCGCGAAGAAAATATCCAGTATGTCAGCTCGTCACAGTTTGGATATGCGGCGGCGGTCGACGGTCTCATCAGTCGCCACAAACCAGCGGCGGTCTTTCTCCTGGGAACATTCGAGGCCGAATCGCTCATTTTGGCTGAAACCGGCAACACCGTAGGTGCTATTCAAGTCGCCGGCACCGATTCCACTATCCAACTCGCCTTTTTCATTGTCGCCTGCGATTACACTCTTATAGGTGAAGAGCTTTTTGCCGCCTCGGGATATTTATCCAAAGATCCCGCAATTCTTGCCTCGGTCCGAGCGCAGGACATTCTCAAAATCGTGCTGGTCGCTCTGTTATGTCTGGCCGCGGTGTGGGCCACAGTTGATCCCTCTTCCGACTGGTGGAAATTTTGACTTCGCGCCGACTTCCGCAAATCATCGCAACCGTTTTCGGAGTCGCCTTGTTTCTTTTGTATTTCTCGGCTCATCCGACCGCCAAAGCTCTCAATCAGATTCTCGTCGACTCCTATTGGCAGATCATCTTCGGATGTGCGGTAATCGTCGGTGTGGTCAGTTTTCTAAAAGTAAATCTCAAGGCCATATCAAACAGAAACCAAATCTTCTATCGTGGGTTGTCAATCGGTGCGATGCTTGCCATGCCGCTTTTGGCAATCATCTGGGGGAGAGGGGTCGACTCGCCCTTCATGTGGGTCTTTGACAATATCCAGATTCCCCTTCAATCAACCGTCTTTGCGCTACTTGCTTTCTTTGTCGCATCGGCCTCTTACCGGGGCTTTCGCGCCCGCTCGGTAGCGGCGACCGTATTGCTCGTTGCCGCTCTCTTGGTGCTTATCAGCCGATCAGCCCTCGGCGACCATCTTTGGAGCCAGTTTCCCGTGTTTACTGATTGGGTTCGCAACACTCCGTCGATGGCCGCCCGTCGAGCAATTCTCATCGGTATCGGTCTTGGTTCACTCACTACATCGCTTCGCGTCATTCTCGGCATAGAACGCACCTGGCTCGGGGGCAACCGCTGATGTCGCTCACTTCGCGCCACTGGGTTTTCTTGGGATTACTAATTGCAATTGTCGCGTCGATGCTGATCAACATCCAGATAGATTCCACCGCATCCCCGGAATCCGTGAAATTCCATTCGTTCATTGATTCCCTTCCAGCCAGCGCCATTGTGATTGTGTCGTTCGATCACGAGGCTTCCGCTCTCCCCGAAATCCGCCCGCTGGCAGTAGCCGTTCTTCGCCACCTGTTCTCCCACGGCAACCGAATAGTGGGGGTGGCGTTGATGGCGGAGGGGACCGGAATAGGTAGTCAACTATTGGATCAAGTCGCACATGAATATCACAAGTCCTACGGCTCCGATTACGCCTATCTGGGGTTTCAACCACAGCCGATTGCCGCGATTCTCTCAATGGGAGAATCCATCAAGAAGACTTTCCCAGCCGACTATTTCGGACACCCGTATGATTCAATCCCGCTTCTCTCAGGCGTTACCGACTTCCGACAGATTGGCGCAGTAGTCTCAATCGCCGACGGCAACCTGACCACACACTGGATCGAATACGGCCACGCCCGCTTTGGTGTGCCGGTGGTTGGCGCGGTCACAGGGGCGATGATGACCTCCTACGATCCTTATCTGGCTTCTGGCCAACTAAGCGCAATGGTGGGTGGCCTACGCGGGGCCGCAGAATACGAACAACTGATCGGGCACCGTGGAAGCGGTGCACGCGGCATGCTAGCCCAGACCAGTGGCCATCTATATGTGATTGCCATGATCCTGGCCGGGAATATCATATACCTGATAAACCGGCGTCGGGGGAGAGGCAAGGAATAGCATGGATATAGGGATTGTAGTCGCCGGACTTCTGACCCTCGCGATACTCAGTTTTCTTTATCGCGATAACCCGCTGTACAAAGCGGCAGAATTTCTATTGGTGGGTGTCAGCATCGGATACACTCTTGTGATAACCTGGTCGAACAACATCATGTCCAAATTGGTCGATCCGCTCTCAAGCGGCCAGTGGCATCTTCTGTTACCTCTGATATTCGGCATACTGATGTTCTCACGGTTCTTCCCGCGCCTTGCCACCTGGTCACGTCTACCCCTCGCTGTTTTGATTGGTTCCGGCGCCGGTGCGGCAATCCCCGCCATGCTCCAGGCCCGCACACTGACGCAACTGTCCGATACCGTCACACCGTTATTTTCCTCAGGCTTTGAGCCGAATTTCTCAGCTATTTTGGTATTGGTCGGAGTCATCTGTACCATCGCCTATTTTTATTTCAGCCACGAACAGACCGGCCTGTTGGGTCGGACCGCCAAAGCCGGGACCATGTTCCTCATGCTCTTTTTCGGCACAACCTTCGGATACACCGTTATGTCGCGTCTGTCGACCCTGATCGGCCGGGTCGAGTTTTTGCTTACCGACTTCCTTCGCATTACCAGATGACCTGCCCCAAGTGCAAAGTCACTATGCGCGAAGAAAAGCGCGTCTTTCATAAACAACGTAAATGGATCTGCCCCACCTGCGGCCGTGTCCGCTTTCAGCAGAAACGCAAGCCACACCGAAAGACCGAAGAGTGAAGTCTCTGTATGCAATCGACCGTTCGCATTGGCACTTCGGGATATTCATTTGAGGACTGGCGCGGCCCGTTCTATCCGGCCAATATCGACAAAGGAAAAATGCTCGATCATTATTCCCGTTTTTTCGAGACGGTCGAAATCAATTCCACATACTATCGGATTCCTCATCCGGTCGTGATGGTCAACATGCTCAAGAAAGTCCCGCCCGGATTTGATTTCATGGTCAAGGTTCCGCAATCGTACACTCACCAGCGGACAAACTTGGAACAAGACCAGCGGCAATTCACCGAAGCCATCCGCCCACTTGTCGAGTCCGGCCGCCTCTCGGGATTACTTGCTCAATTCCCCTATTCGTTTCGCTTTGGCCAATATGAACTGGACTACGTATCCATATGCCGCGAGGCGGTCGCCCCCCAACGCCTCTTTGTCGAATTCCGTCATCATAGCTGGGTCAACCGTCCGATGTATGATCGTCTTAAATCCGAAGGTATCGGCTATGTCTGTGTCGATGAACCTCCGCTCCCCGGACTACTCAAACC
This sequence comes from uncultured Ignavibacteriales bacterium, assembly GCA_964571235.1. Taxonomy (GTDB): domain Bacteria; phylum Zixibacteria; class MSB-5A5; order GN15; family FEB-12; genus JACRAV01. Next base: position 64,282 of record CAZNAI010000002.1, on the reverse strand, counting down.
CGACCTGTTTGCCACGACTGACACCGCCTACATCCGTCTTCACGGCCGCAATGCTGACAAATGGTGGGAGGGAGGCTCTCTCCGCTATGATTATCTCTATAGCGACGAGGAACTGAGTGTGTGGCGCGACAAAGTCCGCAAAATCATGGCGAAAGTCAAAACCACCTACGTCTTTTTCAATAACTGTCATTTGGGTCAGGCAGTGACCAACGCCACTCGCTTTGCCGAACTCATCAAAAGCTAACACACTCGGCTTTTTTTGTTGATTCAAACCGCCGGGGGCCTGAATATTCAAAGAATGCGGAGAGTATAGGCAGTACTATGTATTTACAATTAGAACACATTCGCAAACAGTACGACGGCAAGGTGGCGGTCGCCGATCTGTCGCTCTCAGTCCCCAAAGGCTCGATGTTTGGCATTATCGGTCCTAACGGCGCAGGAAAGACCACCACCATCCGCATGATCATGAATATCGTGCCCCCCGATTCCGGGACCATCCGACTCGACGGCCAACCGGTCGGCGCCGATTTCAAAGACCGGGTCGGGTATCTCCCCGAAGAGCGCGGTCTTTATAAGAAGATGACCCTGGCCGAAGTGATCGTCTACATGGCCGAACTCAAAGGGATGTCCGCCTCGCGTGCGAAAGCCGCTATCGGACCCTGGCTCGAACGGCTCGAACTTTCAGCCTATCGCGATCGCAAAGTTGAAGAGCTCTCCAAGGGAATGCAACAGAAGCTCCAATTCATTACAACCATCGCCCACGAACCGGAGATTATCATTCTCGACGAACTCTTCTCCGGACTTGACCCGCTCAATGTCGAACTGATGAAGGGAATTCTACTCGACTTGAAACGTCAGGGGAAGACGATTCTCTTTTCCACCCACGTCATGGAGCAGGCCGAAAAGCTGTGCGATCATCTTTGTATGATTTCGCAAGGACAGAAAGTCCTCGACGGTCGCCTGGCAGATATCAAGGCCCAGTTCGGTCGCAACGCAATTCAGGTCAGTTTCGACGGCGACGGGTCGTTCATTCGCTCGTTACCCGGAGTCGCCGGCGTGACCGAATACAACAACTACCTCGAACTCAGGCTTGGCGAGGGTGCTTCAGCGCCGGCACTTTTGAAATCAATCGTCGATAAGGTATCAGTCCGGCGGTTTGAAATTGTCGAACCGTCGTTGTATGAGATCTTCATAGAGGTCGCCAAAGTCGACCGGGCTGAATTCTCGCAATCCGCGGGGGTACAGCGTGGGTAAAATCTGGATCATCATCACACGCGAGTACGCGCAGGTTGTCCAAAAAAAATCATTCATCTTCGGCATTCTGCTCACTCCGGCCATCATGGCGCTGTTCATGCTCCTGCCCGCCTGGCTGGCTGACAAAAAATCCACCGAGGCCGAAAAGCTGGCGGTGGTCGACATGGGTGGAGAGGGGATGGGCGCACAGTTCGCCGCAACTATCGAAAAAGACACGCTCGAAAACGGCGGACCCTATTACAATGTTGTAAACAATTTCAATTCGGTCAAAGATGAGACCGAGTTTAAACGATTGTATGACTCACTGAGTGTCGCCATTTCTGAGCGGGACATCAGGTATTTTCTGGTTGTCCGGCCGATGGCTTCCCGTTTCCCCGATGATTCGATCTACCTTGTCGCCAACAACGAAGATTTCCATTCGCTCTCGCGCTTTGAAACGGTCCTTTCCAATATCGTCTCATCTATGCGCCTGCAAGTTTCCAGCATTAATTTACCGGTTGATTCCATTCTCACTCTCACTTCACGCATAGACTTGAGTCGGCGCGATACAACCGGATCAGCGGTCGATTTCCGCGTGAAATATTTCGGTGCCCTGATCTTTGTGATGCTCATCTATATGATGATCTTAGGCTACGGCCAGACTGTCATGCGCTCGGTCATCGACGAGAAAAATTCACGCATCATGGAAGTCATGGTGTCATCAGTCTCGCCGTTCCAACTGATGGCTGGCAAGCTACTCGGGCTTGGAGCGGCCGCTCTTACTCAGGTCGCAGTCTGGATCGTGCTTGGTCTGGTCATGATCATGTTCAGCGGCGCGATGGCGTTTCAAATCGACCCGTCCATTATGCGCGTCGTTGCGAACCCGGTTATTGTCGTCTTCTTTGCTCTCTTTCTGATTTCCGGCTATCTCTTGTATTCCACAATATTCGCGCTCCTCGGTTCTATTGTGAACAGCGAAAAGGAAGCCCAAAACTTCATGTTCCCGGTGGTCATGTGTCTGGTCCTTCCGATGATGGTCGGCATCTCGGTCGTACAGGATCCCAATTCAGTGTTGGCGCTCACGCTCTCGATGATCCCGTTTTTTGCGCCCACCATGATGATGATGCGGATAGTCTTCATGGCCCCAACCACAACGCAGTATTCGCTCTTTTCCGGCGTTCTCGGCCAGGCCATACTGTCGTTCTTATTAGTAGTCGTGATGATTGTGATTATGACCTGGATCTGCGCCAAGATATTCCGCATAGGCATTCTCATGTACGGTAAGCGGCCAACTCTCCCCGAAATCATCAAATGGATCAGGTACCAATAGGAGCACGATGCGGCGTTACCTGTATTCCATACTCATCGGCGGGGCGATAGTCGCAGGCGGCATGTGGGTCGCCAACACCGGCGGGCCGGTCCTTGAATCCTCCGTTGCCCAGGCCAGCCCGATTCCCAAGGAAGATCAGTACGAACTCGACTTTCACAACGCCAAGACCAAAGGCCTCAATGTCCGGCTCAAATCGGCGTTGCTGGTGAATTTTGCTGACGGCGCCGTGCTGTACGCCAAAAACCCCGACGAGGTCCGGTCGATTGCTTCAATTTCAAAGCTGATGACCGCGATGGTGGTCCTCGACCAAAAGCCCGACTTGACTCAGATCGAGACCATCACCAAAGAAGACGCCAGCCGATCATCGCGCTCGCGCATGGTCGTGGGATACAAACTCAGCTTGAACGACCTGCTGTACACCTCTCTGATGGTCTCCGACAATCGGGCGACTCGTGCACTGGCCAGGGCAGTCTTTGGCAGTTACGAAAAATGTGCCGCCGCCATGAACGCCAAAGCCGCCGAACTGGGTCTGACCAATTCTCACTTTGTCGAGCCGACCGGCCTCAGCGCCGAGAACGTCTCAACTGCCACCGAGGTCGCCAAGATCATTTACTATACCCGAAACTATTCGCAAATCGGGAAAATCACCTCGACACAAAATTATGTCACTCGCATTCAACGCGGCAAACGTCTGCTCAAAAAGCCTATCACCAATACCAATCTACTTACTCATTCGCCCTACGATGTCCTGACCGGCAAGACCGGCTATATTTCCGCCGCTCAGTACTGTGTCGCCTCGCTGGTCCAGAACCGGCAAGGGGAGAGGCTGACAGTCGTAGCGCTGGGCGCTCCCGGCGCCATGACCCGTTTCCGCGAGGCCCGCAAACTCGTCGACTGGGGCTTTAAGCAGATATAGCTCCGCCGCTCGCGTTTCGCGTTCCACAGTTATTGGTAACTCGTCATGCAGTTCAACATCACCGTGTCCCATGTACCGGGCACTCCGGCAGTTTGGTAGGCGACCGCTACGCGGTCGCAATCATCCCGGCAAGATTTGTACCGCGAAGCGGTGCGCTACCAGTTCGGGAATCAGAAATGCAACGGCCACTTTATGAAGGTAGTGGTGTCCCATAATATATATTATGTTAACTACAGAATAGCCCACAGCCCGTTGATACGACTCAATCCCAGCCCCGTCACCTATTTCACGACAATACTAAGTAGCCGCCCCGGCACGTACACCTTCTTGATGATCTGCTTACCCTCGGTATGCCCGGTCACCTTTGGGCTAGCAAATGCCGCCGATTCTACCTCGGCCTGGTCCGCATCAACTCCGACCGTAACCGTATCGCGTAGCTTACCATTGACCTGAACCGCGATATCGACCGATTCGCCTGTCACCGCCGTATGATCATATTCCGGCCAGCTTGATTTGAAAATCGACTGCGTAAAGCCCAACTGCTCCCAAAGTTCCTCGGCCACATGTGGCCCCAGTGGCGCGATCATCTGAATCGACTTGAGCACGATCTGGTCGTTTAGCTTGTCGTTGCCAATCTTGGCAGGATCATAGTCACGCAGTAGCTCCATCAGCGCCGAAATCGCCGTATTGAACCCGAGCCGCTCGAACGACTCGTCGACCCGTTTAATCGTCTGGTTGAGTTTGATATAGATCGCCCGTTCATCGGCAGTCAACTGCTCGACCTTAAACCATTGCTTTAAGTCCGGCTTTGACCCTCGATACGACTTGGCAAGCGGCAATACCCGGTTTAACACAAACTTCTCGACACCGGTGATGCCTTCATTGCTCCACAGAACTTCTTTCTCCGATGGCGCCGTGAAAAACATTGCCAAACGTGCAATATCCGTCCCCCGCTCAGCCATTACCGCGATTGGCGACACCACATTCCCCTTGGACTTGGACATCACCTCGCCGTGCGAATCCATCACCATCCCGTGATTGAAGAGCTTCAGCGACGGCTCGCTGTCGTCAAGCCACCCCATATCCTTGAGAAACTTCTGGAAAAACCGGAAATAGATCAGATGTCCAGTCGCGTGAGTCACACCGCCGACATACAAATCGACCGGCATCCAGTCGTTAGCCATCGATGTGTCAAACGGAGAGTTGGTGTTATTGGCATCGCAGTATCGGAGGTAATACCAGCTTGAGCAGACAAACGTATCCATCGTATCCGGATCGCGCTCTGCCGGCCCGCTACATTTCGGGCAGGTCGTATTAACAAACTCCGGCACATCGGCCAGCGGCGAACGCCCTTTGGGTAGGAAATTGTCGACATGCGGCAATATTACCGGCAGTTGGTCATCGGGCACTGCCACCGGCCCGCACTTTGAGCAATGTACAATCGGGATTGGGCACCCCCAGTACCGCTGGCGCGAGATCGACCAGTCCTTCAACTTATAGTTTACCTTGCGCCGCCCAAGTCCTTTCTGTTCAGCATACTCCGATACCGCCGTGAGTGCGGTCTCGCCAGCCTTCCCGTCAAACTTTCCGGAATTAATCATCGGGCCATATTCGACAAACGCCTCTTTAGGCCCCAACGCTTCATCTGATCCGCCTTGAATGACCACTCTGATAGGAATGCCGTACTTATGAGCAAACGCCATATCCCTCGTATCGTGCGCCGGCACTCCCATGACCACACCGGTGCCGTAACCGGCAAGCACATAGTCGGCCACCCAAAGCTGTACTTTCTCACCGCTATACGGATTGATCGCATACTGGCCGGTAAAGACACCATCCTTCTCGCCTGTCGCGGCTCGCTCAATATCGCTCCGTCGCCCGGCAATCGCTTTGTATTCAGCGACTTTTTTCGCATACTCGGGCGCAAGATTCATCCGTGACAAAATTTCCGCCTCCGGCGCAATCGCCATAAATGTCACGCCATAGACCGTGTCAGCGCGGGTCGTAAAAACCGGGATCTTCTCCCCCGTAGACTCAATCGTAAAATCGATCTCAAGTCCGTGCGAGCGCCCGATCCACTCTTTCTGCATTGTCTTCACATTGTCCGGCCACCCCGGCAGGGTGTCCAGATCATCGATCAGGCGATCGGCATACGCCGTGATCTTGAAATACCACTGTACCTGGTCTTTCTTTTCAACCAGCGTCCCGCACCGCTCACACCGGCCGTCTTTGACCTGTTCGTTGGCCAGCACCGTCTTGTCCTCGGGGCACCAATTGACAAATCCCCTCTGACGGTACGCCAGCCCTTTGTTGAAGAGCTGGATAAACATCCACTGGGTCCACTTGTAATAATCCGGCGCACTTGAATTGACCTCGCGCGTCCAGTCAAACGAGATCCCGACTTTTTTCAGCGTGTTGCGCGAAACTTCGACATTGGTCAGTGTCCAGTCTTCCGGATGTATCCCTCGCTGAATCGCCGCCCGTTCGGCGGGTAACCCGAAAGCGTCCCAGCCAAACGGATGCAATACCTGTTTGCCGAGCATCATCTGGCGCCGCGCGACCGCGTCCCCGATGATATAATTTCTGAAATGTCCCATATGAATATCGCCGGAGGGATAGGCGAACATCACCAGCATATAGAACTTGTTGGCCGGATCGGGATGAGCGGGAGCTTTGTAGAGCTGGTCACGGTCCCAGCGTTCCTGCCACTTCTGGTCGATATGAGCGAAATCGTACTTTCGGGGGGCTTTATCGGGCGTTTCCATGAAACTCATCTTTCCTTAAGTTCAATTCGGAAAATCTATCGACTTTCTCAAGGCTCGGCAATCAAATTCGGTCGCCACGAGCGTGTCCGCTGATCCTCTGGTACAGACCGGTGCCGGCCGAAAGCGAGGTCGCAATCGATTGTTTGAGCTTTTCCAGCCAGGCCAGTCTCCCCTCTATTTTCTGTGGTACCGAAAACGGCGTATCAAAACCATAGATGATGATTCTGCCGAGGGCAAGACAGTCCGCGCCGGCAGAAATCCAGTTGGTTGTCACTCCAGTGGTGTAACCTGCCGATCGTGCCAGTCGGACCATCCGCTGATCGAGTCTGCCAAACGGATAACTGATCGACCGCACCGGACGACCGGTAATATCTTCAAGAAGTTGTTTTGAATTGCCTAATTCTTCAGCCAGTCGAGCAGTGGTAAGTTGCGTCAAAGGCCTGTGCGACCAGCCGTGTGAGCCGATCTCAAATCCTGCTTCAGCGAGCGATCGAATTTGAGATTCAGATAGATGTTCTTCGGGTGCGACCCCACTTGTGTAATCCCAAAGATTCGATTTCCCGATATGGCCAGCCGGTACGAATAGTGTCGGATTGGCGCGAAATTGCTCACAGATTGGCAGGAGAGTCTCGGCCAGATGCGCGTACCCGTCGTCGAATGTTAGTGCAATTTGCCTGGGATTGGGAGTGGCAACTATCGATTGCAGGCTCGTGAATTTATACCCACGCCCATCTAATGCTGACAAAATACTCGTTAGCCGACTTGGCTGGATATTGGTGTGATCCCAGCCTCTCCCTCGCCGGACTTTGTGAAAGGCCAAAATGATCGGCGCATGCGCAACCATTTGGATACGAACTGCTACACTACGTCTGAAAATACACCGGGCTCTGATGGCCCCAAGACTGTAATAGCCAATTGCGAATTGTCAAACAGCCGGTTGGCCAGCTCGCACACTTTCGCCGGCGTTACCCGCTCAACTTCGCGCAATGACTCTTTGTACGTCTGGTACCGCCCCATCATCAGCTCAAAGCGCGCGATTCGATTCATCCGATTGGAACTGGATTCCATACTCATGATAATTTGCCCGCGGATTTGAGCTTTGATCTTGTCGATTTCGGCGTTGGATATTTTCGATTTCTTCAGTTTACCGCATTCGGACCTGATTATGTCAAAGGCACGGCGAAGATGTTTCCTGTCGGTCCCCAGATACACTCCAAACAAACCACCATCCCGATAGAAGTCGGTAAACGTAAAGACTGTATATGCAAGCCCGCTCGTTTCGCGGATTCGGTGGAAAAGCACCGACGACATCCCGCCGCCCAAATAAGTCGACAGCACCAACGCGGTCATCCGGTCGGCTGTGTCATAACAGATTCCCGGATATCCCATGCAAAAATGCGTCTGACGGCTGTCGTTAGTCTGAATAATCGAGCGCGTCTTAGCAGGCGTGATCAATTTGTCCGGCTGAGGGGCTTTGCCGCCTGCGAACTTGAACTTCTTTTCGACCAACTTGACCAATTCTCTGTGCGATACCGCTCCCGCCGCCGCCACCACCACATTGCCAGTCCGGTAATGTTCCGCGACAAACTTCAGCATGTCAGAGCGCTTGAGAGCCCCAATAGTCTTCTGCGTCCCCATGATCGGGCGGCCCAGCGGATGGTCCCCCCAATAGGTCATCTGGAAAAGATCGTGAATAAAATCCGACGGATTATCAATCGATTCTTTGATCTCTTCGCTGATAACCTGCTTTTCTTTGGTCATATCCGATTGCTTCATCGTGGCGTGACCGGTCATATCCGCCAGAACGTCGATCGCCTCTGCCAGATATTCATCGGTCACTCGTGCGGTGTAGCAGGTTTGTTCGCGCGTTGTAAATCCGTTGAGTGATCCCCCCACCGACTCAAGCGCCGACGCCAACTCGCGTGCCGAGCGACGCTTGGTCCCCTTGAAGATCATATGCTCGATGAAGTGGCAAACCCCGGCCAGTTTGTCAGGTTCCGACCGGGAGCCAACATCCAACCAGACACCCAGCGAAACCGAGCGAACGGCGGGAAACCGTTCGCTGATTACGCGGATGCCATTGGGGAGCGTCGTCTTTTCGAATACCCCGGAGGGGGATTCGACCCGATGACGTTCCATCAGTTGTTTGATTCCTCGCCGTTGTGGGCGGGAACAGCGGCCGACGCGGTCAAGAGCGCTTTTCGCGACAGCCGGACTTTTCCATCCTGATCGATATTGATGACTTTCACGTCAACACGGTCACCGACCCGAACGATGTCTTCAACCCGCTTGACCCGGTTTAAGTCAAGCTCTGAGATATGAATCAGGCCATCGGTGCCGGGCATGATTTCGACAAACGCGCCGAAGTCGGTGGTTCTACGGACAATTCCGTTGTACACCTTGCCCATTTCCGGTTCTGCGACAATTGCTTCGACTCTGGCAAGCGCGGCCCGACCGGCATCGCCGTCGACCGTCGCGATAAGCACGGTGCCGTCATCGTCGATATCGATCTTCGCGCCGGTCTCTTCGCAGATAGCGCGAATAATCTTGCCACCGGGGCCGATCAACTCGCCAATCTTGGCCGGGTTGATCTTGATGGTGATAATGCGCGGCGCATACTCAGACAATTGATCGCGGTGACGCGAAATCGTCTGGTTCATCTTTTCAAGGATATGCAGACGGGCGACCCGCGCACGGTCCAGCGCCTGGCGCATCGTCTCCAGATCGAGTCCCGTGATCTTGATATCCATCTGAATCGCCGTGATTCCGGTGGTTGAACCGGCCACTTTGAAATCCATATCGCCGAAGTGATCTTCATCACCCAGGATATCAGTCAGGATCGCGACCTTATCGTCGGTCTTGATAAGTCCCATCGCGATTCCAGCCACGGCGGTCTTGATCGGCACGCCGCAGTCCATCATCGCCAGCGAGGCGCCGCAGACGGAAGCCATCGACGACGACCCGTTTGACTCCAGAACATCCGATACAACTCGCACCGTGTACGGGAAACTACCCTCGCTCGGAATCACCGGAATCAGCGCCCGCTCAGCCAGTGCGCCATGTCCGATTTCGCGACGGCTTGTTCCGCGGATCATCTTGGTTTCACCGGTCGAGAACGGCGGGAAATTGTAGTGGAGCATATAGCTCTTGGTCGATTCCCCTTCCAGTTCATCTAGTCTCTGCTCGTCCATCTTGGTCCCGAGCGTCACTGCCACCAGCGCCTGGGTCTGGCCGCGCGTAAAGAGCGACGAACCATGAGCGCGCGGAAGAACGCCGACTTCGGAACTGATTTCGCGAACGTCGTTGACCGACCGACCGTCTATGCGCTTCCCTTCATTGAGAATCATCGAGCGCATTGCGTCGGAATCCAGGTCATGTAGCACATTGCCGATCGTGCTCCCCTGATCCGGGAACTCGGTGGCCAGTGATTCTTTGATCGACTTCTCGAATTCTTTCTTCTTCTCGCGGCGCGTGTCTTTGTCGGCGATCCGATTAAACTCGGAGTACTTCGCGCCAACCATCTCCTTCACTTTGGCGGTCAGTTCGGCGTTGGTCGCAACCGGGGTATACTTGAATTTCGGCTTGCCAACTTTCGCCTTCAACTCTTCAATCTTGGCGACAATCTGCTTGATGTGATCGTGCCCGAACTGGAGCGCCTTAATCAGCTCTTCTTCGGAAACTTCCTGAGCACCACCCTCGACCATCGTGATCGAATCGGCTGACCCGGCCATGGTGATAGCAAGATCGCACTCTTCCATCGAAGGAATCTCCGGATTGATAACTAAACGGCCGTCAATTCGTCCGACACGCACGCCGGCGATTGTCTTGGAGATTGGAATATCGGAAACGGCAATCGACGCCGAAGTCCCGATCAGTCCCATAATGTCAGTATCGTTTTTCTGATCGTGCGATATGACATAGGTGATGCACTGCGTCTCGCCCCGGAAATCCTCCGGAAAGAGCGGCCGAATCGGACGGTCAATAATACGAGCCGAGAGAATTTCTTTCTCGGAAGGACGCCCTTCGCGCTTGAAAAATCCGCCCGGGATCTTTCCCGCCGCGTACGACTTTTCACGGTACTCGACCGTGAGTGGGAAAAAGTCCTGCCCGATCTTGGGCTCTGTCATGGCGCATACGGTTGATATGACCATAGAATCGGCATACCGAACTGTCACCGCACCGTTGGCCTGTTTGGCCATTTTACCGGTTTCGATGGTCATTGTTCTGCCACCGATTTCAAATTCTACTTTGTGAACCATATTCTTTTCCTGTTACAAGTTACCGACGCAAGCCAAGTTTTTCGACGATATCGCGATAGGCTTCAATGTCGCGATCTTTCAGATAGTCCAGCAGTCGTCGACGCTGTCCCACCAGCTTCAACAAGCCGTAGCGGCTGTGGAAGTCTTTCGGGTGGTCGTGCAAATGATTAGTCAGATCGGTGATTCGTTCCGTCAACAGCGCGATCTGAACTTCCGGCGAACCGGTGTCGCTGTCATGAAGTCGGAAGGACTGCACAAGCCCCGCCTTCTTCTCTTTCGTTACTGCCATGCGTTTTCTCCTTTGGATATTATTCTCAATACTTGTTGCTTGTCTAAGGCCATCTGGGCGGTCAATTCGCCGGTCGAGGCAAACTTCCGACCTTCACGCACAAAGTGTGTGGGGACCACCCGTATCTCGGCATCATATATGTCGCGATCAAAATCAAACAGGTTGGCTTCCACTGCCACCGCTTTGGCGGCATTGAAATGATTGTGTCCGATAAACATCATTCCCATGAATTCTTCGTCTTCCACCATCACCCGGCACGAATAGACTCCCGGATACGGCAACAGCTTATCTTTGCCGTAGCAAACATTGGCGGTCGGGTACCCGAGCTTTCTCCCAAGCCCTATTCCCCGCTCAACCGTTCCGAATATAGCATAATCATGCCCGAGCATCTCGGTCGCCTCGGAGAGCCTGCTTTCAAGCAATGCCGTACGGATCCGGGTCGATGACACCGGCTCCCCCTCTCGTAGTACCGGCCCGGCTACCGTCACAGAAAAGCGAAGTTCCTTCCCCAACGCCCGAAGTTCCGTGGTTCCACCTTTCCGGTCACGGCCAAAAGCATGGTCGTAGCCGACTATCAGCTTCTTCACATTCAGCTTCTCAACCAAAATTGTTCGTACAAACTCTTCGGCGGTGAGATTCTTCAGCTTTGTATCGAATCTCAACACCACTACCGCCCCCTTATGAAAGTGAGGTAGGAAATGCTCTTTTTCATCGAGTGTCGTCAACATCAGAGGATAGTTGTCGGGGGTTACGACAACTCGAGGATGCGGATCAAATGTCACAATAACGGGTAGCAGGCCGCTTTCTTTGGCCAAATCTCCTGCACTCTTCAAAATCGCCTGATGGCCCAGGTGGATTCCATCAAATGTTCCCACTGTCACTACTGTGCCGCTTTCACCAGCAGAACCGAATGCCTCGATTGAGCGATAGAAGGCGAAACTCAATTGAGCACCCTCACATAGTTAAATAGCGCTTTTCCCTGAGTCTGCCCAATCGCGTCGGCATCCACTCCTGCGGTACCAATCGCCAGAATTTGTCCGGCGGTATTTTTCAACACCACATGATCGCCCGCCGAAAAATCTCCCACAACTTCCACGAGATCAACCGGTCGCAAAGGCCGGCCATTGATGACTTTCCGGCTGAAAGTATCGGTGACTTTCAGCGACGCGAAGTTGAGCATCTGCTCAACCGAAAGAATCACCGTATCCAATTTACTCTCGCGTGCTGTTTTCTGCAGATCGTCCAGTTTGATCGCCCGGTCTATTGTTACGCCACCGACTTCGGTTCTGCGAAGTTCCGCCAGATACCCACCACACCCCAATTTGCGGCCTATATCGTGGGCCAGCGACCTCACATACGTTCCCTTGGAGCAATTCAATTCAATCTTCAAGTTCGGCGGTTCAAAAGAAATCATGTTCAAAGAGTTGACGACCACATCGCGCTCAGGAGTCTCGATATCCTCTCCGCGCCGTGCCGCCTCGTAGAGCGGCCTCCCCTGCACCTTAATCGCCGAATAGGCCGGGACCTGTTGGCGAATATGGCCGACATACTCCTGCAATAACTCAGCCATCTCTTCACTGGTCATATCCGGCGGATGTGCCAGCGGCAGTGATTCATCGAGTCCTTCAGCATCATACGTTGAGGTCGAACGCCCCAGAAAAATGTCAGCGGTATACGACTTGGAACAGGCGCTGACAAATTGCGCCACCTTGGTGGCTCGTCCCAGGCAGAGGATCAATAGTCCAGTCGCGCGAGGATCAAGTGTCCCGGTGTGTCCCACTCCCCGTTGCCCAATAATTCGACGAACCTCTGAAACAACATCATGGCTGGTCATCCCAGCCGGCTTATCAATCGGCAACAGCCCGTGCCATCTATCAACGGCGCTCATTGAGTGCCTCCGATAAACGGCCGAGAATGGTCACTCGCGCCTGTGAAATAGTGCCGGCGATAGTGCATCCGGCGGCATTAAAGTGCCCTCCGCCGCCAAATTCAGCCGCAATTGCGGCTACATTGACGCCATCAGATGACCTAAGCGAGAGCTTTACCGAACCATTGGCGGTCTCTTTTACGAGCACACCTACAATGACGCCTTTGTTAAACATCGTGTAATCGACAATGCCGTCTGATTCGTACTCCTCGGCGCCGGCCGCACTAAACATATCTCTGGTCAGGCTAAGCAGACAGATTCGCCCGAACTCATGAAACTCGACATGATTAAGCACTTTACCGATCAACTTAATCGTTGTCGGGCGTAAACTGAAGTAGACTTGATCGCAAATCGACCGCGGATCCGCGCCGAACTCGATCAAATCGGCCGCAACTCGAAGTGTGTGAGCCGATGTCGATTGATAGCGGAAACGGCCCGTATCGGTCAGTATCGCAGTATAGAGTTGTGTCGCAACTTCCCGGCCCGGGCGATACCCGACTTCGGAAAAGTAATCAGCAACCATTTCACCGACCGACGATGCTGTCACGTCTATCCAATTTACCGCGCCGAATTCGTCAGCGTCGCGATGATGATCGATATTGACTACCGTCACACTATCAGTCAGAAAATTCCTGGCCGTTCCCATGCGCTCCGGTGACGGACACTCCAACACGACAGCCGTATCGATATGCAGTTTCCCCGACACTGAGTCGGCGGTTACAATCTGGTCTATATCAGGCAGAAATTGATACTTGTCCGGAATAGCTGAGTCGCGCAACAAGTGGACTTTCTTGCCAAGGTCACGCAGATACTGGCCGAACGCCAGTTGCGTCCCCAGAGCGTCGCCATCGGGATCAAGATGCGAAACCACCAGAATCGACTTTGCCGACTCTACCGCCGAGCGAATCTCGGCCATCGAGCGGCGCCGATACTCGGTATGTGATTCACTCGCTTGTGGTATCTTTGATTTCATTCAACAATTGCTCGATACGCACCGAATTCTCAATCGACGGATCGAATTTGAACGCAAATTCCGGAATGTATCTCATCGAAAGTCCGTGGCCGACCTCCTTGCGGATTCGCTTTTTCTCCGTCTCAAGGTATCTCGCCACTATCTCTCTTTGATTGTCATTTCCCAGCGATGAATAGTACACTGTCGCGTATTTGAGATCATCACTGAGCTTGACGCGTGTAAACGTTACCAAACCGGCGTGCAACTCGCCGATCTGCTGCTCCAGCAGTACGGAGATATCGCGCAGGATTTGTTCGCTCAGTCGGTCGGATCGTTTGTATTGCTTCATCTGGCTAATCTGACAATCGTACATTACCCCTGTGACAATGTCAGGCATCTCCGCTCTCAGGTGGTTAATGTCCGGGCAATCTCGACCACTTCAATCGCCTCGATCAGATCGCCAACCTTCAGGTCGTTATAGTTTTCGATTCCGATGCCGCACTCAAACCCCTCTTTGACCTCGCGGGCATCGTCCTTAAAGCGGCGAAGCGAACCGATTGTGCCGGAATAGATAACTTTTCCGTCGCGCACAAGCCGTACTTTGTCCTTGCGGTTGATTCGCCCTTCCTTGACATGACAACCGGCAATCACACCGGCTTTCGGCACTCGGAATAACTCACGAACTTCGGCCGTCCCAACAAACTTCTCTTCAACAGTCGGGGCCAAAAGTCCCTCAAGCGCTTTGCGTACGTCATTCTCGGCTTCATAAATAATGCTGTATTGGCGGACATCAACTTTCTCTCGCCTCGCTACCTCGCGGGCGCGGCTGTCCGGTGTCACCTGGAATCCGATGATAATCGCGTTGGATGCCGCCGCGAGCAAAACGTCAGACTCGGTAATCGGCCCGACACCACTTCGTATGATGTTCGTCTTGACTTCCGAGGTCGAAATCTTACCCAGCGTGTCAGAAAGCACTTCAACTGAACCGTCGACATCTCCCTTGATGACCAGGCGGACTTCCTTGATTTGTCCTTCCTGAATCTGATCGTACACTTTGTCGAGGGTCACAGCGGTCATCGGACGGCGGTATTCATGCTCACGTTTGACCGCGCTCCTCTTAACCGTAATCTCGCGCGCTTCCTGTTCGTCGCGGACCACCATGAACGAATCACCGGCGCTGGGAACGCCGTCAAGTCCCGTGATCTGCGCCGGAGTCGACGGGCCTATGACTTCCATGAGAACGTCCCGGTCATTGTGTATGGTTCGAATCCGTCCCATGTGCATTCCGGCGACAATCGTGTCGCCTTTCTTGCAGGTACCCCTCTGAATAAGAACAGTAGCCACCGGGCCGCGACCCTTCTCCAGTCGCGCGTCAACCACTATACCTTGAGCGCGTATATCAGGGTCGGCTTTCAAGTCAAGCATCTCGGCCTGCAACAAAACCATGTCCATGAGTTTGTCCACACCAAGACCAGACTTGGCGGAAATTTCGACTATGATTGTCTTCCCGCCCCAATCTTCACCCAGCAAATTATATTTGCTCAGTTGGGCCCGAATTTCATCAGGACGCGCACTCGGCTTGTCGATTTTCGACATGGCGACAACTATCGGAACATTTGCGGCTCGAGCGTGGTCGATTGCCTCGACCGTCTGCGGCATGACCCCTTCATCGGCCGCCACCACTAAGATAACGATGTCGGTAATCTGGGCGCCACGCGCACGCATTGCCGTGAAAGCCTCGTGACCGGGTGTATCAAGAAACACAATTCGCTCTTTGTTGTGCATGACCAGATAAGCGCCGATGTGCTGGGTGATTGCGCCCGCTTCGCCGGCCACTACGTTCGTCTTGCGGACATAGTCCAACAGCGATGTTTTTCCGTGGTCAACATGCCCCATCACCGTAACCACCGGAGCCCGCTTCGTCAGCGCTTCGGCCGATTCTTCTTCCTTCGACGCCTCACCGATTTCCGCTGTTTCCTGCGCATCAAAGCCAAACTCAGCGGCCACGGTCTGAATCGTATCCATGTCAAGGCGCTGGTTGATCGTCGCCAGTACACCAAACTCAAGAAGCTTCGCAACCAGCTCTACCGGCTTTTTGCCCACGAGCTTGCTCAACTCGGCAACCGACATAAACTCGTTTACTTCAATTGACTTCGTCGCTGTAGTGGGCGAGTCCGACGCCGCGCCTCTCTCTCGGATTCTCTTTTTGGGCTTGGCGCCTCCGGCAAGATTGGCCATCGTCGTTTTGATACTGCGCTGAATCTCACTCTGATCGAAATCGGTGTGATCTTTGCGTTTCTTGCGATCCCGTTTCTTTTTCTTTTTCTCAAGCCGCTTGGCAAGGGTGCTGAGCGGTGAGGTATTTCCGGTGGCAAAACGGCTGGCATCCAGAACGGTATTCCGTCCACCCGAGGGGGACGCGGCCGGTGCAGAGGTCGCCGGGCGGGGTGAACTCGACGGTGTGAACTGCGGACGCCGCTGTTGCGTCGCCTGCTGTTTTTGCTCCATCTCCTTGCGTGCGACCTGCTTTTCCTGCGCCAGCTTCATGTTGATCGCCGCGACCATTTCGGCCGTGGCCAGCGACATATGTGATTTGGGATTGTACCCAAGATCAACCAGCATATTGACAAGCGCCTGCGACGAGACTTTGAAGTCCTTCGCAAGATCATAAATCCGCTTTGGTTTAGGCGCTAACATATCTGACCTCCCGGATGCGACAGGGGGTTACCTTTCCCTACTGCACACCCTTTGATTTCTTACGGGGCGCGACACTCCCATCATCCAGCACGTCATCCAATCGCGGCGCGGATACTTCGGGGATGTCGTCTTCTTCCGTGACATAGTCCTTGTCATCTTCGCTGACAAACACATCGGCGGCGGAAAGCTTGTCCGGATCGACATCTTTGGGCTTGGCGGCCGCTTCAGCTTTGACTCGTTTGTCATATTCCTTTTCGAGTTCGACCGCTTTCTCCTTGGCCCGCTCGATCAGTGTCTCAGCCGTCTTTTGGCCTATTCCTTCTATTCTCAACAGCGCTTCGACCGTTGTCTGCGCCAATGTCTGAATGCTCGGAATATCCGCCTCGATCAACCGGTCGCGCAATTTCTCGCCAACTCCTTCGAGCTGACCAACCGGCACTAACAATTCAGCGTCGCGGCGACGCGCATCGTTGTACTCGGTCTCCGACATGATATTGACCTTCCAACCGGTCAACTTCGACGCCAGCCGCGCATTCTGTCCGGCCCGTCCGATCGCAAGCGACAGCTTCTCGTCATCTACGACCACTGTCATCTTCTGGTCGGAATTGTAGGTGTCGATATGCACAACTTTGGCCGGCGCTAATGCGCGGGTCACAAACACTTCGGGATTCCCCGAGTACGGCACAATATCGATCCGCTCGTTATTAAGTTCGCGGACAATCGACTGCACTCGCACGCCTTTAATTCCGACACACGCGCCCACCGGATCGATACGGTCATCGCTGGAATAGACCGCAATCTTTGCCCGTTCGCCGGGTTCACGGGCGATCGCGCGAATTTCGATAATCTTCTCGTAAATCTCCGGCACTTCCATAGCGAAGAGCGCCTTCAGGAAGTCATTGCTTACTCTCGAAAGCGTGATCAGCGGACCGCGTGAGTCCATCTGTACATCCTGGATATACGCCCGGATACGGTCCCCCTGGCGAAACTTCTCGCGTGGAATCTGCTCTTTAACCGGCAGTCTACCTTCACCCCGTCCCAGATTGACCAGCACATTCCCTTTATCGAAATGCTGGACCACACCCGATACCAGCGTGCCGACTTTGCCGATAAATTCCTCGTATATCCGCTGATGCTCGGCGTCGCGCACTTTCTGAATCAAAATCTGTTTGGCCGAGGCAATCGCATTACGGCCGAATTCCGCCTCGTAATCCATGTAAATATCGATCTCGTCCCCCATCGCCGCCGTCTTGTCGATCGCCTTGGCGTCGGCCAAAAGGATCTCGGTATTCTGATCGTTCACTTCCGACACCACCCGCTTGGTGGCGATCATCATCAGTTCGTTCGACTTCTTGTCGAACTTAAACGACAGATTTTCGGCAGTCGGATATTTCTTCTTGGCGGCGGTCGCCAGGGCGGCTTCGAGCGTTGATATCACGGTCTCAAGATCGATATTCTTCTCCCGCGAGATCATCGTCATCGCCTCAAGCATGTCGAAAGCCATCTAACTTACTCCCTCACAAAACGATTTTTGCCTGCGCTATCTCACCGACCGGGATCCCTACCGGACCCGTGTCGAGGTCGAATTGTACAACCCCGTCGGTCACGCTCTTAATCTCTGCGGTGATCTGCTTGCGTCCGGAATCGACGAAACTGACCCGGACCGTCTCTCCCACCCGACGGGCAAAATCCCGTGCAGTGGTCAGCGGACGGTCGAGTCCCGGCGAGGAGACTTCAAGAGCATAACCATCAGGGAACAACTCCGTTCCCTCGATCACCTCACCAATCACCCTGGAAAGTCGGGCACAGTCACCAATGCTCACCCCTTGCGGGCTGTACACAAAGACACGGACCGACACATTCGCGCGGTACCGCGAGACGACGACATCAACCAACTCAAAACCTTCACCCGCCAACGGCGAGTCAAGCAGTTCGGCCAGTTGCTCTTTGTCGTTCTGTCCCATACCCTTCCAGCTAAACAAAAGAGTGGGCGTTCGACCCACTCCCGAACTGGTCAGTATACGGATTAACTCTTTGGCAAGCAACTAATTTGTATGCTAACGAAGCCCCTCGGCCAGTTTTTTGACCGCCTCTACAATTTCCCCTAAATCCACAAGCGCGACCTGATCCGACGCCCGCGATTTCAGTTCTACCTTGCCGTCCTTCAACGACTTATCGCCAACCGTCACACGGATAGGCAAACCGATCAGGTCGGCGTCGTTGAATTTCACCCCCGCACGCTCCGGCCGGTCGTCGTAAAGCACTTCAATCCCGGCTTTGGTTAGTTCGGCGTAGATTTGCTCAGCCGCCGAGACCAAGTTTTCTTTCTCCTGATTGACCGGAATCAGCTCAACCAGATACGGCGCGATATTTTTCGGCCAAATGATCCCCTTGTCGTCGTGATATTTCTCAAGCGCCGCCTGCGGCGTTCGGGTAATCCCGATCCCGTACGACCCCATCAGCATCGGATGTTCTTTCCCTTCCGCGTCCAAAAATGTCGCGCCAAGCGGCACGGAATATTTGGTCCCAAGCTGGAATGTGTTGCCGACCTCGATTCCATCTTTGGCGGTCAAAGTACCAGAGCAATTCGGGCAAAGGTCTCCCCCCTGCGCTTTGCTCAAATCGGTCACGATGGTCGCTTTGAAATCCCGATCGATATTCACATTCACAATGTGCTTTTCATTCTGATTAGCGCCGACAACGAAATTCTTAAGCTGTGCCACCAGTGGATCGACCACCAATGTCACTCCCGACAATCCGACTGGTCCGGCAAATCCAACCGGCGCCTTGGTCACTTGCTCAACCTGCCCGGCGTTCGCCATCTCCAGATCAACCGCCTTCACCGCATTTTTGAGTTTCGTCTCATTCAGATCGCGATCCCCGCGCACCAATGCCGCCACCGGTTTGCCGTCGGCCATGTAGATCAGCGTCTTGACCAACCGGCTCGAGTCTACTTTCAAAAATGCCGTCACTTGCTCAATCGTTGCCGCTCCCGGTGTATCGACCACCTGCATCGGCTTCATTTCCGAATCCATTGCGACTTTCGAATTATCTTTGAATGTCGCTTTCTCGACATTGGCCGCGTACCCGCACGACGGACACGAGATAATAATCTCTTCCCCCGCCGCGGTATCGACCAAGAGCATAAACTCGTGCGCCGCTTTTCCCCCCATCGCGCCGGTGTCCGATTCAACTTTTAAGACTTCAAGCCCCGCCCGTTTAAAAACCGCAAAGTAGGCATCCACCAATTTCTTGTAGGTCTTATCAAACGACGCCTGGTCGGCGTCGAACGTATACGCATCCTTCATGATAAACTCGCGTCCGCGCATGAGGCCAAACCTCGGACGAATCTCATCACGAAACTTCACCTGAATCTGATATAAGTGAAGCGGCAACTGCTTGTAACTTTTCACCTCGCCGGCCACCAGATACGTCACCGACTCTTCATGCGTGCCGCACAAAACCATATCGTGCGCGTGACGGTCCTTGAGTCGCATCTGCTCTTTGCCGATCGTGTCATACCGACCCGATTGTTGCCAGACCTCGGCCGGACAAAGCACCGACATGGTGATTTCAAGCCCGTCAGCCCGATTCATTTCCTCGCGCACAATCTGCGAGAACTTTTCGATCACTCTTTGCATGAGCGGAAGGTACAAGTAAACCCCCGCCGCTAATTTTCGAATGTATCCCCCGCGCAACAGGAGCTGATGCGAGATCAGCTCAGCGTCGGTCTGTTTCTCTCTCAGTGTCGGAATGTACGTCTGCGACCATTTCATATTAGTTCTCAGTCTTTTTCAATGAATTCACTCTGACATTTCTTATGACTTCACCCTGAGCCTGTCGAAGGGTCTCTTATTCCTGTCATTTCCGCGAAAACAGGAACCCGCCATCTTGTTTCATGTCTTTTGCAGGTCAGGATCCTTGTGATCCTGACATTTTCTCTTAACCTCTAACCGATGTCATTCCCGCGCAGGCGGGAATCCATCTTTTCTTGTAGGTCGGTGTTCCGCAGTCCCGCGAAAGCGGGACAAGAAACCCGACATCTTATTCTCTTCGCCCTGGTAACCCACCATTCATGGTGGGCTCTTTTCTTTCTTCTTGTAGGGCGGGTCCGTCTTCGAACCCGCCTTTCTCTCTTAGCTCATTAAGATACACCCCCCGCCTTCCAAATCAAACTCAAAGATTCTCTTACTCTTCGTAGGGCAGGCTCGTCCCCGAGCCTGCACTGCTTGGTAGCCCATTTCGGGTTATGTTCCCGTGTGCGGCAGGCTTCCTGCCTGCCCGTCTCGCTCCGCGCTCCTCTTTGCCGCTTGCCTTGATCGTTGTGTCAGGTCTTAGTCTCGGCGCTCGCCGAGCGTGACCTGACGCTCTTTAAATCCCTCCTTGCCTTCACGCGCGTTTTATGTTATCTGATACCCCGCCCGCAAAAGTCACCCTGAGCCAGTCGAAGGGCCCTTGTGGGCAACGCACAGAATTGCCCCCGTGGTGCAACGGATAGCGCGTCGGCCTCCGAAGCCGGAAATTTAGGTTCGATTCCTAACGGGGGTATTTTGATATGAAGGCAATTAGACAAAAGGGACCTAAGTGCTGTCCCAAGCCGAAATTCTACCGCGACTGGCAGTTTTACACGGCCGCGTGTGGACTTATTCTTACGCTGTCACTTTCACTTTATCTGTATTCGCTCAATAAGCGAACAGCGCGGATACAAGAAGCTTCTTTTAGGCCTATTCTATTCGTGAAGTTGAAAGGAATTGACGTCTTCGCAGCTAATATCGATTCAGTTCCGGATTCTCTCAAAGTCAATTACGATATCATAAATCGTGGCGGCAATATGGCCCTAGACTTGCAGGTCGAATTTCCCCGAATTTCCTCATCTAAGCGTCTTGAAATATGTCTGCCACCAGACGATTTCTCCCCGCCGTTCACCAGCTTGCAAGTTGGGGACACTTTACACAAGTCGTCGAGAGCCGACATGGTTGGCAATCCTCCAGCAGATACAAGTAAGCCAATCTACACTCATTTTTGCCTCAGGTATCGAGACTTAGTTGGCAACGCGTATAGATCTTACTTTGTGGCTGGCCTTATGCCTCAGAATATAGGCGACTCACTTGGCTACCAGATGTTTGATGAATTGCAGCAGGTAAACTAGTGAAAATGTTATGAATAGTAATTTTGGCTATTACTGATTGCATTGCGCGGCATCGACGCGTCGAGCGTAGTCGAGACGCGAGCAATCCACATCCCACAAATTCCCTACACTTTCTCCCCAATTCTTGCCCCCGCACACCTTAATTGAACGCGCGCCTAATGACGTGCTTTACAAGAAATGGGTGCGATCAAATGGAAATGGGACTATGGAAAACTCTCAATACAAAGCGCCGAAGGCCCCAGGCCGTGGCCCTGCCACTGCGAAACAAAGCCAGTTCCTCCTGCAATATTACTACGAGAGCACTACCATGCCGTCCCCTTCGACCAAACCCATTCTGTGTGCTAATGCCTTATCTCTCCGCCGCATATCCGAGTCTTCGTTATTGTTCGTCACACAAAAGTGCACGAACGAACCCAATTTGCCATCCAACAGGCCGAAGGCCCCAGGCGGTGGCCCTGCCACTGCACACGAACCCAATTCGCCTCGCCGTTATTTTTTTGCCATATGTAACGGATTAATTCGTCTATATTACGGCAATCAAACTCTGGAGGTCATATGAGTATGAAACGGCTGATACTCGCGCTGGTCACCCTGGTGGTCTTCCCCACCTGTTCCGACACCATCGTCTCGTCATCGGCCGACCTGCCACAAATCGTCGCCTCGGCCGAGTACATCAACTTTGCCTTTGAATATCACCACTTCGCCACCTACATCGACAAACACGGCCGCGTCTACGATGTCACCTACTCCGAGAGTGACGCGATCTGGGAGTTGCTTGACACCGTCACCGTTTACACTCCCGACATCTTCGCAAAACTTCTCGCCGACACCGACCCACTCGGGTATTCCGTCGATTCATCTACTTTTATCTGGATGCTACAATCATCAAATCGGGTAGCCAAGGGAAATTGGCAGGGGTGCATGAACTCTGGTAGCGACATGGGGACCTGGTTGACCTCGGTCTACATATCAACCGGTAGGAACAAAGCCAAACGAATAAAACTTGCCCAGTGGGGGGACTTCACCTGTTTCAACGACGACTCCCTCGCCGCCCCGTTAAGCGATACAATTCTAAACTACCAACCATCACACTTGGATCACGATTGATTTGGGTTGCGTGGAAGCAAAGCCATTCGTCGTGGGCGGCAGGCTTCCTGCCTGCCCCCAGTCTTGTAGGTCGAAATCCCTTGCCCCGCCGCAGGCGAGGTCGAGCGTAGCGAGAGGTTTCGACATCTAAACGGAAGCAAAGCCACGTACTGCGACAACGGCCGTGGCCCTGCCACTACCTCGCCAGCTCTTCCCTCAACCTCTCAAAATCCAGCTTCTCATTGGAGTCAAAGGTATACGACTGCACCGTTCCCGATTTCCCAACCACCACCTGCAACGGATAATTCTCGACCAGCATCGAATCCATGAAGAAATTTGCCGAGTCGGAGTAAATAGGAAACGTCAAATTGTGCTTGAGCCGATACGGCCTGATATTCACCGGCAGATTGATCGTCACACCGTAAAGCGGAATCTCCTTCGCTTCTCCGGAATTGATCGCCGTCTGCCACTTTTCCGACATCTCTTTGCACGGCGGGCATCCCAGTTCCATGAGAAGAACCACTGCCCCTTTGCCGCCAAGTATATCATCGGTTGTTGTACCTAAGCCCCCTTCATCGATCACCTGTGCATTGGGAAACACCTCGCCGACTTTCAGAAGACTCGTGGGAGCATTTGAATCTTCAGAAGTCATTTGCGGCTCAGCGCCTGCGTTGTCCCGGAGTCTCATCCCGAGAAGCACTCCCCCAACGGCCACGACAAACACAACGACAACCATCAAAACAGATTTCAAAGTGGAATTTCCAGAACTGGACATGATATATGTTCCCTCTTACATGCTCCAAAAGAAACGGGTGCGACTGCAAAGCCGCACCCCAAAATCGAGACCGTCACCCTTATTAGCAGGTGATAATCTGCGGACACTGAAAACCTTTAGCGAACTTGCAGGTGGTTACACTGCCCACTTTACAACAATACAGCGGAGTGCCGGTACAGCTACAGGTGTAGTAGCAGTTGGCGGCGCTGACCGGTGTCGGAGCGGTCGCACCGATGGCAAACGCCATGGCGAAGACGATGAGGGCGACAACAATCAATTTGCGCATACTGATTCACCTCCTCGAATGTCAAAGCAGTTACTCTTTACAGAGGGCCTGGCGACCCCCCAGTGACTTGAAAAGCAATGCAGGGAAAAGATATGTACCCGTCGGGTCACACACAAGTCTTTTGCTCTCCCCGGTCTTGTAGGTCGAAACCCCATGCCCCGCCGCAAACGGGGTCGGGCGTCAGCGAGAGAATTCGACATCTCTTATGTTGAATAAAACTGGACGACCGAGAGTATATTTGATAACATGATCGCGGTTGGAGTGTAAAATAGATATGCTGACTTTCCTCCTCTGGTGCATTCTGTTGGTCATCTGCTGGCCGCTGGCTCTGCTGGCACTCATTTTGTTTCCACTGATCTGGCTTGTCTTACTCCCTTTCCGCTTGCTTGGTATAGCGGTGATGGGCGTGATGGAACTGGTCAAGGCGATCTTCCTATTACCCTCAAGGATTCTCGGTGGCCGACGTTGATTAGTCGACGCAACCGATCTATCTTTTGACATGGACATCTTCGCGCACTTCCTCTGGACCAACCTCGCCTTTCTCAAAGCCGACGACTCTACCCGGCTCTGGGCGTCGACTCTCAGCGTCGCCCCCGACGCACTCGCCTTCGGGCCGGAACTCCTTCGTTCTCTGGTCGCGAGGCAATCCCGCAAGTGGCGTAAAGTCGACGAGTCAACTTTCGACGACCTCAACAAATCCATCCCGCGCTGGGTCTTCCGTATCTACGACATCACCCACTCTATCCCCATCTGGATTGTCGTTTGTGCGCTTTGGTGGTGGTTGTCCGGCGCCTTCCCACTGATCTATCTCGGGTGGCTCGGGCATATCTTGGTCGACATCCCGACCCACTCCAAGAAATTCTTCCCCACGCCGTTTCTCTGGCCGCTATTTGACTACAAATTCGACGGTATCAGTTGGGGTGTCCGCTGGTTTATGTGGGCCAATTACGGATCACTGGCGACTGCCTATGCGATCCTGCTGGTGACCAAGCTGGTCTAAAGCGCAACGCCGAGTCTCACGCCGACTGATAAACGAGTGAGCGTGATCTCATGGGGAATATTGGGAAACGAACTACCGGTGTCATTCTCCGATGTGAACGGGTCGTCGCCGTACCAGGTCTGTGTCTGCCGGAGAGAACCGTGCAAATAGTCAAACTGCGCCCGGATTTGCACAAACGAAGCATGCGGTCCTTGCGCTCCCAATGGAATACTTATGCCCGTTTCCGTGAGCACCCCTTCCCCCCACCCGGTCGCGACTGCCGTTTTGTAGCGCAGGCGGTGATCATCGAAGTCGCTCATCCGTGTCGGCGCCACCGCCGCCTGCAGATGAAACGCAGTGTGCCCGGCCTGCGACGACTTGAACCTGAATCCGACATACGGCGACAAATAGCTGACCTTGTAATACAATGCCCGCTCCTGCACATAGAAATTGTGAATATTTCCAAGTGAGTCATATTGCCAACCGGCGAAATCCAAAATCTCCTGCGCGATCCGCTCGTAGCGTATGCCACCGATCATATCAAAGCCGCCGCGACGTGCGCTTGGAAAACCGATGCTCGACTCAAACTTCAGGTAGAAATACGCCGCCTCAACTTTGGACTCGGTATAGCTCCACTTGAAATCTCCGCCGGAGCTATACAAGTCCCAATCGTGATCAATCATCTT
Organism: uncultured Ignavibacteriales bacterium; assembly: GCA_964571235.1. Taxonomy (GTDB): domain Bacteria; phylum Zixibacteria; class MSB-5A5; order GN15; family FEB-12; genus JACRAV01. The sequence goes on along the minus strand of CAZNAI010000002.1, from coordinate 38,953 downwards.
GCCGGCGGGATCGTTGACTTTAGTGGAAATCGACAGCGCGAATTTCACTGGATGCCTGGTTTGTCTTACTGGTTCGACACGGATTGTCCCACCGACTGTAAACATGTTTATGGGAAACTCAAGCAGACTGCGGATGCCAGTCTTGCCATTTTGGTCCGGCGCACCCATGTACTTCATGTCATACTGGGTCTGGCCAAACAAGTAGTTCAGGTCCGGCGCGAGCGATACTCTCCAACGCTGTCCGTCCTGAGCGTTGCAGGGAGTGACAAGTATACAACAGAGAAGAAATATCGAGATTGCAGTCGAGCCGAGAAGTCGATTATACATCGCGACAATTTATCAATCGCGGGGTTCAATCGCAAGGGCAGATCGAAGTTGTATTGGTCAATGAATGAGAAAAGTGGTCAACACTGCAACCCAGATGATTCCCGTCGCGATAATTCCAGCGGATTTGCCGTTTCCCACAAAAAGCGCAAACGCCGAATAGACCATACCGATCCCCAGTTTGGCGCTGATCTTCTGGAGCGGCAGATAGTGATTGGCGTCGGCCAGGAGCAAAATGCCGCCGATCAACAGACCGACATAGATAAGCCAATACGGTTGCTTGGGCTTGCCCGAAGATGCCGATTCACCGCCCATTGGGATAACTCCGCAGGAAGTTTTCGATGCCGGTTGCAATAGCTGTTGCCAGTGTCGTCTGATATTTTTTGGTCGCCAGCAATGCCTCGCGCTCAGGCAATATCATGAAGTCGCACTCAACCAAAACAGCGGGGCACCAAGTCTGACGACTCACTGCCAGATTCCCCCAATAGAGACCGTGATCGGGGAGCGTGGTTGCCTTGAGCAATTCGCTTAAGATGAACTTGGCGAGGTCCTTCGACCACGGATGGTAGTAGAAAGTCGATGTCCCGTTGTTGGTGAACGGATTTACCCCGTCCGGGAGCGAATTGTTGTGTACTGAAACAAACAGATCCGGGTTGGCGGCCTTGGCGATCACCGAACGATCCGCCAGCGGTACATTGGACATATCCGACCGGGTCATGACGACCTTTGCGCCTCTCGCTTTGAGGACATCACGAAGCGCCAACGCAATTCCGAGATTTGCTTCGGCTTCGGTAAATCCTGTCGGGCCGATTGATCCCGGATCGGCGGAATGTCCCGGATCGACTACAATTGTTTTGCCGGCAAGCAGTTTCGGTGATTTCGGGTGACGGATGATCTTGAGACAAAATGTATTTCCCTGGTAGTAACAGTCATACCCCCAGAGCGCCTCGCGAAGGTTTATCGCAAACTCATACAGGCCGTTTTCTCGCTGAACCCAGGTGCAAAAATCGATGATAGGTGAGCCGTATTGTGCCCTAATCCAATCGGTATTGCTGGTCACACCAAAGAGCTGTAGTACAAGACGGCGGGAGGATTCTTCGATGACCCGATAGGTGTGTTTACCGGAAAGAGGAAATGTCAGCGTTGTGGCCCTGCCGGTGTCGTACGACCTGATCGAAGTTAGACGCGAGGTCGGCGGAAGTATGCCGGGAGCTAAACGCTCAACCGAAGCTTTAGCTACCCACGCAAATTGTGTGGTGGAAAGTTGGACTCGATACCAATCAGCTTCCGCCCCGACTGCCAGCACATCAATCCCTTTCGGCTGGTATATGCTGAAATATCCCAGGCGCGGCCCTACCCGCATTGTCTGCACGGAATCGGTCAGTCGAACTGTGAACGGAAACAGATCGCTATTAAGAGAGACTTTGTAACCGGACTTGGTAGTTACACATTCACCTGTTTTAGTACCGGTTTTCGTGCGACACAAATTGTAGCTGATCTCGGTCGCGGAGATCTTCGCATTGGGAGATATTGTCCAAAAGCCGGAGTAGACACCCTCCGACGGCACTTCTTCGGGAACCGTTCCCTCACCAAATACCGCTTCACCCCAGTATGGCGATCCGCTGAGTACCACTTCTGACATTGGAACCGAGTCGACCACACCTTTTATTCCAAACCATGCGGTCGCGCCAGAGGTGCCACGAAAGCTGACTTCGAGGCGGTCACCTGATGTCAACGCCAGATCACCTGAAGGAGGGCGGTAGTCTCCGGCGATAACCAGCGAATCGCCCCCCGCAATGCGCAAGTCACTTCCCACTTTGACTGGAAGACTCACTTCCGCTAAAGTCGTCATGGCGGTATGGGAGCTACCACCTGTGACTTTCAGCTCAAAGGTGAAGTCACCCTTTTTGATAGGCAGGAACGCCAGGAATCCGCCCTTCGCATGAACCGAAACTGTCTGGCCGTTGATTTTCAAAGTGAGAGCGGACTTCACTGAGGCGGCCGCCGGGACCATCTTCATCAGTGATCGCGACAGGTGCCCCAATATAAACGTGGAATCGGTTGCGGTAATTGTCTGTCCGGGTCTTGGATAGACCACCACAATACCTGAAGTATCGCTGGAGTCTGCCGCTCTCACTACCGAGAGCGCGGCCACGGCAATCAGGATTGCGTTACGAAGCAATGTACTTTTCGAAAACATCACGGATTAAGGTCGGGCCGCCGATTATCTCGCGGTCGACTTCTATATGTTCACGGTGAAATGTTATACCACGAGCTATATCGTGCTGGAGTAGCTGAGGGCCGTCCAGATCGATGTAATCGGCCAGTGACGACATATACACCGACTGAGCAATCCCGACCGACGACGATACCATACACCCGAGCATGATCTTCTTTTTCGACTGTTTGGCCGACTCGGCAACTTTGAGCGCCTCCAAAATGCCGCCGCTTTTTTCCATCTTAATATTCACGCCGTCAACATTGGCCGAAACCGCGTCGAAATCGTCGACTGAGCCGACTCCCTCATCAATAACCAATTCGACTTCGGCGTTCTTCCCCTTAAGACGCGGCCAATCGGCAACTAACTTTGCTTCGGTTGGTTGTTCGATAATTGTCACTCCGGCACGGGCCAGGTAGTAAATCATCTCTTCCGCACGGGCCAGATCCCACCCACCGTTGGCGTCGACACGAATCTCCTTACCGACTACATCTTTGAGAGATTCGATTACTTTCACATCATCAGGTCCGCCCAGCTTTATTTTAACAATCGGGTATTCGCTGTTTTGAATAGCTGATACCATCTTTGAAGAATCATCAATACCGATAGTGAAAGAACTCTTGATTCCAACCGGTGTAGACAACGATAGAATCTCCCACGGGTACCGGCCGGATTCGCCTGACAAGTAGTTCAGGAGCATTCCAGTCAACGCCGACCGAGCGATCGGATTGATCGTCAATTGCGATACTTTCTCAAGGGTCGCATTGTCAATTGCACCCAATTGTTCGATGAAGCGAGCCCCGGCTTGCAAGTCCTTCTCCAACTGCTCAAGAGTCGGGCCATAGTAGACGGACGTCGCCGCCTCGCCGATATACCGGTTGTTCAGAACTGCCAGCAGATTCGTTTTGACATCGGCAGATCCTTTGGCTACCGCAAAGCGGGTTCGCAAAGGAAGATTCAGTTTGAAAACTTCAATCCGTATCAATGAGTCTCCTTGCCAGTTTGAAATCGCGGTCAAGGTCGGCCCTATAGTCGGTATCTCCCTTTTTCAGAGATTGGACTCGCACACCGCCGGCACTGCGCGATGCATGTATGATCGCAGTACGGCTCATCGCCAAGGCAACGTGACGATCAAAAAAGAGCAAGTCACCGGCCCGAACTTCTTCGCGGTTTACTTTTTCCCCAACCTTAATCTGATCTTTAGTATCGCGGGGAAGATAGATGCCGAACTGGCCGAAGACTGCCCGCACGAGACCGGAACAATCAAAGCCGGCCGGTGTCGTACCACCCCAGAGATAGGGTACGCCGAGAAACTTCTTCGATGCGGCCAAAATCAGTCTCGGCTCTCCGATATTGGAAATCTCTTGTTCAAATCGAAGTCCGCGACTCGGCACTTCGGCGGTTTGCTCCGAAGCGAGCCTGACTTCACACTTTCCGAGACTTCCGGCGCGTGCCAGCAGTCGAGTCCCGTAGTACAGAAAGTGCGGGGAAATTTCAGACCGAGGATCGGAAGAGACAATACGGATCGATGAATTAGATACAATCGCCCGGCGCCAACCTCTCGCCGGTTTCACTCTTGCTCCTGTGGCGGGATAGAGGAAGCGATCATCGACCCAGCCGAAGTATCCGTCGGATTCCGTCACACGGACAAATCCGCCCCGCCGGACTCCAAGAGCGACGATGTCACCATACAAGAGCTGACTCTTGCGCTCGGAATTGTACCGGGGCTCGGCCCAAAGATCGAGCAGATTAGTGATGACACAGGCGTACTTCATACTCAGTGATAGTACACCTGCCAGCCCGGTCTTTCAATTAAAAAACCGGGGTGGAAACCCCGGTTTCAATCGGCATTTATTGCGGCGCACTAAGGACGGGAAACAGTGGCCAATGTGGCCTTCATCTTTGCCAGCGCCTCGCGGATATTCTCCACCGAGTTGGCGTACGAGAATCTGACATACCCCTCGCCGAACTCGCCAAAGGCAGTGCCGGAAAGACATGCCACTCCCGCCTGTTCGAGCATCATTTCGGCAAACTCTTTTGAAGTCAGTCCGGTGCCCGTGATATTAGGGAACACGTAAAACGCACCCTCCGGGCGGAGACAAGATATCCCCTCAATAGAATTGAGACCGTCGACAATCACATCACGGCGCCGCCGGAACTCAGCCACCATCTTGTCGATCTCGGTCTGAGGACCGGCGAGCGCTTCGATCATGGCGTACTGGGCAAACGTAGCAGTGGATGAAAAATTGTTGATTGCCAGCGTGAACATAAAGTCAGTCAATTTTCGGGGCATGACTCCGTACCCCAGCCGCCAGCCGGTCATGGCGTATGTTTTGGACATCCCGTCGACAATGATCGTGCGGTCCATCGCGCCGGGGATTGAGGCAATCGACCTGAACTCGGTGTCGTAGACCACCCGTGAGTAAATTTCGTCGGACATGATCCACAGGTCATGCTTGTGCGCGAGTTCATAGACTGCTTCGAGGTCCTCCCAGGTCAGAATGCCGCCGGTTGGGTTCTGCGGCGAATTGAGAATAACCATGCGAGTGCGGGGTGTGATCAGCTTGCGAAATTCGTCGATTGAGAAGCGAAAGTCACAGTCTTCACGAAGGCGCACCGGCACCGGCTTGGCGCCAAAGAATCGCGTCAGCGACCGATAGGTGGGGTAGCCGGGGTTGGGGACGATAATCTCGTCTCCCTCGTTTATCAGGGCGATCATCGCGCAATAGATTACCGGCTTGGCGCCGGGCATGATGATGCAGTTTTCGGCGGTCACTTTGAGCCCGCGGGTTTTGTTGGCGTATTCGGCGACTGCCTCGCGCGCGGCCATTACTCCCCCCGAAGCGGCGTAGTGCGTTTCTCCCCGCTGAAGGGCGGCAATGGCGGCTTCGGTGATATTGGCCGGTGTATCAAAGTCCGGCTCGCCGATCTGAAGGTGAATGATCTTCTTCCCCTGGGCTTCCATCTGACGGGCTTTGGCCAGAACAACAAAAGCCCCCTCGGATTCAAGTCGAGAAACTCGCTCAGTGTATTGCATGTGCCTCTGTATACTCTTTGTTCGGTCGGTGGGGTAATATAGGTTGTACACCACCAATCCAATGTTCGCATTTGTCGCAATATATGTGGATTGAGAAGTCCGGGCAAGCTGGTGGTAAAATCACCGAACAAGATTCGGCGCGATCAATTGGTCCCAAAGAAACCTGACGGCCTTTCGCAGGTCAGACTTTGATCCGGTATTTCCCAGGAGCACGTCGGCCGCCTCGTGAAAAACTTTCGGACTCGGTTGCCGTTGCATCCGCTTCTTGGCATCGCTCGGCCTAAGTCCACGGGCGGTCAACCGTTCTAGGCGAAGGCGCTGGGGTGCGCCGACGACTATAACGAGATCGACCTTGCGGTTTAGCCCCCATTCAATGAGCAGGGCGGCGTCGATAACGACTACCTTTCGTCGGCCATTTGCTTTCTTGACCTGGCGGCCAAGTTCACGAAGAAGCGGAGGATGAACAATTCTGTTGAGTTGGCTACGGCTGTTTTCAGTGCGAAACACAACACCGGCCAGCGACTCTCTGTCAATTTCACCAGAATTGGACAAAACGCCCGGTCCAAAGGTCGACACCAATTTTTGCTGTACACTCCGGTTGTTTGCAACCACCTCTCGCCCAATCTGGTCGGCATCAATTACGACAGCTCCCCATTTGGCCAGCATAGTCGCCACAGTACTCTTCCCCGATCCGATGGGGCCAGTCAATCCGATCAGCATATGGGAGAATTTCGGAAAACAGTAGTCTCCGGGCAAGCGCAATTGTCAGAGAATGCGGGCCTGCAAGAATATGGTCGCTTGATTGTAAGTGTCGTGGGGAAAGGGCCAAAAGAACAAGCCCCCGGGAGGAATTGGTGATTCAACGATGACATATGAACGCGCAGAATTGAATACCTTTCGCACACCGAAATCAATCGCAAGCCAGCTCGCTACTCGAAAACAAAAGCCGCCAGTCAGGGCCAATCCAGTTTTAAAGCTCCTCGTTGAAACGCGGCTAACGATCTTATTTGAATCGGCTGAATACAGCGCTGTGCTTCCAAAATACCAGGAATAATCAATCTCGGCCGATCCGAATGCGCCAAACCGTCGAGAGACCGTTTGTACTCTTGGGCCAATGGCAATTGATCCGATCGAGAGGTTGGTAACAAAGAACGAAGTTTGTTCGGGCTGGACAGATACACGCGTCTGAAGAAAGAGTGGTCGCGCTACTCTGACTAACGCACCAAAGTCCACCACTGGAACATGGCCAAGCTCTTCGTGATCAAATCGCCAGCCAATTGCGACAATTCCTTGAACTCTTGGCTCTGTGTATTTGGGCGTATCACTCCAGTCGGATGTGGCCGAATTGGCCTGTCCGACTACCGAGCAGAAAGAGAGCAATATGACAGCAAGCGATGTTCGCATCGGTCACAAAACCTCATCGCAAAAGCTACTTGGCCTCGAGCCAGTTCTGGCCCACTCCCATGTCGGCGACTAATGGCACTTTGAGCTTGATGACCTTCTCCATCCCTTGACGGACGATTGTCTTCACTTGCTCGAGTTCCTTCTCATAGACGTCGAACACCAGTTCGTCGTGCACTTGCAGAACCATTTTGGTTTGAAGCCCCTCAAGTTTAGCCTGAATCTGGATCATTGCTTTTTTGATAATATCCGCGGCGGTCCCCTGAATCGGGGTGTTGATTGCGGTCCGCTCGGCGAACTGCTGGACATTGAAATTCCGGTCGTTGATCTCCGGCAGATACCGGCGACGATTAAACAACGTGGTCACGTACCCGTTGGCCTTGGCGAATTTCTTGGTGCTATCGATGTAGGTCTTGATCCCCGGATACCGGGAAAAATACCGATCTATGAATTCTTTAGCTTCAGCCACGTCCATTTCGGTCTGCTGTGACAAACCATAGGCGGAAACGCCGTAGATTATCGCAAAATTGGCGGTCTTCGCCACCCGGCGCATATCCGATGTCACCCCGGCAAGCTCTACGCCGTAAACTTCGGCGGCTGTGCGGACGTGGATATCCTCACCTTCCTGAAATGCCTTAATCAGGACTGCGTCTTCAGCGTAGTGCGCCAATATTCGTAGCTCAATTTGTGAATAGTCGGCGGCCAACAGGACGTGATCCTCGTCACGCGGCACAAATGCTCTTCTGATCTGTCGACCTTCGTCGGTCCGGATCGGAATATTCTGCAAATTCGGATCGGTTGAGGACAACCGTCCGGTGGCGGCAATCGTCTGATTAAACGACGTATGCACTCGCCCGGTCTGCTTGTTGATTAACAGGGGAAGTGCATCGATGTACGTCGATTTCAGTTTTGTCAACTGTCGGTAATCCAAAATCAACTTCGGAAACGGGTGTAGTTTCGACAGTTCTTCCAGCACGCCTACATCGGTTGAGAAGCCGGTCTTCTTGGCAGTCTTCCCCTTGGTGGGTAGCCCGAGTTTTTCAAATAGGATGTGCGACAGTTGCTGGGTCGAGTTGATATTGAACTCCATGCCCGCCGCCGAAAAGACCTGGCGCTGGAGTTCTTCCATTCGTCTATCCATGTCGACTGATAGCTTGCCAAGAAACTTTGCGTCGATCCGAACGCCAGCCGCTTCCATTTGCGCAAGAACCCGGATTAGCGGAAGTTCGATGTTATAGTACAGGTCGTTAAGCTCCAGTTCATCGAGTTTGGGGGCGAGCTTACCTCTCAGGCGATAGGTGTAGTCGGCGTCTTCGGCGGCGTAGAAGGTGGCTTTTTCAATCGGCACTGAGTCAAACGTACGCTGGTTTTTACCTGAACCGATTAGGTCGGTTATTGGTTGCATCTGATAGTCGAAGTATTTGAGCGCCTGCGCATCAAGGCCAAGCTGTCGGCTACCCGGATCGAGCGCATATGCCGCGATCATGGTGTCGAAGGAAATCGGGTTGATGTCAATGCCAAGTTGGTTGAACAAGTGCCAGTCGTACTTAATATTCTGCCCGATCTTCTGGACCTTTTCATTTTCAAGCAGTGGTTTCAGGACTGCCAGCGATTGATCCAGCGGGAGATTTCGGTCTGTGTCCACCGAGTGACCCACCGGAAGATAGTATGCCTCCCCCGCCCGGTCGCACAGCGAGATACCGACTAACTTGGCGGTGAGGGCATCGGTAGAGGTAGTCTCCGTGTCAACGGCGATTTCTCTCTTTTCAGAAAATTCTCTGACGATCTTTTTCAGATGCTCAATCGACGTGACAGTCCAGTACTTCGCGCTCGGCCCTGAGGCTGGAAATAGATTAGGGGCGGCAGGTGCGTCCCGCACAATCTCCTTGAGAAGGGTATTGAATTCCAAATGCGAAAAGAGCTTCGCAACGGCCTGAGTATCGAGGGGCTGGCGGGCCAACTCGCTGATTGGTAAGTCAACTGGAGCATCGGCCTGAAGCGACACGAGTTCCCGCGAAAGCGTTGCCAGATGATTATTTGCGGCGATCTTCTCGCGCACACCTTTAGCGCTGATTTTTTCGCTATTGGCCAAGATCTTGTCAAGCGAACCGAACTGAGCCAGCAATGAATCGGCGGTTTTGGGGCCGATACCGGGTACTCCTGGAATATTGTCAGAGCTATCGCCCATGAGCGCCAGCTTGTCGACAACCTGTTCTGGACGAACCCCGAATTTGGCCAAGACTTCGTCCGAACGCATCTTCTCCCCTTTTGAGCCACCTGATATATGGTAGATGCCGATTTGGTCGGTCACGAGCTGGAAATAGTCCTTGTCGCCGGTCACACACCAGACCTCAAGCCCTTCTTTGGCTCCCCGGCGCGCGAGCGTAGCGATCAGGTCGTCGGCTTCAAATCCCGGCATTTCGACTTCCGCAATTTTCAGCGTCTGGACAACTTCGCGAATACGAGGCAACTGCGCGACTAATTCATCGGGCATTTTCGCCCGGTGCGATTTGTAGTCGGGATACTTGTCGTGGCGAAAGGTTGGTTCTTTGGTGTCATAGACGACCGCCAGATAATCGGGGTTCTCGTCTTTGATTACTTTCCACACCGAGTTGGTAAATCCGAACACCGCTGAAGTGTTCTCCCCTTTTGAATTTATGAGCGGATTTCGGATAAATGCAAAGAAGGCCCGATAAAACAGGGCGGAGCCGTCGAATAGGTATAGAGTCTTTCGGTCACTCATGACAAATACAACTTTCGATTTACAATATACTCCGCGACTGCGGGGGGAACCAGAAGGGCCAGATCACTTTCTAATGCGCCCATCTCGACACGGCGCCGGATTTCAGAGGATGAGAGGTCAACAACGTCGATTGAAACCAGCGAAATTCGCGAACGATCCAGTGACTCTGGTATACATATCGGGTACCCTGGTCTGGCGCCCACTAATACTTTTGATAACTTGAGAATCTCATCGGGACGATTCCAGGTATTCAACACTTGAGCTTGGTCAGCGCCGAGAATCAAATCGAAGGTAACATTGGGATATTTCTGCCCAAGCGATCGAAGTGTATCAAGGGTGAATCCGGAAAGGTTCAGGTCGTGCTCGATTGATTCCGGAACGAATGCCGGTTGGGCGGCAATTCCCAGGCGGGTCATGGCCAAACGATCAGTGAATGAAGAAAGGGCGATGATGTCACGGTGCGGCGGACAGGCGGCCGGGACAAACAGGACGCCGTTAAGCTCAAAGCGCGACTGAATCTGACGGGCGAGATTGAGATGCCCGTTGTGGATTGGATCGAATGCCCCACCCAGGACTCCCCAGTGCTGGCCTGGCTCAGGACTTGGTGTCCCCAGATTTGGTTGGTTCAGCGTTCTTTTCCTTTGTTTTGGCCAGATACGAATCGGCTTCCTTCACTCGATCATCGTTTGGGAAACCGGACTTGAAACTCTGAAATTGTTCGGCGGCCTTACTCATGTCACCGGCATCGAACGCGGCCACGCTTCCCCGAAAGGAGGCGTCCGCGGCGCGGCGGCTGGCTTTCTGGACCCACTCATGTTTTGGAAAGACCTTTGTGAATCCATCAAATTTCTCGCGCGCGACATCGTAGTGCTTCATACGGAATTCCCCCTCGGCGATCATATAAAGCGACTTTGGGGCATACTCGGTGTCGAGATAGTCGTCGACTACTTTTTGCAAGTAGATGTTGGCGGCCACGTACGAATCGACTCTGAAATAAACGATCGCCGACTGATATAACTTGTGTGCGATGCGGGTTCGGCCCGAAAGCAGGAGCCCCTTGGCGTCGGCCAGATACGGTGATTCGGGACGGTCGGTAATGAAATCCTGAAGTTGCTCGATCGCCGGTTTGAGTTCAGTCTGGTCAAGTCCGAAGTGTTTAGGGGCTGACTGAAAAGTCGAGGCCGCTCTCATGAACTGTGCGTGCTCGGCAAAGGCCGACGACGGATAATTGATGAGCAGGCGATTGAATTCGGCCGTCGCGAGTTGATATTCGCCATTGCCGAAATATGACATACCCAGATAATACTGCGCAGTATCGACTATCGGGTCACCTGCGTGAGCGTACACAAGATTTTGAAACAGCTCGATGGCTCGGTAGTACTTCTTGTGATCGTACTTATCTTTGGCCATTGTGTAGAGTTCACCTGAGGACATGTTGGCGAGCTTCTGCGGTCCGCCGCAACCGCTCAAGGCGACTGAGAGTGCGACTGCAATAGATACAAGATAAAGGCCGGTTCGTCGGGTCACGCTTTGTAAGTCTCCTTGAGCATGTTGTAGTTCTGGTAAACTTTGTTCAGGTAGGTCGTGGGAAGGCTCTCTTTGTTTCGTATCATGGTGCGTAGCCGGGTTTCACCTAAATTGTACGCCAGCAGGGCCTTTTTGACATCTTTGAACTCAAGCAATTTTTCGAACAAGTAGGCAGTACCAAGTTTGACATTGGCTTCCGGCTCGTGAAGGGTACTGAGCCCGTACCAATCAACTCCGGCTCGGGTGGCGACATCTTTTCCGGTAATCGGCGCAACCTGCATCAGTCCTCGTGCACCAGCGCTGGAAACCTCGTCGCGCTTAAAAGTCGATTCGGTCAAGATGATCGCGAGGATAAACATCGGGTCATATTCGTACTTCTTGCTTTCGGAATATATGACATTGGTCAGATTCTTGACTTCATCTTCGTTAAAACCAATCTGAAAATCACCGATCGCCTTAAGAATCTGCAGTTTCTCTTTCAGCTCCGATATTTGTTCCTGCTGGTGGCTAACGGTCTTTTCCAGATTATACCGGTCGTACAGGAGATATGCCAATAAGGTAGATTGGAGCAAGTAGATGATCATCAAGAGGTACGCCACCGGTTTGGACAAGAATATGCCGAGTTTCTCGATGTGTATCATCTGTCGACCCTCCTTACCGTTCCGATCAGATCGTACCCTTCGACACTATCAATAGTGACAGTCACAATATCGCCCACGTTTACCTTGGCTCCGCGCACGCGTACCGTCTGGTCGATATCGGGGCAATCACCAACTGTCCGACCTTCGGCCGATAGGCCCTCGGTGACCTCGTCGATCAATACTTCAAATTCTTGTCCGAGCTGTGCTTCGTTCTTTTCCAGCGCAATTTCCCGCTGTATAGCCATGAGTGTTTCAACTCGTTCCGCTTTGACGTCATCGGGAACTTGTTCGGGATACTCCGCCGCCGGTGTGCCCTCTTCAGGGGAATACGGAAATACACCCATTCGGTCGAACTGTTGCTCTTTAACAAAGTCGCACAGCTCACCAAACTGGTCGTCGGTTTCACCGGGGAAGCCGACAATAAAAGTCGTTCGAAGTGTGGCGTTTGGCACTGTGGTGCGGATCATGCCAAGGATTTGCTCGATTCTCGGGCGATCAACCTGACGGCGCATGCCGCGCAGAATTGCGCTATTCACATGTTGGAGCGGTAAATCAAAGTACGGAAGTGTTTTGGTCCCGGAACCGAGATAGTCAATCACGGCCTGGTCCATCTGGGCTGGGTACAAGTACATCACCCGAATCCAGGCGATGCCTTCAATCCTGTCCAGTTCATTCAACAGATCCAGTAGTGACGGTCTACCTTCAAGTTCCTGACCCCACAAAGTCGCCTCTTGCGAAACGAGTATCAGTTCGCGCTTGCCGTTGTCGGCCAGAAATTGGGCTTCATTGACGATCGAATCGAGCGGCCGAGAACGAAATTTGCCGCGCATACCAGGAATAGCGCAATAGGTACAGCCACGATCACAACCGTCGGAGATTTTTAAATACGAGTACGGGAATCCATCAGAAATGTACCGATGCTTCCAGCTTAAGTATCCCAGTTTTCGAGATTCGATTCGGACTGTTTTTTCGACTCGGGCAGACTCGGTGACCGCTTTGGCGATTGACTCAAGGGCGCCGTGACCAAACGCGCCGTCAAGCTCCGGCATTTCTTTAAGCATTTCATCGCCGTAGCGCTGGGTCAAACATCCCGCCGCATACAGGGTTTTGAGGCCGGCCGATTTCTTCAATTGTGAAATGCGCAGTATCTCGTTGATCGACTCTTCCTTGGCCGTCTGAATAAATCCGCAGGTATTAACTACCACCGACTCGGCTTCTTCGGCGCTTTCAGCAGGCGTGTGGCCGGCGTCGATCAACCGCGCCGATATGTAGTCGGCGTCGACATCGTTCTTGGGACACCCCAGCTTGTGGACATAGAATTTCATTGGTCAGGGAAGCCTTACTACCTGCACGCTGTCAGGAAAGTCCGGACGAAACACGGTGGGGTCACACCTCGGGCTGGTTTGTTCACCCAGAAAGACAATGGTCGTTGGCTCGTCATTGACATCGAGATACTCGATCTTCCCAATTCTTCGATTCTGTTTATCGATTGTCACAATCATCGAATCCGGCACGCCGGCATATCCGCGGGCGATCTTGACCAAACGGTACAGCGAATCCGGGCGTAGTATACGGGTTTTGTAGATTTCGTCAAGCCGTGTCACAAACGACACTTCGGCGCCAAACTGCTGGCCGGAATCTACTTTCTCGACAGTGACCTGCTGATTGTCAAAAGAGAAACTGTAAAGATCAGCGCCGTCGAATAGATACGAATCTTTTCGCAGATTGATCCGGTACTTTCCGGATCGCTCGAAAGTCGCGTCGCCATCGGCCGTATCGACACTTTCAAAAATGCTCGAAGCTACAATGCTCTGAAACTGGATGTGCACGCATTCGGATTGGCGAAGCTTGGCCTTAATATCGTCAAATGTGTCGGCTGAAACCTCCCCTGCCAAAATCAAACTGACTACACCAAGACCCAATACTTTGGAAATTGAGAAACGCATACTCTATTATACGCAGAAAAACGGTGACAGACTATTGAGCATCGCCGGCGGGCTGGCGGACCGCTTTTCCGCCCAGATTGTCCAGATACGACTTGTCGACAATCACTTCGCGCGCTTTGGAGCCATCGAACGGCGATACCACGCCAGCCTGCTCAAGCTTGTCGATCAGTCGGGCGGCTCGCTGATATCCGATTCCGAGTCGCCGTTGTAGGAGCGAAACCGATCCCTGCTTGTGACGAATCACAACCTCGCAGGCCTCGCGGAAGAGTGGATCAGCGACATCGACTTCACTCTCTGGAGCATCTTCGCTTGACTGTGAAATACCCTCGAGAGCAAGCATCGGAATCCCCTGCTCATTTATGAACGCAACAATGCGTTCTGTCTCTTCGCTTGAAAGATACGCGCCGTGGACGCGCATGGGCTCGGGCTGACCGGTCGAGAGATAGAGCATGTCTCCCGATCCCAGGAGCTTTTCGGCACCGTTGCCGTCGATGATCGTACGGCTGTCGACTTTGGATGCAACCTGAAACGCGACACGGGCCGGGAAATTGGCTTTGATAAGACCGGTGATAACATCCACCGACGGTCGTTGGGTGGCAAGAATCAGATGGATTCCAACTGCGCGCGCCATTTGCGCAAGGCGCGTGATCAACATTTCTGTCTTGGTCGAGGTCGACGACATCATCAGGTCGGCCAGTTCATCGACAAAAACTACGATATACGGTTGCTTGGTTTCCTCAGTCGGTTGTTTGCGATTGTAATCTTCGATATTGCGCACCGATGCGGCCGCAAATCGTCGATACCGGTTTTCCATCTCGTTGACAATATCCGACAGTACGCGCTCAGCCCCTTTGGGCTTGGTGACTACCGGCCTGCCCAAATGTGGAATGCCAGAATAAATCGATAACTCGAGCATCTTGGGATCGATAAAGACAAACCGTACTTGATAGGGGTGCAGACGGTACAATAGCGATGTGATCAGCATGTTCATGCAGACTGACTTGCCCGATCCCGTGGCGCCGGCGATCAAAAGATGCGGCATCTTAGTAAGGTCAGCTACAAACGGCTTGCCGGCGGTGTTCTTCCCCATCGCCAACGGAAGTCGGATCGCCGGATTGTTGAACTCCTCAGACTCAAAGATGTCGCGAGCGTAGACAGTCTGCGGATTACGATTGGGGATTTCGACTCCCACTGCCGCTTTACCTGGAATAGGCGCAATGATACGGATGCGCTTGGCTTTGAGCGCTAAGGCCAGATCATCGGATAGGCCGAGAATTTGGTTCACTTTTATTCCCGCGGCCGGCTTGAACTCGTAGCGGGTAATAACCGGGCCGGGGTATTTCTCGATTTGACCTTCGATCTTGATATTAAATGTCTCAAGCGTCTCCTGTAACATACGTGCGGTCATTGCCAGTTCGTCCGACGCGACCGCCGTTCCCGGATTTGGATTGGTCGTGAGCAGATCCAGCGGTGGGTACTTATACTCAAACGACTTGATTTGCACCGGTTCGGCCAATCGCTTTATGGTCGTGCGCGACTTCGCCTGTTTCTTGGTCACCCGTTCCTCGCCGGGGAGATCAAGTTCGGATTGCTCAAGAACTGCCGGCTCAGTGTCCGGGGTCGATGACTGCAGTACCTCATCGGAAACTGATTCGTCGTCCTCGTCCTCTGCAGAATCAGAATCCTTACTGCGGGAGACAAAGAGCCGCGCTATCATCCCAGAGACCCCGAGGTACGCCCTTCGCAGATACTCAAGTCCCGGAATTGCGACCAGCTTAGACAGCAAAGGTGTCAACGATGTATAGGTCAGAACAAGAACAACGATTGCGGCGATCAGTACAAGATAGGAACCGGTCTGTCCGGCAACTTTCACAACCAGACCGGTCAAAGAAGCCGCAAGCAGGCCACCGGCGGCGAGCGGCAGAGTTATCGTAATGTCACTGCTGAACAAATGTATGTCATATATCATGGTCCCGAGAAGAGAGATCACAAAGAGCAAGAATGTATGCGGCTCGAATCTCAACGCTATTGTGGAGGCCAGCACGCGTAGAGATAAGAATAAGAGTCCGAGCGGCACAAAGCAGGCCAGCCAGCCCATTAAGTTGAATAAGAGAAACGAAAAGTATGCCCCGACCATGCCGGCTTGGTTTTGGTACGAAATTTCAAACGGGTTAAGTTGCGGGTCGGTTTCACCGGTAATCCGGCGATCGTCGCCCTCGGTGTGTGCCACAAGCGCAACCAGTACCAGCGCCGCCAGCACAAAGAGAAGCGCCCCGCCTAAAATCCGCTTTTTCCGGTCATTCCCGGCTTTCTTTCGTTTGCGAGCCATAGACGGATCAGAGTGCGCAGAGCGACCTCAAAAGTCAACAATAAATGGGACTGGCCGCTACTGCCGGAAATTCTGCAGGTAGGAACTTGAGACGGTCGACTGAGTATTGTCAATTTTGATCGCCGGCAAGGCTGTAACATACAACCGGAACCCGTACCCTCGGGTTGAACCGGTCGGCACCCAATAGAGCTCCCCGCTCCAGCAGTGGAGCCGACGTGTCATCCGTACCGAATTATAGACAGTTCTTCCCTTGCCGACATCGAAGCTCTGCGAATAGCTGACGCGCGTGAGAGGAGTCAGACTGAAGTCAACCGATAAGCTCAAGAAACTGCTCTTGCTAAACCCACTACCCCGTCCACCCTCGGAGTAGGAATATGAGGCGCTCATCCGCCATCCGCTCTCTCCTCCGGTTGGCTCTTTATCTTTCTTGCCGACCTGGGAGGCGGAGTCGACGCCCTTAGTGACACCGGCGAAGGCGTCATCCAGGAGAAAGGTTTTGCCCGCCAATGCGACGCGGGCCTCCATTGAAAACGACTGCTGATACAATTTGGTCAGATGAAATTCGTTGGTTCCGGGGCGGTAGAAACTATGCACCAAACTCCCGTTGAAACTGATCTTGGGAAGAAGGGCGGAATTAAATGAAGTAGCCAGTTCGCTCCACTTCCGCCCGGTGGCTTCGAAATTGTGCGACAGTGAGTGGCTTACCGACAGCAGTTCAAGTGTACGGGTATTTTGGTCGCTACCGATTCGTGCCTGGTAGTAATGCTGGAATCCCAACGTCATACTCTGAGACTTGGTTGTACTTCCCGGACCGCCACCTGCAAAGCTACGCACCACAGGATTGTGATTGATGGCGGGCGTGTACCCATACGAAATTGAGGGTTGGAGCACTTGCCGCAGTGCGCTGGCGCCGAGAAAATGCCGGTTAAACGTGCCGTATACCTTTGTATTTAGAGATGCGCCCACTGTGTAGGCGTGGGCCCGGTAAGTGCGGGACGGATCGATACCCGCAGATTCGGATAAGTCGGTCTTGTACACTTTATACCAAACCTCGGAATACGAAAGATTTGGCGAGAGCGTAAAGTGGTTGGCTACCGAGAGCGGCATCGAAACCCCCAGCGAGTGATTCACCCGCACGTATTTCTTTCGGTGGCTAATGCTGATCGTATCGACTCCCACGAGTGTGTCTTTGGTTGTTCGCGTGGAATAACCGAGAAGTCCCGGCGTGTAGGTGGCAACCAGATTGTTATAGAATTTCCGGTGCATACTGCCGTCGGTCCCAATCGATCCACTCCCCAGCGGGTAGAGGCGCACTTGCGAAAAAGTAAGGCTCGGGATTTGATCGGTTCGAATCTGGCGATCCAGATCATCGTCGTGCGTGACGTTTCCAGAGATAGTGTATGATCCGAATCGCTTGCTAAATGAAACCTGGGACCTGACCACGCGATTGAGCCGGTCTTGCAGGTCGGTTGAATAGTCCTGATAGAATGAATTGTCCGATTGGTAGCTCCCGTTTGCGCTGACGCGGAAGGTCGGAGAAAACGTATGCGAGTGATTTCCCGCAATGGTCCAGCGAATTTGCCCCCCCTCGGTTGCGGTGGTGGCATCATAGCGCGAAAGGCGCGTGTAGTTGCCGCTGAGAGTACCATTGAACACATATCGCTTGGCGTAGGTGGTCCGCCCGTAAAAATTCAACGTGCTGTTCTGGTCAAAATAGTCTAAAGCCGCCTGCAAATCCCAATATTCCGACGCCGCCCAGTAGTACCCAACGTTTTTTACATACCTATCCCCGCGCTCAAAGTTGCCGAGGGTGAATGGAAGGATTCCGGAGTGTCTCCCCTTTTTAAGCGGAAAGACATAGTACGGGATCGCCAGTATCGGCAACCGACCGATCGAAAGAACCACCGGCTTGGCAATCAACCGGTCATTCTCCACCAGTTTCAGATTCTTGGAGTAGAAATGGAAATGCGGCTCGTCAGCATCACAGGTGGTATAGCGGCCGTCGTCGAGATAAAACACTTTCTCCTGCTGGCGGTAGAGATCCTCACCGTAGAAATACCCAGTTTCATACGATGATTTAGACTTGAGAATTCGCCCTTTACGGGTGTCGATGGCATACGTCAGGTAGTCGCCGTAGAGAACATCGGCGCCGTCTTTAAGGACCACCGGAATAGCGTTTGGCTGAAGCCTTTTGGCAAACGACGAAGTATCCACACTCGTGTCTGGTGGGGGCACTGCCGAAAACGCCTCGATCAATCTGCGGCGAGTGTCAAAAGTGACCCGGTGCGCGTCGAGCGTCATATCGCCGGAGGTTACCTCGCAATTGCGCAATAGATTAATGAGTGAGTCGCGCAAAGCGTAACTGATCGACTGTCCGCGGTAGTCAATAGTGTCACGTTTTTCCGTCACTGTAGTGTCTTTTCTCTCGTGTGTGACAGAAACAAACGACCCGACCGCTCCACCCTGTACATCGACAACTTGAAGCTTGTTATCTCTTAGTCGAAAAGTAATCGTGTCTCCCGACACGGTATTTTCGTTGGTTTCCTCGCGATCTTTGTCCGACGGCAGGTACCACGAATAGGCTTGCCCCGAACAGGTGACCGTCTGTAGCCGACCCGAGTCGAAGTCGAACACGAGGTTCTTTCCGGTGAGTATCGAACGATCAATCCGGCTTGTATCGGTCTCCGAACGCTCATTAAATTCGCCTCCGGCGGAATCGTACACTTCAATCCTGCGCAGGAAATTCCCCTCGGTAAACATCTGAATCCGATGACCACGAATCTGCGATTGCTCTTTGCTGGCCACCGGTGAATTGACCAATTCCAGGCGGTTCTCGGCCGTGAACATGGTGGCTATCCCGGCCGTGGCGTGAAGGTCACCGCTGGTAATGTCGGCATGACCGATTGCCTCGGCCCGCTTGATGACGCCGTCGTATCTGACCGAATCGGAAATCACCGTGATCATGTTACTTGAGTCGGGATATTTGAGGTATACCGTCGGCCTTCGCCACATCTCAAAGGTCTTGTCAGTCCGGTTATAGTGGGCGACTGTGCCTACCGCAAAGAGAGAGTCTTTTCGTGACCAGAGCTCAACATAGTCTCCGGCGGCGGTGGCCGAGTTGTTGAGTAAATCGTAGTCGACCGAATCCGCCGCCAGGTGATACTCGGCGTCGTCGAGGATTACCCGCCCCTTAAGTTTGATCCGTTTCTCTTTCATCCAAAACGCGGAATCGCAGTAGATAGTCCCGCTTTCGGTTTCGAAAATGACCGAACCAATGACAAAGGTGGTGTCCTGCAATTTTGAGAGTATGACCTCGAGTTTGTCGGCGTGCTGAAGGTTCAGGCGGCGTCCGCCGCTCTGAGCATACGCCTGAATTGCCGACGATGCGATCAAGATGGCGATTATGAAGGCAATCTTACGCACCGGCGAGTATCTCCCGGACCGCGGCCTTGAGTTGGTCAATGTCGATTTGGGCGGTCCCACCAATCTGTGCGGCGGTGGCACTTCCGCCACCTCGAAGACCGAATCTCGCGCTGAGAGACTTGGCAATGTTTCCGGCGTGTTGACCTGAATTTGTGTCAGTGGCCAATAGCCACTTATCGTTACATGCCAGAATAGCTACACCACCGATTCGGCCGGCGACCTCAGACGCGAGCGTCCCGGCGATCTCCTGTTCTGAGGGATGCACTTGACCAATCACAGTGGGTATGGTACCAAACTGCTCGGCCGTGGCGACAAGCTTCTCCGCTTTCTGAGGAGTTAGTTCGCGCAAAAGAGCGGTTACGTCCTTGCGTAGTTGTCTGTTCTCTTCCTGCAATTTGTCAAATTTTCCGGCAAGATCGGTGACCGCACAGCTTTGCTGTTTTGATAGTCTGTCCGTAACATCGAATCTGTTTCTATAGTCCGCTATCGCTTGTGCGCCTGACAGAAATCGCAAGAGTGTCCGGCCGCGCATTTTTTCGACTCCGACAAACTTCACGAGGCCAACCTCGGCTGTATTGTGGCAGTGGGTCCCGCCGCACGCCGACCAATCGTACTCGCCGATCCTGATAACGCGAATGTTACCTTCTCTGGACGGGAATTTTCGCACTGGGAGCGACTTGGCCTCTTCTGTAGTCACGAACAAAATATCAACACGAGCATTATCGCGAATTATCTGATTGACCCTCGCCTCAAGTTTGTCAATTTGATCGGGAGGCAATTCGGCACAGTCAAGCTCCACCGCACCGTACTCATCCCCTAAATGAACCGAAACCGTTTCCGCGTCAAACAGCCGTACGGCAGTTTGGCTGACGATGTGTTGCGCCGTGTGCATTTGGCGATTCCGCCAGCGTCGCTCATTATCCACCAGCCCCTTGACAGTTTGCCCAACGACTCCCGGCGACGTCTGGCTATAATGAAGCACTTCCCCGTCGTCACTTTCTTGCACATCCAATATGCTTGAGTCACCAAGAGTTCCGCGATCCGACAATTGTCCCCCCGAAGTAGGATAAAAGGCCGAGCGATCGAGCTTTGTGACAAAGCGGTCTCCCTCGTCTCGCGTATCGACAATAGTAGCGTCGAATTCGATAAGGGCGGGATCGGTGTAATAAAGTCGCTCAGTCATTGGTACATATCAGAATCAGAGTTTCTACCGTGCCATGGAATTGACAAGCGACCCGATGCCTTCAATTCTCACCTCTATAGTATCCCCCGGTTTCATCGGCTGTATTCCTGCAGGGGTCCCGGTGCAAATTAGATCGCCGGGATTGAGTGTCATGACGTTTGAGATGTAGCTTACCAGGAATGGAATCTTAAAGATCATCTGTGAAGTTCGGCCCGACTGTGTGACACTCCCGTTGTGAACGGCTTCAACAAGCAGATCCTCACACGATAGTTCGGTCACGATATGCGGCCCGACCGGACAGAATGTATCGAAACCCTTCGCGCGTGACCATTGGCCGTCTTTTTTCTGAAGGTCTCGGGCGGTGACATCATTTGCGCAGGTAAAACCAAACACATGCGACATCGCCGATTCTTGCGTGACTTTGCGAGCTGTTCGCCCGATCACCACGCCAAGCTCCGCTTCGTAGTCAACTCGTTCCGACTCCGGGGGATGGATGATTTGGTCGCCGGGATTGATTATGGCCGAGGGTGGCTTGAGAAACATGAGAGGATACTCCGGGGCCTTGTCGGCTGAAAAAGAGGCCGCGACATGGGCGTGGTAGTTCAGCCCGATACAGACAATCTTGCTTGGTTCCACCGGCGCGTGAAGTGTGCACTCGGTGAGCGCATGCGACGCTCCAGCCGGCTTGCCACCCAACCACGGCGCTCTGTCAAGTGGTTGGACCTTATCTCCATCGACTTTTCCGTAGGCGGTGACGGTCGTACCGGAGTGGGAAAATCTCACATACGTTGCAGACATATTATATACCTTAGACTTTGGCGTTCATCTGTTTGTTGTACACCAGATTGTACCGTAATAAACCAATTGGGATGTTCAGGGTCAACAAGATGTCAAAGCGTTTTGGCTTGCCACTTATTGCGCGAAAACCAAACGGCCAAGACCGCCGCCTTCGCAAGCGTGGTAATTGTCAAGGTCCACCAAACACCGTTGATCCCCCAACCGGCGGAAATTGCCAAATAGTACGCCAGTGGAATCCGGGCCAACGATCCCGGAAGAAAGACAAGCATTGGCGGAAGGGTATCCCCCGCTCCCGTAAAAGCTCCCTCAAGAACAATTTCAATCGCCATGGTTGTTTGCGATACGCCAAGGATAATGAGATAGTCCACAGCGATACGCCGCACTTCTTGATCGTTTGAAAAAATCCCGGCAATGAAGTGCGGAAAGACAAAGAACAGCGCTGAGGTGATCGCCGTCGCGACAACCGCAAGCCCCACCGATGCCCAGGCCCCCTTCCGTGCCCGGTCCGGTTTTCCCGCTCCGAGGTTTTGCCCCACCAGAGTTGAAGCGGCTATGGAGAATCCCCAGCAGGTCAGGTAAGAAAGCGACTCCATCCGGTTGCCGATCCCCATCGCCGCTCCCGCGGCCTCGCCGAACCGGTGCACAACTGACATCAAAAACCAGTAGACTCCGACGAACGCTATTTGCTGGGTAGCCATCGGAAGCCCAATCCTTGCCACTTTGCCGATAGTCGGCCAATTGGGGGAGAAAACAAATGGTGATTTGACCTGATAACCCAACTTGCCCTGACTAAGTGACCGGACAACCAGTACCGCGCCCACAAACATTGCGAAGGCCGAGGCGATTGCGGCGCCAGCCACTCCCAGCGCCGGGATTGGCCCCCACCCGAAAATCAGAATTGGATCGAGAACAGCATTTATGCCCACCACCAGCATCCCGACAAACGTCGGCGTTTTGGTATTTCCTGAGGCGCGAAGCGCCGCAAAGCAGGTCTCTTCAATCGCAAAAAAGAACACTGAAAAGAAGAATATCCGGATATACGGTATAGCATGAGCAGAGGCCTCGGAACTTGTTCCCATAAAGGCGACGAGGGTTGGGGTGAGGATGAACCCGGTCGCCGCATAGAATGCCGAGACAAAATTGCCGAAGAGTAGCGACTGCCGAAATACCTTGGCCGCACTTTCAGGGTCCCCCGCCCCGACCGCCCGCGATATGAGGGCAGTCGCACCAACTGTGAATATTGAAGCCGAGGCATAGACTGTCCAGATGATGACCATGGCGGTGGTGATAGCATCTTGCGCCGCAGGTCCAAGCCGCCCAACCCAAAACAAATTGATGATCGACATGGAAAACTGAAACAACTGCCCAAGCACAACCGGAATTGCGAGCGCCACAACTGTCCTCGCCAGCGGACCACTGGTGACCCGTTCTGCGTGCGCGGAGAGGGATTTCACAGCGGATGATTGGTTATCATCGGTGGTCATGGCAAGAGTAGTAGTCTCTGTTCAGCTTACCAAGAATTTGGCTACAGGCGTTTGGCAAGAAAACGGATGGCCGCCAAATACCCTTCGACCCCAAGACCGGCTATCTGTGCGACACAAACTTCTGCGATCACCGACCGACGGCGAAACCGTTCCCGTGCATGAATATTTGAAAGATGCACTTCCACGGCGGGCAGACCCGAGGACTTGATCGTTTCACCAAGCCCAATTGCATAGTGTGAGAGAATGCCGGGGTTGATGACTATGCCCAATGCGCTGTCTTTCTGTCTATTGACAAAATCGCACAATGACAATTCGTCGTTCCCCTGAAAGCACTGAACAGTAATTGACTGTGCTTTCGCCTCTTCGACAATCAGTTGGTTTACTTCTATAAGCGTATTGTAGCCATAAATCTCCGGCTGGCGCTTTCCGAGCAGGTCCAAATTGGGGCCGTGAAGTACTATGATCGTTTTCATCTATTGTCTTCCATACTTGCTGATAACGGTGGCGAGAGCACGACGAATAATTTTCGGATCAACCTCACGAATAACTGCCGTGCCCGGCCGGCGTAAGAGGATCATTCGCATTTTGCCATGTCTGCGCTTCTTGTCAGTTTCCATCGCCTGCATGATAGCCGGCGAAGACAAGCGCACTTTCGGAATTGTGACAGCGGCAGAGGCAACCACTGTTCGGAACTCTCCTAAAGAGCCGGGATCACCGATCCCCAGAGCATTCTCGATTTCAGTCGCAACCAACATACCGAGCAGTACCGCCTCGCCATGAGTCAGTCGCTGAAATTCAAGCGACTGTTCAATAGCGTGACCGACTGTGTGACCGTAGTTTAGAATCAGGCGACGACCTCTATCACGTTCGTCGGCGAGGACAATCTCCCCCTTGTATCGTATCACGCCACCGATGAGTTTGCCCGCTTCACCATGATTGCTGTCAAAACCCGTCTGTGCCCACTTCAAAATCTGCCGCAGAAGCGACCCACCGTTGAGACCAGCGCATTTGACAATTTCTGCAATTCCCGAATTGAGTTCTCTGTTCGGAAGTGTCGCCAGCCAGTTCAGATCATCAATCACGAATGACGGTTGCCAGAACGCACCTACCAGATTCTTGCCAGAGTCTAGATTAATCCCGGTCTTACCGCCGATTGAGGCATCGACAATGCCGAGCAAAGTCGTCGAACAGATGGCCCACTTGATCCCTCGAAAAAGTGTCGCCGCGGCAAATCCGACGATATCGCTGGTCACTCCGCCCCCACAAGCGATCAGGATGTCGTCGGGGGACGCACCTTCAGAAATCGCCCAGTCTTGTATCCGGGCAACTGCTTCTCTGGTCTTGAACTTCTCGCCACTTGGGATCACCAGCGACTTGGTCCCTCTGGCGACGCCCCTCCATTTTCGCTCCAGAGTTGGTCCATGAAAAGCCTTAAAGTTAGCATCGAACACAAGAAACACCCTGCAAGCCGATGTTGACGTCAGGGCCGCGCGATAGATGGTAGTATCTAGACCACGCCCCAGTGTCACCCGGTACGATTGAGTCCTGGTCTTTACGACGACACTACGTGGTCGTTTCGATGATCTCACACACTTTCCTTGCCACAGCGACTGCGCTGAGATTTGTGACTGGAATCCAGTAGTCGCACTTGTCGTACCCGGATTTGCGTTGGTCAAAAAGCGCTTCTATCCTTGTTCTCGAAATTCCTGAGCGTGTGCCGCCAAGCAAGGGCCGGTTCCGAGATTTGCCCAGCCTTCTTTTCAATTCAACCTGTGAACAGCGAAGATACATCGATCTTCCATGGGATTTTACAAGCTGTTGATTTGATTTGCTCAAGAGAGTACCACCGCCGAGTGCTACAACCGCCGGAACCTTCACCGTTCGGCAAAGCAATCTAAGTCGTTGGGATTCCAAGCGGCGAAATGCCCGTTCACCGCGCAACTTGAACAACTCGTTTACCGGCAAACCGGCGCTCAATTCCACCTGGCGATCCAAATCGAAAAAACGGCGGCCAAGCAGGTTGGCTATGATCTTTCCCACAGTGGTCTTGCCGGACCCGCTGAATCCAGCCAGAAAAATGACAGTGTTCGGGTCACGTTTCATTCATGCGTCATCGGTTGAGTAATCGAATTGCCAAAAATAGCCGAATAAATCGAGTCGAATGAGACATCCACACTTGTCCAGATCTTGAATGCTCTTATCGCCTGAGCAACTAACATACGTGAACCATCGAGGGCGTAGGCGCCTTGGATGCGGGCCGAACAAACAAGTTTGTTCCCCTCATTATAATTCAAGTCGAAGTACATTCCATTTTTGTTCAGCGGGATGCACGGCCCAAATGGTGACCTGTCAGGAAATGTGAATCCTCCCAGCGGCGTGCAATTGACTACCGCGTCATATTCGAGGGACTCGGCCGGAGCTGAATCAGACATCACTCGTGATGAGACATTGAGCTTCTCGTACTTGCTTTCCAGTCCTAGACGGCAATGCTCGGCTCGTTGGGGCGATCGTCCGAGGATCGTCATGCGGCGAACACCGAAGTCAGTGTACAAACTGTGTGCCACTGCTCGAGCCGCGCCGCCGCATCCGGCAATCAGCACATGTTCGCCAATCGATCTTCGGTTATCGAGAATCAGCTGATACGAAAAACCATATGCGTCGGTATTGTACCCAAACAGGTGGTGATCATCTACCACCACACAATTGACCGCCTCTGCTCGCTGTGCCACCGGATCGACATCATCAAGGCATGACAGTATAGTCTGCTTGTGCGGAATAGTGACAGAAAACCCACGGTACCCTTCGAGCACCAATTGCTTGAGTGAACTCTGAAGTTGTGCCGACTGGACATGGGCGATGTCGAACTCGCCCTCTTTTCCAAGCTGTTTGAAGATGGCGGCGAAGATGGCCGGGGACTTTGAATAGCCGACATCTTCGCCGATAAGCGCAAAACGGAGACCGTTTCTCAATGCACAATCGCTCCCAACAATTCATAGAAACCGGGGCACGAGATCGCGACTACGTCGGCGTTGTCAATGGACGAAGGCCCCGACGCCGCCAGCGCGGCCACAGACATCGCCATTGCGATCCGGTGATCGCCAAATGCGAGCATATCAGCGCCATGGATTTCGCGCCGCCCTTCTACGGCAATGCCGTCGTCGAGAAGCCCGCACTTAACACCCATTCGCCCAAGATTTTCAGCCAGGGCGGCGAGTCGGTCCGATTCTTTTCGTTTCAGTTCCGAGGCATCACGAATGACCGTGGTCCCCTCCGCCATCGCGGCCATAATGGCAACCACAGGAATCTCATCTATCAGATCTACCGTTCGCTCGCCGGAGATCTTTCGGGATTTGAGTGAGCCGCCTTCCACCGTCACTTTGGCGCGAAGTTCACCCGATACCGTCATTTTGTCCTCGACAGTGACTTTACAGCCAATGGCTTTGAGATGTTCCAGTATACCTGTGCGGGTCGGGTTGATTCCGCAATTGGTGATCGAGACCTTGCCCTTACACATTGCCGCGGCCGCAAATAAGAACGACGCATTCGACAAGTCTCCCGGCAGATCAATCTCGCCACCACTGATGGTCGCTCGGGATGAGAGCGTGATCTCGCGCTTGAATGGTTCGGGCATGACCATTTTGGTACGGCGAGGATCATTGGGATCGGGAGTGGCAACCGGCTTGATCTCCCGAACTTCGATGCCCCCTCCGAGGGTGCCAATCATCAGTTCGGTGTGGTCCCTTGATACAATCTCTTCAGTAATGCGGATTGAGCACCCCGATGCCATTCCGGCCAGCAATATTGCCGACTTCACTTGCGCCGACGGAATCGGCATTTTGTATTCGAACGGTAGCAGAGTGTGGCCGTGGATTACAAGCGGCAGTCCACCATTGTGGTCGGTCAGCTCCGCGCCCATTCTGCCCAAAGGTTCGACCAAACGCTTCATCGGGCGGCGACTGAGAGATTCGTCACCGGTAAGAGTTGCCGATAAGCTACTCCCGGAGATTATTCCAGCCAGCAAACGAGCGGTGGTACCGGAATTCCCGCAATAAACTACCGCGTTCTCCGGCAGAGTTGGTCGCTCTGGCGGAGTCAATATCAATTCCGAGCCTTGCTTGACAACGACGACGCCGAATTGTTCTACCGCGGCCAGTGAAGAACGACAATCTTCGCTGTCAGGGAAATTCTTAAGAGTGATCGGCCCCTTTGAAAGAATGGAAAGCAGGGCGGCGCGATGCGCTATAGATTTATCCCCCGGAAGAGCCAGTGTTCCTTCAATACGTCGGGCCGGTTTGAGTTGGCGTTTCATCCGATTGTTCTGTCTATGGCAACCGCCAGTTTCTTGAGTTGAAGGAGCAACTGCTCAAACTCTATCGGTGTGATAGCCTGTTGTCCGTCCGACAGCGCCGTTTCCGGGTTGGCGTGAACCTCTATAAGAACTCCATCCGCGCCGGCGGCCACCGCGGCCCGGGCCATCGCAGAAACTTTGTCGCGCCGACCGGAACCATGACTTGGATCCGCAATTATGGGAAGGTGACTCATCCGCTTAATTGTAGGAATTGCTGAGAGGTCCAACGTGGTGCGAGACTGTTCGGCCAGCGTGCGTATGCCCCGCTCGCACAGCACAACCTGATCGTTTCCCTCCACCATAATATATTCCGCGGCCATCAGAAACTCTTCAAGTGTCGCCGCCATGCCGCGCTTGAGCAAGACCGGTTTTCGCAGTTTGCCCACTTTCTTGAGCAGGGAATAATTCTGCATGCTCCGAGCGCCGATTTGGATCATGTCCGCATACTGGGCCACCAGATCGACCGTCTCTGTGTCAATCGCTTCAGTGACAATCTTAAGCCCAAACCTATCGCGCACTTCTGCCAATATCTCAAGCCCCGGCTTGCCGAGACCCTGAAAGCTGTACGGCGACGTGCGAGGTTTGAACGCCCCTCCCCGAAAAAGCCGCACGCCGGCGTCGGCCATTTGCGCCGCGATTTCCATAGTCTGTTCCCGACTCTCCACCGAGCAGGGCCCGCCGATAACCACACACGTATTCCCGCCAAACTGTACGTCGCCCACGTGTACCATTGTATTTTCAGGATGAAACTCCCGGCTGGCGAGTCTGTACGGCTGGGTGATCTGAATAATGTCGCGAACACCGGCCAGCGACAATAGCTGATCAGTATCAACCTGCGCCTTTCGTCCCTGAATGCTGATCGTGGTCTGATGCGAGCCGGCCAGCGATTGAGCCGAGAGTCCCATCTGACGGATAAGCGATACGACGTGCGCGATCATCTCGGCAGTCGCATTCGGCTCCATGACCACCAGCAGTTGGCTGTCGCGGTCATCCGAGGGGGAAAGCGATCTATCAAGGCCGGTTGATTTCTTCATATCAACAAATCACATCTCTTCAGGAGCGCTCAGCCCGAGTAGTCGCAAGCCTTCCGAAATGACCGTGCGCACACCGGACACGAGGGCCATTCGGGCGGCCGACAGCCCGGCGTCATCGGAAATGATCTTATCCGAGCGACCGTCAGCATCTTTGCGCTGATATACTTTATTAAAGGCGGCCGACAATCCCAGTAGGTACGAAGTAAGATAATATGGTTCGCACTGCGCCGCGGCATCTTCGAGAATTTTAGGGAAATCGGCCAACAGTTCGACAACGCGCAATTCCTCTTCCCTGTCAATGAGCGACGGATCAAACTCTGAGCTGATCGGTTTGCCGTAATTGCGGATCAACGAGCTAAGCCGGGCGTTCGTGTATTGCAGATACGGCCCGGTCTCTCCGTCGAAATTGAGCACCTCTTCCCAGACGAAGTTGATATCGCGCTGTCGCCTTGCCGCAAGTTGGGAAAAGATGACCGCGCCAACGCCAATTTGGCGAGCCGTCGATTCCAAGTTGTTCAGATCAGGGTTCTTTTCCCTAATCTTATCACCTGCAATCGCGACCGCCTGATCGAGGACATCTTCCAAAAGAACAATATTCCCGCGCCGGGTGGACATTGTCTTTTCGCCAAATTTGACCCACCCAAACTCGACATGGGTAATCCGATTGGAAATACGGTCGTTGTCGGCGATTCCTTCTCTTTCTTCTATAAGTGCCATCACCTTAATCATCTGTCGGAAGTGATCGGCCTGACCCGACCCAACCACATAAAGCGACCGGTTGTACTTGTACCGGTCCCAACGATAATAGGCACCGGTAAGATCGCGTGTAAGATATAGAGTGGCGCCGTCCTGTTTTTTCAAAAGGGCCGGCGGAAGGTTCGGTTCGTTCAATTCGACAATCAGAGCACCTCGCGAGACCGAAGTCAGGCCGTCTTTTTCAAGGCGCGCGATGACCGCCTCCATCTTGTCATTGAGAAATGACTCGCCGTATACAAGATCAAATTCGACTCCCAGGATTGCATAAATCCGATCGAATTCTTCGTGTGATACCTTCTTGAACTGTTCCCAGAGTCTGACTGCCTCCTGTTCACCAGTCTCAAGCGCCTTAAAGGCCGCGCGGGCGTCTTCATCAAGCGACGGATCGCTTTCCACTTCGGTATGAAATCTCACGTACAATTCGACCAGATTGCCGACGACGTTTCCCGTCATCGTCGCTGGACTTCCCCACTTGCGATACGCCACAATCATCTTGCCAAACTGCGTACCCCAGTCCCCGGGATAATTGATACCGGTCACGTCATAACCGAGCTTTGTGAAAATGCGCCGGAGGGAATTTCCGATCACAGTCGACCGGAGGTGGCCAACCCCAAAGGGCTTCGCGATATTTGGCGAAGAGTATTCTATGAGGACAACTTGTCCATTTCCCAAAGATAAAGTGCCATATTCAGTTCCCTTTTCAAGTACGGGAACGAGGACGTCGCGAATAAGAGATGTGCCTTCGATTGTCGCATTTAGAAATGCTCCAACCCCGGTACACCGTACGGGTGAGGCCGGCTTGCGGAAGGTCAATTGACGGTTGATCTCAGCCGAGACCTTTGTCACTATTGCCGGAGGCGGGTCGCCCAAGAGTTTGCTGTACTTGAATACCGGCAAGGCAAATCTTCCCTTGGTCGGGTCTTTCGGTGTTTCCAGAGCCTGGCAAACGAAGTCGGCGTTGAAGATCTCCCGCTCCCCACTGGCCGAGAAAACATCAGGGTACAAAGTCCGAAACGCAGAGGCTGTGCTTTCGGCGAATTGGGCCTTGTATGTATCAGTCGTGGTCATTGGGGGTATCGCTCATCTTTCGGGGCTAATATCTAATGAATCTCGCCCGCTGGCAACCGCATTCTCAAGTAATGAAACAGCGGTCCAGATCACGCGATCCGATCAGGTATGTACCATCCCGAATCATCATCGCGCCGCTTTTCAATATTTCTGAAGAAATAGAAGTACAGGATCGAGGAGATTAGATACAATCCGCAGGCAATATTGAGAACCAGTGTAAATCCGTGCCGCTCGACCAATTCCCCGCCGATTGCGACCGCGATCATCCATGAACCGGTCCATGAGATCATTAAAAGGGCGTTAACCAGCGGACGCTCTTTCTCGGTCGACAACTCCATCGCCAGATGACTGCTGATCGGGGCGTTGAGGTTCATAAGTCCCCCGCGCAGGACAAATGCCCCAAACGCCAGAGGTAGCGAATATGTATACGCCAGCGTGAACATAAACGGGAGCGACGCCAACTGAGTGATCACGACCGACCTGACCAGCCCAAACTTGCGAGCCAACAGGGGGCCGGCCAGCGTCCCGACAAACATCGAGGCTGAAACGGCAAGGAAAAACAGCCCGATCATATCCGCCTGCAATTTGAATCGCTCCTTGAAATAGAGATTCAGAAACGGAATAATCAACCCGGCGCCAATTCCGATGAGAAAATTGACAAAGATCAGGCGGATGTAGAAGCCGCCGCGCGATTTGAGCAGTCCGAAGTTCAGCGAAATTCGTTCCTCGGCCGCCAGAGGATCCCTCGCCGTTACCATCGCAAATGGGAATAGGGCTAGCGTCCCGATGATCACGCCTGTGATCAATCCAAATTTGTAGCCAAAGATGACATCGCCGGACAGTTCCCCAACTATAGTGACGAGTTTCCCCGCTCCGGCCGATCCAACCATCCCGGCAAGGATCAGCACCGCAAATGACGAAGAAAACAGATGCGATCGCTCTACCGGAGTGGAGTTGCGCATGAAAAATGGCCCGCTGAATACGCGAAAGAGCGACCAGAAGATTCCTGTCATCAGGGAAAGCCCCAACAAGATCCAGACGTGACTCGTAGAGACAATCAAGATGCTGAAAACGGCAAATCCGGACACTCCCGCCATTAACAGCGGCCGGACATGAAAACGCTTGAACAGCATCGACGCCGGAATCGCCATCAGAGTCATTCCGAGTGCTCTGGTTGAATTGATCCACCCAATCTCTCCCTCGCCGAAGCGAAGTTCCTTGAAATAGAGATTCAAAAGGAGCTGGAAGATCTCAAAGTTGACTCCCATCAGAAACGAGCCGAGCAGATACCACCGGATATTCGGGGAAAACATCCGGATATGAGCCAGATAGTCAGAAACGCCGGCTGAAATGCGGTTACGCTTGATAGACGACTTTGGAGGTTCAAGTACGCTTTGAGACATGATGATGAGTAAGTATGCGACTTACCGCGCGTGGAATAGGCCTCGCATAACGTAGGTGACCGGCCCGGAAAGTCGAATTGCGTTATCCTCTTTCTGCCACACAACCTGCAATGTCCCTGCCGGAAACTTGACAGAGCACGATCTCGTAACTTGTCCTGCAACAACCATTGCCGCGACAGCCGCCGCCGCTCCGGTGCCGCTCGAGCCGGTCGGCCCCACTCCCCGTTCCCACTCCATCACTTCGATTTTCTTTGGCGAGACAACTCTGACAAATTCGACATTTGTTCCGCGAGGAAACAATGGCGACGATTCTATATCGCTCCCCAGTTTCTGCCAGTCAAAATCAAAATCATCCACGGGCACCACGGCGTGGGGATTGCCTACCGAAAGGCAAATCAGGACAATTCCAACCTTGCCTATTTTTACTTTGCCGTTGATACACTGCCGGCTGGAGAATTTCATCGGCAGTGATTTGACTTCGAAATTGGGCTGTCCGATCACCGCCGACACCGTCGTCACGTCCGATGGCGGTGTCAGTAGATTCGCGGTAACGATCCCGGCCGGAGTCTCAAATCGAATGGCCGATTGTCGCTTGTCGGCCAGCGACGCCCACACCGCCGCGATACGAAGGCCATTACCGGACATTTCGGCCCAGCCGCCATCGGCGTTGTAAATATCTATCCGGTGATCGGCTGACTTGCTTGGAGAAAGACAGACGATTCCGTCGGCCCCCACTCCCGTGTGACGATCGCACATCCCGCAGGCAACCTGCCAGCGCTTTCGACCGGGACTCTTGGCCATCTGAATAACCAGAAAATCGTTGCCGAGAGCGTGGTATTTTGAAAAGGGTATTTCCACGGGCGAAGAACGTCTCACAAGTTCTCTTTGAACAGACGTGCCAGTCGGTGTATTCCCTCGACAATCAACTCCGGAGTCGCGTTCGAGAAATTCAGTCTGAGGGTATTAGTACCGCCGCCGTTCGGATGGAAAGACGCTCCCGGCACATACGCCACTTTGAGCGCGAGCGCTTTGTGAAACAGCTCTTCGGCATTCATGTGAGCGGGCAACTTCAGCCAGAGAAACAACCCTCCCTCAGGATTGGTCCAGGTGATTTCGCGGGGAAACGATTCGGCCAACGTTTTCATCATGACATTGCGCTTGTTCAAATAGTCAGCTTTTATCTGCGCGATATGGGGCTCGAGCAGTCCCTGACGCATATACTCATAAACCAAATACTGGGTAAACGAGCTCGAGTGCAGGTCGGTGAACTGCTTGACTCTCTCCAATAAGACTACGAACGCGGCCGAGGCGTTGATCCAGCCGACGCGAAGCCCCGGTGTCATTGTCTTAGAGAAAGTCCGTAATGCAATCACCGAGTCGCCCCCAAAAGATTTCAAGCTCGGAATATCTACACCTGCAAAGCGGATATCACCATACGGCGAGTCGTCGATCAGAGGAATCTCATGTTGGGCGGCAATCCGGCACAACGCTCGCCGCCTCTCAATGGTCATTGTGATCCCGGTCGGATTCTGAAAGGTCGGAACGACATAGATGAACTTAGGGCGATGGGCTTTGATTGCATTCTCAAGCTGATCCACCAACATCCCCTGTTCGTCCATGTCGACCGTGGCGTATTTGGCCCCGTAGAAATTGAAGGCCTGCAACGCCCCGACATACGTTGGGTTCTCTGTCAAGACATAGTCCCCCGGCTGTAAAAACGCTCTGCCAACCAGTTCAAGCCCTTGTTGTGCACCCGTAGTGATAATGACGTTGGCCGGTAAAGTCGGAGTACCGCGTTTGGTAGCTCGTTCGGCCAGGAGTGTCCTCAGCGGAACGATTCCTTGCGATAAAGAGTATTGAAGACAGTCTGGCACATACTTGTCGATAACCTGAGATGAAATTGCCTGCAATTCAGCCTTGGGAAAAAGCTCCGGCGCCGGCAATCCCCCGGCAAAGGAAATGACTCCCGGTTGCGAGGCCACTTTCAGGATTTCGCGGATCACCGACGGTTGGATATGGCGGACATCAGGATTGATCTGCCAGCCATCCGGGAAGGCGTTGACGGGTATTTTCTGTGACACCGGTGGTCCTTTCGTCTGTTTTGTGGCCGCTTAGCGCCGTAAGCGGATCAATATACCCCCCCACTATCAACGCGCAACGTTTTTGACAGCCGACAGAATACTTGACAGTTTAGGTCTATATCCGGTATGCTCATGTATGCCGTGTAGCGATGTCACCGAGTTGTTGCGCCTCGATCTTGATTCCCAGGATCGGCTTTCCGGATATTCTCTTACAAAGCTGACCTGCGGCGGGTCGCTCGGCAAAGAGTCGCTGTTACTGAAATGGTGCGGGGGGCTTCAGGCAAACCAGATTCTGTCCACCACCATCGACGCTTTCTCTGAGCGTTTCCCAGCCAACGACCCCGTGGTTGAATTCGTTCGACTTAAACATTTGCTCGCGATCCAGAAAGGTCTGCGCGCCTTGACCGGGCTTGAATCATCACGCCCCGATGATGCCATTTCTATTGAGACCATCGACCACGGCCCCGATGGAGTTTCCATGAGGGCTTTGCTTAAAGTCGACGCCGTGACCGACGAGATTCGTGCCTGCGGGCGTTGTGCTGGTTGCGGCACCCACTCCGGCTGATAGATCTGCCTATCACCATTCGGAACTTTTCGTCCTCACCAATCGTTAAATGTGCGGACGGGGAGAACAAGGTACATCCAAATGACTATTACAATTGTGCTTGCAACAGTGTGTATTGCCGCTGGCATCGTCTACTTTGCCATGGAGGTTAATTCGCGACCGACTACCCCTCAAACCGACAAGGTTGCGGTGCAATCGGGTTCAACCGAAAGGATGACATTCGTGTCTAAAACCGAAGAGGAATGGAAAGCCCGGCTCACTCCGGAGCAATATAGCATTACCCGTCAGAAGGGTACCGAACGCGCCTTCACCGGCAAGTACTGGAACAACCACGAAAACGGGAAATACTACTGTATCTGCTGTGGGGCGGAGTTGTTTGAATCAAGTACGAAATTCGAGTCAGGTAGTGGCTGGCCAAGTTTTTATCAACCGGTCGAATCCTCAGCGGTTGCTGAGCATTCTGACAACACGCTGGGCATGCGGCGGGTGGAAATCTCCTGCACTAAATGCGGTGCGCACTTGGGCCATGTATTTGAGGACGGCCCCAATCCAACCGGCCTGCGATACTGTGTCAATTCTGCCTCGTTGGATTTCAAGAAATCCGATTCAATATCACCCACACCATCAAGCGACAAAACTGAGTGAACCTTCCTACAACCGTAGCAGGGCTTGTTCTATGCCTCTCGTTGTGGAAAGCCGGCAATTGTGCCCCTGTGCGCACCGCGTCACCGGGCGACCTGCGGAAAGCCACGAGTGCTTTCTACACAGCGCCGACAACCGAGTCTCCAAAACGCCGCTTTTTCTTCGTGCAGATGATAAACGACTTGAGTTATCTATCAGGTCAGCCCGATTTCCATGCCGTGGTGGGTGGACTGTCGATCATCCCCGGCCTTTTCCCGAGAGCAATCGAGCGGGAGCCCCCCCTCTTCACCGAGATATGGGGTAGTTCGACTTTTGCCGACAATCTCTTTGAAGTGGGAGAGATCGTCGGCGACGGCGCTTTTCCAGTCGGGGTTGCGGCAACGTTGTGGTCGGCGGGCAAGACCTTTGGAGCGCCCTCATTGGCGAATTTCGG
This sequence comes from uncultured Ignavibacteriales bacterium, assembly GCA_964571235.1. GTDB lineage: Bacteria > Zixibacteria > MSB-5A5 > GN15 > FEB-12 > JACRAV01. The sequence continues at coordinate 3,569 of CAZNAI010000002.1, read as the reverse complement.
GACTGATTTATTCCGAGTACAGGCGGCCAATGGCTTTCTCATAACCGTTTTCAAGCGGGGAATCAATCGAACACGACCGGACGGAACCCCCTATTCGTATCCGTCGGGTCACACATCATCCGCTTTTGCAACCGCCGGCGCCGTGTACACGCACTTTGGCAAAACTTGGGGCATCGGCGCCTTTGCCATTGCCGGATATGTCGGGCTATCGAGACTGCAGGAGGGCAAGCACTATCTGAGCGATGTTATCGCGGGCGGACTGCTTGGCACATATATTTCGTTGAAACTGGCCCGCCGCTCGGATCGACGAACCTCTCCGGTGTCGATTCTTCCTTCCACCATCGAGGGCCATCCGGCGATCAAATTCTCTGTTCGGCTTTAAGTTGAATAAAAAAGCCCCGGCGTCTCATTTCGGGCAAAGAAAAATGGCGCCCCGCAGAATTGAACTGCGGACACACGGATTTTCAGTATTGATAACCCCACCGAACCCCAAAGGTTTAACGTGAAACATCTTGCCACCGGCCCAACAAAAAGCCCACCGGCGGGGGTGCCGGTGGGCCGGGGAGCAACACAAAAGCGATTCTTTAGAACCGCTTCGTGATGTTTAAATTGATAATCCAGCCATCCTGGTACTTCGTGCTGTCCTTGAACGTGAACTTCTGGCGGGCAGATATTGCGCCACCCCAGTAGCTCGGTAATTCAACATACAGCGTGCCACCGATCGCTCCGGGAATGTAATTCAACCACGGCCCCGTGCCATCGCTGTTGACCCAATCCGAGGATACCCCTGCATGAAGAGCACCGCGCAGTTGCGCCCCCACCGGAACACCCACAATCGATCCGCCGGTCAGGCGAAACACATACGCCAGCGCCGGCTCCAGTGACACATACCCGCTCGATCCGATTTGGCCCGAGTTGAGTTCCCAAAGATTTCCCGCAATTCGGGTCCCATACCCGCCGACCAAAATCAGCTTCTTCTCGCCGTCCGCCACCTTCGTGCTGTACTGGGTTCCGAAATACCCGATGTTCGCCGGATCGGAATCCGCATGCACGAATATAGGTAGCGTCAGCGCCACAACCATGATGATCATTGTCATCGACAAAAGCCGTTTCACTATCTCATCCTTTCGTTTCGCGTTTCAGTCAATCTGCTTCACTGGAATTGGTGGTGGTGTCGCGCACTACTGAAATCGTCGAACTCAGCCCGGCTGACCCGTGCCGTTACCCGACGCAGTCTCCTCGGTGATGGTTTCTTCGCCCGCCCCAGTCGCCTGAGCGCCGGCGGCAGTTTCGACAGGCGCAGTCTCCTCGATGGCGTCAGCCGTTCTCCGGCTTTCAACCTGAGTCACTGTCAAAACGCGGTCGACGTTGTCGTACTCGAGCCTGACACCGGCTCCCTTCACTTCGATTTCCAGAAGAAGACCCACTTCCGGAACGCTCGACTGTCTCGTCACGAACACCTTGTTCGTCCGGTCCTTGTCGAAAAAGACAACCCCGGAATCCGGATTGATTTTTATTTCCGTGACGTGATTAATGGTCTCCACACCCATACTCGGCTCCTTTGAATCAGTTTAATGAATTGCAATGAACTCGTCTAAATGTACGCTCTCACCTAAATCCGATCAGCTCGCCGGCGGCGCTTCGCTTCCGTTTGTCACCGTGGCGTCTTTCTCCTGCGCTCGCCGCCAGATGAAATACCCTACATTGATCGCCACAATCGCCCCCATTACCACCGCCGTGCCGGCAATGCCGAGCTGCCCCGGGATCCCGCCCTTGTACACCATGTACAAAATCCCACCGATACTCGATGCCGCCAGGGCAAACTTCGTCCCCGTGCGGTCGATCACCTTGTGCAGGAAATCCCAAATCGCGTCAAACCACTCTTTACTAAACATCGGCTCCTCCTATGCCGTCACTCCGGGCGGCTTCAAAAGTTTCAGTATTGCTTGTTCATGTTTGCGCACCCCATCGCAGTACCACTGCCCCTTGCTGTGATCGGCCTTCACTCGCGCCGCCCCCTGATTGTATGCTTTTATCGCGAGATCCACATCGCCCCCCATCTCGGCAATCTTCATCGACAGATACCCCGTCCCGGCGTCGATATTCTCAACCGCCCGGTACATATCCGCCAGCTCGTATTCCTTGTGAAACTTCAAATTGAAATCCGATAGCGCCGGCTTCATCATCTGCATCAGCCCGATCGCTCCCGCATTGGACATCGCAATCGGATTCCCCGAGCTCTCCTGTTTGATCACCGCCAGCACCAGCGATTCCGGCACCTGGTACAAAAGCCCCGCCTTCAACGCCAACTCGCGATACACGCGAATCAGCCACTCATATCCGAAACTCGGAGTCACACATCCCTCTTTCTGATTAAACGACATTCGCCGGGATAACACCCAACGCCCGGATCAAAAGAGCCCCGTTGATGATGTCGATTTCCGTCCGCACGAACCAATCCTCGTCGGGTTTATTCATTCGCGCAATCTTTTCTGCTTTCCGCAAATGCTGAAAGTGAGTCCACTCATCGGCCAGCGCCATCCGTTCCCGCCCCAAATCGGGTGTACTCATCTGAAATACACCCGATAATTCGCCGCATCCGGAGCCGCAAAGCTTACCTTCCGGCTCGCATATCCCTGCTTTGTCGCCGTCAGCGTGTACTTTGCCCCGCCAATCGCCGAGGATCTGAGCACCGTGAACGCAAACCGGCCCTGCGCGTCAGCCTGCACCTCACGATTCAGCTTCTGCATCACGCCGCTTGAATCGGTGGCCACCACCGCGTCCGGAACCGCGATCGACACCGTGGCATACTGCATCGGATTGCCGCCATCATCGATCACCGTTCCCCATACATTGCAGATTCGCGAGGACCCCGTCACATTGTAGCCGACCACCGCCACCGAATCCGCATTGCCCGCGATCACAACCGTCTTCTGCGCCAAATACCAACCCGGCATGAACGCTTTGATCAAATACGTTCCATCGTCCAGATTGAACGTCTGAGAGCCCGAGCTCCCGGTTTTCGCGCTGGCAATATCCACTCCGGCCTGATTCGCAATGGTGAGATACACCGCCTGAACAGCCCGATCCGGCACCTGCATCGTATCGAGCACAAATATCCGCACCGAACGTATGCCATTGCCGGTGTTAAACGGTCCGTAGAACGCCTCCGCGTGAGCCAGATGGTACGCCAGATAGGCGTTCGTGTCCGCCCACAATCCGCCGCCACCTCCGCCCCCGCCGCCATTGCGGGCATAGTTGACCGTGTCAATCTCACCATGAATCGCAATGTGATCACCACGGAGGGATTCGAGCCACATCGGATACCCACCATTCCCGTTCTGATGTTCAGCTCTCAGTCCGGATGCTCCGTTCCTGACTCCACCCTGGAGGTAAAGCCCATTATTCTGCGCCGAGGCCATCTCGACACCGTTGTCGAAATACCCGTAAAACCGCACTCCGCGTCCACCCTCTGAGATAAATCCGTACCCGGTACTCGAAATCGCACCCTTCCACCTGGTGGCCACACCGTACGGATTCAGCACATTGTACGCCGCGTAATTATTTCC
>CAZNAI010000001.1:0-375011 GCA_964571235.1 uncultured Ignavibacteriales bacterium | reverse complement strand
ACGATATCAAATCGCAGGTCGGCGCGACCATTCTGCACCGCGTCCTCACCACCCTGTTCGTGGATCGCGGCGTGAAGATCGACCGCACCTACCAACTCAACTTCGGCGGCAACACCGACTTCCTCAACATGCTCGAACGCGAGCGCCTTGAGAGCAAAAAGATCTCCAAGACCAATGCGGTCACTTCGATGTTGCCGTACAAACTGGACGCGGACGATGTCCATGTCGGCCCATCGGATCACGTCCCCTGGCTCACCGACCGCAAGTGGTGCTACATCCGCATGGAAGGCACCACCTTCGGCAATGTCCCGCTTAATGCCGAGCTCAAGCTCGAAGTCTGGGATTCGCCGAACTCCGCCGGCGTGGTGATCGACGCCATCCGTTGCTGTAAGCTGGCGCTGGACAACAAACTCTCCGGTGCGCTCATTGAACCGTCGGCCTATTTCAAGAAATCCCCGCCGGTGCAGTTCACCGATGAGGAGGCCCGTCGGATGGTCGAGGAGTATATCACCAAGTACGGCTGGAAGCAGGCCGCTAAAGGCGCCAAGCCGATGCGGGCCGCGGCCAAAAAGCCGGCGACTACCAAAACAGCCCGTCCGGCCACGGCCAAAACTCCTAAGCGTGTGGTGACAAAGAAAAAATAACTTTGTGACAGCCCGCGGATATTGTAGTTTAACCGGCAGGAACTCCTGCCGGTTTTTTTTATGGCGACCAAAGCAAAACAATCACCGCCGCGCCGCGGCATATTTATCACGTTTGAAGGAATCGACGGGTGCGGCAAGTCGACTCAGCTTGCCAAAATGGCGGGGCTCCTCCGCGATGTCGGTTTTCCGGTTGTCACACTCCGAGAGCCCGGTTCCACGCGAATTTCCGAGCAGATTCGAAATATCCTGCTACACACTCGAGAAAACCTGACCGACACCACCGAGCTGTTGCTTTACGAGGCGGCCCGCGCCGAACTGACTGCCCATGAAATTGTCCCGCAACTGGAGCGCGGCGCGATCGTTCTGTGCGACCGCTTCTACGATAGCACCACTGCCTACCAGGGGTATGGCCGGGGGCTTGATCTTGTGACGGTGCGCAAGCTACACACAGTCGCGGTTGGATCGCTACGCCCCGATCTGACTCTCGTATTTGAGGTCCCGCTTGCAACTGCCCACGCCCGGCGCGGCAAGAAGCTCGACCGGCTTGAGTCACAATCACGAGCGTTTTTCGAACGGGTCCGGCAGGGATACCATAAGATCGGCCTGATGTCGCCGCGGCGGGTGAAGTTGATCGACGCGACCGGATCTATTGATGAGACCTTCGAATTGATTCGCCCTCTTGTTTTCTCACTTCTCAAGCGCCAATGACCGACTCTCTTCCTACTCCCTCGCCCGATAATCCGCAGACGGGCGATTTGATTCCGCCGCCCAGAGCCGCCGGGTTGTCATCTCGTCGGACCATTATCCAGACTATTACGCTCGTTTTTCTCCTTGTTATTCTCTGCGGCGGATTGGGGATATACGTACTTTCCGACAAGTCAGTCCGCGCCGCATATTCGCTGGCCGAATCTGCCGCCGAGATCGACCGTGCGTACCCCGGCCAAATCAATTGGGACGATGCTTTCAGGCGAAGCGTCGACGGCATGACTTCGATTCTCGACCGGTACTCGTATTACATGACCGGCTCTGAGTTCGGGCGGCTCGACGAAGAATTCCACGGCGAGTATGTCGGGATCGGGGTGAGTGTGGTGCGCGATCCGCTGGGTCTTTTGGTAATGTCGGTGCGCGAGAATGGTCCGGCTGATGAGTCGGGAATTCTGGCAGGCGACATCATAATCACTATCTCCGACACTTCTCTGCGGGCATACGATGCCCAGCGTTCCATCAAGCTCCTCCGGGGCAAAGAGGGGAGTACCGTGCCGATTCAGATTTTTCGGCCGGTGACGCATGATACACTCACACTGAATGTCACCCGTAAAAAGCTTGATCTGGTGCATGTTCCGTTTGCGGGGCTGACACCCGACTCAATGGTGTATATCCGGCTACTCGACTTTGAAGGCGGGGCGTCCGATGATGTCTCCGCCGCGATTGACTCGTTAATCGTGAAGAAAGCGGCACGGCCGCACGGGATCATACTTGATCTTCGCAGTAACCCCGGTGGGTTGTTTAACGAGGCCTTTCAAACCGCCGATCTGTTTTTGGATAAAGGGAAATTAATAGTCGGAACTGAATCCCGATCGCGCTGGAAAACTGAAGAGTACTTTGCAACCGGAGACGATGCCACCGGCGGCCTTCCGATGGTCGTTTTAGTAGATCGCGGGACCGCCTCAGCCGCCGAAATTGTCTCCGGCGCACTGCAGAAAAATCAGCGGGCTATCTTGGTCGGCGACACAACTTTTGGCAAGGGGCTGGTACAGGGGTTCAGCCGGTTTCAAGAAGGTGACGGCCTGCGGCTGACAATCTCGCGCTACTATGTCGAGGGGAAAACCTACTTAAACGAGGTCGACAGCATTGTGCACGACATCGGCACCGGGCTCCCCCCCGATTCAGTCTTTAGATCACCCGAGCGTGAGCCGTTTCCGCTGGCGCTGGAGCGCTCGTTCTTGCTCGGCAAATTCGCACAGCAGTACGAAGATGAGATACTGAGTCGTGATACGGTTCTCACTGTTACTCCCGGTCTGGTCGCACAGTTTGAAAAGTTCGCCGGCCAAAATGGATTTGTCTACCACTCTGAATTGACCTCAGCCGCCGCGCTGGTTGCCGATGTGAGCCGTCTGGACGGCGCCGGGCGAGTCTCCGACTCCATTGCCGATTTCCTTTTGCAGTCGGCGCAGAGACGTGATCTTCGCTTGTTCGAACAATACGCCGACTATATCGAATTCCGTCTGGCACAATTGGCGTGCGAACGAAAGTACGGAGTTTACCAGAGTTATGCGCGGGTGGTGGTCCGATATCGCCCCGACATTCGCTACGCCTCGTATCTGCTAGCGGCGAACAAATGAAAACAACTACCGCCATATTCTGTGATTTCGACGGCACCATTTCGCGCCGTGATGTCGGGTATGCGTTGTTCCATCACTTTTCCGGTGGACGCAACGATGCCCTCTTGCCGGCTTGGAAAAATCTGCAGATGTCCAGCCGCGAATGTCTGTCGGCCGAGGCGGCAATGGTGTCAGGATCAGCGGAGGAGATTCGCCAGTTTCTTGCCCAGTTCGAGATCGATCATGGCTTTTCTGCCTTTGAACAGCTTTGCGCAAAGAACGCGGTCCCAGTTCATATCCTATCCGACGGCCTCGATTTATATATCAACCCGATACTGCATCGCAACGGACTAGGGCACTTGCCGGTTATGTCCAATATCGGCCGCCTGAACGGATCGGGGTTGGAGATCGATTTCCCCTGGGACAACACAAGTTGCACACGGTGCGGGTGTTGTAAGGGAGAGAGGATGGCGGAATATCGCGCCGAGCGGCCTGATACTCCCGTGCGGCTGGCGTTTGTCGGCGACGGATATTCCGACATCTGCGCGGTGGGACAGGCCGATCTACTGCTGGCCAAGAAAGATCTGGCGATTTACTGCACCGAGCGCGATATCCCCTATGTTCCCTTTGACAATTTCGCCGACGTAAGCCAAATTCTTATAGACAATGGGTACCTTCGGCGCGATGTTTGATTCATGCCCCCACGACTGACAAGGAGTACGACGTGAAAGCGATAGTAATGGCCGGTGGTTTCGGTACCCGGCTTCGCCCCCTGACTATGAGCATTCCCAAGCCGATGGTGCCGATTGGGAACATTCCGATGATGGAACATGTCGTGCTACTACTCAAAAAGCACGGCATCACCGATATCACGTCGCTCTTGTATTACCAGCCGGAACTGATCAAGAGTCATTTCAGGGATGGCTCGTCGCTTGGGGTGCAGATGAAGTATGCGCTACCCGACGACGACTACGGCACCGCCGGGGCGGTCAAATTTGCCGCCGCTGAATTCAACGAAACAGTGCTGGTTATTTCCGGCGACTTAGTCACCGACTTCGATCTGACTTCAGCAATTGCCTGGCACAAAGAGCAGGAGTCGGATGCGACAATCCTGCTGACTCGAATTGAAAATCCGCTGGCGTACGGGATTGTCATTACCGAACCGGATGGCCGTATCGCCCGCTTTTTGGAAAAACCAACCTGGTCGGAGGCCTTCTCCGATACGATCAACACTGGCATTTACATTTTGGAGCCGTCGGCTATCGAAATGATCCCGCCGTCGCGCAATTATGATTTCTCGCAAAATCTCTTTCCGCACATGCTCTCGCAGAAGCGCCGCCTATTCGGCACAATCATGAGCGGGTATTGGAAGGATGTCGGCAATGTCGATGAGTACCGTCGAGCACATCAGGATTTGTATGCAGGCAATCTGGCGCTTGATTTGAAACGCCCGGCCAAGAAGATTGGCCCGGCCGATGTGTATCTCGGCGAAAATGTTCAGTACGACGAAACAGTTAAATTCAGCGGCACCGTGATTTTGGGTGACGATGTCTTTATCGAAAGCGACGCGAAACTGCACAACTGCACTATCGGTCGTCGCTCCCATATCGGGCGTGGGTCGGAATTGAAAGAGACGACCATCTGGTCGGATGTCTTGTTGGGTGCGACCAGTTCGATGACCAGCGCAATAGTCTGCTCAAAGTCGCGCATTGGCGAACGAGTCAATTTGCAGGACAATGTAATTGTCTCCGAAGAATGTACGATTGGTTCCGGCGCGACAGTCAAATCCAACTGCAAAATCTGGCCGAAGAAGACTGTCGATGACGGCGCGACCGTTTCGTCCTCGCTCATCTGGGGGGACAAATGGAACCGTGAGCTGTTCACCGATTCCAAAATCACCGGTCTGGCACTGGCCGAAATCACCCCGGAATTGACTGTGCGTATTGGCGCGGCGATCGGCGCCATGCTCGGTCAGGGGACCTCGGTGGTGACCAGTCGCGACGCCTCCGATGTCTCGCGCCTTCTGCGTCGCGGCGTTATTTCCGGGATGCTCTCCGCGGGTGTGAATGTCAGCGATTTAGAATCGATGCCGGTACCGGTGATGCGATACGCGCTCACCAAAGGAAAATTTGCCGCGGGAATTTATGTGCGGCACAATCCCGATGATTACCGGCAGACTGATATCATAGTCATCGACGGTTCCGGCCTCGATATGCCGACCGGGAAACTGAAAAAGATCGAACGGAACTATTTCGGCGAGGATTTCGAACTTGCGCCGATGGACAAGATCGGGCATCTGGAAACTCCCCAGCGGGTGCTCGACGACTACCGCACCGAATTTTTGAGCGAAGTGAATATCGATCTCGTCAAGAAATCCGGGTTCAAAGTGGTCACCGACCACTCGAACGGCTCTTCAGCCCAGATCTTTCCGGTTCTTCCGACAATCCTCGGACTTTCCAGTATCGAGTTAAACGCTAATCCGAATCCGCGCAAATTCTCATCGTCGTTCGACGATCAGAACCGTGCGATTGTCCAGCTTTCGACTATCGTAACTTCGCTCAACGCCGATATCGGATTTCTGTTTAATGCCGCCGCGGAAAAACTAACTGTTGTCGACGAAACCGGCACGCCGCTCGATTCTCAGTTACTTTTGCTGATCGTCACCGATCTTGTCCTGCAAACCTCATCGCCCAAGCGGATTGCGGTGCCGGTTTCTGCCTCGATGGGAATCGAAGAGATTGCGCGGCGCTATGGAGTCGAAGTAGTCCGCACCGCCGGTGATCATTTGGCCATGATGGAAGCGCGACGCAAGGGACAGGCCGACTTTGTCGGCGGCACGCGCGGCGGATTCATATTCCCCGGATTCCAGATGGGGGCAGATGCGATCTTTTCGGCAGTGCGCATTTTGGAAATGCTTGCTCGCACCCAAACGCATCTGGGCGAACTGCGCAACAAGTACGAGCACTTCATTCGCAAGTCGGTTTCGGTGCCCTGCCCGTGGGCCAAAAAGGGAACGGTCATGCGCCGCTTGATCACCGATTCGAGCCATAAGAAACGCCAACTTATCGACGGCGTGCGCATCTTTGAAGAATCGGGCTGGGTGCTTGTGGCGCCCGACCGGATGAAGGCCTCGTTCAATATTCTGGCCGAATCGCTCTCCGACACCGACACCTCGCGTTTAGTGAAACAGTATCAGGAACTGGTGGAGGAGAGCCAGGGGGCGTAGGGGGCAATACGCATGGGGAGGGGTGTATGAGAGTTTGGAAGGTTTACTGCGAAGATCACAAGTACCCGGGGCTTTGGCAAAGGTGGTACAAGAATCAATGCGCCGCGGTAGGATGGTCGAGCGAGTGGGGTTTTAATCTTGAGGGAGAGACCAAAAGACTAGGCGGGTGGTTGAATACACGGGAACACCTGCGCAGAATGCAAATTGGTGATGTTGTCGTCGTAACCCTTAACGACAATCGAATTGCCCGCATCGGAACAATCACGGGGATGGCGGTTGAAGACGATCATTGGGAACCGACAGTCCCCAAGAGTAAGAGCAAGCCGCAAGGGGAGATGGGTAGAAGAATCGAATTGCGTTGGGACTTGACAACTGGGCCTGACAACCGGGACGTGGTTGTTCTATTGCCGCAGAAAATTCGATTTCGAGGCAATGTACTTCGGTGGACGACAGCAGAAATCAATACCCCGTCGTTATCTCAGATCAAAGAAGCAATGGGCGCTTCAGAGAACTGGGTCCCCATTTCTGGCACTTTTGCATACGAGCGTGCGCTTTCCGACTATATTGGCCGCTTCCCCAGTCAACTTGAGGAGGGCCTACAAGGGCACACCGAACTGAAATTAAGGGAGAAAGTGTTCGGCGACAAAAAGAGATCAGACGTTTTGTTGATCGACGGCCGGAATCGAACGGTCGTTGTCGAATGCAAGCAGGCGTCGCCGACTATTGACGACATTAAACAGCTCAAGCATTACATGCGACTTGTTGACGCGATCACCGAGAGTAGATCTCGCGGCATTCTTGTGCATGGCGGTGCATCTCGCGTCGATGCTCGCGTCATGGCGTTCGCCAAGTCAAAGCCAAAAGTCAGCGTCGTGAATTATCGCCTTGGGGTGACCTTTCAAGAATCGACGTCAGCTGAGTCTGCCGACTAGTTGTCAAAACCAAACAATGTGCGAGTCTGATGCCTTGGTAACCCAACCTTTAGGTTGGGTTCTTTCATTTCGAATTCAATTCGTACACAAAAGGAATGGCCGCCGGGTGTCGGGGACCCAACGGCCATGAGTGAAATGATAGGTTGGGAATCTAGGTGTGTCTCCTCCCGCGCTCTGGCGAGCTCCTCGGAAGGTCTCACTGTCCTCTTCAATTTCTTCTACGCACCCCTCAAATAAAAGTTGCAGAGATTTTTTGCGGCAGGTTTTGTGTGCTGTCAGGCCTCCCGGCCTGACGGCGGTTTGAGTGTGAGTGGATGTCAGGGCGGGAACCCTGACATCACATAGTATTTTCCAAGCGTGGTGCGACTCCAAAGTAGGTCGGGTTGGCAAGTCGCCCCGCGCCAGCGGGGGACGCAGACTACCCGACATCTTTTCTGCGACGTCAAGAGTGTCGGGTAGCCGATCCGCCGTCGGCGGATCATCAACCCGACCTACTACTTGAAAAGCGCATTGATTATGTTATTTTCCCTTTGATAGGTTGCTGACTTTTCGACAACGCTCACACAAAGGCAGACTATGGATTACAAAGTTCGTACACGGATCGACCGAATAGTCATCTACGACCGGATTCCGGTCTATTCCGAAATCACCGTGCTCGGCTGGGTGCGCACAGTCCGGACCGGCAAGGAAGTCGCCTTTGTCGAGATCAACGACGGGTCCTGCCTGAAAAATATCCAGGCAGTGCTAACCCCCCCCGACAAGTTCCCGTCGCTTGAAAAAACTCTTACCGGCGCGGCGGTACGGGTAAAAGGCAAACTGATTCCTTCGCAAGGGAAAGAACAGAAGTACGAACTTTCGGCAATTGAATTCCAATTGGTTGGTGAGGCCGACGCTACTTTTCCGCTCCAAAAAAAGCGCCACAGTTTCGAGTATCTACGCGAGATCGCCCATCTTCGCCCGCGCACCAATACATTCGGCGCTGTCAACCGGATGAGATCGCGCATGGCCTACGCGGTGCACAAATATTACCAGGAGCGGGGGTTCTTCTATATTCACACGCCGATCATTTCCGCCTCCGATTGCGAAGGGGCTGGTGACTTGTTCAGAGTGACATCGTTTGATCTGACCAAAGTCCCGCGCACACCGGAAGGCCAGATTGACTGGAACACTGATTTCTTTTCCGCCGAGGCATACTTAACTGTTTCCGGTCAGCTTGAAGGGGAGCTACTCGCCACTTCACTCGGCGATATCTACACATTTGGGCCGACATTCCGCGCTGAAAATTCCAATACGTCGCGCCATGCCTCGGAGTTCTGGATGATCGAGCCGGAGATGGCCTGGGCGGAACTTGAAGACAACATGGATTTGGCCGAGGATTTCCTCAAATACCTGTTCAAATATGCGCTGAACGAATGCGGCGACGACATGGACTTTTTCGCCACCTGGGTCGATAAAGAGGTCCGCACGACACTTGAGCAGGTCGCCAATTCGTCGTTTGAACGCTGTTCCTATACTGAGGCAATCAAGATTTTGGAAAACTCAGGTGAAAAATTCGAGTACCCGGTCAAGTGGGGACTGGATATGCAGTCTGAGCACGAACGATATCTGACTGAAAAGAAATTCAAAAAGCCGGTGATTGTATACGACTACCCCGAGGAGATCAAGTCGTTTTATATGCGGGTAAACGAGGACGGCAAGACAGTTCGCGCTATGGATGTGCTCGTGCCGAAAGTCGGCGAGATTATCGGCGGAAGCCAGCGCGAAGAGCGGCTCGATGTACTGGTCGAACGGATGCGCCAAAAAGGGATGACCAATTTCGAGAATTACCAGTGGTATCTCGATATCCGGAAATGGGGGAGTGTGCCGCACGCCGGCTTTGGCCTTGGATTCGAGCGGGCAATGATGTACATCACAGGGATGGGGAATATCCGAGATGTTCTCCCGTTCCCCCGAGTCCCGGGCTGGGCCAAGTTTTAGTTACATGTAGTGCACACCGGGATAAGCGCGATCTCGATTTGCGCAAGAAAGTAAGAGTTGACATGGCAGTACCGAAACATCACGAATTGTTTAATCCACTTTTGAAGGTTCTCTGGCAACTCGGAGGCTCGGCTTCAATTCAGGAGCAAGAAGACGAGGTTGCATCCATGCTCAAACTGACGGAGTCAGACCTCACTCAGATCCACAAAGGGAGTCAAACGAAATTCAGCTACAATCTCGCTTGGGCTCGAACCTGGCTAAAGATATACGGGCTTCTTGACAATTCAAGCCGTGGAGTCTGGTCACTAACGGAGCAAGGCCAACAAACAAAGTTGGTAGAACCGACGATTGTAAAACAATTCGTGACCGCGAAATATAAGAAGGGCACAATTAAGCTCGAGAAGTTGGAGCCGCCAGCAGAGGATTCAAATGAACAATGGAAAGTGGATGTGCTGGAGTACCTTCAAGGTATGCCTCCAAACGCATTTGAGCGACTGTGCCAGCGACTTCTCAGAGAGTCTGGGTTCATTCAAGTTGAAGTCACCGGGCGAAGTGGTGATGGTGGCATTGACGGAAGAGGGGTGGTCAGGTTGGGTGGGCTGTTATCGTTTCACATGATCTTTCAGTGCAAGCGATTCAAGGGGAGTGTGGGCAGTTCTATCGTCCGAGACTTCCGCGGTGCAATGGTTGGTCGCGCGGATAAAGGTCTGCTGATCACGACCGGTACTTTCACGAAGGATGCACGGAATGAAGCTCAGCGGGAAGGCGCGCCACCGATTGATCTGATTGATGGACTCGCACTCGCAGACAAGCTTCTGGAGCTCTCGCTCGGAATCGTTGTGTCAAAGCGGGTTGTAGAAAAGATTGAGGTTCAGAAGTCGTTTTTCGATAGTTTCTAACTCGGACAGGCAGTAACGGATTTCACACTACTTACCCCTCGCATACGCCTGCTCAAACGGCTCAAAATACTCCCGCCATGTCTCCTGCGTCGATCCTGATTGATTCGTGTCGTCGAATGTATCTATCATGCGTTGCCGAGCTTCACTCGCCTCATGAACTCGCCCTGAGTTCCGCGGATCAGCAATTACGAAATCGATCAGTTCAAGAGCCATCAGGTAGTGTCCGCGAGCATACTTCTGATTTCCCTTTTTCAGCCAGTTGAACGCGCGGTCGACATCTGCCCCCACATTGGCCATTTGCTCCTCGAAGCTGAATCGAGCCATAGCGCTGTTGGCGAGGTCGCGATGGAACTTGCTCATGGGTTCAGAATAATAGCCGGATGGCCGGCTTTCAATCCCCCCCCAAAAAAGAACCCCGTACCGGGGGGGAGGGAATCGGCACGGGGCGTATCGGCGGATAGGTTGTCAATCAGGTTGTCAAGCAACCGCCGAACTATACCTTAAAACCCCCACGAGGCCCTATTGTTCCGGGGAGAAAGTCCCCGATTTCAGTCTATTTTGACCCCCGAATCTACCGAAAATCTACCCTTTCTTTGAGGGGCCAAGCACCTTCGTGGGGTGTATAAAGGTATTAAACGAACGGCCTGTTTTTGCCGATATACAGACTATGAACAATCAGCCTATCTCAAGGCCGGGTCTTGGCTTACTCGGCGCCTCCATAATCATAGCCGCCCTTTGGGGGTGCAACGGCGGGATTATGAAGCCAGGTGACAACAACGCTCTGTACCGGCTGACCGGTCTTATTTCTGTCGATCCCAATATTTCAAAGACTAAAGCAGTCGCCGATCTTCAGGTCGACACCCTGCCGGCGGTCGGCGCGACGGTCAAACTCGACGGTTCCACGCTAACTTTCGATCGCGCTGGATTCTCCGTTGATTCGGTTTTTTCGACAGAGTGGAATTCGATCATTCAATTTTCGGCCGGCAATCATACATATCTGGCCAGCGACTCGACTGATCTATCCGCCCAAGCGGCGGTGGCGACACTTCCGGGCACTGTTGCCATCACCGGCGTTACTCCGTCAAATCGGATATCCAACGGCAATGAACCTGTGAAACTCGACTGGTTCGGCGGATCTTCGGCCACTGGTTTTGTGGTCGCCGCGGTACTCAGGACGCAAGCGTACTCCGGCGCCGGGTATTCGACATACGCCACTTCGCAAACAGCCACTACTTTTCCGCGCGAGGCCTTTTACCAGTCGAATCCAAATACACCGGACACCGGCTGGTACTACCTGTATGTATTCGCATTCGGTGGCTCGCCGGACAGTGTCCTGTCCGAGGCAACTCTTCCTGTCAGAATGCCATCGCAACTGGCCGACAACATTACTTCGCAAACACTCAGCGGACATGTGGGCGGCGTGATGATCTCGGTTCACGATTCTGTTCATATCACGCTGGAGCCGTGATGGCTCATTCAGAATTTCCAAGGAAGCCCCGCGAGGGGCTTTTTTGTTGAAGGAGACAGCGGTATCCCGTACGTTCTCAAAATCATGGCTGACTACGAAAAACTGATAGAGGAACTCGCTCACCTTGGCACCGAGCAGATAAATCCGCGAACAACCGATATTGATCGCCTTTCTGCAATCGAGATAGCCCGGAAAATCAGCGCCGAGGATGCAACTGTGCCTCAGGTCGTGGCGAGCGCTATTGATCAGATTGCCCAAGCCGCAAAAGTCTTTGCGGAAACTCTGCGCAAGGGTGGAAGAGTATTCTATATCGGCGCAGGAACGTCCGGCAGATTGGGTGTACTCGACGCCGCCGAGTGCCCCCCGACTTTTGGCACCGATCCGGCACAAATTGTAGGTGTGATTGCCGGTGGTCACGCCACCCTCGTTCTCTCGAAAGAAGGTGTTGAGGATAACTGTCAGGCCGCTATCGACGATCTGAATGGACACACGCTTTCGCCGAAGGACTTCGTCATCGGTATTGCCGCCTCGCGGCGGACACCGTACACACTGGCGGGTGTTGACTATGCCAAGTCGCGAGCTTGTCGTACAGCGTTGATAATCTGCAACGATCCCTCTGGGTTGGAAATCGTGCCGGAAATTCTGATTTCGCTACCGGTCGGCCCGGAAACTGTTACGGGATCGACACGGATGAAATCCGGCACTGCACAAAAACTTGCGCTTAACATGATCTCGACTACCGCAATGGTGCTCTTAGGGAAAACCTACGGCAACCTGATGGTCGACCTGCAGGCGAAATCGGAAAAGCTGGCGGCCCGCTCACGAAAAATACTAACTGAGCTTCTGCAAATCTCGGTAGCTGAGGCCGGGGAACTGCTTGGTCGCTCCGGCGGTTCGGTGAAGACGGCAATTGTGATGCACAGACTAAGCTGTGATAAAACGCAGGCACTTTCAAAACTGGCGGAAGCCGAGGGATTTCTTTCGAGGATACTATGAGCAAAAAGCCACGTCGAGATCTGGTATTAATAGCACCGGTGATGATTGTAGCTTTCCTGATGTTCGCTTTGGCAGTGGCCGACGATGAGCCATCAGGCGGCGCGACAACTTCAGCTCCCGCAATGGGTCAAATGCCGCCGTCGGCGAACGACAGCATTTTCAGGGTCATCAATGCCGGATTTGAGAACATCAAGCCAGCACTGGTGCGGAGTTGCTACGACTGCCACAGCGACCAAACAGACTATCCCTGGTACTACAAGTTACCAATTATCAAAGGTCTGATCGACAGTGACATCAAAGAAGGTCGTGAGCATGTTGATTTCAGCAAAGGTTTTCCTTTTGCAGGCAAGGGTTCGCAGGCCGAAATGCTCCGTGAAATCAGACATGAAATTGCCGAGGGCGGCATGCCGATCCGGCCGTATCGGATCACCCATTGGGGGCGGCTGATCGAACCGCCACTCCAGGATACTGTCTTTGCCTGGATCGACAGTTCACTGGTCCGGCTGGCGACGGTCGGGATAATGGCGCCGAAATCTGAAGCTGGTGGAGAAGAAAAAGAAGGCGACTGATTGTTCTCAGCCAATCATACAAAAGCGGTCAGGCCGATGCCAGACCGCTTTTTCGTTTTGTTAAGTTGATTCAGCGGGCCGCGGTGTATAGCTCGTTCACCTTTTCCCAATTGATGATGTTGAAAAAGGCGGCGATATAGTCGGGACGGCGGTTCTGATATTTCAGGTAGTAGGCATGCTCCCAAACATCGAGGCCAATGATCGGCGTCTTTCCGGCGGTAAGTGGCGAGTCCTGATTGGGCGTGCCGACGATTTCCAGATTTCCCTGGGCGACAACCAGCCATGCCCACCCGGAACCGAAGACATTCGCGGCCGCGGCCGAAAACTGCTCTTTGAATTGATCGAAACTGCCGAACTTCTTGGTGATGGCGTCGGCTGACGGCCCCGCAAATTTCACATCTTTCTTCAGTGTTTGCCAAAAGAACGAGTGATTCCAATGTCCGCCGCCGTGATTGCGGAGTGCGCCGCGAATTGCCTCGGGAGCGTTTGCGTATTCTTTGACAATCTGCTCCAGCGACTTGGCAGACCAGTCAGGGTTGGTCGCCAGTGCGGCGTTCAACTTGTCGACATAAGTCTGGTGATGCTTGGTGTGGTGGATCGTCATGGTCTGCGCGTCGATAAACGGTTCGAGCGCGTCGTATCCGTAGGGTAAACTCGGCAAAGTATGGGCCACTGCAAACTCCTCTTATATGTTCATTGTTGTTCGACAGCCAGTATAACGCGATCACGGCGGCGCTGTTCCCGTCACTATCCGAATCAGGACAAAGACGAGCCACATTCGCCATGCTCAGGCGACAAAGATGACGTGGGAAGCAGAAACAGGCAAGCGGATTTTGAAAATCGTTGGAGATTGGGGCTTTAGCTTTTCACTACCACCGATTCAGAGCAAAAACCCGGACCGAGGGCGGAGACAAGGGAGAATCGGTCGCGCAGACGGCCGGCTTGCTCTAAGTATCGTTTCAATACAAAAAGTACAGTCACTGAAGACATATTGCCGAAATCTTGCAGAGTCAAACGCGAATGAACCAACTTTCCATCCGAAACTCCCAGCGCCTGTTCGTAGGCGGCGAGAACTTTTGTGCCGCCCGGATGAAACAGATACTGATCAATATCATCAAAACTCAACTCGTGAGCGCAAAGGAAGGAGGATAGATCGTCGTTGGCATGAACGGCGACGATGTCGGGGATTCTTTGCGCAAATACCACCTGAAGTCCGGCGCCAACGACATTCCACCCCATGACATCGAGCGAATCGGGATAGAAACGACTGTTGGTGGCGACCAATTGTAGCCCATCTGGTGCCGTCGCGTTCTTCAAAATGACCGCCGCGGCGCCGTCACCGAACAGTGCGCTGGCGACAAGATTAGAACGGGAGTAGTCGTCGGCCAAGAACGTAAGCGAACAAAGCTCGGCGCAGACCAGTAGTACGGTGGCATCTGGGTGGCCCAGCACATAATGGTAAGCGTGCGACAATCCGGCCACCCCGCCGGCGCATCCGAGTCCCCAGATGGGGGTCCGCCGGATGTTTGGGCGCAAGCCCAGAAGATTTATCAGGCGGGCATCGATGGACGGGGTCGCGATCCCGGTGGTGTTGATGTATATGATATAGTCAATTTCGTTCCGGTCAACTTTCGCGGAAGCAAGTGCGTTCTCGGTGGCCACTCGGCACAATTCGGTCGCAGTTTCGATATACAGGCTGTTTTTCTCTTCGAGCGAGTGGACTTTGTCCAGCCACTCGACCGGTACCGAGAGGTATCGTGATTCTATGCCGGAGTTGGCAAAAATTGGCAACAGCCGCTCAAGATCGGGGATGTGCGGGCCAAAGTGGGAGCGGGCAAAAGATAACGCCATTGCCTGCGTCATCTTGTGGCGCGGGACTGTCGTTTCAAGCGCGATGATCGATGGATGGAGGGTGGTAGTCACACAATTCTTAACACCCGTGCGAGTGAATAGTTCTTGGCTTTATGAGACTTAAGGAGAGGTGGCTTTTGACTGATGGCCGCCGGATTCTTTAAGTAATTTCTGCGTGCGAAGAAGGGCGTCGTCGAAGGTCGGCAGAAAATTCTCACCGCCGATTTTTTCAACAAGTCCCGCCTGCTCCAGAGTGGTTCTGACTTGCGGGTGAACGCCGGAGAGTAGAATCGCGGTTCCCCGTTTGTGATAGGCGGTGAAAACATCCGAGAGCGTTCGCACACCGGTGCCGTCGATCATCGGTACTTTTCGCATACGGATCACGATCACTTTTGGCGGCTTGTCGATGGCCGAGGTCGCTTCTTTGAACTTATAGGCGGCGCCGAAAAACATCGGACCGGAAATCTCGAATACCCGGACACCGTCGGGGATCGGGATCAGCGTAAAATCTGCGGCGTCCTCCAGCTCGTCTTCTTCGAGCATGCTCTTGGTGACGGCTGTGACATTGGCCGACGACGACATGTTCTTCAGGAACAACACGGCGGCGACTAGCACACCGTTCTGGATAGCGACTGTGAGGTCAACCGCAACGGTCAGCAGGAAAGTAATGCCGAGCACAAGTGCATCGCCACCTTTCGATCGAGCCAGCGCGACGAACGAATGCCACTCACTCATGTTGTACGCTACTACAATCATGATTCCGGCCAGAGCGGCCATCGGGATATAGGTTGCCCATTTGCCGAAAACGAGCATGATCAATAGAAGAACGAGCGCGTGAATAATGCCAGCCACTGGTGTCCGGCCGCCGTTTTTCACATTGGTCGCGGTGCGGGCGATTGCCCCGGTTGCGGGAATGCCGCCAAATATAGGCGAGGCGATATTGGCCACTCCCTGCGCCACCAGTTCCATGTTCGATCGATGCTTACCGGAGATCATGCCGTCGGCAACGACTGCAGATAACAATGCCTCAATGCCAGCCAGCAGGGCGATAGTCATCCCCGGCTGAATCAGATCGCGAATGCGCGACCAGCTTCCTTCGGGCCAACTCGGAACCGGTAACGAGTGCGGAATTTCACCGAAGCGACTTCCGATTGTCGCAACTGGGAGATTGAAGATTGCGACCGCCGCCGCCGCGGCGATGATTGCGACAAATGGGCTGGGAATGCGGGTGGTGATTTTTGGCCACAGCAGGACAACGAGAATTACGCCCGCCCCCAGCGCAAATTCGTGCAGGTTGACCCGGGTGAAATGCGAAACAAGGGTGATCCACTTCTCTATGAAATCGGCGGGAACATCGGTCAACCCCAGCCCGAGCAAATCGTTAATCTGTGAGGAAAAAATAATAACGGCGATACCGGTGGTGAAACCGACTATTACTGGGTGTGGGATGAACTTGATGATCGACCCGAATTTGAAAAGCCCCATGAGTATGAGAATCACGCCGGCGATAAGCGTTGCGATCATAAGGCCGTCTACACCGTATCGCTGAACAATGCCATAGATGATAACGACAAATGCCCCGGTCGGTCCGCCAATCTGAACGCGACTGCCGCCGAGCGCCGAGATCAGAAATCCGGCGATAATGGCAGTGTAGAGACCTTTTTCCGGTGAAACCCCGGAGGCGATGGCAAACGCAATCGCCAACGGAAGCGCGACAATGCCAACGATCACACCGGCCATCAGATCGCGGGTGAACTGGTGGCCGTCGTAGTCTTTAATTGTATCAAGAAGTTTTGGTCTTAGCATGGCGGTCCGCTATCCACTTTCACGGGGCGGAAAAATAGCCGGTGTGCTGTTCGAATACCATGTTTTAACTTTCAAAGACGAAAGAAAAACCCGCTGTCATCCTTGACAGCGGGTTTGAAAGCAAAAAGCCCGCGTCGTGCGGGCTGATGTGTATGAACTAGCGACGAGCGCGCGAAGTCCGACGGCTGTGCGAGCGACGAGCCGGCTTGCGGAACGACGGACGGTTCCACGTGGTCTTCGTGGTGAAGCCAAATGTACGGGTGGTCTTGCCGGAGGCGCGCCAGACCGACGGATTGGCTTTCTTGATGCTCAGGTCGGAAGCTTTGTACCGGACGGCATAGGCAGTACGGCCAAGCTGACGGGCGCACCAGGAGGTCGGGTTGTTGCGATAGTTCTTGCGCAGGAACGCGATCTCGGTGCGGCTCCACGGGCGGCCACCGTTAGCACGGCGGGTGGTCTTGGTGATGCGGCGCGACGTCGCGTGACGGAAATTGCGATTCTTCTTCGTAGCCATTGGATAACTCCTTCTTTGAGTCAATGAAAGTAGCGAATAAGGACATGGCTCGTCCCTCCCGCCGTGAATTGTTCAGTTTCTACTACCTATCATCGGCGGGCAGTTAAAATGCTTTAGCCCAATGGGATGCCTCGTCACAAAGAAAATTGATGAAATTATCCGGTAAAGATTGCGACTTTGCGGCCGACCGCGCCGGGGAGTTCCGGCAATCGGGGTAATGTAGAGTCGATATTTGACGATCCGCCGTCAATCGTAACATATTGTGGGACAATATGTTGAGTTGTCGGAATGGGAATGGCCGGATTTGAGAATTATGTTAGGATCCCGCCCGGGCCCAAAGTCCACTGCCGCGATTGCTCGCGCCACACGGTTTGTGTACCTTGAAAAAAAATCCTGCATGAGAAATCCAAAATGAATCGCGATCACGTTACCACCGGACTGATTCTGGCGCTACTACTGGCGTTGTTCTACCTGTTTGGCAAAATGCTCCTGCCGTTTTTGACACCCGTTGTGTGGGCTGGAGCGCTCGCGCTTTTGTTTCGGCCACTCTATCTGCGATTGCTAAAACCGTTTAAGAACAGAAATACGCTCACCGCGCTCGTTGTCACACTCATCATTCTCGTGGTGTTGATTGGCCCGATTGCCTACCTGACTGCGGCGCTCGTTGACGAGGCCGCCGACGCCGTGAACCGCGTGAACACGATGTACGAATCAGGTCAACTGCAACAGTATCTGACTTTCGATCTGCCGTTGATAAATTCGCTCAAAGAGAAACTCTCGCGGTACTACGATTTCAGCCAGATCGATATCAACGAGATTGTGCGAAGCTCGATCGATAGGTTCGGCAAGTTTGTTATCGATCAGGCCGGCGAGATCATCTCTAACGGTACTAAGGCGATTTTCTATTTCATCCTCATGCTGGTCAGTGTCTACTATTTCCTCAAAGACGGCGACAAGCTGGTTGACTGGCTTCGAAGTGTCGTGCCGCTTCCGCGCGAACGGGTCGACAAAACTTTTGCACATCTGGGTGAAGTGGTCAGTTCAACTATCACCTCCGGACTCTTGGTAGCGCTCCTGCAAGGAGTGCTGGGCGGAATTCTCTTCGCGGCGGTCGGATTGCCCTCGCCGATATTCTGGGGGGCGGTGATGGCTTTTCTGTCGCTGTTGCCAGTGATCGGGGCCTTTATCATTTACATCCCGGCGGGAGTAGTACTGCTCATCTCCGGATCGACAGCGAAAGGGATTGTTGTACTGGTGATCGGGCTGGGCGTGATCAGTCAACTGGATAATTTTCTTCGTCCGAAACTGATGGCGAACAAGACGGCGCTCCATCCACTCCTGTTGTTCTTTGCAATCATGGGTGGTATCGCGGCGTTTGGATTCACGGGAATGATTTTGGGTCCGATGGTGGTCGCGGCCTTTGTGACCCTGGCCGGTGAGCGGGGATAGGCACGGCAGGACTTGAGTACAATCTCACATTTGGATTGTCGTACTTGACGGGAACCCTTTGATATCACAAACTGTGACTGCAAATTGGGCTAATGGAGTGAAGGGGTAAAAGTATATGAGGAAGAACGAGCAAGTCATTACGACTTTGGTTGAGAGCAGTATAATCGTTGTTCGTGGTCAACGAGTGATGTTGGATCGGGATTTGGCCGAGTTGTATGGAGTACTCACTAAGAATCTAAACAAGGCAGTATCTCGAAACTCCGAACGATTCCCTGGGGACTTCATGTTTCAGCTCACGCCTGAGGAATTCAAGAACTTGAAGTTCCAAATTGGAACTTCAAGATGGGGTGGTACGCGGAAACTCCCACATGCCTTTACCGAGCAGGGGGTGGCAATGTTGTCCAGTGTGCTCAAGAGCAAAAGTGCCGTTCATGTCAATATCGAGATCATGCGGGTTTTCGTTAAGTTGCGCCAACTTTTGCTGACCCACGCTGACCTTGCGAGAAAGCTGAATGCTCTTGAAAAGAAATACGACGCCCAATTCAGAGTAGTCTTCGACGCTATCCGTGAATTGATGACGCCGGTCGAGAAACCAAAGAGAAAGATCGGCTTTTAGTCTTCTGTCGCTCCTGATTACCTCTCATACGGCCTTGGCCCCTGCGTTCCTTCTGCCATTGCTTTGAAATCCTCACGGGCGGGATGGAAAACGTCGATCACATACACCTGTGTAATCGCCCGCGCCGAGTGCGGCACCATCGGCTGTAACACAAGCGCTTTGCCGCGCGTCAGAACGGTGACTTCGCCGTTGACCGTCAGTTCAAGTTCGCCGTCGATAACATTCACAATCTGTTCCTGATGATGCGTGTGTTGTGGCACGAGCGAGTCCTTCAGCAGGATGACGTGCGCGATGCTCACGTTAGCAGTATGAACTACCTGTGCGGTAACACCTTTGGCCAGTTCGATGGTTTTGGAGTTTTTGAGGTCAACGAGATTCATGGGTCTTATCCTTTTTGTAGGGTGGGTCCGTCCGCGAACCCGCCTTGTTTCTTTCTAAGCGCCCACCATAAATGGTGGGTTACCAAGGCCAAGAGAAAATGGCAGAACCGCGTCGCTGTGCTCGGGTTCTGCCCTACATCAATCTATCTCTTTCTTGCTTTCAGTGAGAACATAAGCGGATAGGGTGTAGGACCGGACGGCGGTGTCCAGTAGCCGTCGGCATCGCGCACCCAACCGGCTTCCTCGGCATAGTAACTCTTGTTGTATTCACCCAGATGCTCAATTGCCAAGCCGGCAGTTACCAGTGAATTTACGATGCTCGACAGCGGGTGTTGCCACTCGACCAGTTCGTTTTTGATCTTGTACTCCCGGTCACAGTAGTCGGGCATGCCGACTTCGCGGATCGGTTCGGCTTGAAAGTACGCTTGTGGTGGATCGTAGAACATCACTCTCGCGGGGTGGTCGTCGACGATGAAATACACGCCACCGGGTATTAGGTAGTGTGCGATTACTTGCGCGAGGCGTCCAAAGTCAGAGAGCCAACCGTATGTTCCGTGCGACATAAACACGATGTCGAATTTTTGGTCAATCACTCCGATCAGGTCGAGGACATCGGATCGAACGAAGGTCGCCTCAAGTTGTGCCTCGCATTTCAGTTGATTGGCATGCGTGATCGAATCGTCGCTGATGTCAACGGCGGTCACAATGGCGCCCTCACGCACCCAGGAAAGAGAATCCAGACCAAAGTGACACATCAGGTGAAGCAGGTGTTTCCCGCGGACATCGCCAAGCGCCTTCAACTCGATTGGCTTTAGCCTCGAATCACCGGCAAGAAACTCCCTGGTTCGATACGATGGGTGATTGACATGAATAGGAGCCATCTCGTTCCAGGCGGCGCGGTTCTTTTCATGATCCGGGTGAGGCATTCTATTTTCTCGCGCCGATCATCAAGATTGTACCAATAACAAAGTACAACACGTTTACGCCCCACACTGCCAGATCGGCAGGGATTTTCTCGTTATACCCAAGCGACTGCATAATCCGAAAGAGCACGAAATACCCTAGCGCTATCGCGGCGCCGACCGCAAACGAGACAGCAATCCCGGCACGTCGCGGATTCGACGCAAACGGAATGCAAATCAGCATCACGATAAACGAAGTCATCGGGTAGGCATATTTCAAGCGGACGTCGATTGATTCTTTCAGATACGGCCCGCCGGTGCGCTTCATAACGTCGATATATCGTCTCAGCTCATCAAGCGACATATCCTCCGGCTTGCCGATTCGCTTGGCAAGATCTTCGGGGGTATCAAGAATATCCGGTAGAAGCAAAGAGTCGAGTTTCTGATACGACTCGTGAGAGGAGTCATCGAATGTCCGGATCGCGACCTCTTTGCCGATCCACCGGAAATCGCGGTAGATCACCTGTCGTGCGGTGACAATCTGTTTGAGCTTGTTGTCGGCGGTCTTGCACAGGCGGAGTTGTGATCCTTCCTGGCGTTCGGCGTTGAAATCGGCCAGTGAGTAAAAATACCCCGGACTAATCAACCGATAAATATTGCGCACATTGGTAAAGACCGACTTTGACCGTTGCTCGATAGTAAACTCTTTGATTTCAAGACGGCGTTTGTTGGCCGGCGGAAATATATATTCGTTATAGTAAAAGTGCACGACCGACAGTATCCCACCCATGACCAACAGGGGGAGCGCTATCCGGTAGAGTGATCGTCCGGAAGCTTTCATCGCCAGCAATTCCCGTCGGCGGGCAAGAATCGACACTGAGAACATCGTTGCCAGCAGTACAAAAACCGGCAGGAACGATTTGATCACCCAGCCGCCAAAATACAAGTAGTAGGTGACGATATCAGCAAAGGCCACGTTGTGATCGATGAAATCCCGAAGTTCCTCCACCATATTGATGACAATAATGGTTAGTCCAATTGCGATGGTGACCACCAACAGAGACTGCAGGAAGTAGCGGATCAGATATCGGTCGAGCGTTTTTATCATTGGTAAGTCAGCTCGTTTTGCGGAACCAGGCAAAGAGCGGCCGTTCTGATACAACAATGTAAATGAGATAAATGCCCAGGGACCCCAGGAAGATATTTGCCCCCCACATAGCGACAAACGGCGACACCACGCCGCGGTCGGCCAGGTCCTCGCCCCCGATCAGAAATGCCCAATAGATAACAAACAGCAGGATCGACATGGCAATTGCCACGCCCATGCCCGAGCGGCGGGACATCATGCCGAGCGGGGCGCCGACAATGACAAATATCAGAGCGGCGGTAGGGATGGAATACTTCTTGTAAATCTCGACTAAATACTTGTTGGCAAACCGGGTTTGAGTCTGAATCTGCTCGCGGCTTCGCTCAATATGTTGTCGAAGCACCATCGCATCGCTACGCACCAATGCGTAAGCCAGCGAATCCGAGGCGGTGTCTTTGGAAAAGTTGTACTTAAAGTCTTTGCCGAAGAGATAGTCGTATTTCTTGCTGAGGACTTCGTCGATATGATCGCGGTTGGGTTGTATCGCAACGATCGCCTTATCGACATTTTCGCGCATTTCGGAAATTCCCATTTCGCGGTCGGTGCGGAGCTCCGATTCACTGCGCACCAATTCCGAGCCGGTTCCGCTTATGTTGATCACTTGATTGTCGAAATCCACTTTGCGGTAATTGTCGGGCTCCATGAGATCGAGCGAGTGAATCTCGCCGTCGTAGAGAGTGAACTGCATATTCCGGCCGTTGTCGGTCATCTTGAGGTACCCGTGGTCGGCGACTACAATGCGCGGTTTGCTGGGGATTTTCGTTTCGGTGATCCGCACACCGCTGACCAGCGAGGTGGTGTGATCGATCTTGTCGATCAAAACCAGATACCCCGGAATATCAGTGATAAACACCCCCGACTTGAAAACAAGAGTCGGCCGCATCGCGCTAATGTCGCCGTACAATAATCGTGCCCGTCGATTCAAGTCGGGGAGAATCTTATCATTGAATTGGATCATGCCATAAGACAACAGTCCTGCAAAAATGATCAGGGGCATGAGTATGCGCAAGACGTTGATGCCGGTCGCTTTGATTGCGATAATCTCAAAGTCGGATGAGAGCCGGCCGAAAGCCATCATGGTTGCCACCAGCACCGACATCGGTACAGAAAGCGCCAACATCCAGGCCAGATTCAGCCCGATCAGTTCAACCACCACCCCCAGACCGATATTCTTGTCAATGACTGTATCGATAATGCGCGGAACATAGTCGATGATCAAAAGAAATGTGATTATGAAAAAAGCCAGAAAGAATGGGGCGATATGTTCGCGCAGGATATAGCGATAGAGTATTTTCATACGGTCTTTGTCAATATATCCGTTATACGCACGCTATCAACCAGAATGTTCCCCCTGTTGCGCTGGGGAGCCGCTCGTGCGTACATTGCGGTGGGATATGGACCAAAAACCAATCAAAGATTTCGTCATCGACGACAAAATCGAAGGATTCTTTGTCGTCAGGCGGCGTGAGGTCCGCGAGTTCGTGCGCGGGCAATTTGTCTCGTTGGAATTGGGGGATGCGACGGGGCGCATCGACGCGGTCTGGTGGGAACCGGATCAATTCGCGCTGACTGAATTGGCCGAGGGAATGGTAGTTAAAGTGCGGGGCGACATCGGCCAGTATCGCAACAAAGTCCAGTTGGCAATTATCCGCCTGCGGCAGGCTCAGCCCGATGAGTTTGAGCTGGACAAAGTGTTGGCGCATTCGGTTCAATCGCGCGAGGAGCGCCTGGGGCGCATCCGCGCCCTGACTGACAAAATCGAGAACGGATATATTAAGGCGCTGGCTGAATCGTTCTGGGCCGATACTGATTTTCTGGAGAAATATCTTTATGCCGCGGCGGGAAAACTCTGGCACCATGCCTATATCGGTGGGCTGTCCGAGCACTCATGCAATGTGACAGAACTTGCTCTTCGAGTGGCTGTTGGATATCCGTTCATAAACAAAGACTATCTGATATTCGGCGGGTTATTTCACGATGCCGGCAAGATGGACAGTTATTCCACGGAAATGGTGATCGATTTTACCTCTGCCGGCAGACTGATCGATCACATTTGTATTGCCGACCACTGGGTGGCCGAGCGAGCGGCGAAAATTGACGGATTCCCGCCGATCCTACTCACAAAACTTCGTCACATGATATTGGCTCACCAAGGAGAGCGGGCATACGGTTCTCCGGTTGTCCCACAGATGCCCGAGGCGTTCATCTTGTACTACTGCGACGAAATCGACAGCAAGATGGGAGCAATCGACAGGATTCGGACCCGCCAGGGGGGAGCCGGCTGGTCGGATTATGTCAAAGTACTCGACCGGTTCCTGTATTTTGGCGAGGGCGACCCAACAAAAGAGTAGCCATGATCATACGACACTTGTTCGTCATTGCTTTCAGTGTATTGATCATATGTACCTTGGTTGGTTGTAGTGACAAGTCGACACCGCCACAATCTGCGCAATATGCGGCCGGTACAACCCAGTTGCTGTCGGTCGGGAGCCCAAGCAAAGACGAGGACCCGTCGATTGTAGTCACGCGCGACGGCAGAATCATTGTCGCCTGGTTCTCCGACCGTGGCGGAAACAGCGACATCTATCTGGCGTCCACTGGCGATGGAATCAACTGGACTACTCCAGTGCGGATCACCTACAACTCCGGCGGAGATTTTCATCCTACTATCATTCAAGATGACAACGGAACGTATCACCTGACCTGGTTTCGCTGGACCGCAATCTATGTCGGGCATATCATGTACAATTCATCGATCGACGGCGTCACTTGGGATACCACTGGCGAAGTCACGGTGACAACCGCGCCGGATGTCGACGACTGGGAACCGACCATGGTCGCCTCACCGGGGGATACGCTTCTGATCACGTTTGCCAGTGTCAAGCGCCATATGCCCGATTCAACCAGCGCCGTCTATTTATCACGACGTCTGCCGGGCAACACCTCGTGGGAAACACCGACACTATTGGGACCATTCGCCAGCTCCGACAAGCATACCTCACTGCCGAACATTCAACGCGCCAGTAACACCTATTACATTGTCGCGGTCAACACCGACACTCTGCAGGCTATTCCGTGGTTGAACTCAAGATCTTGGCTGAGCTACGCCACATCAACTGACGGTATCTCATGGGCAGGACCATTCCCGATCACCAATGATTCAGGCAATGTCGTGCACTTGTTTCCGGCGTTATACGAGAAAAACGCCAATAACTGGTCGCTGGTCTGGCTCTCGACGCGCACAACTGCTACACCGGCCGTCTACGAACTACCCTTCTCTCAAATCGACAGTTACCCGAGTGGGATCACTGCCCTCACTGTGCTCGGCGACGGGTATTCCCACAAGATCGCCGAGACGCCGACCCCCGGTATTTACATCGGGGCCTGGGTACAAGGAGCCGACACCGCTCTGGACATTTACTACCGCATATTCCATTTCTGACAAGTGCCAGTCGGGGTTGCTACAAGACCAGCCCTACTTGAAGAGTTTACAATCGAGTCATCCTGAGCTTGTCGAAGGATGAATCTATCAATAATCGCCTTGCCTTTTTGGCCAGTTGGGGCGATGTTAGGAGCTCCCGGATCATTCGGGACGCCAATTTGAATCGGAGAGATGGCCGAGTGGTCGAAGGCGCACGCCTGGAAAGCGTGTAGGCGGAAACGTCTCCTGGGTTCGAACCCCAGTCTCTCCGCCAGACTTTGTCTGGACTATGGGCCTTCGGCGCTATGTGTCCAGCACAATCTTAGATTTCAACAATATGGAAGTTCTTCGCAAGAAAACGGCTCAACCTTGGGCCTTCGGCGCCAGCCAGATTGCTGGACCTTTGGGCTTCGCCGCCTGACTTTGTCTGGACTTGGAACCTTCGGCTTGTTGAATCAAGAGCGCTGTTACGTTCCGATGTAGGTCGAAATCCCTAACCCCGCCGGCGGCGGGGTCGAGCGTCAGTCAGAGGATTTGACATCTTCTCTTCTCGATTGACTCAACCCTGGTTCACTTCGTACTCTAACTAAATGTCCATCGACTACACGGTCTTCTCCAAAGCCGAACTTAAGATCATCAGGAGCCTGAATTCTCCGGCAAAAGTTCAGGACTTTGTCACCGGCACTCGCTACAATAAGCACGACCGGGTATCGATTGTCGATGTCGTTCGCAAGGGCACGGCCGATTGCCTTGAGGCGGCGGCCTTTGCAAGTGTCGTGCTCACGTATCACAACATCCCTAACAATATCATGGATTTGCATTCGGTGCGTGATGAAGACCATGTCCTGTGTGTGTTCAGGCAACGCGGACGGTACGGCTCGATCGGCCAGAGCAAGTATCTTGGTTTGCGATACCGAAATCCGGTCTACACAAGTGCCCGCGAACTGGCGATGAGCTACTTTGAAGGGTATTACAACTACTTCGGCGAGTACACCCTACGCGGCTACTCAAAGTTCATCTCGCTACGCAGTCTGACCAAAGAACAACTGACCAGTGCCGCCTTCATGTATGAGCTTGAGGAACGATTGTGTGACATCGCCCATGTGCGATTGGTGCCGGACAATATCAGTTTGCCAAGAGTGTCGCCGACAAAGTTTCGGCAGGAAGTGATGATCATCCCGAAAGGAACACGGGTTGGGAAGATCTATAAGCGAAGGTAATTAAGCGCTACTGTCAGCTTCGGAAGTCACTCTGAGACTCTGGAAGTAATCGTCGGCCCCTGGATGTCACCCTCAGCCTGTGGAAGGGTCCGGTGCATTTGTTATTGCGAGAACTAAGAACTTTGTAGGTCGAAATCCCCTGCCCCGCCGTAGGCGGGGTCGAGCGTCAGCGAGAGGTTTCGACATCTTTTCTCAGGTTACAGTAAACCACGAGGATTTATTCATAGTATGAACCAAAAGACAACCCCAATTCGCGTGGCAGTCACCGGAGGACCCGGCGCCGGTAAGACAACACTGTTAGAGAGGCTCAAAGCGCGAGGACGCACCATTGTTCCCGATGTCGCGCGCGAAATTATCGCCGAACGCAGGAAACTGGGGCTTAGCCCAAGGCCGCCACAGGATGAATTCGCGAAGTCTATCTTGGTCCGGGATATTGAGCAATACGAATCAACCCAATCAGAAACAGGCCTCGTTTTTTTTGACCGGAGCATTGTCGACTCACTCGGCATGGTGGACGAGCTCGGTCTTCTCACCGACACAGAAAAGCAGAGGATTCTCGCGCAGTTTACTTATCGTGCGACTGCCTTCATTCTGCCCCCCTGGATCGAGATTTACCATACCGACTCTGAGCGCGATCAGAGTTACGAAGAGGCAGTGCGTGTTTATGGAGCGATCCACGGGTGGTACATAAAGTGCGGTTACAAACTTGTCGAAGTCCCCAAGCTGACTGTCGATGAACGATGTGGGTTTGTGCTTGGTTACCTCAAAGAACATCTGAATAGTATCTGATTCGTTGACACCGTGGCGCCAGACTCGGATATTAACAAAGATTTATCGAGAACGGCGTATCGCCGAAGCGCGAATCAGAATTCAACAGGGAACGATTTGAACTCAAAGAAGATTGCATTAGTCGGCCTGGCGGCCATTTGTACATTTTGCGGCTGTCAACCCGCCGAAAAACTGTCGGTACCAAAGACCGAAGAGGTTTCACTGGCCGGATCATGGCGGGGAAAAGTACAATTTGCCGAGGGTCCCTATGCCGCGATCAAAGATCTCGAATTCATGTACCATTTTAATTCTGGCGGGACCATGCTTGAGTCCTCCAACTACGATGCCGCCCCGCCGGTGCCGCCCGCCTACGGCATCTGGCGTAAGATCGGCGAGCGGCAGTTCGAAGCGCGATACGAATTCTACATGACCCGATTCCCCGACGCGAGTGAACATCAATTCGCAAGCGCCGGCTGGTTACCCGCCGGGCGGGGAATTCTGCTTGATACGATTTCTCTCTCGGCCGATGGACGCACATTCACTTCGAAAACGCATTTGACTGTGATCGGAACGGACCAATCCAGTTCTGACGGAGGTACTGCGTCCGGGATCGCGACGAAGATCGAGTTCTAAGTTTCAAGACATCTCAGATTGTGTCAGATTATAGCGGTATAAGAATTGTTGTAACCACGAAGTACATTTGACCGTACATCTAATTGATAAGCGACGCCACATGACACGATCTGACTGCCACCCAGACTTGAACCGCTGACCGACTATGACCGAACCCCAACTCATTCAGACCAAGTCGATCTCAAAGATCTATCGTCGGGGCCCACAGGAGATTCGGGCGGTCGACGAAGTCTCGATCGCGATACCACGCGGCGATTTTGTCGGGATAGTTGGATCGTCGGGTTCGGGAAAATCCACACTCTTGAATTTGCTGGCCGGGCTGGATACGCCCACATCAGGCTCTATTGAAATCGACGGTGTCTCGCTGTTGACTCGCTCACGTCGGGAACTGTCAAGTTATCGAGCGCACCGGGTCGGGATGGTCTTCCAGGCATTCAATTTGATCTCGCACTTTACGGCCGTGCAAAATGTATCAGCCGCGCTTTGGTTCAACCGGACACCGTCAAGTGAGCGGCTCAAGCTCGCCGGACAGATGCTAGCCCGCCTTGGATTGGCCGAACGCGCGACCCACAGGCCGTCGGACTTGAGCGGTGGCGAACAGCAACGTGTCGCACTGGCGCGGGCAATTGTCAAAAATCCGGAGATTCTTTTCGCTGACGAGCCGACAGGAAATCTCGATGAGGTCAATTCGCGGCAGATCATCGAACTTCTGGCCGAACTGAACCGCGGCGGGCTGACTGTTGTGATGGTCACCCACAATCTCGAACTGGCGCGGCAATATGCCCGTCGGGTGATCACTATGCACTACGGCAAAGTGACTCACGACACCGCGGAAGGGCGTGCGCTGTGACTCTTCGCGATTTGATCGGCATTTCGCTTGGAAATCTCTGGCGGATGAAACTCCGGACCACGCTCACCACCGCCGGAGTGGTGATTGCAATCGCCGCCTTTGTCTCTATGCTCTCATTCGGCGCGGGAAATCAGCAACTGGTGACCGACCAGTTCAATGATCTTGGTCTTTTCAATACGATTCAGGTCTACGAGCGCGATTCGTCGGAAGTGAAGGATACGCTACCGCGTCCACCGCTTGATCTGGCGGCGATCGATTCGCTTGGCAAAATACCGGGAGTCAATTTCGTCTTTCCCTATGACGCGTTTACTGTCTATGTGACGGCTGGCGACTCCACAATCCAGACCTCAGCTCAGGCGATGACAACGTCGGCCTCGCGATTGAAAATATTCTCGCGAATCGAATCGGGAAAAATGTTTGATTCTGATTCTGATCACACCGTGTTGGTGACAAATGAATTTGTGAAATCAATCGGCGCCGATTCGACACGATCAATAGTTGGCGATACCATAATAGTGGCAGTGAAAATTTCGTCGGTCGACTCCGGCCTTGTCTATGTAATTGGCGAGAACGGCTCGATTCTCAAAGATAGATTCGACCAGCTCGATTTCGATTCTCTCTGGTATGGTGTCTACCGCAAACGCATTATCAGCGGCGAGGCGAACGCCGCTCTCCAGCGGTTTGTCAATGGGTTCTTGCAGGCGCGTTCGACCGTCGCCGATACGTTTGTTATCGCCGGTGTGCTCAAAGCCGGCAAAGCCAGGCGTCTGCCGGTTGAGTCGATAATCATTCCGGCCGAACGTGCGCGCAGGTTCACCAACGCCGGTTTTTCAGGCGACATGACCGATATGCTTTCGCTCGTCTCAAGCGGTAAGCTGTTGCCGACCCCCGAAGACACCTCCTCGCGTACTTTTCCGCAGGTGACTCTCGATGTCGACCCGACTGTGCCGCACAGTGGGATTCGCAAACAGGTCGAGGCGATGGGGTATCGGGTGTTCAGTTTCGCCGAGAAATTTGAGGAGATTCAAAAGTTCTTTTTCTACTTTGATCTGGCGCTGGGGGCGGTTGGGCTCATCGCGCTCTGTACTGCTTCGCTCGGGATTATTAACACCATGGTCTTTTCTATTCTGGAGCGACGCAGAGAGATCGGTATTCTTAAATCGCTCGGCGCCGATGAGTCGGATATTCGCCGGCTCTTTCTTGTTGAGTCGGCCGCTATCGGCACGCTGGGCGCGAGTATCGGGCTTTTGTTCGGTTGGATCATAACCCGAGTTGTGACACTGATTGCGCATTATTTCATGCGCAAGGAAGGAGTCACCGAGGTCGAGATTTTCGCGCTCCCCTGGTGGCTGATCTTGATCGCACTGGGGCTTGGCCTGGGGGTGAGTCTGGTTGCCGGCCTCTATCCCGCCTCACGCGCCGCCCGTGTCGACCCGGTGGAAGCGCTGAGAGGGGAGTAGGGACTCACCAAATCATTCGCTTGAAAATCGGCAAATCACTCTTCATATTACTTCGCCTGAAATTGTGGAGATAGGGAGGATCGGTCGGTGAAACATCGCTTTGCAATTGCAGTTATCTGCCTGCTTCAGGTTTTACTGCTCACAATGTCGGCGAGCGGTCAAACGTACATTCAGCGTTTCGAGAGTAATTATCAACTTAAGGAAATACCTCCACAGTACAAAGACTCCCTCTTGAATGCCGTCTGGCCGCCTGTTGCAGATTATCCCGCCAAAGCAAAGCCGCAAGGACTTCGGACAGTAGTATGGGTGAGGATCGTGGTAGGGGCTAATGGTCGACCGGTTGACGCAACCGCCAAACCATCGGCGTATCCGGGGCTCGGTTTTGAGGAAGCGGCCGCGAAGGGGGCTATGAATTCCGTATTTCGGCCGCGATGGGATGGCCCGTATCCAATTGAGTATTCGGGATACTATCCACTTATCTTTGATGATCCCGGAAAAGAGCCGCACCGTCGGGTTGAGGCAGTACCTTTTGGTATTGGATACGAAGCCCCGGTAATCACACCCACCGAGCCGTTGAAATTGACATTTCCGCCGAAAGCGCTCATGCGGCTGGTCGAGGCTCAAGTGTGGCTCAAGATTTTAGTCAACAGGCGCGGCGAAGTATCTCACGCGGAAATTGAAAAACGCACTGTGCAGGGACTGGGCTTTGATGAGATTGCTCTCAAAGCAGTGAAACAAGCGACTTTTCCGATAAAGGTGGTCAAAGATCGACCTGAGGAATACCGAGCGTTTGTGCTGGCAGATTTCCGCCTGACCGATGATCAGCTTCTGGCGCTCCAATTGCCCTTGTTGGACCGTCCGAATTCAGTTGATGTTGGACCGAAATATTTGAGTAGTACACATATCAATTTCCCCGATGAGCTACGAAACTCCGAATTTACGGGTTACGTCAACATAGCGTCTCTGGTTGACACTAACGGTCAGGTTCTCACCGCTCGCATTGATACATCTTCTGGCAATTCAATGCTCGATGCCCTCGCACTGTTGAATGCCCGCGAGCGCGTGTACGAGCCGGCGACGAACAAGGGGAAAAAGGCAATGGCCTGGATTCGACACTACATCGATTACCCGCCGGGAGCTTCTCCGCGCGCGATGAAGGCTTTCGCCGATTCGATGAATGAAGTGTATGAGAAGGAAGGGTCAGGTCGACGAGTCATTTTGGCGACCGATGAAGATGAATCAACTTCAACGCCGCCCGAGATCGTCCGACAGGCACCGGCGTTCGATAACAAGACCGGAGACATATACGAAAACGTTCAAGAGCCGGACTCGTTGGCGAGAATCACGAAATTTCAGAAAGCACGGTATCCAGCGGCCGAATATGACGGCGGGGTTCAGGGGACAGCAAAGTTAGCCGCACTCATCGACAACCAGGGGACTCCGCTTCGCATTCAATTGGTTCGTTCCAGCGGAAATGAGAACTTGGACACGGCGGCACTTACTGCGACACAAGGACACAAGTTTCGACCCGGCAAGATTGGCAACAAGCCGGTAAAGTCATGGGTTTCCTGGCTTGTAAAATTCGAACCTGGATCGAAAGAAGTGCTTACGCCTGAACAGGCCAAGGCAGAAAATACCGGGCTTGTACTTCCGGAAACCGAACGGGTTGTGACTCCCAAGATGCCGGAAGACGCGCTCAGGAAAGGCCACTTCGGGACAGTCTGGCTTGAAATCAAAGTGAATGAGAATGGAAAAGTGGCGGACGCCAAGGTGTCGCGCTCAAGCGGTTTTGCAGAGCTAGACTCGGCGGCGATGTCGGTTGCAAAGCTGGATAGTTTCAAGCCCGCAACCTACAAAGGGAAGCCTTGTTCGTTTTCGACTCGTTATCGAGTTGTCTTTGCAAAAGACAACAAGTAGTAGTCGAACCCCTAAAACGCCACGCCGAGTTGAAGGGCGTAGATTTCGTTGTCGAGTAGATCAGTCTCGTCAAAGCGATTGATCTGTGCCACTAGTTTTGTGACCACCCGCCTAAAGGGATGATACCCAAGCCCCACCTCGACGCGCGAGACCGGATAATCCCAGTACTGCGCCACACCCATCGAGTCGTTCAGTTTGTTTGGTTGCCAGCGGTCGTACCGACCGGCGATATACCAACCCGGCGTGAATTTGTACTGCGCCTCGATATATCCGGCGGTGATAGCCAAATCGGGCAGGTACGGATGATCCCACGATGAGTAGACGCCTTCGGCCTGAATATCGAAGTAGCCATGGCTGAAATGAAACTCGCCAGCTACGCCGCGGTTGAGAAACTTGGTCGGGCTGACATAATCATCTTCGTCCTCTTCGCCCCCGTCCGGAACATATCCGGCTTTGTAGGGGAGTTCGTCGGCCAGTGAGCCATTCGACAAATACGGTCCAAAAAACGCCGAGCCGCCTATAGAAAGCGATGGATTGAAATAATAATTGAAATGAGTGGTGAACTGCGGGATGTCTTTAGTCTGTTCCATGTTCGGGTACCCGACAGAGCCGGCGAGAATCCCCAGTGAGTAGTCGAGCTTTCCGGCTGAGCCGTACAGTTCCGCGCCGGTGTTCCAGCAGGCATCATAGATGACCGGTATGCCGTATTTGCTCCGGTTGTCACGGGTAGCGAGAATATCGTCGACTGTACGAATCGAATCGGGACGGCTAGGAACATAATTCGAGTGGTGAATATACATGAGCGGCTGGCCGATCAGCGGGTTCTTATCGCTGTATTCTCTGGATACAAACGAACCAACTGTGGTGGGAATAAACCCGATATTGGCATTTAAGTACTTGTCGGCAATCTTGGAAATGCGAGCATAAGCGCCGTAAACTGAAAACGTATTGTTGTTAATCAGCACCTGCGCAAAGACAGTCACATGGTCATCGACTGGAGAGTCAAATAGCAGGCGTGTGCGAATCGAATGAAAATTGCTGAACCCTTTGAAGGTGATATTGGTGATATCGCTGTTGTCGCTGTTCTTGGCGATCATGTCGAAATAGCCGCTGACTTTGGTTTCGGCGAATGTCGCCGCCGGCATGAAGATCAACAGAGCAATGGCAATAAGTGTGCGCAATTTCATCTCAAACTCCTTGGATATCGGCGGGCTCTAAATCGTGATGAGTTGTTGTGACAACAACCGGCAGAGAGATGGTGAATGTCGTCCCGTGTACGGCGGTTGATTGGACAGTGATCGTCCCGCCGTGGTCTTCGATTATTTTGCGTGAAATAGCCAGCCCAAGCCCGGTGCCGCCTTCTTTGTTACTTGTAACAAACGGTTCAAACAGTCGATCTCGGATGTCGGCGGGAATACCGGGGCCGTCGTCGGCGACCTGTACAACTAGCCGTTCCTGCCCGTATTGCCAAGTGACAGAAACCGAATTGCCCGGCCGGAGCGCTTCGCGAGCGTTATTCAGAAGATTGTCGATCACCCGCCTGAAGCGATGGCGGTCGATTCCACCAGTTACTTCAGTTCCTGCAAACGTGCAACGGATACCAGCCAGTGAAAAAGCTGGTTCGTGAAACGCCTCGATGGCGGCGAAATATTCCCGCAGATCGACCGGCGCAATGGTCAACTGTACCCGCCCGCGACTGAAGTCCAGAATATCTTGGGTCAAATCGCGCATCCGGTCGACCTGTTCAATGATGGTTGTGCAACTGCGATGTAGTCGTTCCGGATCGCCCTGTTTACGTTGTAACAACTCCACTGTCCCGCGGATGATCATCATCGGATTTTTGAAATCGTGAATGATCCCGGTCGCCATGGAACCTATGGCGGTAACTTTTTCAGTCTTTACTTTTTCCTGGTGCGCTGTCTCAAGTGCTGAGCGATCGGCGACTATGCGGGCGCGCATCGTTTCCATTTCGTCAGCGAGAAATCCCAGTTCGTCGGTCGAGAGCGGTCTGATCGGCGTGTCAAGCGAACCGGCGGCGATCCGTTCAGCCGCCACCACCAGATGACTCACTTGTCGTCCAATCTGGCGCTCGGTCAAGACATAAATTGTCGCCATCGCGAAGACACCGCCGCCGACCGCGAGAATTATCAGGTAAAGCAGAATTTGAGAACGAATTGGCGCGACATATTCGTCGAGCGATCCTACAAATCCGATCGTCGCACCGGAACTCGATGCCGACAAAATCGAGACCATCACATCTTCGCCGTTGACTGTGCAGTTTCCTTCCTGCCCGCTTGCGAGAATTGTCTTTAGTAACGATGGGTTTTCGGTGAGGTGCTTTGTAATCGGCGACTCGGTTGCGCCGAGCACCAGTTGATCCTGTGCGACGATGACATCCAGCCCGGTCAGTCGTTTCAGGTCGCGCGCCATAGCCAAGGAGTATTCTTTGCCGGCCAGCATCCATCCAAGCGGCCCTGCGCCGGAGAGGATTTCACTTACTGTGAATTCGTACATCTTCGAATCAATCGAGAGATAGCGAATGGAGCCGGAAGTTGCGTTGACAGTGAGTTGAGTGAGTTCGGCGATTTCGCGGGGATCAGCGCCATGAAAGTAGGTTGGCTTACCCTGATTATTCACAATGCACAGGACTTCAGCGCCGAGAATCTTTTGATATACGGGCGCTTCCTGCGCGATCGTGGCCGAATCTTCGGTCTCGACCGCGGCGATAAAGCGCGGCGAGCTTAGCACAGCATCCAGTTCCTGCGAACGGGCGAGGGCGTGGGCTGATTCGTACTGCGCCAGCACAGTCACAGCGCGGTCAATCCGCTGGCGAAAGAGCTGAGCCATTCCGCCCTTCATCACTTTGGTCGTGATTGCCAGGGTGGCGCCGATAAACACGATCATCACCGCGCTTATCAGTAAGAGGTATCGTTTGGTAAGCGTGAGACGGCGATTCATTCGATTGTCACCTGAGCGCCGCTTTCAGCGACAGTGATTTCTTTGGTTAAATCCGACTGATTCTCCTGCCAGACATGCAGGGTGTAGACTCCCGGTTTCACACCCGCAATTGAGAACGCGCCGTGGTCGTCGCTGACTGCAAAATACGGTGTGGCGAGCACATGCAGATAGGCGCGCATGGAGTAGTGAATTTCGCAGAAAATCTTGACCAGACCCGGTTTGTCAAAGGTCACTGGTTTTGTTTTCCCCTGCTCGTAGCGGCCCAGATCGAATTTTTTGGTTTTTGAATATGAAAAGACATTGTGAAAATACGGATCGAGATTGGGAAACTCGACCGTTGATCCGACCGAGACCGCCAGCACCGAAGGTTGAAACATCTGGTCTTTCTGCGCCATCTTGGGCACCGGGGACACGGGCGCAAGCGGCGGGAGACTGTCGCTGGTCAGCCACACGACCGCATACTTACCCGGATCGCAGGCGCAGTTGTGATCGGCCTGCGAGGGATCGCCGCTGACTCGTCCGCGATACCGGTCAACCGGCTGATCGGCTTTTTCGGCGAGTGGCGGACGTTTGACTGTGCCGGTCAGATCGCCGGCGTGAACTGAAAGGCAGAGTAGTACGAAGCTGAAGACAACGTGCGAGAGTGACTTTGCGAAATTTGATCTAAGTTTATTCATGGCGTAGTTCTGTCTATGTTATCGGATTAACGCGGAAAAAATTTACGCACCGGACCCCTGCGACGATGGGTTGATCGTAGACGAATCAAACCGCTATCTTGACACAAGCCGATGTGCAACATTACTTCAGATGGGAACCTACAACGTTGGCCCAAGGAGTGGACATGGGAAGGTGGGTATTAGTTGTTTTTCTGTTGATAGCTTCGGCTGTCGGAGGCAATCCGTACCAGAAGTTAACAACTGACATCCCCGCTGAGTTGCCCGGTGGCATCAAGGACTCGACACTTAGAGCCTGGGGTTCGCCAATTGCCACCAGACCATCGCGAACTGCAAGACTAGACATTCAGCCGGTGGTGTGGGAACGCATCACCGTAGGAGCTAAGGGAAAAGTCGTCGCCTCGGAAGCAGTCTACACTTCCCACAAGAATCTGGGTTTGGAAGAGGCCGCTAAAGATGCGCTTAAGAAGGCACTCTTCTATGCGGTGTGGGACGGACCAAATCCGGTCGAGTACACAGGGTATTTTCCGGTCACATTTGCACCCGTTCTCCAAGCAAAGATTTTGAGATCACCGCACTTTGAAGTTGACCGGACACTGAATTTGATGACAGTCAAAAAGAATGGTCAGTTAATTATTGGCGCCGCCAGCCCTGCACAATACAAGTCGATTTCGGAATATGTTGGACGCGACGCTCCTATCGTCAATCCAGTTGAGCCATTTCCGGTAGTCTGGCCTGAAAAATTGAGGGACTCGATTCGCGAGGCGATTGCCTGGCTAAAAGTTCGCATTGGTACCGATGGAAAAGTTGTATCCAGCCAACCATTTTTCTTCTTGGAGGATTTGCCAGACTTTGAGAAAGCGGCCGCTAAGGCGGTGAAGAAATCGACATTCCCCCTGTATCGCACAAATGGGAAAAATCGTGACTATGATGCCTATGTCCCGGTACCATTTGTTCATGCGATTGGTGATTTCCGTAAGGTGGGACTACCGGAACCGGACGAACCGATTGAAATTGATCGGCCGCCGAGTCCTCAGATGCCAACAACAATTCAAGTACTTCCCGCTTTGGATCAGGCGGGTATGTACGGAACGGTTGAATTTCGACTCTTGATTAATACTTTGGGAAGAGTGCTGACTTCGCGAATAGAAAAGTCCAGCGGGTTTGTGGAACTCGACCGGTTTGCGGAACACAACGCCAATCGGTTCAGCTTCCAACCTGCAACAAAAGGTGAGCAGACATTGCCTGCATGGACCAAATTGACGCTTGATTTCGTACCGATCACGTCCCAAGTACCGACGATGCGACTTGAGGATGCTCCCACCGTATTCGAAGACAAAGACCGCGCACTTACGGACAGCAACGACTCGATCCCGTCACCCGGAGAGTTTCTGCCACTGGATGAAATGCCGACTATCAAGCGAGAAGTAGGGGCCGAATATCCAAGGGAGGCAAGTAATGCTGGTTTGACGGGAAAGGTGACAGTGTATGCACTCGTGGGAAAAGACGGCCGAGTAATTGAATGTCGAATATCCAAGTCTTCCGGCGTCCGATCACTGGATGAATCCGCGAAAAGTGCTATGCTCAAGTTCACATTTTCGCCGGGCACTCAAAACGGAAAACCCGTGAAATGCTGGATCTCAAAGGTATTTACGTTTACTATCGATTGAGTCAGCAATCTTGTCCAATTTGGGATAGCGACGCGCATACCAAAGTTCTACGGCAGTTACATCGCTCTGGGCCAATCCATAGATTTCGTAAACTAGATTATCAATCTCAACCTGTTCATATCGATGATACGAGTACTTGGGATCGGCCTCTTGCTTTTCGATAATCTGCGAAACCAGTCTTTCCAATTCAGACGAAGTTGCCGGGTCAATTAGGCGAGGCAGAGGCAGTGCTTTGAAATCGTCGACCTGGAAATTGACCGTGTGATTGATGTAGTTCTTGGCGATGTATTTGAGCAGTTTCGAGGCGAGTATCGCCAGCACAGGATAAAGAGGCAGTTGCAAATCGAAGCAGGATGACCCACCGACATCGAACACGCCCCCTGATGACAAGCGAAAGCACGGCGCGTAGAATCCGGTGTACGAAAAAGTAATTCCTTGTTTGAAATACTGAGCGGAGCTTTGAAATCGCGATGCAATCTTCCCGCCCTGTCGCTTGCTGGTGGCCGTCTTCATCCGAGCTACACTTTCGCGCGACCAATCGATGAAATACTCTGTCGGAACAAAATAGTTTGGAAGCCAGCCCTCAATTGCGAAACTCGCGCCTCCTTTGTCGTATGGCACAAACGTTCGGCCGTGAAATTTGTCCGGATCGACCCCGCCGAGTTTTTCTTCGGGTGAAAGCGAACTCATGTCAGCGGGAGATAGAATATTAGTTGAGTTGACCAGCGCGTAATTGCCACGGGCCGACGGTCGCTTGCGCAGGTACCGCCGATTGTCGCCGGTTGCCAGCCCTTGCCGAACAGTGGATACTTGTCCCAAAGTGGTGAAGGCGTTGTCGGTCAATATCCGGTGAATTGTTGGCGAGGCGATGAAGACAGATTGATTGTCGTACCGGCCAATTTGCGTTTGTAGATACGTGAAGTCTGGCGGCCCTTGAATGGACTCGCCTAATAATCTCCAGTCATCTTTGGGGACTAATCGCAGATCGCGGGCTAGTATCCGGTTTTCATTTTGTGGTCGCGCGTTCTGTAAGCAGATGATGCCGGTATTTACGGTCGCACTGAAAATCCACGGGGGAAGATCGACGACCGAGTGAACGGTGGTATTTTCCACCAGTCGTTTCCGCAGGGGAAAATGTCGCCTGATTGTTCGCCAGGTATCTGATACCAGAAGCACAGCCACGCCGTCGGGCCGCAACAACTCCAAGCTCCGGGCCATAAATAGTCCATATAGGTCACGTGACTGCACACCGTCGCGTTTGAGATCAAAGAACCGGTTGCGCTGTTCGACTGTCGCCTGAACGCCAAAGGGCGGGTTGGTTACGACTATGTCAAAGGCAGAATGCGACATCCTCTCCGGGATAACAGAAAGGCCATCTCCAACTACCAGTGAGTCTGTCGACTCGAATCGGCGATTTGCTTGTCGCGTGCGCGTCTGGACCATTGACAACCGAAACTTCGTTACGGCTACTGCCAGCGGGTCGAGATCGACTCCGCACAGGTGAAGCTGAGGTGGCTCGTCACTTGCAACTTTGAGTTCGGCGCACCACGTACCGTACTCGCGGTACATCGCAATCAAGAACGCCCCGCTTCCGCAGGCCGGATCGATAACCTGCAGATCTCGCAGACAGTGGACTACGCTGGACCGTTCGTTTTGTGGAAGTGTGTTTAGCTGGTCTAGTTTGACCCCCGTGACAACTTCAAGCGCCTGTCGGCATATGTGCGAGGCAAGCGGTGCGGGTGTATAGTAGGCGCCGGTGAGAGCACGGTCGGTGGCGTACTGCTCGACTATGTCACCGAGCATTGCCGGGTTGATTTTGTCCGGAGAGGTTTCGTCGCTGTCGAATTTGAAATGTGCCAGAGGCGCAAAAATCAGAGCTGTATCAGGGTCAAGTGTGGGAAGAAGCGGCTTGGGTAGTTCTGCTAAGCTGTCGAGTTTTCGGGCCAGCCAAGACAACATCTGAATCACCGCCGAATGACGTCGGCTCCTAGGGTCGCCGTGCCCCTGAATGGCTGTCAGTTGGTCAAGCGTCCTATTGACCTCTTTGCGAAAGATTTCGGGCGGCGACGACTTCACGGTGGCCCAAGTATATGCCAATTCGACTTTCAAAACAATTTTGGATTGGTGCGTAGGCGTTCCGGTAGTATCATCGGCTCTTGTATGAACCTGATCATTTTAACGCTCGAAGACTTTAGCGGAGATCTGCGCTGTATTTTGCGTGATCAACGGGCAGATCATATCAGATCGGTTTTGCGGGCTATTCCAGGCCAGACCGTTCGGATTGGAATGCTCAACGGAAACTACGGCCATGGCGAAATAATCACCGTCACACCGGACGCTGTAGAACTGTCCTGTCAATTCTCCGAAATCCCAGAGGATCTTACGCCCGCGATAGATCTCATATGCGCGGTATCACGTCCCAAAATAATGCGCAAGGTGCTGTATGTGTCAGCGATGATGGGTGTGCGGCGCATTTGTTTTGTCCGCGCCAACCGGAGCGAAAAGAGTTATCTGTCGTCGCCACTTCTGACCCCCGAGGGCGCACGGCCGCATCTGATCGAGGGCTTGTCACAGGGCGGGTTCACTGCGTTGCCGAAAATCTGGTTTGAGCCGCTCTTTAGGCCGTTTGTAGAAGATCGACTTGATGATCTTTTTGGTGCGGCCTCACAACAGCGGCGCCTCTTAGTTGACACGCGAGGGACTCACACTGTGCGATCCCTCAGGGGAGATTGTGACAATAGTCACATAGTAGTTGCGATCGGATCCGAAGGCGGTTGGGTCGACTTTGAGCGCGGACTATTTGAACAACAACAATTTGTCGGTGTGACGCTCGGCCCATGGACTTTACGGGTCGAATATGCAGTTACCGCTATTCTCGCTCAACTTATGCTGTTCACAAAAAAAGTTTCCGCCTAATCCAATTCAAGGACAGTCATCACATCACGGATTTTTTTCTGTGATCTGAGCAGTCTCGGCGGTTTTTGCCTTGACACACTTTGTGCTATTGCTATTTCTTGACAGGATTAGGTTGTGTCGGAATCAACGTTCGAAGCAAATCGAAAACAATAGTTAGCAGGTAGCAGTCTGTCCACTTCTAACCTCACAAGGAGCACTCATATGAGTCGTTCACTGACACGTCGGCGTAGCACCATGTTGTTGCTCACCGCGATTTTGGCGTTCACGATGATTTTCTGGGGCTGTTCCCAGAACCCGACTCCGTCTACTTCGTCTGATCAGAGCTACGATGCCGGTCTGACGATGGACAATCCGCGCGTTCTTTCCGCCATGAAGATTCAGGAGCGTCACACCGCTCGGCTGATGGCGCAGAAGGGTGTAATCGGAACAGCGGTTGGTCTAGATGACAACGGTCAGCCCGCCGTTTTGCTCCTGGTCGAAAACGATCAGGATGCCCAATCGGCTCCGCTCACTCTCGACGGTATGCCGGTCAAAGTTGAAGTTACCGGAAAGATCGTCGCTATGGCCGGCAACACCGCCAAGCAGACTCCTCCGATTCAACTCGGAACCTCAGGTGGCTGGCGCTACGACCTTGCCAACGGGTATTGCTGTGGCGGAACGCTCGGCTCACTCGTGCTCAAGGGTGGACAAAAGTACATTTTGAGTAACTACCACGTACTCGAAGCCGACATCGTCAACGGCGGCAACAGCCGCGTGGCAGTAGCCGGCGACCCGGTGATCCAACCGGCATTGATCGACGTCGCCTGCAACGCCGCGACCGCGCAAAATGTCGCGACACTTTCGGGCATTAAGTCCCTCCCGGGAAGCAACACCGACTGCGCTATAGCGCAGGTAGTCTCCGGCATGGTCAGCTCGACCGGCTCGATTCTCGGTATCGGCACGATCTCGGCCACAACCATCGCTCCGGCGGTGAACATGAATGTGAAGAAGAGTGGTCGCACGACTGGATTGACCCGAAGCAGAATAACCGGCCTGAACGCGACTGTCAGCGTGCAATATGAAAACGAATGCGCCGGCGGCGTCGCTTTCACAAAGACCTATACCGGCCAGATCGTTGTGCGAAACACTGGGAGCAGATTCCTCGCTGGCGGCGACTC
Source organism: uncultured Ignavibacteriales bacterium (assembly GCA_964571235.1). Classification (GTDB taxonomy): domain Bacteria; phylum Zixibacteria; class MSB-5A5; order GN15; family FEB-12; genus JACRAV01. Next base: position 333,670 of record CAZNAI010000001.1, on the reverse strand, counting down.
GGGATCACTCATGGTGCAGGATGTAACAACTAACGCGAAAGCGGTTGGATTGCTGTTCGCCGGCAGTTCCAGCACTGCCATTGCCAATCCGATCAGCCAGGTCCTGAGCTTCCTCGGCGCTACCATGGTCGGCAACTAAGATTCGACTACGACAGACTGAGCTTTACCATCGGCCCCCGTTTCCGGCGCAAACCGGTAACGGGGGTTTGATTCAAAATCGAGAGAATCTCAATCAGAAGAGGACGAAACATCATGTGGTCGCGGCCTGGAAAAGCGAATCTCGCGGCAAAATTGTTAGCGCCTATGTTGCTGTCGATCCTTTTGGCTGTAGGAATGGCAGGTTGTCAAAACCAAAAGGAGAGCAAACAGGAAATGCCGCTACGGGATATTAACGCCGTGATGGCCGACCATACCGCTGAGTTGATGGCGCTGACGGGTGTGACCGGCGTGGCGATCGGTGAGCTCGATGACCACACGCCCTGCATCTTAGTGTTGGTCGACACTGAAACTGATTCGCTCAAAAAAGCTATTCCCGCCAAATTGGAGGGACATCCAACCAAACTCTATGTGACGGGTAAGATCGTGCCGATGGAAGGAAATTGACCGTTTACCACGACACCAATCCCTTCTTGTTAGCGCGGTGCAATTCAATGCGAGAAAGATGATTGACCCGCTCGGCCCACAGATCAGCCGGATTGAGATCGTCGGTAATGATCGGCACTCCGGCCGTGTCAAACACGAAGCTATTATCCCAGGCATGGTTCAGTTCATAGGCGGGAGTCATACGGTAGTAGACCGGCGGCAATTGACCCTTGAGTTCAAACTGATGATCGGACGCCAACAAGATCATATTTCCAAGCTGATCCGGCGGCTCGGCAATCGGCAGAGCGCGAACAAATGAAAAGTGGCGCTGAATTGTCGCCGCCAAACTGACCGCCATCGGATCTTTCCATCCCTCTGCCCAAATATTGATCGCAAGAATGCCGTGATCGGCAACTCGGCTACTCACAAGCGCCAGCGCTTCGTCGCTGACCAGATGGAACGGGATGTAACTGCTCCCGAAAGCGTCGAGCACAATCAGGTCATATTTTTTATCCGATGTCGCCAGAAATCGGCGGCCGTCCATCTCTGAAATTGTCGCATCATCGCTCATCACGCCAAAGTACTGCCTCGCGATATTGGTGACCGCCGGGTCAATCTCGACCGCGTCGATTTTCCAACCCTCTTTGACATAACTCCGCACGACCGACCCGCCGCCCAAACCGATCACGAGCATGTCTCCTGGCGGCAAGAGGTACTTGCCGATTTCGAGAACATTCACATATGGGAATTTCGATTCAACCGCACTAGTGCTCGCGGCTGTGTGAGCGCCACGATCGACCAGCAGATACCTGACATCGTCTTGATCGACCACGCGCAGTTCGCCGTATGGGCTTTCCTGCACCGCGAGAAGGCCGTTCTCTGGATCCGGAGATTCACACGGATAGGTATAGAAACCGGCGGTAGGCAGTCCGGCAAAAAGTACAAATCCGGCCAGCGCACTTGCTGATTTGCGGCGACCGAAAAGTCCAACTACCGCAGTGCCGATCAAGAGCAGTCCAATCAGAAAAGTCATCCGGTGTACACCCACTACCGGAATCAGAAAAAAGCCGGTGGCGATTGCGGCGACAACACTAGCGAGCGTGGAAAGTGCGTACAGATTCCCGGCCGTTCGCCCGACAACTTCGAGGCTGGCGGCGCTCATGCGAACAGCATAGGGGGAAATGATCCCGAGTAACGTAAGCGGCGGGAAGAAGAGCACGGTTGCCGAAACCAGCACTGCGGCGCGAAGTCCCAGCGATTCGGAGGCCGACAAGAGTGGCGCCGCAATCCACGGCACTAAGATGATCCAGAGTCCAGAAAGCCCGAGTACCAAGCCGAGTCGTTTTTCGGTTGGTCCCTGATCGGCCCACTTGCCGCCCAGCCAATAACCGAAAGCCAGCGCGGCGAGAGTGACACTGATCAGTGCCGACCAGAGGTAGATACTATTGCCGTAGAACGGCGCGATGATGCGTGTGCCGAGAATCTCAAGGGCGAGCACCGATGCCCCGCCGACAATGACAGCCAGGTAAACAAACGCTCGGTTCATGCGACTCCTTCGCTGAGTTCTTTCTGATTGTGTTGTTCAGTTCGCCGAAGTGCGAACTGATCCGTCAACAATACCGATTTCCACGAGAAAACTCAAGCCCGACCGGGCCATTGAATCATCTCCGAATTTTGCCTATATTTAGCGTTATGGCGCTCCGAAGTCTACCCATAGTCCAAGCGACGTCAGCTTTCCCCGATTCGGTCTTTGAGCCGCTTTCGGCGCTCAAAGATTGCACCTGCTGTCCGCGGGAATGTCACGCCGATCGTCTCAACGGCCTTTACGGCTACTGCAACAGTGGGGCTGGGTTTGCCATTTCGTCGATCTGCGCCCATCGCGGTGAAGAGCCGGTTATTTCCGGCCAGCACGGTATCTGCAATATCTTCTTCGCCCGGTGCAATATGAGTTGTGTCTATTGCCAGAACTGGCAAATAAGTCGGTCGCGGGGGAAAGTCCTGGCCGAGCATTTGAATCTGGAGCAGGTCTGCGATCAAATCGAAAGTGTGCTCAATGCTGGTTCCAGATTAGTAGGCTTCGTGTCGCCGTCACACTATGTCCCGCAAGTAAAAGTCATCATGCGCGGGCTGGAATCACGCAGACGTCGCCCTGTGTATGTCTACAACACAAGTTCGTATGATAAAGTCGACACGATCAAATCGTTCGACGGTCTTGTCGATGTCTGGCTCCCCGATCTGAAGTATCTCGACGAATCAATCGGCCGGACAATTTCCGATACGCCCAATTATCCCGCGATAGCGACTGCGGCGATCAAAGAGATGTTCTATCAGAAGGGTTCGAATATTCGCCTCGACGACGACGGCAATATCGAATCGGGGCTGATCATCAGGCATTTGGTGATTCCGGGCAAAACCGAAAACAGCAAAGCGGTTTTGCGTTGGATCGCCGAGAATTTGTCAATCAACGTGCATATCTCGCTCATGTCGCAATATCATCCGACCGAGAAAGTCAAAGACCATCCACTGCTGGGCCGAACGCTCTTTGTCAACGAATACGAAGAAGTACTTGAGGAATTCCATAATCTCGGATTTCACAATGGCTGGGTGCAGGAACTTGATTCGCCGACAAACTATCGCCCCGATTTCACCGAAGATCATCCCTTTGAGCACTGAGACAACTGTTTCTTGACTTGGCGCCCCAACGCTTGCGTTGGGTTGACATTTCTTGTTCGTGGTCGGCGGCCGTCCCCGTCCGCCGACAAGAAGACGTGGTGGACGAGGACGGCCACCACGCACAGTAAAAGTATTAGTCATGTAGCGACTGTCTTGCAATCAAGCGATTTCTGGTCTCCAGGTTTGATTGGTTGCCAAGAGGGCGTTGAGGATCGTGACGAGTTTTCTCATAGTAGCCACGAGGGCTGTCATGGGCGGGTCCGTCTTTGAACCCGCCATCTTCTCGGAAAACGGCAGAACCGTTTCGCTCCGCTCGGGTTCTGCCCTACAAGACTGTCGGGTAGTCGGAGTTCTCCGCTTACGCGTCGAACTTGCCAACCCGACCTACTTGGGAACCACCATCGCCCCCGGCAATAGCGAATCACCCGGCACTGGATTGCGGACTGCGCGAAAGCCGTAATTCCCCGCCGCAAACTTCTTGTTCTTCTTAAACACGTGCCCGTTGAATGAATAAAGATACGCCGAGGAGGTGTCGGCCTCGGTCCCACTCCACCAATAGATGATCATGCTATACCTATCAAAGAGAGGTGTTTCTTTGTCGGGGCGAATGTCATAGCTTGGTGTCATCGTGGTGGTGTCAAGTGTCGCGCCAACATTGAGGCCATGCCGATAACCCGAGCGGACCATCTCTTCGGCCGTCGGCAAACGCCAGATATTTATCGCAGAATCAACAATCGACAAGCCGTCCTCTGACAAGTGCGCACACGCCTTTTGTGCGTCGTACCAATTCACACCGGAATTTGCCCAACCGGGACCCTCGGATGCCCAGACCAATTTGACGCCGTTGGCAGTGAGAAGTCGTGCGCCGCGGTAGCCGTCGTCGGTGCGTGTGAAAGTTTGATATGCCGGCCCAATGCCAAAGCCGATGGCTGTCAGAAGCGGCACGCCGATCACAATCCAGATCGCTACTCTCCGTGATTGCACATGGCCAAAGTAGTACAGCATACCGATGCCGATGATCGGCAGACTTAAGAGTAGTCCGGCACCGGATGCCCGCAATGCCCACGCCAGCGAACCGCCAAAGAGCAGATGCAATATCCCGCCGAATTTTGCCCGGTGAATGCCGGTAAGTGCGAGGACTATAAACAAAATGCTGAATCCGAGATACTGGCCAAGCATAAGAGCCAGATTCTCCCAGATCGAATGCGCGTACCAACCTTCGTGGAAGTTTTCAATACTCCCCCAAAATGCCCAAAAGGCGGCAAGCGCGGTCGAGATTCCCACCGCCAGCCACCCCAAAATATCCGAAAGCGAGAATTGCTTTCGGAGACTAGTCAAAGCTTCGCTCCATGAGACAGAACCTATCGGTTCAGCTATCCCCGGTCAACCACTTTCAATTTCAACGCAAACTTGCAATCCTAACTGGCGTGTAGTAGACTAACAACGAAAGTCGATTAAGAGAGGTACGTTGGAGTCAAGCGGGAAAGACGTGGCTAAATCACCTAAACAAAGCGCGGCCTTATTGTCAATCGGATCAAACTCTGTTTTGATCTTATTCAAAGTCGTCGTTGGCAGTCTCTCCGGATCAGTTTCGATTATTTCCGAGGCCATCCACTCAGCCAATGACCTTCTTGCGGCACTGGTCGCCTGGTGGTCGGTGCGAGTGGCGGACCGTCCGCCGGATGAAGATCACCCATACGGCCACGGAAAGATAGAGTCGATTTCCGGCGCGTTTGAAGCCGGGCTGATTATTTTCGCCGCGGTTTGGATAATCTACGAGGCCTTCAAACGATTGATTAATCCAAGTGGCGTAGATCATCTGTGGTTGGGAATCCTAGTGATGCTCACTTCGGCGGTGCTCAATGTCGTTGTATCGCGCCGTCTGTATGAGGTTGCCGATAAGGAAGACTCCATAGCACTTAAAGCCGATGCCGCCCATTTGTCCGCCGATGTTTACACCTCTGTGGGCGTCGCGATCGGATTAATTCTGGTCTGGATCACCGGATGGCATTGGATCGACCCGGTTGCCGCGATTGCCGTCGCACTCTTCATAGTGAAAATCGGCTGGAATTTGATCCGCGGCTCGGCCTCGCACCTGATGGACGCCAGCCTGCCGGAAGCCGATTTGCATCAGATCAAAGCGATACTCGATGAAGAAAAGCGGATTCTCAACTGGCATGATTTGCGCACGCGAAAGGCGGGAAGTTATCGCCATATCGACGTTCATATCTCTATTGCCGAGACGATGACCTTTGTCGATGCCCACACGATAGCCGATGATCTGGAGCAGGAACTCGAGCGAAAGTTAAGGCCGGCGCATGTGGTCATTCATATTGACCCGGCCGGCCCCGATGGCAAGCCGATCAGGTAATACTCACCGATGATTCATCCGGATCATTCGTCACTGTCCGCACCACCCGGCTTCGGTACCCCTCTTTGGAATTCAGTTCGATGAAATTGGCGATGCAAATATCCCAATCGACAAACCGCATCAGGTTGGGGACCTCTCGGGCCACCACCGCCGATTTGCGCAGGCTGGCGATTTCTCTTTTCAGATCAACCGCCGCCATCCAGGCAGGCAAAGTCGTGTCGCGAGCGATTGTCGCAACGATATACTGATCGACATACCGCGCCTGTGCGTACAGCTCGGCCGACGATACAACTTTGATTGTCCGTTCAATCTGTCGCAATAGTGGCAGGCGGTAATCCAACGAGACCTTGAAATCGATCTGATACGATCCGTCCGCTTGCTCGAAGATATTTTCCTCTCGGGTGAACCGGAAGGCACTGCGTAGCATATCGACCGCCGCAAATCGCCCGGCCGCGGCCAAATAGGCCCGCCCTCGATTTCGTGAAAACTCAAGCCGGACAGAACCGGATGTAAACTTGTAAATCATGGCAGTATTTTCCTAGTATCGGTCAAAACGCCCCGGTGCTTGATCGAACTCGGAAAGTTGTGCAATTAGTGAGAGTACTCTTCTGTGCTCAACCCCGGCAAATCCCGTTTGCGGGCGTAACTGCATAAAATACAGACAAATGCAGTACACATTCTCATCGATTTGTGCCCCTGCGAAAGAGGGGAATATGGACTTTGGAACCAAGAAATCAGTTGCCTATCGGGCCGCTTTAGAGTAAACTTGCCCGACTGTGTTCCAACGAAAATTCGAATTGTAGTGAACTGATAGGAAAGGAGTTATTGCATGGGTGAAGGCTCTCTCTTGGCCCTGATTTTGGGAATCTCCGTCTTTGGCCTTCTGGTAGCCTGGTGGCTGGCCCGCTGGGTACTAAAACAGGGGACCGGGACCTCAGCAATGCAGGCGATTTCAAACGCCATCAAGGAAGGCGCGGAGTCATTTTTACGCCGTCAGAATCGCACTATTCTGATGCTGGCCGCGCTGGTGGCGGTTGCCCTGTTTTTGGGGTACGGGGTCATCCGAAGCCATCGTGAGTTCGATCCGGTCGACTCACCGATGCAACTGGCAATCTGGATTACTCTTTCGTTTGTGCTCGGCGCCGCCTGTTCGGTGTTCGCCGGCTATATCGGCATGTGGGTATCGATTCGCTCAAATATCCGCACTGCCTCAGCGGCTCTCACTAGTTTGAATGATGCCCTCCGGGTCGCCCTGCGTGGCGGCGCGGTGTCGGGACTTTTGGTAGTCGCTATGTCGCTCCTTGGAGTCGGTGGACTGTACGCGGTTGTGTCGCTCTTTACCGATGTCGATCCGGAGCGTATTCCGCTACTGATCGTTGGGTACGGATTCGGCGCGTCGTTTGTCGCGCTCTTTGCGCAGGTCGGCGGCGGTATTTATACCAAAGCGGCCGATGTCGGCGCGGACCTTGTTGGTAAGGTAGAAGCCGGCATTCCCGAAGATGATCCGCGCAATCCTGCGGTGATCGCCGACCTGGTCGGTGACAACGTGGGTGACTGCGCCGGTCGTGGCGCAGATTTGTTCGAATCGACGGCCGCGGAAAATATCGGCGCGATGATTCTGGGCGCGACTCTGGCCACCAACGCCAAAGCGGTTGGTATCAACTTCAATGCCGACGCCGCACTTGGTGTTGTCGGTGTGATGATGTTCCCGCTGGTGGCGCGCGCCTTCGGTATTATTGCCTCGGTCATCGGTATCCTCTCAGTCAAACTGAAAAGCGAGCAGGAAGACCCGATGAAAGCCCTCAACCGCGGTTACTTTATTTCTGCGGCGCTGGCAATGGTGGGATTCGGTTTCAGTACCTGGTGGCTGTTGAATCCTGTCGGGGTTCCGGGTGCCTGGCTCAATTTCTTCTATTGCGGTTTGATCGGCGTGATTACGTCGATTCTGTTCGTGTTTATCACTCAGTACTACACTGAATATCAATATCGCCCGGTGAAAGAAATCGCCGAAGCGGCGACCACCGGTCCGGCCACCACAATCATCTCCGGTGTGGCGGTTGGTTTCGAGTGCACTGCGCTTCCGATTTTAGTTACCGGTGCGGCGCTGTTGTCCTCGTTCTTTTTGGGCAAATCGGCCTTCCCGGAACACACCATCAACGGCGGCCTGTTTGGCACAGCCGTAGCCACCATGGGAATGCTCGCCACTGCGGCGTACATTCTGGCGATGGACACTTTTGGCCCGATCACTGATAACGCCGGCGGTATTGTCGAAATGTCGCGTCAACCCGAGGAGATTCGCGTTCGCACCGACAGACTCGATTCAGTTGGTAACACCACCAAAGCGCTGACCAAAGGGTACGCGGTTGGTTCGGCCGGTCTGGCGGCGTTTCTTTTGTTCCAGGCGTATATGGATGAAATCCTTCACTACTCCGGGAAGTTCGAGCAGGGGATCACCATTTTTGCCGTTGACCTGTCTAAGCCGGTGGTTTTTGTCGGCGCGATGCTCGGTTGCATGCTCGTCTTTTTGTTCTCCGCACTTTGTATTCGCGCGGTAGGCAAAGCGGCCAAGGCGATCATCGAGGAAGTGCGCCGTCAGTATGCCAAACTCCCGCGCAAGAACGATATGATCCAGTTCCCGGATGATTTCAAGCCGGAGTACGGCTCCTGCGTGGATATCGTGACCAAAGCCGCGCTCAAGGCGATGGTGCTTCCCGGAATTCTCGTCGTCGCTTCACCGGTTGTAGTTGGATTGACCTTTAAGGTCTTCATCTCGCCGGGGAATGAATTGATCGCGGCGGAATCTGTCGCGGCCTTCCTCATGGTTGGCACGATCGGCGGTATCATCATGGCGCTCTTTTTGAATAACGCGGGTGGCGCGTGGGATAACGCCAAGAAGTATGTCGAGACCGGCGCCCACGGCGGCAAGTATCTGACACTGGCCGACGGTAGCAAGGTGAAAAACCCTGTACACGGTGCGGCGGTTGTCGGCGACACAGTCGGTGATCCGTTCAAGGACACCGCGGGTCCGTCGCTCCACGTCTTGGTGAAATTGCTTTCGACCATCACACTGGTGCTGGCACCGCTGTTTATCTGATTTGAATTGTGATTGGCGGACATTCCTGTCCGCCGATCTTTGGTCTTGTTGGGCGGGTTCGGAAACGAACCCGCCTTTTTCTTTCGTAGGTCACTCGCGTCTTCGCGGGTGACGTTCGTCGCCCAAAGAGAAAAACGTCAACCCCGAAGACGGGATTGACCTACGAGGAGCTATTCCTTTGACTTTTTGTCAGATTGCCTCATCACGCGTATGAAGAGTATCGCGATGAGAATATATGAGCCGATAACATACCATCCTGTAATGTCACAATAATCAAGTATTGTACTCATGCCATCACGATACTGCTCTGACCACGTGTGCTCTTGTGCCTTTCTCCAGGATTCTGATCGTGCGTAAGCACCGAAGCTGAACTCTCTTCCGATTAAACCAGCCAACAATACAACCATTACCAAGATTCGAAGCCAATTGATTTTGAAGATAATTGCTGAGACAATCAATAGGAAAAGTCCGAGGCCGACGAGCCAGTAGATCATATCACACTCCTTATTGGGCTGAGACCGCCAACCATTCATGGTGATGTCACTCTAATATTCGAGACTTCCTTTCAAGAGTCAATGTAGAAGACCCGAGAGATTGCGACGCTCGAAGGCTCGCTCGCAATGACAGGGGCTGGCAATAATCTCATCCCACCGCAAGCGGTGGGGCACCAAGGCAAAGAAACGCCCTTCGACTCCGCTCAGGGCGACGTTCCGATCACCAATGCTGTGGTTTAGTGTGTGGGCGCGGTTCTGCACTTGTATTTCCGTTCTTTGCGGGTAGACTCTGAAATGTATTACCAAATCTCCGATGAGCGCGCCAGCGTCGGGCTGAGCGGAGTCGAAGCCCGTTTCCTCCGTTCCAATCACACCCCCCGTAAAAGATTGATTTACCTGTCCTTATGGGGGTATAATGCCTGCGCGAAAGACTATTGAATGAACTTTGAAACCTACATCGCCAAACGGTATTTCCGCTCGGGCGGAGCGTTTACTTCTATTGCGACCTGGATCACGGTGGCAGGTGTCGCGCTCGGTGTGGCGGTGGTCTGCTTTGTCATGTCGATGCACAACGGATTCGAATCAGAAATCCGCTCTCGTCTTTTGGGGACTACCTCTCATATCTCCGTTTTTCCAGCCACCGGCGATCTGATCAAAGACTACTCGAATCTGGTCACGCAAATCGAAGAAGTCCCCGGTGTGGTGGCGGCCTCGCCGTTTATCTACTACAAAGCGGCGATATCGTCGGCCTCGGCCGGTGACGGTATCATTGTGCGCGGAATCGATCCGGAAATGGAAGGCAAAACTGCGGATATCGCGAAAACTGTCACATTCGGCAACTACACACTCTCGCCAGTGTACGAAAACGACGACACTTTGCCGACTATGCTCATGGGAAAAAATCTGGCCGAACGGCTCGGCGTTGCGGTCGGAACACCGGTCGTGTTGTATTCACTACGCGGTGAGGATCTTCGCAAAAACACCCGCCCACGAATCGCGAAGTTTATCATCTCCGGCATTTTTGAAACCGGCATGTACGAATTCGACGCCGAAATGGCGTATATCAGTATCCCCGCCGCGCAGGATTTGTTTCGGTTGGGCGACGCGGTAACCGGTGTACACATGAAGATCACCAACATGAGCAAGGCGCAGGAACTGACGCCGGTGATCGATCAAAAGCTTGGGTTTACGTACGATGTCGTACCTTGGAATGTCCTCCACCGGAATCTCTTTACGTGGATCGCGATTGAGAAAAAGATTCTCTTTCTGGGATTTATTCTGATTGTGATTGTTGCCGCCTTCTCGATTATCTCAACTTTGGTGATGCTGACCATGGAAAAACGGGCTGAGATCGGCATTCTCAAAACAATGGGCGCCACACCGGCTCGTATCAGGAAGATATTTGTGTACAAAGGATTGGGTATCGGCGCGGTCGGAGTGCTGGCCGGCTGGGCAGTGGCCCTGGGAGCGGCGTATCTTCAAAACAAGTACGAAGTTATAACTTTACCCGCGGACATCTATTTCATCAAATATCTGCCGATTGACATACACCTGTTCGACTTTTTCTTATCCGGAGCGCTGACCATTATCATCTGTTTCGGCGCCGCCTTATACCCCTCACATCAGGCGGCCAAGGTCTCGGTGATCGACGTATTGCGACAATAGCGGTAGAGATTAAAGTTGTTGAATGCCTAAACGTTTGCCGAAATTTGGCGAAAATAATACCATGAATTGGTCCGATAGGACTGGACTACCCAAACTATGATGCAACAGCCAACCTGTGTCCTGCAAGCCAACGACCTCCACCGGGCGTTTCAGACCGCCAACGGTGTCTTAAGCGTTCTCAAAGGTGCGTCTCTTTCTGTCAATAAAGGCGAAGTTACCGCTGTTACCGGCGCTTCGGGAGTTGGCAAATCAACACTCTTGCATCTCTTGGGCGGACTTGATCGCCCTAATTCCGGCGAAGTTCGCGTCAACGACCAGCTGATGACCGCCAAGAACGAAAAAGAGCTGGCCGCATTTCGCACCAAAAATGTCGGGTTTGTCTTTCAGTTTCACTATTTACTCGAAGATTTCACTGCGCTTGAAAATGTCATGATTCCGCTCATTCTCGACGGGTGTGACTTGGCGCAGGCCCGCACGCGTGCGGAACAGTTGATGGCCTCGGTGGGTTTAACGGATAGAACAACGCACCGTCCTCGCGAACTGTCGGGCGGTGAACAACAGCGGGTGGCGGTCGCCCGGGCTTTGGCCAACAACCCCACGTTGGTGCTTGCCGATGAACCGTCGGGGAATCTCGACACGGCCACCGGGCGCAAACTGCACGATCTTCTGTTCGGGCTCTCACGGGAAAAGTCGATTAGTTTCGTGATCGCCACTCACAACACTGAGTTGGCAGAGAAATGTGACCGGACGTTTCATATGGTTGACGGTCGAGTAGAGGTACAGAGAGGTTAGGGCGGATATGACCTGTCAGGACTGCAAAAAACGCGAAGCAACTGTGCAGATGACACTTATTGTGAAAAACGAGAAGTCGTCTCTGTCGCTCTGTCAGGAATGCGCACTGGCGCGTGGTTTTCATTCCCCTCTGGATAACGCCCCGTTTCCGCTGAAAGATATTCTCGAAGGCATGGCACAGGGAACCAAACCGACCAAAAAGAGTACCGATCCGGCCGACCAACTAACCTGCTCCAAGTGTGGACTCACTTTTGAAGAATTCACCCAGCAGGGGCGGTTTGGTTGCGGCGAATGTTACGCCGCGTTTCGCCCGCGCCTTGAGTCGATCATGCGAAAGATCCACGGCGCTTCGCTCCATCGCGGTCGTAATCCCGAAACGCAGACGCTCGATTCCACCCACGAATCGATTCCGGTTAAAGAAGAAGAGCGGCTCGAAGCAGAGTTGAAAAAGGCGATCGACAGTGAAGATTTCGAACGGGCCGCCGAACTGCGCGACAAGCTCAAAACAGTTCGCGATCATGTGACTGTCGACTGAACGGGAGATATTGGTGAAGATCATGTTTGATGAAATGTCAAAGCAACCCGCCGCCTGGCTCTCGGGAACCGGTGATGAGGCGCTGGTCGTGCTTTCGTCGCGCGTGCGCCTCGCCCGTAATGTGGCCGGATGCCGGTATCCCTCCAACGCCGATCTGGAGACCCGCAAGCGGATCGTGGGGTACTTTGATTCTTCCACCACCCGCTCATCGCTCTTGTCGGTCGGTCAATACTGCAAAGCCACTGATATAACAGCTCTCGATCGCGACTTTCTTGTGGAGCGGCATTTGATATCGCCGGTTTTTCTCGACGGCTCCGATCTGACCAAAGCCCTGCTGATCGGCGACGGGGAACTGGTTTCGGTTATGGTCAATGAGGAAGATCACCTTCGTATTCAGGCGCTCTCGGCCGGCCTGGACCCCGAAGGGGCATTCTCTGCGGCGATGAAATACGAAGCTGAAATAGGCAAATATCTTGAATACGACTACGACCCCGATTTCGGCTACCTTACCGCCTGCCCGACCAACGCCGGAACCGGCATGCGGGCTTCGGTGTTGATACACCTGCCCGGACTGGTGTTAACGCGCGAAATTGACAAAGTCATCTCGCGCATCACCCGCTCAGGGCTGATAGTGCGCGGATTTTACGGCGAGGGATCGGATGTGCTTGGAAATCTCTTTCAGATTTCCAACCAGAACACCCTCGGAATTTCCGAGGCCGACATTTTGTCGCAGATTACGCGGGTGACGCGGGAAATTATCGCTGACGAAGCTTCGGCGCGTCAGCGGTTGATCGACGAAGCGGCCGATATGATTGAAGATAAGATTTGGCGGGCCTTTGGGATTTTGAAACATGCTCGAGTGTTGACCTCCGACGAAGTTATGAATCTTCTGTCGGCGGTGCGGCTGGGGCACGCCATGAAGATAATTGACTTTCTGAACGCGGCGCTGATCAATGAGATTCTTCTGCTGTCGCAACCGGCGCATCTGCAGAAGTTCTACGGCCGCGAAATGGATCCGGCCCGCCGAGATTTCGTGCGGGCGCAAATGGTGCGGGACAAGTTGCGCCGGGTCGGCTGAGGCCGGCTCCCCTTGCACCGGTATGAGTGAAACGGTATATTGTGTGACGCTTCATAAGGAGTGAGCGACTATGAATGAGATGTTTACCGAGGCGGCGCGGAAAGCGATCGAGTATGCCCGTGACGAGGCGGCTCGGCTCAAGCACGACTACATCGGCACCGAACACCTTCTGCTCGGACTGATCCGGCTGGGTGAAGGACGCGCTGTAGAAATCATCGGCAACCTGGGTCTTGAGTTGGACGACCTCAAATCTTCGATTGAAGAAATGGTCCAGCCGTCGGGTGGCACGATGACTATGGGCCAGCTTCCGTTGACCGCGCGTGCGAAGAAGACGCTCGAAGTCTCGGGTCAGGAAGCCCGCGCCTTGAAGTCAAAAGACATCGACACCGAGCATATCCTGCTCGCTCTTTTGAAAGACGAAGAGGGAGTTGCCTCGCAGGTGCTGTCGACCTATGAGATCGACTACAAAGAAGCATACGAGGAACTGAAGAACATTCTCGGCGGCAAGCCGTCGTCGTTTAAGAAAAAACGCAAAAAATCAAAAACGCCGGCACTTGATCACTTCGGCCGCGATCTGACCGAACTGGCCCGCCGTAGCAAACTTGATCCGATCATCGGTCGCGAAGACGAGATCGAGCGCGTTTGCCAGGTGCTATCGCGCCGCAAGAAAAACAATCCGGTGCTTATCGGTGAGCCGGGTGTAGGCAAGACTGCCATCGCCGAAGGACTCGCCCAGCGCATTGTCGAGGGGAATGTCCCGCAGACGCTTGAAAACAAACGGGTGGTCACACTCGATATGGCTTCGCTGGTGGCTGGAACCAAGTACCGCGGGCAATTCGAAGAACGCCTCAAAGCAGTCATGAATGAGATTATCAATTCGACCGATGTCATCATCTTCATCGATGAATTGCACACGATTGTCGGCGCCGGTGGCGCTGAGGGATCACTCGACGCCTCGAATATTTTCAAGCCGTCGCTGGCTCGCGGCGAATTGCGATGCATCGGCGCGACGACCATGAACGAGTACCGCAAGTACATCGAAAAAGACGGCGCACTCGAACGCCGATTCCAGATGGTGATGGTTGAGCCGCCCTCAGAAGATGATACCATTCGCATTTTGAAAGGTCTTCGTCCGAAATACGAAGAGCACCACAAGCTGATTATTTCCGACGACGCCATCGAATCAGCAGTGAAACTATCCAACCGGTATGTCTCCGGGAAATTCCAGCCGGACAAAGCGATTGATCTGATCGACGAGGCCGGTTCGCGGGCGCATTTGAAAACATACACCCGCCCGCCGCAATTTACCGAAATCGAATCCAAACTGGCCGGACTACAGCACACCAAAGAAGAAGCGGTGAAGAATCAGGCCTTTGAAACCGCCGCGCAACTTCGGGACGAAATCAAGGCGACCAAAGAGCAACTCACCGATCTGGCTCGCGAGTGGGATAAGCACCGCGAAAAAGACCGCGTGACGTTGTCATCTGAGGATGTCGCGCAGGTGCTGGCCAAGATGACCGGCATTCCGCTCTTCCGGCTTGAAGAAAAAGAATCCCAGCGCCTTTTGCGCATGGAAGAGGATCTGAAAAAGACAATCGTCGGCCAAACGGAAGCAATCGAGGTCCTGGCCAAAGCGATTCGCCGCGCCCGCGCCGGTTTGTCCGATCCGCGCCGTCCGATCGGAACCTTCATGTTCCTCGGCCCGACCGGTGTTGGCAAAACCGAATTGGCCCGGAGTCTGGCGAACTTCCTCTTTGACGATGTCGATTCGCTCATTCGAATCGACATGTCGGAATACATGGAAAAATTCGCCGTCTCTCGGCTCATTGGCGCTCCGCCCGGATATGTGGGATACGAAGAAGGCGGCCAGTTGACCGAGAAAGTCCGTCGCAAACCGTATTCGGTTGTCCTGCTTGACGAAATCGAAAAAGCGCACCCGGATGTCTTCAACATTCTGTTGCAACTCATGGACGACGGCTCGCTGACCGACTCGTTCGGCCGAAAAGTCGATTTCCGCAACACCGTGTTGATCATGACGTCAAACGTCGGCACCCGTCAACTCGGCGAAGGGAAAACCGTTGGATTTGATTCCGACGGAATCGACCGGTCGTACGATGTCATCAAACGGAAGATCCGTGAAGAACTCAAAAAGCTCTTCAATCCGGAACTGCTCAACCGCATCGACGAGACGATCATTTTCCACCAGTTGGAGCGGAGTCATATCAAGGAGATCATCGATATTCTCGTGGTCGATATCGCCAAGCAGTTGGCCGAAAAAGGAATCAGCTTCAACCTCACCGACGAAGCCAAGGAATTCTTAGTCGAGAAGGGGTACGATCCGGCCTACGGCGCTCGTCCGCTTAAGCGCTCGCTCCAGAAATATCTGGAGGATCCGCTGGCGGAAGAAATTCTGCGCGGTCAATACGCCGGCGATTGCGATCTGATCATCGGCGCTGGTAACGACGGCCTGACATTTAAGTTCAATCAGGCGAAACAGAAGCAGAATGTCGGCTGATCGATAGTCCAGTGTATATCACAAAGGCCGGCGTTACCGCCGGCCTTTTTATTTGGGGGGAACTCGTCAGGCAAATTTCGACGCAGTGTCAGAGAATTTCTAATACCTCCCTTTGATCGCTTCCTCATATGACGTAAATCCCGGCACTTTCTTGCGCTGGCTCTGATCTGGCTTATGATAGGCCGGGTGGTCGAGCACGATTTTCATCAGTCGCTCGCGTTCCTGCGGTCCGGCCAGATGGGCGATTCCCCAGGCCCGTTCACCCAAGCTCAGGCCGCGTGGATCGAACGCACCGTGCTCGGTGACCAGTATCACCGGATCGGATGGAATCGCGGTGGTCGTGATCCCGGCCGGCGACCGGTCGACTACTTTGGGGACACCTTCCGACGTCACTGACTTGAGGGCGATAATCGCCACACCACCGGGAGAATACTGCGCGCCGCGAATAAAGTCAGCTTGCCCGCCGACACCGGAGTAAATTCGTCGCGCCTCGAGCGAGTCGGCCCAGATATTTCCGTGCAGATCGACGCCGATCGCGCTATTGACCGACACCATATTCGGCTGTTCGGCGATTTTGAACACGCTGTTAGTGTAGTTGGTCGGGCGGGATTGCACCGCGCTGTTATACGCCAGCCAGTCGTACCCACTTTGGCTGGAGGCCAGAAAGATCGCCGAGACCGAAAAGTTCAAGTGCGTCTTCCAACGGTTGGTCACTACACCTGTCTGCACGAGGCGGGCCATGCCGTCGGCAAATAGTTCAGTGTGAACCGACAGGTCGCCGTACCCGCACCGTATGATCGCGTCTGTGACCGCGTCGGGGACTTCGCCAATACCGTATTGCAAAGTCGATCCGGGGTTCGTGCCGGTGCCATCTTTCACATACAGCGCCGCGATAATCTCGCCCATTCGTCGAGCCAGATCGTCCGGCTTTTGCACCGGAGAGACCGGCAGGGGATAGTCCACATCGATCATGTAGTTGATATACGATTCGGGGATCGTGGTCCCCAGCACAAACGGCATCTGCTTGTTGTTCTCGGCGATCACCACGCCACCGCTCTTGACCACCGATTCGATTGCCGACAAAACGCCCTCGACAGTCGTCCCTAAGCTGTACCGTCCGCCGCGGTCCGGCCCGCTGACCGATATGAGCGCGACATTCGGTCTGAACCGGTCACGGATCATCCGTGGCAGATCGGATAAGTGCACCGGATGGTAATAGGCGCGGCCCGTATTGGTAGCCTCGCGGGTCAGATACGAATTGAAAAGGACACGATGAGTCATATTCTCGCATCGGGCGGGAGCATACAACCTGGCGATTCGCTCGCCGAGAGGGAGAAGGCAATAGAGCGTGATATCGCGGATTGCCAGATCATTGGCCAGCGTTTCGCCCAAAACCTGCGGGGTCGCGGCATTGCCGGACATATAGATCGAGCTTGAGGGGGTGAGGACAAACGGGTTGATGGCATCGGCGGGGTCGGTTATTTTGCGCACTGCGAACTTCTTTTCTCGTTAACAAACAGTCATATCTTTTCAATCTTATCGACTTGGGGGCGCAGAATCAAGACCGGAATGTCGGCGATGCCGCTTGGTGCGTCGCGGACCTCGATACTTGCCTTCGACGGCGACGTCTAGGCCTGTAACTAAATGCTTAACAATAACTTGCCTGGTAGTGTCCTAATTTATGAGTGGGAGATAGTGGGCTAAAGTGTGTTTTTGCGGACTCCTTGCATGCCAACAGCATGCAGGACTTATCAACATATCTATGTTGGTATCGTGTTTAATTCCAGCGTCATTATTTTTCCCCGAAACCCCATTTTTCTCTTGTGCGGGCTGTTTGCGGGTGTTATAATATCCTTAAGGAGAATGACTATGGCAGTAAAAGAGCTATCGAATCGGTCGGCTGAGCTTGCGATTCAGACGATTGAAGAGACAATCAGAAAGAAGGAATCCGAGCTTTCCGATTTACGCCGTGCGCTCTCTGAACTTAGAGCGCAAGGGCAGGGAGACAGGGGCGCGGGTAGCGGTAAGCGCATGGCTAAGGGTACGGCCGAAAGATATGTTTTTGCTACTCTTAGTGAGGGTGGTAAGTACACAATCGGCGAGTTGAGGAAAAAGATTGAAGAGGAAAAGCACGTTCCGTTGCGGGACGCCTCTGCCCGCAGGGCCCTCGACAAGTTGATTAAAGAAAAGAAGGTTGCGAGAAACGTAGACACCAATGAGTATAGCATCATATACTGAAAACAAAAGCCGGTAGCGCTAACTACCGGCTCAAGAAATAGAAAACCATACCATGCGTTGCGACACGTTGATAGGATTTCCTTTTGCTAAGATACACTAAATCATACTGGCTGTCAACACCTAAAAGTCTAATCCGTAAGCGATTAGCTCAAAACGGGTTAGCACGACCGCCACCAATTCATCCAAAAAGTGTAGTTACGAGTGCCCCGATACTTTAGCCGGGTCGGGGCCAATTAAACGCCCGCCGAGTGCGTGAACACCCGGACGGGACAGGATCAACCGAGCGATTAGGCCGCCCAGTCGAAGCAAATGAATATACAAGATAGTCGGCCTTATCGCAAGCAATCACAGCGAGAAGGTCATGTACACACTGAAACGAGAAGAGCAAGAAATGGTTCTCAATCTACTTGTCGAAGGTAACAGCATTCGCGGAATCGAGAGATTGACCGGCATTCATAGAGATACGATTGGCAGATTGACAGCCCGAATCGGCGAACGTTGTGCTGGCATGTTGTCGGAAAAAATGCGCGGGCTTCATTCTGCGGCGATACAGGTTGACGAAATTTGGACATACGTTCAAAAGAAAGAACAGCGCTTATCCGAGGCCGAGAAACACACTGAAAAGGGAAGCCAATTTGTATTTGTGGCAATAGACGCAGACACAAAGCTCATCCCGCATTTTTGCGTCGGTAAGCGGACGGAGGAAACAGCATTTGATTTCTCCCAAGAACTACTACGTCGAGTGAAGGGCAGATTTCAAATGACTACCGACGCGTTCTATGGTTACAAGGTGATTGAAACGGCCGATTTCCGCAGTCGTGTTGACTACGCCATTTTAGTTAAGAAATTTCGGAGGGGGGTTACCAATCCCGATCACGAATCGTACTCGCCAAGAGAGTTGGTGAGCTTAACCCCGTCAATACGGTGCGGTGAGCCCAATAGGGCGTTGATCTCTACCTCGTATATAGAACGACAGAATTTGACAATGCGCACACAGATAAGGCGGTTTACCCGACTAACAAACGCATTCTCAAAAAAGCTGGATCGTTTACGCGGTGCGCTTAATGTGTATTTCTTCCATTACAACTTCATGCGAGAACACCGGTCACTCCGCATGACTCCGGCAATGGCGGCTGGCGTGGCTACGCGCTTCCTCACTTGGGGAGAAATTTTATAACAAAAAGATGTTGCCTAAAACACAATGTGACTGTTGTAATTACTATGCACGAAAAACAAAAACGGGACGTTCGGATAACGGAGAGTTACCGGGAAGGGGCCGAGTTCTATTTTCAAAAATACAAGGGTTCAACTTTGCGCCAGCATTTTGACGTCTTGTTGAAAAGCATAGTGAAGGATATGGAAGGATACGCGCATGTTAATTGTGTGGGGCCAAATCTCATAGGCGGAGAACAGTGTTACAAGAAAATCTCTGACCCGCCTAAGCACAACCAGCACATACCAAAAATCGTAATACTATTTTATGTGACCGACGGACGATTGGGTCAAACGGTTTGGCTCGCTGATTTCTACGAATACGAAGAACCGAAAAAGGTCAAGAAGTCTGACCTTTCGTAAGCGCAATGGCCCTCTCCGCGCGAGCCCTGTCAAATTCCGTGAACTGTATGGTTTCTTTCTTGGGCCAAAATGCCGCCGAGTATGGGATTTCCTCGCCCATAGATAAGTTGTCCCAAAAGCCAAACTCATGCGACCAATCCGATAGCGCCATGCCTGACGCCCCCCAAAGAGCGTCTATCCAATGGTCAATATGAGTTCTTTCCTTGTCGGAGAAGATCGACATGTGCGGTTCTCTTAGTGCGACCGTCCGGGCCTGAGTTCTATTATAAATCCGTTGTGACTCAACCCTCAAATCTCCCAATTCTGTCATTTTTGATATCGCGGGAACCATTGGAACCGCAGTTGGCCCCAACTTGTTTTTCTTGTAAACCGCCCCGGAAATCGATTCTCCGGTTTCTTTATACCATTCAAAGTCTATTACAAAGAGAATCTTGTTGAGCTTAATAGAGCCGAAAAGCGGCGCATCCGCGCATCTCTTACTGACGTGCAGTACCAGCTCTCTGAACCTGTCCGGCTTACTTTTGTCGTAAGCTATGGCGAATTTTCCCATATCTATTAAATAAGATAATCTCCTATTAAAAGACGCAAGGACATTCGTTAAGTAAGTCAAAAAAGGCATAACACGCATACTCCTATAACATATTGTTAGCAAGTATCGTGCCCCAATTTCAACGTGGACTGTCTAAATTCTCCACGTAACTGATTAGGACACTACCACTTGCCTTTCTGCTTGCCTTTTGGTCCCAGTGGCGTATATTTAACGGCTCGGATAGCGGCTTGGTAGGCCGTATTGATAAAACGGGCAGACGAGGGCGTCTGCCGCGCACAAACAGAAGAAAAGAAGTTACCGATATAGAGGTTTGTTATGGCTCACAAAAAAGGTGTAGGATCATCGCGCAACGGACGGGACTCGCAGTCCCAGCGGCGCGGCACCAAAGTTTACTCCGGCGAGGCAGTCCTGGCCGGTTCGATTCTCGTTCGCCAGTGCGGCACCGGCATTCGTCCGGGATACAATGTCGGACTCGGGCGCGATCACACGCTCTTTTCCAAGATCACCGGTGTGGTCAAGTACGAAAGAGTTGGGAAGACGGGAAAGAAAGTCTCGGTTTATCCGTGATTAATTGCGGCAGGTGAGGACGCCTGCCGCTACAAAGAATCGGGCAGACGAGGGCGTCTGCCGCGCACAAACTTGAACCGCTCGGCGCGTGCCGGGCGGTTTTTCGTTGCTTGACTTGGGGTTTACAAGCGTCATAGTTTGCAGATCAAAGTTCCGCCACTCGGATGACCCGGAGGCCTCATGTCTGACCGTATCGCCGTATGCTTCACACTCCTTGCTCTTGTATTCTGTCTGCCCGCCGTTGCGCAGGATTCTGCCAATCTCCCCACACAGAATGCGCAGGCGTCGCCTGACTCGACGTCAGCTACGACCGTGCAAACGGCCGACACCACTCCACCAGTATATCCGCCGACTCCGGAGCGGCTGGCCCAGCTCGTTTCATACTCGCGGTTTGTCAATATCTGGCGCTTCGCCGAGTTCATACTATCGACCGTGGTACTGCTGATCATCCTGTTTACCGGGCTTTCCGCCGGTCTTCGGGACATGGTCGGGTCGATTCGAAAGAGCTGGCTGAAGCAGTGGCTCTATTTCGCTCTGCTCATGGTCGTCATGTACGTACTGGACTTTCCCGCCAATTATTACCGGAACTTCGTTGTCGAAAACGACTACGGTTTTCTCAATCAGTCCTTCATGCAATGGTGGGGAGAAGACCTGCTGAGCCTGGGGCTCACGGTGATTTTCGGCGTGATCGGTGTCTGGCTGTTGTACTTTGTCATCAATCGTTTCAAACGCTGGTGGCTGGTCTTTTCGATCGGTGCCATTCCGGTGCTGGTCTTCTTTGTCATCATCGCTCCGGTGGTCATCTCGCCGCTCTTTAACAAATTTGAGCCGCTGAAGGATAAGACGCTTGAGTCGAAACTCTTGGCCCTTGCCGACAAATCGGGGATTCCCGGCTCGCATGTCTTTGAGGTCAACGCCTCAAAGCAATCGACCAAAGTAAATGCCTATGTCACCGGCCTTTTTAGCACCAAGCGCATTGTGCTGTACGACACGATCATCAAGAACTTCACGCACGACGAGATCATGTTTGTCATGGGACACGAGATGGGGCATTATGTCATGCACCATGTCTGGCTCGGGCTGGGAATACTCATCTTGTTTGTTATCATCGCTCTGTGGGTGATTAACCGGTTTATCCACGACCTCATTCACCGGTTTCGAACCCGCCTTGGATTTGACCGGATCAACGATATCGCTTCACTGCCGCTCCTTTTGCTCTGCCTGAATGTTGTCCTCTTTTTTGGTCAACCGGCGCTCAACGCACCGACTCGGATGATGGAGCATGAGTCGGACACTTTCGGCATGGAGCACGCCGGCGTTTCGGGCGAGATCGCCGCCTCGGCGTTTGATAAGTTGTCGGTATTGAATCTATCCGACCCGGATCCAAGCCCGCTCATTGAATATTGGTTTTATGATCATCCGGCCATCAAGAAACGGATTGAATATGTGCGCACATTTGATAAGTAGAAATTGTCGGCATCGACTTCGCAAGGTCTCAGCGGCGGTCGCAATTCTCGTTGGTGTATTTGCAGGAACGGTTTGGTCAAAGCCGGCGGCTGACTCCAATGCCTATTCAATTGCCTTTGCCAAAACGCTCAAGCCGGAACTTGATTCGTCGGCGGTGTATGCGATCGACACCCTGACCATAGAACACCGTGATTTCGCGTTGCATATGGACAGTGGCACGTTGTATCTGCTCAAACCGGCTATAGTTGACTCGCAATCGCTCGTCTATGGCGCATTCTATGTCGGTTCGGCCACCTTTCGATTTTCTCCCCCTCTACAAATGGAACGTGACCAGATACGGCGATTTCTCAAATCCGATACACTCAACCGGCTCTGCGACGCCGCACTGCTTCTCTTCAACCGCTCCATCTATGATCGAGTTGTTGCCGGACGCCAGACCATCGCGTCTCCGCCAAACAAGAAGACCGGGCTAAAATTCAAGTCGTATTTTGATGACCTGACCATTCGAGAGGACTACGAAGTCCCCTTTGCCGCTTTCAAGAATCTGATCGCCCCCCGTTCCAAGCCATTCTTGGCGGCGCTGATCTCGGCCGACGCGACCGGCGATCTCGTGTACACCTATGATCCGTACCAGCGCGAGGAAATTTCGCTCTACAAGAAATATCGTGAGATTCTGGTCGATGTTGCCCTTGAGAAGCTCTGCCAGTATTCAGTCTACTCCGATTCCACTTTTGAGCGACTCAACGGTATCGACAAAGATGAAGTACGAATCCTCCACTACGATCTGGACGGATCGATTAACGGTGGCGGACGATACACCGGATCGGCGAAAACACAATTGCTCGGTGAAATCAATGGTAGTCGGCTTCTGTCGATGGGCCTTCATGAGGAACTCTGGTTGGACAGTGTTCTCGATCAATCAGGCACAGCGGTGCCGTTTGTCCGCTGGACCAAGGAGCGCCACAAAGATGTCCCTGTGTACCTGTTTCTGAATATACCGATAGCCAAAGGGGACACCGCAACACTCACGTTTTACTACCACGGCGACATCGCCGAGTCCAAGATGGGTGTCTTTCTGGTCACCGCCGGTTCGTCCTGGTTTCCCTACTATAGCTGGCGCGACAACGCGACTTTTTCAATGACGTTTAATACGCCGCCGCAGTACGCGTTCGTTGCCACCGGCACAATGGTCGACTCACAGCAGTTGGGCGGCCAGATGAGGACAAAGTGGCGGCTGGACACTCCCACGGCGTTCGCCACGTTTAATCTCGGCACACTTACAAGGTATCCGTTTGAGATTCGAACGAGTGATTCGCTCTTCATCTATTTCAACGAGCATCACCACCAGTTAATGGCCCAACAGAATGTCTACCAACGTACGAGTCTTGAACAAGACGAAGACACAGTCGACGCGGTGGCGGATTTCCGCGAGGAGACAGTGGATCCCTCTCGCTTCGCCGAGGGATTGGGGGTGGCAGGCGCCCATATGGAGCAACAGGTAGCCGGCGATATTCGGGCGTCGCTCAATCTTTATCGTGATTTGTTCGGTGAAGTACCGGGCAATAAGATTATCGCAACTGATCTGACTCAATTGGTCTCCCGTTCGCACCCACAGTTTTTGACTTTATCGTACGCGACTTTTTTCAAATCCGATCAGTTCGGCACAGAGCAACTGCACCGCTCCCATGTAGCCGCGTATCAGTGGTGGGGAGAGGGGGTGCGATCGGAGTCATACCACGATGCCTGGCTTAGCGTGGGGTTTGCAGAGTACAGCTCACTATTGTATTTGCAACGAGCCGCAGGCAATGACAGATTGCTTTACTGGCTTGACCGGTATCGCGACAACATTGCGAGCCTGAACAAATTCATCTTCAAAACACGCCAACAAGCCGGGCCAATTATTCTCGGGTACCGCACTTCGACCACTCAGTCGCCCAATGACTATGATCTGATAATTTACGAAAAGGGAGCATATGTCCTGCACATGTTGCGGGGGCTTATGCTCGATCTGAATACCTACAGCGACTCGTCCTTTTACGCCATGCTGAGCGATTACTATGAGATTTTCAAGGGTCGCTTTGCCAATACCCGCGATTTCAAGGCGGTGGTTGAAAAGCATGTCGGCTCGGATATGACCTGGTTTTTCGACCAGTGGGTTTACGGCAACGCTGTTCCGGAGTATTCGTTTTCCTACAAAGTGACGCCCGACTCGGTCGGCCGGTATGTGGCGCATTGCACTGTCGATCAAACCGGTGTCACGCCGGAGTTCAAGATGCCTGTGCCAATTGAGATCAAATTTCGCGCCGGCGGATCAGCCTGGATACGGCAATGGATAGACAAACCCCATTGCGAGTTTGACATCCCAATAGAGGGGGAACCCTCGGAACTAGTCTTCAACCCGATGCATTTTGTGTTGTGCACCATCAGGTAGGGCGGGTCCGTCCTCGAACCCGCCATTCTTTGCATGGGAAATTGAATGTGGCGGGTCCCACGAAGGGCCCACCCAACAATCATGCTCTTGCGTCAAAATCTCCATCCCCTATATTCCCCCCGGATAAGATAGTCTTTGTTTAGTTTAGGAGTAGATACATGACTTTTCGGGTAGAAACAGACTCAATGGGGGAAATTCAGGTTCCCTCGGACAAATATTACGGCGCCCAAACCGCCCGTTCCCTGCATCATTTCCGGATCGGCGGTGAGCGGATGCCGCGGGAGCTCATTCGCGCCTTTGGCATTTTGAAAAAGGCCTCGGCGCTGGTCAATGTCGAGCTGGGACTCCTTCCGAAAGACAAAGGGGAGCTCATTGCCAAAGTTTGCGATGAAGTAATCGCTGGAAAACTTGACGACCATTTCCCGCTGGTCATCTGGCAGACCGGATCGGGCACCCAAACTAACATGAACGTCAACGAGGTTGTTTCCAACCGGGCGATTGAACTGTCCGGCGGCGTCATGGGTTCAAAAAAGCCGGTTCACCCCAACGATGATGTCAACAAGGCGCAGTCATCCAACGATACATTTCCGACTGCTATGCACATTGCCGCAGTCGAAGAAATTCATCGACGACTATTGCCAATGGTGGCCCAGCTTCGCGACACACTCGATAGGAAGGCAAAAGCGTTTGACAAGGTTGTCAAAATTGGCCGCACCCACTTAATGGATGCAGTCCCGCTCACACTCGGCCAGGAGTTCTCCGGGTACGTACAGCAATTGACCAACGGCCTGGAACGTATTAACGGTTCACTCACACGCTTGTATCCGCTGGCACTCGGCGGCACGGCGGTCGGCACCGGACTGAATACGCATCCGGAGTTTGCCATCAAAGTCGCGAAATCAATATCTGAACTTACCGGTAAACCCTTTGTCACCGCGCCGAACAAGTTCGAGGCGCTAGCAACCCACGACGCAATGGTCGAGTGTTCCGGCGCGATGAAAACACTGGCCTGTTCACTGAATAAAATTGCCAACGATATTCGGTGGCTGGCGTCTGGCCCGCGTTGTGGCATCGGCGAGATAACTATCCCCGAAAACGAACCGGGATCCTCGATCATGCCCGGCAAAGTCAACCCGACTCAGTCCGAGGCGATGACCATGGTCTGCACGCAGGTAATTGCCAACGATGTCGCAGTGAATATCGGCGGGGCATCCGGTAACTTCGAACTGAATGTCTTCAAGCCGGTGATCATCCATAATCTGTTGCAGTCGATTCGGCTGTTAGCTGATTCGTGCGAGATGTTCAACGAGCACTGTGCTGTTGGTATCGAAGCCAACGAACCGGCGATTAAACAGCACTTGGATAAATCGCTCATGCTGGTCACCGCGCTCAATCCGTATATCGGATACGACAACGCCGCCAAAGTCGCCAAGAAGGCGCACAAAGAGGGAACTACCCTCAAAGAGGCGGTTGTTGCGCTGGGACTTATGACCGCCGAGGAATTCGATCAGCGTGTTCGACCCGAGCAGATGATCACGCCGAATATGAAGCCGAAATAGGCAGGTCGATGAATCATGCGTAGAGCGCCTTGGCTATCTTTGTTATACTGCATTTTCGCAATACAGCCTCTTTTTGGACAAGGCATTTTGCCGGTTTCGGATACCGTTTGGGTAAGTTTTCGGCTTCACGATCTTGACAATTATCGAGTATTTTTCATAGGCGATCCCTCTGTAATAGACTATCAGGATTCGGTAAACTACATTGTGAAGTGTGACACTCCTCTTTGCAATCAATGGCAGATACTTGATTCAGGTCGTTTTCAGTGTTTAGCACCATGTGACACAAATGCATTTGCTTACGTTGAAAGGGATTCAGATTTCACTTACCTGATGACTGTTGTTCTGTCTCCGACAGTGAGAATTGATACGCTCTTTCGAAGTAGCAAGGGCATTCGAATCGACTGGATTTCTGAAGAGAGGTTCATCTATTTTTCTCTCAGAGACTCTCTTATCGTAGCTGGATTTGACGAGGGGCCGTTCAGTTGGGGTCAAACGTGGCCTAGCGTATTAGAGGTAAGGAAACTTGACAAGAACGGCCAATTCATTACTCGTAAGGTAGTTCCGGCCAATAGTGCATCATTCACGCCGGATTTCAATTTGATTCTATTTCAAGACTGCATCCTCTTGAGTGACTACTGGGAAAATCCTGAATCTCATTGTTCGCTTACGACCTTTGACGTGAAGTCCGAAAGCACGAGAACCTATGTCGATTCAATTGGCGGTATCGCTTCGGCTTCAAGTCGAGGCAAGAACAAGACAATTTACTACATTTGTAAATCTCATGGAACTCAGAACCTCGCCGCGCTTCTGCCCAATGGAGAAGTGAAACAGTTGACGCATCTGGAGGAGCCTGAGTTCGTCTCTGATTATGAGCTGGTTGTTGACGGACAAATGAGACAAATTTTAGTCCAAATAAGACGCGACCTTATGGCTGATGGTCCGACACGACAAGAGCACATCGATGAAGTTGAGTAGGGTTTGATTTTTGCATGTTTTATTTCTGACCTTGCATTCCCGTCCATTGACTCCCGGCACGCTGGGGCGTATAATAGATACAAATAGTCTACGTGTTTATCGTAGTATTCAGTCACCTCACAATGAGGATCAAGCCATGCCAAAGTATGTAATCGAGCGGGAGATTCCCGGCGCAGGGAAACTGTCGACTGCCGACCTGACTGCGATTTCGCAGAAATCGTGCGGCGTCCTGAGCGCCCTGGGACCGTCGATCCAGTGGGTCCACAGCTATGTTGTTGCCGATAAAATTTACTGTATCTACATCGCGCCGAACGAAGCGATGGTGCGTGAGCACGCGGAAAGAGGCGGCTTTCCGGCCAACAAAGTGTCGGAGGTTCACGCGATCATCGACCCGACCTCTAGCGAAGGAATTATCGCAAGCAAATAGCGGGTCGTTTCACTTTGTAACGATGAACTAGAAACACTGTACCCCACCCGCAGGGTGGGCATGTGTCTGCAAAAAAAAGTACCCCACCCGAAGGGTGGGTTACGCTCTGCACAAAACAACGAAAAGCGGCGCATCCAGGCGCCGCCTTCTTTCTCACACGAGCCCGGATTCCTTCCGGGCAACCCACAAACAATGTTCTCTACTTGATTAAACGAAAGAGCCCACCCAAAGTTCCAAATTGGATTCAAAAATGTGCCACTATGGTTTCACCGGCAAAACGTGAATCGCCTTCACAATTAGTTCAACTTCATCGCCAACTTTGAGTCCCATCTCGGCCACTGACTCCGAAGTCAGTACCGACGACATGGTGGTCGGCCCGGTCACCGAGAATTTAACCAGCGACATGATATCGCCGGTCTGCACCGAAGTTACTTTGCCGGTAATTTTATTGCGTGCGCCGTATTTCATGAGAATCTCCTTTTCAGTGTCTCTCGCCAATATCCGAAGTTAAACTCAGGTGCGCAATTGGCCGCTTGAGCATAGCTCCGGTTCACGCTATATTGAACAATATGCAAACCTCACTTCATGTTCGTGCGCTGGTCGACCAGATGAAAAAAGAGCTGATCGGCGGCGAAGTTACCTCGACCGCCTTCTACAAAAAATCCCGGGCGGCCTACATATTTATCAAGGCCGAGTCGGGCCACTGGGCGTTTGGCTTCGTCTTCCATCCGGGGGGCTCCGGAACATTTGTCGTACCGGCCTCGAAGATCGAAATCGACACAACAGAAAAGCCCTGGCCGATTTTCGAATTGTCCGGCGCAACGATGACAGGTGTAACGCAGCTCGGTCTTGACCGCATTTTCGAGGTCCATTTCAAGACAACTGCCGGCAAGCGTCATCTTATCTGCGAAGCGCTCGGCCCGAACGGGAACCTCTGGTTCACCGATGCTGATAATCGCATTCTTGCTACTCTCCGTCATCGCGACCACAAAGCGCTCGAAGTCTACAAGCCGATGCCTCCAAGGGAAGGAATCAATCCGTTTTCGGTCACTTCGTCTGAACTCACCAAGGCAATTGCGCATCTTGGTGAGCAGGCGATGTCTTCGGTGACCTTCATGGAGAAACGTATTCTTGGATTCAGCCGAGGGATCGCCCGCGAGGCGGCGATCAGAGCGGGTGTCGAATCGCTTTCTATCAAAGACCTATCCACCGAACAGACGCGAGAACTGGCGGCGCAGATTAAGGCGGTGGCGACTGCGTTTGATAGCGGCCTGCTTGGTTATTTGTATCAGATGCGCGACGGCGCCGAGGTCTTTCCGTTCAAACTGCGCGATTCGGGCGTTGCCGAGACCGACAAATACAAGACGCTCTCGTTAGCGGTCATGACGATGATCAACAAGCGTCAGGACGCAAAGGACGATCACGACGACGGCAAGGTGATCATCGGCGTGGCGGCAAAGCATGTCGAAAAGCTCGCTACTCGGTTGGAGAAGGTGTCGGAGGATGTTTCCAAGGCCGCCGACTTCGAAAAATACAAGCAGATGGGCGACCTACTGCACTCGAATTTCACACTTATCAAGCGTGGGATGAAACACCTGAGAGTCGTCAATACCTTTGAGCACATTCAGCGCAACATTGATATCCCGCTTGATTCAGCGCTATCTCCCAAGCAGAACGTTGAATCCTACTACAAAAAGCACCGCAAAGGTCGTGAGGGGCTGGAACTGCTCGAACGACGGCTTGAGATCACCAAGCAGGAGTTGGCGCAGTGGAAAGAGATACATCAGGAACTCACTGAGGACTTCGAGTCGGCCCGGCAGAAGTATTCAGAAGAGTTGTCATCGCTCTTGCCCAAAGAAAAAGTGAAGGTCGCCGAGACTGTCCGCTTGCCGTACCGCGAGGCTACGCTATCAACCGGGTTGACTATATTCATTGGCCGCGACGGCGCCGACAATGACCGCACGACATTTGAGTTTGCCAAGCCATACGAGCTTTGGTTCCACGCCCAGCAGTGCCCCGGCTCGCATGTGGTGATGAAATTTCCGAATAAGTCGTTTGTGCCCGCCAAACGCGAGATCGAAGAAACCGCCGCCATCGCGGCCTTTCACAGCAAAGCGAAAAATAATTCAGCAGTGCCGGTGATCTATGCCGAGAGGCGCTATGTTCGTAAACCGCGCAAAGCCAAGCCGGGATTAGTGACAGTTGAGCGCGAAAAATCGATTATGGTAGTGCCGAAGAAATCTTCGTAGGTCGAAATCCCTTGCCCCGCCACGGGCGGGGTCGAGCGTCAGCGAGAGGTTTCGACATCTTATCGGGTCAAAGAACCGTCACGACGTATTACCCCTAATCTTGTTTGATCTGACGCGATTGGATAGTTGGTGCATGAATGGGGCCTCATCGGCGTCCACCAGCCCAAAAGTCACTCTTCCATCTTTCTGAGGGAACCATTGTCGTTTGGGAAACGATGACGAGTGGCGAGCTACAATGAACGTCCATAAGACCCCAGCCAGTACAAACCGATAGCCTTGATATCCCCAATAGTATCCTCGGTCGGGTTCTAAGATCAGTTCTCTGAGAGTCGGTTCTCTCAATTTCTTCGTGAGCAATATCGCAGGAACGCATCCATATTCAAATGGCTCACCGGGTCTATCATCCAAGAGATGGTGCCTCAAAATGTCGGCGTGCGGTCCCAGTGCTACCGAATCGAAAAAGTGGAGTGAAGATATGCCTGCACGCCAAAGCAATGACATCAAAAACAGCTTATATTTCTTGTAGTCAATGTTTCCCAACACAATCTGTCCCGGACCTTGAGTTATCGTGATGTAAACACCACCGTTGAACACCTCGCTGACGTACTTTTCCCACACTCCAATCTTACCGTCGCAATCAGAACACAATAAGGGCTCTCGAATTCCTTTCTGATGATATTTTCGGTTGACACCGGCGTCAAGCGGCATCACGACGAAACGGTGATCGCTATCGTATAGTGGTTTGTAACACCACTCAGGAATAATATGCGAGTTAACGAGTGGCTTCTCTTGGAGACAGAGGCGGCAAGACATTTGTTCCTTTCCAATGTTCATCGCCATATTAGTAGCAACTGAAAAATGGCGCAATCACTTACTGAGAACAGTTCGGGTTCGAAACCAATTGTCATCCCGGCCTCCGAGCCGGGATCCGGCCCTCGATATGAAACCGAATGTTGAAAATTGAGTGGTAGATTCACTGGCTGGGCCCCGGGTCTTCGCCCGGGGTGACAAGAAAGAAAGCCTGTATAACAATGAAAGGGGAGGGACAACCCAATTTCGTAGGTCGAAATCCCTTGCCCCGCCACGGGCGGGGTCGAGCGTCAGCGAGAGGTTTCGACATCTTTGATCAGATAGCGACGCGTTGAGCGTAGTCGAGACGCGAACAAAGAGAGGCGAGATTGCTTCGCCGCGAAGCGCGTCTCGCAATGACGATATCCTAGGGATTGGTTATGAATTGATCGGGCCTACCGCTCGATCTTCTCGCCGGTCATTACTTCAATTTCAGAGAGCAGTGTTTCGACTAGCTCCGATTCGGACATTCTCTTCACAATCTCGCCCTTCTTGATCAGCATCCCGCGGCCATCGCCGCCGGCAATGCCGACATCAGCCGCCGCCGCTTCGCCGGGGCCATTTACCGCGCACCCCATGACCGCTACTTTGAGCGGCGCTTTGATATGGCGGGTCTTCTGCTCGACATACTCGGCCATCGGAATCATGTCAATCTGGCACCGTCCGCACGTCGGACAGGCGATAACTTCAACGCCGTCATTTTTGAGCGCACAGGATGTAAGAATCTGCTTTGCCACGCGGACTTCATGCACCGGGTCGGCAGTGAGCGACACACGAATCGTATCGCCGATTCCGGTCATGAGAATCGCGCCGATACCGACCGATGATTTGATGCTTCCAGTTTCGAGCGTGCCGGATTCGGTGATGCCCAAGTGCAAAGGATAGTCGCACTTTTCGGCGAGCATATGATAGGCCCAGAACGCCGTTACCGTGCTTGTTGATTTGACACTGATCACGATATCGCGAAAATCCATGTCTTCGAGGATGTGAATTTCCCGCATCGCCGCTTCGACAAACCCTTCCGGATTGTCGTGGCCGTACTTTTCAAGGACATCTTTGGGGAGCGAGCCAGAGTTCACGCCGATCCGGATCGGAATGCCGCGCTCTTTAGCCGCTTTGGTCACCTCGCGCACTTTCCACTCGGCGCCGATATTTCCCGGATTGATGCGAATCTTGTCAAAGCCGGCTTCAATCGCCTTTAGCGCCAGCTTGTACTGGAAATGAATGTCGGCCACGATTGGCTTTTTGACACGCCGCCTGATTTCTGTCAGCGCATTTGATTTTTCGTGATTGAGCACCGCCAGCCGGACAATATCCGCGCCGGCGTCGAAGAGTTGATTGACCTGTGTAACAGTCGCTTCGATATCAGCGGTGTCGGTAGTGGTCATCGACTGAATGGCAATCGGGAAACCGCCACCAATTAAGACATCGCCGATTTTTACGCCGCGGCTTTTCCGCCGCTTAATAGGATAAGTAAGTTGCATAACCTTTTATTGCCGAACGCTCGTTTCAAGGGTATATAATGTACCCAATGATACAAAGGTTGCAATGAAAAGTTGGATAAATTCAGTCTGGGTTAAGCGATTCGCCCCCATAGTCTTGCTGGTGGCGCTCTGGTATGGATATCGGGGATGGGCGGGTATGAACGCGGCCAGCGAAGAAGCCCAAATGCAGAAAGTCAGTCTGGCAGTCGCCCAAATCTGGATCGGGTCAGCCACCTACCGTGACCAACCGGAGAAATTTCTGGTTTTTCGCGACTCACTGTTGAAAGCCGACGGCATCACACAAGTACAAATCGACGCCTATATCAAAAACCGCGAGGCCGACCCTGATGACTCGTATTTGTTTTCGCAAACCGTCTCGCGCAAAGTTGATTCGATTTACCGTATCATCGATTCAACCCTAAAGGCCAATCGCCCCCCTGATACATCCACAGTGAAAATTGTTACCCATCGGATCAAACCGAAGAAATCGGCCGGGCCTATTCCTCGAATTCAAAAGCCGACGGATAGTGTTCCAGATTCCCTCCGGTAATCGTCACCACATCGAACCGAAGGTCAACCCCCTGGATATTTTTCGCCAGCAAGTATTGCTGAGCCGCCGATGATAACCGTTTGATTTTAGTCTTGTCGACCCGCTCTGCCGGATGACCGAATGATTTATCTACTGACGATTTGACTTCCACAAAGACAATCATCGCACCTTTTCGAGTGATCAGATCGATCTCACGGTGCCCTGCTTGCCAGTTTTGCTCGAGAATTTCGTACCCTTGATCGACGAAGTATTTGGCGGCCAATTTTTCGTACATCGCACCGGTCTGGCGACGCGATTCGCGCCCGCCGGAGCGATCGTTAGAAGAGGGCATACCCTTTGACCGCTTTGGCGACCGGCCCGAATGACCGCCGGTGGATATCCGAGGGGCCGTGGTCGCGGAGTTCTCGCAGATGTTTCGGCGTGGGATACCCTTTGTGGGCCGAAAATGAAAAATCGGGGAAAACCTGCGCGTAATGTTCCATGATCCGGTCGCGAGTGACCTTGGCTACCACCGAGGCCGCCGCAATCGCCCGACAACGGGAATCACCTCTGACCACCGCATATTGTGGTTCATCCAGATTCGGGATTGTAAATTTGCCGTCGACTAAGATAAAGTCCGGGTGTTCGCGCAGATCAGTCACGGCTTTGCGCATCGCCAGAAGAGTTGCCTGATGAATATTGAGCGAGTCGATTGCCTGATGATCGATAATTCCGACCGCGCACTTTATTTCGGCCTGCGCGATCTGATCGAATACCCACTGGCGTTCTTCCGCTGTCAGCTTTTTGGAGTCATCGAGCCCCTCGATCACCAGATCGGGCGGGAATATGACCGCCGCGGCGACCACCGGTCCAGCCAGCGGCCCACGGCCGACCTCGTCGACCCCGCAGATCGCCTTGTACCCTTTGGTGACGAGCCATGCCTCGATATCCGGCACATCGGGTGGGAGACCGGCACGGACTGCCTTGGTTTTGACCATTGAACCCATAGGTACGCTCTTGTTCCTGACAGTTCAAGTTTGAACTGGTATATTGATTATCGGACGACGCGGCCGGCGGTTGAGCCGTGCGGCGGGCACGGCCCGTGTAATAACGTGGAGTCAGGACTTCTGCCCTGACACCTGTTGAGCAGATTGTAGGTCGGGACCCTTGCGGTCCCGACATGTGGATTCGAGATGGCCCACCTGACTTCAGGCTGAGCTTGTCGAAGCCTCAAATAGTGCGCGGCAGGCTTCCTGCCTGCCCGTCATAGTTGGGATTTGTAGGGCAGAACCCGAGCGAAGCGAAGCGGTTCTGGCAATAGATATATGAAACACAAACCAGGACATCAGCTCGAATTCCGGATTATCGCCGGCGACCTAAAAGGCCGGGTAGTCAAAGCCCCCGATCTGGGGGTGACCCGTCCGCCGCTCATGCGTATGCGACGTGCGATTTTCGATTTTCTCATGCCGTATCTGGAGGGAGCGAACTACCTCGATCTATTTTCCGGCACCGGATCGTATTTGTTTGAGGCTGTCTCGCGCGGCGCAGTCAGGGGAGTGGGAGTCGAACTTGAGCCAAAGTTGGCCGAGTCGATCAACAGCGCGTCAGAAAAGCTTGGGATTAGCAAACAGCTCCACTGTTTGTGCACCGACGTATTCACGGCGATTCCACTTTTGGCCAAGCGGGGGGAGAAGTTCGATATCGTGATGATCGCCCCGCCGCAATACAAAGACATAATCTCGCGCACCCTGCGTGCGCTACGCGAACATCCGATCACTGCCCCAGACGCAATCATCCTCTGCCAGCACGACACCAAAGAGACCGCCTCAGTTGACACTACGGGATATGAAATTCTTCAGCGCAGAGAATACGGGAATACGACGTATACGGTGCTCAAACAATCCGCTCTGTAGCGTAGAGTCGGCCAGGTCAGGAACACTTAGCACTCCCGCCCCCAAAAGTCGACTTGCCTGATCGACGTTTTCCCCGCATATTACTCCCAGTCAAACACACTTTCAGGAGTAACAAATCATGATCCAATTGCTCAAGCGGTCTTTGCCGTTGCTGGCCGTCTTGGTGTCTGCGGCCCAAGCCCAGATCAGTCTGCCGACCAACACCTATAATCCCACCCCCGGGACGATATTTCAGAACAAGATCGACGGTAGCGCCGGGGCGGTGTTCTTCAACGCTGTCACCGCCGGCACCGGCGGGCCGATGACCTTCGATTTCACCGGCCACGCGTTCGGCTCGGCGATCAACATCTATGTCGTCAATACGGCGACCATTCCTTTTGCCGACAGCTTTCCCACCGCAAACCTGGTCTTGATGACACCATTCGGCAACGACACCGCCTGGTCGGTGCACAGGTCGGTGCCGGCATCATTTGCCCGTGTCGGTACAGTCTCGCGAGGCGCGAGTGGCCAAGCGGTGGTCGTCCTAAATGACATGGCCGCCGACTGGGTCTTTCCGCTCAATTACAATAATCAGTGGACCGCCTACCGGCATTGGCGAACCAATACGGTCAACAATTATACGCTGGCCTATGACACGACATACAACGTGGTCAACGGTTGGGGGAACGCCAAGTACGGCTCCAAGACTCTCCCGTGCCTTCGGGTGATAGCAACTGAGAAGTACACGTACAAAACGTACAAGACCTCAAACGACAGCCTGCTAAATACCACAACCTCAACAATTGTCGCGGTGAACTTCATCGGCGCGGGGTTTGTCACATTGGCCAGCATAAACAAGATCAGTGCAAACGGGACCGATTTTTATCAGGGGTTTGCGCATGGTGATTTGGTCAATCAGCAGACGGCGGTTGATGATCAAACCGACGGCAACCTGCCGACCGATTTTACGCTTGAACAGAATTACCCCAATCCGTTTAACCCGCGAACAGTGATCCGATTCGATCTGCCTAAACGTGCCGAAGTCAAATTGACCGTCTATAATTTGGCGGGTCAAGAGGTGAAAGTAATCGCCAGCGGCGAGATGGGGCCGGGGATCTTTGCCGCCGATTGGGACGGCACCAACAGTTCAGGCGAGACAGTGGCGACGGGTGTTTACCTCTATCGTCTCGATGCCGGCTCATTCACACAGACCAAGAAGATGGTGTTGATGAAGTAGGGCATTGTGGTTACTCTTCGACCCGTGCGGCTGAAGCCGCAGGACTTCGCAAGCTCAGGGTGACTTTGTTTATTGGTCACGAAAAAACGCCCCCGTTAAGGGGCGTTTTCAATTTGCGGAGATCGTGGTGCACGGGGACGTACACCACGCACAATCAGCTACGAGTAGCGTTATTCGCTCTTAGCCTCGCCGCCGGACTTATCCATCCCCATTTCCGACAACTGCTCGCGGATACGAGCCGACTTGCCGGTCAGAGTACGCAGATAATACAGTTTCGCACGGCGAACCTGTCCGCCACGGACTTTTTCAATCTTCGTCACGTTGGGCGAATAGAGCGGGAAGGTGCGTTCCACGCCGATACCGGAGGAAATCTTGCGCACCGTGAAGGTTGCGCTGAGTCCGCCGCCGCGACGGCCGATCACTGTTCCCTGAAATACCTGAATACGTTCTTTGTCGCCTTCGACAATGCGCACGTGCACTTTGATCGTATCTCCCGAGCTGAAATCCGGGAGATCGTCACGCAGGTACGCTTTTTCAACTTGTGCGATCTGTTTCACGATCGTTCCTTTCTCTATAGTTACGTAATCTCACGTTTTCTTATTTTTTCAACCATCGCCAGTTCATCGTCGGACAACTCCGCCTTATCAACCAGCTCCGGCCTATGTTTCAAACATTTTCGAATCGCTTCCTCGCGCCTGAATCTCTTAATCTTAGCATGGTCGCCGCTCAATAACTGGTCCGGCACCGCCAGCCCTTCGTACTCCCGCGGGTGGGTGTAGCAGGGAGAGCCGAGCAGTTGGTTCATATACGAATCTTCAAGCGCCGACTCAAAATTCCCGAGCACTTTTGGCAGTAGTCGCGCTACCGCGTCGACCATCACCAGCGCCGCCGGCTCACCGCCGGTCAGGATATAGTCGCCGATTGAAACTTCGAGCATTTCGTATCGCGACAAAAGCCGTTCGTCGATACCCAGATAATGACCACATACAATTGTGATCCGCTCAGCCAGCGACAGTTTTATCGCCAGTTCCTGATTGAATGGCACACCCGCCGCTGAGGTCAAAATCACGTACTGTCCGGGCGGATTGGCAGTTCCGGGCGTATAGCCAAGACTTTGCAGACAGCGATCGATTGGCTCGATCTTCATCACCATGCCGCCGCCGCCCCCAAACGGAGTGTCGTCGGCTGTGTGATGCTTGTCCGTCGCAAAGTCGCGAGGATTCACGATTCCGATGTCAAAGAGCCGTTTATCCCACGCTTTTCCCACCAGCGACTGTTTCAGCGAAACCGCGAAAAAGTCGGGGAAGAGCGTGACAATGTCAAATTTCATCGTCGTCTTCAGCCGGCGCCGTTTTCACCGGCCAAAAGTCCGGCCGGATTGATCACGATCTTGTGCGCCGCGATATCTATCGACCGAACAAAGTCGGCTACTGCCGGACACAACCAGCGATGTCCCTCGGTGTCGCCGATCAGGTAGACGTCGTTAGCCGGATACCGCTGGACATCGGCAATCGTGCCAATCGCCCGGCCGCTACCTTCCTCGATCACTTCGCACCCGATCAGATCGAATACATAGTACTGATCCTTTTCAAGCGGGACCAGTTGGGTGCGAGGGACCGCCAGTTCACAATTGGACAGTTCCATCGCCGCCTCGGGTGTGTCGACCGACTGCAACTTGATCACCGGTCGTCCACCGACCAGCTCACTTGCCTCGATCTGATATTCAATCCATCCACTTGGGCGCGACACAAACACCGATGTCATCTCCAAAAAGCGGTCCGGGAAATCAGTCAGCGGATACACGGCAATTTCGCCGTCAACTCCGCGCGGACGACCCAGTCGTCCCACCGCTATGTAATCCTGTTCGTTCAACTACTCCAATATTTCCAATACTGCGCGTTTTCCCTGGCGGGCGGCGGCCGCCGCCAGAATCGTGCGAATCGACTTGGCTGTTTGGCCTTGCCGGCCGATCACTTTGCCAAGATCGCCCTGGCCGACCCTAAGCTCGTACACTGTTGTCCGCTCGCCAATCACCTCGGTAACCGTTACCTGATCCGGAAACTCGACAAGCGCCCGAACGACGTACTCGATGAAATCTCTCATGACGAGACCCTTTCAACCTTGCCCGGGTTATAAAGCTCACAGTCCTTGCGATTTCTACGGCCGACCGTCTCGCGACGGTATCTTTACTGCGCGTCGTCGATCAGGCCGTGGCGGCCGCATCGGTGACAGTCGCTTTTTTCATCCGTCGGGTCTTTTTGGTGCGCTCTTTGATAGTTGTTCTCAGAACCATCGCCGAAACGTCTTCACCTTTTTTCGCCTTGTGGTACTTTTCCCAGTACCCAACCTGTGTCAAGAGTGTCTTGACCGTGTCGCTCACCACCGCGCCATCATCAACCCACTTAGTCATCTTGTCTTCGACAATTTGAACGATAGCTGGTTTGGTGATCGGGTTGTACGTGCCAAGGGTATCGACAAACCGTCCGTCACGCGACAGACGCGAGTCGATTGCCACAATACGGTAAAAGGCGCGCTTCTTTGCGCCCATCCGACGGAGTCTCACTGCTAATGCCAAGAAACAATCTCCTTTTCTCGCCGTCTCACTTAAAGGCAAACCCTTTGGGGAGTCCGGCGAATTTTCGTTTATTCATTGATCCAAACATTCTTTGCATCATCGTAAACTGCTTGAGCAGTTGATTGACCGTCTGCACAGTC
The DNA here is from genome assembly GCA_964571235.1 of uncultured Ignavibacteriales bacterium. Classification (GTDB taxonomy): domain Bacteria; phylum Zixibacteria; class MSB-5A5; order GN15; family FEB-12; genus JACRAV01. The sequence continues at coordinate 295,127 of CAZNAI010000001.1, read as the reverse complement.
GAGCCCGAACCATTCGCGATCCGCTTTTTGCGGGAGCCGTCGATGATATGCGGATTGCGCCGCTCTTTGGGCGTCATCGACTGGATAATAGCCGCCATACGGTCGACTTCTTTTTCATCGAAGGTCATTCCCTTCATCGCCTTTCCGGCGCCGGGAATCATCTGCAGGACCGACTCAAGCGGCCCCATCTTTTTCAGTTGCTGAATCTGATCGAGAAAATCCTCAAAGTCGAACTGTGCGCTCAGCAGTTTTTCCTGCATCTTCTGGGCTTTTTGCAGATCGACTGTTTCTTGCGCTTTTTCAACAAGCGAGACAATATCGCCCATGCCAAGTATGCGCGAGGCAAGGCGGTCCGGATAAAACGGCTCCAGATCAGCCAGCTTTTCTCCAACCGAGGCGAGTTTGATCGGGCATCCGGTCACTTTGCGAATTGAGAGCGCCGCGCCGCCGCGGGCGTCGCCGTCGAGCTTGGACAGCACCACACCGGTCAAATGCAAACGAGCGTGAAACGCCTCGGCAACTTTGACTGCATCCTGGCCGGTCATGGCGTCGGCGACAAGTAATGTCTCCGACGGTTTCACTGAGGCCTGGATCTCTTCCAGCTCGTGCATCAACTCGTCGTCGACATGCAGTCGTCCGGCGGTATCTAAAATAACCAGATCGATAAAATTCTTCTCGGCGAACTTGACCGCTTCGCGGCAGATCTCCGGCGGCTTGGCGCCTTCAAGATGGAAATGCGCCACACCGATCGAATCGGCCAGTACTTTGAGCTGTTTGACCGCGGCGGGGCGGTAAATATCAGCGGCGACCAAAAGCGGCTTTTTGTTTTTTCGCTTGGTCATCAGAGCGAGTTTGCCGGTCAGGGTCGTTTTACCCGATCCCTGCAATCCGCAGACCATGTAGACAGTCGGCGTTTTATCAATCGGCGCCAGCGGCACCGCGTTGCCGCCCAACAGCGCGACCAGTTCGTCGTGGACAATTTTTACAATCAGTTGGCCAGGGTCGATTGACTGTATGACCTCGGTGCCGACTGCTTTTTCCTCGACCGCTTTGACAAAGTCGCGTGCGACCTTGTAATTCACATCGGCTTCGAGCAAGGCCTGACGAACATCGCGCATCGCATCGCGGATGTTTGTCTCCGAAAGCTTCCCGTGGCCGCGAAGCTTCTTGAAGACCAGATCGAGTTTGTCAGACAGCGAACCAAACATAGTTTTTCTATTCCAATACCTAACGCTGTCGCTTGAGGGGTTAAAATCAAGAGACAGAACACCCCACGCCCCGCGCGGGCGGGGATTGGAGCCTGCTAATATACTACAAACGGGGTCTTAGGCAAGGGGGGCGGCCGGACCTCATCGAATATTGAGAAGTTGCTAACTTATTGCATTATAGTAGGATAAGGGTCAGTTATCAATAGACTTTCCGCTCGGGGAATCAAGCAGAGAGACGTTTACACAGAAAAGTGTCGAGTCAGCCAGCTCTTTCTGAGGACATCCAATTGTTTGTACGTCCCGTCTTTAAGCGCCACATGCCCGCCGCCGGTGATCCGTTCAAACGAAAACGGCCTGTCAAGATCGGTAAAACGGGCGACCAGTTCTTCAGATTGCGAAATTGGCACACTCCGATCGTTCGTGCCGTGCATGATCAGGATTGGTGTCGTGGGGCAGAATTGTTCGGCAAAGTGCACCGCCGAGCGGCGGCGAATCTCCAAATCGCGTTCAATTGGGGTCAGTTGTCCAAACAAATTGTTGATATGCGTGCGGAAATCCTCGCGGACTTCGCACATCGCCTGAAGATTTGTCACCGGGGCGTGGACCATCGCACACTTGAATCGGTCGGTCATGGTCAGCATGCGAAAAGTGGTAATCCCGCCGCGAGATGCACCCTCGACAGCTACCCGATTTGCATCGGCCTCCGGGATTTCTTCGGCGAGTTTAAGCAAATTGAAACCATCGTTGACATCCTCTCCGCCGAAATCCTCGGCCCCTTCGCCGCCTTTCACTCCGCGATATTGTGTCGCCAGCACGACATACCTCCACTCTGCAGTAGAAGCGAGTATCAAATACGCGGTCAGATCATCAAGCGACCCGCGCTCGCCCCATCCGCCACGATTCCAGATGACCAGCGGGTATACCCCCGGTTCAGACGGCCGTGCGCAGTATCCCTGCACACGCAATCCGTCGGACAAATACGTAATCCGCTCGACATGTGTCTTCTCGATCAGTTGTCTATGATAAAGCCGCGCGACAGTAGCGCATTGAAATCTGTTGAGTTCGACGCGGGTTGAGTCAATGAGCAATTTCGACGGCATCGCTATGTCTGCGAGATGACCAAATCAATCTCGGTGCCGACATCGACCTCCGCACCCTCCGGCTCGGATTGCTCCATCACGGTCTCGGGAAGATACTTGTCGTCGATCTTGCGTTTGATTCTCCCCACCCGGAGCGATTTTTCTTCCAGCCGCTTTTTGGCGTCGGAGAACGGTATACCAATCAGATTCGGTACATAGGTAAATGACGAGACTCGCCCACGGTTCACCATCAGGTTTACAAATGATGCCAGCGGAATTTGTGTCCCGGCCGCCGGATAGCTGAACACCACCACCCGCTCCGGGATCGTATCGGAAAAGGCCCAGGCAATTTCGCCCAGTTTCAGTCCGGCGGTTTCAAGATCGAGCATCGCCTGACGCACCGATTTGCCGGTCACACTCGGCACCGCCACTTGTTTTTGTCCAAGCGAGACGACAAAGCGAAACTCGCGCCCCGGCTTGATCATTGATCCCGGCAGTGGGCTCTGGTTTAGGATAACCCCCTGCGGTTTGCCGGGTGAATACTCCTGTGCGACTACCTTGAAAGTTAGTCCGAGTTGTTCAAGCGAAATCTGCGCTTCGAGCACCCGTTGATTGATCAGATTCGGTGCAGGGAAAGCCTCCCCTTGGCGGGTCACCATCGGCATGACAATTTTGTCGGCCACAAACATCACCGCGATCAGGATAAGCAGAGGAATACCCAGCCCAAACGCCACTTTGCGCTTGAAAGAACCCAGCGGAAGTTGCCGCTCTAAGAATTTCTTGCGCGGCGGCGCCTGCGGGGCATCGGTGTAGGTTTCTTCGGCCATGCTTAGTTATACATCGGGTACGCGTATCGTTTCGTGTAAAATTGGGGGAACGGAGGGGGAAAGCAAGATTGAAACGCAGATGTAAGTTTGTTGACGTCACGACGACCTTGAGGGGACAAAGAATAATTTGTTAGGAGAAAATGCTTAGGCGATCACAAAGGACTTCAGGCTGAGCCTGTCGAAGCCTCTATATGAAGCCGAGAGGGATTGGACCCTTCGACAAGCTCAGGGTGAAGTCAAAGAAGAAATTAACAATGATTGAAAGCCAATTTCACAGAATTGAGCGATACGTTGACGTCTCACGAATGCGGTTTGCGGCGCAGGCGGGCGCAAAAAGCGCCGTCAAGATCGGGGCACGAAGGATACGTTTTCACAAAACCACGGGTCGAAACTACTTCCGCCGGGAAACTCCGCTCGGCCGACTCGACCTCGAACTTGTCGTTGCGCACCAAGAATTCCTCGACAATCTGATCATTCTCGGCGCGGGTGATTGTGCAGGTCGAATAGACGAGCACTCCGCCCGGCTTGACCAGCTTGGCCGCCCGGTCGATCATCTTGGTTTGAATTTTTGTCAACGTGTCCATGTCTTCGGTCGACTTAGCCCAACGAAGATCAGCATGTTTGGCCGCTGTTCCCCATCCGGTGCAGGGGGGATCGAGCAAAACGCGGTCAAACGGGCCACCGTGGAATTCCGCCATGTCACTGATCACCGGCGAGATAATCGTAATGCCGAGCCGTTTGGCGTTCTCGACCAAAATCTCAAGTCGGTTGCGCGATTTGTCAATCGATGTCAACCGCCCCTTATTTTGCATTTTGATCGCGATATAGGTGCTCTTGCCACCCGGCGCGGCGGTCAGATCGACGACGTCGGTCGACGGCTTCGGATTGAGCAAGCGAACCGCCATCCCGGCTGATTCGTCCTGCACATACACTTTGCCGCTTTGAATCAGTTCCTGCTCAAGTGGAAGTCCGGCCGAATCGACATGAAAAAATTCCGGAAGATACTTGCCGCGACTAAACTGGATTTTGTTTCGGGTCAGCAGATTCGCTACATCTTCAACCGAGGCCTTAAGCGTATTCACCCGGTAGGTCACCCGCCTTGGTCGATTGTAATTGGCGAGCAATTCCTCTGATTTCTCAAGGCCAAACTCGTGCAAACAGTATTCGACAAAGTGATCGGGGTAGCTGTAGTAGTTGGTCAAATAGCGAAGCGGCTCGGTGGTCTTATCGGGAAAGATCACTTTGCCCGGTTCACGCAATTTTGACCGCATAACTGCGTTGACCAGTTTCGCCTGCGACGGATCAGCGAACTTGTACGCCAAATTGACTGACTCCGATACCGCGGCCGCGGCCGGAATTTTGTCGGTGAACAAGAGTTGATAGAATCCCATGCGCAGAATATTGAGCAGATGAGGAGGTTGTTTCTGCGACGGTTTTGCCAGGAAGAATTTGATCTCAAAATCGAGCCGCCGACGCATTTTCGTAGTCCCGTTGACCAATTGAAGCAGAAAGCGGATATCCAGCGGGCGTAGATCTTTGCCGGCGATTGCCGCGGTCACCGCGTCATTCGTGTCAGCCCCCTGCTCAATCCGGATGATCGCATCCAGTGCGGCGGCCCGAATCGGATCAAAGGTGCGTGGTGACTGTTCCTGGTTCACTGGCTATAACTCCATCGGACTGATTCGCCGTCCGTTGTCGGCCAACCGAAACATCGCGTGGCGATGAAACGGCAACGCGACAATTTCACAGGTAAGTTCATCTTTCAAAAACGATACAACTTCATTGGGCCGGGCGTATCCACTTTCACCTACACCGAGAGTCAATAGTAGTTGATCACCTTCTATTTTCAGATCATCCACCGCCGACCTCAAGTCAACTTCTTTGTGGCCGTCTTTGGTTTCCCGCAAGTACACAAGTGTTTCGCATTTCATTGCGCGGTCTATCTGTCTCTGAAGTGTCTCGCGGCTGGTCCAATACTGTATCGGCAGATTGTACTCAACCCTGTTGATCAGAGCTGAGAGCGACCCGCCCTGACCGAAGACAACTTTGGCCTCGTGAATAACGATTCCTTCCGGAAGAGCGCGGCGGATATCCTCGACCATATACGGCAGAAGATTTGCATCGAGCACAATATCCAATACTTCTGATTCAGAAGTGAATCCGAGCGGAAGCGGCGGACCGTATGAAATCTTCATAGTCGGATTAAACCCCTGACTGTATTGTACTGGTGTCCCCGCCCGACGAAAGACCCGTTCGAACAGCCGCAAATTGTCCAGATGCGACATGTACCGGTACCGCCCACTTTTCCCCCAGCGCAAACGAAGTCGATTTTTGGTCGGCGCTGAAGTCGATTTGGTGAGCACCTTCTTTTTGCTTCGTCCAAATTGACCGGCATCACTGACGGCCGGCTGTTCTTCGTTGATCTGGCGGGGATGTGCTGGCGCCGGCTCGGCAAATGTTTCGACACTCAATTTCTTGCGGTCATTCATCAGGTGCTCGGCCGAGACCCCCTTCTCGATGAATCCCCACGGCAGAACTGAATCAAACGGAATCGCCCGCAAATACGATGATCGGTCTACCTGGTGTAATTCAAATGCCGTCCGCCACACGTCGGGTTTGCGCTCCTCATCCCAGCCGTCGAATCGTGCTCCATTTTTGTAGGCCGTTTCGACAACCGCGCACAGCTCACGCCCCCCCCGCTGAAAAGCACAGGCGAAATCATGCGCAAGCGATTGGCTGTACCGATAGTTGATATGGTGATTGTGCGTATGTTTACGAATGACCGTAACTTTGCGAGCGAGCTCTTCCTGAGTGGCGGCGGCGTCCCACTGGAACGGCGTGTGCGGCCCCGGAGTGAACGGGGAGAGGGTGACATTGATCATTTTTCGGCCGGGTGTCTGTTGGCTCAACTCCCAGATCGCACGACAGAGACTTGCGATCCCCTTGACATCATCGTCGGTTTCGGTCGGGAGTCCGATCATGAAATAGAGTTTGATCGTTGTCCATCCCTTTTCAAAAGCGAGGCGTGCCGACTCAAGTATTTCCGCGTCGGTGATGTTCTTGCGCACGAACTTCCTCAGCCGCTCGGTGCCCGTCTCGGGCGCGATTGTAAATCCGCCCTTGCGAATTCGTTTTACCGCGTCGAGTAGTCCCGGTGTGATAGTGCCGGGCCGCATCGACGGTAGAAACAGCCCGATCCGCCCTCGTTCAAGCCGACCGGCGAGCGATACCGCGAGCGCTTCGATATCGGGATAGTCGGAGGTCGACAGCGACATGAGGGAGACATCGCTGTATCCGGTGTGAGCGAGTTGCGTTTCGACCTGCGAGGCTATGTCATGCCGTGAACGTGGACGCACCGGTTTGTACATCGCCGATGCCATACAAAACCGGCATCCTTGCGGACAACCTCGCATGATTTCGACTGCAAGGTAGTTGTGGACAGTGTCGACCAGCGGCACGATTGGCTGTGACGGATAAAACTCTGGTTTAAGCTCACTAATTATTCGCGCCTTGATCCTCGTCGGAACCTTTTCGTGTTTCGGGCTATGTGAATCGTCGTACAATGACGGCACATACACTCCGGCAACTTCGCCCGCCAGTCGGGTCAATTTATCTGCCCGGCTTGCGCTTTTCATGGCGCCGAGAATAGCCAGTATTTCGGGAAGCCCTTCTTCGGCATCGCCGACAAAAAACAAATCGACAAATTCTGAGATTGGCTGGGGGAAAAAGGCCGACGGCCCCCCTGCCATGATGATCGGGTGTGAGTCATTTCGGTCGGCCGAACGAATTGGAATGCCAGCCAGATCGATCATTGCCAGCATATTGGTATAGACAAGTTCGTTGACGAGCGTAAATCCGATGGAGTCGAACCCGGCCGCCGGGCGCGACGACTCAAGGGAGAAAAGAGGAATCTGCTCGCGGCGCATGATAGCCTCGGCATCGTGATCGACCGCGAATACCCGCTCACACAGAAAACGATCATCAGAATTCACGACATGATAGATTGTCTGAAGCCCGACATAGGCATGGCCGATTTCGTACCGATCAGGATAGGCATGGAGATAAGTGACCCGCCCCTTAGGGTCTTTGACAATTTGCCCCGGTTCGCCGCCGCAATAACGGCCCGGTTTGATGACAAAGGGAAAGAATCGGCGTTCGAGAAGATCGCGCATATGCCTCAGGTGCTTCGGGTACAAAAGTTCAATCGACGGGGCAAGAATACGGAGATACGACTGCGAGCGCAAGTCGCTCGTCAAATTCGACTATTCCAGCGCCAGATACGGAACCGCGTTGGCGGCCAGCTCACCGGCGCCGAATTTCTTGTACCGGAAATATCCGGCCGCGGCGATCATAGCCGCGTTATCGGTGCAGAGTGAAAGCGGGGGAGAGAAAAAGCGCTTGCCGATTTTTTGTAGTCGCTCGGCCAGCAGAGCTCGGAGTCGGCTGTTGGCCGCGACTCCGCCCGACACGGTCACGTCTGCAATTTGTCTGTTCACCGCCGCCGAGGCTGTTTTCTCGATCAGGACTTCAACCGCCGCGGCCTGAAACGAAGCCGCGATGTCGGCCTTGTGCTTCTCAAGCGTTTCAGGAGTCAACGACTGCACATGAAGCGCCACCGCCGTTTTCAATCCCGAGTACGAAAATTGATATTCTTCCGAGCGGACTGCCCGTGGAAACTTAAAATAATTCGTGTCTCCGGTCTGCGCCAGTTTATCAAGAGCCGCGCCGCCGGGATACCCCAGCCCAAGAATTTTGGCTACTTTATCGAAGGCCTCGCCCGCCGCGTCGTCGCGGGTTCTTCCGAGAATCGTGTATTCACCAATGCCGGACACTTCGACCAGCATCGTGTGTCCACCGGAAACAACTAATGTAAGATGATGCTCTTTCAAATCCGGATGAGCGAGCATATTGGCAACCAGGTGCCCCTCAAGGTGATTTACCGGCACAAACGGCAGTGTTCGCGCAAAGGCCAGACCTTTGGCAAACGACAATCCAACCAGCAATGGCCCGACGAGTCCGGGACCCATCGTCGCGGCGACCAATTCGATTTGATCCAGCGACACACCAGCTTTGTCCAGCGCCTCGCGATAGATAGGCACGATGGTCTTGAGATGTTCTCGGCTCGCGACCTCGGGCACCACTCCACCGAATCTTGTATGCACCGCCTGCGACAAAATCACATTGGAGAGAACTGTGCGGCCGGATTCGACTACCGCCACCGAGGTTTCATCACACGATGTTTCAATGCCAAGCGTGAGCATCAGTTAGGGCCCAATATCCGCACTGAATCGATTGAAAGGCGGGCCACGCGGAATCCCGACGGACAGTCGACTTTCAATCTGGCATTCCCAGACCTACTGCGCCGTTGATAATCTACTGAAACTGTCAGGGTGTTGCGATTGAGCAGATCGATCGTCTCTGGCGAGCCGGCCAGATCAAGTGTCACCGTTGCTGGCTCCGTGCTTACCGCCAAGTCGGGGGGAGTATTGAAAACTACAATGGGCAAATTCTCGTACGTGCGTGTCTTGACCGCCGCAACTCGCACTGTCACGGTCACACTATCCGGCGCAATTCGAAGTGGTACACCGCTTGGGTGGGCGATAGCGAGCCTGAGCACCGCGTCGGTTCTAAGGCCGGTCAGTGTCCGGGGCTCGGTTGCGACGGATTTGAGTTCTTTCACTGTCCCCCGCGCACCAACGACATTGACTTCTTCCGGCTCGACCACAATATCCCGGGCCACGGCAAAGCCATTATCGGCAGTCGCTGAAATGTCCGGCACCACTTTTACCCGGGAGACAAATTGATTGTCGATGTCAACAGCGACTGACACCGGACTAAGAATTTCGTGAATGCGAATACCGGAGATATTTTCGGCCAAAATGACATTGGCCGGAGAAAGGGTGAACTGATGTGCGCCGACCGGCAGGGAGACGGCGTTTAGTCTTACTCCCCGCTCAACCCATTGCTCGCGAAGGAGCTGTTTCCCAGTAGCCGTGACCGTCGCCATCACAGTGTCAGTTACCGGGTGCGCCAAAGTAAGATTCTCTTTTAGGTCCACTCGCGTGATCGGCAGATGAACTTCGTAGGTGTAACTCTTTTCAGTGGCTACATGAAACCAGATGAGCACGCCGATAAGGAGCGCGAATAATTTGGCCCAGAGATTATCAAGTAGTTTCATCATCTAACGGTGGCACTGCCTTTCGACCGGTATGTTACCAAATCGCAGGGCAGGATTCAACAGATTTGGACTGAAATATCAGTCAACCCGATCGGGGTTATTCCACCAGAATCTGGTAAGACCGCCGTCTGATCCGATCCAAAGATAGTCGCCGTCGAGATACAGAGCGTGGATACGGTCCGAAGGGAGGCCGTCGGTGACAGTGAATTCCCGGCTGATTGGCTGAGCGCGGTCATGGTGGATCAAAATGAACCCGTGGTCAGTAGTGGTGGCCGCGATTTGCGTGTTGGCAACTAACGGCCTGACAATTCCAGGAAGCAGACTCAATCGTGTCGGCTCGACGTGCGCCGTTTTCACATTGATCTTCAGAAGTCCGTTATCGGCCGACATCCACAAAAACGGTCCTGCGACTGCAACATCATACACCCGCCCGGCCGTAAACTGCCCCGGATCGGAGTAGCGGGCCAACTCGCCGGTTGTACGATTAAGGCGAAATGCTCCCCAGTCCGACGCAATCCAGAGATTATCCCCCTGTGGTTGCACATCGAAAATCCGGCTCTTGGCGAAAGTTTTTGGCGCAATTGTGAAGATCGTATCAGATCGCCAAACGCAAAGCCCCGACAGCGTGCCGATAAAGAGCGAATCGGAAACGAATCGCAGGCAACTGATTGAATCATCAGGGAGCCCGGCTTTGCGATCAAGCGTACGGATGACTTGTGAACCGTCGCGGCTGAGCACCACAAGGCCGTACGGTGTTCCGACAAACAACCGCTCGCTATCTACCGCCAGCGCGGAAATGTCGTCCGGCCCAAATCTTGGCACCACGCCGCCTTCGATGTAGGTCGTACCGCCACCACCGGGGTGAAAAATCGTTACCCCCGCCCGTGACTCAGCTAAGAGCCCGCCACCGATATAAAGATCAGAATCGACCGGCAAGATGGCATCGACCCGCCTGTTAAGCAGACCGCACGAAATAAACTGAATATTCCTGTCGCCACCCCGAACGAAAGCCGGGCCGAACCCCCAGGTCCCCATCCAAAGATCGCCTGTCTGATCCTCGGCCACCGATGAAATCGAAACTGATCGCCCCGCCTGATCGCTGATACTCCCGTTAGTGAAATAATTGAATCCGACCGGAGAAATCAGATCGAAAGGAGCGGCGATAATCCGGTAGGTTGTATCGAGTGGTGGAACTTCGCTACGAAGGTACCACCGGTCGAAAAAGACATCGTATTCGGCGTATCCCTGATTGAGCTCGGCGTAGAGGCGGTCGTCAAAGCGCGACGGCCATATTCTGCGAATCTGCGATTGATCCAGACCATCGGCGCCGGTCAGCGGATCTTCCCACCGTTGCTCGAGTTTATTGTACCGCACAACGCCGTCAGTGGTGGCGAAATAGGCGTGGCTCAACGACGCCCCCACCGAGCGGACAAATTGAAATGTCCCCCAGGTAATCATCTCTCCTTTGCGGGGAGAGGCGTTCAGTGTCACCCCAAGGACAGAGATGATAACGTAGCCAACCCAGATGCGCGGGGATTTCATATGTATAGTACCCAAAACAACGCTCAGCGTTTCCTATCGATCGAGCGCAGACAGTGCGGTCATCGCCAAAAGCGCCGCGCCGAACCGAAGAGATTCTTCGTCAGCCTTGAATTTATCGGAGTGCCACGGTTTATCGGCGGCAATCTTTGGGTTTCGAATTCCCAGACGAAACATTGCTCCCGGTACTTTTTCCAAGTAGCAGGCAAAATCTTCGCCGCCCAGAACCAGCTCGGTTTCTTGCACCGGACTTTTGAAGAGCAGTTTCCAGTTGTGCTCAAAGCGCCGGTTGACCGCCGGGTGATTTTTCAGCACCGGGTATCGCGCAATCTCAATCAATTCGGCTTTCGCCCCTCTTGCCTGACAAACGCCAAGGGCGGTTCGCCTAATCAGTGATGGCACACGCCGGGCTGTCTCCGGCGAAAGGGTACGGGCTGTGCCGGTCAGAATCACCCGATCCGCGATGATATTGCGGGCAGTGCCGCCGGAGATTTTCCCGAATGTGATCACCACCGGCGCAATAGGATCGATTTCCCGCGCCACAATTTTTTGAATAGAGTCGATCACCTCCGCCGCGGTGGCGATTGCATCTATCGCGGTGTGCGGGCGGGCCGCATGGCCACCCATACCGACAATATGCAGATCAAAGTCGTACACCGACGCCATTGTGACACCGTCGCGCAGGCCGATTTGCCCAACCGGAACAGTTGGATCGACATGGAGCCCCAAAATCATGTCGACATTTTTGAGTGCGTCATTGGCGATCATCGGGCGAGCGCCCCCCGGCGGCATCTCTTCGGCAGGTTGAAAGATAAACCGCACTTTGCCGGCAAAGCCGCTTTTCAACTTGCTCAATATTGCGGCGGCACCGAGCACGGTCGCCATATGAATGTCGTGGCCGCACGCATGCATACACCCGGGATGCTTTGACGCAAACGGCACCCCTGATTTTTCAAGTATTGGCAAGGCGTCGATATCCGACCTGATTGCCACTGAGCGTCCCGGTTTACTCCCGCGAATTTCCGCCAGCACTCCGGTAGGCATACGGAGCGGCAGAAAGGTCGCGCCCAGCAACCGAAGTTGCTTCTTCAGAAAAGAGGATGTTTCAAATTCCTGGGTGGACAATTCCGGATAGGCATGAAAATGCCTTCGCCACTTGATCTGTAAGGGGTGGATTTGCTTCGCCAACTGCAACACAGCCGACCGTATCATCTCGCTGTCGTTTTTCACTCGTGGTGTTCCTCACTCCGCGTATGCGCAAAATGACTTTTCTGTCCTCCTGCTTCATCGGAACGCCGACGATACTGGTTCACCTCCAAGTGTGCAATGCGAAGCGGCTCGGGAAGGCGGTAGTCACGCAGGCACTGCACCGTGATTCTCCGCGCGAAAGCCAGATCGCACAGGTGAGCGGGGGAGATGAAAATCGGTTTGACGCCGTCTTTGCTTCGGTACGCCACTCCCACTTCCCGTCCACCCAGCGCAATTCCTTCGGCGCTCCCTTTCGCATTTTCAGGTTCGTGAAACTGCCCAACCAGCAGTCGGCGCGCGCACCCGATCGCCGGGATATTGAACATCACCCCCAAATGCCCGGCGGCGCCACACCCTTGCGGATGTGCTATCCCATGGCCGCTGATCATGAGCAGGTCGGGTCTGGTCTTAAGTTTCACCAGAGCGCCGATCATTGCCGGCCCTTCACGGAAGAACACAAGATTGGGATAATAAGGGAATGTCAGTTTGTGAAAATACAGCGCTCGTTCGACAACATGAAATTCCGGAAACGAAACGACCACCGCCGCTCCATATAAAATGTCACCGCTCTGACTGTAGTCCGTTTCGACTCCCGCAATCAGATTTGGTTCGGGGGTGTTGGCATCGATGACGACTCGGCGGGCGTTCTCCTGTAAGACCGAATACGCCTCATCGCGGTTTGTTGGCCAGGGGTGAATCGGGGTGCCATCCATAACAGACTCAATCTATTATCATTAACCGTCGGGTGTCAATGAGTGGCGCTAAGTATCAGGCGCACCACGGAAGCTACGCGAGCTTCTTCGGCCAGATTTTCGAAGCGGCGACAGAAATCAACAGGATACCCCCGATCACCGCCAGCGACCAACCAACCGGTATCTTGAAGGAGTCAGAGATCAGCATCTTCACCCCAACAAATACGAGAATCGCCGACAAGCCGTAATGCAGGTGATGGAACAGGCCCATGACTCCGGCAATTGCAAAGAAGAGGGAACGGAGTCCCAAAATGGCGAAGACATTGGCCGTATAGACAATAAACGGGTCGCGTGAAACAGCAAAGATTGCGGGAATCGAGTCGACCGCGAAGATAATATCCGATGATTCGACCAACACCAGCACTACCATGAGGGGGGTGGCGACCCACCGACCGGCCTGCCGGATGAAAAAGTTGCGGCCATGATAGTCATCGGTGACCGGAACGAACTTTCGAAACAGGCGGAGCAGGGGATTTCGCTCCGGATGAATCTCCTTGTCCTTCGACAACGCCATTTTCACGCCCGTGAGGACAAGGATCCCGCCAAACACGAAGATGATCCAATGAAATTTCGAAATCAGAACCGCGCCGATTGCGATGAAAATACCCCGGAATATCAACGCGCCGATTATCCCCCAAAACAAAACTCGGTGCTGGAGTTGCTCGGGGACCTTGAAGTAGTTCAGCAACAGCAGAAAGACGAATACATTGTCGATAGAGAGCGATTTCTCGATTAAGTAACCGGTGACAAACTGTAGGGTGACCTCGGAGGCCTGCGGTGCGCCGAGAGCGGCAAGTTTCCAGTAATACAACCCGAATGCGAAAAGAACCGCCAATGCGATCCAGACCCCTGTCCAGATAAGTGACTCCCGCAATCCGACCCGGTGATCCTGCCGATGGAATAGCCCCAAATCCAGTGCCAGCATGCCAAGCACAAAGAGATTGAACAGGACATAGGTCCATACGACATGTTGCTCCAGCCAGGTTCCTATCATGCTGGAACATAACACACGGGGTATCCAAATGGTTCAAAAAACTGGTTGACAGTCGGCATACTCTTGCCGATAATTACCCTAAGGTAATTACCCGAGGATAATTAGTAGACACATGCTGACTGCAAGCCAACAGGATTATATCGAAGTCATCTTTCGCCTGGAGCAATCGGGCCTGCAGGTGCGGGTAACTGATATCGCCGCCGAGCTGGGAACCCGCTTGCCGACCGTCACCCGCGCCATCCAGCGCCTGACCGACCTTGGTCTGGTCTCGCACGCCACTCGGCGCGAAGTCGCGCTGACCGCCGCCGGCAGAAGAATCGCCAATGAGGTGGCGCATCGGCACGACGATCTCGTGCGGTTTTTCGTCACCTATTTGGGGGTTAGTCGCAAAGTAGCTGAGGCCGACGTTTGCCAGATCGAACATGGCCTCTCGGCATCGTCCACTCAGCGGTTTCATGAGTTTCTGGAATATATCGACACCCTTCCGGACGATACGCGAAAGCAAATCGGCGCGTTTGTACGGCGTGCTTCGGGAGGAAGAAAAGATTTTCGCAATCTTCCCGAACACAAAGTAACCGGGTGGCGACGCTGATTCTATTGAACCGAACAAAAGCCAGATTGTAAACAATGGGACTCTTTACCAAGAACAAAACGGAACGACCTGAGATGGTCAATGGCTGGCGTCGGGAAGTGAAAAATCCGTCGCTTGCCGAGGTGCATTCCTCGATACCGATACCTCCTACGGCCGGATTTTGGAGAAAGCTCTTCGCTTTCGGCGGACCGGGGCTGATGGTGGCCGTTGGCTACATGGACCCCGGTAATTGGGCGACCGATTTGGCCGGCGGCGCACAGTTCGGCTACACCCTTCTCTCGGTCATCCTGCTTTCCAATATCATGGCGATTATCCTGCAGTACTTGTCTCTCAAACTGGGAATAGTAACCGGGCGCGATCTGGCGCAAGCCTGCCGTGATCACTACACCCGGCCGGTGGCTTTCACTCTCTGGGTGCTCTGCGAAATCGCGATCGCCGCCTGTGATCTGGCCGAAGTCATCGGATCGGCTATTGCCTTAAATCTGCTCTTCGGTTTACCCCTGGTCATCGGCGTTTTCCTGACGGTGATTGATGTTATGGTTGTGCTTCTCTTGCAGAACAAAGGGTTTAGGTTGATTGAGAGCATGGTAGCCGGCCTGATATTTACGATCGGAATTTGTTTTGCCTATGAGCTGGTAGTCTCACAGCCTTCGATTGCCGGCATTTTCGGCGGCCTGTTGCCGAAAGTGGAAATTGTCGTCAATCCCGATATGCTGTATATCGCGATCGGCATTCTGGGCGCTACAGTCATGCCGCACAATCTCTACCTGCACTCCAGTATTGTGCAGACTCGTTCGTTTGCCCGCGATGACTCCGGCAAGAAAATGGCGATCAAATTTGCCGCAATCGACTCAACCGGCGCCCTCCTATTCGCCTTCTTCATCAATGCCGCCATTCTCATTGTCAGCGCGGCCGCCTTTCACGGCACCGAATACCAAAACGTTGCCGACATCAACGACGCCTACAAACTTCTCACACCAGTGCTGGGTGCGACCCTAGCCAGCACTCTTTTTGCAATCGCGCTCTTGGCCTCGGGGCAGAACTCAACCCTTACCGGCACTATGGCCGGTCAGATCGTGATGGAAGGATTCTTAGATCTCCGGCTTCGCCCCTGGATTCGAAGACTACTCACCCGGATGGTGGCGATCGTGCCGGCGGCCCTTGTGGCCGGATTCTACGGCGAACATGGGATGGGGGATTTGCTCATTCTAAGCCAGGTCATTCTTTCCCTTCAACTCGGATTTGCGGTTGTCCCGCTCATTGTCTTTACGTCAAGTCAGGCAAAAATGGGACGGTTCACCAACGGCATGGTGCTCAAAATCACGGCTTGGCTAATTGCCTCCGTTATCATATCATTAAACGCCTACCTTTTGTTCGCCACAGTGAAGGGTTGGCTTGAGTAAACAGTATGTACCAGCATATTCTTATAGCACTTGAGAATTCGCCTACCGACGAGGCAATTCTTAATCATATTCGTCCACTCTATAAGCTCACCGGCGCCAAGCTGGCGCTGATCCATGTCGCGGACGGCTTCGTGGCGCGCAACCAGGACCGTTTCAATCTCGAGGACTCCGAAGAAATCCGCAAAGACCGTGAGTATCTTGAGCAAACGAAAGTCATGCTTGAAAATGACGGCGCCATAGTCGAGGCAATTTTGGCGAGGGGCGACCCGCCCTCGCAAATCGTTGCCTGCGCACAGAATATTGGTTGCGATTTGATCGCGATGTCCACCCACGGCCACAAGTTTCTCGGCGATCTGATCTTTGGCTCGGTGGCGACCGCCGTCCGGCATATGACCGACATACCTGTTCTCCTGGTCCCCGGCCGAAAGCGAAAGTGAACACCGCGGTCCGATGATTCCCCCGGGGCCATCTAAGTCTGTTGCAATTCTTCTATCTTCACAGGCTCGCCGTCCAACCGGACAAACCGATTGGATACGTCAAACCAGTTGCGCTGTTGCTGAAATAAAGCAAAAGGGATTTGGCATAGTATCATCGGTGGGGCTCTCCACCTGGGACCTGATAACCTCGCTCGCCGCCATTCACCAAGTTCCTCTGCGGCTACTGATTCCAAATGGACCAAAAGGGGATTTCGGATGCAGATCTGATGAAATCATCTCCGACTTCGGACTCCAGCGAGAATTGGTTGATTTCATTCCAGTCTTCGCCGAAAGTGCCACAAGCGAGCAGGCTATGATGTCGCGCGATCAGAGTGTTATCGAGCAAGCGAGCGAGTTATGGCCGATTAGTCTCAGACCGGGTGGCCGGATGTCATCAGCGATCGACTCAGCGTTAGCGCAGGGGAAAGTGATTGAACGACGATTTGAAATCGCATACAACGCCCGGCACCCTTTCTTGAAATACATAGTCGATCACTCGCGCCTGTCACCGCAGATTCGCAACATATCATCCGAATATCTCGTTCATTGGACCAGAACTGCAAACCACCCCTGGCCCGGTGAACGCACCGTCGACTATTGGCAGTCTGTCGTGGCGTCGGACAGTTACTGCCGCTCGGCGTTGGACACCTTAAGGCGAGTGCTTTATACAAAATGCATCCGAGCTTCCAGCCGCCATATGCCGGCGGGATTTTCTACTGTTGCCTTTTCCAGTTTGTCGCCGGTGGAAGTACTTCCGCTCATGCGCTGGCGGGCGCGTTACGGTGAGATGTCATTCGAACCATACGGAATCGGAATCCGGCTCGATTCGGCGATGGCTCAACAAATCCTGCCGGTTTCATATGTAGACTCGCACCGCCCCACCTGCGTCACTCCCTGGTTATGTCAGTCAATCGGCGCCAAGACCGATTGGCGAGCGGAGCGCGAATACCGTCATCTGGGGAATTTCGATCTTGGGAAATGTGCCGACAGCGATCTGATCGTCTTCACGCTACACCAAAGTGAGGCGGACGCGATCAGCCGGGATTTCGGCCTGAAGGCAATTTCGTTTTATTGACGAACGAAAGGTCGCTTACGGACAGCTTGGCAGTGGCGTCAGCGAAATGTACAGATAATCGATGAGCGCCGTGAGATCACTAATATCTATTGGTGCTCCGCCGCCCATCTCAGCGGCGTCGACACAGCAAAGCGGCGTCAGACTGATATACAGGTAATCAATCAAGCGGGTCAGATCGGCGATGTCTACACTTCCACCGCTATCGCAGTCAATATTGCCGGTGGTTCCTTTACAGCAGTGCCACGGGATATTGATTGTCGCGCGATCAGCTATACTCTTAATCCCGGCAAGCGTTGCTGATCCCATAATCGCAAAACCAACCGTGTCGGATTGTCCAGCCGCTATTGTCAACGGCCCGGCCGTCACTACCTGGAAGAGCTGGTTCTGCTGTGTGGCGAGCGAATCAGTCGGGTCAAACCCAAAGTTGAGCGACTGAAATTTCTCGTACGTCGCGTATCCGTTTCCACCGAAATAAGGAATCTCGGCAATGTCATCGTACTTGGCGGTCATCGCCGACGCCAACGGGCCATCGATCACTTTGCATCCCCGGAATGTGCTTAATGTTGCGCCGTTGTCATAGGCGATCCAGGAAACTGAGTCACTATTTTCAAAGCCGCCGGCGTTGGATACATAGTTTCCGCAGTCCCAGTCGAAATACAGACCAACCAGCAAGTTGGAAATCGTGGTGCCGGTGGTATTGCGCAGGATATACCGAACGCTCACGAAGTCATCATT
Source organism: uncultured Ignavibacteriales bacterium (assembly GCA_964571235.1). GTDB lineage: Bacteria > Zixibacteria > MSB-5A5 > GN15 > FEB-12 > JACRAV01. The sequence goes on along the minus strand of CAZNAI010000001.1, from coordinate 277,021 downwards.
GGGGGCGGTTTGCGCGTACGAATCCTGTGTTATTTCCACTCCGACGGGGTTGCTAGTCCCATTGTCGGTAAATACTGAATGAGATTCCTGCGCCGCCAGCACACCGGGAGCGGAGTAGACCATGTCGCCGCCCGGAACAACTGTAAAATCCTGATCCGGCTTGTCAATGAAACTGTGGACAGCGGTTGAGGTTTTCGATAGTCCCGTGCCGATCATCAGCCCGCCCTCGAACAAATCATTGTTGGTGGAGGGCAATTGTTGATAACCAGCGCCGCCGAAATTGGCAAGCGAACCTGCGCCTCCGCCCAGAAGGCCGTAGTTGGATAGTGAGAACTTGAGCTTTGGAGTAACATGTGTGGCGAATCCCTTCGCCGGTGGATCACCAACCTGAAAATACAGCTTTGTTGGGACAATACTGCCACCGTTGGCGCTGATCTGAAAGTCCAACGGAATTAGAGTACCTTCGACGGTATTTGCCGCGACAGTCACTTGAATATTGCTTGTCGACCAATTGGTATCGCCAGCGGCAACTGTCCCGAAAACGACCGAGCCATTGACTATCGACAACCGTGGGTCAGAGCTGGTGATCAACCCAGATACACTGGTAGCGGCAACCGTTCCCCGGTTCTGCACAATCACGGGAGCATTGAATGTCCCGCCCGCCGGCAAAACAGGATAAGGAAATCCCCAAACGCGAAGATTCGGTGTCGAGGGGTTGGCCGCCAGCGCCGCTAATGCCGCCTGGCAGTCGATCTCTCCCCACCCCCACGAACTATTCGGAACGGCTCCAGAATTGGTTCGCTTGGTGCTGTTCAATATGGCTGTCTTGATTTCAGCGACTGTGGCATTCGGATTCTTCTGTCGCAACAGCGCGACCAAGCCGCTCACATGCGGTGTTGCCATTGAAGTTCCGTGCAGAATGGTATACGTATTCCCCGGATAGCTCGATCGGATATTGAAACCCGGCGCAGTAACATTCGGTTTGACATTGCCGTTGCATGACGACGGCCCCCGCGACGACTGTAGCCACATTGTGGGCGAGGCAGGAGTCGTATAGATATCCGTAGCGCCGACTGCAAAACAGTCTATTGAGTCATTGTCACGGACTGCCGGAACTCGGATTGTCAGGGCGTTCGAGCCTTCATTTCCGGCCGCGAAAATATTCACGATCCCGAGCGCCTCGGTGTTGTCGATCGCGTCAAAAAACAAATCGGCGCACCCAAGTTTGCTGTACCCCCAGCTGTGATTGATAACATCGGGCATATCGTCAACGGTATTCGGGTCGCCATCCGGATCAGCTACCCAATCAAAGGCATCCAGCAGTGAAGACCCCGACCGGTCGATCACTGCCGCCGCGATCCATTTCGCTCCCGGCGCGACACCGATTGTATCGTTGGTCACCGAGTCGCGCCCGAGGGCAATACCCGCCACATGAGTCCCATGTTGCGGAAAACTGCCGCTGACCACCTGCGGGTACTTTGTATGGGTCACCGGATCAAACCAGCAGGCGGCGGAATCGGCGTTGATTCCTTTCCAGCGCGATTTCAGCGCCCGATGCGCACCGTCGACACCCGTATCAAAAATACAGATTACCCGACCGGCGCCGGTATACCCCAGCGCCCATGCCTGCGGCGCTTTCACATATTTGATATTCGTATAAGTAGTGTCCGGCGAGGCAACCGCCGACAATTCCTCGCGCGGCGTTACCAGTTCAACCTGCGGTACGGCATATACTGTTCCCACATCGGTCCGTGCCGCAAGCGTTGCCAGTTCGCTCGGCCTAATCCTGGCCTCAACGATGTTTGATACCCAGTGTGCTTTGATATTTTGTGCCCGCCCGGTTTGTTCAAGCGCTGAAAGGGCAGTCACCACGCCTCGTTGTGATTCCTCGGCATTTGTTCGCAACTGGTTTTGCGCATACCGGTATCGGTCGGCCCGGTTTTGGGCCGCTGTTGCGGCCTCGGTCGCAACCCTGCGGCCATTAACCGATGTTGCGGGCTTAATCCAAACATCGATCATCTCACCCTGGGGAAGGGCCATAACTTGTTGTCGTAACTCTGGCGAGATTTCTCCGGCTGAGCCGGCCCCGATAACCAACAAAACGAATATGATCGCTAGCAATACTGGTTTCATGCGCATATCTATCTCTACGACGTATATATCGGCGCCGATGTCAATTCCCTGTGGTCGTAACCGGCTCCGTTAGTGTAACCGGCCGGCCGTCAATTAGGTTCTCAGACGTCAATCTTTCAAAAGATAACTCGCGGCTTGTTGTTTTCCAATCGCCACTTTAGATTCGGGCCAACCAGATTATCCGGGAGTGTAACAAATGACCGATCAGCTTGCTGAACTAGACACACAGACCCTGCGCGGAATGCTCGACGATTTCGCCAAAAACTGGCTGGCCCACGACGGTCTCTGGTTTCAGGCGATTGAACAAAAGTCCGGGATGGAGACCGCGATTGAACTGGATCAGCAGGCCTGGGCCAAGTTCTCGTCTATTGAAGCTAAGCGGATCATGGCCCGGCACAACATCGCGCAAGGATCGGGGCTTGAGGGACTGCGCAAAGCGCTGGGCTTTCGAATGTACGCTCTTCTAAATACCCAGAAGTTTGCCAATGTCACCGATTCATCATTTGAGTTTTATATGGTCGATTGCCGGGTACAGAAAGCGCGGCGCGAGAAGGGACTGACCCCGTTTCCCTGCAAATCAGTTGGGATAATCGAATACGATGTCTTCGCGCGGACTATCGACCCGCGTATCACCACTACCTGCATCTGCTGTCCTCCCGATTCGCAAGCGGGCGAGAACCACTGGTGCGGCTGGAAATTCTCTATATAGCTAACGCGAGACCGGCACACGGACATTCTGGGCGGCGGCGAAATAATCAACTGTCTTGCGAAGCGCCTCATCAAACGACGGTCCCGGTGTGTATCCGCATTTCTTGATCTTCTCAATCGAAGCAAATGAATGGCGGATATCTCCCGCGCGAGCAGGTTCATAGTTGGCCTTGACTGAAACGCCGATAATCTCACGCAGGCGATCGAGCAGTTGATTGAGCGTCAACTGATGCCCGCACCCGACATTAAACGCCCCGCCGATCATGGCGTCACTCTTGAACGCCAGGAGATTCGCTTGCACCGCATTGTCGACATAGGTGAAATCGCGCGACTGCTCGCCGTCGCCATAGACTGTCGGCGGTTGATTCACCAGAAGACGATTAATGAAACGGGGGACCACCGGCGCATACTCGGACTTGGGATCCTGCCGTGGACCAAAAATATTGAAGTACCTCAGCGACACCGCCGGAAAACGATAGAGCGAGGAATACACCGAAACATAATGTTCGCCGGTCAGCTTGGTCACCGCATAGGGCGAGAGCGGGTCAGGACCCATTTCCTCATGCTTGGGGAGGGTCGGTGACTCGCCGTAGATAGCCGACGACGACGCCAGCACAAACCGTTTCACTCCCGCCAGTCGGGATGCCTCCAGCACATTAAGTGTACCGTCTGTATTGATACAGTTGGCCGTTACCGGATTAGCGATCGATTTGGGCACCGACGGCAACGCCGCCTGATGCGATACACAATCGATTCCTTTGACCGCTGAGCTGACCACCCAGTAGTCGCGAATGTCGCCGTCGATTAATTCGATATCGTTGATGATGTCGGAAAGGTTGTCTTCTTTGCCTGAAGAAAAATTATCAAGCACCCGGACTTTGTGCTCCTGTTCGAGCAGTGCCCGGACCAAATTTGAACCGATAAATCCGGCGCCGCCGGTGATCAAATAATTCATGTCGTCTGCCTGTATGCCATAGGTGTCATTCAATCGTATTGTCGGCTGATTAGGTTATTGTTTTAATCGCGGAGTTTGCCGACTGGAGTCTCTCCAAGAATACGAAATTGTCAGCAGAATGTCCACGCGAACTTGTGGAACGTAGTACAGCTCGAAATATTACATCTGTCGGCGATACACTTTGTATTTGCACCCGTTTCCCGAAAATTCCTGAACTTCTTCATACCTAGCCCGAAAACTCGAATCTGTCAAAAATCCCGTCGTCGGCATATCCGGTGCGGCGACCAGCCAGTCGGGTTTGAAATCGCGAATCAGGCCGCCGTAGTCTCCGGACCGATTGTATGGCGCCGCCTCGGGGGAAACCAGACCATCACGGTCCAGTATCTGTCTGCGCGAATAATACCCCATATACCCAATATCTTCCGCCGCCACCAGTTCGTTCTCGCCGACATGTGTAGACAAGAAAGTAGCCACCGCCCGATGACAGTTGTCCATATCAGCCTGAAATGCGCGATAGTATTTCGCCGCCGGAATAATGCCGACTACTGCGATTGCACCGATCACGACAATCGCCGCGAGCGAATACTCCCTACCGACTTTCTCAAGAACAGAGAACTTAGTTGAGGCGTAGGGGAGAGCCGCCGCTGAAAACAACAGAAGTACCGGGTAGAGTGGCGCGGCGTACCAAAAGAAAACTCGTGCGCCGCTGAAAACATAGAACAGTATCATCCCCACAAGCCAGATCGCCGCCACACCGCCCCAGTTCTGTTTTTTCCAGAGCCAAACGCCTCCGGCAAATGCAAGAATAGTTACGCCCCACCCCATCGGGTTGTGCCAGCTCATGTAGAATACGAACGTGTCCCAAATACCCATAGTCCCCCAGCGGCTGTAGAGCGCCAGCTTGCCGGAAATCGAATTGGGAATCGCCGATCCAAAGTAGAGCGTCGCAAAAAACACCCACGGCCCCAAAAGAAAAAGCGGTGTCAGCACAATTTGAACCCACCGTTCACGATACTGAAACAGGTAAATCGCCATGAGTAGACCAAGAATCGCCAGCCCTTCCGGGCGAGTCAGAGTGGCCAGCGTTCCCATCGCCAGCGCATAAATGGGCAGACTTTTCGTGTAATAGTAAAGCGAACCGATCACAAAAAACGCAAACAACGGTGCTTCCATCCCGCAACTCTCGGCCACAATCGACCGCGGCCAAAGCGCGTACGTCACCGCCGGAACAACTGCCCAATGTGTGAATCGCAACCGAAGTGCCAAACGGTAGATGACCGCGGCGGTCATACCCGACGCGAAGAGTCCGATCACCAGCGCGGTACGCGGGATATCCAGTCCGACCGATCCGAACAGGCCAAGTGTAAATGCAAACAGGGGTGTAGTGGTGCCCAGCACCTGCTCGCCTGGGTTGTACACAAATCCAGCGCCGTGGGCCAGATTGTATGCATATCGAAAAGTGATGAAGGCATCGTCGGCCACAAACCCGGTGTACTGGTGAAAAGCGATCCGCACTGCCACTGTCAGCGCGAATACGAATATTGTCCAGCGGCTCTGCGATGACATCCGGTTATCCGTTGTCTTCAGAGTCGATCTCAAGCTCAAATTCGTTGACCGCGTAATTGTACCGCGCGGCGATCACGTGAGCTCTTCCGCAGTCGGCGCAGGGGATAGCCGCTCGCTGTGACTCGCCGTCGCCTAATTCAAGCTCGATTTCAATTTCCGCGCCGCAACCGGCGCATACAAAGTACTGGCTCATCTGTGCAGAGTATAGGCCGGGTGGGGGTGTCTGTCAACGAAGAGGCAAATGCGCAAAAAGAAACGGGGCCGGACATCTGCCCGGCCCCGTGTGGGATCATTCAAACTCAATTAGAATTAGTCTCTTCCGCCGCGGTCACCGCCACGGAATCCACCACGACCGCCGCCTCCGCCGCGACCGCCGCCGCCACCCATGTTCTCTTTGGGCCGCGCCTGGTTGACTTTCAGCGAACGACCCTTAAGGTCGGTGCCGTTGACGCCATTTATCGCGGCGTCACCTTCGGCATCATTCGGCATTTCGACAAACGCGAAGCCGCGTGACTCACCAGAGAACTTGTCTTTGATGATCGTTACACCCGCTACCTGGCCATAGGCCGCAAACGCGTTGCGAAGATCTTCTTCGCTCGCATTGTACGACAGGTTGCCCACGTAGATGTTCATTGTACCTCCTGGATGAGATTCACCTTACCCCAGCAACATCACGCCAGAAGCGCAATTCGGCGACTTGCCTTCGAAACCAACGTCGTAACGATCAATTGGGAAATTCGAGACATCGTGCATTTCGAACCACGATTGCGAGAAAAGCTGAGAACATATTGACACTAAAACCTACTATATCCCTATCGGCCTGTCAAGCATAGACTTTAGTGGCCTGTGTGTCCAAAATACATCGCCAAAACGCAAAGGGCCCGGAATAATCCGGGCCCAGGAGCCAGGTGTATTTAACTAGACTGGCCCAAACTTTGCCTGACCCCGCGGTGAGCATCCATTCATGGACACCGGTGTTTCACGAACACCAACGCGGCGTCAATAGACCTTATTGCAAGGGCGGTGCCGGATTCTAACTTGTTGAACAGCAAGCCGCTCTCGAATTGCCCACCTGCCGAAATAAAGGCGCACGCACCACAGATTATTGGCTTGATCGCCGACCCCGCTTCAAATAAGTTAGTGAAAACAGTAGCAAGGAGCTTTGTCACCTATGTCTGATTACTCGTATATCCACGCCCGCCAGATTCTGGATTCCCGCGGCACGCCCACGATCGAAGTTGATGTTTGCCTATCCGACGGTACCCTCGGCCGCGCCGCGGTTCCCTCCGGCGCGTCGACGGGTGCGCACGAAGCGGTGGAACTCCGCGATGGAGACGCCAAGAAATATTTCGGCAAATCGGTTTTGACTGCGGTCGCCAATGTCAACAGCAAGATCGGTCCGCAACTGATCGCCGACGAAATCGATCCGTACGATCAGGTTGCAGTCGACAATTATCTGATCAAACTCGACGGCACCGAGAACAAAACCAAACTCGGCGCCAACGCGATGCTCGGTGTGTCGCTTGCGACAGCCAAGGCCTGCGCCGAAAGTCGGGGGAGATTTTTGTACGAGTATGTCGGCGGATGCAATTGCAAGATTCTGCCCGTGCCGATGATGAATATCCTAAACGGCGGCAAGCACGCCGACAATAATGTCGATCTGCAGGAATTCATGATCATGCCGGTCGGCGCCAAAGATATCGCCGGCGCACTGCAAATGGGAGCCGAGGTCTTCGGACATCTGAAAAAAGTCCTGCACAAGCGCGGGATGAACACGGCGGTCGGCGACGAGGGCGGCTTTGCACCCGATCTAAAGTCGAACGAGGAGGCGCTGACTGTCATCATGGAAGCGATCGCCAATTCCGGATACAAAGCCGGTAAAGATATCATGATTGCGCTCGACCCGGCCTCGACTGAATTCTATGACGAGAAAACGAAAAAGTACATTCTGAAAGCCGAAGACAAAAAGCTCTCAAGCGATCAGATGATCGACTTCTACGCCAAGCTCTGCGACAAATATCCGATCATTTCCATCGAAGACGGCCTTAGCGAAGACGACTGGTCGGGCTGGCAGAAGCTGACCGCCAAACTGGGCGACCGAGTGCAACTAGTCGGCGACGATCTGTATGTCACCAACCCAAAACGCTTGGCGCGGGGGATCAAAGAGAAATCCTCAAATTCGATTTTGATTAAGCTAAATCAGATCGGGACACTCACCGAAACGCTCGACGCCATCGACATGGCGCAGAAAGCCGGATTTACCGCTGTTGTCTCGCATCGCTCGGGCGAAACCGAAGATGCCACCATCGCCGATGTCGTCGTGGCGACCGGCGCCGGGCAGATCAAGACCGGCTCGATGTGCCGGACAGATCGTATTGCGAAGTACAATCAGTTATTACGCATCGCCGAAACCATCGGCCCCCGCGCAATCTATCCGGGTATGGACGCCTTTTATTGTGTGAAGAGGTAGGGGAGCTACATCTCGGAAACGCTAAGAACACAAATGAACACGAATCAAGTAGTAGTGCTGATTGTCAGTCGTTTCAGAGAGCGAGGATACGCTCAAGTTCCAGGCTATAAGAGGTTTGGACTTGTGTCAATAAGAGAGAATCATCTTGTGGTCACAAGAGAAGACGGTAAGGACACGAGAATCCCCTTTGCAAAAATCGCCGAGTCAGTGAACGCGGTGCGGAAAGATCCAAAAATCTACTCCGGGGGACCTTCGAAACTGAGAGACCACGGCATTACTCACATTAACTCGCCGCTTTGGGCGCTTCTCCATCTTCTCACGCTGGAGAAATTAACAACGTAGTTTGAAGATCAATTGATTTGCTGAACCAAGTTTTCGATCGAGCCCTTTGTAGGTCGAAATCCCTTGCCCCCCGAAGGGGGGTCTCGCCATAGACGGACTCTTCCGTCTGTGGCGAGAGGTTTCGACATCTTCTATTCCCCGAAATCCGATTCTGCAATAGTCACTCCTTTAGAACCCCAATCCTTCTCATACAGCCCCTGATCGACGTACAACTTAAACGACGAATACCCATAATCCATAGCACTCGTTGTCACTCCGTGCTTGACGGGGTTGTAATGGATGTACTCGATGTGCCGCCTGAGATCTTCTTCATCCCTGACAACATGATCCCAAAACCGATTTTGCCAGATCCGTCCGCCGGTCAGACCGTGCTTTGAGCGGTAAGCCGCGGAGAAGCGCAGTTTGAATTGTCGCGCAATTGAGATCGCGTTGGCGCTCTTCAAATCAATCAACAAATGAACATGGTCGGGCAAAACAACCCATGCGACGATGTCAAAACGGAATTCTCGTTAAATTGAAGAGATGGCATCCCAAAGCAGAGTGAAGTGATCCACCAGAATTGGCGCACGATCGTGAGTTACATGTGTCTGGAAGGACAGTTGGTTTGGCTCAAAGTATCGTCGGATATTTGTCATTTGCGACCAACTCACGAGAAGATGTCGAAACCTTTTTCGCCTTCAGCGAAAAACCCCTTCGGGGCAAGGGATTTCGACCTACAAGAAAAAGAGCATCTGGGCGCGGCAAGGGATTTCGACCCAATTCACCCGATCCATTAGCCCCCCTCACCCCTCCTGCTTCGCCAAAATCCATGCCCCGGCGCAAAAACAAACCACGCCGATTGAAATCAAAATCGAAACTGGTAGCATCATCTCGCCTAATGTAAACCCGCGCCAGATTGCTCCCTCTACTGCCAAAATTCCCCATTTCATCGGCGAGAAATGGGAGATAGTCTGTAGCCAACTCGGCATGAACGCCAGCGGCAACATCCCGCCGCCGGTCATAGAAAAGATCATCAGAATTCCCCAGGCCGAGCCCGACACCGCCTGCTCAGTTTTTCCAAGCACGGAAATGATCATCATCAGCCCGACAAAACAGATCCCGCTGGCGACCACCGCCAAGAGCATGAGCGGGTAACTTAAGATTCGCATTTGAAATACGATCACCCCAAAGCCGAGCAGTAACGCCGCCACAGCCACCGACGCCAAAAAGCAAGCCAGACCTTTCCCGGCCAGCACATGAGTTCGCGAAATGGGAGCCAATCGGAGACGAAGAAATGTCCCGTGTGTCCGTTCGGTCACAATCGAGATCGCAAACGCCGCACAGCATCCAAGCAAAGCCCAAAACACCGACGACGGGAAAGTGATCTCCCACGAAGTGCGCGGACCTGCCTCCAGTGCGCTCATATCGGCTTTGCGCACCGCGACAATATTCCCAAACCCCGATCGCTTATCTTTGGTAGAATCAGCGCCGGCTGAGTCGACAAGCGTGTCAAGCGTCTGCCAATTTCCCAATAGATCAGTCAGCGCTTTCTTGCGCTCCGCGCTCATGTCCGGAATGTTGGCGATTTGGTTTTTCCACGAACTCACCCGCTCGTTCAATTTGAACTTATCGGAAATCTGGCTCCGGGCGGTGGCGAAGAGCGACTGCATGATGATGCCGTCGAGCATCCCCGCAAGCATCTGCTTGGACGGATCAATGCCAATTTCAATTGTAGTGTCACCGGGTTTGAACGAAAATCCCCATGAATCGCCGAACCCTTTACCCAATTTCAGATACGCCGACAATTTCCCACCGCGCACTAATTGTTGCGCGGAATCCAGCGGCATCGACCGTGTCTTAATCGAACCGGCTTTACGAAGTTCCTCGACAAACGCCTTGGCGTATTCCGATTGATCCTCATTCACGATCCCGAGCGAAACATTCCCCGGCCCGCCGCCGGAGGAGAAGATCGACCCGAAAAAGAGCGCCATAATGAGCGGGAACCCTATCACCCAGAACAGTCCCGCCCGGTCCCGCCAGAGCAGGATCAGGTCTTTTTTCGCTATGGTCCAGATCGCGCCCATTAGTCCCGTAGTGTCCTTCCGGTGAGATTCAAAAAGACTGTTTCAAGATCGGCCCGCTCAATCGCGACATGCTGAAAATCGGTTGATAGCGACGACACCTGTGCCAATACTTTGAGTGGCTCTGGTGTGCTCACCCGTAGCTTGTGTCCTTCGAGTTTCCCCGGTAACGGTGAACAGTCGGCCGGAAGTTTGTTGAATTGAATTTCGAGAGTCGCATACCCGCCATGTTTGCCGATCAATTCATCTACCGTGTCCATCGCCAGTATTTTCCCATGATCGACAATCGCCACCCGGTCACACAGGCGCTGGGCTTCTTCCATATAGTGCGTGGTATAGATAATCGTCCGGCCGAGCTTTTTCAGCGATTCGATACTGTCGTAGATCTGATTGCGCGACTGTGGGTCGATCCCGACTGTCGGCTCGTCCATCAGGACCACCGGTGGATCGTGCATGATACCGGCTACCAGATTGAGCCGTCGTTGCATGCCTCCGGAATACGTCTTAACCCTATCCTTGCGCCGCGAGGCCAGCCCTGAAAACTCAAGCGCCCATTCGACTCGCTCGGCAAGTTTTTTCCCGTTCAATTGATACAGTCGCCCGAAGAAGGCAAGATTCTCTTCGGCTGTCAGTTCTTCGTAGATCGCCAGCGACTGCGGAGCCGCCCCCAGGCGCATTCGTATCTCCGCCCGCGTAGGGTCGTCGGCGCCGTCGATTGTCACACTCCCGTTGTCCGGGCGCAAAGCGCCTAAGATCATGCTAATCGTGGTGGTTTTCCCCGCCCCATTTGGCCCCAACAGCCCAAACGCCTCGCCCTTGGCAATGGAGAACGAAATACCGTCGACCGCTATTAGCTGACCGTACGATTTGCGAAGATTGCTAACCTGTATCATACCGTGTGACGTGTGTTAGTCTGAGTTGATTGGTTTTCTTTAGTTGAGTACAGTCTGGCAATTAATACGGCGGTTGTCAACTATTGTTGCGACATTCTGCCACCTCTCGGCTTGACATTCACACAATTCGGAACCAAAATACTGCCGCTGTGTCTAATGCGCAGGTGGCAATATTCAGTAGCCGAAAGGAATGACCATGACTCGGATTCCGAGCAAGAATTTCATAGTGGGTTTGGGTGTACTTGGCGCCGCCCTTATTGTATGCACGCTGATCGCCCGAAACGCCGTTCTCAAGGCCCGTGCCTTTGGAAGCACGATCACCGTAACCGGCTCGGCGATCAAACCAATTCGCTCCGATATGGCAATCTGGGAGGGAAACCTGACCGCCTCGGCCGCAACGCTTGACTTAGCCTATGCCAAGATGAAAAAAGACTTGGGACAGCTCGAAACGTTTCTGGCTGAACAAAAATTCGTCCAGTCCGATTTCGCCATCGGACCGGTGCAGATCAATCGCAATTACAACCGTGAGGGTCAGCCGACCGGGTACAACCTCTATCAATCGGTAACTTTGCGCCTTGCCGATGTCGACCGGATCGCCACGTTGGCCCAGCAGGCCTCAACTTTGATTGAAAAAGGAGTAGAGCTTACCTCGCTCCAGCCGCGGTACATGTACACCAAACTTGAAGATGTCAAAATCGAGATGATCAAAGCGGCGACCGAAAATGCCAAACTTCGCGCCAACCAATTGGCTCAGACCACTGATAGCGACATCGGTGCGCCGGTATCGGCCCGGATCGGTGTTTTTCAGATTCGCCCGCAATATTCGCAGGAAGTCTCCGATTACGGCATCAATGACATGAGTTCAATCGACAAAGAGATTGTCTCGACCGTCAGCGTCGCTTTTCGTATAGAGTAGTATCTCGTGCGGTTGGGCGCCCCCACCCGACCGCCTCATTGTTGCGTCGATTTTTGGTAGGTGGGGACCTCTATGGTACCGACGAGTTCAGCACAAGAAACGCCCTTCGACTCCGCTCAGGGCGACGTTCCGAACACCGAGCGTTCAGTGTTAAATGGTTGTTCGGTTCAGCACCGAAGATGTTTCCTGGTATACAGAAGTAGTGTACAGTTCTGAATTATTTGGGTGCTGAAGTCGGCCTGCAATTCTATCGGAAATCTGCGCTGAGCGCGTAGCGTCGGGCTGAGCGGAGTCGAAGCCCGTATCCAAGAGTGGCGGGTTCGAACACGGAACCGCCCTACACGAGCCTGCTTTTTCGTGCGGTCGAGCGTCCCCACGCGACCGCCATGCGGTTGCGTCAGGTCTTGCCGAGTCCCGCAACAAGCGGGACGCGGTGTTACCTGACGCCGGCACCAAACCTGCGGATTTTTACTTGCCCGTGAAAATCATCTGTCCGTTATTCCGCCCCATGCCACGGCGTATCCGCTCCAAACCGACCATTCTGACCCCGGCGGGGAATTTCCTGCGCCGTCTGCGCGAATCCGACGACCGTCTTCGCAAGCGGGCAGTCAAGATCGGGCTGGCGGTTATCGCCGTGCTCTTCGTCTGGTCATGCTTCGACAGCGAGTACGGCATCTTGCGGATCGGAAAACTATCGATGGAGCGTCGGTCACTGGCCGCCGCCAATCAGCGGGAGCTGGCTCAACTGATCGACGCTACCCGTGTTCGCGATCTACTCAAGTCTGATCGCACATACATCGAATACATCGCCCGCACCCGCTACCACATGGCCGCCCCCAACGAAACGATCTACCGTTTCCGCGGGCGGTGATCGCCATGCCGCTTGAAAAATCCGAAGCAATTGTCCTGAAAATCTTCAACTGGTCGGAATCGTCGCGTACAGTTGCCCTGTTCACCCGCGATTTCGGCCGGATGGCGCTGGTCGACAAAGGAGGGAGATCGATTACTTCTAAACGCGGTCGTCTCATTCCCTTTGCCCGCCTTGAACTGACATTCTATTCAAGCGACCGCGAGTCTTCCGGGTATATCCGTGACTGCGACTCCCTGCAGGTCTTCTCGCTCGACAAAGAAGGAACCCTCGGCCGCCTTGCCTATGGTTCCGCCGCCTGTGAACTGCTGAATTTGCTCTTGCCTGAAGAAGACCCCCAGCCGGCTCTGTACACGTACGTCCTCTCATTTTTTGACCATCTCTCATCGGCCGACCGCAAAGCGCTACCGTCGCTGTTCATTGCCTTTCTCCTGCGCGTGATGTCGCACCTGGGATTTCGGCCGTCGCTGGCCTATTGCTCTGGGTGTCGCAAACCGGCGCAGGAGCTTTTGCACAACGGCGACAACCTGTTGTTCTCGCCTGATCGCGGTGGAGTTATCTGTCCCTCTTGCCAAACGCCCGGTGAATATTATATTCCGCTCCCGGCTGAAGGTGTACGGGTGTTGTCTTCGCTCCAGACGGCGTCGCTATCGGAAGCGTCGTCGGTTCCAATCGGATATGACCAGAGCGCCCTTTTGCTTACAGCCTTAACAAAGTTCCTGAGCTTCCACGCCGGCGTCGGCGGCGATCTAAAATCGCTGGAATTTTTGGAAAAATTGAAAACCACTGACCTGAACGGATAGTATTCGATGAGTCAAAAACCTGCCAACGACACCATGGAAAAACTGGTCTCGCTCTGTAAACGGCGCGGATATGTCTTTCCTTCTTCCGAAATTTACGGCGGCTTGGGGTCCTGCTGGGACTACGGCCCCTTGGGGGCCGAGCTGAAGCGAAATATCAAAACCTATTGGTGGGAGGCGATGACCAACCGCCGCGACGATGTCGAAGGACTCGACGCCGCCATCCTCATGCACCCGCAGGTCTGGGTGACCTCCGGCCATGTCGCCAATTTCACCGACCCGCTCATCGACTGCAAAACCTGCAAGGGACGATTCCGTGCCGACAAACTGGCCGAATGCCGTTGTCCGCAAAAACCGTCGAAGACTCCGCTCGAATGCGGCGGCGAACTGACCGAAGCCCGCAAGTTCAACCTCATGTTCAAAACATTCATGGGTCCGGTCGAAGATGAATCTGCGGTTGTTTACATGCGCCCGGAAACGGCGCAGGGGATATATGTCAATTTTCTCAATGTGAAAAACTCCTCCCGCCAGAAAATTCCGTTTGGCATCGCCCAGATCGGGAAGGCATTCCGCAACGAAATCACCCCCGGCAACTTCATCTTCCGCACCCGTGAATTCGAGCAGATGGAAATGCAGTTTTTCATCCACCCGTCCGAGGACGATAAGTGGTTTGAGTATTGGCGTGAAGAACGCTGGAAATGGTACGAGGGGCTGGGTGTCAAAATGAACAAACTGCGTTGGCACCAGCACGGCAAGGACGAATTGGCCCACTACGCCAAAGCCGCTTACGACATCGAGTACGAATATCCGTTCGGCTGGAGTGAGCTCGAAGGCGTACACAACCGGACTGATTTCGATCTGGGCCGCCACATGGAGGCGACCAAGAAAGACCTGCGGTATTTCGACGAGCGCTTCACCGAAAAATTCGTGCCGTATATTATTGAGACTTCCGCCGGTTGCGACCGGACTTTGTTAACTGTTCTCATCGACGCCTACGACGAGCAGACCGTCAATGACGAGCTACGCGTCTTTTTGCACCTCTCGCCAAAGATCGCCCCCATCAAAGCGGCGATTTTTCCGCTGGTCAAAAAAGACGGCATGCCCGAGTACGCCGACAAGGTCTACCATGACCTCAAGCGCAAATTCAAAGTCTTCTACGACGAAAGCGGCGCGGTGGGGCGGCGCTATGCCCGCATGGATGAGGCCGGTTGTCCGTACTGCATCACTATCGACGGCGACTCGCTCAAAGACGACACGATGACCCTGCGTGACCGCGACACGATGCAACAGTCGCGCATGAAGATCGGTGAGATCGTGGCATTCTTGGATGAGAAGGTGAACGGGTAAACTTGTAGGTCGGGTTGCGCGGTTCGCCAAAGGCGATCAAGCTACCCAACATTGTTCACCCAAATAAAAAGCCGATGTCGCCTGTTTCAGCGACATCGGCTCTTTCAATTCACACTAACTCACTTCATCTACGGACACGGCAATGGCGCGGTGAAACTGATATACAGGAAGTCGATCAGCGCTGTCAAATCGGCTATATCAATATTGCCTTCCAGCGAGCCATCGACGTTCGACGATGACGGGCAACAAAGAGGCGCAAACGTGATATACAGATAGTCGATTATTCGTGTAAGATCGGATATATCAATTCCGTTTTGCGGGTCGCAATCGACATTGCCCACATTTCCGTGACAGCAGTCCAGCGCACAAGTGTCTGTTATCGCAAGCACGGCGAGTTGATTTGCCGAGTAGCGCCGGTTGTTTGCCGCCGGACCGGTCCACTTGGCAATGTAGCTCGATGTCTTCCCGCCGGCTTTGGTGAACGACCCACCAAGATACAACGCGCCATGATACTCAGCCGCGGCCTTGAATGGTTGATCTATTCCTGAGCCCATTGCGGACATGGCTGTCCCATTCCACTGGGCAATTCGATTTGCCGAATCGCCACCCGCCAATGTGAATGGTCCGGATACAATCACTTCAGAGCCATATGCTCCAAGGCTACCAATCGCTTCATTCAAGCCGGTTGTGCCCGCCGACCAATTGCTCCCGTCCCATGCGGCAAGTCGATTGGCGCAGACAGCACCTGCCTGGCCAAAACTCCCACCCACATGCAATTGGCCGCCGTGCGGTTGTAGCGAGTAGACATTGCCAATGATTCCTGATTGCAAGGGAGTCCACACAGAGCCGTCCCACGCCGCTATCCGGCTCGCGTTGACCGTTTCAATCTGAGTGAACAGCCCGCCGGCGTATAACATGCCATTGTAAGGCTCTAAGGCCAGCACATCACCGATGATCGAATCGGCGATCACCCGCCAGGAAGTACCGTTCCATCCGACAATGGGGCCATAGAGAGAATATGCAATCAACTCATTTTGATATGTTGCGAGAAGCGAAGGCGCTTGGGCCAAGCCGGTATCCAGCGGATGCCATGTACTCCCGCCCCAGCGGGCAATGTGCCTCGCTGAAACACCATCTGCCAGTGTGAACGCGCCACCGGCATACAGTTCGCCCTGCATTTCGGTCAGGCAGTTGACCCGCGCATTCATTCCCGATCCGAGCCCCGCCCAGGCAGTATCATTCCACGCCGCAATTCTATTTGAGTGCGCGGAGCCCGAAAAAGTGAAGTCTCCACCTGCCACCAAAAGGTCATTCCACACCAAGAGGTCGTTCACCGCGCCATTCATACCGAACTGGAGCGGGTGCGCCCAGAACTCGTCTGCCCACTGATTTGTCGCCCAGTGCTGAATCCCATTTGTTCCCCCGACAAAATCTTGCCCATTGTAACGGGCATAAGCGGCCAAACTAAAGGGCGATTCCGAGTGTAGCGACGTTATCGTTGTCCCGTTGTATGAGAATAGATTGGAATCATTGGGCAAGCCGTCAATCTTCAGGTTTCCCCCGAAGACGATAGCGGAGGCGTCTGCGGCAAGAAACCGGATGCCTTGCGCCGGTGTGCCTGCGAGAACAGTGGAACTGGCGATACCAATCCAGTTGCTTCCGTTGAATTTCCACAAACAGTATGCGCTTGAACCTGAAGGAACAGTGGCTCCCAAGTACAGATCTGATCCGAGGACGCAGAGCTTTCCCGGTATGCAACCCGATAGAGTGGTCATCGATCCTAAATCAACCCACGCCGCCCCTCCCCAAGACTTCACATAAGGCCCAGTGGGTCCGAGATAACCTAAGGCAACCAGTTGGCTATTGTATGATGTGAGGGCATCGACCCCTGTTCCGAACCACTGACCGATGTCCGCCCACGTGGAGCCGTCCCACGTCGTCACGAGAACACAACAAGAGTTCCGGGTGCCGACGACGAGAAGGCCATTCCACACTGTGAGCGCCGTCACCGCTCGGCTTGTTCCAGACCCAAGCGATTGCCATGAAGTGCCATTCCAGCGTGCAATATTGGCGGCGGGAACACCCCCAACCTGACTGAAGGAACCTGCGACAATCAGTTCACCGTTATAGACTGTCATCGCATTCATTACCCCGTTAGTGCCGCCTCCTAAGTTCCCCCAGGCGGTTCCGTCCCACGTTCCTATGTCTCGCATGAGTGGATCGAGAGGGAATGTGAAGTCGGCCGCCACGAACAGCTTGCCATCGTAGACTTGGAGCGCCCTGGCGTTTGCCAAAAGGTCGGTTTTGGCAAAATCCCCACTCCAGTAGGCATCACTAGAATTTCCCCCTGCTTTCGGCGCTGACACGGCAACCAGTATAACCGCCGACACCAGCGTACAGCCCGCTACCAGTTTTTCGCGAATCATGATTCTCACCTCCGCCCGAGTCCTTCCAGGCCCGAGACTGTCCCAAATAATCGGGACACTTACACTCTTGACAAGCAATGAAGGGTCAGATGATCGACACTAAGATACACGTAGAGAATAATCCATGCAAGCCAAAATTGGGTGCCTTAAGTCAGGCGATACCGTGATCAGATCACTATTCTACCCCCTCACACTCCCCACAACTGGCGCTCAAGCGCCCGGCGGATTTCTTCCACTCCCGGAAACATCCGGGAAGTGTCGACCGTGCGCGTGCTCTGTCGCTGATCCGCCAGCGTAAATCCATTGATAATCAGTGTGGGGGAGGGTACCGGCTGGTCTTCTTCGACTATTTCAGCGAGAACACCATGGTCGGCAAGAAAACGATATACAAATTCCCGGGCGTCGCTTTGCCTCGGATCGGCCTTTGAGTAGATGAGTCCTATCTCCACTGTGTGCACTCCTTGCAACCGGATCGTAACACAGTTAAAACGCCGATGCAACCATAACACCGTCTGCTTTTTCTACCTGATTAACTGTGTGGCCGTTCCAGAAGTTGCACAAATCTGTTGAAATCAGTACTGCGCTGTGTCGCAGTGAGAATAAGAGCTTATTGATCTGCTTTGAAAGATTACCTTCTGCTACTATCAACGGCCTGACGGCGTGATTGTCGCATATTCTCGAAGTATTGGTGCGTCTCGGATGCCAGTCTCTGCAGATTCTCCGCTTCCCACTGGTTGAGCATTTCGGCTCTTTGGTAAAAGATAGCCGCAATTTGATAGAGCGCCGTGTCGTAGCGAACTTCCGAAATCTGATGGATAGCATTGGCCGCCTCGCGCAAGATGGCAAAATCGGCGGGATACCGGGTGCAGAGCACCTGATAATTGTTAATTGCGGCATCGTCAAGATCGGCCTTGAACAGCGACCGGGCATACAATAGCGCCGCCGATCGCGACCGGTTAATCAGCTCCGGGTCCTCGCCAAGTTTCAAGAGCGCCGAATCAAAATTGAACCTCTCAAAGTACTGTACTGCCCGCTCATACACTCCCGGTTGATAGGCATTTGCGGCAGGGTTGTCATACAGCCGACTAATATCAAAGATGGAAACCTCGTGCCCACCGATCCAGTAACTCGTGATCGGTTTGGCCGATTCAAGCGATTTGCTCTGCGCTACCGCCGACTTGAAATTCGACTCATCAACCGCCAGGTGAGTGATTGGTAATTCTACAAAGACACTGCTGTCCGACCAGGATTCGCCAAAAAAGTGTATGTGTGATAACACTTTGTTTTCCTGCGTGAAAGCGGCCGCATACGGCCCCGAGACCACTGCTTTCGGACCAAGTATGAACTGCAAGTCGCGGTCAACTTCCCTGATTTGATATGTCCTGTACCCGATCCCGATACTGGAATAGTTGTACCACCCCGCCGCAACCGAACCGCCAACAAGCAGAATTCCCATTGTAATGAGAACGATTGGCCGCAATGTAAACGTCGCCAATTGTCCTACATATCGAGCCAAGAGCAGTACTCCCACTGCGATCGGCAAAGTAGAGACCATGTACTGCGTGTAGAGACCCTCGACATAGTGGCCGGAAAAATTCGCGAGCCCCAATTGCATCGCCACTACCCATCCCGCGACACCGACTATTGCCGAAGACCACCAGTTTAGTCGTTTCGGCCATTCGATTTTTGATCCAATCAGAAAATCGACAAACGTGAAACAGAGAATGACAAGCGCCGGAATAAATATCAGCGAGTAGCGAGGAGGCGAATACGATGGTATCGCAAGCCCGAACCAGATGCACACGACCCATCCCAAAACTAGCCGGGTTGTGCGCGGAAGCAGTGTCGGCGTGGTCTTTCGAAACTGAATCCAAAGAGCCAGTAAGACCGCCGAAACAAACAAATATCCCAGCAGATCGACTGAAACAAAGTACAGGTCATTGCGAAAGCCATAGGCCAGCAAGAAAGCAACAAACGACCATGGCGAAGTAAGCGCCTCGGGAAAGACTCGCGACTGATACGACTGTTCCTTGAGAAACTCCGCCGCGGCTGTTACTTGCGAGCCGTACAGCAAGAACGCCAAAACGATTCCTGTGATCACAAATGTACCGACTGCCAAGCCGGCACTGCGGATTTTGGCGCCCTTTCTGGCATCGGCAATTACACAGAAAATCAGCGGCGGAAGTAAGAGCACGCCGAAGATTTTCCCGCAAAAAGTTGCCGCAGAAATAGCCATAGCTGATAAGACCACACCCCACCACCGATTGCCCCAATTCGCATAAAAGAAAAACGCCAGCGAGGCGAAGAAGAGTAAGCTGATCTCAAGAAACGGAAACGAGCCGTAGGTCATCAGGATGACATTGACAACCAAAGCAACCGAGGCCGCCGGCGCAACCCATCCGCGGTGACTTTGCCAAAGTGCTCCCAGCAATAGCAAAATGGAAACAAACGTGAGAACGACTCCAACTTGCCGGCCATGAGCGATAGAGACACCCGCTGATTCAAACCAAAGCGTTTCCAGCCAGCCCGCAAACGACTTCTCAAATAGTATCCAGCGCTTATCGCCCAGCGGATCGGCCTGCCCGAAATTCACCCGGTTCTTGGCATGATAAGTATACAGCGGAGGATCGGTCGCGAGCGCCTGCGAAAACCCCGAGAAATTGATTGGTGCGTCCGCCGAGAGATCGCGCGACCAAAACCAAAATCCGCCAATCAACACCGCCAGCGACAAAGTCAGCCAGATCCAGCGAGCAAGTGTCGAATTGGTGGATAGCATAGCAGAGGCGACAGCGTTATGGCTCTACAATCAACGGACACTCACCCGCAGTCGTTACGCGCCCTATTGGTTGGCATGGTAAACCGCTTGCCTTAAGTCGGTCGCGTAGCGTATCTGCTTCTTTTTCGGAAACGGCTATGAGCAATCCTCCCGAGGTCTGAGGATCGTACAAGAGCGCCATCAGACTCGGATCGATATTTCCGTTCACCAGAACTTTCCCGCCAAGAAATTCTCGGTTATCATTGGCGCCGCCGGGATGCATGCCGCGTGTCGATAGCTCCAGCGCCCCAGGCAATAGGGGAATGCGAGAGGCACTAAGGCAAATCGTCACACCCGATCCCTCCGCCATTTCCCGCGCATGTCCCAACAGGCCGTAGCCGGTGATGTCGGTAGCGGCCGAAGTCGCCACAGTCAGCATGATCTCCGACGCCTTTCTGTTCAGCGCCGCCATTTGGGCAATCGCCGTTTCGGCAACCTCATCGGATGTGGCTGATCGCTTGATACCGGTCGTGATCACACCCGTTCCGATCGCCTTGGTCAAAAACAAAATATCCCCCGGACGTGCGCTCGCATTGGTGATTATCCTCCTCGGATCAATCAAGCCAGTGACCGCCACGCCGAATTTTAGCTCTTTGTCCTTGATCGAATGTCCACCCACCACCACTGCTCCCGCCTCGGTCACTTTGTCATTGCCACCGCGCAGAATCTCGGTGAGAATCTCCGGCGGCAAGGTACCGAGCGGAAAGCCGACAATGTTGAGCGCGGTGAGCGGCACGCCGCCCATTGCGTAGACATCCGACAAGGCATTGGCCGCCGCAATCTGTCCGAACCGGTATGGGTCATCGACAATCGGCGGGAAAAAATCCACCGTTTGCACCAGCGCCTGAGTTTCGCTCAGGCGATAAACACCGGCATCGTCGGCCGTGCTAAACCCGACCAACAGATTGGGATGCGTTGCCTGCGGTAAAGTTGCCAGAACGTCGGCCAAAAACTTTGGCCCAAGTTTGGAAGCTCAACCGGCGCAGGTGACTTCGGCCGTCAGCTTGATGGTTGTTTCTTTGCGTTTATCTACCACAGTCCGAAGCTAATACACCATCGTCGCCCCAGCAATCTTTAGCACGAACCGGCCTGTGCAAAAAGTGCACATCAAGGGCCTGACAGATCGGTTCACTTTTCATCGAATTAGCCGATTAATAAAGAGATACCCGCCCTCGCGGCGGCCAAACCATGTTGACCGAAAGTGCCATCGTGCGGTAGTACTGCCATGACTGACAACAAAAACCGACGACTCCGACTCGACGAGATACTTCTGTTTGAAGGTCAGGTGACCGAAGACCAGATCCGTCAGGCGTTATCGCTTCAAAAAGAGCACGGCGGCCGGCTCGGCACCCATTTGCTTCGTAGCGGCTGGGTTACCGAATCCGGTCTGGTGCGGGCGCTGGCCCGCCAGCTCGAGTGCGAAGGGGTTATTCTCTCCGACCGAAAAATCCCTGAAGAAGCTCTTGAAAAAGTTCCCGCCAAAGTGGCGGTAGCACGTACGGTGCTACCCTTTGCCTTTGATCCAGTCACCCGCGAGCTCAAGATCGCCTGCGAAGATCCGTCGAATGAGGATCTCCTCAAAGAACTACTCTTCATTGCAAATGGATGCAAAATCAAACTGTTCGTCGCCGCCGAAACCTCGCTCCGAACGGCCATAACCAGGTATTATGTCATTTCCGAGCCGGAGGTGATTGCGCAGGGGACCAAAGTCATCTCCGAGGACGACCGCCAAAACGAGAGCGGCAAAATTGTCCAGTCCGATACCACCTCGGGTTCGAACAATCGCGGCGCGGTCCTGCTTGTCTCCGACGACCTCAACGCTGACAAGCAAATCCGTACTATCCTGGAATCAGCCGCCTTTCAAGTATTAGTTTGTGAATCGGCCGATGACGCCTTTGACATGATCGGCGGCCACCGATTCCACACCGTTTTCATAAGGGATACTGTCTCAGGCGACTACCTTGATCTGATCGATCGGCTTCGCAAGACTTCACCCCGCACCCACGTCCGGTATTACTCTTCCGCTGACCGGTTACTCCTCGACGATGAGAAACTCTTGCGCATCGGCGAACTGCATGTCAAAAATCTTGAGTTGTTTACTGCCTTGCTCTCGTCGAAAGCCGGCCACGCGATTAACCATAGCGGCAAAGTTGGCCATTTAGTCGACCGACTCTGCCGGCATATCGGACTACCCGACGCCGACCGGTTGGCGGTGGTCAACGCCGGGTACATTCATGATCTGTCGACCTTCTACTATGGCGAGCAGGCCGAAAAGGGGGACTTCCGCGCCCAGATCAACCTGACCATCAAACTTTTGGATTCGCTCAATTATTCGCCGGTGGTTATCGGCATGCTCAGGGCGATGTATGTCAATCTGCGCGACCGTTTCACGAAGCGATTGCCGATTGAAATGTTGGGCGGAAATATTCTCACGGTAGTCGACATCTTTTGCGACAACATGTCGCTCGATGAAAAAATGTCGCTGGACAAGTTCGACAAAGTCAGCCGAAAATTCAACGATTTGCGAGGGAAGCTGTTTCTGCCCGAGGTGGCCGAGGCATTCCTGGAGATGATTCAAAAGGACATTCTCTCAGTCGCCGAAACGCTCCGGTACAATCAGGTGATTTTGTACGGCGCCGACACCGACTTGGCAAAACCGATCGCTTCACGTCTTAAGAACGAAGGATTCCGTGTCATCGTAGTTGGCGATCTCCTGTCGCTGACCGACCTGTTCCGTCGCGGAAATCCCGATATGATGATTCTCATGGAGATGGGTGAGCCGGCGAAAGTGTCAGCGTTGGTAGGATCGGTCATCGCCGCCGGAGTGGATGTTGTGAGGATCCCCACCTTCGTATTGACTGATACCTTCGTAGCAACTCAGATGACTGGTCTGCTAGACCAGGGAATCGAAGATTTGATTTCTATCGACAACAACCTCAATTTGCTGGTTGTCAAAATCCGCAAAGTAAGGATGCGGATCGAATCTCACGCCAGCACCCCGCATATCCGCATCAACCGGACCACTGCCACCGGGACAATGGGAAATCTGATCGACATGAATCTGATCGATCTTTTGCAGGCGCTCGGGCCGAGCCGCAGAACCGTCAATCTTGTCGTCACCAACGGTACCGATGAACTGAATCTGTACCTCTTGCACGGCCAGATCGTCCACGCCAAACTGCGTGAAATTGACGGCCCTGAGGCCGTCTACGAAGCGCTCGGCTGGACAAGCGGATTCTGGAACATTCAGCCAGTCACGGCCGAGGAAATCCCGCCCGCGAACAATCACTATCCCAATGAGTCGATTCTAATGGAAGGTTGCCGACTGCTTGACGAACGCCAGAAGCTGGCCCGTCCTCAGCGCTAACTACCGCTCGGTCGAGACCGTTGTGACAGCGCGGGCCGCCAGCCGCTTAAGATAACTTATCTTGTCAGCCTGCCGATGGCGCACCTCGGCTGACACATATTTCTCATACATTGGAAATTGCGCGGCGCACCTGATCGCCTCAGACTCCTCACCCGATTTTTCGAAACTTCGCGCGATATAATAGTCGCATTCCACGACATTGAAATGATTCCCCGGATTCTTTTCCAAAAGGGCGCGTATTCGGCCATAGCTTTTGATTGCTTGAGCGTATCGCTTGGAGTCGAACTCCGCCCGCGCTTGCGGCCAGAGAAACGACTTTCCGGTGGGATAGATGGAGGTAAGCTCTGCGGAAATTTGCTCCACCGAATCGAATCGTTCCCGGTCGAGCCAGACCCAACAGAGCGAGGCCAGCGCTACATTACGCGAAAGCAGGGAAGAGTCAACCGCAAGCTGTAGCTCTCGGATTCCCAGATCAATATCGTTGTGAAATATCCCCAGCCAGCGGAACACCCCCGCTTTTACCGATTTCCAATAGTGATACGATCCAAGTCCAAAGTAGAGGTCGTAAAGCGACGAATCTGACGCCAGTCCCGCTTGGTACGAGTCATTGGTAGCCAGCCCCATCCGAACCGCTTTGTAACTCGACCCAAACTTTGATTCGTAGAGCGCCCGGTAGGCCTGTGCGTGCCCCAGAAAAAGACAGAGCCATGCTTTTCGAGGTGCATCAGCTGTCAGGATCAGTTGTTGACACTGATTGGTAATCGAATCCAGCGATACTGTGAATTGCTTACCGTAAAGATTTGCCTCCGCGTCGGTCATTCGTGCCAGTTGCGAGGCCGCCAGCGAAAGTCTTCCTGCCGGATCGAGCGGATAATCAACGATCAGCCGTTGCGATATCGAGTCAGCGAGGTCGAATTGATCGCTCAAAATCGCTGATTGTGCTTCCATCAGCCGCGACGTGAAGGCGGAATCAACATAGAAAGATACTGCGTTTGCGAATGGGGAAATCGCCGAAAAGACGAGGAAAAGAAAAACGCCGGCGATTCGTTTCATGCCGGCGAAAGTATCTCAACTGAGGATTTCGATCAACAACTATCTGTGCTCAGATCGCTCCGCGTCCCGGATCGAAAGAGAGCAGGTCGACACTCTTCTCGGTCGTGGCGACAATCACCACCGCGTTTTTTGTCCGGTGATAGACCAGCCGGCAACCTCGGCAATTGTGATCGAACATTTTGATTCCGCCGACCATCACGGCACTGCTTTCCAGTTGCGAGGGGATTTCAAACGACGCCGGCGCCACAAACACCGAGACAATCGTTGATCCGTGTTCGTACACAAAATGTCCCATCTTCTCGCCAAGCAGATCTTCAACTTTGGCGCCTATCATCGAAAAATCGCCGTACGTTGCGTTCGGTTTGTACTGCTCGGCGCTTGCCAGCAAAAATGCCTCGGTAGTCGCTTGTATGTCTGCGGTCATCAGATTCACTTGTCCTGCCGAATCCCAATGAGCCTGCTCCAGCGGCTTAAATACTTTGTGATGATCCACCAGAGCCCCGCTCACATAAAATCCACCAATCGCGATTACGATAGCCGCGGCGATTGCGATCACCATTGTTGAATTACCGAACGGAAATCGCCGTGTCCGAACTACCGGGTTACCCGACTCCCGGTCTATCTGATCAATCTGATCTATCAGTTTCCGGCGGATCGATTCGGTACAGCAGGTCGCTTTGGCCGACTTGAGCCGCTCATCGATCAGGGCGTTTACCTTGGTCGCCAGATTGTACTTCTGAAAACAGTCTTCGCACTTGTCCAGATGGGCGCGCACTTCGGCGGCATCGATCTCTGAGGCTTCTTTATCTATGATGTCGTAAAGGAGCGTGAGGGCTTCCTGACAGTTCATGAGGATTCTTCCTTGGCGTACCCGTTCTTAATCGCATAATCCATCAGTTTTTTCTGGAGGAGTTTACGACCCCGATGGAGCCGTGATTTGACCGTTCCCAGTTGCAAGTCGGCTATCTCGGCAATCTCCTGGTAAGCGAACCCTTCAAGGAATGACAGGACCACCACCAGACGGAAATCGTCGGGGAGTTCTTCGATCGCCTTGCGGACATCCTCGTCGAATATCTTGGCGAACAACTGTCGTTCCGGGTTGTCATCTTCGCTCTGTGTTACCAGTTGGCTATACAAGTAATTGTCATCTATATCGTCCACATCAATAGACTGAGGCGTCCGGGACTTCGAGCGGTAGTCGTTGATAAAGATGTTGGTCATGATCTTAAACAACCATGCCCGACAATTCGACCCTTGCTCGAACTTGTCCCAGAAGCGGTACGCCTTCACCATCGTTTCCTGAACAAGATCTTCCGCATCACCGTCATTCTTCGTCATGCGGAGAGCGGTTCGGTAGAGCGAGTCCATATGAGGCAGGGCCTCTCGCTCAAAGCTACGGCGCTTCTCGGTCTGTCCGGTCTGCGGTTCGGCCATTAGTGTTCCTGTTGGCCTTTCCCGCAGTCCAAATAGGAAAACAATCCGGCTTTGGGCCGGGTTCCGCTGAAAACAAAAGATTTCGTCATTTCTACTTTCGCAATTGAGTACAACTCTATCAGTACGATTGCGCGTCCGACGACCATACTCCTAATAGATGATATATCGCCGCCTCCACCCGGCACAAGCACTTTCCCGCGCCGGTGTTTCAAAATGGAACTGGGGATGGTTCGGTAGCCGTTCGTAAATGTGGGTTGAACGACGGGCTTGAGGACCTCAGGGTCGTTCGGCGATAACCTCAGACGATCCCGGATTCGAGACAGTAGGTGTTGGCGTCGCTTTTGCCTGCGAATTCGCCGCGCCCCCGAGCTGGCGCGATTTCGCGGTTATAATAACAACCACAGCGGCAATAATGATCAGTGCGCTCAAGAGTGTGCGCAGAGCGAGCGGTTCTCCGCCTAGTGTTGAGCCGAGCAGTACTGCCACCACCGGATTGACATATGCATAGGTCGCCGCCTTGGCCGGACCGGCCGCTTTGATGAGCCAGAGATACGACACAAAAGCGAGTGATCCGATTATCGCCAGATACAACAAGGCGATCGTCGATTTGGCAGATACATGCGCCAAATCCAATTTCCCCCATTCACCGGAAAATGTCGAAAGAACAAGCAAAACTCCGCCGGCCACTAATAACTGCACGCCTATCGACATTGTCTGCGACTTGGGCAGTATAGCGTGTCGTGATTTGATGGAACCGTACGCCCAAGAGCCGCAGGCCAGCACCAGTACTGCCGCGCCGATCGGATCGAGGTGATCGGCGCCTGCAAAATGACCCGGCGCAATCAGCACTCCCACTCCAATACTACCGATGACAAGTCCGACAATCATCAGCCAGGTCGGACGAGTGCCGTGAGGGCTCAGCCAGTCAAAGAAAACGATCCAGAGCGGAACTGTTCCTACCATGAGCGCAGTCAGGCCAGAGGGCACCATCTGCTCGGCCCAGGTGACTGCCCCGGTTCCGCCCACCATCATCAGCGTTCCAATAACTGCCGCATTACGCAGTTCATCTTTGGTAGGCCAGGCTCCGTTTTGAACCCGCGCCCACACTAACATCATCACGCCACCGATGACGAAACGCATTCCGCACATGATAAACGGCGGAATCGTGTCGATCGCAAATCTGATCCCCAGATAGGTCGACCCCCAGATCAAATAGACAGCGGCAAAAGCCACTATCAGTTTGAAACGGGTTACATGCAGATGATCAGTTGGATTCATCTTTCTTTCCCAGGCTTTCCAGTGCCAGGCGAGTGGTCTCTTTGTGAATCTGCAAGACTATGGTCGTGCGCGTGGACTTCACCGTATCAACCCGTCCGATCTTCTCCCGAATCAGTTCATTGAGCGTCGTCGTGTCGTGGGTCCGCACTTTCAAAAGGTAACAATCGTCACCGGCGACATTGTACACCTCCTGCACTTCAGGGATTTTCACAAAGTCCGGAGCGGCGGCGATAATACCCGCCGGTTCGGTCGTTCGCACGGCGATAAACGCGATAAGCCCGGCGCCAAGTTTCTCGGCGTCGAGCCGGACCTCATACCCTTTGATAATCCCTTTGCGTTCGAGTTTGCGTACCCGCTCGTACGTGGCCGACGGCGCCATGCCGATTTTTTCCGCGATCTCTGAATTGGGGGTTCGGGCATTCTCCTGAAGTTGCTGGAGAATCTTGCGATCGATGTCGTCAATCATCTTTCCACCTCTACTGCTGGTGAACGTGTACCTCATAATACGCCAGAAACGTGAAGATGTTTCGGCATAACTGAAAAAATGTAGAGAATTATTCTAAATATCTTGAAAAATGTTGAATGGCAATCTGTTAACAGGACTCCCGGCGTCCGGATTCGGGCCGGGTCAGCGCGGGGCGGTCAGGCGAGCGATCTGATCGGCATCGTCGGAATTGGCGCGGAGATAATCCTGGACTCTGCCAATATCGAGCCAAAACCCTTTGTGCAAGACCGTATGAATCGGCTCGTTCTTCGCCAGCAGAGTAATAACGAGATCATCAAAACCAAATCGAGTTCGCGGGGGCACATATTCCAAAACAGCTTTGGAAAAGATATACACCCCCATTGATACGCGGAATTGATACGATGGTTTTTCCGTGAATGCGGCAACACGGCCGTCGCCGGTTATTTCAAAAACCCCGTATTCCATTTTGTCGGTGCGAAGGCATGTTGCAACAGTCAGTTTACAACCCGAGCGCTCGTGTTCTTCGGCCAACATTGCCAGATCCAAATCCGTTAGTATGTCGGCATTGGCGACAATGAACCGTTCCGGCAGATTCTCAACAAGGGTGATCGGGCCAACCGTTGAAAGCGGCTCCGGTTCGTGTGAGTAACAAATTTCAAGGCCGAACTTCGAACCGTCGCCAAGAGCTGTCTCAATTTGATCCGCCAAATGATTAACCGCCAGATGCACTTTTGTCACCCCGAACTGCCTGAATCTCTGCAGGAGTATCTCGATCACCGGACGGCCGCCAACCGGCGCCAGTGCTTTGGGCAAATCCGAGGTGAGAGGGAGAAGCCGTGTTCCTTGGCCACCTGCTAATAAAACGGCTTCCATAAGAGGCTCAGATCGTATATTCGTCCGCGCGGTAGCGGATGCGATTCGACGGTTCGGCAAACCAATCGATAGTCTGGCGGATTCCGGAGTTCAAATCCACTTCCGGTTTCCATTTGAACAGCTCGGCCGCTTTGCGGCTGTCGCAAAGCAAGCGGTCGACTTCACTTTCGGGCGGACGCACTCGACGGCTGTCAGAAGAAACCGTCCCCTCTGATCCGGTCATCTGTAGAATTTTTTGCGCCAGCTCGCCAATTGAGATGTCGATTCCCGACCCGAAGTGAACTACTTCGCCGACCGCTTTGTCGCACTCGGCCGCCGCGATCAGCGCCGAAACGGTGTCGGCGACAAAAGTAAAATCCCGTCTCGGTGTAGTTGCTCCAAGAGTAACGTTGCCGCCCGCGAGGGCCTGGGTGATGATCGTCGGAATGACCGCGCGTGTCGACTGGCGCGGGCCATAGGTATTGAATGGTCGAGCGATGACTACCGGAATATCATACGAGCGATGAAACGACAGCGCCAATTGATCGGCGGCGATTTTCGAGGCCGCATACGGCGACTGCGCCGAAAGCGGGTGTGTCTCGGACATCGGAACCGACACCGCGGTTCCGTACACTTCCGAGGTCGATACGTGAATAAATCGACTCACTCGTTCGTCACGCGCCGCCTGCAACATATTCAGAGTGCCGGTGACATTTGATGCCACATAACTTTCCGGGGCATGGTACGAATACGGGATCGCAATTAGCGATGCCAGATGAAAGACCACGTCGACATCTCGAGTGAGCGCCCGGGAGTGAAACGGATCGCGGACATCTCCCATCACAACTTCGACGGCCGCCAGAATCTTGGCATCTACAGTATCCAGCCACCCGCGCTGACCAAACGAGTTGTAGAGCGCCAGCGCACGGACTTCAGCTCCAAGCCATACCAATCTCTCGACCAGATGCGAACCGATAAAGCCATCGGCGCCGGTAATGAGAACTTTTTTTTCGGCGAGTATCACAGCTTTGCCAGTAACTCCTCTGCCTTCGCTCGGTACCCCGCGGGAATGCCAAGCTCCAGCGCCTGTGTCAGATTCTGTCGCGCTCCGGAAATGTTACCCTGCGCCAATTGGGCTACCCCGAGCAGGTATTTCGTGTCACCCCAGTCCGGATGTTGCGGTAAAACCGCTTGAATATCCCCTTCCGCTAATTCTGGCCGGCCGCTTTGCAAATAGACATACGCGAGGTTGTTGATCGCCCGGCGCGAGCCGGACTCCCAGAATACGGCCGCGCGCGCAAAGTTCTGAATCATGTCAAGCGAGTCTTTGTCGCCGGCCATCATCGCCGAAAGATACAAATTCACCGGGACACTGCCCGAATTTCCCTTCATGAGCAGGCGGAGTTGCAGTTTGGCATTCGCCTTGTCTCCCTTGCCGTATTGTGCCCGTGCCCGCTGAACTTGCAGATTCACATTGTCCGGTTCAATCGCCAGCCCGCGCTCTGCGGTTTCCATTGCCGATTGAAAATTACCGTAGTCGTTATCGCGTGTGGCCGCCAATAACAGGGCGTCAGGATTTTTCTCGTCAAGCAGTAGCAACAGGCGGATCAGACTGCCGTCAAGATCAACTCTTCCTTTCGCCTCAAGTAGGCGACTCATCATCTCGACCCGGAGAGCATCTCCTTTTACCTTTGGCAATACCGCCTGAAATGCCGACGATCCCTGTTCCACCTCGCCGGTGTGTACCAAACAAAGGGCGCGATCAAGGGCCAGTTGTGGCTGACTACTCACGATCTGCGGATACCTCTCCAAGAATCCAATCGCCCGCTTGAACTCGCCCAGGTGCATACAGGCACGAACAAAGTTCTGCGCCGCCGGCCAATAGGAAGGATCAACCGTCAATGCCCGACTGTAATATAGGTCGGCCGAGTCAAGCTGGCGGGCGAGCTGGTCGACCCAAATATCGCCCACTCCGCTCATCCAGTCAGGGTCGGAGCCGTGGCGACCGGTAATCGTTTTGATACTCTGATTGTATGGCTCAGCCGCACCCAGGCGAATGAACTGCTGAAGATAAGTAAGGACATAATCTCTCCGGTCGGCCGCCCACCCGGTCGAAAGCGATAGATCAGCGGCCAACTGCGCATTTTCTTCTGCTTGTGCGTACCGGACCAGCACCATTCCCAATAGGTACCGGGCAAACCCGGTCGTGTCTGTTCCCTCAATCGCCAGCCGGGGCGCAAGGTCGGCATTTTGCGTCACCGACGAATAGTCACCCTTTCTTAAGCAAACATCAGCATCGTAAATGTAAGATGTGACGCTGTTATTCCCTTTACGCATAAACTTGCTGGTGGCCTGGCTCGCCAGATAGATTTCCCCGGTCGAGAGGCCGTACTGGGTGCGCAATCCCAGATATGTCAATGAGGTAGTGTCACCCAAAGACAACCTCGCAATCGCCTGACGCGCCTGCCAATAATATCGGTGCTTAAGTGACCGCCGGAAATGACCGTACACGGCGTCGAAATCAAGTCGCCCCTTTGTTTCCAATGATCCAGCGCTCGTTCGTATCGCCGAATCAATCAGACCCCGGTCTTCCAGAAAGTCCGCCGCCAGTTGGGTTGTCATCGGCGATTTCAGTGCCGACTCGACGACACCCGAGTAAGCGGCATCGGCGGAATCAAACTGCATTCTTTGCGCCAATATCCGGGCGCGGATCAGTCCAAGCGATGTCTTGTCAGCGCCGGATGTATCCGCCATAGTGAGTGCTTCGGTCGCTGATTTGGCCTGACGATCATCGCAACGAACAAGTGCAAAGTTGGCCGCCGCGACCCCGGCTGAATCGGCAAGGCCGGAACACTCCAGATAGGCGGCCGCCGCCAGGTCGGATTCACCGATATTCCGGAAAACCCGACCCATACTAAGAAGCGCCGGCGAAAAGGTCCGGTTCACTTTATTGACCTTGAGAAACACTCCCAGCGCGTCGAACACCTGCTGTTGCCGTTCGAGCACCAGGCCGGTGCCATATAGCCCGCGCGGGTCAGTCGGGTGGTCGGCCATCAGCTTGCGAAAAGTCGAATCGGCTGTGGTATATCGGCCTTGTTCCAGCTCCGCCATCCCCTGTTCGAACTTCTGGGTGATTTCGTCTTTGGGCGACTTTGAGCAACCCCAAAGGGCCACCATCAGGATTACCGCTATGAAACGCTTCATATGTCCTTTGCAATACTACGGGTTAGGGCGTCGATCAGACAGGCAAAGTAATCACTTATCTTCCTGTCGCAAAAGAATTTTCAAGAGGGTAGCAAATTTCATGCTGTGGAGGATAATAGTTTTTGTATCAGGGTATAAACAGGTGTATATATTGAGTAGCCATGGTCATCCTACGATCCCGAAATCTGGTCAAATACTATCGTAAACGAGCCGTCGTCAGCGATGTCTCCATCGAGGTCCATCCCGGCGAGGTGGTCGGGCTCTTGGGCCCAAACGGGGCCGGAAAGACCACCACGTTTTATATGATTATCGGCTTCATTCGCCCTGACTCAGGGCAGGTATTTTTGGGTGAAGACAATATCTCGCGCTGGCCGATGTACCGTAGGGCGGGACTCGGCATCGGCTACCTGGCGCAGGAGGCCTCTGTTTTCCGAAAACTTACGGTCGAACAAAATGTCATGGCAATCCTGCAATTCCGCAAGCTTAGCCGTCGCCAGCGCAAAGAACGGCTTGAAGATCTCCTGCGCGAACTCGATATCGCCCACTTGCGCAAGAACAAGGCCTACACCCTCTCCGGCGGCGAGCGCCGACGCGTTGAAATAACCCGCGCACTGGTCACTGAGCCCAAGTTCATACTCTTGGACGAACCTTTTGCCGGGATCGACCCGATCGCGGTTGAAGATATTCAGAAGATCATTGCCCGACTTACCGAGCGGGGACTGGGGGTTTTGATCACTGACCATAACGTACGTGAAACTCTGTCAATCTGTAGTCGGGCGTACATTATGTGCGACGGCGCGATTCTCAAGGATGGCACCTCCGAATTTTTGGCCAATGACCCGGAAGCCCGCAAGATCTATCTGGGAGAGAAGTTTAAGCTCAATTAATTGATCGCTTGATCGATTGTTGAAATACTGAACGATTCACCCGGCGCCGGTAAATCACTCGGCGCGGTGAACCGATAGTAAGAGAAAGAATAGCGAGATCAGTTCGGCCGGACCACGGTCGATGGACATAAGGCGTACCGATGAAACTTGGCCTCCAACTCAGACTTCAGCAGAAACTGGCCCCCCAGCTCATCCAGTCGCTGAAAATGCTCCAGATGCCCATCCTCAAGCTGGAGCAAACCCTCCGGCATGAGCTGTCCATCAATCCGCTCCTTGAAGAAATCGACGAACTCGAGCTCAGTCAGGAATCCCCCGACGAGCCCGAAGTCGACATGACCGAGACCAAAACCGACGAAGACAAAGAGAAGATCGACTGGGACGACTACCTCCAGGATGACGACGAGGGGTACAAAGTCCGCGATCAGCGCGAGGGAGACGAAGACCGGCTCGAGGGTACCGCCACCGGTGCGGTCAGTCTGTATGATCACCTGATGGAACAGCTTGCTTTCTTGCGCCTATCTGAGCTTGAGCATCAAATTGGCGAGTACATCATCGGGAATATTCGTTCCGATGGTTACCTGGCGATCAGTGTCGCCGAGATGGCCTCCGAATTGAAAGTCGAAATCTCGGACATCGAACCGGTCCTTGACAAGATTCAGCGTTTTGACCCGACCGGTGTCGGCTCACGCAATCTTCGCGAATCACTTCTTGCCCAGCTCAAAGAGCGCGGGCTTGAAAACTCGCTGGCCTGGCGGATTGTCCACGACCACCTAAACGATCTTGAGAAGAAATCAATACACCAGCTTGCCAAAATGCTCAACGTTCCCTTTGAGCGGGCTGAAAAAGCGATGGAGGTCATCAAAGGCCTCTCGCCGACACCGGCCCACGGCCGTTTCGACGCCGGCGCTCTCTCGGTAACACCCGATTTGGTGGTTGAGCGCTACGGCGACGAATATGTCGTTTTCCACAATGACAAGAATGTCCCCCGCCTGCGAATCAACGCCGGGTACAAAGACCTGATCAAACGCGGCAACCACTCCGACGACGGCACCAAAGACTATGTCCGCCAAAAACTCGAACAGGCTCGCTGGCTCTTAAACGCGATTAATCAGCGCCGGACTACCATGATTCGGGTTATGGAATCGATCGTCGAGGAACAAAAAGAGTGGTTCGAAAAAGGCGAGGCCTTTCTCAAGCCGCTGATCATGGAAGAAATCGCCAACAAAGTCAGCATGAATGTCGCCACCATAAGCCGCGTATCGTCGGGCAAATATGTCCAGACGCCGCTCGGTGTCTACGAGATCAAACACTTCTTCAATACCGGTATCGCGATGGAAGAAGGCGAAGACATGTCCAAGCGGACAGTCAAACAGCGGATCGAAGAAATCATCACTGCCGAAAACGCCGAAACGCCGCTTTCCGATCAGGAGATCTTTCGTTTGCTCAATAACGAAGGGATCAAACTGGCCCGTCGCACAGTAACCAAGTACCGCGAAGAGCTTGGCATTAAACCGGCCCGTTTCCGCAAACGGACCACCGTGGCCTCCTGAGCGATCCCTCGCAAGCCGCTACCGCACAATCACAACCGGACTGAGGCCACTTAGTGGCCTCCCGGCCGAGGTTTATGTTGACGAACTTTCGGAATTGCTTTGATTATAAGTAGTGACAGTTGGTTTTCCGGCGAGTGGGTAACACGCCACTTGCCGATAGCACCATACCGACCGCATGGAAAGGAGCTTTTACCATGCATACAAAGATAACTGCCCGGCATTTCGATCTGACCCCGGAACTGCGCACACGCGCCGAAAAGGAGATGGAATCGCTCAAACGCTTTTTTGATAATATTGTCTCTGCCGAAATCGAACTTGAAGTCGAGAAACATCGCAAACTGGCGGAGATAACCGTCAAAGTCTACAATACTACGCTTAAAGCCAGCGGCGAAACCGAAGATATGTACCTATCCATTGATCAGGCGGTCGACAAACTGAAAAGCCAGCTCAAAAAGCACAAAGGGAAACTCAAACTCCGCCAGCCGGAAAAAATCAACGCCGCCACCGAAAGCCACACCCGCCCGAAAACTAATCCCGATGAGGTGGATGTGTAATTTGGAGCGGACAGGAGATTTTATCTGTCGTTGCGAGGAGCGACGTCCTCGGAGCGACGAAGCAATCTCGTATTGTATTTTGTTGTGCCGTCAGGTGCCCCCACCTGACGGCATTTTGTATGGTGGAAATATCGTGCCGTCGGGCGTCCTCACCCGACGGCTCTTTCCTGTGCGCGGCAAATTGTCTTCGTGGTAGGTCACGGTCCTTGTGACTCTGACGTCCTACTTGTTCCAACGGAATGTCAGCCTCGCGAGGAGGCTGACCTACAAAGACCACCACAAACCGACTTCACCCCGAGCGTGCGCTACTCAGACCTCTTGAGCTTCTTATACAAATGCGAACGCTCCAGCCCCAACTGCCTCGCCGCTTCGGTCATATTCCCGCCCGCCCGCGCTATCGCCCGCTTGATCTGATCCTGCTCAAATTTATCCACCGCCTCTTTGAGCGTGGTCGGCGAGTCCGCATCCTCGTGGGGAAGTAGTCTTCCAAGGTCAGTGGCCGAAATTTCAAGTGAGTCGCAGTAAATATTCACCCGTTCCATCAGGTTTTTCAGCTCCCGGACATTTCCCGGGAAACGAAGACGAGCGAGAAACTCAATTGCGTCAGCCGACAACTGTTTGGCCTGCCCGCCGGTTTCACGAGCAAATCTCTTCAAGAAATGGTCGCTCAAAATCGCCAGATCGCCAGGGCGCTCACGCAATGGGGGAAGGGTGAACGTAACCACATTCAACCGGTAGTACAAATCCTGCCGGAACTTTCCTTCACTTACAAGTTTACTCAAATCCCGGTTCGAGGCGGCGATAATCGTACATTGCACTGCTATCGAATTCTCTCCTCCAACCGGTGTCACTTCCTGTGTCTCGATCACCCGCAGAATCTTCGCCTGGGCTTCAAGCGGCATCTCGCTGATTTCATCTAAGAAGATGCTCCCGCCATTGGCTTCCACAAATCGCCCTTTGCGCGTCTTAGTCGCGCCAGTGAACGCGCCTACCGTATGCCCGAAAAGTTCCGACTCAACCAATTCCGATGGCAACGCCGCGCAATTGACCGGCACAAACGGCCCGCTCGAATTCTTGCCGGCACGGTGAATCAGATTCGCCACCAGTTCCTTGCCGGTTCCATTCTCGCCGAGGAGCAAGAACCGGGTTGCTTTTGGGGCCGAGCGATTGACATCGTCGATCACTTTCCGGACCGATGGCGACTGTCCCACAATGTCGCCGTAGATAATTTTTGAAAGCCGCTTGTTTTCAGTCCGCAGTTGCCCGGCGATAATTGCGTTGTCGACCGTTACGAGTATCCGATCCAACGAAAGCGGCTTTTCGATAAAGTCATACGCTCCCGCCCGGATCGCGCTCACGGCCGTGTCGATATCCGCATGTCCCGAAATGACAACTACTGCCGTTTGTGGGAACTTGGTCAGCAGTTCCGGTAGTAGTTCCATTCCACTTTTGTCCGGCAACATGACATCCAGAAAGATGACATCGAATCCGGCCGAGGCAAACTCCAGTCCCTCTTTGGCGGTCGCGGCGGTAACTGTCTGATGTCCGCGTTTATCCAGCGCCGATTTCAGTGTCGCGCGGATCGCCCCCTCGTCGTCGATTACCAGTATGCGCGCCATTATACCTGCGGGAGAACGACTCGCACTCCCGCCCCTCCTTCAGTTCTGTTGTACAACTCGATCGTTCCGCCATGATCGATCGCAATCCGCTGGCAAATGACCAGGCCAAGTCCCGATCCGTCTTTCTTGGTCGACACATACGGTTCAAACGGATTGGCAAGTTTCTCCGGCGAAAAACCGGGGCCTGAGTCCTCAACGACTATTTGAATCGCCTTGTCGATGTCAATCAAACGTACCACTACTTTTCCCTCACCGGTCTCGCGCCCGTTCTTGATCAGGTTTATGAGCAATTGTTTGATCTGCTCTGGATCACAAAGCAGAGACCGTCTGGTCGATTCGATTTGAATTTCCAATTTCCCCGACTCGATATCCGTTCGATAGAGGGATTGAATCTCTTTCACGACTAAACTCACTTCCACCGTCGCCATTACCGGTGCAGGCATTCGCGCAAACGCGACAAATTGATCGAGAAGGCGGGTCATGCGGGTGATTTCGGTGCGAATGGTCGTCGTGCACTCGGTCAGGATATTGCCAAAGTCGGCCCGCCCTTCGCTGTATGAGCGTCGAAGGTCGTCGGTCGAAATCGAAATCGGCGTGAGCGGATTTTTGATCTCATGCGCTATCTTTCGTCCCATCACCTGCCATGCGGCGATACGTTCGGTGGCCGAAAGCCGCTCCTGTGATCGGCGGAGCTTTGCGATCATATCCGAAAGGCCGTCGGCCAGCCGCGAGAACTCACCGGTGTCGTATGCAAAGAGCGGCGTCTGCAAATCTCCTCGCGCCACTCGCTCAGTTGCCGCGAGCAGATTGTTCAGTTCAAGATCGGCTCGTCGTGCCAAACTCCAGGCAAGCGCAACCGCGAACCCGATGGCAAACAACCCCACTACAATCGCCACGATATAAAGGGTCAGAAATTGGGGAAGGCGTTGTTCGGGGGAATATGTCGCAGTCAAAAAGAACCCACTCTCGGCGCCACCCATCAAGACAGTCATCAGGTCGCCGTCCTGCTCGTACAATTCGCGCGGCTTGAGCCGTGCCAGCGCCTGATTGACCGAGTCGGTGTCGAAGTAATGTAAATCGACCGTCGCATCCATCAGTGTCACCAAGAGTGACAGGAATTGATTGTCCAGATATGTGCCGCCGTACAGTCGAACAGACGAATCGATATCAAGCCAGGTCGAAATTGCCGCATGGTGACCGTCGTGATCAATTTCGATCTTCGTCAAAAACGGCGTTGGCGTTCCCTGCGAATCGCGCGGAATTGCGATCTGATCGCCAACCAGTTCCGGGCGACCGCGACTCCATAGCACTTTGCCTGAAGAATCAATCAGCTCCAGAAAATCCAGCCCGCCGCCAATCAATTCGCTCGGCGGGGTAATCCGGGTGCGTCGTGAAGTTCCGGCCGTGAACTTTGGCCAGTCATATGCCGCGGCATTGTCTTTGAGTAGTCTTGAAATATTCTCTTCGCGTTGTGCCAGCAAAAACGAAAAGGTGGAAATCTGCTGGGTGACAGTCGTCTGCCGCCAGCGCTGATTGTAGGCATTCGATTCGTACCAGACCGCCGCCAGAATAAGTAGCGGCGGAATGACTGCAATAAGCACAAGGTAGAGGCGGATTCTCCCGGTGAATGTCATCTGTTCACCTCGGCCGAATCACCCGGAAGTTTCAACCGATAGATCGAGCGCAAATCGAGCCGACCGTCTTTATCGAATTTGATCCCACGGATTTCTTCTTTGGCACAGACATAGATGATTGGCCGAAAGAGCGGAAAGGCCCCGATATCTTCCATCAGCATTCGATCAACCCGCTCCAATAACTGAATACGTCGGGTCGAGTCACTCGTTGCCAACGCATCGTTGAGGAGTTGATCGGCCAGCCGCACCGGCTGATTCGCTTTGTCTTTTGCGATTGTGTCTTTGGCGATAGAGGTAAGCACTTCGCGTAGTGCCACCCACGGCGAGTCGGAGTAGATAGGCAAAATTGCCAGCCGCAAATCGGCCGGCTCGTTCCAACCGACGGTCGTTGTGGCATACCCGGCCTGCGTGAGCGTGCCCTGTATATATCGCGAAGTTGATTTAAGAGTGGGAGAGTAGGTATCAATGGACACCGACGCTCCGGCAGTTTTATTCTCCTTGAGCAGTTTCTTCGCTTTAGTGATATCAGCCGTGAACGCCGAATACGAATGCGCACCCGGCAGAAAACTAAGCTGAGGCACTGACTCAAATTCGAAGGCATTGTTGATTTGCGAAGTGTCGATTCGATAACGTAGCGCTGTCGTCAACAAAGCGTTGCGATTGACCGGGCGAGACACATTCGGAATAAGTGCGACGAAGAATGACGCATCGATACTCAAGGCTCTCATTCCGTTCGTGCAGGGAGTTTCCCAGTAGGATAGTTCAACATGAGTTTCGGAAAACGGAAACGGAGGAAGATCGTTGCAACGCGAATAGAAGCTTAGTGGGTGGATCGCAACTTTGTAGATAATGTCAATAGGATAAATCTCGGCGCGATCGACCCTGACCACGACCCCGTTTTGATCCGCGAATGGTGATCCCCGCTCATCTGTTGAGTATCGCACATACTGTGCTCGGACCGCCTCATTGTAAAGTCTCTCATTACCGAAAACAGCGTCGTCTATGCGGTCGATAAAGGCCGCGCCCACGATCGTCTCTCGAAGCGTATCCGCCGCCTCTATCCTCGCCATACTCGATGAAGTGAACTGTGTTGGCAAATTCACAATCGAATCACTGATCGACACTCCCTCATAAGATTCCGCAATCCTTCCCTCGCACACTGATTTGATTGTATCCGTCGAATCCCGATATAATCGCCACCTACACCCCGGCCAAACATCTTCGTCTTTCCCCGCCGAGAAATACAGCCTCCCCAATTTCTCCTGAAGAATTTTCGCTCGAATCTCACGAGCCACTGAGATTTCGGCACTCAACGTGAGAGTCAGACTCATCGCAATTGCGTTTATCAGCCCCACTTTCAATTTCCCCACGACTTTCACATCTCCTTCGTTCAACCAGTTTGCGTGTAACATTATACACTCCACTGTGTCATCCGTGACACAATTTAACTCGTTGCCACACAATTAACCTCGGGTACGCCCCGAACTTGATGTGTCTCATTTGACACAACAAACGCTTATTCGGACATAGCAAAAACCGCTAACTCATTGTCATTAAAGGCACAACGTGCCAGGCACCGGCTTTGATATCACCAGCTCCGTAGCCGCAACCTAAAACCTGAAGGAGAACGAAAAATGAAACGGCAAACCAAAATCTCGATCCTGGCCTCACTGGCGGCTGTAGCCGCCCTGTATATGGCCGGATGTTCTGACAACAACAATGACAAGGGCGCAGTCCCCGCCGACCGCGAAATCGCGACCGCCGGAAACGCCCTTGTCGACCAACCACAAGCCCTCAAACCCGAACCGGTCGGAACGCATGTCGCGATTACCGACACCAGCGCCGCACTCTATCCGATCAACGACATGCTCAATGTTGGCACGACTATCTACTCGGCGTGCGACGGCGCTCTTTTGATCCGCAAACTCGATGACACCGCCACCAACGCTATCGCCATCGGCGACAATCTACGCGCGCTCGCGCTCCACGACGGCGTTCTCTATGTCGGCGGCAACAAGCTCTACACAGTTTCAGGCGAAGATCTCGTCGTCCTTCCCGAACAAATCGAGCCGGCGATCAACGTGCTCTTCAGCTACGGCGCAACTCTCATGATCGGCACCGACAACGGTCTTTATTCGCAAACACCGATTGGCATCATCAAACTGAAAGACAGCATTACCGTCAGTGCTCTCACCTCCGATGGTACGGGGCTCTGGGTCGGCACCGACGGCGAGGGGTTGTATCGCTGGGACGGCGAGTCATTCCAAAAGCGTTTTCTCTCGCGCGACGAATCGCTTTTCAACAATGTCACCGCGCTGGCATTCAACCACAATCATCTCTATCTCGGCACCGATCAGGGATTGTTTGTCCACGACGGCGGCAAGTGGAATCCGTTTGATTTCACCTGCGGACTTCCGTCGAATGTCGTGACCAGCATCGACGCCTCCAATTGGATTGTCTACATCGGGACTGATAAGGGACTGGTCACATATTACAAAGACGTCTTTAAACCGGTAGAGGGGTTCTCAGGTCAGCAGATCGCGGCCGTCCGCAAGGTCGACCGTCAACTAGTCGTTGCTACTACGGATCAGGGCTTGTTTGTCAAGACTGGTAACAAAGTAGCGGCGCTGGTGTCGGTTCAGCGCGATGAGTTGCAGGTTGCGCTTATCGAACAGTGACCTCCATCACAGCGTGTCGTCGGGCGTTCTCATCCGACGACATTGGCTCACATCGTGCCGTCAGGTGCCCCCACCTGACGGCGCTTTTCTGTGCGCGTGCGCAGAAACATGCACCGCGCCCGTTGCAGTCACTCAGATCTTCCGCGAGAGCCAATGCAGAACATTCAAAGCGAATTGTTTGTTATCGTTGTCGCCCGAGTTCATGCCGAAGGGTTTGAGGTCATACACCTGCGCGGTCAGCATTGCCGCCTCGCCCAAAATGACAACCCGCCCTTTGCCCCAGGTAAACGCCACACCCTGTGCGTTCCCCGCGGGAAACGGCTTGAGTTCGCCGCCTTCTTGTCCCGGATGTTCTGGCAAATACTCAACCGCGCTGTCGGGAAGATTCAGCAGGATCCTAACAGAATCAGGCGCTGTCATCGACTGTCCAGTGAACGTATGCACTGTGTGAACTGACTCGTTCATGGTAGCGCCGTGCAAAATCGGATGATCCGGCAGACGGCCGTTGGCGGTCGAGAAAACAAGTGGATCGGAGGTTTCGTTGGGGACTTCGCAAAAACCTCTGAAAAATTCTACCCCAAAAGCCGCCGCCAGCGCCTCGGATGCGCGTCCATACGGCGCATGATCAGAGATCAACAAAAGCGACCCACCCTGCGCGACCCAATCAGTAACCGCCTTTATCTCATCAGTGGTGAAAGCGGGAGCGCCGCGATCGCCGTCGCCGCCAACCGGCAGGTTGAATCCGAGTATTGTCAATCGATCAGCACCGGAGGCATTGACGATAACTTCGACATCGACGCCATTCAGCGAAGCCGCCGAAAACTTCTCTTTTCCTATGTCGACTGTGTATCCGTCGGCCCGCAGAAGTTTCGCAAACGGCGCGTACCGGCCAAGTGCACTGGCAGTAGAGGCATTGAAATGAGCCTCGTCGATCACGACTCGCGGGTGTGCGCTTGTGTATGTCACCGAGGCAAGATTAGGCGACCAGCCGAAATCGGCCCGTTGCTCGCGGTAGAAAGTGTATCCCAACAATCCAACAAATCCGAGGACTACAAGCAAAAGGCCATAGAGGATGATTTTCTTCATGGACAGTCCAATAGTTACAGTTTCACAGGTAACTATTGGACTGTCGAAGGTCTTGAACAGTTACATGTCGAAATCGATTTGTCTACTTGAGGCCGGCCAAAAACGAATTCATTGCGTCGGCCACCGCTCCCGGCTGATCCACCCACATGCAGGCACGCGACTCGGGGATTGTCTTTATCGTGATGTTGGTCAGCCCGTCAAGAGTATTTCCCCACGCTTTGTACCCAAAGGATTCGACCATGTAGTTGTTGCTACCGTCGACCCAAAGCCCTTCATATCCCGGATTCAAAATGAGCGTTGGGACTTTGAGTTTGCCAATGTCGCGGGTCAGGTCCTGCGACTCGAACTCGCACAGGTATCGTACCCAGACATGTAGCGGCGGACGGGCCGCCTCGCGCCATAACCTGAGTCCCATCACCGGATGTACCGCATAATCGGTCGGGTAGTAATTGTTGTCATCCCAGGTTTCGCGGGTAACGAATTTGAACCAGCGCGCCCCCATGAATTTGTCCATTGTGGCAATGCGCTTTTCGTACGTGTCATAGAATTTGGCATAGTTCGTGTCGGTGACATTGAAACGCGGAGCGCCTGTCAGAAGTATCACGCCCTTCACCTTGTCCGGGTGGTTGATCGCCAGTCGCACCGCCAACTGAGTGCCGGTCATCCAATGGCCAACAACGACGATGTCGCTCAGGTGTTCTTCAGCGATCAGCTTTTCGAGTCCCTCCAGAGCGCTGTTGGTCCAGGTCTGTGCCCCAAAGCTGACCGACTCAGCCGGACAGGGTGGGGCTGATGTGCCACCGAAACCGGCCAACGTGACGGCGTACGTTCTGTAATCAGGCGCAAACGAGGGAGTAAAGTCATCGAATACTGCTCCACCAAATCCGAGCCCCGGAATGAAGATAATCGCCTTATTGCCCACTCCGGATTTTATCACTCCACCCAGAGTTCCCAGAGGCGAGGTTTGGTATCCGGGCGGATCGATCAGGTTGTTAAGCGTACTGTCCTGTTTCATCAGCCGCTTGCAGGTCGACTGCCCGACAGCCGTTCCGAAGACAGTTACGACAAATAGAAGGGCAGGTACAATTGTGGTCAATAGTCGGTTGTTTGACATCTATTCCTCTAATGGTTGCAGGTTTCAGCCGCAGGTTGATCCGCGGTGGCTGACTATTGAACGGGAAAAGCGGGCGAGCGGTCGTCCGAAATTACAAAACCGGCCCTGATTGTGGGCTAATTCGGTTCCTGTTTGCTCTTTTTGTAGTCCGAGGGGTTTTGGCCGGTGACTTTCTTAAACGCGGCATTGAACGAGGATTTCGAGCTGAACCCGACTTCCATCGCCAAGCCCAGAATGGTCAGGTTGGCAAACCGAGGGTCGGACATGCGACGTTTGACTTCCTCGACCCGGCAATGGTTGACAAAGTCGGGAAAGCTCTTCCGGTGGACCTCATTAATGTGCCTTGAGAGATACCCGGCCGGAGTGCCGACCAAATCGGCGGCCGATTTGAGGGTTAAGTTGGGGTCGAGGTAGATTTTCTGAACTTGAAAAAGCTCGGCAACCCGGTCGGCAAATTTCTGCTCCTGTTCAGGGGAGAGAGTCAGGGTCTGGTACTTTCGCGCAAAGTCAGGCAGGACCAGCTTCTCGTTTCTCAGCGCCACAGCGCCCAGATAGAAAATGAGGATCGAATAGAGGGTCGTGATGGCGAAGTTGATTCCGGGGTGGTACGCTCCGAACACAATAGTGTAGCCAAGTGGTATAGCCAGTACAATGAAGCACAGGAGAATCGCGATGGTGAATCGTCGCAACCAGTTTAGCCGGTCGGTGATGGGTACAATGTACGAGATCGTCTGGTGTGATCTGATCTCCCGTTGCACCATGCGGATACTCCAGCCAAGATAGATCGCCAAATGCAGAAGATATCCGACAAAGATGAGGCGCATCCACCCCAAGAGTTGCATGCCCGGTTCCATCGGTAGGCGAATGTACTGTCGCTTAAATTCCGGATCACTGAAGAAGATAACCGGAATCAAATAGGCCAGCGACAGGCTGTACGGGATAGTGTGAAGAAGATGACGCGGTCCAAGCCGAAAGTCAGGATCGGTAATCGATTTGGCATAGAGGTACATGAGTGGTCCAACCAAAAGAATGCTCCCACGCGAAAATCCGATCAGCCGCAAGGCTTCGGTCCATAGTCCCGAAGCATATAGCCAATTGTCGAAATTAGTGGCGACTAACACCACAAGAATGCCGGCAAAAAGATGAGTGGCGAGCCGATTGGGGTTGCGTCCGAACAGGAGGATAGCCAGCAGAAAGATGCCGATAGCGACACTGGCGATCAGAATTGTTGCCCATAGATTCATCAGTTCCAATCATATTCACACTCCGGCAGATTGTCAAACGCCACATCAGGTTTTCGCGTTACTCATGCAACCGTTGCTGGCCTTGTATCGTCTAAGTCCGTATATTTGCGCCCGCAAAGAACCGGAGCCACAATGGTCCCGGCTCGCCAAAAGGAAAGTTGATTGAAAAAATATTGTTACGTGAAGGCTCTGACGTGTCTGGCCGCTTTCGGACTTCTCTCGACTGACGCAATTTACGCTCAGCACAACCCGAACGCTCCGCGAAAACAGATCAGCGCAGTGAAATTGAGCGGCGGCTCGGTTCATATCAACGGTCGGCTTGACGATCCGATTTGGCAGAGCGCCGTCTGGACGACCGACTTTGCCCAAAAAGAGCCGGTCGAAAACGGGACACCGTCGGCGAGGACCGCCGTTGCAATAGCGTGGGACGACGATGCCGTGTATGTCGGGGCGCGGATGTACTGCGACAA
Organism: uncultured Ignavibacteriales bacterium; assembly: GCA_964571235.1. GTDB lineage: Bacteria > Zixibacteria > MSB-5A5 > GN15 > FEB-12 > JACRAV01. The sequence continues at coordinate 232,232 of CAZNAI010000001.1, read as the reverse complement.
CCCCGGATCGCTCGGGATGTACTTGGATCGCCATGATAATCAAGGTCCGGCCGAGCAGTTTATTGTCTCATTTGACTCCTACCATGATCATCGCACTGCCTACGGTTTTGGTGTTAATGTGGCCGGTGTCAGATTTGATCGGTACAATCTTTCAGATAGCGAGGGGGATCGGGACTACTCATACAATCCGGTCTGGGACGCCAAGACCGCGCGTGACTCAGTGAGCTGGACGTGCGAGATGCGGATTCCATTTTCCCAACTGCGATTTAACGACATCCCCGAGCAAGTCTGGGGAATACAATTCAACCGGTGGATCCCGTCCCTTAACGAAGACATTTTCTGGGTAGTGATTCCGAAAAGCGCCAACGGTTTTTCTTCATGGTTTGGGGAAATGAAGGGGATTCAAAACGTAAAACCGTCGCGTCGACTTGAGCTACTGCCCTATGTTGCAGGGAATGCCGGTATCGCCGGCGAGAGTCCGGATCCCTCTGATCCGCTCCATGACCGGGTAACCCTGGACAAACGTGTGGGCGCTGATTTGAAAATGGGGCTGGGGCCAAATCTCACACTCGATGCCACGATCAATCCGGATTTTGGGCAGGTCGAGGCCGACCCGGCAGTTGTGAACCTGTCGGCGTACGAGACCTCGTTTGACGAACGCCGACCATTCTTTGCTGAAGGAAATGAACTGCTCTTGCCTGAGGGTCCGCTCTACTTCTATTCGCGCCGGATCGGCGGATCGCCCCGCGGGAGGGCCGACGGGGACTTTGCCAAATCGCCTGAAAACAGCACTATTCTTGGCGCCGCGAAAATTTCGGGGCGGATTTCGCCCAAGACCTCACTTGGAGTGCTGGGTGCGATCACCAGCCGTGAACGGGCGACGGTCTACGATACGTCATTGAAGCTTGAGTCAAAAATCGATGTCGAACCGACCACTGCCTATGGTTTGACAGCGGTGCGCAGGGAATTCGGCGCACATGGCTCTACTGCCGGGTTGTTCCTGTCGGGGATGAATCGGAGCTTTGGTGACAATGAGAATTTGAGGGAAATACTCAGGCAACAAGCGTATACCGGCAATTTCGACTGGAATCTCAGATTCAAAGGCGGAAAATACGACCTTATAGGGTTCGCCGGGTTCAGCCATGTCCGGGGTGATTCAACGGTAATCGCCCGAACCCAAGCCAGTCCCGCGCACTATTTTCAGCGCCCCGACGAACAGGATCGACTCAAAGTCGATTCATCGCGCACGGCCATGACTGGATTTACAGCTCAGGTCCGGGGCGGAAAACGGTCGGGCAAACATTGGCTCTGGGGGGGAGGGGCGAACATCGAGACCGCCGACTTTGAGCTGAACGACCTGGGTCTATTGAATTCCTCGGACGATATCACCCAATGGGGACACATTGCGTATCGTGAGACTAAGCCCGGAAAGATATTTCATAATTACTATCTCGAACTTAGCTGGAGTGGTGGATGGAATGGTGGCGGAACCAACACCTATAGGGAGTTTGATTTCTTCACCGAAGGGACATTCAAAGGGTTCGTGAATTTCACCGGGTATCTTGCCTTGTTTCCGTCAACCTACGCCGACGACTTTACCCGCGGCGGGCCGATCATGCGAAAGCTCGGCTCACAAGAAATTCACCTTTCAGTCAACAGTCCATATGGGCGACAGACCCAGTATGGGACTTCGTTGACTTATCAATGGGGTGATCGCAATTTTTGGTCGCGCTCGGCAAGTGTCTCGTATTCGCGGCGGATCGGCAGTCGCCTGGCCGTCTCGATTGAACCGAGCTGGGAGGAATACCGGAATCCGCTCGCTTGGTATGGAAAAGACTCAAGCGGCGGGAGCGCCACCTTTGGCGACCGGTACATTTTTGCAACACTTAGGGGCAGTGAGGCCCGCATCGGCTCCCGGGTGAACTGGTATTTTTCGCCGGTGCTTTCACTTGAGATGTATGTTGAGCCATTTGCGGCATCAGGGGACTATACCGATCACGGCGAGCTGGCCAAAGTTGGCACCAACGAGTTACGGCGGTACGGCTCGGACGGGACCACGATCTCAAGAGTTGAGACAGGGTATCATGTTATTGATGGCGCCGACACATTCGACCTGCCGGATCGCAATTTCGGCGATCGGTCATTTCAGTCCAATCTGGTGCTTCGCTGGGAGTTCTCTCCCGGTAGCGCGATGTATCTGGTTTGGCAACGCAATCGCAACGACAGCCGCGAACCGGGGCAGAAAGTTCGGCTGAGGTCGTTGGGCGACGCCTTTTCCGCCGATGGCTCCGACTATGTGGCGGTCAAAATCTCCTACTGGATTCCGGTGAGGTAAGTTCAGATATTATCCGGATGCGCAAAGTCTGGCCGGATAACAAGTCGTTTGCCTTTACCATTTTCGACGACACCGATTATGCCACAATCGAAAATGTCGGCGAGGTCTACCGGTTTTTACACGATCTCGGTTTGCGGACGACCAAGTCGGTCTGGATGCTCGAAGGAACCGAGCCGGGGAATTGCCCCGGACAAACTTGCGAAAACCCGGAGTATCTCAAGTGGGTGCTGTCACTTCAACGACAGGGGTTCGAAATCGGGCATCATATGGCGACCTGGCACACCTCGCCCCGCGCCAGGACGCTGTCAGCGCTTGATCGTTTTGCCAAAGCGTTCGGCGGAAATCCTTATACTGCCGCTAACCATTCTGATTGCAGGGAGAATATGTACTGGGGTGACGCCCGAGTCGGGGGCGTGAGTCGGCTACTGTACAATTTCGCGACCCGATATAGATTCGCCGGACGGTATCGCGGGCAAGCCACAAACGACCAGCTTTTCTGGGGCGATCTGTGCAAAGAGCGAATCCAGTACTTTCGTAACTTCGTCTATTCCGACATTAACACGCTCGCCCGCTGTCCGATTATGCCCTATCACGATCCGATTCGGCCGTTTGTGAACAATTGGTTTGCATCATCCGATGGCTCCAACTTGCAACTATTCAACCGTTGCCTCAATGAGCGAGATCAAGATCGACTGGAGGGGGAAGGGGGGGCTTGTATCATGTACACGCACTTTGCCTCGGGATTTTACTCCGGGGGCCGAATTGATCCCGTTTTTCGGCGATTGATGGAGCGGTTGGCCGCCAAGAACGGTTGGTTTGTACCGGTGGCGACATTGCTAGATTTTCTCAAAGTTCAAAACGGCGGCCATGTGATCAACGATGCGGAGCGATCGGCGCTGGAGCGTCGATGGCTGGTCGAAAAACTCTGGCGCGGACGCACATGAGCATTTCCTTTGAGCCAATTGCAAATGTCGACTGGTCGTACCTTGACTCGTTTCCCGATCGGACACTTTTCCAGACTAAACCATGGCTGGAGTTCATTGCCGAATCGCAAAGAGCAAAACCAATCGTACTTGAAGTGAAGATTGATCGTCAACCGGTAGGGTTCTTCACCGGGCTGACTATCACCAAGGGTGGGCTGAGGATCCTTGGTTCTCCGTTCCCGGGGTGGTCGACGTCTTACCTTGGATTCAATCTGATGGCGGGGGTAGATCGTGGCGCTCTCGTGGAACCGCTCGCACAATTTGCGTTTCGAGAGCTGGGGTGTTGGCATGTTGAACTGATGGACAGACATCTTACAGTCGACCAGATGGACAACCTTGGCTGGCGCGGACGGAATTTCAACAATACGGAGATCGATCTTTCAATCTCTGAGGACGCGATCTTTGACAACATGAAAGGATCTTGCCGGACGAGTATTCGGAAGTCTGAAAAGTCCGGTGTTACCGTGGAAATTGCCCAGGATGGCGAATTTCCCTCGGAGTACTACACACAACTCACCGAGGTGTTCGCCAAACAAGGGCTAAAGCCGACACATTCAATTGATCGGATTCACCTGTTGATCCGGCATTTGTCGCACAGCGGGAATCTCTTGTTGTTGCGGGCGAGAAATGCCGACGGAGTTTGCATCGCTACCGGAATTTACCCGGCATTCCGCGACCGTATGTACTTCTGGGGAGGCGCTTCACTGCGCGAATATCAAATTCTTCAGCCCAATGAACCGGTGCAGTGGTATGCGATGCGGTACTGGAAAGCGCGTGGGGCGCTCGCGTGCGATATGGGAGGGGGAGGCGACTACAAGCTCAAGTACGGCGGGCAACCGCTGATTGTGCCGTGGCGCAGAAAGTCGCGTTCGGTCCTGGTGAGTGGCTTTCGAACTCTCGCTCAACGTGCGTATGGTTGGCGACGACGCCCTTCGAGTGGTCGCTAAGTTCGTTTCTTAAGAAAATAATTCCACACGGTTCGGTAATAATTGCCGTCAGTGACCCGCATCGTGGGTTGTTCGGTCCTGCATGAAGTAGTCGTCGGGAACAAAACGCCACCTTTTTTGTTGACAGAGTGGACGGTAAGGGGTCAATTCGCTTAAGGTTACGCTAAATGTGCCGATACAAGTATGTGTGCGTCCCATTGAAGGGACCGCTACAGAAGCACGGAGCAATTTTGGTACACACAGTATTCGACAATTCTATTTTTGATTCATCAAATCAAAACACGAGGGAAGAGGTATGAACAACAAACGTCTTCTGGTGTTTGTGGCGTTGTGCTGCATGCTCGCCGGACAGTCGTTCGGCGCTGTCGTCGGAAAAATTTCCGGCGTTATCACCGATGCCCAAACGAAAGAACCGCTGGTTGGCGTGTCAGTCACTATCGTCGGCACGACGATGGGTGCGATGACCGACGCCAATGGCGTGTACAACATCATCAACGTGCCGGTCGGTGCGTACACACTGAAAGTTTCTTCGGTCGGCTTCGCCGCATTGGAAGTAACCGATGTGGAAGTCTCTGCCGACCTGACCACGTATCAAAATCAAACCCTGACGTCGCAGGCAACCGAAATCGGCAAGACGCAAACCGTCAAAGCGGAACGCCCGCTGATCTTAAAAGACAAGACCAGCAACATTTCGATTGTCAAACGCGATGAAATTCAGGCGCTCCCGACCCGTGGTTTTGAGCAGGTTGTCGGGATTCAGAACGGCGTCGTGAAGATCAATTCAAACCCGGTTGTGCGAGTGCGCGGCGGCCGCGAGTCGCTCAATTCGAGCGAACTGAATATTCGCGGCGGTCGGCCGTCGGAAGTCGCCTACTATGTCGACGGATTCTCGACTCAGGATCCATTGTCCGGCAACTCGACAGCCAACATCAGCAATAACGCGATTCAGGAAGTGACCGTGCTTTCCGGCGGATTCCCCGCCGAGTACGGCAACGTCGCGTCGGGTATTGTCAACACCATCACTAACTCCGGTTCGCAGGCGTATCATGGCAATTTTGAGTTGGTAAGTGACAATGTCGGATCGTGGCTTGGTGATAACATCGGCTACCAGTCGTACGACAACAATTTTTACGCCGGAGATATCGGCGGACCGATTCCGGGTACCGACAAGGCGACCTTCTTTTTCTCGGGCGAACGTCGCTGGCTGGGCGACCGCGCTCCATCCAGTATCACCGAGCAGTCGCTGGCCAATCGGTCCACTCTGCCGGGGAACTGGCGCAAAGGGTGGTCATATCAGGGAAAGGTGAAAGTTGATTTCACGCCGACCTTCAAGCTCGAATTGTCCGGCGCGGGAAGCACCGACGACTGGTCGGAATACCGCCACGACTACCTGTTCGACATCGAGCACACGCCTTTCTATAATGATAAGAACCTGGGCCTCAATGCCAAAGTCACTCACACGCTCAACGCCAAGACGTTTTATAACCTGAGTATGTCATACAATATGACCTACCGGTTCCGCGGCGATGGCGTTTATCGCGATGATCTTTGGTCATACGGCCGTCCCAATGGCAACCCGCGGCTGGACAACACCAATTTGTTCTGGTCATTCGATGACCCGACGACAACACCGACTATCGATACGCAGACAGTTGACGGCACAGTCCGTTCGTTTGTGATGGATGGCGACGAAGGCAGTTTGTGGGATGACTTCTATAAGAGAAAATCATCCTACATCGGCTTTAAGGGTGACATAAACACCGAATTGGATGAGTACAATACACTCAAAGCGGGATTCGAACTCCAGCGCCACACCCTTCGCTACTATCGCCACTTGTTCCCGGCGCGCGTCGCGGATGGTCTCACCAGCGGTGGTTTTGATGACATCGATCGATACGGATACGACGCTTTCGGTGAAGAAGCTGATCCGTCGGGTGATGACAATGCCACCAAGCATCCGATCAACGCGGCGTTCTATCTGCAGGATAGGATCGAATGGCGCGGAATGATCGTCAATGCCGGCCTTCGCTTCGACTACTTTGACTACAAAGCTAAGCGGCTGAAATCACTTACTGATCCGTTCGACCCGAGCGGAGCGGGTGTGACCGATCCGAATTCGACTATTCTGGATGCCGGCGATCTCGAGCCGAGCAAGAAATTCACCCGTTTGTCGCCGCGCTTGGGACTGGCTTTCCCGATCTCTGACCAGTCGCAGATGTTTGTCAACTTTGGCAAATTCTTCCAGCGCCCCGACTTGATTCGTTTGTATGTCGGCTACGACTTTTATGAATTCAAAGTCAATACCGGTGGATATTTCTACGCGATCGGCAACCCGAACCTGGAGCCGGAAAAGACGACCCAGTACGAAATTGGTGTCTCGCACCAGTTGGGCGAAAATACGTCGCTGGAAATTTCGACATTTTACAAAGACATCGTCGGCTTGGTCCAAGTGCGCAACACGCCGGCCAGTCCACGCGCCTACTCATTGTATGTCAATTCCGATTACGGCAATGTCCGAGGGGTAGAGACTCACTTGCATATGCGTCGGACACGCAATATCGAAGCTGATTTCAAGTATACGTTCTCGTATGCGACCGGCACCGGATCATACAGCACGACCCAGCAGAATATTGCCTGGACCGCGTCGTATGTCCCCAAACAGACTGCGCCGCTTGACTACGATCAGCGCCACAATCTGGTCGCCAATCTGGACTACCGGACCGGAAAAGGCGAAGGCCCGCGCGTTGGCGATGCCTTCCCGTTTGAAAACTTCGGGCTAAACGTCCTGGCCCAGTTGTCGTCGGGTACGCCGTACTCACCCTCAAAGGTCTATAATGAAGTGACCCTGGCGGCTGTAACTCCGGAGCCGTCGGCCCAACGGAACTCATCGTACGGACCATTTTCGCTGTTCATAGATTTGAAGGCCGAACGGTCATTCAAAGTCGGAGCGTACAAAATCTCGCCGTATGTCATGGTTAAGAACTTACTCAACCGCGACAACGCCTCGACAGTGTACGAATCGACCGGCCGCGCCAATACTACGGGCTGGCTCAACACTTCCGAAGGTCAGGATTTTGTGGCCAATACATCCACGCCCGACGGTACTGGTCTGACCGGCGAAGAAAAGTATAACATCAAAGAGAACAACCCGCAAAACTACGCGAATCCGCGGATGATCCTCTTTGGCATCCGGATGGCATTCTAAAGGGGAACGAGGAGAAAAACATGAAGTTCAAAGTTGTGACATTGATGCTGGTAGCGCTGTTGATGCTCCCGGCAGTCGCGGCTCCTCCGTCTCGGAAAGCTACGACCAGATCGACTTCCGCGCTTGACACGGAGAAATACATCAACGCCAACAAGGTGTTGATGTTCATCAACAATGAGGCGAATTTCGCCTACGACGCCGCGCAGATCTTCGGCAAGTTCGACGGATTCTATTATCCGCACTCAACGGTCGAGGATATTCTAAACGGCGCGAACGACAAGACGGTCATCTATGATGCCGGCATGTGGCTTGGCGCAGTAGATTCGGCAACCGGCGACACGTTGATCGCAGTGGCCGAATACTCGACCGAATTTGAGCCGGGAAACATGGAAGGCACCGGCCCGAACTCCAATCCCAATGACCCTGTGTATCGGATTTACAAGCTGTACTCCGACAGTTTGGAGTCCAATCCGAATGCCGACTACCTGGCGTGGCCGGTATCGCAAGGGGCGCCGGTGGACGATTCCGGACGACCGGCGATTATCGGCGATCAGTTCGCGTGGACGGTCTACAATGATGCTAATTCCTCCGGCCACGATAATGATGCCGGTTCGACCGAGCCGCTCGGTGTAGAGGTCCAGCAATCGGCCTTTGCCTTCAATCGCGAGGATGCTCTCGGTAACATGGTCTTCCTGAAGTTCAAGATCATGAACAAAGGCGGGAAGACACTCACGAACATGTTCGTGTCGCTTTGGTCTGATCCAGATCTCGGCGGCGCCAGCGACGACCTGGTCGGTTGCGATACGGCGCTTTCGCTGGGCTTCTGTTACAATGCCACGAACTCTGACAGCAAGTACGGTTCAACACCGCCGGCTGTCGGGTTCGACTTCTTCCAGGGGCCGCTTGAATTCACCGGGAATTCGGATGACACCGGGAGAATGTGGGGACAGAAGTATCCGGGGTACCGAAACCAGCCGATGTCCTCTTTTAATAAGTACATCAACGGCACCGACCCGGCGAGCAAGACTCATACCTACAATTATATGCAGGGATTGACGCGCGAAGGTGATGCGTACACATATCTCAACGACACGCTTAAGTTCTTCGTATCGGGTGATCCGGTGACGCGCACCGGCGATATCGATTCCGATCCGGCCGACCGCCGCTTCATGCTTACCACCGGGCCGTTTACACTCCGACCGGGGGATAGCACCGAAGTACTGGCCGCAATCGTAGCCGGTACTGCCTGCGATCGTTTGACGGCGATAGACGCCATGAAGTACTATGACCGTTTCGCGCAGACCGCCTACGAAAACAACTTTGATCTTCCGGCGCCGCCTGCGGCACCGATAGTCACGGTTGTGCAGGATGACGAAACTGTCGGCCTGTCCTGGACCAACGCGTCGGAACTCAATCCGGGCAATTTCCCGTTTGAAGGGTACACAGTCCTTCAGGGCCCGACTTCGTCAGGCCCGTGGTCGCGCATCCCCAACGGGACCTGGGATATTTCCAACGGCATTGCGGTTATTTACGATGAAGAGTTCGATGTAGCCAACTGCGGCGTGCTCAACAAACCGCTCAAGTTCGGAAGCGACCCCGGAATTCGGCGCTGGTTCACAGCCGACTTTGATAATATCAATGGCGGTGCGTTGAATAACGCCACCGAGTATTTCTTCCGCGTCGAAGCGTACTCCTACGATCCAGCCGAGACCCCGAAGACGCTGACATCGGCAACCATCGTCAAAGTTGTGCCGCAAGAGCCAATAGCTTCGACGACTCTGCCGCTGGACATCGATAATGTCATACCGACCGTTCATTCGGGAATCTCCGATGGTTCGGTTCTGCCTCAGGTGATTGATCCGAACATGCTGACCGGTGACACCTATCAGGTGTACTTCTATGACTCTGCCGGCACAGTGTATTGGACCCTGAAAAATGTCACCGACAATGCCATCGTGCTCACCACGCAAGCCAATCAGGGCGCAACCGCCGACTCGCGTGAGGATTTTGAGTTTGTCGACGGCATGATGGTGCGCGTCTACGGCCCACCTCCGGGATATAAAGGTGGCGAGCCGGGCGAACCCGACGAGGGGTGGCAGGTGCCGAGTGGCGCCCGACGATGGTCGCAGGCGAACGCCGACGGACTTCATTTAGAAGGATTCCGCGGCGCCGCTGGATGGTCATCTGGCCCAATCGCATTTTTCACGGATCAGGGTGTGGGCGCCGACCGGATGAGAAATCTGGAATTCCGCCTGGCCTTAACCGACTCGGTCGGCAATTTCAATCCCAGTGATTCAAATGTGTCGTACGGGTATCGCTACATGCGTCGCGCTGTTGATCCGCCACAACAGCCTTCATTCGGGCCGTATATCATAAATGCCGCCAGCGGTTACGCATATCAAGCATTTGAACGAAATGTGCCGCTTTCGGTATGGAATATCGATGCCAATCCGCCGGAACGTTTGGCCGTTGGATTTCTTGAAAACAACGTCCCCGGCGGAACAGTCGACGGCCGTTACTGGCCGCCGTACAATGGACTCTACAACAATACCGATGTGGCGGGGCCGCGCGAGTGGTTGTTTGTGTTCGATACGGCGTACACTGAAACGGATGATCCAACCTTTCATGTTGACTTCTTAAACGTCGCGTACCTACCGACGGTACTGCATGCGACATGGAGCGGACGGAATGATCCGTTTGTACAGCCGTCACTCGACAGCACCATGAGCCCGGCCGATTCAGCCGAAGCAATCGCCGATGCGGCGGCGGCGCGGCTCAACGCGGCATTCCATGAGGGCGATCAGTTCATCATGTGGGCCAACCACATCAACTATGTGAACGACACGTTCACGTTTGTCGCCAACGCGCCGGTAAAGGTGACTTCGGGCGAGAGTGTGCTTGACAACGTGAAAGCTGTTCCAAACCCGTACTATCTCTTCTCGTCGTACGATCGCAACGTGCTCAATCGCCGGATGCAGTTTACCAATCTTCCGGCCAAGTGCACTATTTCGATCTTCACGCTGGCGGGTGACCGGGTCGCTGTCATCAACAAGGATGATCCGACGACCTCGCTGGCCGACTGGAATCTGCTGACCGATAACCAGATCCCGATCGCGTCGGGGATCTACATCTATGTAGTCGACGCACCCGGCTTCGGGCAGAAGATCGGCAAGATGGCCGTATTCACCGAGCAGGAACAGCTCGACACGTATTGATGAGGAAGGACTGCAAAATATGAAACACAGAACACTGATAGTACTTGTGGTGCTCCTGGTTTTTGCGTCCGCCCCGGCCTTTGCCGGAAGCGAGATCAAACTGGGCACCGCCGGCGGGCAGGAACTCCTGATCCCGATCGGCTCGCGCGGCACCGCGATGGGCGGCTCGGTTGTAGCCATTCCCAGCGGGCTGGAAGCGATTTACTGGAATCCGGCCGGCTTGGCCTCGCTTGAAGGAACCGAAGTGATGGCGATGCACATGCCGTACTTCGCGGACATCGACGTGAACTTCGGCGGCATTGCTACCGCCATCGAGGGATTCGGAACGCTTGGTTTCTCGGCGAAGATTGTCTCAATCGGTAAAATGGAAGAGACAACCGAAGAGGCGCCGGGCGGCACCGGCCGAGTCTATGAACCGACACTTTCGGTAGTCGGTCTGAGCTGGGCGAAACAACTGACCGCCAATGTGGCGCTGGGCGTCAACGGTTTCTGGGTCAGCGAGCGGATATTCGAGGTTTCCGCCAACGGAGCTTCGTTTGATTTCGGCGTGACCTTTGACCCGAAGTGGCGCGGCATGCAAATCGGCGTCGCGATCAAGAACTACGGCACCGATATGACCTTCAACGGACCGGGGTTTGATCGCTCGTACGAAGAAGCAGGGCGCCGTCGCCTTTCCGGACAGCCGAGTTCGTTCTCGTTGCCAAGTCATATCGACATCGGTATGGCGTATCCGATGTACAGTCAGGAAAAGAACTCACTGATGGTCACGGGAAATTTCCGTTCCAATAACTTCTCGGAGGACCACTGGCAGGGTGGCGCAGAGTACGCGTACGACAACAAGTACTTCCTGCGCGCCGGCTATAATTACTCGCAACAGACAGAGTTCATCTACGGTCTGTCGCTGGGTGGTGGGTTGACCTATTCGATAGGAGCTGATTCCAAGCTGACGTTTGAATATGCCTGGACTCAGACAGACACATTCGACGACAACCAGTATTTCACGTTGCGTCTCGGCTTCTAAACCAACCTCGCAATTGACAAAGCGGGCCGAGAATCTTCTCGGCCCGCTTTTTTTGCTTGGCAATTAGTTGATCGGATCGGATGAGTTCAGTCGACCGGATGCACCATCCAGACATTTGGCTCGATGTACAGACCGTGATCGCGCTCTCTGTCTATCGTGACCGCCGAGAGCGCGAACGGCACGATATACTCGCCGCTCTCGGGAAATTGTATGCCGGTCCAGGTTTCCCATTGGGCGACTGTGCCGGGGATATGCATCGCGTTGTGACAGACTTTGATGAGTCGTGCGCCGAGGGATGCGTGAACCCGTAGCCAGGCATCGAAGAGGGAACCATCAGGCCGTTTCCACTCGATGTATCTCGACATGGGAGTCAACGGATACTGGTGCTTTTGATTGGGTCGGACGGGGGCGATCAAGGCGGTCAATCTGTGCGCGGCGGCAACATCTCTCATCGCGGAGACCATCTGACGGCTCAGTCCTGAGCCCCGAAGTTTTGGATCAATCACAATTTGTACCGCGGCCAAAGTGTTCGGCCGAGTGCCAGCATCTCGTTGCTGAAACGAAGTTTCTACTTCCCAATCCCAACCGGTATCGGGGAGATCTTCAAAAGGTGCATCCCAGAACACCGGTACCGAGTTGCCAACGGCGAGCACAGTGTCCTGCTCATCGATCATGGCAAACTGGTATGACAGAAAATCCGGATAGAGCCGTTTCCAGTACGTATTGCTGATCGGGTCCTGACACATGAATGTCGGCCAGGCAGTCCCGGTAAAAGCATTCATCCGATCGGCCAGGTCAGGCCGATCGGATGCGGTGACAATTCTCTGTGACATGTGCGGGCTTTACTCTGCCGAGCCGCGAGCACTTGATGGCGCCACAACTGTCGATTGATTGGCACTGTGACTTTCTGTCTCGTGGCGGGTCAGGCGAGTGAGAAGAGTGTACACAGCCGGGACAAGAACAAGCGTGAGGAAAGTCGAGAAGATGAGTCCCCCGACCACGGCGATTCCGAGCGGTCGCCGTGATTCGGCGCCGGCGCCAATGCCGATAGCGATAGGAAGAACGCCGAACACTGTGGCGAATGAGGTCATCAGGATCGGTCGAAGGCGGGTCCGCGCCGCTTCAATCACCGCGTCGTGCAAACTCTTGCCACGTTCACGCAGTTGATTGGCGAACTCGACAATAAGAATAGAGTTCTTCGTGACCAATCCGATGAGCATGATCAAGCCAATTTGTGAGTAGATATTCATTGTCTGGCCGAGAAAATACAGTGAGACAAATGCACCTACCAGCGCAAGCGGCACGGAAAGCAAAATAGTAATCGGATGGATGAAGCTCTCGAACTGTGCCGCAAGCACGAGATAAATAAAGACGAGTGCGAAGAGAAAGAGGAAGTAGAGTGAGGTACTCGAGTCACGATATTCGCGCGACAAGCCGGCTAGATCGCGCTTGATCGACGGCGGCAAGTCGGTATCGGCAATCTTGTCCAGGTCGAGGAGCGCCTGACCGATGCTCATTCCCGGAGCAAGCGAGGCGGAAACTGTCGCTGAACGAACGCGGTTGAAGTGATTGAGTTCTTTCGGCGCTACTGTTTCGCGGACATTAACAACATTGGCAAGTTGCACCAACCGATTGTGTCCCCGGATGTAGATGGAATTGATGACATCGGGGGTGGAGCGGTCGGTGGGGCGCATTTGCGTGATGACGTCGTATTGTTTGGCGCCACGCTTGAAATTGGTTACCACGCGTCCGCCCAACAGCGTTTCGATGGCCGAACCGATGTCGGTTACCGAGACACCAAGTTGCGACGCCCGCTCACGATCGATCGTAAGATCGAGCTGAGGTTTGTTTAGGCGCAGATCAGTATCGAGATTGACCAGATACCCCAGTTGCGAAGCTTTGCCCATCATAATGCCGACACCCTGTTGCAAACTTTCGTAGGTGTCCGCTTGCAGAACGTACTGAACGGGTGAAGCAAAATCCTGTCCGAGCGAAGGAGGGTTGATCAAAAATGCCAGCACACCCGGAATTGAAATTAGTGGGAAGAAGAGTTCCTGCACAATTTGCTGTTGCGACTTGTCCCGCTCACCGTGGGGCTTGAGTTGCATAAAGACAAATCCGTTGGTAACTCGTCCCGGTCCGCCGAAGCCAAGTCCGGTGGCGGTAAACAGCCCCTTGCACTCGGGTACTGAGAGGAGAATCGCCTCCACTTGTCGCATATACCGGTCGGTGTACTCAAGCGTTGCACCTTCGGGGGCAATTACGATTCCGAAGCCGGTGCCGCGGTCTTCTGTGGGGACCAATTCGCTCGGAATGAACTTAAGCAATGTCAAACTCGCGGCAACCAGAACTAGTGCGCCAGCCACCACGAGCCACCTTTTGCGAAGCGCTCCGCGAAGAATTTTGTCATACGTACGGTCAAGCCATTCAAAGAAGGCGTCGAAAGACCGGCTAGCCCAGCTCCCTTTGCCCGGTTCACCGTGGAGCGGTCGGAGTATTTTCGAGCAGAGCATCGGAGTAAGCGTCAATGCCACAAAACCGGATATCAGTACGGCTACAGCGACTGACAGGCCGAATTCACGGAAGAGGCGCCCGACATTTCCCGAGAGAAATGATAGCGGCACGAAAACGGCAACGAGTGAAAAAGTCGTCGCCAAGACGGCAAAACCGATTTCCTTGGAGCCGTCGTACGCGGCTTGCATCTTGCTTTTTCCCATCTGCAGGTGCCGATAGATATTTTCCAGCACCACAATGGCGTCGTCAACTACCAGTCCAATCGCGAGCACAAGTGCCAATAGCGTCAGAATGTTTATCGTGAATCCGGCAAAAAAGACGATGGCAAACGTTCCGATGATAGAGGTCGGAATGGCGAATGTCGGAATGATCGTCGCGCGGAAACTTTTCAGAAACGAGAGAATGACCAGCACGACGAGAATGACGGCGATGACAATCGTATCGCGGACTTCGCTGATAGACTCTTCAATGAAGGTCGCCGAGTTGTAGGCGACGTCGAGTTTTGCGCCGGGGGGGAGAAGTTTGCGAAGCTCCGGCAGGGCTCCCACCACTGCCTGCGCCACGTCGATCGTACTGGCTTTCGACTGCTTGACAATGCCGAGCCCGAGCGCCTGTTCGCCGTTCCATCGTACAGCCGTGCGTTCGTCCTGTGCGCCAAGTTCAACCTCTGCCACTTCGCCAAGCCGTACAAGATTGTCACCCGACTGCTTGACAATGATCGCGGAAAACTGAGCGGGATCATTCAGGTCACCCCGGGTGCGCACAGAGAATTCGCGCCCCATGCCTTCGACACGACCGCCGGGGATTTCGGCATTTTCGCGACGAATAGCATCTTCGACATCGGCCGGAGTGAGTCCGGCGGTCGCCATTTTCAGCGGGTCAAGCCAGACTCGCATCGCATACTTGCGCTCGCCGCCCAGAAAAACCGACGCCACCCCTGGAAGACGGAGCAGGCGTTCTTTGAGAATCCGCTCGCCGAAGTCGGAAAGTTCAAGGCTTGATTGTCCCTGGGAGAAAAGCGCCAACCAGACGATCGGCTGAGCGTTGACATCGACTTTTTCGATTACCGGATCATCCGCTTCACGCGGGAGACTGCCGCGCGTGCGCGAGACCCGATCACGAACGTCGTTGGCCGCCTGATCGACATCGCGATTGAGTTCAAAGGTGATCGTGATGCTCGATCCTTGTTCCTGGCTCGATGAGGTGATGGTCTTGACGCCTTCGATTGTCGAAAACTGCTCTTCGAGGACGTCGGTAATTTCAGTTTCAATAACACTCGGACTGGCGCCACGATAGAATGTGTTCACCGAAACAATCGGCGGGTCGATATCCGGATACTCGCGGACTGGCAATCGGGAATATGAAACCAGTCCGAAAAGGGTGATGACCAAGCTCATCACGGTCGCCAGGACCGGACGACTGATAGAGAGTTCTGAGAGCTTCACTATTTGGTCTCCATCGTCGAATCCGGCTGGGCCGAATCAGTGGGAGCGGCCGCGCCGCCGCCGCCATCCGCACCCGGAGGTGGCGCACCGGCCGGCATCACCTTGGCGCCGTCGTAGAGTTTCTGATGACCGGCCTGCACCACTTTGGCGCCGGAAGTTAGACCGGAGACAACTTCGACTGTCCCGGCTTGCCGCGATCCGAGAATGATCGGCGTACGAATCACGGAGTTGTCGGGCTGAACAACAAATACAAACGCCTGATTTCCCTCCGCAAAAACCGCTTCATCGGGAATTGTTAGCGAATTCGGTCGCTCTCCCAGGACTGCCGACACAGTAGCGGACATACCGGGCCTGAATTTCCGGTCAGGATTGCTCACCCGCGCAATAACCCGAACACTTCGGGTAATAGAATCCACTATCGGATCGATGACGTCGATCTTGCCGATGAGCTTATCATCCGGGTAGGCGGGAGTGGTAACGGTAATCTCCGAGCCACGCGTTAAGCGCGGGTAGATTCTCTCCGGCGCAGTGAACAATACTTTAAGCCGACTGATCTGGGTAAGTGTAGTAATCGGTGTTGCGAGTGAAAAGCCCGATCGTAAGAACGCTCCGGGGGAGACCAGTCGATGTCCGATCACTCCTGAAAACGGCGCCCGGATTTGACACTTAGAAAGGCGTACCCGCGCCTGTTCGCACTGTGCTTCAGCTACTTTCAGATTTGCGGTCGCGTCATCGAGTGCTTGCTTAGAAACCGCTCCGGCCGAAAGCATTTCTTTGGCTCGATCATACGCCGACCGGGTTTGGTCGCGCGTTGCCTCGGCGCTTTGGTAAGCGGCCCGTATCTGTTGGTCATCCATCTGGGCAATCAGTTCACCTGAGTCAATTGCCTGGCCCTCAATAAAGGGCAAGGCGGTTACAACGGCATCAACCTCGGAAACAACCGTGATCGCTTCGCCGGCCTCGACCGTGCCGACAGCCTCAAACTTGTCAGTGACCGTGACCGTTTGCACATCGGCCAATTCCACCGGAGTCGGCGGGGGCTCAAATCCGCCCGCTTGTTGTTTACTGCATCCCAAAAAAACGCCGGCCACAAGGGTAGCGGCAATATATCGGCGTAGGTTTCTGCGGATTGATGCCTGACTTAACATTCCTGCTTTTCCTTGGAGGTACTCGATGCGGCTCTGCCCGGTGCGCCCGTCATCGATCGGTTAGCGGTGTAGATCTCTCTTGCTCATACGGGTTGGCTTGTGCCAACTGTAACCCGGCGAGTAGCCATGAGTTCCGTCGGCGATTCGAAAATACAAGAGTACGGCGGCGAAATCAAATCACATCGCGGCGTGACTTGACAATTTTGGTGCCGAACACTTAACGGTCACCAGATTAATCTTGACGAAATCCTAACCAAAGTGATTTCCTGAAAATCCTTCCTCTGTCAATTTCTGGCCAAACAACGCGCCGCCGCCGCAAGTTTCAATCAGTAAGAATCTCTGAAATCGATGCGCCACAGTGATTTACGCTAAACCGGCCAACCCTCAATGCCAGACGACAGGGGAAACTACAATAGCCAAAACGCCAGCAGTGCGGCAACGCTGGGAGGGAAGGCGGCGATTGCCAACAAAGTCGGGCTGATCGCACCGTCGGGGAAGTGCTTTCGCAAAATCGAAAAGCCGGCTGGATTGGGGGCGTTGGCGATCACGGCCATGCCCCCACCAACAACTGCACCCGCTACCAGCGCATATTTGAAACTCTCGGAGGTTCCGTCCACGAGTGATCCCAGATAGGTAAGCGCGGCGTTGTCGGTAATCGCTGTCAATCCAGCCGCGCCGAAATACACTGCCGTGTCACTCATGGTACTCAGTAACGGCTGGAGCCACCACTGCTGTTGCGCCCCGATAACCACCAGCCCCGCCAGAAAAAATCCGACCAGAAGTCCCTCGCGCAAAATCAACCGGTCCTGATACTCCGGATACGCCGAGGTAAGTCCGAGGAAAAACAAGAAAATCCCAAGGAAGACGTGAGGAGTGTGCGCGAAGACAACTACTCCGACCAGAAATATCAGATGGATCGCAGTCATGACAGGCGGAGCAGGTTTGTCCGGTGCGATTGCGGTGCTATTCACTTGTTTCAACTCTCGGCGAAAGACAACCGTGGCCAAAAGTGCATTGAATACAACGGCAATCAGCGCTTTGTATCCAAATTGCGTGAACATATAGGATAGCCCCCAACCCCACTTGGAGGCTACCATCAAGACAGGCGGCGCGGCGAAATGAGTCAAGGTTCCGCCAATTGAGACATTCACGAAGAGAACGCCAAGTGTGGCGTATTTGAGTCGGGTCGAATTTGTTCGCTCAAAAAGTGTAGACTGCAAAGTCAGCGCGGCCACGGTCATTGCGGCTGGTTCGGTGATAAAAGAACCCAACAGCGGCAAAAAGGTGAGCGTGCAAAAATACGTACCGACGGCGCCCTCTAAGGGAATCAGCTTGCCCAGTCGGGCAACTATCGTCGATGCCAATTGCAATACCGGTTTGGTTCCGGCGACGACCATGATGGCAAAAACAAACATCGGTTCAGTGAAGTGGAGTGATTCAAGATATCCCGACACCGCCGTCTTTCCGTCGACAATCAGCATGAAGAGAAGCAGAATCGACGCCCAGAATCCGAAGACGATTTCAACTTCACCGAGCAGATGCCAGACGCCCGCATGTCGCGGGTGCCGGTGCGCCAGTTCCTCGAAGTACTTGGTGGAAAAGGTATGTAGGATTGCCAACGCGAAGAGTATCGTGCCGGTGATTTCAATCGTGGTGGGGTGCATACATTACACTGGCAATTTCAATTCTTTCCGCGATTCAAACTCGCGCGCCCATCAAAATCGCTACTCAGTCGAGGTCCTGCGTCGGCGGAAATAGGTGAACCCGTAAGAGCCGAAAATGCAGAGCAAGAAGATTGACGTTGATGCTGTCAGCGTCTTTCCGGTCGCGTAGCGCGGCGAGTGGAACTCAAATGTCAGTTCGTGCGAACCCGCTGGAATTGGCACCGCTCGAAGGGCACCGTAGGCGCGAAGCAGTTTCGCTGGTTGATTGTCGATGGTTACCTGCCAGGCGTCGAACCAGGTTTCAGTCATCACAAGTAACTTCGGCGACACGGCCTGCGCGTGTACCGTTACTTTGTCGGTGCCGCGCGATACAACCCAGGTAGTGTCGGTAGGTGACGAGGATGGGTCGATAGGCGATCCCGGCTCTTCTTCGAGATAGACCAGTTGTCTCAGGTTTTCGGTCCCATTGAGAATGGCCGGGTAAATTTGCTGGCGATCCGCCATGACTTTATATGTACCCGCCAAATAAAGACGCGGGAAAGCATTGTCATTTCTTAGTAGCTGCAAATTGCCGAATGTGCCAAGGGGAGTTACGGGTTTGTCACCAAAATGATTTGTCGGAATATCAAGACCAACCGGATTCAACAAGAATTTCACGCCGAGAAGGTTGGTCAGGTGTGGATTGCCCACGCTGTTCACTACATATTTCTTCCCTTGATACTCGATTTCCCGCTGCGGGCAAATATTGACAATGCTGAGACTTCCAATCATGTCGTCGTACCAGCGCAACTGGTTGCCATGATAGCCGACAGGAACATCGATATCGTGGTACGGCAACTGATCGTCTTTGGGTTGAGTCAGATTGAGCACCCGATACTCTTTTGCGTTGGTGTCTAAATACTGGGTCATCGGGTTTGGCGCGAAATAGTCGTTGGGGTCTTCGGTGCTGATAAAGCGCGAGTCAAAGCGCATGCCGTCGATCATCGGCAGGGCCACCAGCGCCAACAATAGGCCACTGGCCATATTTTTCTCGCGCACTAGCCAGATTACGCCGGCGGCAATGGCTGTTACGAGAAAAGCAATCCAGGCGCCGGATTGGACCGACGGCAAATTGGCCACGGCGACATCGAATTTGCTGACATTTTGCTGAACCATTGTCCGGCCGGCGTCGCTGTAGAATAGCGAGCACCAGGCGGAGAGCATACCACGACCGGCCATTGAAAACAAAAGGGCAAGAACGAAAAGCAGACCGGGAATTCCAAAGAGCACCATGCGAAATCCCTGTGATTGCTTGGGCGATTCGTCGCGCTGTGATTGCAGGTGCTGTATTGCAAACCCGGCCAGAAGAGCGAATGAAAATGAAAAAATGAACATGATCATCGAGGGGGCTCTGAGTGAATCAACTTTCGGGATCAGGAAATACAAATTGAAAAGCGGCGTCGACGCCCCCAGTCCGTAGGTAAGGGCAAAGAGGGCCAGTCCGCCGAAAAACCATCGTTCTCGGCGACGCGAGCAGACTAGGCCAAGAAGGCCTAAGAAGAAGGTCACTGAGCCGATAGCTTCCGAGTTGTCCTTAAAGGCATTTTTCCCCCAATAGTATGTGCCGGGCTTGTTGGTGCTGACACCTGAGAATTCGGGGATGAGCAAGTTCATTCCTTCTTCGGCGTGCATCGACCACGAGGTCGCCCAATCCCATCCTTTTTTGGCGTCGGCGCGAGGCGAGAAGTGAGTCGTGTAGTAGTACCCTGGATAGAACTGAATTGCCGACAGGAGCAATGCGATTACCACTGCATAGGCGGCAAGAGATCCCGGCCAGATGAATTTGATCGGCGATTTGGTTTCCCTGAAAAGGACGATCATCTTGTACAGAGTGTACAGACCTGCTCCCCAAAGGGTGAAGTACGACATCTGCGGGTGCGGCGATAAGATGATCAAACCAAGCACCAGTCCAAGGAGCGAGAAGTTCAGAAGTGGTTTGGTCTCAAATCCGCGCTCGATGAACAGAATTACCAAAGGGAAGAGGGTGGTGACGAAAATCTTTCCGTCGTGGCCGGGCGCGACAAGAGAAACCAGGTAGGGAGCAAACATATATGCCGCGGCGGAGACAAGCGATGCTGTTTTACCCAGTTTGAACTGGCGGGCCGCGAAATACATGAATAGGCCGGCGAGGTAGATATGCCAAAACAAACTCCAGCCCAAGCCGCGATCGAGCGCCATGAACCGTTTGAACGGATACGAGAGCGGGTAAAAGATGTCGCCGTGGAAGGCCTCTATATACGGCATTCCTCCAAATATGTACGGATTCCACTGTGGGACCGATCCGGTGGCTTTGAGGCCGTCGACAAGGAGGGTTCTGAAAAAATACCCGGCCGACAAGGTATCGGAGCCATGGAGCATCCGATCAGAAAAAACAAAGTCGCTGAAGAGTATCACCAGCGAGAGCAGGATGATAAGAAAGGCGACAGGGGTAAACCAGCGGGAGGATTCAAGGCGCGTCAGGGCGCCGTCGGCACGCTGGTGAGTTTGTTTTTTGATAGCAGTAGCCACAATGTCCCTCGGTTTTCGGGATTGGTCGAGCGGTTTATTGCCTCAGGATATTCATTCGGCGAAGTATTGGCAACCAATATCGGCGAAGAAGAAACTCTCGGTTTGCCGTTAGAGCCGGATTTTGATCGCGATGATCGATGCGACCACATCGCTCAGTGTGTTCCAAATTCGCGCGGCCACCGCTACCCCCACCGAAGCCGGGCCGATAAACGGCGCCAAAGTGGCGGACATCACCAGTTCCCGAGCGCCAATTCCGCCCGGTGCAAAGATCATGAAATACCCCGCCTGATAGGCGGTGACAAAAGCGCCGATGGCCGGACCCGGGCCGATCTGATGTTCCGGAGATAGCGAGAGCAGGAAGACCCAGAATGCCAAGCCGTAGACTGTCCAAGAAACCAAATATCCGAAGTAGATGGAAATGGCACGGCCGATTGACAGGTCAAAATGAACCGGAGTTCGTTTGAATTTGACCAAAAAGAAATTGAGAAACCGTACGACCAGCTTGGGAAGAAAGAGCAGACAAACTGAGATTGCGGCGGTCAGAGTCGACAAGACCGGCAACTGACCCTTGAGAAATTCTCCCCAGCCACCAGAAAGCATTTCGGGAAAGAGCCACATGCCGGTCAGCGCCACCACCAGCGACGGCGGGATAGCGTATATTTGTGCTATTCCCCACGACATGACGGCAGTCTCTTTGGGGATTTTGATTTGATTTGCGACATAGAGCATGCCGAACACCGGCCAGATTCGCCCCGGAATGTATCTCCCGAGATTGGCGATATAGGCAACTTTGAAACCGTGTCGCAATGGCACCTGATGTCCGAAACCAACCATAAGTAGACACCATACCCAGGCGAAGAGAGCAAACGTGATCAGGTGCAGTACAAGCGACAAAGCAATCAGCGGGATATTCAGTCGCCACTTGAATTCCAACACGGCGTGCCAATTGTCAATCAACTGGTAGGCGACGAAGTAGATGACGACCAAAGTCAACGCCGCTTTTATTGCAATCCCGAGCGCTTTTTTCGCTGATGAATTCATGGAATGGGTGAGAGGAGTCGGGGTTGGCTCTATAGTGCCAGTATCGCCTTAATATGAAAGTCCATACGGCTAACCATAGTGTGATCAGTTTAGTGATCTCTCGAGGCAATGTCAATCTAATGTATCTTTTGGCCGGGCAAGACCTTAGGAGCAATCGGAAATGGGGTGGGAGGGTAGATGTCGGCTTAACCGCTATGCCAGTGGAAATAGAAACAGGCTGGTGGCTCAGCAGATGCGAGGGAGCAATTCCCCCATCGGCAAAGTGACAAATCGATATGTCCCAAGTGGTGTACGCGCTACCACCGTCCCCGGACGATCTGATACGATCTCGCCAATGATAGTCGCGTTTTTCCCAATCGGGTGACTCTGCATGACAGACAGAACTTTCTCGGCCCGGTCAGCCGATACGACCGCTACCAGTTTCCCTTCATTGGCGATATGCAAGGGATCAAACCCGAGTAGGTCACACGCGGCGCGAACATCCGGCTTTACAAGAATTGCGTTTTCGTCTATTGCCACTCCGACCGGAAGGCCGCCCACAAATTCGTTGAGAGTTGAGGCGAGTCCGCCACGGGTCGGGTCGCGCATGACTTTTATCGCGCCGCCACCGGCAAGGAGCATGTCTTTAGTCATCATGTGGAGAGGCGCGGTGTCGCTCTCGACCTTGCCGCTCATCGAGAATGCTTGTCTCGCCAGCAGGACGGCAACGCCGTGGTCTCCCAAAGTTCCTGACAACAGGACTTTGTCGCCCGCCGTGATTCGCTCAACTCCAAGTTCGATTTCAGGAAAAACCCTGCCGATCCCGGACGTTATGACAAAGAGCTTATCGGCCTTACCGCGTTGAACAACTTTGGTATCGCCGGTGACAATTGTCACGTTCGCCTCGGTTGCCGCTTTCTGCATAGACAGCAGTACACGCTTTAGAATTTCAATCGGCAGTCCTTCTTCGATGATTAAGCTCACACTGAGCCAGAGAGGCTCGGCTCCGGAAACCGCCAGATCATTGACGGTGCCATTAACTGCCAGTGCGCCGATATCTCCGCCGGGAAAAAAGAGAGGATCGACGACGTAGGCATCGGTTGTGAAAGCCACTTTGTTGTCACCAAAGTCGAGCCGCGCCGCGTCGGCAAGTCGATTGAGTTCGGGATTGTTAAATGCAGGGAGAATAAGCTCTGAGATCAACTCATGCGACATCCCGCCGCCAGAACCGTGGCTGAGGAGGATTCTACCGGCTGGCTTCTCTATTTGCGACATGAAGACTCCGTCGGTGGTTTGTAAAATACGCAGAACAGGCTCCCTCCGAAGAGACCATGGGTGCGCCAAGCGGGTGCACGGGATCGCACTTGTTCCCGAACAAAGGGCAGTCCAGAGGAGACTTTTTGCCTTGTAGTATCTCTCCGGCACAACAGTCAGCACTCTCGTGAGAATCACTCCCTTGGACATGACTCAATTGGGTTGGGCTCAAGTGCGCATATTGGTCCCGCAAACGCAGGCCGCTTTGGGGGATCATTCCGATACCGCGCCAGACCCGGTCTTCGGGCTGAAAAATTTCCTCCAGCAATTCCCTGGCCGCGCAATTTCCTTCGTCACGAACAACTCGCGCATACATATTTTCAACACGGGCTGTGCCTCGTTCGAGTTGGTGGACCGCCGCTCGAATCCCCAGCAAAAGATCTACCAGATCAAATCCAGTGATAACCACTGGGATCTTATAGTCGCGCGACAGAATTTCGTACCCCTGTGCCCCCATGACCGTGGCGACATGCCCGGCGGCAAGGTAGGCCTTCACAATGGGAGACGGCCCGCTGACAAGCGAGACCATCGCCGGTGTTACCAAGACGTGCGCCGACAGGATCGAAAAATTGGTTAGTTCTTCGCGAACGGCCTGCCTCGCCGCAATGGCAGTCGAGGGGGCGGTTGTCTCGAATCCGACGGCGAAGAATATAACATTCAAGTCACGATGATTTCTGGCGAATGCCAGCGCCTCCAGTGCCGAACCTACTATTTCTACTCGGCCGCCGTCGGCCCGGGTCTCAAATAGGTTCCGGTGGCTTCCGGGCACCCGTAGCATATCGCCAAAGCTTGCCAGCACAGTGTTGGGCAATTTGGCATATGCGATGGCCTGATCAATCAATTCTGTCGGAGTGACGCACACGGGACAGCCGGGGCCGTGCACCAGCCGGACTTCCGGGGGAAGTAGCTGATCGATTCCGCTGTTGATAATGGCGTGGGTTTGCCCGCCGCAGACTTCCATGATTGTCCACGACCGCGTCACAGTTCGGCGGATATCCTCCAAAATAGCGAATGCCGCCTGTGGAGATTTGAATTGGTCAAACTTCATGGCTGATTTGTTTCGTCGGCGTGGGTTAGCTTATCGATAAGAGCTATAGTCTCTAACGCGGTTTGCTCATCGACGATCTGAAGGGCGGTGCCGGCGTGGACCAAGAGAAAATCGCAAACCTGTGCCTCGGGGACCAATTCAAGGCAGACGCGGACAGTTACGCCCGAGAAATCGACAAGACCAAAGCGTAAACCGTGCTCAGTGACTATTTCCCGCAGTACTCCCGGAACGGCAAGGCACATAGCTAATCTCGTTTCTCCGGGTGAGCGGTAAGCGCGGCGTTAGCAATGACAAGTTGCCCGAGCGACAAGCCGCCGTCATTGGTTGGTACCTTCTGGTGGCATATGACTTCAAATTCCAGATCCCGTAAGATTGACGAGATAAACTCAAAGAACAATTTGTTCTGATAAACTCCACCGCTTAGCGCTATCCTGTTGCCGAACCCCTCAGATCGCGCACTGACCGCCGCCGAAACAAAAAGGAGAGCCAACTCTTGATGGAACTGCCGGGCGATACGAGGGAGTGAGTCGCCACTGCGCTGTCGCCGGCAAATCTCGCTGATTAGCGGCGCGGTATTGATCGCCCCCAGTGAGGAACCAATAATGTCACTGATTTCCATAGTGCGCAAGGGTCCTAATTGCGACGCAACTCTTTCAAGCAAGATGGCCGCCTGAGCTTCGTAGGTAATCGTCGGGCAAAGCCCCAGCAGAGCCGAGACGCCGTCGAACAGCCGTCCGCAACTGGAGGTGAGCGGCGAGTTCACGTTTTGGGCCAACTGGTCCAGAGCAATCTCAACTTGGCGGGGTGGAATCGACATCCGGGTGATCGCGAACTCGGCGGCAGATTCGGGATGCGAGTGGCGGAGGTAGCTCAGCGCCATGCGCCAGGGTTCGTGAATGGCAGTCTCGCCGCCGGGCATTCCTACGGGATCAAGCCAGGCCAAGCGGCGAAACGAGACAGCGTCACCAAATAGCAATTCGCCACCCCAGATCGTACCGTCGGTACCGTAGCCGGAGCCGTCCAGGATAATTCCAAGACAGGGCTCCAATTCGTTATTCTCTGTCATTACCGAAACTAAGTGGGCATGGTGATGCTGAACTTCTACGTGTCTCGCATCGGATTGAATCCTGGCCCAGCGGGTCGAGAGATAGTCCGGATGCAGATCATGGGCGATGACAGAAGGTCTTGTATCGAGCAGGGTAGACAGATGTTTAATTGTTGCGTCGTAGTTGTCCAGCGAAAGCGGGTTGTCCAAATCTCCCAAGTGTTGGCTAAGAACGACTTGATCTTTAATGCCGATCGCAACCGTGCTTTTTAGTTCTGCGCCGCACGCCAGAATTGGATCTGATAAATCGAAAGGTAGGGTGATTGGCTCCGGAACGATTCCACGTGCGCGTCTCAAAATGCGCGGTTGTCGATCCGATTGTTGGAATATCGAATCGTCCATTCGCTGGAGGATATCGCGGTCGTGGAGTACAAACAAGTCTGCAATCTTGAGGAGGCGTTCGATGGCTTCGTCATTTCCGATCACGATAGGCTCGTCGGTCAGGTTCCCGCTGGTCATCACCAGAGCTGTGATAGACTTATCAAACAGAAGATGATGAAGCGGCGTCGACGGGAGCATAAGGCCGAGTTGGTCGGTATCGGGGGCGACTGCTGGCGAAATGCGCGAATCTCTCTTGCGCCTGAGAAGGACGATTGGGCGGGTAGAACCAATGAGAATTCCTGTCTCTTTCATTGTAACGTCACAGTGACAAAGCGCCGCCTGAAGATCGGCGACCATGACCGCAAACGGCTTGTGCGGGCGATGTTTGCGCTTTCTGAGTTCTGCTATCGCCGCCGGATTGGTTGCGTCGCAAGCCAGGTGAAACCCTCCAAGGCTTTTCAATGCTACGATCTTTCCCGCGCGTAGAGCCGCCTGCGTTGTGGCGACAACATCGTCATCAGGTAGTTCACTTGTGCCGTTGTGGAGCCAGAGTTTTGGCCCGCATGTTGGGCAGGCGTTGGGCTGAGCATGGAATCGCCGGTTGAGCGGAACTGAGTACTCCGACGCGCATTGCGGGCACATCTGAAACTTGTGCATGGTGGTTAGGGGACGATCATATGGAAGTCCGGAGGTGATCGTGAAGCGCGGACCGCAATTTGTACAATTGATGAAGGGATAGCGGAATCGTCGGTCATTGGGATCACGCAATTCGCGGAGGCAATCATCGCACACAGCGACATCGGGGGGAATGACCGGAGCTGATGAACCAAGCTGATGACTCGGCTTTATGATAAACGGCGACGGTTCCACAACCGGGATCAGGACGGAGTCAATGTTGGTGATTTTGGCCAGAGGAGGACAGTCGCCGGATAAGAGACGCATGAAAGTGGCGATGGTCTCGGCCGATCCTTGGAGCTCTATCGCAACGCCCACTGAATCATTACTTACCCAACCTGACAATCCGAGTTGCGTGGCGAGTCTGTAAACAAAAGGGCGAAAACCGACACCCTGCACAGTTCCGCGCACGGAGATTTTACGGCGTTCGCACGAGATCGAGTCGGCAGATTGTGCGGTGTTTATGGCTTTCACTCTTTGCCACTCTTTCGAATCGCTATCTCGGCGATCAACCACTGGTACCACCCATCGAGACCGATCCCACTACGACAGGAGAGCTCGATAATTTTCAGTCCGGCATTGATGCGAAGGGCGTTTTCTCTCACCCGCTCTATTGAAAAGTCCGACATGCCCAGCAAGTCGATCTTGTTGATCACCATCACCGTAGAGCGCCGGAACATACCGGGATACTTGAGCGGCTTGTCATCGCCCTCAGTTGTGCTGATGATCACCACTTTCATCGCCTCGCCAAGATCGTAACTGGACGGGCAGACTAGATTACCGACATTTTCGATGATCAAAAGATCCAGCCGGTTCAGGTTGAGGGTATCGACTTCACGGCTGACCATGCGTGCATCGAGATGACATGCCCCGCCGGTCACGATCGGGCGGGAAATCTCTGCTCCGGCACTACGTAGTCGATTGGCGTCGTTTTCAGTCTGAACATCGCCGGCGATCAATGCCATTGGCACAGTAGTTCCCAATTGGCGGATTGTTTGTTCCAACAGCGAAGTTTTTCCCGAACCGGGGGAACTGACCAGGTTGAGAACAAGCAGGCGGTTTTGTTCGAACCGTGCACGAAGCTCGGCCGCCACTCGGTCATTTTCAGACAATATTTTCTTTTCGACCGTGACTTTGTCGTTCATTTTGATTCCTGCGGAGTGTGCTGTAGCGGAAGTCGGTCCGGCTCCCGATTGTCCGAACCGCTCTCAATTTGCACCCAGGCCAAATCAAGCTCCATGCCGGTTTCCATTTCAAGATTACCGCTCCGGCAGTCAGCGCACTTGAAAAGTAAATTCTCAACGGTAGTACGTTTCCCACAGTCCTGGCAACGTGCGGTGACTGGTACTCTTTCGATCTCAATGGTCGAACCATCCAACACGGTGCCGTTGCAACTCACTTCGTAGCCAAACGCCAGAGCGTCGGGTGACAGATCAGTCAGCAATCCGACCCGCACGCCCACGGCCGCGACTTTGTTGCAGTGAGGATGATGTCGCTCTAAGTAGTCCACGACCGAGGCGACGATATTTTGGGCAATGGATAGTTCGTGCATATTGGTTCACCGAGCGAATTGACAAGTGAGTTCGTCTACAACCTGATCGATTGCTCCGGCTACGCCGGGGGATAACTCGGTACCGAACTTAAATGATTTTCCCTCTATGCCGTAGACTCTGCACGTTGAAGGGAGTGTTCCGAGCGCACGAGCCATTTCAAGGGCTTCAGCAACGCCAAAGGCGTGGCTCGAGCCGGGGAGAGTATCGCTGGGAATAGACTGCGATCTGATATCGAACCGATGAATGAATCCCGGTGTTTGGCCGGACGAGACGGCGTCGATGATGAGTACTTCGTCGCGGTCGCGCATAAGTTCCAACAGATCAGCGCCCTCGCCCGACGATTCTATAATCTCGGCCGAAAGCTGATCATTCGCGGTCAGGCGCCGTGCGGCAATAATCCCCGCAGAATCATCCTGTCGATACAGATTCCCGACACCAATGATCGCTCGCCGAACCCTTGCCATAGGTACTCACTCCCGTTCGACGGTCAGTTTCAAATAATGGCAGGAACAGGAAATACACGGATCATAATTGCGTACCGCTTGCTCACACTGCCAGGTGAGTTCTTCCGGCGAAAGGTGAATGCGCGGGGGAATGAAATGGCGCAAATCGTTTTCGATAGTCTTCTGGTTTTGCGACGTGGGGGGGACGATTTTCGCTTCTTGGATCAGACCTTGGTCATCGGTCTTGTACCGGTGGTACAAAAGCCCACGGGGGGCCTCGGTGGCCGCGTGTCCGACGCCGGATTTGGGAGGGCACTCGACAGCCGGGAATTCCGGCATTTCATACTGATCGATTATCCTCAGGGCTTCGTCGCAGGCATAGACTGTTTCAATCGCCCGGACCATAATACTCTTGAACGGATTCTTGCAGGGAGTGGAAAGGCGAATATGCGATGCCACTTGTTTCGCCAACGGTGACAACTGGTCGTAGCAGAGTGCGTAACGGGCCATTGGTCCGGTGAAGTACGCGCCGCGGCGTCGTACCTGAGAGTGAAGCGAAGTAGAGTGTTTGACATGCTCCTCTACAAATACATGTTCGTACTGTTGCACCGGAATATCGATGCCGAGGTTCGATGCTACCAATCCTTCGTTGAACGGATACTCACTGGGGTGTTTAACTGACACAAACTCATACTCTTGTTCGAAATCAGGGAATGTGAAGGTTGCTACCAGGGTCGCGGTCTCGCTGGCGGCATCACGCGCCCATTTCAGGTCGTCGACCAGCGCATTCAACTGTGAACGAGTTGGCACTCGGTAGAACCCACCAACTCGGACATTCACCGGGTGAATCTCCCTACCACCCAAGAGACGGACAAGATCATTGCCGATCTTTTTTAGTCGCAAGCCGCGTTGGACTGCTTCCGGGTGATCTTTGGCTAGCCGAATTGCGTCTTCATACCCCAGAAAATCCGGTGCATGAAGCAAATAGATGTGAAGGGCGTGACTTTCAATCCACTCGCCGCAATAGATGAGCCGGCGTAGGGCGCGCAATTGGCCGCCGACAGTCATTCCAAGCGCTGATTCAAGGGCATGCACCGAACTCATCTGGTACGCGATCGGGCAAATTCCGCAGATACGGGCGGTAATGTCAGGGACTTCGCTAAAGTGCCTTCCGCGCAGGAAGGCCTCGAAGAAGCGCGGCGGCTCGAAGATTTCAAATTTCACATCGGCCACATCATTTCCTTTGAACTTGACATGGATCGACCCCTCGCCTTCAACCCGGGCCAGCCCGTGAACTTTGATCGACTTACCTTTCATGGGCTTCACTCTCCCTGCGGAACACATCATTATATCCGTTGATCTGGCGGAACAGGCGAACCAGTTCGGAATCCTTCATCCCGTTCAACTCGAATTGGTAGGCCAGCGAGGGTGTGTTGGCGGTTTCCTTTGGCCCAAAACACCCATAACAGCCGCGATGATAGCCGGGGCAAATCGCACCGCAACCGGAATGAGTCACCGGCCCCAGACAGGGTGTGCCGTGAGCGACCATCACACACACATGACCGGCAATCTTACAATCTAGACAAACAGCGTGCGTTGGGATATTCGGCTTGCGGCCGTGAAGGTATGCGGTAAGCACCTCAATCAACTGCTCTTTGCTGATCGGGCAACCGTTCAACTCCAGGTCGACTTTCACATGGTCGCGAATAGGCGTGGATTTGGATAGTGTATCGATATACTCCGGCGAGGCATAGACTATTCGCGTGAAATCCTTCACATCTTTGAAATTGCGCAGTGCCTGAATTCCGCCGGCGGTCGCGCAAGCGCCAATCGCGATGAGAACTTTTGATGCTTTTCGTACTTTTTGAATGCGCGCGTCGTCGGCCGGAGTGGTGATGGAACCTTCGACCAACGAAATATCATACGGTCCGGGAAGCACCGCGCGGGTGGCTTCGGGAAAGTAGGCAATCTCCACCGCACCCGCGACGGCAAGAAGTGCATCTTCGCAATCCAAAAGGGAGAGCTGGCAACCGTCGCAGGAAGCGAACTTCCAAACGGCCAGTTTCGGTTTTCGATGTGCCGCCATACTTAGAGTTCCCTTTGCAACATGATGTCTTTGATCTTGTCGTACCGAAAGACCGGTCCGTCTTTGCAGATGAACAATTTTCCACACTGACAAAAACCGCACAAGCCGATGCCGCATTTCATGTGGCGCTCCATCGACAGGTAAATCTTATCGGGCCAGACTCCGCGCTTGACCAGCTCAAGTGCCATGTATCTCATCATGATCTCCGGTCCGCAGATGATCCCAAGCGTGTGCATCGGATCGAAGTGGATGCGCGAGGCGAGTGTGGTTACGACACCAACATTTCCGCGCCACCCGGCAGTCGCGCGATCAACCGTCACGTGCACTTCCATGTCGAAGCGCGATCGCCAGCGTTCGAGTTCCTGGCGATAGACAATGTCCTCTGGAGTGCGCGTTCCGTACAACAGGATTACTTTGCCGTAGCGATTACGGTCGGCCAGGAGTTTGTAAATCACCGGGCGAACCGGCGGTAAACCAATGCCGCCTGCGACAATCACGACATCACGTTGCTCGGCTCTCTCAACAGGCCAGGGTACGCCGTATGGCCCTCGCACACCGACAATATCTCCGGCCTGCAATGTCTGCAAAACATTGGTGACACTGCCAACAGCCCGAATGGTATGGATAAGGGGAAGGCCGGTTGATGAATCGCCGGCAATGGAGATCGGGACTTCACCGATGCCGAACAGATAGAGCATGTTGAACTGACCCGGCTGGAACGAAAACGTCAGCGAATCGTCGACCGGCATAAGTTCAAGGGTGAAAATGTCGCGGGTCTCCTTGCGAAACTTCTCAATCCGGAATGGAATCGGAAGCATCGGGTCGACCGAAGTATGATCAATTTGTTCACGGGCGATTGGCATACAAATCCAATAGTTGCATGCGAGATGATTCGATGCGCTGTTCCATGACGCCGACAAACCGCTTATACAGTTCAAGCGCCAGCTCATGATCCTGCTCGCATTTGTTTCGAAGACAGATACCGTCGAGCGCGATTGCTCGCGTTACTTCAAGTGAACGCGCGTCAAAGTGGCCGATATACGGCGCAAAGAGCCAGGACCACCCGACTACATCCCCCTCGCCAACCGTTTGAATAGTGATCGGCCCGCTCGACGGATTGAAAATTTCGATTGCAACTTTGCCGTGACGGATAATCCAAAATTTCTCAGCCTTGTCGCCTTCACGGTCCAGATATTCGCCGGCTCCGAATCGGACATTCGAGGCGCATCCGACCAACAGTTGCACATGTTCCGGCTTCATCCCGAGACAAAAGGGATGTTCTCTCAGATACGGTTCCAATGTTTCAGTCATTTGGTGATCTCCTCAGCCACCCGTTTATCCCGCACATGCGACTGCGAAATGGCAGTCGCCTCTTCAACAATATTGATTCCGACCGGACACCAGGTGACGCACCGGCCACATCCGACACAACCCGAAGATCCATACTGATCGTGCCATCCCGAGAGTTTGTGGGTAATCCAGTGCCGATACCGGGAAGCTCCCGACTGACGAACATGCCCGCCGTGCAAATAGGTAAACTCGCGGGTGAAACACGATGTCCACTTGCGCACCCTTTTCGCATGGTGCAAAGTCAGGTCCGCCGTATCCTCAACCGTGGAACAGAAACAGGTCGGACAGACAGACGTGCAACTCCCGCAACTGAGACAGCGCCCCTCCACTTCTTTCCAGTGGGAGTGATCGTGACTTAACGCCAATGATTCGCTGAGTCCGGTGGTCTCCAGATGTTGTCCCATCTGGCGCGATGCTTCTGCAATGAGCTGGTGTTCTTGTTCCAATTCGATTGTGGTCGCTTCACGCCCGGTAAGTGAGGTGAGCATAGTTTGCCCTCTGTCACTCCCGCCTCGCGCAACATAGATGACCTTTCCGTCAGACTCAGTTTCGGTAAGAACGATATCAAATCCGCTGTTCGCCTGTGGCCCGGTCTGCATCGAGGTGCAGAAGCAGTTCCCACCGGGGCGAAGGCAGTTCACCGCCACGATAAACGCCCCCGTGCGTTGAGCGAGGTAACGGGGGTCGCAAAACTCCCCGCCTGAAAAGACCCGATCCTGCGCCAGCATGGCGGCGATTTCACAAGGGCGGACTCCTATTATGGCCATCGGCTGGTTTTTCGACGCCTCTGCCCGGAAGTGCAATTGACCATTGCTTTGATCTGCAAACCAGAGCGTGGTGTGAGGTTTGTGGAAGAGAGTTTTCAGAGATTGAGGACCGACCACCTGATCAAAAAGCCGACGAGAATCCGACTTGGCGAGGCGATAGTGTCCCGGTGACTGCCGGTCGCTCCACCCCCGCGGGAAATCGTCGGCCGATTGGATTTCGTCGTATACAATTGCCGAACTTTGAACGACTGTGCCGATTGTCCGAAACCCGTCTTCTTTGAGTCTCGCGATAAGGCTGTTTAGTCCGGCGAAATCAAGAACCAGTGCCTGCATGCGTTCGTTCCTTTTCTATATTGCAGACAAAAAACACTACATTTATGGTACGCAACAGTTATCGGCAGGTCAACGGAAATCCCGCGTTTTATGTGACTAATTTCACATGGTTGCGATTCTGATTTAGTGGCGAAGCTCGGTGATTTTTATCCCTAGACCGCTGAGAGGGGCTGTATCCAATTGGATGGCAAAATCTTAATTGGGTTGCGCACTCTTGGTACGGACAAAGAATGTCCGATTTAGAGAACGAGTCAGCACCAAGGATATGGTCTTTCCGGGTGGAAGTCTGCACCACCAGCATTGAAATTTTTAAGGGGCCGGCCCAATCAAGAGTCGGACTGAGATAAGTGTAGTTTGACAAATATCCTAAGTGTCAACCTCAGTCTTGCGGCGGAGTACTCCTCTGTGGCGCTATAGGAAAATTGGGGAAGAACAGGCGTATCCGGGTTGACGTTTGAATAGGGGTGTGCTTATTCCAAACTACGGGAGCCTCGATATGTAATCGTTTCTGAACACCGACAACGAAAGCCAGGTTGGGCTTTGGGGGGATGGCGAGCTAAGGCGTTGCAGAGCCGTTGATTACCAGCGACCACCTCTAATCACCTCCTAATATTCTCCTCACTTGACTTCAGATTGAGGCTGGCCATAATTGTCGGGCCTTCATGGAACGCAACTATGTCAACTTCAGATCGCCAGGCCAGACGGATCGAGAGACTCCTTGTACTCATTCGCCACGGCAAAGCCGCGCCGAAAAACGTTGGACTATCCGATTTCGAACGAATACTAACATTGAAAGGTGGGCGGGAATGTGGGCGCGTAGCGAAGGCTGTCGCTGAAATGGGAATTAAGTTCGACATTCTGATTTCAGGTCCGGCTGATCGCGCTCTTGAAACCGCCCATCGAGTCGCCTCAGCGGTCAACTACCCGTACCTAAAAATCAGAATCGATGACGCGCTGTACTCTTCGGGGACGACTCGAACACTGGTGGCTCAAATTCAAAAAATGGATCGAAAGTGTAAGGTAGTGGCGCTCTGCGGGCACAATCCGGCCATTGACAATCTGGCGGCTCATTTCGTCCCAAAGTTCGGTGATTCAGTGGAAAAAGGTGCGATAGTGGGAATAGCCCTTGGGTCAGAATCCTGGCGAAAAGCGGCGAAGGGGAGTGGATCGATTAGGTTCATTGTCACACCCTCGCAAGTTTCCACCACCAATACTAAGCCCAAACAGAAACGCCGACCACGCACCTCCTGACCTCGCGGTTTCCTATGCCAAAAAAGATTGCGAAGCGACTTTCTCGACGAGTCCCGTCGGCGACGACAAAAGAACTGAGCTGGCTGGACTTTAATGGCCGGGTGCTTGAAGAAGCCGCTGATCCGACTGTCCCATTGATTGAACGAGTCAAATTTCTCGGAATCTACTCCAATAATCTCGACGAGTTTTTTCGGGTGCGCGTGGCGACGCTCAATCGCCTGGCTAAGATGCCCCCCAAGAAATCGGCCAGTCTCATAGATCACGACCCGAAGCGAACGCTCCGAAAAGTTCACCGGGTTGTGGTAACTCAACAAAGTCGTTTTGACCGAACTTTCGCCTCTTTGCTCAAAGAACTTGAAAAACAACAAATCCACATCGTTGACGAGCGGCATCTGACCCCACCACAAGCGCAGTTCGTTTCGGAGTATTTCCAGCGGGAGGTGCGCTCCAAGTTGTTTCCGATCATGCTTGATCGAGGCGACAAGTTCCCCGACCTCAAGGATCGCTCGGCATATCTCGCCGTGACCCTGAAGAAGACAGGCGACAAAACTCATTACTACGCGTTAATGGAGATTCCCACTGATCTTCTGCCCCGGTTTGTGCTGTTGCCGTCGACCGGCAAGGACACTCACATTATTCTGCTGGATGACATTATCAGATTCAATCTGGGATCGATCTTTGCTCCGTTCGGCAATGCCCGGTGTACCGCTCATACCATCAAGGTCACTCGCGACGCGGAGTTGGACATCGACGACGATGTATTCGAAAGCTATGTGCGCAAGGTGCACAAATCTCTTCAGCAACGCAAAGAGGGATTACCAGTGCGGCTGGTGTACGACGCCCGCATCCCCCATGATCTTTTGAAACTCATTGTTCATCGTCTCAAATTGCGCAAGACAGACCCGGCCATAGCGGGGTCGCGGTATCACAATTTCAAGGACTTCATGAAATTCCCGCGTGTTGGACCGCCGGCGTTTCGATATCCCGAGGCCAGCCCGATACCGCATCGCGATTTGATCGGGCGAAAAAGTGTGCTCGAAGCGGTATCGCGCCGCGATATTCTCCTGCATGTACCTTATCAACCATTCGACAGTTTCATCGACCTGCTTCGAGAGGCATCGATTGATCCGCATGTCCGATCGATCAAGATTACTCTGTATCGAACGGCGCCGACTTCAAGCGTGGTCAATGCTCTTATGAACGCTGTCAAGAACGGCAAGAATGTCGTGGCGGTTGTAGAACTGCAGGCCCGCTTTGACGAAGAGGCAAATATTCGTTGGGCCACCGAGTTGCGAGACGCCGGCGCCAAAGTAGTATTCGGCGTGCCCGGCCTGAAGGTACACGCGAAGTTGTGCTTAATTACCCGCCGGAACGGCCGAGGGGTCGAGCGAATCGTTGTGGCGGGTACCGGGAATTTCAATGAGGATACCGCGAAAGTGTACACCGACCATTTTCTCTTTACGGCTAATCCAAAAGTCACCGAGCAGGTAGCGGACGTGTTTGAGTTTCTTGAAAAGAACTATAAGGTCACCCCATTTCGTCACCTGATTGTTGCGCCGTTCAACAGCCGCAGACGGCTCACCAGTCTGATTGAAACCGAAATCGAGAACGCCTCCGATGGCCAGAAGGCTTGGATATTCTTAAAGTTGAATCATCTTATCGACCCCCAGCTCATCAACCTGCTCTATAAGGCGAGCCAGGCGGGAGTGAAGATTCGACTAATCGTTCGCGGGATGTTCACGCTCCAGCCGGGAATTCCCGGACTCAGCGATAATATCGAGGCAATTCGTTTGGTCGACAAATTTCTTGAGCATTCGCGGGTGTTGTTTTTCGCCAACAACGGCAACGAAAAGTGCTTCATATCCTCAGCCGACTGGATGCCACGAAATCTCGACCGGCGGGTAGAGGTTGCATTTCCTATTTTGGAGAAGAATCTGAAGAAAGAACTTAGGGAGATAATGGAACTCCAGTGGCGCGATAGCGTCAAAGCCACGCGTTATGGCAGTCCGGGTCGTTCCAATGGCCCCGCTGGATCCGTTAGTCGACGCGCTCAGATGGAGATCTTCAACTATATTGCCAAACTGAACTCCTGATTCGTTATGATCAAACTTGCCGCCATAGACATCGGATCAAACGCTGTACGACTCATGCTCTCACGGGCGTATGAAAACGACGACGAGACGGCCTATATCAAAGAATCGCTCATCCGGGTCCCCATTCGGCTGGGTGAGGATGTTTTCGCTCACCAGCGGATTACCAAAGAGAAAATCGATCAGTTGACAAAAGCGATGGAGGCATTTCGGCTCATTATTGATGCCTACGGCGCGGAACATGCCATCGCCTGCGCCACATCGGCAATGCGAGAAGCGCGCAACGGGGCCGAAGTCGCGCGGCTGATCAAGAAACGCACGGGCGTAGACATTGAAATCATCGAGGGGAAGCGCGAGGCGGCGATCATTTACACCAGCCATATCAGTCGCTCTTTCCCTGCCGATGCGCCAATCGTGTATGTCGATGTCGGGGGTGGTAGCACCGAGGTCACACTCATGTCGCGGGGTCGCATTGTGGAGTCGGGCTCATTCAAAATCGGAACAGTGCGAATACTTCAAAAGGGCAAGTCGAAACGGGAACTCGAGCGTCTGCGTGAGTGGCTCAAGTCAAAAATCGCGCCTAATCGACCGGCAGTGGCAGTGGGTACGGGGGGGAGTATCAACAATATCTTCAGGCTCTCCCGCAAAAAGGAAGGGAAGCCGCTGTCACTTAAACTGATTACCGAAATACGGGACTACCTTGAGTCATTTTCAATCGAGGAGCGAATAAAAGTGCTGGGGCTTAGACCCGACCGCGCGGATGTGATTGTGGTTGCCGCCGAGATCTATCTCACTGTGATGAAGTGGTCGGGGGTGAAGAAAATGCATGTGCCGATCATGGGCTTGTCCGACGGACTCATTCATGTGTTGTATGAAAAAGTCAAATCCGAACATATCGACCTCTAAGCGCCCTTCTGTTTCGTCCAAAGCGCGACTGATCGAATTCGCCTACCGTCGCGCCCGCCTGCTCGTCGCGGCCTTTGACAGAGCTCGGATGTACTATGCCGTTGAGGGAATTCACCAGTTCAGGACCGAGACCAAACAGCGCCGCGCCCTGATCGGAGTCCTCAAGTTTGCGGATATCGCTCCAGCGGCGGTTGAGGGTCTCGCTGTCCCACGGCAACTGTACAAATCTGCCGGTACCTTGCGTGATATTGACATATGTCAGGAGATTGCACTGGCCCATCTTTCCGAATTCGACACCAGCGGTTTTCTCAATTGTCTTAAGCACACCGAGCTCAAGCATCGAGTGTGTTTTGAAGTGGCAACGAAAGAGTATTCAGTGCTCTCTGCAAACAAAGTGCGCCAATCTGTCGACAAGTCGCTTGATGGGTTATCCGACACTCAGTTTCGCGCTCTCGTAGTTCACAGAGTCCTCAATCTCGCCAACAAGCTGGCAAGGCCCGGCGATCAAGATGCTTGGAACGCGAGCCGATTGCATGAATATCGCAAATCGGCAAAGACGCTCAAGTACACGCTGGAAATCTGGCAGGTCTGTTTCGGTGAAAGAGTACAAATAACAAATTTCGCGTGCTCGCTTCAGCGAGTAACCGCCCTGCTCGGTAAATGGCGCGATTTGACGTTGACCGAAGAGAAGCTGTCCGCCTTCGCGGTTTCGGCCAAATTGCCGAGTCGAATCGACCTGAAGCAGGCCGGCGGCTTTGGCGAAGAGCTCAAAATCCGCCGCAAGAGGCTCAAGTCACAATTCTTAGTTGGACTGCCAACACTTCAGAACGAATTATCGATGGTCGTTAACGGCTTCTTGGCGGGCGTGCGCGAATCGGGCAATGTCGAAAGAAATAAACATCTCAGTTTGCAGTAGAAAGGTGAGTGGATAGGTATGGTGGAATACAATCACTCGGCTTCTTTTGAACATCTTCGGCGATTTGCCGACCGACTGGACTTTCGATTCGGAGTCAACAACCGTAAGCAGATTCTCGCGGGAAACGAGCGTCTGACCCTTTCCACCGACGCGCAAGGTTGGACCCAGTGGCTGGAGGGCGTACAAGACCGTCTTATGAATGCCAGCGGCCTGGAACCGGATAGAGAGCTTGTTACGCAACTTGTCAGGTTGAAAGCGCTTTCGAATCCGGGAGCGCCAGAGAATAACTGAGGTTGCCTATTCAAATGCGGTCGCTCTTCACGCAGAGCGAAGAGCCACTTCGTCAAATGTTCTCGGCGTTCGTCGGTACCGGCAGACCGCAATCTCGGCGTTGGTGATAAGAGCGAAATCGGAACGTCCCTCGGTCCACGCGCCGGCATCCACAAAGATACATTCACCGTTCATAAAATTGGGGTCGAGCATTGGCGTGTGTGTATGGGCCACAGCACAAATGCGCGGTCGCTCAAACCAGTGCATCTTCGATAGACGATGCGAGTAGTGCCGAATAGTTCTACTTGGGTAGGCAGACCTTTGAGGAAAATCACAGCGCTCAATTTCTCCAGAGGTCACACCAATTGCCGCGTGGTCGTCGGACTCCAGCAATCCAAACGAACGACGCAATCTATGCAGATGTGATTCCGTTTGCCGGACTGCCAGAAGGCCCAGTGAGGTCAAATCCCAGCCGATTCTGGTCGGATCGGTGAAGTGGTACCAGCGATCAGCAGAAAAGCCATGTTCCAAAAGTACGTCGCCGTGGGTTGTGGCAAACGAGTTCCCGTTGCGGCGATGAAAATAGACATCGTGATTGCCGGCCACATAGCGAGTTCCAAGGATAGTGAAGAGCCGGGCGATTTCGCCGTAGAGGGGATGAGAGCGAATGATATCATCTACCCGCACACGCCTTCCGTACGAATCTGGGTAACAGAGTTCATACATGTCACCCAATTGAAAGACGCTCAAAGTCAGGCCGTCCGATTCCATCGCGCGTTTCAATGCCAACAGGTACTGAAGAAGGTGCAACATCGACTCAGCGCCAAACTTGAAATTATCAAGGTTGCTGTGGTGAAGAAACATATGCATGTCGGGGATCAGAACAAGCACATCGGACTTCCCCAGGACCGGTGACCAACGAGCCGGAATCGGAGTGGCCGTTCCCCCGCCGGATTGAATATCGATTCGAGAATGGTCGGCGATCAGATCGGACACAGTCAGGTGGGCACGTTCGCGCGATGACGCAAACAAATCGTGAGTTGATTCAGTCGTTTGCAGATGACGCATGTGCGAAGAGGCAACTTGCATCGTCATCCCCACGCCTGAGCAGTTGTCTCGGTGACAACTGATTTGCGACTTTCTATAATCGAGTTGACGTAATGCGGTGGTTTCGTTCCAAATGAGTCGAGCGACCTGACGAGAGTTGCCTGCGACAGTTTGCCTACTCTTATGTTATTCCCGCGCCAATTTACATGCCTTGTAAAGAAGGGAGCGAACCAAATTCCGGCAATCATCAAGTCTTTAATGGGAAGCACGGCACATTCCAATGCGCTCGTAACGCCTCCGAATGACCGGCACAGGAATAGATCAAGAGTAGTCTTGGTCAGTACGACGGTCGACGCTACCGCAATGGTAACCGGAGTTGGATCTATGAAGACTCCTGCAAGCGCAACGAAAACAGAATTTGAGAATATTTCGCCTAGATACGAAGTCGGGCTTAGCCAGAAGCGACCCACTCCCCAGCGAAAGTGCCGGCCGACAAATTTGCTCACCGATATATTCGAATTCACGTTGTGTACGGGTCGAATTGTGGTTTGCGTGGTCAGACCCGATGAACGAATACGTTGTCCCAGCAGGGCATCCTCAAGCAGGAAGCTTGCAAACGCCTCAAATCCACCCAATTGCTTGATTGTCTCGCGGCGCAGTAGCATCGACTTTCCAATTGAGACTGGGATGTCTGAAAAGCCGTTCACGACGAGCGTAGCGCCGAGGATCAGAGTATTTAGGTGAAGGTTTTCCAGCCGCGCTCCAAGCGATCTGCCCCCGACTCCCATAATAACCGACGTTACCAGACCAACATTCGAAGTTTGCATGTGCCCCATAAGGTCAGCGAGATAGTCAGGATCTACCCGGACGTTGCTGTCACTAATGACCCAGAAATCATGTGAAGCCACTCGACTCATGTTAGAGAGATTGTTCACTTTGGGATTGTGACCGATACGGGTCGCGTCGATAACCAATCGTGTTTGGCATTGCGGAAACTCGCGGCAAAGTTTCTTTACAATCGAAATAGCGGGATCGGTCGAATCTTCCACGCCGAAGATCAATTCGAATTTGGGATAGTCGAGCTGGAAAAATGTGCGGAGATTCCGTTCGAGGTCTTCGTCGACTTCCTTGAGTGGCTTGAAAACCGAGATGGGAGGGAGGGACAGTCGCGCCCACTTAGTCGCCTCCGACTGCCTTCGGGCACTTTTCAGAAGAATGATCGCGAGTGCGGAGAATGCTATGCCAACGGCCGATGCGGCAAAGAGAATGATCTGTAGTACGCTTGCCATGACCGGTTCCTCCTTCGGTTGGTCGCGGCAAATGTGGATATCTTGCGTTAGTCGGGCGTTAGTTGTTGACAGTGTGATTGCGAATTTTTGGTCAAAGTTCGGTCATGGATGCGTTTCGATATGGTTAGCGTAGAAGCGCCCGCTGGGTTTGAGAGTGCGTTTGAGTTCGTCGTCATAGTCGACGTGATACAGCCCGAATCGGGCCTTTGTCCCAAGCAACCACTCAAAATTGTCCGTCAGCGACCAGTGGAAGTAACCATTGATCGGGACACCTTCCCTGCGCAACTCTTCCACGAAATGTAAGTGCCGCTCCAAGAACCTGACCCGTTTGGAATCATCGTCGGTTGCAATACCATTCTCGGTGACAATGACAGGCTTGTCGGTAAATCTGAGCCAGCGGCAGGCCTTGTACAATCCGCGCGGGTAAATCTCCCAGCCCAGTTCAGATAATCCATGCTTTGATCTGGGGACAAAGAGCATGTCAAATGGTCGAAAGGGTCGGAGCCGAAACTTCACGTGCATTCTGTAGTAGTAGTTTACTCCCCAGAAATCGATCTTGTTGTCGAGTTGCACCTGCCGATTGTAGTTGAGCACGAGGGGAAACCGGAACTCAACGCGATTGGTCGTGAAGGCGCGTGGAATGAGGAGATTGTAAAACCGGTGAAGGCGACGCTTGATTTCTCCATCAAGCATGCTGGCTTGGCGTGCACGCCGGAACGCTATCATGTTATGGGCAATTCCGATGTGCATCAAAGGATGCCGTTCTTTAAAAAAGTCGTAGGTTTCTCGATGTGCGGTAAGCATGTTGCAAAGACTATCCATCATGCGCGTTAAGTTTCGCTCCGCCGGAGGGAACTGCGCGTCGCCGTAGCCGGCCAATAGCCAAACCAGCGGTTCATTGAGCGTCACCAGATACGGGACTCGGTCGAGCAATCGCCTGTTAACCTCCCTGACGAAATCATTGAACGCGGAGATTGAATCGGGCGAGTGCCAGGGTGTTTGCTGGTGAAACCAGGTTGGATGAGTGAAGTGGTGCAGAGTCAGCATAGGCGTGATGCCAAGATCCAGTAGCCTATCGATCATTCTGCTGTACTGATCGAACGCGGCAGTGTCGAATTGGCCCCGCTCCGGTTCTAATCGCGCCCACTCAATCGAGAAACGATAACTGTTGACCCCCAATTCACTCAGAAGTTGGAAGTCCGACTCCCATCTCGACCAGTGATCGGTCGCTAGACCGGCGTCGAATTCTGCCGTCGGCTTTTTTGATCTTCGGCCGCTTTGTACAAACTGCGATTGGTCGTTGGTTATTCCGCCTTCAACTTGGTACGCGGATGTCGCCACACCCCAGAGGAATTTGTTTTGGAGTTCGGACATTAAGTGAAGATATGGAGGAAGGGCGCTCTGTCAATCTAATGGCCTGGAGATGAAAGAGCGGTTCCGAGATGTTCGACGCCGAAGTTTACGATTTGATGTAAACACAAGCGAATCATTGACTTATGTTGCTCCCCCGGCTGGACGTTAGTAGAACTTTCAGGGCTCTTCTGGACCACTTTCGACATGCGGCATAACTGTGGTCCCCGAGTTCGCCGAGATGAATTTTCATAAGAGCCAGAACGCCACCAATGCGACAACGGTCGGCGGGAGTGCGGCCAAAGCGAGGAAGGCGGGGCTTATTGCACCATCGGGGAAGTGTTTGCGTAAAATGGAAAATCCAGCCGGGTTGGGCGCATTGGCGATTACGGTGAGACCGCCGCCTACGACGGCCCCCGCCACCAAAGCGTATTTGAAGCTGTCGGAGATTCCGTCTACGAGTGATCCGAGATAGGTCAGTGCGGCGTTGTCAGTGAACGCAGTCAAACCCACCGCGCCAAAGAATACAGCTGTTTCGCTCATACTACCCAGTAGCGGCCGTAGCCACCAACCCTGTAAACCGCCTATAACGACGAGCCCAGCCAGGAAGAAGGCCACCAAGAGCCCCTCTCTTAGTATTAATTGATCCTGATACTTTGAATACGCGGAGGTAAATCCCAAGAACAACAAGAATATGCCCATAAAGGCATGAGGCGTATGGGCGAATGCGACAACTCCAATCAGAAAAAGCAGATGAATGATTGAAATGAGTACCGGAGTCTTTGCTTCCTCAGCGTTCGACACGGGGCGTAAAGACTTTAGCTCGCGACCAAAAAACAGTGTGACCGTTAGCGCGTTGACAAGGACAGCAAGAACCGCCTTGTATCCAAAGTGAGTGAGCATGAAAGAAAGATCCCACTCCCACTTGGCAGAAACCATGAGCACCGGAGGAGCGGCGAAATGAGTCAGGGTGCCACCAATAGAGATATTCACGAACAGCACTCCCAAAGTGGCATACTTCAATCGCGTAGACGCCGTTGTCTTGAACAGAATGCTTTGGAGTGTCAGCGCGGCCACGGTCATGGCGGCCGGTTCGGTAATAAAAGATCCCAGCAATGGCATGAATGTTAACGCGCAGAAGTATATGCCGGCGGACCCGCCCAGCGGTACCATGATTCCCAAGCGGTTCACCAGCGCTGTAGCCATCTGAAGAATCGGCCGAGTCCCCGCTACGACCATGATGGCAAACACAAACATCGGCTCAGTGAAGCTCAAAGAATTCAAATACGTGATCACGGCCCCCTTTCCGCTGGTCAGAAGCATGAACAGCATCAACACTGAAGCCCAGAATCCAAACACGATTTCAACTTCACCAAGCAAGTGCCAAGCCCCAGCATGTCTGGTCTGTCGGTGGGCCAGTTCTTCGAAGAACCGGGTTGAAAAGGTGTGAATTACCGCCAGAGCGAAAAGAATGGTTCCGATAATTTCAGTAACGGAGGGGTGCATATTGCTCTTTGGCTCGTACCACACTTTTTGGATTCTGTCGATCTTCGCTACTTATGCGATCCCTTGCCAATCTTCGACAATCCGTCCTCCAAGAGGTCCGCCGAAAAGTCCGGTTCGGTGCTTTTGAAGACGAAGCTCACTACCAAACTGCTGGCTACAGCATATATGAGAAGCGCACCGTAGAAAGATCCAACCAATTCGAATCGGTCCCTCAGTAGCTGGGCGAGAACCAAGGTGAAGACCAGGGTAGGGAGCATGGGGATGGACACACGCATTCCTTTGCTAAATCCCTCTTTCAATACATGTCGGCGGTGCAATATAACGACCAGAATGCGTATAGGAAGCATAATGGCTACAAACAAGACCGCCAAGAACCAGGCGTCTCGCTGAAAATCCTGACCGGATACGAGCGCACCGCTGTAGAAGAAATAGAAAGGTACGAAGAAAGAAGCGAACAACTCAACGGCGCCGATGAGTCGATCCGACGCGACAGTCGGAATTTGCCGCTGAAACTGCTGGGCCGCGACACCCACAAGAAACGCGCCAACCAGATAGTAGGTGCCGGTCTGTTTTGTGACGAAGGCACACGCGAGCGCCAATATGATCAGAAAAGCAAACTCGGAATTAGGCGCAAAAGGTGCGATCCGCTTGGCAAACAACTTGAGCAGGAATGGTATGAGTATGACAAGACTCAAGATGATTGCCACTGATATCAAGAAGGTTTCAATGGTAAGGGACTGCAAAACCACAAACAATAAAACTAATGCGACCAGCTCAGCGGCAATTGACTTGTGGCGTATCCAGTCGCGCTCCTCAGAGGACAAGGCCAGCCCTTTGATCGAATCAAGGATGAAGCCTGTTGACGGGGTCACCAAAGCCAGCGCTACCAGTGTACC
The DNA here is from genome assembly GCA_964571235.1 of uncultured Ignavibacteriales bacterium. Classification (GTDB taxonomy): domain Bacteria; phylum Zixibacteria; class MSB-5A5; order GN15; family FEB-12; genus JACRAV01. The sequence continues at coordinate 187,672 of CAZNAI010000001.1, read as the reverse complement.
TGCTCGCCATGAAAGGGGGGAAACCAGCACCAGCCCCAAAGCAGTCACAGAAAGCAGGGCAACAAAGAGTACGCTGTGTTGAATGAGTACGCGCGCATGTTTCCGCAAATCGGGGATGCTAATATCGAGACCCGCATGCAGGAATAGCGACACTATTCCAAGTGTCGCCAGCAGTTTAATGGTTTCATCGCCGTTGAAGAGCCCAAAGCCGAGGGCTGCGATAGCTCCGAGCGCGAAACTGCTGATTGCTGCTGGAATCCGGAAACGCTGAAGCATCTTGGGCACTATGAAAATAGCCAAAATAAGAAGGATGTACGCCACTTCGGGGTGGCGCAGATAGTCCCTTATGGAGTTCAGCATCGTCATACGTACAGGATATGCTCAGCTTTCGACCGGGTCAAAACAAATATCAGGGCCAGATACTCTCGCAAGTGGCGCGTCAGCAAGTAGTTTTCACGCACAAACTCTTTCGCAGTTTGTCCCATACGGTCGCGTCGACGTTGATACTCAAGTAGAAATCTAATGCGATGTGCCGCGCCTTCTGGTGTTGACACAAGAAAACCGGTTTGAAAATTGACAACTTGAAGTCGAATTCCGCCGGTATCTCCACCGATAACGGGCTTGCCCTTCCACATTGCCTCAGTGACTGTCAGGCCGAATCCCTCCTTAGTTGATTTCTGGATGACAATATCGGCAGCTCGCTGTAGAGCGTTGATTGTGCGATGAGCGTCGGGCGGTAGCAGTCTTATATGAATGTCAGAATCGCCGTGAGCCGCTTCCACAACTTCGTTATAGACAGCCTGACCTTCCGGGTCATCAGTGGCTGTACCGCCCACCAGCACCAGTTGTACTGGCCTGACTTGTCGCACCAGCTTGTACGCGCGAATGACTCCGACCGGGTCTTTGAAGCGATCAAATCGGGAAACTTGCACCAGAACGGGCCTGGTCCGATCAAGATCAAAATCATTTCGCACAGCGTTGATTTCGGCTTCTGAAAGGTCGCAATTCTTCTCACTAAGCGGATCAATGCTTGGCGGAATGAGATACTGCCAGTGTGGAAGTGGCTGGGCGAACGCACTCAGCGAAAAAATACTGGCGTCATATTTCTCCACGGTCGGGCGGAGGTTTTTCCACACCGGACGATAGGGGTGGCTGATATCGATGTGGGCGCGCCATATCCATTTGCTATGACCATTTCTACACCAGTGAATTAGGGGGGCGGGCTGTGGATCATGAACAATGACAATATCGGCATCACACAGCCGATCTTTCATACGCGTGGCCCAATCCTCATTAACGTCCTGAAAGATCTTCCAGTCGTTCTGACTGAGATAAACGGGCATTCCCTGCAGGCCGTTGTGAATGCTCTTAGTGATTTCGTAGAATTTTGGGGGACCGGTGATGACCTCCCATGAAACGTCCAGGCCGACCTCTTGCATAAGCGGCATCATCCACGAAAGAATCTCGGCGACGCCGCCCCCCTCGCGTGTGGAATTAACGTGAACCAATCGAGTCCCGCGAAGTCGCTCGCCGAGTTGTTTCAACTGTCTGATAGTCGCCGGGCCGACTATTTTCTCGTAGTCCGCCAAAGTATGCATCAGGAAATCTCCAACTGGTTGTGATCCAAAGTTGCTACCAACTCTTCACGAATGGTGGATAATGGTTTGAAATAAATGTCTATGGCCTCAATTGCCTTGATATACGGTTGTCCGACATCACCTTGTTCGACAAGCCAGGCAGTGAAATCATCCAGATGTAAAGGTGGTCGGCGACGGGCTTCAAGGAAGTGGAAATACAGACTTCCATTTGACATCGACCTGATCTCACGGCTCAGTTCGCTTGGTCGAACAACCCGGTCATTCGTCTCAAAGAGCACATTCACTGATTCCATGAAGAAAAACTCATGCCCAGGGCGGGCTGTTGGCACCCAAGGCGACAATTCACTTAGCCGGTCGTCGATGATATCGATTACGACTCGTCGCAGTGTTTCGATGGAGATTATTTCGTAAGGATCGAGAATGCCGAGTCGCTCGGCAAGAATGCGGTCCCCGAGATGTTCTTTGGCCCATACCGCCAGGTCATTTCGGTATTCGGGGTCATCAAAAGTGGCCCTAAGTGGGGTTTCGCAAAAATGGTGGTACAACACGTCTTCATGAGCTACAGAGATTCGATCTCGCAAATCGCGAAGATTGTACGCCGGCGGCAGGCCGCTCATGCGTGTGAGTAGGGCACAGTCCATTATGATGAAATCCATCTACAACTCCTCCGCATTAATCTATATGGCGAGACTGCCGGGTATCGTTATATATGTGACGGACAACCCTTGCGAGCTCCGACGGATCCGTCACGTAGCGAGCGCCGGGCAGAGTTACGCGGTCTCCCACTATGATTGCGGTTCCTTTACGTGCCTGCACCCATTTCATGGCTTGAACGTCATTTTGGTCGTCGCCAGCGTAGACAATTTGCCACTCGGGCCCGATTTTGCAGTACATGTGAACAAGGGTTCGTAGTGCTTGGGCTTTGTTCATTCCCATTATGAACTGAACTTCAGCCACATCGGGGCCGTAGTATACGGGTACGCCGTGCGTCGTATGAAGAGTCCCGAGAGCTACTGCTACGCGCGCCCGATCCTCAGTAATTGCCTGTCGAAAATGAATTGCGGCTGACCATCGCTTGTCCTCAAGGTCGACTCCGGGGATATTGACTTCGAGGGCTTGGAGCGCCGGCAGAATTCGCTGTCGCTCCTTTTCCAGCCGTCCCTCTACACGACTGCTCGGCATGAGCCGGTGTCCGCCGGGAACACGAATCTCAAGACCACTTCCACCCGCAATGACGGCCCACGGCAAGTTTGCTCGCGATAGAAGATCGTCCAACTCGCGGCTGGAGATGATAGCTACCAGATCGTTCGGTTCGGAAGTGAGATCTTTCAGCAGTTCGTAGCACTCGGGATCAAACTGAGCGGCATGGCGATCAGGCACGAGAGGGGAAAGTGTGCCATCAAAATCAAAGGCCCATAGGGTTCTGGTTTTCTTGATCATGTGTGACCTCCTTTCAAGGTAATCCGCACACTGTCAAATACTTTAGCTCCCCACTGGTAAATGTCGTGTGAAGCCACAATCTCCCGCAGTCGGGTCATCCGTCGTTTTCTTTCCGTGGCGGGCATGGTCAGAGCGCGGAACATGCTATCGGCGAGGTGATCAGTATCATACGGGTTGACCAGCACCGCCTCATCGAGCTCACGGGCGGCGCCGGTATAGGGAGACAGAATCAGCACACCAAACTGATCGGTACGGGCCGCCACGAATTCCTTGGCTACCAGGTTCATTCCGTCGTGAAGCGATGTGACCAACAAAACATCAGCGAGTTGATACGCGGCCAGCACTGTGCGGTAGTCGTGATGAGACCGAAGGAATCGAATAGGAGTCCATTCGTCGGTCTGATGGCGCCAGTTGATGTCGTCTACCAAATGATCGATGCGGTCGTTGAGTTCCTTATATGCATCTACATGCGTTCGGCTCGGAGCACAGAAGTTCAGATATGTGACGCGACCTCGAAGCTCGGGGCGGTTGTGTAAGAGCAGATCGAACGCCCGCAAACGCTCTGGAATTCCTTTCGTATAATCTATTCGGTCGACGCTGACCAGGAACTGCTGTTCCATCGGTGGCTGAGAGTATTCCGTCCGAAGGTCGTTGAGCCGGCTTAACACATCGGGCTGGTCCGCATCATGAGTTATCTGCTCGAAATCAACCGATATCGGAAATGGCCGCACATAGGTCGGGTGGCCGTGGCGGATGGATCGAAAGTGTTCGTAGTCAACCTTTGCCTCAATCCCCCGATCCACGGTGTCGAGAAAGTTATTGCAGTGATACTGTACCTGAAAACCCAGGACATCGGCGCCCAAAAGTCCATCCAACACTTCTTCGCCCCAGGGGAAAATGCGAAACGCCTCACGATTGGGCCACGGAATGTGCCAGAATAGTAAGACGGTCAGGTCAGGCCGCCTGAGCCTAAGCATTCGCGGCAGGAGCGCAAGATGGTAGTCCTGGATAAATACAATCGCTCGTCCGGCGCCGATTTCATTCAGAACCGCCTCGCAGAACTTTTCATTAACGATTTTGTACTGCTCCCAGTCTGCACGACTAAACACAGGTCGAGTATAGGCGATGTGACAGAGCGGCCACAGAGCGCTGTTGGAAAGGCCATAGTAATATCCGGATTCTTCCTGGCGCGTCAGCCAAACTCGCCGCAAGGTGTACGCCGGATTGTGTTGTGGGACACCAACTCTGTTTCTTCGGTCGACAACTTTCCGATCAGCCGTTCCGGAGCCGTGTGCCACCCAAATTCCGTGAACAGCCCGCACGACCGGTTCCAGTCCCGTAACCAATCCGCTGGCGGGGCGGACCGCTTGAATACCCTGGGCGGTCTGCTCATGAATCACCGGCTCTCGATTGGAGACGACAACAACCGTGCCGCTTTGGGCGCACCGCTCGACAGCTTCGGCCAGCGCGGCACGAGATGCTAACGGGTCTTTCCTGTTTGTAGCTACGGAGTCATCGTTACTCACATGTGGCATTTGGGCTGTCTCCGTCGCCTTCGATTCATCAGGCATTGCGGGTATAGATGAATTGTGTCGGGTAGGCAAATTCAATCCCCTCCCTTCCAAACGTACTTACAAGTTCGAGATTAATCTCCTGCTGGACTTCCATGTACCTATTATAGTCCGGATCGAGCACGTGATATACGACTTCAAACGTCAGACTGAAATCTCCCAGTTGCTGAAAGTGCACGCGGTCGAGTCGCGCCAAGGCGATGCCGCTGAGAACTTCCTTAACGATTTGCGGAACACGCCGCAACTTGTCCGGCGGAGTCTGATACGTGACCCCCAAATGAAAAACGACCCGCCGCTCGGTCAGTGTCTTATAGTTACGAATGCGACTGTCTGTTAGGTCCCGATTCGAGAATATCAATAGTTCGCCTGACAAGGAGCGAACTTTCGTCGTCCGTAATCCGATGCGCTCCACCGAACCCATCAGATCACCGACGATGATGAAGTCCCCGGCCACGAACGGACGGTCGAGGATAATCGCGACATAACAGAAAATATCACCGAGCACATTCTGGAGAGCCAGCGCCATAGCTACACCGGCTATGCCAGCGCCCGCCAAAAGAGGCGTAAGGCGAACGCCTAAATTCTCCAATAAAAGTGTCAACACCAGTGACCACAGCACGACCCGACCGAGATTGGCGAGTGCCCGGCGAGCGGAAATATTGAGGCCGGCTTTTCCTTCAGCCGCTGTCTGGAACAGAAAAGTGATGAGCGCATTACCCCAAAGGGCGATTTGTAAGAACGCCGCCACTATCGCGACCGTGCGCAACAATGCTGGAACAGCTTCTGGCAACTCCAAAGCTTTTTGGGCTACCCATAGCGCCACGGGGGCGATACACGCCAGATTCGTCTTTTGAATCAGTAACAACAGCGCGTCGTCGATATTTGTCTTTGTCCGCCGGGCCAGTTTAGCAAAGTGCTTTGCCGCCACGAGACGGACCAGCCACCCGAAAGCGAGCAGGCCTACGAAAGTCAAAGCGGCGCCAACCCAGGCACCCCCGTGATTTTGGAGTAAGATATCACCAAACGACATGGCTACAGTTCCTTGGCTCGCCGGAGCTTTTGGGTAATCCGTTTGCGGCGACGTCGTTGCCTCTCGACCAAGTCTGCGGCTCCGTGAACGGCCTCACGCACAGAGACTCCGGGAGACGACGCCCTGTAGTGCCCAGATTGAGCGTGCACATCCAGACGGGCACTCAGTCCGTCTTTTCCCTTTTCCAGTATCCAACGTACCCGGTACAGCCGTTTGAAGAACCGTTCAAGCTGCAGCGTGTATCCAGAGATCATACTGTGAGCATATGGCGTTAGAGTATGATTGCGACTTGTAACTTCAATGATCATGACTGATACTCCTTATTTGCCAGCCCGGCATCAAGACTCAGTAAGGGCATGGGACTCGGCCATCGTGTCTGCTGGAAATTCGATAGTATCAAAGTTAGGCTCCGGAATCATCGGTGCTGTGGCCTTATCAGCTCCGAATATCTTTTCAAGAAAGTTCCTCTCGGTGGCATCATGTTTCCACTTCTCATACCACGGACGCATCTGCTGCACAAATGCGACATGTCGGTCCAGCCGAACAGTGGTTTTCTGAAGTGTCGCTCGTGTTGATACGAGGGCCACAGTAGTGTCACCGGTCTGTGAGAGCGATTTCTCCAGTTCAGCGACCACCGAAGTCAGGCGCTCGTTTTGGTTCGAAGCAACCAGTTTGAAACTATCGAGCGACATCGTGAGTCGATTTATCTTGACCTTAAACTCGTGGGAACGATGGGCCGCCTCTTCATTTTCGGTAGTCAGTGAATCTATGCGCGATCCGAGTTGTTTAACCCGTTCCCGGGCCCAAACAAGGGAGTCCGCAAGGACCGTGTTTTCTGCTTTTGCGGATGTCAGCGAGTCACTTCGGGTCGTTAGCTCAGCACGAAGCCGACTGGCTTCGTCTGAGTATTTGTCGAGCCAGTAAGCGCCGAGTGCAAGAACAGCTATCCCGCCGACGGCAATGAAAATTTTGGTGTACATACGAACCTCATTTCTAAGATGAACGGGCGATGGAAAGGCGAAAGCCTTAAATCGTCGAACTTTATCGTCTCGACGACGCACTTGATCATGCGAGAAATGCTTAATTCCTTCGTCAGCTCAATTGCCTACCGGGAAGACCAATGACTCAACCTCGTGTTGACTCCCACCCAACGTCTTCCTTCTTTCGCCTGATTATCGTTTGTTTCCGAGAACCTTGCTCTGCAGGTCGAAAAGTTTCAGTCGCTGCTCAATCACCTGCTTCTCCTTTGACGCGAGCTGCTCTGTCTTCTTTGCTTCCACCTGCTGAGCCTCCAGGCATTTACCTTCAATGGTGCGCACAGTCTGTGATTTCGCGCTTACAGTTAGGGCCGTCGATAGCGATGTAAGCAGACTTTCCTGTTCGACGCGCCCTAAGCTGAGTTCCAGCTCGAGTTCAAGGACGAATCGAGAGGAATTGGCCAACTCATTGGCGGCGTCAGCTGCATCGACTTCGGCGCTGCGGAGGTCTTTTCTACTTTCGAGCAGATCAAGAACCTGTTTCGCCGCATTCTTGCTGGCTTCCACTGCAATTATCTGGGCCTTGTTGTCTGTGTTCTTAGCGGCCTTAATCTTCTGATCGATTTCGCCAAGTTCCTGCTTCTTGGCTTTGATCCTTGCTTGTACAGTGGCATAGGCAGTTTGTGCTTTTGAAAGCCTCTCTTGGGCAAGTTTTGCGGTTACATTGGCGTGATCCAAGTCGGCTCTGATTTCTTCGGCGGTTCTATGAGGAACCACTGAAAGCAGGAGATTATCAGACAGTTCCTGTGCCGAAACAATAGTCGGTGACATGAAACCCAGAAGCGCCAAGGGCGCGATTCCAATAACTACTAAACGTACTAACTTAAGCATCCTGTACTTCCACTACTCGGTGGTAAATTCGTGATCCGGTGCGACAAATAAACTGATCACAGAAACACTGCATCTCTGTGTTACAACCGCTGAATCGGAATTCAACTCTTATCACTTGCAGCAGCTCCTTTCTTCATGGAACGCGTGGCGGCGTAACTCTTACGCTCTGAAGTCAGCAGAGGAGCGACTCTGATCTCCTGAGCCTCCATCAGGGCAACAATCGTCTCCAGAGATTGGGCTATGGTCGCCCGTTCGTCTGGGGGCATCTTGCCGAATCCGGAGAGCAGATTTTGCTGTAGCGGAGGCGGGGCCTTGCGGACGGCATCTTTTCCTGCTTCTGTAGCCATAATGACGACTTGTCTTCGGTCCTCGCCACTTCTCGCGCGTTGAACCAGCCCGCTTTTCTCAAGACGGTCGATTATTCCGACCAACGTGCTTGGACTCAAGTGTACCTGTACCGCAAGAGAGACTGCCGTGGTTTTTCCTTCGCGCGATATCGCCGACAAGCACACAAGTTGTGGCGCAGTCAGCCCACAGGAAGCTTTCAGCTCTCGGGAATATAGATCTATGGCCCGGACAATCCGACGTAGCGACCGCAGCACCCGTCGGTCGAAGGTGCTCTTGTCGACGCCTGCGATTGAACCAGCTTCAACTTCGGCTGGCTCACTGATCTGCAGCCGCTCACTGTCGGCGTCCGAATTGAGGTCGCGAGAATTTCGTGTCATGTTTCTTATGTCTCCTGTTGCGATATTAATACCTACACGTATTATACGACATCAAATGATTAGAGTTCACATCATTATTCAATATTTCATACGATTTCTTGTAAGATATTATTAGGCAATGTGTTGCATGGCATTCGCAATGACGATGACGTGCTTCTGCACGAAAAGTTATGGCAGAAAATATCTTTTAATGAGGTTCACATGATAGCCGTCTGGACTTTCTCTCCAATCTCTTGGACCAGTCCTGAGAGCAGGTCAAGTTCCTCGATTAGGATTCTGATGTATTTCATCACATAGTCTTCAAGGTGAAGCAGATATGACACGGTTTGGAATTTTGAGTTGAATGTGATACAATAGTGATCATTGGGCACGATTCGTAGTCGATTCGTTTGCAGTAGATAGACTCTCAGAATCAGTTTCAACCTCGCTGGAGGTTCACTTGGGTCACAACAGACTTGGTCGACTTCCCCGGACCCACCGGTGGAAGGGTGTTATTGCCCTCTTGGAGCAATCCGCCGCTGTCTCTGAGATAGCCGACGCCAGTTTCAATGCCGCAAGCACTGGCTTCAAAAGAATTGCCCAAGACGCTGGTTTTGTTGCGGCCCTATCCACAATTTTCGACTTCGTAGATGCGGCTCAGTCAAAAGACCTGTCTGCCTCGCTCAAAGCCAAAGGCATCTCAATAACCGATGAATCTTCGATTTTGGCATACGCTACAGCTCTCCGAGATCGAATCGATAAAAATCTGCACAAGATAGCTGCGCGATCCGACCTGGGTGAACTCACCCAGAATGCGTTCTCGGAGGTCATGTTGAAAACCGTAGCGGCGCGGCAGAAAGACCTTTTTGGGGCTTCTGTCGAGAGTATTCACAAGACTCTTAAGCAGGAGTTATCGGGCCAGCGTTTGGGTGCTGTGATGCACGATTTCTTCGCTACTTTTACGAAGCGCTACCTTTCATACTATCTCAGCCGCGAGTTGGCGAATCATACCGGGCACGGTAGAGCGTTTGGTAACCTCGACGCCCACGCGGGTTTCTCAACGGCGTTTGAACTGTATGTCCGTCAGTCGGTGCGAATCACAGATGAATTTACCACTGGCTGGTTTGGGAAAGCACGATATGAAAAGAACTTGACGCCGGAATCGGTATCACGCTTCGCGCACGTTGCTTTCACCAAGATTCAACGCGAATTCACCAGGGGGGCGGGTGAAGAAGGGTAATGACTGGTTTGTTTGGTGTGGTCCGGACAAACTGGTAAGGGGGGAGGTTGCTCCAAGCGAGAGAGTTTTACCTCTAAGCACTCTTGGCCACGATCCGAATGTCCGACTCATAATCAGCAACATCAGTCAGAAGCTCGCTCACGAAATACCTCCGCTTCTTCTGGACTGCCTTGAGGTGGCCAGCTATGTGTATGCCGCAGATCAGTCAGTCGGAAGGGGCGGCGTGACCTTGCCTGATGATGGTGAAGGTTGGCGGAGAAAGTTCAGATTCAATATCCCCGTAAGAGAGATTCAAACATGGCAGACTACGGCGGTTGGCGAAGCGCTCGTGGAAGCACTCGAATTTCTAACGGACGACTACTTTGAAATCACTTTTCGGAAGTCCACAAGGGATTTTCAGACGGAATCATATTTCGAATTTGATGATGGAGCGCCGTGGTTTAAGGCGGACGAAATCATGCTTTTCTCTGGCGGCCTTGACTCACTCGCGGGCCTCATTGAAGCCACTGTGGTTGGCAATCGCAAGGTCGCATTGGTGAGCCACCGAGCTGCGCCAATTGTGGCCGCGCGCCAAAAGGAACTGCTCCTCGCGTTTGACGAGTCGACCCACAACAAGTGTGACGTCCTCCACGTCCCGGTTTGGGTGAACAAAGCTCAGAATCTGACTAAGGACATCAATCAACGGAGCCGCTCATTTCTCTTTACGATGCTTGGAGTCGTAGTAGCTGACATGCACGGATTAAACGCAATCAGTTTTTACGAGAATGGCGTCACAAGCTGTAACTTGCCGATCTCGGAACAACTGATCGGGTCACGAGCCAGCAGAACAACTCACCCCCGTGCGCTCCAGTTCCTTTCGAAACTGGTAAGCACACTTCTGGGACGAGATTTTGCGATTAAGAACCCAATGTTCTGGAATACCAAGACGGATGTAGTGAGGTCGATTTTCGAAAGGGGTCTTGGTCGCTTGATTCGGCACACGTGCAGTTGTAGCCATGTGCGGTCCAGCGAGAAAGCGAGCAACCATTGCGGGGTGTGTAGTCAGTGCGTCGACAGACGAATTGCCATGTATGCAAGCGGAAATGAGGCGCACGACCCTCCGGACTTGTACCAAGTGCAATTTCCATTGGATCCCATCATCGGGACTGAGGACAGAACGATGGTACTTTCGTATCTTGACACGGCTCGAAAGATTGAATCCATGCCAATCGAAGAGTTCTATTGGCACTTCGGGGAGGCATCACGAATTGTCGATAAGCTCGGGATGCGAGTGAGCGAAGCCGGTCCAAAGTTGTTTGAATTACACAAGAGGCATGCGGTACAGGTATGTGAGGCATTGACCAAATTGGTTCATCTGCATGCCGATCTGATCTCTCGGGGCTCGATGAACGCAGATTCGCTTCTTGCGATGATCGCGGGTTCCGCCACACCCAGCAACAAAACACTTCAGCCACCGGCTTTGACTCTCCCTGATGGCACAGTTTGGGAAGATATCACGCTGGAAATTGTCGGACTTGATGCCGCTAAAGTCTACGTTGGATCACAAGTCCTTGCTGTGACGGCCGAGAAATTGGGTTTTCTGGACAAGAAGAAACGCACGCCGAATCGTCTGTGGGATTTGCTCGTAGACTTTGCCGAGGCAAAGGGAAACCTCAGGTCCAAGTCTCAAGAACGTTCTCGTGAATGGAACCTAAAGGACATTCAGAGACTACGTGCGGCTCTGAGGACCGCGTTTGGTATGGTAACCGACCCCATATCCTACAGCGATGAAAACGGATATTCCACTAACTTCAAAATTCTGTACGACCGCACTCTGAGGAGCTGATCACCGAAATTTCGGTGAGGATTGCTCCAAACTCTTGAATTTTTTTTCTCGTCTTTCCTGATTCCGGCCCATTGGGATACCCCAATTGTAGGGCCGGAAACCGATTCTTTTCAAGCCGCCACCGAAATTTCGCCAAGGGCAATTGAAGTCGAATGGTTTGGCTTCAATTGCGACAATTCGACCCTATGGGTCGGGGACCCGGAAGGTGCTTCAATGCCAAACCAGCCTTCCGGGTTCTTCCTTTTGGAGTGGAAAGTGGCCAAAAGCGGTAAGTCAATTCCGTTATCGAATCACCCCAAGGGTGAGGAGACGCGTGTTGCGCCGGGAAGCGTCAAGTTTCTTGGACAAGAGCTATCCCGGGCGGAATACGACGAGGCTTGCCGTAACCTGGGTCAGTTTTTCCGGCTCTTACGGGAATGGGCAAAGAAGGCAGAAATCAATGAGAAAACGGATTCTGCGACTTAGTCGCCGGTTGATAGGGCGAAGACCTTACACGGGAAGCGAGCTCTTGTTGGCACTTGGTATCCACCGACAGACACTCAGTGCATGGCGGAAGGCCGGGCTCGTGCCCGTAGATATAACCCTCCACCCGTGGCTTTATCTGGGCCGTGACGTCAAGGAGTTTCTCAAGAGACAAAAGGCGAACCAGGGAGGCAGGCTCAAACCCGACGAATTCTGGTGTCTGAGGTGCCGAGCGGCCCGACGGTCAATTGAGGGTGAACTCCGGTCGATTCCCTCGGGCAAAGTGCTGGGCAATGGAAATCGGTCGGTGATGATCCAAGGTATTTGTGAGCAATGCGGCTGTAAAATTCGAAAGGCCGGTAGTGTAGTTCCCGGAAAACAGAACTCCGTGGGCTCGAAATCGGACACGTGCCCGGAAGATTAGTACATATGTCCATCCCCCTTTTGAAATGTGATAACCCTCATTGGAAAGGAACAAAGAAATGAACTCCGGCAATTTGCGCATAAAGCGACGGTACTTGCAGTACATGAAGCAAGCTAAGCGGTACTCAGATGATACCATCGTAGCCCACGAGCGGGCGGTCGAGTTTTGGGAAATCTTTACCCACGACCGAGATTACCGACGAATTACTGTCAAACAGGCCGGGGAGTTTTCGGATTGGCTCAAGGGTCGGACAGTTCGAGGCGAGTTGCTTTCGGCAACGACCAGGTACCACACAGTGCGGCTCGTGAAGGCGTTCTTTGTGTGGCTGGCAAGCCAGCCGGGCAGGAACTCGAAGGCGATAACGGTCGCACTCAGCTACTTGACCGTGGAGCGAGAGACTGTCGCCGAAGCCACGTCGCCGGGACGGCGCAAAGTGCCGACTTTAGATTACATCAAGGCATTGGTCGATTCGATAAGGGGAGATGACGAAATCTCGATGCGTGACCGGGCCATGATCGCTTTCCTGCTATTGAGTGGGGCAAGAGCAAGCGCCGTGGCTACTCTGCGGCTGGGCTGCTTCGACCGGAAGCGGTGTGTCGTTTATCAAGATCCAAGGCTTGGTGTCAAGACCAAGAATCGGAAATTTATCAAGACAACTCTTGTGCCGTTAGATCAATCCCTCTTGGGACACTTCTTGAAGTGGGTTGACTACTTGAGGCAGGTGAAGCTGTGGGGCGACGAAGCACCGATCTTTCCACGGACGAGAGTGATTCAACCGGGCGGTGGCCTTTCATATGAGGCGGCAGGGGTTGAACCGGTATTCTGGAAAGAAGGAAGTCGAGTCGACCAAATAATAAAAGCGCGAGCGACAAAAGCAGAATTGGAGCCATACGACTGCCATTCATTTCGCCATACACATGTGAGGCTCAGCTATTCGAAAGCCAGGACCGGCGACGAGCAAAAGGCAATCAGTCAGAACATCGGACACTCGCACATGGCGACGACAACGTCGATCTATCTGCACCTTCCCGATGATCAGGTCGAAGAGATCATCAGCGGGCTGGATGGTGACTCTCCCGAGGCAAATGAAATGACACCCGACGAAATCAGGGTGTGGCGGAAAATGGTGAAGAGATTTCGCTTGACAGATGATGAGATATGATATAACATGGAAGGTATGAAATCAGAGTTGATTGAGAGGTTGGAAGAATTCCGCCTTGAGAATCGAATCAGCCAAGAGCGGTTGGCGGAGATGCTTGGCGTGGCTTTTATCACGGTTAGTAGATGGCTCAATGGGCACTTTAAGCCAAGCAAGATTCAGGCGTATCACATAGAGAAGTTTCTTGCATCGAAGCGGAAGCGAAAATGAACTGTGTAATCTATACAAGGGTCTCATCAAAAGAGCAGGAAGCGGAAGGATTCTCCATTCCCGCCCAACAGAAGTTGCTGAAGGAATATGCCAAATCGCACAAACTGAATATCGTTCGAGAATTTAGTGACGTAGAGACCGCAAAGTCAACGGGCAGGTCAAAGTTTGGCGAAATGGTTGCATATTTGAAAGAGAATCGGGGGGTGCGCATTGTGCTGGTCGAAAAGACAGACCGGCTCTATCGGAATTTCAAGGACTGTGTGAGGCTTGAGGAACTTGATCTGGCTATTCACTTGGTCAAAGAAAACGAGATCATCAGCAAGGACAGCCGCTCGCATGCGAAACTGGTGCATGGTCTAAAAGTCGTCATTGCGAAGAACTACAGTGACAACTTATCTGAAGAAGTGAAAAAGGGGATGCGCGAAAAAGCGGAACAAGGGGAATACCCCGCGAAGGCCCCGGTCGGATATCTTAACGACAAAGCCGCCCGCGTAGTTGTACAGGACCCCAAGTACTCTCCAATGGTAGTGAGAGCATTTCTGTTGTATGCCGCCGGAGACCACTCACTCATGCAAGTGCAGAGCACTTTGAAGGCAGAGGGATGGAGGACGCCGAGCGGCCGAGTATTCTCAAAGAGCATGATCGAGATGGTACTGAAGAATCCGATTTACTTTGGGGAGTTTGAGTGGAATGGCGCAAGATATTTGGGGACCCACCAGCCTCTCATTTCACGAGAGGTCTTCGACACGGTCCAGTCGGTTCTTACCGGCGGGCGGACATCCCGCTTTAGGAAGCTCGACTTTCTGTTCAAGGGGTTTCTAAAATGCGACGCATGTGGCTGTGCAATTGTGGCCGAGAGAAAAAAGCAGAAGTACGTGTATTACCACTGTACCCACGCTCGTGGCGAGTGTAATCAGCCCTGGGTGAAGGAAGAGACACTTGAAGCGCAGATGGCCGCAGTGTTCAGGGCAATTGAAATAGACAGAGATATCGTCGCGGAGATTGTGAAAGCACTAAAAGAAGGTCATCACGACGAGCAGATTTTTCGTGCCTCGGAGTCGGCCAGACTCAAGAAGCGGTTTGACGAGCTTCAGGGACGGTTAGACAAGGCATATGAGGATCGGCTCAACGGCGTAATCGACGAGCGTTATTGGAGGGAAGTTACCGCTAAATGGCGCACCGAACAGGACAGTTTTCGCGAGCAATTGAACCGGCTGGACCGAGCGGGGCGCAACTACGTGGACGAAGCCACAGAGGTCTTAGAACTCTCCCAACGGGCTTACACACTTTACCTTAAGCAAAATGCCACGGAGAAGCGCCAACTTCTCAAGACCGTACTATCGAACTGCACACTCGACGGCGTAACTCTAAATCCCACATACAAAAAACCCTTCAACTACATCGCTGAAGGGGTCATTTTACACGGAAAGCTCCCCCGGCTGGACTCGAACCAGCGACCCGTTGATTAACAGTCAACTGCTCTACCAACTGAGCTACAGGGGAGTGTATGTCAAACGTCCCCCGGACCGGCCGGGGAACCGCTAAAATACTGTATTTCGGCACCTTGTCAACTCAATTTAGGATCAGGGTTTGCCCGTGCGGATGGTCCATCGGGCACCAATTGTCCCCGCCAGATTCACCTCGACTGAGTCAGAGAAGCCTCGGTCAACGGTCATCACAATTGTCTCGCGGGGTCAGGCGAAATGCCCTCGAGTGGAACCTGGCGTTTTTCGCCACGTACAACAGCGCAGATAACAAACTTTCAAAGGAGTGACATACTATGAGTAAACCACTGCGTACTTCACTAATCTCAGCCCTAGTCCTGGCCTTGGGCCTTGGGGTGGCATCCGCCAAGCCGACTTCTCACCGCTCCGGCGGATGGCTCGGCGTGTACACCCAATCGGTCAATGACGAGATTGCCGAAGGATTCAAGCTCTCCACCAATTCAGGCGCGATCATCAATGAGGTGATAGATGACTCTCCGGCCGATCTCGCCGGACTGAGAGAAAATGATATTGTCATTGCGATCGACGGCCAGAAGGTCGAAACCGCCGACGATTTGACCGACATGATCCGCGACCACAAACGCGGCGATGAAATCACGGTCAAAGTTCTGCGCGACGGAAAAGAGCAGGAGTTCAAAGTGGAACTCGAATCCGCCAGCAATTCGCCTGAACCGTCAGTCTGGTCATTCAAATCACCAAAAGCCCCGATGGCCCCCAAGACGCCGACATTTCAGTTTTTTGGCGACGATTCTCCGACGCTCTACATTGGAGTCGAGTTGACCACCCTATCCGATCAACTCCGCGATTATTTCGGAGTGGTCGGTGACAATGGCATCCTGGTGTCAAGTGTTGAGAAAGACTCGCCGGCCGACAAAGCCGGGGTCAAAGCCGGCGATGTCATAGTGAAAGCCGACGATGACAATGTCGAAAATGCCTCCGACCTTCGCGAAGTGATCGCTGACAAGAACAAGGGAGAAAAAGTCTCGATCTCGCTGGTGCGCGAGAGAAAACCGCTCACGGTGACGGTAGAAGTTGCTGAAAACGAGCACGCCAGTTGGGGCCGTGGATCAGCCCGGTCTTTTGCCATGCCGGATATCGGCCGGATACCAACGCCAAATGTGCCGAAAATGCGAGGCCTCTGGTACGGGACCGACGATAACGACAAGGACGCCGAGGATCTGAAAGAAGAAATGAAGGAACTGCGGTTACAGCTCGACGAAATGCGCAAACAACTCGAAGAATTGCGGAACTTGCGCAAGTAATGACGGTAGAATAGACATAACAATCATTCCATTCCTTTCCAAGTAAAGACCCCGCATCGGCGGGGTCTTTACTTTTTGTGGACTTGCCTCTGCTTGTTGAGGGGTAGTATATTGTTCGCCTATGCCGCCAATTACTGTCGAGAAGCTGTTTCAGTCCCGCAATCAGGATTTGGAGCTGACCTTGCTCACTTCGAGCGCCAGCTTAAACCGGACTATCCACAACGCCGAACTTAACCGTCCCGGCCTGGCTCTCACCGGCTTTTTGGACCGGTTCCCAAACAAGCGAATACAGGTACTCGGCGAAACTGAGATGGCCTACATCGGCCAAATCGATAAGAACCGACTGGCCGATGTCGCGACCCGGATTTTCGATGCCGATGTGCCGATGGTTATCGTTGCCAAAGGGATCACTCCGCCGATTGAGTTTATTCAGGTTGCCGACGAGTTCACCACGCCGGTTTTTTCAAGCCGGTTGACGACCTCATTATTGGTGCAAAAGCTCTCGGCCTATCTGGATCACGTTTTCGCCCCCTCGACTACTGTTCATGGCACGCTGGTCGATGTCTACGGGGTCGGCCTTCTGTATACCGGCAAATCTGGGATCGGAAAATCGGAAGTGGCGCTTGATTTGGTGGAGCGCGGCCACCGTTTGGTTGCCGACGACATTGTCAAAATTGTGCGGGTGGCTCCGGATGTTATCATGGGTACCGGTTCGGATCTGCTCGGGCATCACATGGAAATTCGCGGCGTTGGGATTATCGATGTAGAAGAGCTGTTCGGAATTCGCGCCATACGCCTGCAAAAACGTATAGAAGTTGAAGTAAATCTGGCGCTTTGGCAGGAAGCTGAAGATTACGACCGGCTGGGGACCGAAAATCAGTTGACCACCGTGCTGGGAGTTCAAATTCCCATAGTCAAAGTACCGATTTCCCCCGGAAAAAATATCACCGTTATTTCCGAAGTTATCGCCATGAATCATATGCTCAAAGTGTACGGCGAGAATTCGGCTGTCGAATTTGCCAAGAAGCTCAGCCAGCGGCTCTCGCGCCAGTCGGTCACCGAAGATTACCTGGAGTCAGACTACGAATAAGTCCATCCGGGGCTTGGCAAACCGGGGGAAAAATGTTATCTACCCCGTCTGTCCGACGCCCCCGAGTGCGGGAACGCGCGGCCATAAACCGAGTAGAACGAATCAGGAAGAGTGGAGGATATAGTGTACATGCGCCTTGTTAAGCAATTGATCGGACTAACCGCTGTCGCCCTGATGGCGATATGGCCGTTGGCCTGCGGGAAAAAGTCGACCGACGTGGTGGCGACGGTCGGCGACTATCAAATTACGACCGAAGAGTTGAGTAATCTCAATCCCGGACTGGCGACCGAGTTTGCCAGTGCCGACGCTGAATTTGCCGCCCGCAAAGAGGCGCTGGAGTCGCTCATCGTCGGCCGCCTGCTGGTCCATGCCGCTTATGAAAAGAAGATTGATCAGAGCGAGGAAATCTCGCGGGTGGTCCTTGCCAACAAAGACAAGTTCCTGCTTGACGCTTTGTACAAGCGGGAAGTGCTCGACAAAGCGACAGCGACCGACGCCGAGGTGCAGGACTACTACAATCATCTCGAATTCAAACTGCGCGCCTCGCAGATAGTTGTCGACTCAGAAGCGACCGCCCAAATGGTCTTAGATAAGCTAAAAGCGGGCGAGAATTTCGAGCAGTTGGCGTTTGACTACTCTCTTGACCCCAATGCCAAGCGGAATCGCGGCGACCTTGGGTACTTTATCTGGGGCGCAATGGTTGACGAATTTCAACAGGCCGCGTTTAAGATGCAACCCGGCGAGGTCTCACCGCCGGTCAAGTCACCGTTTGGATGGCACGTGATTAGGTTGATTGAAAAACTGCCCAACGAAACACGCGGCACACTTGCGGAATCCAAGGAACAGATCAAGAATCAGATCCTGGGCCGCAAACGACAGAAATATACCGAGGACTATGTCAGCACCATTCGCACCAAATACGCGGTCCGGGTTGACTCGGTTACATGTAACTACGTCTTAAAAAAACGGGAGAATCTCTATCCCCCGCAGTTGCTCGAGAGTCTTCCGAAGAGCGACTTCGACGACAAACAGCTCGATCGCAACGAGAAGGAAATGGTCATCGCCACCTGGGACGGCGGCCAGATGACGCTCTTGGATTACCTGACGCGCATCCATCAGATTCCTGAGCCATACAAACCAAGCCTTGATCAGTATGACTCAGTCGCCATGACCATTTTCAATTTGAAAATGCAGGAAATTCTGGCGTATGAGGCCAACAAGGCTGGGCTTGAAAGCGACGAGGTCTTCCAGCGCAAAATCAAGCTGTTTAAGGAAATGGCAATGGCCGATGTCATGCGCAATGACTCCATCAAGCCGAGCCAGCAACCGGATGACGTCTCCGCCCGGCAGTACTACGACGAGCATCCCGACGAGTTCTCCAATCCGGCTCGTATCCGCATGTTCGAGATACAACTAACCGATGAGCTTCTTGCGGCCAAGCTGGCCAAGCAGATCAAGTCGCTCAACGACTTCAAGGCCAAAGCGGCTGATATTACCGAGCGTCCGTCGATGCGCTCGGTTTCGGGCGATCTTGGATATATAGACAAGAAATTCAGTCCCGAATTGTTCGATGCGGCCTGGGACAAGGCGGTTGGTACCATCGGTGGTCCGGTGGCGGCCGGCGGAAAATACTCGATATTTTACGTCATAGACAAGCTCCAGCCGGAGCTGAAAGACTTTCTCGGGGTAAAACGCGACATAATGGTCAAACAGTTGAGCGAATACCGAAAACAGGCGTTTGATTCCTGGCTTGCGGAAGCACGCTCAAAGGTTGCCGTTGAGATCGACGACGTCGCGCTTCGCGGTAGTATTGACAACAGCAAATATGCCAAGTCGGATTCGACATCGAGAGGATAAATTGACAAAAGCCGGAACCTTCGCCCTTTGCTTCTTGCTGTCGTTTTTATTGGCTGTCGCAGTCGCCGCCCAGGATCGGGAGCCGATCGATAAGATCGTGGCGGTAGCCGGCCCGGATATCATCCTCGCTTCAGAACTGGCGCAACAGATGCAGTTGACTGCCTTGCAGTCCAACCGCCGTCCCACAACACCCGAGGAAATCGCCGCATTCCAAAAAGAAGTGCTGGAACAGATGGTCTCCGATAAGCTACTCCTGCAGGAGGCGCACAAGGATACCTCGATTCATGTCAGGCCCGAAGAAGTGGATCAAGCGGTGACAGAGCAGATTCAGCGGGTGGCGGCCAGATTCGACTCCAACGACCAGTTTCTGGCGGCGTTGACTTCGGAAAACATGACCCTGCGTGATTTGCAGAAGAAATACCACGACGATCTGGGCGACCAACTGGTCAAACAAAGGTACGTGCAGAAAAAGCTCTCAGCGGTGTCGGTGTCAAAGCATGAAGTTGAAGAGTTTTTCGGCAAGTTCGGAGACTCGATCCCGGCGCAACCGGAAGCGATCCGGCTGGCGCATCTTCAGTTGTCGATCAATGCCTCAAAGTCGGTTGAGGATTCAGTGCGGATGTTTATCGAGACAGCTCGTCAGCGCATTTTGAAAGGTGAGGATTTCAGGGCGATCTCCAGCCAGTATTCGACTCCTGGCATGGCCCCCGACAGCGGCATGCTCGGATATATCGCGAAAGAGGATCTGGTCCCTGAATTCGGCCGGGCGGCTTATGTACTGCGCGACGGCGAGATTTCCGGTGTGGTGCGCACACAATTTGGCTTTCACATCATCAAGTGTGAGGGACGGCGCGGCGACAAGCTCTTGCTTCGCCACGTTCTTGTTTCGGTAACCCCCTCGGCAAAAGATAGCGCCGCGGTTCGCCATCTGGCTGACTCGCTCTTAACTGCCCTGCGCGGTGGCGACGATTTCGCCGTAGCTACGAAAACCTGGTCGACCGACGACGAATCGCGAGTCAAAGCGGGCGAGCTTGGTTGGTTTGCTGTTAAACAGCCCCCGGCTGAGTTTGCCGACTCCATCGCCGGCTGGACAACCGCCAATGAATACCGCGGCCCTGTGGTGACCAGTAACGGTCTGCATATTCTCAAATTGCTTGAATACCAGCAGGAACGCCGGTTTGCTCTCCCGGCCGATTTTGATCAACTCAAAGAATTGGCTCGGCAGGAGAAAGTCGACCGGCTGGTTTCCAAGTGGGTCGATGAGATCAAGTCGCACAGCTTTGTCGAGTACCGCCTGAGCGCACTCAATGCGAATTGACGATTATCTTTCGACGGTCGGACTAATCAAGCGACGGACAATCGCCAAAGAAATGGGCGCCACCGGGTTGATTGTGGTCAATGGACGCCCGGTCAAGCCGGCCTATGAAGTCAAACGGGGGGATATCATTCACATAAAAGGCAGTCATCCGTTTGCCGCCGAAGTAGTGGATGTCCCCACCGGGTCGGTCGCCAAAGCCTCGCGCGAAAATTATTACAAGTCAGTGCCCATTCCGCTTCGCACCGGCCGGTATTAATCCGACTGGGACAATTCGTGAACCAAACCGCCGTCTTCGGCGTTTACTCTCTCATATCACCTGAGTTACTTAGTTTTCAGTTTTTTGGAGGAATGTGACTACTAAACGCCCCACAACCATCGGTGAACTTAGGGCCTCCGGCTGGCAAAGCCGGACGGTCAAAGAAGAAATGCGGCAGAATCTGCTCGCCCGGATGAAAGCCGGCGAGACACTGTTCCCCGGCATTGTCGGATTCGAGCAGACAGTAATCCCGCAATTGGTCAATGCCATCCTCTCTCGCCATAATTTCATCTTGCTCGGACTACGCGGTCAGGCCAAAACCCGGATTATCCGGCGACTGCAAAATCTGCTGGATGAATACCAGCCTGTGCTGGCTGGCACCCAGCTCAACGAGGATCCGTTTCATCCCGTGTCGCCCAAAGGGCAGGCGCTGGTGGCCAGTCTGGGTGAAAAAGCGCCGATCGAATGGAGATCGCGTGAGGAACGGTACCATGAAAAGCTGGCTACGCCCGACGTCTCTATTGCCGATCTCATTGGAGATATTGATCCAATCAAGGCGGCTCGTGAGAAGCTCGATATCAGTAACGAAGAAGTTATCCACTGGGGAATCATTCCGCGCACCAATCGGGGGATTTTTGCAATCAACGAATTGCCCGATTTACAGCCGCGTATTCAAGTGGGACTGTTAAATATTCTCGAAGAAGCCGATATTCAGGTGCGCGGTTTTCCGCTCCGTCTTCCGCTTGATATCTGCATAGTCTTTACGGCCAATCCGGAAGACTACACCAATCGCGGGAATATCATCACACCCCTTAAAGACCGGATTGATTCGCAGATCATCACGCATTACCCGCGGTCCCTGGAAGAGGCCAAGGCGATCACAGCCGACGAAATCTCCGACAAGAAACCACACATTGTCGTACCAGAGTTCGTGCGCGACATCGTCGAGCAGGTCACATTTCAGGCCCGCTCCAGCGAGTATGTCGACCAAAGCTCGGGGGTATCGGCTCGAATGTCGATTTCGGCTTATGAGAATTTCCTGTCGAATATTGAGCGCCGTGCGCTCCAAGCCGGAGATGCCGCTAGTGATCTCTTTCCCCGAGTGTGTGATTTGTACGCGATTATCCCGGCGGTGACCGGAAAAGTCGAGTTGGTCTATGAGGGTGAGCAAGAAGGTCCGGCACTCGTGGCGCATAGTCTCATTGGCAAGGCGGTCACTTCTGTATTCTTGGGTCATTTCCCATCTCCCGCCAAAGAGAAAAAGCGCGGCGACGAGCGGCCGGCCGAGAATCCGTACGAGGCAGTGATCGACTGGTTTAGCTCGGGGAAGAAATTGGAATTGGGCGACGAGCTCTCTTACGACGAATACCGCCAACGACTCTTGTCGGTTGCCGGATTGAATGCAGTCGTGCGAAAGTACAACAAGACCAAAGATGAGCGCGAGCAACTTCTCTGGATGGAACTGGTGCTTGAAGGGCTCCACCATCACAATGTGATAGCCCGCGAAGTGAGCAACGCGACCGTCCGCTATGGCGACATCTTTTCCAATATGCTCAAGGGGATTGGTGAGGCGGACGATTGAAATTCGTCTATTCCAAATGGGATGATGAGCTTTTCGCCCGGCTGAAAAACCTGTCGGACTTAATGGCGATCTATCAGTATCTCTTGCTGAGATTCAACGGCGATGTCGAAGAAACGCTCAAGCTCATGCGCCGCTTGCAGGCGCAGGGGATATTGGACAAGAAGTTCGATCTGGATGAATTCGAAGAGGCCCTCAAGAAATCCGACATGATTCGCCAGGGCAAAGCCGGTCTGAAACTGACCGGTAAGGGGGAACGGACACTTCGCAAAGACGCCTTCGAGCAGGTATTTCAACGACTCAAGTCCTCGGGGCGGGGAGACCATCGTGTTCCTCGCGAAGGGGGCGCCAGCGATGAAGCCCTTCCCGAACGACGGCCGTTCACCTTTGGCGATAACCCGCGCCATATCGATTTTAACTCGTCGATGTTCAACTCCATAACCCGCACCGGCTCATTTGATTTCGAGATGAAGGAAGAGGACTTGGAAGTCAGCGAGACCGAACGATCCGGATCGTGCGCCACTGTGTTGCTCATCGATGTTTCACATTCGATGATCCTTTACGGCGAGGACCGGATCACACCGGCCAAGCAAGTGGCCATGGCTTTCACCGAGCTGATTTTGACAAAATATCCCAAAGATGATTTGTGTATTGTCGCCTTTGGCGACGATGCCGAGGAGATCAAGATCGAAGACCTGCCTTATCTGGCGGTCGGGCCGTACCACACCAACACTCAAGCCGGGCTTCGAATGGCTCGTCAACTACTAATGGCCCGTAAGCATGTCAACAAGCAGATCTTCATGGTAACTGACGGCAAGCCGTCGATGATTATCCGCCCCAACGGCCAAATCTACAAAAATCCAATCGGACTCGATCCGCGAATTGTCAATCGCACGCTCGACGAAGCCGTCATTTGTAGAAAGAAGAAGATTCCGATTACGACATTCATGGTTACCGACGACCCGCATCTACAGCAGTTTGTGGCGCGGCTGACCGAGCTCAATCGCGGACGGGCGTATTTCTCGTCAGTCGATAATCTTGGCAAATTTGTTTTGTGGGACTTTGTCGCCAATCGCAAGAAAGGTCGCAAAGGAAACGACTAAGTTTTTTCCGACCTACTTCCGAAATAGTGTCCAGGTTCCCAGCATATCTTTCGCTAAGTCCATTTCTTTGTCCCATCCGAACGCCTTAGCCATGGTGTGGGCAAACTCGGTGTCGTCGGTATCAAATGTCAGGGTCGTAAATCCTATCCGCTCCACCAGCCCCTTGTCAAACGGGCATCGTCCGTCCGACCAGGGTATGTACGGTTCCTCTGGCTTACTCAGCGCCGGGTGGAGGTTGTAGATCAGGAAATACCCGCCCGGATTGAGCAGGTCGTATACTCGTTGTACAAAAGTCGAGTCATCGACACCCAAATGCACCAGCATTTTTGGATCGACCGGCCGCTCTGGATGGATATATCCGCGCTTGAGGGTGTTCTTTGAAAAGAAGACGTCGAAGCCTGTGCCGATTGACGAGGTGATATTGGTGTCAGTCG
This sequence comes from uncultured Ignavibacteriales bacterium, assembly GCA_964571235.1. GTDB lineage: Bacteria > Zixibacteria > MSB-5A5 > GN15 > FEB-12 > JACRAV01. The sequence goes on along the minus strand of CAZNAI010000001.1, from coordinate 163,737 downwards.
GGAAACTTCCAATCAGCGAAGTGACATTGCCGTCATGGGTTGCTTTCGATCCGGTCGCACGGTGTATGGGCCCGGTATCGCCGCTGTCACCGTATAAAATCTTGAGCAATGGATCGACTTCAATACCGTACACACTGGCCCCTTGGCTGGCCATTAATCGAAGTTGCCCTATTGACCCATATCCGAAATCGATAATGCGTGCTCCGTCGAGCGTTTTCAGTCCCGCCTGCGCCACCAGATCGAGTGGGCGAGCAAACGCCAGTGGAGTGCCGTAGCGGGTGTAGTAGTAGAATTGGTCGTTCAATTCACGACGATCCAACCCCACCTTTGCAGAATCTGACAAGGCCGCGTACTGCGAGGGAGAGAAGTACTGCCGTGGGTCTTTTCTAACGTACACAACCCGTGGTTTGTCGATCGGCGGCAATTCCGGTACCGCCGATAGAAATCCATGGGCAATCTCTGATTTCACGAGTGGCGTCAGCGCGGTGGCTTCGCGTTTGAGCGAGCCGAGCGCCGAACTATCCTCCTGCGCCTCCGCGCCGGATATCAATAGCCCAACTGCAACTAATACTGTCACACAAAACGTTTTCAACGTATCCCTCCGGTCAATCCACATACATTTTCCAGGCCTGCCAAACTGTTTTGCCTCAATATGACGTGTCAACCGCCCATTTGTCCACTCTGATGATCGACTTGCCCAATCGCTTTTCAGGGCATAGATTACCCGCTCATGAAGACTACCCGGCTTGAGGCGTTCAGCGACGGCGTGATCGCGATCATCATCACGATCATGGTGCTTGAGCTAAAAGTACCGCACGGTACCGATTTTGGTTCGTTAGTGGCGATCTTGCCGGTTGTCATGGCCTACATACTCTCATTTTTCTTTCTGGGTGTCTATTGGAATAATCATCACCACCTGGTTCACGTTACTAAGGAAGTCACCGGCGGAATCATGTGGGCCAATTTGCACCTGCTCTTTTGGCTTTCACTCGTCCCGTTTTGTACCGGCTGGATGGGGGAGAATTATGACGCTCCTCTGCCGACCGCTGTTTACGGATTTGTATTGCTTATGGCGGGCGTGGCGTACACGATTTTACAAAGACTTATCGTTTCCTGCCATGGCGCCGATTCGAAATTGGCCGCATCGCTCGGTAGCGACATCAAAGGCCGGGTATCGCTCGGGTCATACGCAGTGTCTATCGTTCTTGCGCCGATCTCGCCGCGAGCCTCGCAGATACTCTTTCTATTGGTAGCGCTCATCTGGATTGTTCCAGACCGCCGCATTCGTGCAGTCTTTTCAGAATAGACTCGAAAGGAGAACGACTATGTCATCAAGTTTTCGCGCCAATCCTCCAACCAGTGTCGAGTTTGCTCCGTACTATGCCGGGTATATTTCCCGCGTTCCGGCGGGAGACATCGTCGAAACACTCAAGCGCCAACATCCGCAGATGGTCGCCCTAATATCCTCTCTCTCGGCCGAGCAGGCGGCATTCAGGTACGCTCCGGGGAAATGGTCGGCCCGTGAAGTGGTTGGGCACGTCATCGATGCGGAGCGGATTTTCGCCTACCGGGCATTGCGTGTGGGCAGAAACGACAAGACACCACTCCCCGGATTCGAAGAGAACGACTATGTCGCAAATGGCAATTTCGAAGAACGCGCGGTCGCCGATCTGGCAACAGATTTTGACCATCTCCGAACAACAACCATCGACCTGTTCCGGCAGTTCACACAGGACGCTTGGTTGTACACCGGAATCGCCAATGCCTTTGATATAAGTGTTCGGTCGATTGCCTGGATTATCGCCGGCCATGAACTGCATCACCGTGAGATCTTAACGACTCGGTATCTTAAGAAGTAACGAAGTCGGTAGCTTGTCCAGACAATAGAAAGAGCAAAAGTGCACGAGATTCGCCAGCTCATCGATGGCTTCGACAAGTTCCGCCGCCAATATTACGAGGGGCATGACCGCACGTTTGATCAGCTCAAAGCGGCCCAGACACCAAGTATTCTCGTAATCGCTTGTTCCGACTCACGGGTCGATCCGGCCATCCTCTTGGACGCGGTCCCTGGGCAATTGTTCGTAGTACGCAATGTAGCCAATCTGGTGCCGCCGCGGTCCAGCGACGGCGGCACGCATGGTGTCAGTGCCGCGCTCGAGTTTGCCGTAACTGTCATTGGAGTACGACACATCATCGTGCTCGGACATTCTCAGTGCGGGGGAATCGGGGCACTACTTGGGGGAGCAGATGGTGAGTTTATTTCACAGTGGATGAAAGTCGCGCAAGCGGCCAAATTGGCGCATGGAACTGATCTGAAACAAAGCCCTCGCGATTGCGAGCAAAGGGCGATTTTGCTCTCGCTTGAAAATCTCAAGACCTTTCCATGGATTCAAAATCGCCTCATCGACCACAAGTTGACCCTTCACGGCTGGTACTTCGATTTGGCCGCCGGTGAATTGCTCGGTTACGATGAATCGCTCGGGCGGTTTGAAAATCTTCAACGTTAATCGCCGCGATTGCGTATTATAACCAGATGAGCGGCACGACTACATTTCAATCGGCTGATAATTCGGCTGTATCCCGACCATTTTCAAAAATACCACCGTGGCTGGTGCTCGTTGGGTTTTGGTCGCTTGTCGCGCTCGTTATCGCTACTCTAAGCCATAGCCGTATGGTGGCTGTGGAGCGTCCTTCTCAGTATCTGAAGTGGCTTATTGAATCGTTATTGATCTGGAACTTTTGGTCGCTGATTTCGCCCCTGATTTTCGCGCTGGGGAACAAGTTGTATGTCGACCGGCGGCGTGTCCGTACCGCGTTGTTGTTATTAATTGTGGGGCTACTTATTGGATTCGCTTTCATAACCTATCAGGTTGCTATGTCGATGTGGGTCATGGGTGAATCGTTTGAACGGTATCGAGCTACCGTGATCGGCCAATTGGTCTGGATGGGCCCGTACGCACTCTTGATATTCGGGGGACTGGTCGCTATGGGGTATGCTCGCGCCTATCGGCTCCGCTGGCAAGAACGTGAGCGAATGGTGCATGAGTTAGAAACTCAGCTTACTCGGGCTCAACTGGATGTACTCAAGTCACAGCTCCAGCCGCACTTCTTTTTTAACACGCTCAATTCTATCTCCGTGTTGATTCGCAAGGGCGAGCCCGGTTTAGCACAAGCCATGCTGGGTCGGCTAAGCGAGCTCTTGCGCTACTCTCTATCGCTCGGCAATCGCCAGACCGTTCCTTTGGGTGAGGAGATCGATTTCGTTCGCGGATATTTGGAGATCGAGAAGGCCCGGTTTGGTGACCGGCTCTCGGTTCACATCGTTGTCCCCGATTCCTGTCTCTCCGTGCCGGTACCACCGCTCATCATTCAGCCGCTGGTGGAAAATGCCATACGACACGGACTGGCGGACAAGGCTGAAGGGGGGAAAGTCAGCGTCATTGTCTCAAAAACAGGTGAATCAATCGAAATCCACGTAGAGGATACCGGCGTCGGATTCGATACGAATACAAGCGGGCGGCCCGAAGAAGGAATCGGCATCGGTAATACTCGTGCCCGTCTGGAACGGTTGTATTCCAGACGGTACACGCTTGCCATCGACTCACCTCCGGGGGGACCTACGCGCGTGAAAATTGTCATTCCCTCTGATCTTTATCCGGAGTGAGTTACATGCCCCAGTCCAAGACCAAAATTCGGGTTGTCATTGTCGATGACGAACCACTGGCAAGAGAGGGCGTACGGCTCCTGCTCTCTAAAGACATCGACTTCGAAATCTCCGGTGAGGTTGCCAATGCCTCCAAAGCACTTGAGGCTGTCAATAAACTCCATCCTGATCTGCTCTTCTTGGATGTCAGCATGCCCGGCAAGAATGGATTTGATCTTCTGAAAGATATCCCGTCGGCGATCATGCCCATCGTGATATTTGTAACAGCCCACGACAAGTACGCCATCCCAGCATTTGAAGTACATGCCCTGGACTATCTGCTCAAGCCGATCATCGAAGAGCGGTTTGCGGCTACTCTCCGCCGCGTAAAGTCGTACATCCGGCAAAAGCAACAGGCGCACATATCACAAAAACTCGTTTCTCTATTGGATCAGTTACAACTGGCCGCCGACCGTCGGGCCGCCGGCGGTTTTCTAGAGCGATTTGCTGTGCGTACTGGCGATGTCATTTCATTTGTCCTTGCAAACGAAGTCGATTGGATCGAGGCCGCCGATTATTATGCCATCTTGCATTGCAGTCGCAAGACGCATTTGGTTCGCCAACCGATCAAAGAGCTTGAATCTAATCTCGATCCGAAAAAATTTGTCCGTATCCATCGCTCGACAATCGTCAAAATTGATCGTATCAAAGAAGTTCAGCGTCTCTCCGACGGTGGATACGAAATCTTATTGACCGACCAAACGCGACTCAAGCTCAGTCGAACCTACCTGCCTACCCTGCAGGAACTGCTCGGCAAGCGCTGACCCCCCGCCCATATTGCATTTCGGCCGACTTCACTGCACCGGAGTGTCGATTCGCCGCATTTGCTTAGTCAAACTGCCAATATCCTCGTTACTCTGACAACAGAAGGCGCGAGTTCCATAGGTTACCGCGCTCGAATCGTAACTCCAGTTGAGGACAGGTATTGGTATGAGGATTCAAAAGACCCTTGGATTGGCGACGGTGCTTCTCGCAAGCGTTCTCTATTCGGTCGCGGGAGCAGTCACATTCACAAAAGTAACTACCGGGCCGGTTGTCACCAGCGGTGGCGATTCCCGGAGCGCCAACTTTATTGATTACGACAACGATGGCGATGTTGATCTGTTCATCACGAACGGCCCCGCCCCGCCCGGTGAAGTCAGCTTCCTGTTTCAAAACGACGGTCTGGGTAACTTTACTCGCATTCTGGGTGATACGTTAGTTACAACGAAAAGCCCGAGCGACGGCGCCACCTGGTCCGACTTCGATAACGACGGCGATTTGGATGTCTTTGTCGCCACCTGGTGGGGAGCTCGCAACCCATTCTTCACCAATAACGGCAACGGCACGTTCACTCGTGTGGGTGTGGGCCATATCGCCACGGCGACGAGCTATTCTGAATCGGCCAGTTGGGGGGATTACGACAGCGACGGCGATGTTGACCTCATCGTGTGCAACAGTGCGGTTGGACTTAGCAATTTTCTTTATCGCAATGATGGCGGCACGATGAACCAAGTGACGGGTGTGCCACCGACGGCTGACACCGACACTTCTCGCGTAGGGATTTGGGGGGACTATGACAACGATGGCGACGCCGACCTGTTTGTCGCCAACGAAGGCGCCAGTGAGCCGGACTGTATGTATCGAAATGACGGCGGGACTTTTACAAAGATTCTCACCGGCCCGCAAGTCACGGATTTGAATATCTCGTTCGGCGCAAGTTGGGCCGATTACGACAACGATCTTGATCTGGATTTATTGGTGTGCAATCACGGCAACCAAAATGAAAAACTCTACCGCAACGATGGCGGCGGGACATTTACCAGTATTGGCGCAATATCAGTGGTCACCTCCAACGGCTACTCGATTGGCTCGGCATGGGGGGATATTGACAATGATGGCGACCAGGATTTGTATGTGACCAACGGTTTCGGCAATCCCGGGGGCGAGCGTAACTTCCTGTTTGAGAACAACAACGACGGCACGTTTACTAAGATCAACACCGGCACACCGGCTACGGATTTGGGGTGGTCATACGGGTGCGCCTTTGGTGATATCGACAATGATGGCGACCTGGATCTGGCAGTAGCTAAGTGCTTTAGCGCGAGCGAAAACGAAGCGCTCTACACCAACGACGGGAACAGCAATCACTGGATAACCCTTAAGCTGGTTGGGCTGGCAAGCAACTGGTCGGCCATTGGCGCCAGAGTTACACTCAAGGCAACCATCGGTGGATTGCCGCGCTGGCAGATGCGCGAAGTGACCAGCCAGTCGGGATATTCGGGTCAAAATCAGATGGATCCGCATTTCGGATTGGGAGACGCAACCGTAATTGACTCGGTAGTTGTGAACTGGCCGTCCGGGATAATTACCGTACTTGAAAATGTGACCCCCGATCAGATATTGCAGATTGTCGAATGTGTCGATCCGGATACCGACGGCGACCAGGTCTACTGTCTGGACAACTGCATGAATGTCGCCAATGCCAATCAGCTCGATACCGACGGCGACGGTGTCGGCGACGCCTGTGACAATTGCTCGGCGATTGCTAATACCAATCAAGCGGATGACGACAATGATGGTGTAGGAAATCTCTGTGACAACTGTCCCTCGACCGCCAACTCCCGACAACAGGACAGCAACAATGATGGAATCGGCGACGCTTGTTGCTGTGTCGGTCTTACCGGCAATGTCGACTGCGACCCCGGCAATGGCACCGATATCGCCGACCTTTCTGCCCTGATCGACTATCTGTACATTACGTTCTTGCCATTGTGCTGTACCAAATCGGCGAATGTCGATGGTGATATCACTGGCGGTATCGATATCGCCGATTTGTCGGCACTGATTGATTATTTGTATATCTCGTTCACTCCTCCATTTTCGTGTCAGTAGTATCTGTTCCTTCCACAGGACAAGCAGGCTGTCTTACCCCTTAAGACGGCCTGCTTTTCGCCTCTATCCTGGAAATGATCAGATTGGTCGGCCGAGGAGTTGCTCAAAGTCGCGACGTCGGCGTCTGCTGAGCGGTACCCGTGAGCCATTTGATAGGACCAGTATGAAGTCAGTGTCAGCGCCTACCTGAATTTCCTTCACTCTGGCAACATTGACAATTGCCTGTCTATGAGCACGAAAGAACAACTTCGAATCCAAGTTCGTTTCAAACCACTTCATACTCTCCCGTATCAGGTGCCGCTTGGTCCCGACATGTATGATAACATATGAATCGGCCGCTTCGATCCAATCGATCTCAACAACATCGATGAGTAGAGATTTATCAGCCGACTTGATTGGGATTCGCGTGATCGCCTCTTGTTGAGTACGGCCGCTTTTCGATTGATCCAGTTGCAGACGGTCTATCTCCGACGCTAATCGGCTGGCCTCAACATCCCGTTCTTTGAATCGCCGATGGTTCTCCACTGCCTCAAATCCGAAGATGGTCGCCCAGTAGATTACGATGTCGACTGGTCCACGGATATTAAACAGGAAGCCAGAGAGACTCACTCTCGCCCAGTAATCCGACCACGTATCCCAGCCCAGAAGCGAAAATGTGGCAGGAGCGACCAACGATAGCCACCCCATGTGTACCACAAAAGCCAGCGGCGCTAACAGGAAGTGAATTGCGATATTTCTACGGACTGCGGGGCCGGTGATGGGTAGTCTCATTGCCAGCCGGCCGACAATCGGCACCGCCACTAGCCAGAACGAAAAGACCACTCCGCCGGCGACCAGAAACCGAACGAACCCGGTATCGTCAGTCGTTGGCCGTTGCTGTTGTAAATAGAAGTAGGTCCCCCAGGCCACCGCGGCCAGACCCCAGCCAAGGAGCAGGAATGTCCATCGGACCGACATCTTTTGGGGCGAAGCACTCGTGCTCATATCGTCAAGCTTTCCACCGGGGAATTTTCCAGTATACGTCTCAATGGGCCCATTAGCAATTTCCGACCGACAAAGGTAATGCCTTCGTCCCTTCCAATCATGCCGCTTGCCCCTCAATTTCGGCCATTCGCCCCATTCCGATCCACGAAATTGCCGCCGGGCCGTAATTTGGAGACACGATCGGTCATGAGCGGCACACAGAGGAGACATACTGGTATGAAAACTTCGATCAAATTACCTGGCATACTCGTTCAATTCTGCCTAATTGCAGTTGGCTCGTCCCAGGCGGTGACCTTTACCAAGGTCACAACGGGGCAGGTGGTAACCGACGGCGGCAATTCTCGCAGTGTCAACTTTGTCGATATCGACCATGACGGATACCCTGACATCTTTGTGGGAAATGGCCGTCCGACCTCGGGCGCTGACCCCGTCAACTTTCTTTACAGGAACAACGGGGACGGCACTTTCACCAAAGTGCTGGGAGACACTATCTGTAGTCTCCCGGCCTCCTCGGATGGAAGTGGTTGGGGGGACTACGACAACGACGGCGATCTGGATTGCTATGTGACAACCTGGGTTGGTCAGAAGGACCTGTTCTTCGTTAACAACGGCGACGGCACGTTTGTCCGCGACGCATCTCTGCCGATTGTGGCCGATACCAACTGGAGCGACTGCGCCGCCTGGAGCGACTACGACCGGGACGGTCGCCTTGATCTTTTGGTAGCGGTCGGATTCTCCACGCCGCTTGCCAAACTGCTCTTCCATGCCGATTCGGGAGGTGGATTCACCAAAGTAGCCTCTCCGCCGATTACCACCGACGCCGACAGGTCCCACGGTCTGGGTTGGGCTGATTATGATAGTGATGGCGATCAGGATGTATTCGTGACCAACATCAATCAGCCAAACGCCCTTTACCGAAACGACGGCGTGTCAGGATTCACTCGAATTTCTGCTTCGCCGTTTACTACCGATGTCGGTATCTCGATTCGGTGTGTTTGGGGGGATATCGATAACGACCGCGATCTTGATCTCTTCGTTTCCAATTCCAATGGCCAAAACGAGTTTGAATATCTGAACAACGGCAACAGCACATTCACCAGAGTGACGAGTGGACCGCAAGTAACCGACGGCGCCTGGTCCAACTCAATTGGGTTATTCGACTTTGACAACGACGGTGATCTTGATCTCTTTGTCACGGTTGGGTTTCAAGCGGGGCAACTCACCAATCGCCTCTACTACAATACCGGCGGCGGAGTTTTCGTGCGCGAATTGAGTGGTCCGGTGGTAAATGATAGCGGGTGGACACATGGTTTTGCCGCCGGCGATATTGATCGTGATGGCGACCTTGACCTTGTCTGCGCCCGCAATCTCAACGAAAACCAGGACAACGCCTTGTATCTAAACGATGGCAACGCCAATCACTGGCTCGATATTGCTTGTGAGGGCGTCAAATCTCCCCGCGACGGCAACGGCGCTCGTGTGTCGATCTTCGCGACTATCAACGGCACGCCCACATGGCAATTGAGAGAACTGAATAGTCCGACTGGGTTTGGCCTAAATGGCCTGCACGCGCATTTTGGACTTGGCAATGCAACGGTCGTTGACTCGGTGCTGATTCGCTGGCCGTCCGGCATGACAGATTATTACAAAAGCGTACCGGCTGACCAGTTCGCTATATATCAAGAATGCGCTGATACCGATGGTGACGGGATAGGGTGCGGCGACAATTGTTCATCGGTTGCCAATGCCGACCAGTCTGACTCCAACCACGATGGAATCGGCGACGCCTGTTGTTGCGTCGGCTTAACCGGCAATGTCGACTGCGATCCCGGCAATGGCACCGACATCGCCGATCTTTCAGCCCTGATCGACTATCTGTACATCACGTTTTCGCCACTCTGTTGTCCCAAAGCGGGGAATGTCGACGGCGACGATGGCGGGGGGATCGATATCGCGGACTTATCGGCGCTGATCGACTACCTGTATATCTCGTTTACGCCTCCAGCGGGATGTCAGTAGCTCAGAGAGATTGGCAACCGGAGACGCAAGTGCTATTGGCGAAACAGAAGTGCCGCTTGCGCTGACATGTGTAACCATTGCCGAGATGGCACGTATATTCTGGCAGTTACCCACCCTCACGGAAAGCGATAGTAAGGATACCTCTCATGGGAATACGATTGATTTGTCTTATAACAGCCATATCGGCATTCGCATCTCATAAGCCGGTGAGCGGTCAAACGTTCACGGTAGATTCCGGCGTGACTCTCAATGCCGGCCCGCTGAGCCAGGGATGTAGCTGGGTCGACCTCAATCAGGACGGTCTGCTCGATCTGTTTGTGACCACCGCCGTATTCTCTGCGCCGGCTGTCAATCACGTTTACACCAACTCCGGCCCCGGTCTATTGTCGGTTTGGGGTCTCGCGCCATTGGCGACCGATCTAACTTCGACTGCGGGGCAAGCCTGGGGAGACTACGACAACGACGGCCGGCTGGACGTTTTGCTTTGCAATCCCGGATCGAACAATATCTTGTACCACGGCCTCGGGGGAGGGGCTTTTAATAAGCCCAACGTCGGCCCTATGGTTACTTCAACGGGCCAATATTACGCGGCCGATTGGGGGGATTATGACAACGATGGAAATCTCGATTTGGCAATCTGCGCTCGAGATGTACTTGGCCCCGTCACTGGATCATCACTGGAGCTATATCACAATCAAGGGGGAGGAGCCTTTTCCAAGGTGATCTCCGGACCGTTGGTGACCACACCACACAACTATGCGTATGTGTCGTGGGTTGATTTCGATTCCGACGGTGACTTGGATCTCTTTGCGCCAACAGGTGCGCCAGTCGCTACAGAAAACGACATCCTCTTTCGCAATCAACTCGCAGAGACATCGGTCGCGACATTTGTTGCCGATACACTGAGCGGACTAACACAAGACAGCTCCGACTGTCTCTATCCGGCGTGGGGAGACTATGACAACGACGGCTTGCTCGATCTCTATCTCACAACATGGGGAGGCATAGCCGGCGCTAAGGCAAATCTGCTCTATCACGCAATTTCTCCGGGTAATTTCGTCAAAGTCACAAACCCCGCCACTGGCACTTTGATTACCGCCGCCGCCGTCTCAACCGGCGCCACCTGGGGTGATTACGACAACGATGGCGATCTGGATATTTTCACGACCGAGCAAACCAGCGCAGATAACAAGTTATATAGAAACAACAGCGACGGGACATTTACTGACATTACCGCCGCTGTCGCTATCGTTCCTGTCGCGGGGTATGCCTCGCACGGCGCCTCGTGGGGAGACTATGACGAAGATGGCGACCTGGATCTGTTTGTCACCTACGGATACTTTTCTCCCGGCTCACGCAACCGCATCTACAAAAATTCCGGCAACGCCAATCACTGGTTGGAAATCAATTGCGTCGGGTACAATGGCAACAACCGATCAGGAATTGGCGCCAAAGTAAGAGTCAAAGCCACCATCGGCGGATCACCGGTCTGGCAAACACGGGTGGTTTCTTCCAATACCGGGTTCTTCTCCACCAATTTGATTCAACACTTTGGCCTGGGCAATGCCACCTTGGTCGATTCAATCGTTGTGCAGTGGCCCTCGGGATTTGTCCGAACACTCACCAATGTGGCGATTGATCAGAAAATTGCAGTCGAAGACTGCGACGACTCCGATGGCGACGGTATCGCCTGTCTGGATAACTGTCCCTCGTTTGCCAATCCCGGGCAACAGGACAGCGACAATGATGGAATCGGCGACGCCTGTTGTTGTGTTGGTCTGACCGGCAATGTTGACTGCGACCCCGGCAATGGCACCGACATCGCCGATCTTTCTGCCCTGATCGACTATCTGTATATCACATTCTCGCCTCTCTGTTGTCCCAAGTCAGCCAACGTCGATGGCGACATAACTGGTGGAATCGATATCGCCGATCTGTCGGCGCTGATAGATTATTTGTACATCTCGTTCACTCCACCATCTTCGTGTCAGTAGTGTCTGTTCCTTCCATAGGACAAGCAGGCTGTCTTACCCCTTAAGACAGCCTGCTTTTCGTCGTGGCTTCTTGACCTGCATTCATTGCTTCAGCGCTTTTTGCGCTTGTTGAAAAGCCGTATTGGGAGTATTTTATGGCAGTCGACAGGGCCCATAGTCTCCGCACTTACTTCAACTTGCGGCCCGCTTTGCAATATGAACGAGATGTCAATTTAGTATTCGGGAGGTGTACGGTGAAATCCGAATCTTCATATGTACGGCCAATGCTTGCGGCCCTGCTTTTTATCTCCGGCTCGGTTTGGGGTACTAACTCAACAGGAACTCAGTCCTCCAGTGCGCAAACTTCAGCGATTGTCCGCCCATTTGCGGAACAAGTGGAAGTTGTCGATGACGCCAGTCTTCGCGTGGCCGTACAGCCGAGCATGTACAAGGAAATGCAAGCCGGACCAATAAGGCAGGTACTGGATGTACCTCTTTCGCAACAGAAAAAGGTTAGGCTGAACTTGGAGCGATTCGATGTTGTCACTCCGGACGCTCGTTTTGTAATCGGCAGTCCCAATGGCGACGTTTCAATGGACCCCTCAAGGGTTCAACTTTTCAAAGGAGATGTTGAAGGTCTCTCTGGGTCCTTTGCGTATCTCTCAATTTCATCTGAGGGGATGATTAACGGCTGGATCGACGATGAGAGTGGTTTCGACTATGTCATGTCGACCCGAACTGGATCTACCGCCGATGGTAATTCCTATCTTACCGTTCGGCAGGTCACCGCCGGCGCTTGGCCGGATGTTCCATTTTGCGGAGTCGAGGCTGAGCAGAGCATTATTGAATCGATGAAACGGGCCGCCCTTAGGTACCCGTTCACATATCAGGGTGCGAAATTACAGCGAATCGGGATAGAGGGGGATCAGGCGTTTGTAAATCTCTTCCCCAACACACTTGCCGCCCGTGACTATGTGGTCCAGTTGCTGGGAGCTATCAGCGCAATTTACGTTCGCGATTTGGATATTCGCCTGGCGCTTGCGTTCGCCCGGCTCTGGCCGTCAGGCGGCGAGCCATTTGGCCCGTACGATCTGGGGCAGTTTCGCTCGTACTGGCAGACCCATTACGACACAACCGGTCTGAATATCATTCACCTTCTCTCCGGCAAACGCGATCTCCCCAGCTACGCGGGGGTGGCGTATATTTCGAGTACCTGCGATGGTCAGGCATACGGGATCGACGGATATATCAACGGTTCATTCGCCGCGCCGGTGCACAGTCCCGACAATGGCAATTGGGATATCAACGTCTTCGCTCACGAGATGGGGCACAATCACGGCACGTACCACACGCACGACGCCGGTCAATACTCGCCGCTTATCGACAACTGTGGCGGCGGGGTAGCCTCACGCGGGACTATTATGAGCTACTGCCACACCCTCGCGGGGTATCAGCGGAATATCGACCTGCATTTTCACCGCCGGGTGGAGCAATTGGTGACCTCGATTATCGACGCTACCACGTGCCACCCGTACGACTGCAACGGCAACAACCGCAATGATAGCATTGATATTGTGCTGGGATTCTCGTTTGATATCAACGGCGACAAAGTCCCCGACGAGTGTCAGGATTGTAACGGCAACAGCATTCTTGATCCCGTTGATATTCTCAACGGCGCACCCGATGTCGACGGCAACGGAATACTCGACGCCTGCGAAGATGACTGCAACGGCAACTCAAGCCCCGACCGGTATGAAACGTGGAACGGTTTCGCGACCGATGACGACGGCAACAATCGTCCCGACGAATGTGACCCCGACTGCAACGGCAATCTCATTCTGGATTTCAACGAAATCAACGCCAACATGGCTCTCGACATTGACCGCGATGGCCGAATCGACGCCTGTCAGGACTGCAACAGCAACGCGGTAATCGATTTTATCGATCTTGCCTACGAGAATGATCTGTTCGTCTGCGATCCGTCGTCGGTCACCATTCGCGACTTTAATGTTCTCAGCGGCGTGCAAGCCAGAACCATCGGCGGATTTGCCTCAGCGCCGGTCGATGCGACAACGGCTGTGGACGGTAATGTCTATTCGGTCTGTCCCGCCTCCGGCCTGGTTGTCAAGACGGTTCCAGCTACCGGGATCAACAGCACAGTTCTTGGTGGACTGACGACCCCGAATGCAATTTGCACCGGAACCGGATCGAGTGACCTATATATCGCCGAACAATCAGGCAACCGGATTCGAAAAATAACATCGGCCGGCGGGGCAATCTGGACAACTAATCTTATCGCGCCGCATACCAGCCCGACGGGAATGGTGATCGGCCCTGACGGCAACTTGTATGTCACCAGCGATGGCAACGAAGCAGTCTACAAATACAACGCCACCACTGGCGCACTGATTGGAAATTTTGTTACTCCCGGTTCAGGTGGATTGTCTGATCCGCGTGGACTCATGTTTCTGCCCAGCGGCGATCTGCTTGTCTGCAGTTTCACCAACAATCGCATCCTGCAATACAACGGTGTGACGGGCGCTTTTGTGGCGCAGTGGAACGACGTATACACAAGCACTGGGCCTTATGGCATCAAGAGGGGACCGAACGGAAATATCTTCGTTTCAACTCAGGTCGGAAGCCAATTCCGTGTCCTGGAGTACCTGACCAGTGGGCGAAATTATCGTCCGTTCGTCCGCGGCGCGGGCGTACTTACGTCTATTGCGGGAATTACCTTCCTGCCCACGTCCGCACTTGATCTGAATCAGGATTACATCCCTGATGTCTGCCAGGGTGGCGATCTGGATGGCGACGGTGTGCCAGACTTCGCCGATAACTGCCCGACGACTCCGAATCCTGCCCAGACCGACACCGATGGCGACGGAACCGGGGACGTGTGCGACAATTGCCAATTTGTCTCTAATCCTGATCAGCGCGATGTCGACGCTGACGGAGTTGGCGATGTATGCGACAACTGCCCTGCGGTGTCGAATGTGTCGCAAGTCGACGCCGACGGTGACGGTCGAGGGGACGTCTGCGATAATTGCCCCGGACTATCCAATCCTACACAAGTTGATGCCGACGGTGACGGGGCCGGCGACCTGTGCGATGCCTGCCCGAACGATCTGAATAACGACGCCGACGGCGACGGGTTTTGCGGCGATGTCGACAATTGTCCGTCGGTGGCCAATCCCGGCCAGGAGGATACCGATAACGACGGTTTCGGTGATGCCTGCCAGCCGGAGACATTTGATACTGTCTACACCAATTGTACCAAACTGGTAGTCAGCAGTCGGGCAACCTTTGGCAATAACGGTAATGCCGGTGTCGGCGGTACTATGGACTATCTGGACGGCGGTGACTGCACCAACACCTATCTCTACGACGGCTCGGTGATGATTATTGACGCCTCCAGTCCGACCAAATCGATTACCCACGGCCTCCACGGGTTCGATCAATTCCAGCGGGTCATTGGTGGGTCACCGACTGTGCCGACGCTCGATTCCGGCGCTTTTGATGTCTACCGTTCTGGCGCTATGAAAACCAGCAACGGCAAAGTAATGGTCGAGAAGATCTGGTACGCCCCGATTCAGGCCGATACCTGCGCCTTTGTCATCCAGTGCTTGAAACTGTATTCGGCCGACGGGTTCTCGCATCCGAATCTTATGATTTCAGAAGTTGTCGACTGGGATATTCCGGCCGCCTCCGGTTCGAACAATACCGGCGGATTCGATGCCGCCACCCGGCTTGTGTATCAGCGAGGTACAGGGACCGGATGCATCGATAACACTCGTCGTTACGGCGGGCTTGCAGTTATTGGTTCCGGCAGTAGCGGCAACTGTGTCGATACCACCACGAACCCGTATAGCGGCGTCACGCAGGCCAATACATCGTATCTGTTTGGTCCGGGAGGACCCGATCCTGACCAGATGTACACACTCGCGGGAACGCCGGGATATTCTGTGCTCGGAAGTAGTACCGACCAATTCAGTCTGCTTACCTACACCCACGACACAACGCTCGGCGCTACAGACACCATGTATTTCTACACCGCCGTGACCAGTGTCCGCAACGGCGCGACCACATCAGTGATCGCCAACAACGCCCGTCAGGCGAAGAAGTGGCTGGTCAATCATCTGCGGCCGATTTGCACCGGCTCGTGTTGTGTCGGTCTGACTGGTAATGTGGATTGCGATCCGGGCAATAACGTTGATATAGCCGATCTGTCGCGCATTATCGATTACCTGTACATCTCGTTTGTTCCGCTCTGTTGCACGGCAGAGGCAAACTGCGACGGTTCAGGTGGAATCGATATTTCCGATCTGTCGGCGCTGATCGATTATCTATACATATCGTTCACGCCGCTGGCGCCGTGCCAGTAGACTCTTTCCAGATCGATTTTTGCAGGGTGGGTCCTTCCCAGGACCCGCCTTTTTTTTTAGATCACACTCTCATCCGGCCTGCGGCCACCTTCTCACTGAACAGAACCAGACATGTGTGCGGTCAGGCGTCCCCACCTGACCGCCAAAGGTGTCGGGTGAGGACGCCCGACACCACCCGACGAATTCCTCTCCCTATGGGAGAGGATGTCACGGAGTGACAGGTGAGGGGTCTTTCCCTATCCGCCGATGTGACTCCCGGCTATCCATCCGGTGGTCCAGGCGCTTTGAAAATTGAATCCACCGGTGACACCGTCGATATCCAGCACTTCGCCTGCGAAATAGAGTCCCGGGCAGACTTTGCTCTGCATAGTCTTGAAATCGACTTCCTTTAGATCGACCCCTCCGCAGGTGACAAACTCCTCTTTGAAAATCCCCTTGCCCCGCGCCGCGTATCGTCCGTGTGAGAATTCCGACGCAATCTTCTGCATTTCTTCTTTGGTAATCTGCGACCAGATGGTCTCGCCAAACACACCTGATACTTCGACAATTCGCTTCCAGAATCGCAATTGGATTGGCAAAGCCTGCTCTGTGGCGATATGCTTTTTCGGATTCCGCTCACGGTGCTCAAGCAATCGTTCATACATTTGTTCGGCTGTCATCGCCGGCAGGTAATTAATAGTCAGTGTCGCGTGGTAGTCGCACTCGTGTAGTTCTCGCGCTCCCCAGGCCGAGAGTTTCAGCACCGCGGGGCCCGACAGCCCCCAGTGGGTGATAAGAAGCGGGCCAGACTGCTCTAACTTGGCGCCAGATTCCGTCGTCAGCGTCAAGTGCACGTTGTCAAAGCTAATTCCCGCCAATCCATCCAGCCGTTTGTCACTTAACTTGAAAGTAAACAGCGACGGCACCGGAGCGACAATCGTATGCCCCAGCGCCTCGGCGAACCGGTACCCCTGATGCGCACTCCCGCTGGCCAGCAGGACACAGTCGAATTGCTCGACCGACCGGCCGTGACACTCGACATTGAAAGCGACTTCTTGTGCGTGGCGGTCGTCCTCGCCCGCCACGAATTCACCCTGACCTATGACTTCACCCTGAGCTTGTCGAAGGGTCGTTCCTTCGGCGGCCCGCCGAATCTCCTTCACCCGCGCCCCCAGGCGAATCTCAACACCCAATGTTTTGACGGTATCGATCAGGCAGTTGGCAATTGTGTGTGAGTCATCGGTGGTGGGGAAGATGCGTCCGTCGCTCTCGGCCTTGAGCTTTACCCCGCGCGATTCAAACCAATCGATTGTGTCGCGGGGCTGGAAGCGTGTGAATGGTCCTCTCAGCTCTTTGTGTCCGCGCGGGTAGTTCTTCACCAGCTCGGCCGGGTCGAAACAGTTGTGGGTGACATTACACCGCCCACCGCCGGAGATAAGCACTTTTTCAAGCGGCTGATTGGTCGCCTCGAAGATGACGACTCTGTTGCCAGGGTTTTGCTCAACGGCTCGAATTGCCGCAAAGAACCCCGCCGCCCCTCCGCCGATGATGGCTATTCGCATTGGTCGCTTAGTTCGGCTATGCACTTGTCTCGAACATTCTTGAGACTGTCTATTTGTACTGACTTTAATGCGGCAACACGTACCCGGCACTCATCTTCCTGTTGATCTTCCATATCGACAAGGTCAGGGCCAAAGTTCCCGACTAACGCGTCCCACCTGTCAATGAGATGCTCATGATTCTTGGCTTCTTGTAAAAACATCAACGGATTAGTTTTGATGATCCTGCCAATATATATGTCCATTGTCTCGGAGAAATCACCGTCAAAGCGTACGTCAAATAGGAAGGCAATTCGCAATGCTTGTCGATCGTTTACGGCGATTTTTTCGGTGAGTACCTCAGCGCTATTGTACAGTGAGTCGGCAACGAATTCATACAACTTCCACTCTATCGAGTCTAACTTCCCTTTCGGGACTGCGTCATAAACACCAACAGCATTTTCGCTACTGGGAACTCTAAGATATTCCGACCACTTGTGAAGTAGTTCAAGCCAACGGTGGCCCGAAATCGTGTCACTCGGCATAGGTATTCTCACAATATCCCATTCATCTTGCGCGGTGTTACGCGTTGAGTCATTGACGACCGTAGCGCATTTGGATGTCATGAATTGACAACACGTCAATGCTGTTATGATGACCAATCGCTGAGCAAATTTTAACATCTGCAAATGCCTCGACTTTCCACTGCTCAAAATACAAAGCGACGCAAAATTCAGCTACTTCAAAATCCCCGCTCTTGACACCCACACCCGCCCGCTATACATTTGCCCAACTTTGCTCTGCCCGCTGGCCGGGCCATAGCCAGAACCGAATACCTATAGCGTAATGACACAGAACCCAAGGCACTCCCGCGCGAAAAACGACGGGGTCCTTGTTCTCGAAAACGGCCGTACTTTTTACGGCCGGCGATTCGGTGCCAGCTTCGATTCCCTCGGCGAAGTTGTTTTCAACACCTCGATGACCGGGTATCAGGAAATCCTGACCGACCCGTCATATGCCGGCCAGATCGTAGTCATGACTTATCCACAAATCGGCAACTACGGCATCAACTCCGAAGACGCCGAGTCGCGCAAGCTCTTCTTGTCGGGACTAATTGTCAAAGAAGCCAGCCGGATTGTCTCCAATTGGCGGGCGACTATTTCGCTACAAGGGTATCTCGAATCAAACGGCATCCCCGGTCTCGAAGGTTTCGACACCCGCGCATTGGTTTGCGAGCTTCGCACCCACGGCGCGATGCGTGGGATAATCGCGAACTCAAAGACGTCAATCGAAGAACTACTTGAGAGAGTCAAACGCCACCCGACCATGGCCGGTTGCGACCTTGCGTCTACCGTTACTCAGAATGAAACATATAGTTGGACGGAAACGCCGATAGTCCTGCCATCGACTCCAGCAAGAGTTCCATCAAACAGCGATCGACCGCTCAAAGTGGCGGTCTTCGACTACGGCGCGAAGTGGAATATTCTTCGTTCGCTGGCCGAAGTTGGTTGTGAGGTGACTGTTGTCCCAGCGACAACATCCTCCGCTGATATTCTGGAAATGCAAGTCGACGGCGTCATGCTCTCCAACGGTCCCGGCGACCCCGATCCGGTGCAGTATGCCGTTGACAATATCCGCCAACTGATCGGTAAGGTGCCGATTTTCGGAATCTGTCTGGGTCATCAACTCCTCGGTATTGCGGCGGGGGGGAAGACCTACAAACTCAAATTCGGCCATCGCGGCGGGAATCACCCGGTGATCGATCTGGTCACCCGCAAAGTAGAAATTACTTCGCACAATCACGGTTTTGCGGTCGATCCCGATTCGCTTTCTGAATCTCAAGTCGAAATCACACACATCAATCTCAACGACCAGACCTGCGAAGGTCTGCGCCTCAGAAACGCGCCAGCCTTCAGCGTACAATATCATCCCGAAGCCGCCCCCGGTCCGCACGACGCCCTCTACTTGTTTGATCGGTTCACCTCAATGATGCGCGATTTCAAAGGGGAGAGAGCGTAATGCCACGCCGCACTGATATCCGCAAAATCATGATCATCGGCTCCGGCCCGATCGTGATAGGCCAGGCCTGTGAGTTCGATTACAGCGGCACACAAGCGATGAAAGCGCTCAAGAGCGAGGGGTACGAAGTTGTCCTGGTCAACTCCAACCCAGCCACGATCATGACCGACCCCGATCTGGCCGACCGGACCTATATCGAACCGCTCACCGTTGAATTTCTCGAAAAAATCATCGAGCGCGAGCGCCCTAACGCTATTTTACCCACTGTCGGCGGTCAAACCGCGCTCAATCTCGCGCTCGCGCTTTCACACGCTGGCGTACTTCGCAAATACAATGTCGAACTAATCGGCGCGCGCGAAGAAGCCATCGCTATCGCCGAAGACCGCGAGAAATTCAAACAGGCGATGACCGAGATTGGCCTCGATGTCCCGCAGAGTTTACTTGCCTCAGTTCTTGAAGAAGCGATCGCCTTTGCCGAAAGTCGCGCCTATCCGATAGTTGTGCGGCCGTCGTTTACTTTGGGTGGAAGCGGCGGCGGGATCGCTTACAATCGAGATGAGCTTGAACAGATTGTTCGCCGAGGCCTCGCGCTTTCGCCAGTATCGCAAGTACTGGTCGAGGAATCGTTGATCGGGTGGAAAGAATACGAGCTGGAAGTCATGCGCGATTTGCGCGACAACGTGGTGGTCATATGCTCAATTGAGAATTTCGATTCGATGGGTGTGCATACCGGTGATTCGCTGACTGTCGCCCCGGCGCAAACATTGACTGATAGAGAATATCAACGGATGCGCGATGCCGCCGCGGCAATCATGCGCCGTGTGTCGGTCGATACCGGCGGCTCAAACGTCCAATTCGCGGTGAACCCGGCCAATGGCCGGATGATCGTTATCGAAATGAACCCGCGCGTCTCCCGTTCATCGGCGCTCGCTTCCAAAGCGACCGGTTTCCCAATTGCAAAAATCGCCGCCAAGCTGGCGGTTGGATACACCCTCGACGAAATCGCCAACGACATCACCCGTAAAACACCCGCCGCCTTTGAGCCGACCCTTGATTATGTCGTGACCAAGATTCCAAAGTTCGCCTTTGAAAAATTCCCCGGCGCCGACTCGACCTTAGGAATTCAAATGAAATCAGTCGGCGAGGTAATGGCGATTGGGCGGACTTTCAAAGAATCGCTCTTCAAAGCGCTTCGGTCACTTGAGGCAGTCAAACCGTTTCGGCCCGGACCGATGTCGCACGAGGAACTGGCCAAGCAACTCGCCTCCCCTAACGAAAACAGAATTCACTACATCGTCCACGCGATGGATCTGGGGTGGACGGTCGAAGAGGTCAATCGTCTGACTCAAATCGACCCCTGGTTTTTGGATCAGATCATGCAGTTTGCCGAACTTCAGCGCGATATTCGGGGCCGTGCTCTTTACAAAATGGATGACGACACCTTGCGGTCGGCGAAAGAGTTTGGCTTTTCGGATCGACGGCTCGCCTATCTGACCGATTGTGACGAATCAGAAGTTCGTAGCCGTCGCCACGGTTCCGGCATCAGGCCGGTATTCAAGCGTGTCGACACCTGCGCGGGTGAATTCGAATCATTCACACCGTACTTGTATTCCTCGTACGAAGCCGAAGACGAGAGCGAACCGACTGAGTCGCGAAAAGTCATCATTCTTGGCTCGGGTCCCAACCGAATCGGGCAGGGGATCGAATTTGATTACTGTTGTTGCCATGCCTCGATGGCCTTGCGGGATGAAAAAGTCCAGAGCATCATGGTCAACTGTAATCCCGAGACTGTATCAACAGACTACGATACATCCGACCGGCTATACTTTGAACCGTTGACACTTGAAGATGTCCTTGAGATTTACGAGAACGAAAAACCCGACGGTGTCATTGTTCAGTTCGGCGGACAGACTCCGCTGAAACTAACCAAACCGCTTGCCGATGCCGGCGTGAAAATTCTCGGCACACCGCCGGAGTCAATTGATCTGGCCGAGGACCGCGAACAATTCGCGCAGTTACTTGATAGGTTGGACATCGCGCACCCGGATGCCGCCATCGCGAGGTCATTGCACGAAGCAACCGAGGCCGCACGTCAACTTGGATTCCCGCTCTTGGTGAGGCCGTCGTATGTTCTCGGTGGTCGAGGAATGGCGATTGTTTATAACGCCGAAAAACTGAGCGCCTATATGGCGTCGGCGCTGGAAGCGGCCCCCGGTCAGCCGGTGCTAATCGACAAGTTTCTCGAAGATGCGTTTGAAATCGACGTCGACGCGCTCTCCGACGGCGACCAGTGTTGCATTGCCGGCATCATGCAACATATCGAAGAAGCCGGCGTGCACTCGGGCGACTCATGTTCAGTCATGCCAACCTATATGATCGGCGAGCGGCATCTGGCCGAAATTCGCGACATCACCCGGCTGTTAGCCAGAGAACTGAAGGTCGTCGGGCTGATGAATATCCAGTTTGCCATTGCCGAGGGAAGAGTACTCGTGCTTGAGGTCAATCCTCGCGCGTCACGCACTGTGCCGTATGTCGCCAAAGCTACGGGAGTGCCGATTGCGAAAATCGCGACTCGCCTGATGCTCGGCCAGAAACTCGCTGAACTCGGTTTTGTCGGCGATCTGGCGGTTACCCAATATTGCGTTAAAGCTCCGGTGTTTCCGTTTGTAAAATTTCCCGGTGTCGATCCCAAGCTGTCACCGGAAATGAAATCAACCGGCGAGGTGATGGGGATTGCCGTGGATTTTGGCATGGCGTTCTACAAAGCCCAACTTTCCGCCGGGCTCAAACTGCCGACGCAGGGAAGTGTATTCGTCTCGGTGAACGGCCGCGACAAAGGAAATATTGTCCCAATAGCGCGGCGCTTTGAAAAATTGGGATTTGAAATAGTCGCCACGCGAGGCACGGCCACGGTGCTTTCCGCGTGCGGCGTCAAAGTGCGCGAGATTCCAAAAGTGAGTGAAGGTCGCCCCAACTGTGTCGACGCCATTCGTAACGGCCAGATCGCATTGGTAATTAACACACCGCTGGGGGAGATGTCGCACCGTGACGGTTGGGCTATCCGCACTGCGGCGATCCAGCACCAGGTGCCCTGTGTCACAACTTTGTCCGGCGCCTCGGCCGCCGCCGACGCCATCCGCGCTATCCGTGAGCAGAAATTATCGGTCAGTTCTCTTCAGGAAATCCACCAGACTGCCTCTTCGGCAACCTCACTTGTCGGCTGAACCGACCGGCGGTGAACCGATACCGGAGACAACCAGTCCCGCAAAGATTAGAATTCCTCCGATAGCGCTCTTCCAGACAAACGATTCCCCTCCAATAGTCCAGGCGAAGATCGCCGCAAAGACCGGCTCAAAGGCAAATATCAGGGACACTCGGAGTGGTGAAGTGAGCTTCTGCGCGAACATCTGTATGACAAATGCCGAGAGCGTGGGGAAGAGCGCCAGGAAAATAATCCAACCGATAGCCGGCGCCGTCACTGCAAACGATCGCCCGGTTGCCAAGCCAAACAGAACGCTAAAAATGCCAACGAATAGAAACTGCTGGCACGAGATCAACAGCGGGTCAGCCCCCGACTTCATGAACTTGTCGGAGTAGAGCAAATGAAGCGCATAGGTCATTGCGGATATGAGCGTCAGAGCGTCACCGGTGTTGATTTCTCTCAGCCCACCAGTGAGAATCCAAAGCCCACCCAGTGATATGAGTGTGGCCACAATTTCCCACACGGTCGGGCGTCGCTTGAAAAGAGTTATCAGAAAAATCGGGACGAACACAACAAACAGACCGGTGATGAAGCCGGAGTTCGAGGCGGTCGTGTATTTTAATCCAATAGTCTGCGACGCATAGAGCGACCAGAGAATTATCGAAAGCCAGAGCGACCTGCCCATATCGCGCATGAGAGGACGGCGTTTGACCGCAAGATAAACCATCAGCACACTGCCGGCGAACAAGAACCGATACCCCACCATCGTAACGGCGTCGACCCCCGTCAGCGCCCATTGCACCACAACAAAGGTCGCCCCCCAGATCACCGCCGCATAGAATAGGCCGGCGTCGGCAAGTAGTTCTGTTTTTCGTGGGGTCGAGATCATAACGATTGACTGGACACCCGCAATGAACAACAACTGCTAGTTGCTGTCAATCCTGTGCGTGTTACCGGTGCCGCACGAGCTAAAAAACGCTTGCCAGAAGTGCCATGTGGAATTCAGATTGCATTAAACCTGTCCTATTAAACCATGTACAACTACGTCAATTCCCGCCTGCAGAAGTTTGAGTCGCGGTTCGGAGTGACAGCGGCATCGTCCGTGGTTGGTCTTGTGTTATTCCTCGCCGCCTGTATCTACGTCCGCCCCGGAATTCACGCCAGCACCGGCTTGGGCCAGTTCTATGCCGAACTGGCTCGCGATCCGTTCGCTACCGACACCACGAACCTCGTGGGGTACCGGTTTCTGACGCCACTGATCAGCTATGCAGTCGGCCTTAGGGGTGAGGGGATCATCGTCACTAATCTGATTATCGCCGCTCTGTTCATCATGGTTATATACAGGTGCTTCCGAACACTGAGTGAGGAGCCGGCCGATGCCTTCATCGCCGCCTCGGTCATCGCGTTTTCACTGGTGACTTTAACTTCTATCCACTACAGCGGGTTTTGTGACTCGCTCACCTATCTCATCATTTTTGTGATGTGGTGGTGGCGGCAACGACACACATGGTTTTTTTGGATGCTGTTCTTGCTCGGAATGTTCAACCGCGAGTCGATTCTGTTCTTGTTGCCGTGGTTTCTGTATATCCGATTGGAAGGTAGCCCCAACCGTCGTCGACGTTTCCTTTTTGACTCTTTGGCAATTGTGCTGGTTGCGGCGATAGTCATCTGGGTCCGTGACTGGCAATCGGGCAACATGCGAGTTACCTACGACACCGAATTCTATCTCGGTCCACTCACGCACGACCCCTTGTTCTATTTTCGAGGTTCATTCCCGCAGAGTATTCTGGGGTTTGCCACCGTCTTCAAACTTTTGTGGGCGATACCGGTTGTGTGGGTGGTATCACAGTGGCGCATTGATCGAACGCTTCGCCTGAAAGAGCCGTTGATACTGCTCGTCTGTTGCGGCCTTCAGCTCTTTATTGCCTGGGATTCCTCGCGCCTTTGGACCATGAGTTTCATGGTCGTGCTGGTTGCGCTATCGCAGATGTTTCAATCACCCGATAAGTCATATCGGTCGTGGATTTTCGTTCTACTCGCCTTGAATTTCATCGCCCCCGCATACTATACCGCTGAGCACATAGTGGAGCACATGCGATTGCTCCCGGATACGCTTTTTCGGGTGTTTATGCTTGGAAAGGGGTACTAATCAATTCCAGGTACCAACTACCACTCGTGACAGCTTTTGCAAACGTCCCGTTGAATTTCCGTCTTCCCGTGCTCGACCACTGAGTGACAACTCTTGCAGGCGACTTCAGCGTCGGTTATGTGCATCGTGTGCGGCAGTTTCTTGCCTTCCCACGTAACACTTTCCAGTGGCGCCTTGTTGGTATGACAGAATGTCTGGCACGAGTTGTCCGGGTCAAGGCTCTTCCCGCGACTCGGTATGGTCGCGCTAGGTTTAGCCGCTTTCAGAGCGCGTTCGACCCGATCAGCACTGGCATTGAGCAAATAGAGTGAGTACTTGATATTGTGGGGGACATGCCCTTCGCGAAGAAACTCGAGATTGTACTGGGCTGTGTCCAGCGCCGCCTTGGCACCCATGCTCGCGGAGCCATTTCCGAGCGTTGCGACCTCCGCGCCAATTGTTTTCGCGTAGGCGCCAAATTCATCCAACACCAATTTTGCTCCGATCCTCCAATTGTCAAACATCAGGTCAAATCCCGCGCCGTGACAGGTCACACATGACGCCCGTTGGGCCTCTTTGCGATCCTGCAATGCCATCGGCTCACCTTGCGCCGTGATATGGGTGTGACACCCAGTGCAACTGACCTGCGCGGCAAACATCGGACTTGGCATATCCAGCGAATCACGGCCGCCTATTCCCATGTATAGTTGCTTGGGGCGGTTATGTTGCCGGAGATGGCAGTTTTCGCATTTGATATCCAGCGCACTGACCATTTCGAAATTGCCATGCTCGATATCGGAGTGACAACTGTAGCAGTCGATTCCATTGGTGGTCACGTGAATCTGGTGCAGTTCCTCACGCGTGTGATCTGTGCGCGACCGCTCGACATGGCAAGAGTAACACCGCGCTTCCGGCACAGCGCCATCGCCTTTGACAATCGACGTATGACACTGCTTGCATTCCACCTTGAGTTTCAGATACGGCCCGTGATCGAACGCAAATCCGCCGTGCATCACGGTGTCTTTCGGCATCCCATGGCAGGCGTCGCACCCGGTGATCGCTTCCCCTTGACCGGCGTCCTTAAAATGGCATACGAAACAACTCTTCTCGTTCACCGCCATGTGCTGAGGAGTGACTTCCTGGTCATATTGCACGATCTGATTGTGGCAGGAGGTACACCGTAGTTTCTCTCCACGAAGTACCTTCTCAAGATGCACGGTGTGGTCAAAAATGATGCCCTTTTTGAAAGTCGATTTTCCCTGGAGAAGTCGTACTTCGTGACATCCCGATGTCAAACAACTGGCATCGTGCACATTGGCTTTGGGACGAGGATTATATGTCCCCGACCAATACTTTAGCGCCGAAAAGGTCAGTGCGGCAACTCCGTAGTCATGGCACTTAATACAAGTCACATCGCTGTGCGATGAGGCCTTCCAGTGGCGAACGTACGGCTCCATGTAGTGGCATGACTGGCAGAAACTCGCCCTCTGTGTCTGCCATTTCAGAACGAGACCAGCGACCACCAGCACCACCACAACCGCGCCCAGTGCAATCAAGAGTGTTCGCTTGTGACGGCCAAAGGTCTGCCCGATGTCTTTGAAAAAGGAGATCACTTGTCGCCGTCTTTCGCTTTGGAATCGTTTTGCTTGCCGCTTATCTCTTCACGCTCGGCATTGACAATCTCGGCGTACTCCAGCGGATGGTGGTGTTTCATCTCGCTCTCGGTCATCTTACCGTGCCACCAGACCCAGCTCATTGGGAAGACATCCGGGTTGAAGTGCACATTGTAGAAGTGCCAGACAATGATCGCCAATGTCGCCAGGAGGCCTTCGTCCGAATGCGCTTCCCGGGCGATGTCGAATATGTCCTTTGAAAATGTCTCCTTGAACCAGAGAATGAGCCCCGATCCGATCATGATGACCATTCCCCAGTAGACCGCCCAGTAATCGAATTTCTCAATGAAAGAGAAACGGCCGAATTTGGGACCCGAGGCCCGTTTCCCCAGAAAGAACATGATGGTGTGAACAGCGTCCTTGCCATCCTGGGGCCGGGGAATCATCAGGAAGAAGTCCCGACGCCCGATTCTCGATATGATGATATATCCGAAGTGCCAGGCGCCGACGATCATGAGTCCCACCGCCGCCACACGATGCACGACCGTGGAGTTCTGCAGGCCGCCGAAAATATCCAGAATGATGAATTTCGAAATGCCAAAGGTTGGAAACTTAAGCGGGATGCCGGTGACAATCAGCAAAATGACACTCAAGAACATCAGCATATGCTGAAACCGAAAATTCTTGCCAAACCTCTCAAACATCCGCTCGCCGGTTTCTGCGACCGGTACTTTCACCTTCTGTTTCGAGAATTTTGTAACGGCTTCGGAGAAGGCGACATTTGCTTCAAATTCGATCCGGTCGGCAACCTGCGAAGAGAACTTGGTTAATTCCGCCGGCGGAGTTTCAGCGTCGATCAGCGGACGGGCATTGTCGATCACTTCCTGGCCGAGCTTTTCAGCCAGTGTGCGACGCGGCGATTTGGTGTCCTTCGTGCGATCGTCCATAGGAGTCATCGGGCCGCCCGTGACGCTTTAGCGCGCCGCATCAAATCAAGGATGATAAATACAAACAGTCCGACCAGGGTGCCGAGAGTCAGGATCGTGAAAAACTTTGTGATATAGTACACGAGTCCCGACTCTTTGTTGTGCGGGTCGACATGAATCTTTCCGCTGGCAAACTGAGGCGTCGCCTCCGGGTGACAATCGGGTCGACCGCAAGTAGCAACGATGTTCGCCGGGTTGATCGATGATTTTGGATCGTTAGCAGGCAGGATACCATGGTTGCCGTGGCACGACGCACAATTGGCGACCGTCATATTCTGCATCTGCTGGGCGATCCCATGGAACGAATGCTCAAACGTGGCGGTTCGGTCGGTCCTGATACCGTATTTAGCGACGACTCCAACAGGTCCATGACAGTTGCTACACGTGTTGGCAACATGTCCGGCGGCGACAGTGGACGACGTATCGCTTGGCCGTTGAATATTGTGCTCGCCGTGGCACGATGAACAATCCGGAGCATCGAGATTCCCCTTTGTCAGCGCCTGGCCGTGAATCGACTGCTCGAACTGCGCATACACTTCGATATGGCATCGCCCGCACGTTTTCGGCCGGTTCAATTTGTTGGTCCGCGAACTTGCCGAATCCGGACCGAGAATGTCGTGCGTTCCGTGGCAATCCTGACAGACCGGCGCTTTGGCATTCCCCGCCAGAACTTCCATTCCGTGCACCGAGTGTTCAAATTGATCGTACAGTTCACCCTGCGGCGCACCGGTGGAATTCCCGGCATAGTGACAACGGCGGCAGTTCACCGCCTTGACTTCTTTGTGCGGAATCGCCACGACATCGACATGGCAATCGACACAGGCCCGTGTTCCGTGAGCCGAATGCCCGAGAACCGTCGTGTCGATAAACAGGCTGACTTTTCGGCCGGTCTCCTCAGTGCGGAACAGATCATGCCGCCCGTGGCAGACCAGGCACTTCTCCTCGGCTGAAACAGTCGCCGCCAAGCCCGCTACTACGATTGCCGCGAAAATATGTAGTCCAAATCTTCTCATGAGCGGCCCGACATATCCGTTCGTTTCACCCGACGTTTGTATTCAAGCACCCGGTAGCCGACAAACACCAATATGAGAATAGAAATAAACCATATATAGAACTTCCGGACAACAAATTCTCCGCCAGAGGCTGGATCGGTCGCCGACGTGTGCACCGAGGCTTTCGCGAAGTCGGCAGGAAGGTCCTCGTGGCACTGTCCGCAGGTCGACTGAATATTGGCGGCGTTGATCATTGAGCGTGGATCGCTCTGCGTATAGATATTGTGCACGCCGTGACACGACGCACAGTTGGCAACGCGTGTATCGCCCAGCTCACCGGCGGCGCCATGGAATGATTCTTTGAAGGTCGCGATCCGATCCGGCTTGAGACCGAACTTGGCGACCATCTTCGCCGAGGTATGGCAATCCGAGCAGGTTTTGACAACATGGCCGGGGGAGACGCGCGAGGTCGTGTCCGACGGCGCCTTGATATCGTGCTCGCCGTGGCAACTCGTGCACGTCGGTGACTCAATCACTCCCTGCGCAAGCGAACTGCCGTGGATTGAGCCGCTATATGTACTGGCTATTTCGTTGTGGCATTTGCCACAGGTTTGCGCGATGTGGGTCTTGTAAATCGGGCTTTCCGGTTGATCGGCCGGCAAAAACGAATGGGAACCGTGGCAATCGACACAAGACGGCGCATTCTTGTTTCCCTTGACCATCAAGGCGTTTCCGTGAACTGAGTTTTCGTATGCCTTGATCATCGCCGGTTTGGGCATTTTCCCGGTTTGATCGGTGATTGCTTTGCTCTCGTGACAGCGGATGCAAATTTTCACCGAGTTAGCATGGTTGGTAAGCGAGGTGGTGTCTGATACCGCTTTAATCTCGTGGCCGCCGTGGCAGATAATGCAGGTTGGAAGATTCTCGATTCCCGATTCACGCCCTTTCACATGCGGCGACTGGCTGAACCCTTCGGCTTCTTTTTGGTGACACCGAGCGCAGTAGACCGCCCGGTTTCCTTTGTGCGGTGTGTTCGCCTCAATTGTGTGGCAGTCGGTGCAGGCGACCGTTGCGTGAACCGACGCGGCCAACGCCTCGGCGCTGACAACTTGTGCATTCGGCTTGGCCTTGTGCGTTTGTGCGCTGTGGCAGGCCAGACAGGCAGAATCCGGCGACTGTCCCAACACAGGTCCGGTGCTGAGAGATATGGCGGCGATGATAATCCCGATTTTCATCATACCCACTCCCATCCAAAAGATTTTTTTCACAAACTCCCCTGAATATATCGGAATAGTCTTCGAGGGCAATAGAAATCAAAACTGTGACTCGTTTAATAGTGTACGCTTTTGTATCAATTTTATCCGAACAAATGTCGGCCAAACAACTTTCTGGTAGCGACGAGAGTTGCGCTCGATTTACTTTTCCAACAAGACCCGAAACGAAAGATTTGGAGAACCATGCCCAACCACTGGCCAGACAATCTAACCGCCTCGATCACTGTCGCGGACGCCGACGGCATCATCACTTACATGAACGCCGCCTCGGCGCAGGTGTTTTCAGCCGACGGCGGCCTGCAACTTATCGGGACCAACGTCCTTGACTGTCACCCGGAACCGTCACGAACACAGCTCGCGCAAATGTATAAAGACCGACAGCCGAATCACTATACGATCGAGAAGAACGGCCAGCGCAAGATCATTCACCAAATGCCGCTCTTCGACGGCGACCGATTCTGCGGGTATGTCGAAATCTCAATCCCGATCCCCGATCACCTCCCACATTTCAAGCGAGATTAGTAGGTCGGGTTCCGAAGTCCCGCGAAAGTGGGACGAGAAACCCGACATCATGATTGGTGATCAACGAATGTCGGGTCTTTCGTTCGCCCGCTGGCGCGGACTCACTCAGAACCCGACCTACAAGAGTGACATGATTTATCAACTCCCATACTTCCGCCGCATGACCTCTTTGGCCGATTTGTGAATCCGCTTCCAGCGTGCCTTCTCATCCAGCCGCGCCCGGATATCCACTTTGCGTTCCAGAAACCGCAATTCGCGTTTGAGTTTCCGGTAACTTTCCCAGCGCGATTCTTCAAGCGCACCGTTTTCCAGCGCCGCTCTTACTGCGCAATCCGGTTCGCTTTGATGTTCACAATCAGAAAATCGGCACCGGCTCGCCAGCTCTTCGATATCAGCAAACGATCCGGACAAATCGGTCTCGTCGCCCCATAGTTGTATCTCTCGCATGCCGGGGGTATCGATTACCATCCCGCCGGAGGGCAAGAGGATCAGTTGCCGCGCAGTAGTCGTGTGGCGTCCGCGCCCGTCGGAATCGCGCACAGCCGAGGTCTTCAGCCGGTTTTCCGAAAGCAGGTAATTGACAATTGTTGATTTGCCCACACCCGATGACCCGATCAGCGCCACTGTCTGTCCTGGTGTCACAACTGTCTCAAGCTCCGACATACCGTCGCCGCGCTCCGCGCTTACCGCAAATATTGGAACACCCAGCGCTACGGTTTCAACCTCGGCGATTTTGCCGGCGAGATCTTCGCACAGATCGGATTTGTTTAGCACGATCACCGGTGTCGCGCCGCTTTCGTAGGCGAGCGTTAGGTACCGCTCCAGTCGCCGCACGTTGAAATCCAGCCCCATGTCGGTCACCAAGAGAACAGTGTCAACATTGGACGCGACTACTTGTAGCTCAGTCGTTTCGCCGGCCGCTTTTCGCACAAAGGTCGAACGACGCGGCAAGACAGCATGGATAACAGCCGCTGAACCGCCATTGGTATTTGAGACCGCCACCCAATCACCTACTGCTGGAAAATCAAGGCGCGACTTCGCCGCAAAGCGGAGCTTACCTGTAATCTCAGCATTTCGTTCGCCCTGCTCAGTGAACACCAGGTATCGGTCTCGGTGTTCTTCGGCGATCCGCCCCGGCACGACGCCGTCTGATATGTAATCTGCAAATTCAACTTCACGGGATGGAGTCCATCCCAAATCGGACATCTTCATTTCAGCATACTCTCAATTGTGCAACAGCCATAGAGCTGGCTGTTGCGATTCATAATCCCCGTGACCAGTTTGATCCGGGTAGGTGAATTGTTCTGCAGTCGCTAAAGTGAAGTGCGCCCTATAAACGGCAAACCGCCCCGACTTTTTAGCCGGTCACGCGCCTAAAATAGATTAGAGGAGAGGCCCGACAGGGTCAGGCGGAAATGCGGGCGAGGCGCACCACAGCGACAGATATGTTTTGAACGGCAGTCATCTTGTATGCGCCTCCTTTCAGGAAGTTTGAAGACTCTGATATACTATTCGGTACGTAATAAGGTATAGAATTGGTTTTTCGTCAACTATTTTCTCCGCCGCATAGGGTTTCAAAAGACAAAAACTGCCGTTGTTCTCCACTTGGCAAATCGCCTGATTTGAGAATCTGTCGGACAATTGCACAGGTTCACTCAACCTGTTATCCCCAAATTGGATGGAGCACATTCGGACTGAAAAAAGGATACGCTACGCGCTATTGCCCCTTATAAGGATGAGTCAGTTGTCGATTATTAACGGAAGTAAGTCAGGAAAAGATGATGTCATTGTTCTGTTTGAACAGGAGGGATTCATGAACGCACCGATCGCCGCGCACGCCGCTCAAGGACCAACCGTGAACGGGCAGTCCCGTGCCGGCAAGTACTTGACTTTCGGCCTCGCCGCCGAAGAATACGGTATTCCGATCCTGAAAGTCCGGGAAATCATCGGACTTCTTCCGATAACCAAAATGCCCGAGGCTCCCAGCTATATGCGGGGGATAATTAATCTCAGAGGGAAAGTCATCCCAGTCGTGGAGCTACGATCGCGGTTCGGTATGGAAACAGTGGCCGACAGCGAGGAAACTTGCATTATAGTCGTTGATCTGTCATCGGGCGACAGAGCTCAACTCATGGGCGTCTTAGTTGACGGGGTCTCGGAAGTCCTCGAAATAAAAGCCGACGAAATTCAGGACTCGCCGTCTCTTGGCCAATCTAACACCTGCGACTTTGTGCTGGGCATTGGCAAGGTCAAAGGTGGGGTGAAAATCCTCCTCGATATCGAACGACTACTAAGCGGGTCCGACCTGCCGCCAACGACGGCAGAAATCGAAGCGGTGGTAGCTGAGCACCAATTAGATATGTCAACAGGTCTCAAGTGATAGTCACTGGAGAACAGGTAAGAACCAAGGATAGAATTATGCAAAGAATATTCAATGCCCCAAGAAACTCACGGGCCGCGGTGACGGTAATATGTTCTCTGCTCTGTCTGGCAGGCGCCGCCCACACGGCCGAGCAGAATGCGCCGTCGTCCGACACGGCAAATTCGACAATCACGAAATCAACGACTCCGCTTTTCGATTCGGTTCAAGCCGTAACGCCCGGCCCAGCCACCTTGGCCGACTTGGGCGAAGTTCCGAAACAGCCCACTGCACCATCCGACCCGGTCAAGGTGGTCCAGTCAACTCCAGCCGCGCAAGGCACAGTTGTTACCGCGTCGGGGTTTTTGGATGTAATTGGGCACTACAACAACTCTGGAGAAGATCATTCCGAGTTGTCAATCCTTGAAGCTGAAGTTGATCTGGGAGCGACACTATCCGATAAGATAGAGCTGTCCAGTTCAATCACGCTCCAGCCCGAGACACGATCGATGGAATTGACTTGGGCAACGGCCTCTTTTGGTCTGTACACCGCGCCCAACGGAGTGCTCACCAATGTGTCGCTGACAGCCGGTCTGTTCAACCCCGCCTTTGGTCTCGACTGTCGCCACAACAATGCGCTCTGCCGAAAATTGGCTACTGCTCCAATAGTGGTGCAACTGACACACCAAGGATGGGCTGACGTGGGCGTTCAATTTGATCTTGAAAATGCTGTTGGCAACTTCAGCGCGTACATAGTCAACGGTTTC
Source organism: uncultured Ignavibacteriales bacterium (assembly GCA_964571235.1). GTDB lineage: Bacteria > Zixibacteria > MSB-5A5 > GN15 > FEB-12 > JACRAV01. The sequence continues at coordinate 130,423 of CAZNAI010000001.1, read as the reverse complement.
GAACCGGCTGAAGAAGTCCAGCAAGATGTCATAAACCTGATAACCGGTTTGGGTGATAGCACTGTCCCTGCGCCGGCAAATGCCTTTGGTGCCCGGCTCGGACTTGTTCCTTTCGCGGGCCTGGAAATCGGCGGCTCGGCCGCTGTCGGTTACAACAGCGCGGGCAAAGACGATATGATTATGGCCGGCGCTGACATTACTCTTGAGATTTCCGAGTTCGAAATCAGATCGGAGTACATTTCTCACTCAATCAGCCGGTCGATACTGCAATCCGATAACTCCGGTTACTATATACAGCCGACATACACGGCGGGGAAGATTTTCGTAACCGCGCGGTATGACTCTTTTAAAGCCGAAGGATACGAGCGAATCAAGGGATACACAGTAGGCGCTGGATACGCGGTCGCCGAGAATGTGGAACTGCGGCTTGAGACCAAACTTGCCGATCATAACAATGAGAATAAAACGACTATGCAGGTGGTTGCCGGCTTTTGAGGCACCCCGACCAATGATGAACGAATAATGTGTTGACGATTGATACGTACTTTAGGAGGATGAAATGCTTAAGAACATGAAATTAGGAACCAGACTGATTCTTGGTTTCTCGGCTCTACTGGCAATCATGGTGATCCTCGCGACCACCACGGTGCTACTGTCACGAGCGACGTCAAGTGTCGCTACTCAAACAAAAGACGAAAGCGCGATTTACGCCGATCTAGGTGTCGATCTGCAGATGGACGTTCGGATCATGCAGGAAAAGATTGAAGACATCTCTGCCACCCGTGGCAAAGATGGTCTGGACGACGGTCTCGCTCTTGCCGAAGCGGCCAAAAAATCGTTTGAGGCTAATCTCAAGCGATTTGAGGAGATGTATACCAAGGAGAACGACCAGGAGAACTTGCGCGTTGTTCACGACATCGAGGCGAGCCTGCAGAATTTCCATGCCATGGGGCGGAAACTGGCTCAGGCATACATCGATCGAGGGCCCGAAGGCGGTAACCCCTTGATGCCGGATTTTGACAAAGCGGCCGAAGAGCTCAGTAAGCGCCTGGACCCATTTGTGAACTCGCAACAGACTGAATTGACAAATAATATGGCCGCGATAGTCTCTCGCGCCGACAGTCTGACCTGGACCATGATCATCAGCACCATACTGGCGATATTGTTTGGTTCGTTCCTCGCGTTTACGATAACTCGTTCTATCACCAAACCAATCGGAGCCGCAGTAGAGTCGCTTCGCACCGGCGCAGAACAAGTTGGTTCGGCTTCCGAACAGGTAGCCAGTTCGAGCCAGTCGTTGGCCGAGGGCGCCACCGAGCAGGCCTCGTCGCTTGAGGAGACATCATCTTCACTTGAGGAAATGTCGAGTATGACCCGACAGAATGCCGACAACGCCAAGCAGGCAAATATATTGGCCGAAGGCGCCAGCAGTGCCGCCGACAAAGGCGCGGCCGCCATGTCCGGTATGGCCCAGGCAATGCAGGAAATCAAGCGATCATCTGATGAAACGGCGAAGATCATCAAAGTCATTGACGAGATTGCGTTCCAGACGAATCTGCTTGCCCTAAACGCCGCTGTTGAAGCGGCTCGCGCCGGGGAAGCCGGCAAAGGATTCGCAGTAGTTGCCGAAGAAGTGCGCAATCTGGCTCAGCGGTCGGCCGAAGCGGCGAAGAACACCTCCGCGCTGATCGAGGGTTCTCAGAAGAACGCCGACAACGGCGTGCGTGCCACCGAAGAGTTCACCGTGATCCTGAGTGAGATCACTTCCAGTATCAAGAAAGTATCGAGTTTGGTCAACGAAGTGAGTGCGGCCAGCGATGAACAAACTCAGGGCGTCGGCCAAATCAACTCAGCGGTCATGCAGATGAACCAAGTCACTCAGCAGACTGCGGCTAATGCCGAGGAGTCAAGCTCAGCCAGTCAGGAACTCGCGGCCCAGGCCCAACAGATGCAGTCGATCGTGATTGAACTTAATCAGATCGTACAGGGATCGAGTGCTGTTCAGCAAACGATGTCGTCAACACATGGCAAGCCGACTACTAAGCATCACCCGGTTACTCTCAAGTCTCAGCCGAGCCACACCGCTCACTCAAATCTTCATCTGATTGCGAATCGGGCAAAGGACCAAAAGTCAAAGGCCTCGACCCGTAAGGCGTATGAAGAGATTATTCCGCTGGAGAAAGAAGAAATGGCGGCTTTTTGAGACGCATCAATTCACGTTGAAACGCCCAAGGCGGGAATCGGCTGATTCCCGCCTTTTTTATGCTCTGCTTGTGGAGTAATACCATCATTGGCAACACTGCGTCAGTGATGATTCACTTGCCGTCTGTCTGCAACCCTCCTTCCCATAATGGGCCGTATCAAGTGAGAGTTGGATCGAGCTTCACGGCAACTCCTTCACTACCTTAAGGGGTAAAACGATGGGAAACTGCTGTTTCTGCTATCGATCTCGCGTCGGCACACTGGAGCAATTTTGTCTCATTATTGCGCAACCACATGCATTCCATTGCGTTTCAATTAATTGCGGCAATACTGTACTCTAAAGTAGACAAATGGCGCACTTTATCTACTAAATAAAAAGCGTCTCAGGTCGAAAATCGACAAAAGTAGATCAATTCAGTTACAATAGTGTGGTTTCTGTTTGGATAGGAGGGAACTATGAACATGCCGACTGCCACGCGCACGGCACAGTCAAAAATCCAGCACGCGCCATCACGATCCGGAAAGTATCTCACTTTCCGGTTGGGCGCGGAAGAACATGGAATTCCCATCCTCAAGGTTCGGGAAATAATCGGTTTGTTGTCGATTACCAGAATGCCCGAAGCTCCTGCGTACATGCGGGGGATCGTCAATTTGAGGGGTCGGATCATTCCAGTTATCGAACTTCGCGCACGCTTCGGAATGGAGCTAGTGGCCGACAGCGAGGAGACCTGTATCATTGTCGTTGAACTGGCATCAGGTGACTCCGCGCGGCTCATCGGAATCCTTGTGGATGCCGTTTCCGAGGTCCTCGATATAAAGGGCGATGAAATTCAGGACTCACCCGCCATGGGTGGCAACCCGGAAGACAATTTTGTTTTGGGTATTGGAAAGGTCAAAGGGGGAGTCAAAATCCTGCTTGATATCGATAAGGTAATTTCCTGCGGTTCAATCGGGACAATATCAGAGGCCATGCACGAAGGACTAACGGTCTCCAATCAAATCCCGGCGGAGAACGGTCTTGAATTGGCAACGACTACAAAGTAGAAGAGAGGATAAAGCAAATGAAAACCGGAAGCAAAGTACTCATTCTCGCTACCGCTCTATTGAGCCTCTTAAGCGGGAGTCTTATCGCGGGTGACAAGCCGACCTTTGATTTGAAGTGGTACGGTTATTTCAAGTTGGACGGCGCTTACGATCAGAATCTGACCAGCCACGGCAATTTTGTCATGTGGGTTCAACCGAAAACGCATGTCGGAAGTGACGCTCAATTCAACATGACCGCCAACGAAACGCGTTTCGGACTGAATCTAACCGGAAACGGGTACAACAACGTTAAAGTCGGTGGCAAACTTGAGTTCGATCTGTTCGCCAGCGTCACCGGTAGCACAATAGCAGAGAACAAAGCGATGCTACAACTGCGCCACGCGTTTGTAACTATTGAGTCCGGACACATCAAGATGCTGGCCGGGCAAAGCTGGGATCTGATTTCACCGCTCAATCCTTCCACACTGAATTACTCGGTTCTCTGGGGAGTCGGAAACATTGGCTATCGCCGCCCTCAAGTAAGTCTCTGGTACAATTTCAAGTCCGGGGCGAAAACGGATATTGCGCTGGCCGGCGGTTTTTTCCGTACAATCTCCAGCGACCTCACGCCCACATTTTCACTCGCGCTGGGCGAAACAGCCGACGGTGTGGATGACGGTACCGACGCTGGTATTCCCACGCTCCAGGGCCTGCTCGACTACAAGCATACACTTGCTTCCGGTGGCTCCATTCGTGCCGGCGTCTCCACACTTTGGGGAACGCTGAAAGCCGAGACAAATCAGGGCCGCACTGAAAAGTATCACGCCAGCGCATTTTCGACCCATCTTTCCATAGCTCCAAAGCCTACTTACGGCTTTTCCACCGAGTACTATTCCGGCAATAACATGGGAAGTTACTTCGGTGGAATTCTGCGCAGTAGCGAAGTCGACGGTCTTAAGTCAAACGGTGGCTGGGTATCCGGGTGGGTTAAGCCGGCCAGCAAAGTTCAGCTTTCCAGCGGCTATGGCGTGGACAATCCGTACGATGAGACCTTTGCTTCCGGGCGATCCCGCAATGCCTGTGTTTACGGCAACGTGAGATATGAATTGATCCCGCAAACAACGCTTGGACTTGAGTTGTCCGAGTGGCGCACCGCTTATAAAGGCAGTGAAACAGTAAAAGATGTTCGCGTGCAGTCGTCGATCATCCTGACCTTTTGATTAGGCAAAGAAAACGTGTTAACGAATATGAAGTGAAGGGGACGGTAACTATGCTTACCAATTTCAAACTGTCAACACGCATACTGATGCTCGGTATCAGTATCGTACTGGCCTTCGTTCTTGTATTGGCCTGGATTTTTCCAAAGTTCAATACCAAGATGTACGATGCCAAGTATCAGAAGACTCAACACCTCGTTGAGTCGGCTTGCAGTGTTTTGGACACTTACGCCAAGCTCGCAAAGTCCGGCTCTATGACCACCGAGGAAGCCAAGAAGCAGGCGATGGTCGTTATCAAGAATATGCGCTACGACCAGAGCGAGTATTTCTGGATCAATGACCTTGAACCGCGCATGATCATGCATCCAATGAAGCCGGAATTGGACAACACCAACGTGTCTCAAATGGCCGATCCGAATGGAAAGCAGATATTTGTCGAGTTTGCAAATATCGCCCGAACCAAGGGAGCGGGCGCCATCGACTACATGTGGCCAAAGGCGGGTTCCTCGGTTCCCGTGCCCAAAATTTCTTATGTGAAGTATTTCGCCGAATGGGGATGGGTTATCGGTTCTGGGATTTACGTAGATGACCTTCATGCTGAAATGGATGCTTTTCTGTATACCCTGTTGGGCATAGTTGCGGTTATCGTGGCTCTAGGGCTGTTCTTGTCCTTTATGATGGCCCGATCGATCATGCGGCCGATAGATGTTGCCATCAATAGTCTGTCTCAGGGGTCGCAACAAATCGGTTCGGCTTCCGAGCAGGTAGCCAGTTCGAGTCAGTCATTGGCCGAGGGCGCGACTGAACAGGCTTCGTCACTTGAGGAAACATCATCTTCACTTGAAGAAATGTCGAGTATGACCAAGCAGAACGCCGACAACGCAAGACAAGCCAATATTCTCGCCACTACGGCGACGAGCGCCGCCGACCGGGGATCAGCCGCCATGTCCGGTATGGCCCAGGCGATGCAGGATATCAAGCGGTCGTCTGACGAAACCGCCAAGATCATCAAAGTCATTGATGAGATTGCGTTCCAGACGAATCTGCTGGCCTTAAACGCGGCAGTCGAGGCGGCTCGCGCCGGTGAAGCCGGCAAAGGATTCGCGGTCGTTGCCGAAGAAGTGCGCAATCTGGCCCAACGGTCGGCCGAGGCGGCAAAGAATACTTCTGCTCTAATCGAAGGCTCACAGAAGAACGCCGACAACGGCGTGCGGGCCACCGAAGAATTTACCATGATCCTGAGTGAGATCACTTCCAGCATCAAGAAAGTATCGAGTTTGGTCAACGAAGTGAGTGCGGCCAGCGATGAACAAACGCAGGGCGTCGGGCAAATCAACTCAGCGGTCATGCAGATGAACCAAGTCACCCAGCAGACCGCGGCCAATGCCGAGGAGTCGAGTTCGGCCAGTCAGGAACTCGCGGCCCAGGCCCAACAGCTTCAGTCAATCGTGATTGAACTCAATCAGATTGTTCAGGGCAGAAATGCGTCGGGGCACACGGTTTCGCCGAGCCAATTCAACACTACCGGAAGACCGCAATCGTCCGCGCCGAAATCCAAGTCGGCACACAGTCTGCACACCAATCTTCATTCGCTGATTTCGCGGGGAAAAGGCGCAAAGCCTAAGGCCTCCGTGCAGAAGTCGTATGAAGAAATCATTCCTCTTGAAAAAGAAGAAATGGCCGCGTTCTAAAACACGACTATTCACGATTAAACGTGAAAGGCGGGGATCGATTGATTCCCGCCTTTTCTATTGTTCACTTACCGGTTTCAGGTATTGCCAATTTCTACTTTTTCATGTACTTCCAATTTTGTGATTTCCCCTCGGCCAGCCATGCAACGGCAGTTTCTATTCGTCTACGGCGTGTTTCCTCTCTTTTGGCGCCGGTGATCCACTCGACATACTCTTTGCGGTGGCTGTAAGAGAATGCGTCGAAATGGTTCTGCGCCGACTTGTTTCTGCGGAGTGCCGCGCGGAAATCGACTGGTACAACCAACGCCTTGCGCGGACCGGTTTTCGGCGCACGCGGCCCCTTGACTCCGGATTCATTGAGTCGCATCGCATCTTTGATCAATTTGGTCAATAGCGCGTCGGAGGGGAGATCTTCTTTCGAAGCAATCTTTCCCATACTCCCCATTGCTGATTCAGTCGACTTCTTAGCCCTGTCAATCCGTTCAACAAGCAAACTATGTTTCCAAAATCCGAAGGTGGCATGTTCTTTGAACGCCGCCATCCCGCACAGAATGCCGTGATACTCGTACGACGGCATTCCCCACTTGATTGTCTCAACGGCATCGGGGCAGGCCTTGAAGATCAGTTTGCGCAGGTGAATCAAGATTGGTTTGGCATATGGCTTTGCTTTGGCGATATACGCATCTACACGCGGATCTTTGGTCGGCATTCTTACCTCGGTCTCGTCATCGGGTGAGCTTCGGTATTGAACACACTCGTAGTCAGGTTCATCGTTTCTGCCGGCGCAAAGAGCAGATAGAGGTATTTGAGTGTCTCGGCCAGGAAGAAACTCTCCATCTCATCTGATTGTTCCTTGGTCGTCACGTCTTTTAACGAAGCATACCCGACCTCGGTTCGGCAGTACTGTTTGAGACTGTCAAAGAAGACCTGCCCCATACGGCGGTACTTTTCGTCTTTGGTAAAATAATAGAGATAGTACGCCGATTCAATGATCTCCGGTCTCAACGGATTGCCGGCATACACAACCTGCATATTTGAAAAATTGAATCCTTCAGGTACAATGCCAAACTTCGTCCAGACCCGATAAAAAGATTCCTGCGTCTGTGCCGCCCGGCTCAAGTCGCCACTCAACGCGAGCATGGCTGGGAAGAAGGCATCCAGTGCGCCGGTGTAGCTTTCCTGCCTCGCTCCGGTGTACATGTTTACTACCCCGTACCAAGCGCCCGTCGTGGTATCCCAGGCCAAGTGCTTGTTGATCGCCCCCAGGCTTGTATTCCACATCCGCATAAACGATGTGTCGCCGAATAGGAACGCACTCTTAAGCAGATACTCGTAGTACGAATCTATCCCGCCGCTCAAATGGCTCGACGAATCGATCCACTCGCCGGTATTCACATTTATCCGCGAGCCAACCAGATTGAGAGGCGAGCGGTGATTGTACAGCTCGGTCATTGCTCTCGCCGCCTTATCATAAAACTGCCGTTGGTTGGAAAGTCGGGCCAGAGTTCCGAACTCGATCATCAGCGTTCCAATTTCCGCCGGATTGCTAATCTCGCCGCGCACCGCCCCGGTTTTCAAATTGACATACATGTATGGCATCCCGGTTTTCGATTCAAACACCGGCAGGAGGCGGTATCCCAAATCGACCGCCTTTTGCAAAAGCCGCGGGTCGCGGGTCATTTCGTATGAGCTTAGCAGGCCGCCGAGAATGCGAATGGTGATCTCGAAATTCTTGACCTCGATATTCTTGTCAAAGCTCAGATGATCGGCCAGGAATTGGATGGTCGAGTCGGCCTCATCGTCGAACCCCACCAAGATCAGAGCGTCGAGGGCATCGACAGCCGTCATGTACAGCGGTTCGGCGTGCCAGTCGTGATACGATTTGGAGAGCGGTTTGAGGTCATCGTGACCCCAGGCATATGTCTTATATCCGTTCCAACAATGAAGAAGTTCCTTTTTCACTTCATTGGCCAAACTGTCGGCATTCACCGGACGGATGTTCGCCGGCGGCTGAGCGTAAACGGGGACGGCAAGAATGAGTATGACGAAGGCTATCGATTTCATAACTACCTCTGGTTATACCGCAAACCCGGCACTTGCGCTTCTGACACTAGTTGCCGGTGCTGTTTCAATGTGGAACCGTATATACAAGCGAGGACCTGACTCGTCAATGTTATTCATTCACGAAACGCCTTCAAAATGCCCAACATCGATAAAGAAGACGTTAATAATTCCGATAACCTTGATCATGGCACATAACCTCCCAATCCAAATAGGGTTGCACCATCCTCAATCTCCGCAATCAACAGAATTTCTGGCGGTAAACCTTCTGATCATCAATAAGCCGAGAGACTATGCCGTTGCTTGAACAACAAATAGAGCAAATCGCGGGAGCGCTTGTCCTGTTGGATAGTGGCGACTTGCCCGCCCTCGTAAATTTGCAGACACAATTCGAGACTCTGCGTGACAATTGTATCGCCCAACAGCCGCACGTCGCCGGCGTGTGTACCAAGTGTGCCTCGCTCATCACCAACATCATCCTGGGTGAATACAAGAAAAGAGAAAGTTCTGCGATACAATTGCTTGAACAAGGTGTCTCAGGAATACTCTCGGTGCTACGCGATCATCGAGACATAAGCGAGATCTCGTTTCCGGCCGAACTGTGCCCTGAGCAATCTAAGCACGTGACGACCAAGAAAGCCCCGGCAACTCCGGAAATAAAATCTGAAAGTCCCACATCCAAACCAAAATCGAAAGCCGTAGCAAAAACTCCCCCTCCTGCCGAAAAGACTGGGACCGGACCCAAGCTGACCATGCAATTCGCCGGTGCAGATGCCTCTCTGGTCGGCGAGTTTATCACCGAAGCCCAGGATCATTGTCTGACAGCCGAGCAAAAAATGATGGAGCTGGAAGGCGGCACGGACAACGAAGCCAATATCAATGCCATATTCCGGAGCTTTCATACTATCAAGGGAGCCGCCGGCTTTCTGGAACTGCATCCGGTATCGGTCCTGGCGCATGAGTCTGAGACTCTACTCGATCTTGCTCGCAAAGGATCGCTGGTCATTCAGGGGCGTGCGGCTGATCTCATCTTTGCCTCAATCGACGGCCTTCGTAAACTACTCAAGGCGGCCGAAGAAGGACTCAAGTCGGGGGAGGAAATCGATGGTGCGCCGATCGTCACTCGCCTCGTCGTCGATCTGAAAGCACTTATAGCCAACCCGGAATCTGCAGGTGAACCATCGCCTTCTCGTGTCGGCGATATCCTTGTCGATATGGGCGCAACAACTCAAAGCGCGATCGATCTGGCATTGTCTAAGAAGTCATCACCCGATGAACTGATCGGAGAAACGCTGATCAAACAGGGCGTAGTGGACCAGCAGTCGGTAATGCATGCCCTGCGCGATCAGAGAATGGCCCAACGTGAATCGGCCGCATCACCGTCGGCGGTCAAGGAAATCGTCAAGATTGACATGGAGCGCCTCGACAAATTGGTCGACACAATCGGTGAATTGGTGATTGCCGAATCGATGGTTGGTCACGATGACGAATTTCTTTCGATTGCCCCGCCACATATTGCAAAAAACGTCTCGCACCTGAACAAAATCACGCGCGAATTGCAAGAGATGGGTATGGCCATGCGGCTGGTGCCTGTGAAGGCAACTTTTCAGAAGCTGGCGCGTGCCGTTCGTGATCTTACCCGCAAATCGGGCAAAAAGGTCGAACTGATAATGACCGGCGAGGATTCCGAAGTCGACCGGAGTATCATAGAAAATATCGGCGATCCTCTCATGCATATGATCCGCAACGCGGTAGATCATGCTATAGAACCTCCCGACGAACGAGTAGCCGCCGGGAAATCGGAACTCGGCCACGTCTGGCTTCGGGCATACCATCGGGGCGGGAATATCCTGTTCGAGATCGAAGACGATGGCCGGGGACTGGACAAGGAACGAATTTTGGCCAAGGCCCGCGAAAAAGGACTTATCGATGATTCCCGGGAACTCAGCGATCGCGAAGTCTTCAATCTTGTCTTGCTTCCAGGATTCTCAACTGCAAAACAGATTACCGACGTCTCCGGTCGCGGCGTAGGGATGGATGTTGTCATGAAGAACATCGACGCGATGCGCGGCCATCTGGAGATCGAATCGGCGCGGGGCAAGGGCACCAAATTCACCATGAAACTCCCTCTGACATTGGCGATGATCGACGGCATGCTGATCCGCGTAGACCATGAGCGGTACATTATCCCGACTATGTCGGTAGTGGAATCGATCAATCTGGCCAACGAAAAGATATTCACTATCCAAGGCGTGCAAGAGATGATCAACCTGCGCGGATCAATGCTTCCTGTTCTGCGCCTTGATGAGTTGTTTGATTTGAAATCTGATCAGACTGCCGTTAATCGCGTCGTGGTTGTCGTGGAAGATAACGAGTCGCGGATTGGGCTGATTGCCGATGAGCTGATTGGCCAGCGCCAAACTGTGATCAAGAGTCTTGGCCGCTTGTTCACGCGCCAGAAATGGGTATCAGGAGGAGCCATATTATCCGACGGCACGGTCGGACTCATCATCGACATCAGGGGCCTGACCGAACTTGCCAGGACTGCCGAGGGACGCGCAAGGCACTCCGGTGACCACATGACGGAACCCATGACCTCAGATGATCACCACCTGACCGACACCGCAGGGGTTACCCGAGGCGCTGAATGCGAAGGAGTTCTTTCACGATGAATGCACTGCAGTCAACAGCGACATCGACCGCCAAACATGCGCACGCCGGGAAATACCTCACCTTTCATCTGGCGGCCGAGGAATATGGCGTTGAGATTCTCAAAGTCCGCGAAATTATCGGATTGATGAAAATCACGCGCGTTCCGAGGGCCTCAGCACACATTCGCGGCGTCATCAACTTAAGGGGAAAAGTCATTCCAGTTCTGGACCTGCGGTGCCGATTCGGAATGGACATTACTCCAACCACCGAGCAAACCTGCGTTATTGTCGTTGAAATCGCCGTCGCTGGAGGCGCCATGATGATGGGACTGGTGGTCGACGCGGTGTCGGAAGTTCTCGCCATCGGTCCCGACCAGATTGAGGATGCTCCAACATGGAATTCACAAGCCGATTGCGAGTTCATTCTCGGAATCGCCAAAGTCAAAAATGAAGTGAAGATCCTGCTTGATATCGATCGAGTTCTGACATCCGATGACGAGGCGGCTCTGAGCGCTGTCTCTCAGTCGGGCGATCTGGAAGAGGCGGTTTCGGCTTGAAATTGGGGAACCGTGAAAGCGTGTTCAACAACACACAACCGCCGGTACTTGCGAAAGTGGAGAAATGATGGCAACCGTAACGACTGAAATCAAGAAAACCGCCGGTAATCTGGTGGCCGTTCGGATAGCCGCCGACAGGTTGTCGGTCGATGTCACGGTCTCTCCCGAATTGGCTTCAAGACCTGACGCCGTCCAAATCGTTCAGACCGAACTCCAGCGCCTCAAAGTAATCGCCACCCTTGATGTCGACAGCTTGTCAGCCGCGATTGAAAAGGTCGCGCTCTCTGGTGAACCGCTGTCTGGAATTGTCATCGCGCGCGGCGCCGCGCCGACTGCGCCCATCGACGCCCGCCTGGAATGGACAAAGGAATTCTTTGCTTCCGGTTACTACGTAGATCCCGAAACGAAATGCACCGACTACCACCGCAAGGCGGCCACCCCCTCAATCGACGAGGGTGAAGTAATTGCGGTATGCCATCCCGCACAGCCGGGCAAAGAAGGGCAAGATGTACTCGGCGCGACAATAGCACCGATGAAACCCAAGCCTCGTGAGCACAACCCAGGGCCAAATGTCACGTTTGAGGAGACCTCCGGCCAATTCAAAGCCAAATGCAATGGGCGAGTAAAGCTCGACGGCAAAGTTATAAACGTGGTCGATGTCTATCAATTGCCCGGAGCGGTCGGGATCGCTTCTGGGAACGTCGATCACCGTGGTTCGGTAGTGATTAACGGCGGCGTCGATTCTGAATTCAAAGTAACCGCTACCGGAGATGTCGAAGTGCGCGACGTTATCGGAGCGGCCGATATCGACTGCGGTGGAAACCTGACCGCCGGCAAAGGCATCTCCAGCGGACCCGGCAAGAAAATCGCCGTGAAGGGAAACATCCACGCCAAGTACTTAGAGCATGCCACTATCACCTGTGATGGCGATGTCGTGGTTGAATCTGAAATCCTCGACTCCTCGATCAAGGCAACAGGCAAAGTTATCTGTGCCGGACGTGTTCAGGGCGGCGATGTCATGGCGGCCGGCGGAATCGAGGTCGACGAAGCCGGAGCGCATACCGAATCCCGAACATCACTCATTGCCGGCATCGATTACCACGTCGTGAACGATTTGCGCGAGGCCAACGAGAGCGCCAAGAAACTCAAAGAGATTATTCCAAAGCTCGAAGTTGAAGTAAAGAAACTCGAGCGCCTGGGATCGCATCTAACAGCCAAACAACGTGAGACCATGACCGAACTGTCCTTCCAGCTGTTCGAACAAAAAGCGGCATACGATGAATTGACCGAAAAGCGAAAACAGCTCGCGGTGCAGATGCAGAGCCATCGGGACGCCACCATCATCCTGCGTAAACGCGTTAACTCCGGCACAATGCTACGGATTTGTGAGGCACATAAGGAAGTCCGCGATGACCTTTTGGGACCGATTACCGCCGGGCTCGATCCGGTAACCAAACAGATAGTCCTGACTTCGTAATACATAGTCATTTCAGTCAAGGAGTGCATAGTGAATGAATTAACAACCGATCCGTTTATCGAGACGATCCACGAGATTTTCGATTCCATGATCGGATCGCCTGTTACTGTGGAGGCATCCCAGCGGATAACGTCGGTGCCACATTCGCCGGACCTCATCGGCGTCATCGGGCTTTCGGGATCTGCACAAGGTATGGTCGCTCTGCGCATGCCGGAAAAATCGGCCTGTGCTATTATCGGCCAAATGGTAGGAGCACAATTCGACGAAGTCACTTCCGAAATTGTCGACGGTGTAGGGGAACTGGTCAATATGGTCGCCGGAAGTGCCAAGGCCAGATTTAAGGGCCACTCTATCTCGATAAGCATTCCGACTGTTGTATGCGGCGACATCTGCCGCCTCTCAAGCTCCAGTGACACGATGTGGACAGAATTTCGACTCAAAACCGAGCTCGGTGACTTCTGGCTGATCGTCTCACTTAAGGCCGTCAAACCTGTTCTCCAGGAGGTAGCCAGTGAAGGCACTTGTCGTTGATGACTCCCAGATAATGCGCCGGATCATTGTCAGCGTGCTCAAGAAGTGCGGCGTTGATGACGTGGCCGAGGTCACCAATGGCCAGGAAGCGGTTGACTTCCTCGCTCAATCCAAAGATGTCGGATTGGTTTTGCTTGACTGGAACATGCCCGTTATGTCTGGGATAGAAGCCCTCGCAAAGATTCGCACGACGAACAAGGCGCTTCCGATTGTCATGGTCACTACCGAATCTGAAAAGGAGAAGGTCGTCGAGGCTATCAAGGCCGGCGCCAATGACTATCTCCTCAAGCCCTTTAGCCCACAAGACGTGCAGGATAAGTTGGTTAAACACCTTGAGGCCTTGAAAAAATGAACCGGACAACTTCACGGGCTGTCCCATTTGGCGGTTCTCAGGCTGAACTCTCTCCCAAAGCATTCGAGGAGATTCGCCAATTAGTGCACCGCCATAGCGGTATAGCCCTTGGCGACAACAAACAGCCACTGGTCAAGGCGCGTATCCAAAAGCGCATGCGCACGCTGGGCATCTCAAGCTATGAACAGTACATCGAAGTCGTGCGCGGCGACTCGGCCGGTGTAGAGTTGCAACAGTTGCTGGAAGCCATATCCACCAACGTCACCAGCTTTTATCGGGAAAAGCACCACTTTGAGTTCATGCGATTAGCGTTAGATGAATGGAAAGGCGCTGGTCGCCAAAAACTCAGAATCTGGTCGTCGGCATGCTCAACGGGTGAAGAACCGTATACCATTGCGATGGAAGTCATCGACACCCTGGGTACGGGCAAATGGGACGTAAAAATCCTGGCGACGGACCTGGCCACCAAAGTACTACGCGAAGTGCAGGCCGGGGAGTATAGCAGACAAAAGGTCGAGACGGTGCCTGCCGCTCTGCGTCAACGATACATGACCAAGACCGGAAGCCCGAGTGGCGAAATGTACGTCGTTAACGATGAGCTTCGCCGAATGCTACTGATTAGGCAATGCAATCTTACTGATTTTCCCTATGCAGTAGCCGGGCCGATCGATTTGATCTTTTGTCGAAATGTCATGATCTACTTTGACCGCCCGACCCGCGCAAGGATTATCGCCGAATTTAACAGAATTGTCCGCCCCGGGGGATATCTGTTTGTCGGCCATTCGGAGAGCCTCACCGGTATGAATTGCGATTTTCAACTCGTAAAGCCGTCAATCTACAGAAGGGCTTAACGGCGTGGCAAATCAGGTAGTCAGCATTTCCGATATGAAAATATCGAACTGCCAGGATGATACAATCATCACCTATTCGCTGGGTTCATGCATTGGCATGGCTGTGTATGATCCGGTGGTCAAAGTGGGCGGCATGATCCACTATATGTTGCCGGCGTCCAAAATCGCCCCCGCGAAGGCCGAGGCCAACCCCGCCATGTTTGCCGATACCGGTGTGCCGATGCTCTTGAACTACCTCCTCCAAAGTGGCGCTCAGAAAAGTCGTCTGCTCATCAAGGTCGCAGGCGGAGCGCAACTGATGGACGACAACAAAGTATTCAATATCGGTGAACGAAACTTCCTGATGCTTCGCAAATTGCTTTGGGCTAACAATTTGTTGCTCAAGGGTCAGCATGTCGGCGGCGCGGTGGCCCGGACGCTCCGGCTGGAAATCGCGACCGGCCGCGTAACGGTCAGATTTGCCGGCTCCGAGGTGGAATTATGATCGATCGCACACACATTACCGAAAAGGTGTCCGCTTTCCCGACACTCCCGGCGATCGCTCAACAGCTTATTGCCGTCATGAATCGACATGACAGCAATGCGTCGGAGATTTCCAAAGTGATTGGTCTGGACTATGCACTGACGGCAAACGTTTTGCGAGCCGCAAACTCCGCATTCTTTGGCTTCAACAAACCGGTGTCGTCTCTAACTGAGGCGAGTTTCCGCCTGGGCACGGGCTTCATTTCGCAAATTGCCATCTCTTCGATTGTCTATTCCAACGTCAACCGCCCTGCTACTGGCTATGGACAAACCGCCGAAGACATTTGGAGGCACTCCGCGGCTGTGGCGGTTACTTCCGACAACCTCTGCCGGCTTTTGCAGATTCGAAACGCCGGAGCCGTATTCACCGCCGCACTGGTGCACGATATCGGCAAGGCTGTGCTGGAATCCTGGGTGGCTAAATTCTCCTCCGAAATTTGCAGTAGCGTGCAGGTAGACAAAATCTCCTTTGAACAAGCCGAAAGAGCAGTTCTCGGGCTGGACCATGCCGAAGTCGGTGCCATGGTCGCCGAGCATTGGCATTTCCCCGAGGAACTCATCGCGGCAATTCGATGGCATCACGATCCCAATTCAGCTCCGACCGGTCAACCTATCGTTGACATTGTCCATGTCGCCGACACCATTTGTATCATGCAGGGAATAGGTCTCGGCGATGACGGGCTTTGGTATCGCCCATGCCAACAGTCAATTGAACGCTTGAACGTAAACAGTAGCCATATCGATACAGTTACAAGTCAGTTGATGGATTCGCTCGCGTCAATTGAAGAACTCATGAACGTGCGAAACACAACTGTCCCCGCGGGGAGGTAAGAAATACATGTCGTACACAATTCTCGTGGTCGACGATTCCCAGACGATGCGTTCGATGCTCGTCAAAACACTCAAGATGACCGATCTGGAACTCGGCGAGATATTGCTTGCGGTCAACGGTCGCGATGCACTTGAGAAACTCAAGAACAACTGGGTCGATCTGGTCATGACCGACCTGAACATGCCGGACATGACCGGACTTCAACTCGTCGAGGCAATGGCCGGCGACGGCATGATCAAGACTATCCCGGTGATCGTCATCTCGACCGACGGAAGCGAGGAGCGGATTGCCCAGCTCAAGGAACAAGGGGTTCGCGAGTATGTGCGCAAGCCGTTTACACCCGAGCTCATCAGCGAAGCCATTTCACGCGTGCTGGGAGTAACCAATGAATAACCCTAATCATAAAGACATACTATTGCAGGTGGTAAACCGCGTTCTGGAGCAGGCGGCTTTCATCTTCACGGACGAAAGCGGTGAATTGTCCCGTATCGATCCCTACTCTCTCAGCTTCGTGAAAGTATCACTGAACTTCGACGGTGCCCACACCGGCCAGACGATTCTCGTTGTACCAAAAGACTTGTGCGGCGAATTCGCGATGAACATGCTCGGATGCGAGCCGGAAGAGTGCGCCAGCGATGAAATCCGCATCGACGCCGGCAAAGAAATTGCCAACATGGTCACCGGCCAACTACTTACCGAATTATTCGGTACAAAGGCCGTTATCAATCTCTCCGCCCCCGACGCCGTTGAATTGCCGTCTGAAGAGTTCTTTACCACTCTTGATGCAAATGACTATGTCTGTGTTATGGTAGACAATCGCCCGGTGATCGCCATTCTTTGTGAGGTTGGAACTGTACATGAGCATCAAAGTACTCATAGTTGATGATTCCGCGGTCGTTCGAAAGATATTTACTTCCGAACTGGAGCGCGATCCCGCCATTGACGTCGTCGGTGCCGCGCCCAATCCATTCGTTGCCCGCGACATGATTATAGCTCTTAAGCCGGATGTAATCACTCTCGATGTCGAGATGCCGCGGATGGACGGGATCACGTTCCTGCGTCGACTGATGAAGCACTACCCACTGCCGATAATTGTCGTCTCGTCGCTCACGACCAACGGTGGCAAGGTGGCGATGGAAGCACTGGAGGCCGGAGCGGTAGATGTCATGTGCAAGCCCGGCGAATCGTATACTGTCGGAGATATGGCAGTTGATTTGATCGAGAAGATCAAAGCCGCGGCGATGGTTAAAGTTACGGCCATCACCGAGGCCCATGAAACGGCAACGGTGCGCCCCGTTCGCCATTCGCTCCTTCGCACTACCGACAAGATTGTCGCTATCGGCGCCTCGACAGGCGGCACGCAGGCGCTCCAAAAGGTCCTTGAGGAAATGCCGGCCAATTGCCCGCCGATTGTCATTGTTCAACACATGCCCGAGAACTTCACCAAAGCATTCGCCGATCGCCTGAATGACATTTGCGAAATGGAAGTCCGTGAGGCGGTCGATGGTGACTCTGTCATTCCTGGCTTGGCGCTCATTGCGCCGGGAAATCACCACATGCTTCTGGTCCGGTCAGGCGCAAAGTACCAGGTTCAGATCAAAGATGGACCACGCGTCAACAGGCACAAACCGTCAGTCGATGTGCTCTTTAAGTCGGTGGCCCGCTACGCTGGGGCCAATGCGCTCGGCGTGATTTTGACAGGCATGGGCGGCGATGGCGCCGCCGGATTGCTTGAAATGCATCAGAACGGCGCGATGACAATCGCGCAGGATGAAGCTTCGTCAGTTGTCTTCGGCATGCCAAAAGAGGCAATCAAATTGGGGGCCGCAGAGGCAGTGCTTAGTCTTGACAGAATTGCCGGTGGAATCATCAGCCGGGTGTCGGCCTCCGCGATGGTTACTCTTTGACGAGGGAAAGTGCGCGATGTTTTCACTTCGTCAATTTTCAAGAACCGTCGCAGAGAAGGGAAAGGCTCCTCTGTCGGATTGCAATCGGCAGAGCTTTGCTTCAGGTGGCAATAGGTCTGGCAGGTATCAATCCGGCCAAATAAGTGATAAGTCGATTTTCCTGTATCTGCCATTGTTTCTGCTCGCCGGCGACGTCGCTTTCATTCTGGCTCATGTGACTCTGCGGCTGACCGGATCGTTGGATACATACCCGATGTTTGCGTTGTATCTGGACGGCGGATATCCGGAATTCTACCAGTATGTCAAGGAAGCCTGGGTAGCACTCGCCCTCTTCATTGTTGCCTTTCGCGCCCGCGAATTCCGCTATCTGGCCTGGTCCGCTCTGTTTTGTTTTCTACTTATCGATGATTCACTCAGCCTCCATGAACTGATCGGTGCAGATTTGGTAGAAGGACTTGATCTGTCGGCCCACTTGGGCCTGCGGGGTCAGGACTTCGGAGAGATCGCCGCGGAGGCAGTAACCGGTGGATTCATTCTCATGGGCACCGTGATTTGCCACTGGCTTGGATCGGTCGACTTTAGGAGAGCCAGTTGGCACCTCTTTGGCATTCTGGCGGTGATCATTTTCTTTGGCGTATTCGTTGACTCG
Organism: uncultured Ignavibacteriales bacterium; assembly: GCA_964571235.1. Taxonomy (GTDB): domain Bacteria; phylum Zixibacteria; class MSB-5A5; order GN15; family FEB-12; genus JACRAV01. The sequence goes on along the minus strand of CAZNAI010000001.1, from coordinate 111,900 downwards.
CTCCACTTCCTCTACGAAATCAACTGGAAAGTGTCGTTGATCGTGGTGGTCATTGAAGACGGCGGCGAGATGTTGGGAATGTCGCTGGCCGCGTGGTACGCAATGAAACTGCTCCAGCGCAATGGCAAGGTACAAGGGCGGCTGACTTCAGTTCTATTGAGTTCGCGTGGGTAACTGCGTCCCAGACTGCTTCAAACGCCTCCCGAAATAGAAAGTACGCCCGGAAGGATTTGAACCCTCAACCTTCTGATCCGTAGTCAGACGCTCTATCCAATTGAGCTACGGGCGCATATCGCGTGATGGAAACCACAAATTATCTGCCCCGACAGGGCATGTCAACCTGATTATCTGTTCCCACCACAGTATCAAATTCGAGATATTTGCGGTAGTAAGCGGCGAACGAGTCAATGCCGGGTGGCAAAAAAGACGACCGCCAGCGCGGTTGCGGCAAAAACCAGTATTACAGCAAGAATGATTCGATTGTTGGGCGGTCCGCCCTGAGGTTTGTCTACTTCTTTTGGCGAGTTTTGGCCGCGACTTTGAAAACGCCCCAGCCATTCATCCTCCGCCCCTCGTTGCTCTTCCGACTCCGAAGGGAAGGTTATAGCCGATACCTCTGGTAGCGGCGATTCCGAGACCTCCTGCACTTCGATGACCACCACCGAGACATTATCCGCACCCCCTCGGTCATTGGCCATCTGGACGAGATTCGCGGCGATTTTGGCTATGTCATCGGGAGTCCGTCGCGCTACCGCCTTGATTTCGTCATCATCGGCGTACCCGCATAGCCCATCGGAGCAGAGTATGAAAATGTCGCCCGTCTTGATCTTCACAATACTCAGATCGACTTCCACGACATCTTTGACTCCCAGCGCCCGAGTAATGACATTTCTGCCGACCAATTGGCTGGCTTCTTCATCAGTCAGATTGTGGGTCCTCTGCATCTCAGCGACCCAGGAGTGATCGCGGGTAAGCGGTTCCAGTCGCTGATGATCGAATTTATAAGCGCGGCTGTCGCCCACGTGGGCAATGGCCATCACATCGGCTTCAAATGCGACCGACACTATTGTCGTCCCCATCCCCGACAATTCACGGTTCCCCGCCGCCTGCATAGCCACGGCCCGATTTGCCAGCCGGACCGATTTCACCAACAGATCGGCGCTGAAAGGGAGAGTGCGCCCCAAAGCCAGACGAGGGTCGTCAAGAATGCCCTTCGAAAAGTGAGAAAAGGCCGCCTCTAACGTCTGGGCCGCGGTCATCGACGCAATCTCGCCCGCCTGATGTCCGCCCATGCCATCGCACACAGCGAACACCTGATTGGATTCGTCGACATGAATGTAGTCCTCATTCCCCTGACGAACGAGGCCGCGGTCGGTAAGACCTATCACTTTAAGCTTGGGCAGTTGTACCTTCTTCTTCGGTCTGGAATCTCGTTTGTGCGACCGGTATAAAAACGCCTAAACGTGAATCCTGCAAGTCCAATAATCCCCAATATCGGCAACCGGCTTGTGCCGCGACAGAAAAAAAAGACCCCGGCAATCGCCGGAGTCTTTCAAATAGGTGAGCCGAACGCGGCTATTTCAGCAGTACCATCTTGCGAATCTTGTTGCCGTCTTCGGTTTCCACGCGATAAAAATAGACGCCGCTCGATAGATTCTCGGCGTTGAAAACAACTTCATGATCACCCGCCGATAGTGTCCCCAAATCCTGAGTTGACACAACCTGCCCCAGCACATTGTACACCGAGAGCGAAGTCGCCTGAGCGCGGGGGAGAGCAAACGAAATTGTCGTGGTCGGATTGAACGGATTGGGGTAGTTCTGATAGACCGCAAACGAGTTTGGCAGTCCATCGGACGGGTCGTCGACATCGGTAAGCGTCATGTAGACATTGAAATTCCCGCTGACATGTTGCGACGTATCTACATTTGAGAAGACCGACCAGATGATATTATTGACCGTATCGACTGAAAAAGTCGCCACCCGAATCGAGAAAAAGACATAAACTTCCTGCGCGGGGTTAGCATACACAACCGAATCCGGCTCGATAGCTTTCCAACCAAACGGATCAGAACCGGGAATCGACATGCTCAGGTGAGCGCCATAGAAATCCAGCCCGTCGCCATCGTTACGAACTTTCACCGAAAACTGAAGCGTATCTCCCGGCACACCGAGCCGGTCGATCGGCGCTTCAACCAGCGAAAGACCGACTGTTCCCGAAGCCGACAGCTCAACCTGCTTGATCGCCATGTTGGTAAATGTCGGATCGCCCAAAACCACCGTCGCGTTGCGGCCATTTATTCTAAACTTGATTGAATCGCCAGCCAACGCACCTTCGTGGACTCCCGGAGTACCCGGTTCGTCACCATAGGCATTCATAAAACCGTAGCGGCCGTCAGAAGTCACGCGCCACTTTCCGATCATCAGATTGGTCGGGTCGTAGGCCTCGATGATACTTCCTGTCATCACCGGATTGCCGTTGTAGGTCGTTGTCGAATCAAAAAACTCCGTGAAATACGGAGTGAGGTACTGGACCGGCAGGTTTTCGGCGCTGGCCGCCGTCGCCATCACCAGCAGGGTCACCACGATTCCAAGGATCTTCTTATTCATTCTCTCCACTCTTTCACCGCCTGTATGTCCGGCCCGGCTATTACGCCGGACCGGACGAAAATAGATTTCCTATCTACTCTATCGTCATTTCAGGAGCATCATTTTACGTGCTTCTGAATACCGGTCGGAGACCAGTTTATAGAGGTAGACGCCTGAGGCGACCGACTCGCCATTCAGGTTACGGCCGTCCCAGACCACTTGGTGGTCACCGGCCAGGACAGCGTCATCGAACGGTACGGCAATCAGCGCTCCGAGGAGGTTATAAATCTCGATTCGGGCGCGGGTAGCCACTGGCACCGCAAAGCTGATGGTCGTGGTCGGGTTGAACGGGTTCGGGTAGTTCTGGTTCAGCGAGAATCCATCCGGCAGAGTGCCCGACGAATTGGCCGAACTGAGCGACGCTACCACTGTCCGATCGCCGTTGGAAGTCCAGGTGAAGGTCTCGTTGGCGCGGACGCCGTCGACCGTCAGATAGAACTCACCCCCCGGCTTTAAGTCGGCGCTGTTAGCGTCGGCATAGACCGGCATGAATCCGAACTTGCCTTCAGCCGTCATTGTAAACGACCCAACCTTGGCGTTGGTGATCGCCGAATGGGCTTCAATCACCGAACCGGCGCCGATTGTACGGCCATCAAGCTTCAGATCGGAGGCATACAGATTGACCCAGTTCGGAGTGGTATAGTCGCCACGGCCAACCGACTGATCGTCGGTCGCAACCGTACGCGGAGCGATCCAACCGGCCATTACGTCAAACTCCGGATAGATCAGCGTATCGTCGGCATTGATCTTCACCCAGTACCCGTTACAAGTACCCATCGAAGTGAGGGTGTTGAATTCCGAGCCGGGCTGGAAGACTTCGATACCGCCGTTCCATCCATAGGCGAACAGCAGGTGCTCGTAGATCGATTGGAGAGCATACGCAGGATTGAAATTGTACTGCGGCAGGTAACTGACCAGATTCCAACCGTGGGTGACCGGAATGGGAGTGGCGACCGGCACCGGGAGACCTTCAAGATGCAACGTCACCTGGCAACCGGGCTTCACTTTGATCCAGTAACCGGAAAGATGATCGACACTCCACAGTGTAGAGAATTCCGGCAGAGTCGGATCGTAGGTGAGTCCACCCTGTTCAAAGCCGAGAATAACATCGATGCAATTCATGTACGGACCAAGCACGTCGGTGATACTCGTCGAGTTGGTCTGCACATTCCACGAAATAAGGTTCCAGCCCTCTTCCAGCACGCACTCTTTGGTAACGGTCGCGCCGTATTCAAGGCAGACCTGCACCTTATCGTAGGCGTCGGGATAGGTGGTGTTGCCGGTAGCCAGCGCCTGACCGCCGTTGACAAAGAAGCTGATGATATCGCCCGTATGAGCGCCGTCATCGCCGAAATCGCTATTAGCGCGGTAGACCGGCATAAAGCCGTACTTACCGGGGGTGGTCACGACAAACTGACCGACCAGCAAGCCACCGGGTGTCTTGGCTTCGACAACCGAACCGACCGGAAGGGCCGCTTGATAGTAAGTGTTCACGTCGCAATAGTAATCAACCCACTGCGAGGTCGCGGTGACATGGCCAAGCGGTGTCAGAACAATCTTGATACCCTTGGCATTGAAATTCTGATCGAGCGCCGTGTTCGGATAGAATCCGTTGGCGAACGCATACAGATCAAACGGCACCGAAGTGACACCGGAGAAGAAGAACGATCCGATGGCACTGGTGGTGGTGGTCATTTCAGGCGAGCCATTCGGGAAATCTCCGAAGAGATGAACAGTCGCGCCAGGAATCTCGACACCATTCGGATCGACTACATAGCCGCAAACTGCGTTTTCAAGCTGATCGACTACGATGCCGCCTGAGACGAATTCAGGAAGTTGATCTTCGGTACCACCACCGCAATCTCTCTTAAACCACGGGTTAGCGATCAAGGTGTCGGGGCCGTTGTCGCGGGCTATAATTGGATAAAACCCGGCGTTCGCTTCAGGACGCACGACAAACATAAGCGTTGCCCAGTTGCCAAAGCCGACCGGTACCAGAGATTGCGCGTTGACGTTGAAAGTGAGTCTCACCGTACCGGCGCCATTGTCAATTGTCTCTGTCTTGTCAGTGACGTAGTCGACTTTGGACCCGCCGTAGGTTACTCCCACGAGATGTAACGCCGTCGAATCGAACTTCAGCGATACTTGAGCATATGAAAGTGCGCACGAATTGACAAAGTTGACCGGCACAGCCACTGTCTGGCCCGGAACCGCCGGCTTGTTTTCCACAAGCACGGTATCAGCCGAGGCACGACGAGTGACATTCACAAAAACGGTGACAACTTTCAACTTCGGCTCGCAAACCGACTCGTCAGTCGATGTCACAACTAAGTCGACATAGTGCGGTCCGACACCAAGTAAGGCCGGGCGAACTTGAACCGGCACAGCCTGCGGAGTGGTTCCACTGAACACGGTTGCGTTCCCGCCGGTGGTATCGAAAGAGATCCAATCAACACCGACTGGAGATTTTACTTCAAACGCGAAATTGCGGCTTCCGTCGCTGGAGGAAACTGTGAAGTTTCTCGCATTCGGCGTGGCGATCGTATCGCCCTGCACCGCGGTGAATGACAGGAGCGAATCAGACGTTTTGATCGAAACGCACGGCTGTGCTTGAACCACGATATTCACGCACACTTCTTTAAGCGACGGACAGGCAATCTGCTCGTCTACTGCGCCCGCTAGAATGGTGAAGCATCGCTGGTAAGTACCCGGCGTATTGAATTGCTCGCTAAACGAGAAGTGCAATTTGCTTGGGGTGGTGCTGATGGCAGTCACGTAGCTGAAACCAGCCGAAGGCTGGGCTTCAAAGTTGAGTGGGACGCCGGAACTGGTCACGTCTATGCTGTCTGAAACCGACGAGAACTCTCCGGCCACGATCGTGTCGGCAAAGGCCGCTTTGCTCACTTGTACTTCTGGGCACGCGGTGAGTGTCAAATAGACCTGAATCCACTTGTCAGGAACGCTTGTTCCCTGAACTTTGACTGAATCGTGATACGGGCCGACCCCGAGGCCGGTCGTGTTGATAGACACAAACAAAGTGCTCGGCGTGGTGCCATTGGCTCCGACCAGCTCAATCCACGCCGCCGTGGCGCTGGCAGTGTAGTCAATTTCGTTGTCACTTCCTTTGGTAATATCCACGGTCTGTGTGGGCGGATTGGAATTGACAATCGCCGAGTAGACCAGCGTGTCTTTGCTGAGCACGAGGAAATCAGATTTGGGGGTGACAGTGATCGCGACCACTTCGCTATCAGCCAGAGTGCCGTCTGTCGCCGTGAAAGTCACATTGATCACGCCAACTTGACCGGCATCCGGCGTGAAGCCGAAAGAACCAGTGCCGTTACCGTTGTCGGTAAAGCTACCGTTGACCAAGAGAGAAATCGAAAGGGCAGGGATGGTACCGTCGACATCGCTGGCGCTCACACCAAAATTAAGAGACTGTCCCACCTGCACCGACTTGGCGCCAATGGCGGCAAGTACCGGCGGACGGTTGGTATTCGTTACAGTAATGTGTACAGTCTCGCTATCGGCCAGAGAGCCGTCGGAGACAAAGAAGATAACATCATATTCACCCGCCTGATCGTATCCCGGTTGCCAGAAGAATGACTTGGCGCCTACCTGGAACGACGCTCCGGTCGGGAGCGGGCCGGTTCCGAATGTCAGCGGATCGCTGTTCGGATCGGTGCCGGAGATAAAGAACTGAAGTTGATCACCTTCGGCGACTGACTTGCCACCAATCGGGTCGAGTGTCGGGGCATCGTTGGTCACTGCTGTTACTGTAATCGTGACAACTTCGCTGTCAGCCAACGCGCCATCAGAGGCTACAAACGTGACATTCTGCGCGCCGACCTGGCCGGCATCAGGTGTAAAACTAAATGTCCCGGTGCCGTCGCCATTGTCAGTTAAACTGGCATTGGCTAGGGCCGAGGCAGTAAGCGCCGGGAATCCGCCGTCCGGGTCACTTCCTGAAACACTAAATGAAAGATTTGCGCCAACAGTCGCGCCCTTTGCGCCAATCGCGGCGAGAACCGGTGGCCGGTTGGTATTAGTAACAGTGATAGTCACTTTTTCCGAATCGACTGACACGGGATCAGCGATTGTAAACCAGACATCATAACTACCCGCCTGATCGTATCCCGGCGTCCAGTTGAATTCGGCGTTAATCGCATCGAAAGTTGCACCGGCCGGTAGAGGGGCGGCGCCAAAAACCACTCCACCACCATCCGGATCATTTCCGGAAATCGCAAACAACAGATTCGATCCTTCGGCAATCGCCTGCGGGCCGATTGGGTCGAGCACCGGCGGACGGTTGACATTGTTCACCGTAATCTGCACAAGCTCGCTGTCAGCCAGAGCGCCATCGGAGGCGACAAAAAGTACATTGTACACTCCGGCCTGATTAAAATTCGGCGTCCATGTCAGTTGCGAAGTGCCGTTGCCGTTATCGATAAAACTCGCGCCCGAAGGAAGCGGCGAAGCGCTAATGGCCGGCGTCGTCGCATCAGGATCGCTCGCATTTGCGACAACCACTATCTGTTGATTCTCGTTGACAGTTTGATTGCCGATCGGCGCAAGCACTGGCGCGAGATTGGGAGTTGCAGTCGGATCAAAAATCCAGTAGCAGTGCGGACCACTCCAATCGGGGAACGCGTTAGGTGCTCCCGGCGCTTGGAACGGCGCCCATTTCCATGTATTCGTCGGAGGGAAATTGTTGATCGAATCGAAGCAGATTGCCTTTCCGTGATCTGCTTTTCTTGTCACAATACTGAATCTCCAGGCAAGACCGGAATCAAGTGGCGCTATGGCTGTTTGATCGACATCGCTGGCCGCGCCCGCGAGACCGATGGTGTCGATTAACTTGCCGTCACAACTCCAGCAGTTGAACGACATAACCGCTTGGAAATTGGCCTTGCTCAAGAAACCGAGAGTGTCGAGCAATACACCGACCCGGGGCCGCACCGCGGCGAAATTTACTCTGCCCGGAACACCGGCCGTGTACACGGAAGGCCACTCGGCAGTCCCCGACCCCGGGGCGCCGGCATCTTTACTGGCCCGATTGTACACCCTGAAACCGTTACTGAAATTGTACATCTTGCTGGAACGGTTTCCGACCATGACGTAAAACTTGGCGGTATCGCCCGCCTTGATTGTGTCGGTGTTCCATAGGCCGTCGACCTGGGTCACGCGGATAAACGTGCTGTCGTCGGCGTGGGCTACGACTGCCGTAAAGGCAAACATCGCCACCAGAATCAGCGCGATTCGCTTCATCACCTTCTCCTTTATGTTATGTGTATGATTCTTCATCTTGTCCCCCAACTGTAAACGAAAATTCCCCCGGCTTTTACTTGAAAAGCCGAAGGGGCAACCGCGTACGCCGTGCGAAAATCAGAGTGGCAGGCGGACTGGTTTGAGAAAATCCTCAGGAGATTGCGCGGAGCAAAACCTGTAATCTCGCTCAACTTCGTTCCACAGAAATAGGTGTTGTTGTATTTCCCAACCAGCTACGTTAGACCAAAAGACGAGATCTCCGTGAGTACATCTTTGCAGGCGATCTCGTTTAACCGCGATTAATATAGGTAACCCATCTCTAAAGTCAAGGTGAAATCACCAACTCCCAGTGTAGAATATTTGCACAACCCCTTATCCAATAACCCGTTCCGAACGCCTCGCTAACGCCCACATAATCACTACCCCAACCACTGACCCAACCACGTCGGTATAGAAGTCCGCTATGTCGGCCTGACGGCCGGGTACGAAACTCTGATAAAATTCATCCCCAAAGGCATACAGGGTGATACAGGCGATGGCCAGAAAAGCCGCGTCGTCCCTTCTCACGGAGTTATGCCAGCGCGAAGTCGAACGAAAAGCCAAAACGCCGAAAAACGCGTACTCACAGAAATGAATAACCTTATCCAGCGCAATGATCTGCGTTTTGGGAAGACGCACATTTGTGAGCGACGACAGCGCTATGATCAACCCGGCATATGCGATTGCCGGTAGATGATAGACCAAAATTGTGTGTCCGGGGCGTGGTTTGTTCATGAGTAGTCCGTGGACACATCAGTACGCACGATAGCCATATCCGGTCAACTAAAGATGAAGACCGGGAGATTCTGTCGCCAATTTGGAGACACGATTGGCCCTGTCCGCCATGCAACCCGTTGATTACCAGTAATTTGGTTCGTTCTGCGTGTGTCTGGGGTTGATTATTGGTCTCGATTTGGGTATCATACTGGGCTTAGTGAACTGCGCCGGGCTATTGCCCTGTGCGCTTTGAATTGAATTTGGAAAGGAGTTTTCGATATCGCCGAACAATCGGCGGATTGATTGTATGAACGAATTCTCACGCTCTTCTCGAGTCCCGACAGCGGGGAGTCCCACCTGGCTACTACCCGTGATTGCCGTAGGGATTCTTGCCGGCATTGCCCTTCGATTTTTTGCTCCGGACATCTTGACCCAAACGGCAATCATCGGTCAGATCTTTGGCGGAATTCTCCTCATTGTCGCGGTGCCGCTGGTAACCAGCCAACTCGCCCTGGCGCTCAATAACCCGCGCGACCGGGTCCGTCGGGGTGTCTCACATTCAAAGATACTTGTCCAGGTAGTCATTCCAACTGCCATACTTCTAATAGTAACCGCAGTCTTCGTCGCCTTTTTCACGGTCCAGGACTCACGCGGCTTTGCGGCAGTTCTCCTGCAACATTTCAATCCAGTTGAACTGGTGAATTTCAGTTCCTCCGGCGGTGGGTATGTCTTTCTTGGCATCGCTCTCCTAATTGCGGCTGTTCTTGGCGTCATGGGCGACAAGGCTCAGGAAATGGTGACCATCTGCGGGCGCATTTCTCGCGCGTCGATAAGAACTTTCCGTTTGGCGATGTGGCTGGCCCCGATCGGGCTTTTGTCCATGGTCGGCACTCTGGGTTCACCATCTCAGGAATCGTCGTCTGCGTTGAGCTTGACGGCATTGGCCCTCTTTCTGACTGCCACGACCGGACTATTGCTCTACTCTACAATTGTGCTGGGGATAGATTGGATCGTCGGTCAACTGCGACCTGCCCGAAAGGACGGCCGTCGCTTTGAGCGGACTTCGCGGGTCGGACAACGCCCGACCACTGGGCGACCTCCAACGACCTCCCGTCCCGGATCGGCATCTTCACGCCCCGTCAGCCGTCCAACACCCGACTCGCGGCGCGACCGCGAACGTTCTCCCTTTGATATGGGCGTCTCCTCGACACCGGTGCTGGACATCGCCTCGCCCAATGCGTCGTCAAATGCGCCATCACCTGCCAATGCCGAAACCGGCCGCCGCAACGATTTTCGTGCGCGGCCCAATCGTGACAGCCAGTCAGAACCACCTCGCACCGTTAACCGCGGCGCTGAGCGCGAAACCTCAACGGATTCACCCCGCCCCGGCTATCGCGATCGCGGACCAAGGCCGGAACGACGCGAGGGAACACGCGATGGGTATCGAGACCGCGGACCGCGCGGCCCCAGACCGGACCGCCCCGATCGTGATCGCGGCCCTCGTCCGGATAGGTTTGACCGTAGTCAGACTGCGCGTTCCGCCGATCAGGAGAATTCAGTTTCGTCATCCGCTCCGGTCAACCGGAGTATTGATCCAGCCACTGCCGCCGCCGATTTGGCAAAAGTGCGCGAGCAATTGAATCAATCTCCCCAGCCCCAGCGTGAGTCGCCGGCAACACCTCAGGCTGTCACTCCTGAAAGTAATCGCCCTGAGCGTACGGTAGCGCCCTCGCCGGCGCCGGAACGAATTGAGCGTCCCGCTGTTTCTCAAGAGCAACCGGCGGCTATCGAACAGGTGACAACAGAGATGCACTACGGGAGGAGTCGTCATCGCAAGCACGAGCGGCCGGAAACTGAATCGCGCCCCGGAGTGGAACCGCCGCCGATGCCGGAAATGGTAGATCATTATTCGACCGACGATATGGCGTTCGGTCGTGGAAAGAGAAAGAAAACCGTTAAGTAACGCCTCGTGTCGCGTCACCGATTTATCGCGGCGCGGGATGAAGGGAGTACTGTTAGCACTATGAATACCATGAAAATGGTGCTCATCTTCTCGATTCTCATGATCCTGTTTATCTGGATCGGAGGAGCGGTCGGCGGCCAGCAGGGAATGTTTATCGCCTTTGTGCTGGCTACCGCGATGAACTTCGCCGCCTACTGGTTTTCAGACAAAATGGTTCTGGCGACCTATCGCGCTAAACAGATTGCCGAAAGCGACAACCCGCGCCTGTTTCGTCTGGTGCGATCGGTCGCGACCAAGGCGATGATTCCCATGCCCAAGGTGTACATTGTCCCGACCAAAGGCCCCAACGCTTTTGCCACTGGTCGCAACGCCCAGCACGCCGCTGTAGCTGTGACCGAAGGAATGCTCGAGTTGCTCAATGACGACGAACTCGAGGGCGTCATCGGGCATGAAATGGCGCACATACAAAATAACGACATGCTCATCGGCACAGTCGCCGCGACACTGGCCGGGGCAATCGGCATACTTTCGTCGATGGCCCGCTGGGGGGCGATCTTCGGTGGATATGGCGGTCGCGACAATGACCGTGGCGGCAATGGCATCTCCCTGTTGGTCGCCGCGATTGTGGCGCCATTGGTGGCGATGATTCTCCAGATGGCGATCTCCCGCCAGCGCGAGTACAAGGCGGATGAAACCGGCGGACGGATGACCGGCAAGTATTTCGGCCTGGCTTCCGCGCTTGAAAAAATTCACCGCGCGCCGTTGCAACTAAATCTTGATGACCGTCCGGCTACGGCTAATCTGATGATCGCAAATCCGCTTTCCGGCAAAGGACTGACCAATCTCTTTTCGACCCATCCGCCGGTCGAGAAACGTATCGCCCGCCTGAAAGAACTGGCGATGAATCCCGCTTCGCAAAGTTATGTCCGCTGACGATCCGGACAGTAGAACACTCGCCTCTCACCGCCCGAAAGGACGGTGAGTTGTGCAACTTGATCCTACTTTTGAAGTTCTCGCAGTTCTGTTTCTCATTTTGGCCAATGGGTTCTTCGTCCTGGCCGAGTTCGCGGTAATTGCCAGCCGCCGTGCGCGACTTTTGCAGAAGGTTGAACAGCGCAAACTCGGGGCGGTGACCGCCACCAAATATCACGAGAACCCCGAAACATTTTTAGCGACCATTCAGGTGATGATTACTGTGGTGGCGATTCTCACCGGTCTTTTTTCCGGCGGCGCGATGGTCGATGCGGTCAAACAGTACTGCCGAAATTCCTCGATTGGTTTCGTCGCGGAATATCATGTTGCCATAGCTTACATTGTAGTTGTTGTCCCGGTCACCGGGCTGTCGGTTCTGATCGGCGAGCTGGTTCCCAAACTCGTCGCGCTGGCCAATCCGGAACGATGGGCGCGGTATACCGCCGGCCCAATGTCTATCATCGTCTTTCTTACCGCACCATTCGCCAAACTCCTGGGCTGGTGTTCGCGCGGAATTATCTGGACTTTTGGATTCCCGAAGGATCAGACCACCGGATTCCTAACGGCGGACGATATCGAACACGCAATCACCGAAGGCCGCAAGAAGGGCGTCTTCGACGACACCGAAGTTGACTTGATCCGTTCGTCGTTCGCTTTTTCCGAAGCAACCATTCGTCGCGCGATGAAACCGCGCCCCGATGTCGAGGCATTCGAAATCGACACGCCCGCGACCGAAGTACTCCGCAGGATCAAGATTAATCATTATAGTCGCTACCCGGTCTACCAGAAAACGATCGACAATGTCGTCGGCGTCTTTTATGCCAAAGATCTGGTCCATAAGGAACTGAACTGGACATCGTTTGCTCTTCGCGATCTGGTGCGCGAGCCGCTCTTTTTTCCCGATTCGATGCCGATGTCCAAAGCGCTTGCCGAATTCCAAAAAGGGAAATCGCATCTGGCAATTGTACTTGATGAATTCGGCGGCACCGCCGGTATTATCACGCTTGAAGATGTGCTCGAAGAAATTGTCGACGAAATCTTAGATGAAGACGACGCCGAAGTCCCGCCGATTGTCAAGCAATCCGACACGACCGCCTTCGCCGACGGTTCAGTCTGGCCCGGCGAAATCAATCAACTTCTCGATACACACCTCCCCGATGACCAGGCCGAAACGCTGGCCGGTCTCTTCATGGACACGGTTGGCCGGCTCCCCGACAAATACGAATCGGTCAAAGTGGGGGACTGCCGCATGACTGTGTTGACCAAAGACAAGAATAGAATCCTGCGTGTAAAGATCGAGCGGGTACATTCGACGTTGGTCTGACCCGCCTGGCCTTTTACCCCCAATCTAACTGCCTCGATTGCAAGATGCCGTCAACTGGTGTATAATAGATCATGTCGCACGGTCATTCGCACGGCAATATGTCCGGCCGTAAACTTTTTTGGACAATCATCCTCAATCTGGTCATTACTATTGCCGAATTTATCGGCGGCTGGATCTCCGGATATCTGGCACTTCAAGCCGACGCTGTTCATAATCTTTCCGATGTCGCCGCGCTGGTGCTGGCATGGATCGGCGTAAAAGGATCGCAACGCCCCGCCAGTAAAACCTCGACCTACGGCCCCAAGCGTCTCGAAGTCCTGATCGCGTTTATCTCCGCCGCGACACTTGTGGTTATAGCCGTGTTCATCGTCATCGAAGCGTACCAGCGCTTTTTGAACCCCCAGCCGATCACACATCCGGTGCTGTTTATGGTGATTGCCGCGATCGGACTTTTTGGCAATCTGGCGTCGGTCTTTGTCCTCCATTCAGAACGGGGCAAATCGCTCAACATGAAAACGGCCTACTTGCATCTGGCTTTCGACACCGCATCGTCTGCTGTCGTTTTGATCGGTGGAGCGGTGATTCTCGTTACCAATCTGGTGATCATTGACACCATCTTATCAGTCGCTATCGCGCTTGCTATTTTCTGGTCGTCGTATCTGGTTATCAAAGAAGCACTGCTTATAATGCTCGAGGCAGTGCCGTCAGGAGTCCAGTTCGACGAAGTATTGGGTGCTATACAGAATGTCAAGGGCATCCAAGATGTTCACGATCTCCATATCTGGTCACTTTCGTCTAACGAAATCGCGCTGTCGTGCCATGTCTGCTTAAGCGACGACGATTATCGCAACGGCATGTCCTGTATCAAATCGATCAACGATGTCCTTTCGTCCCGCTTCGGCATCGGCCACGCGACCATACAACTGGAGCAGGCCGACTGCGCCCGCACCGATATCCTGTGCAAGTACCACGAACACAAGTGAGGGGACGCTTCCAGACATTTCAGCCGGAGACGCTTGAGGTCGAAGATTTGGCCTTCGACGGCAAGGCGGTGGCGCATCGCGACGGCAAAGTGATTTTTCTCGACGCCGGCCTTCCGGGCGAACAAGTAGTGGCGCAGGTAACCCTTTCCAAAAAGTCGTTTGATTTGGCGGCCGTGAGAGAGATCACCCGCAAGTCGGCCGACCGTGTTCCGGCCCGGTGCGTGCATGTCGCAGAGTGCGGCGGATGCAGTTGGCAGGACCTCGATTATACCAAGCAACTTTTCTACAAACGCAAACAGGTGGTTGACTGTATCGAGCGGATCGGCGGACTTGAGTCGGTAGTTGTGCACGAGACAATCGGTTCGCCGGAGCTTTTTCACTACCGGAACAAGATGGAATTCTCTTTTGCGCCGACTCACGGCAACGGGTTTTCCGTAGGGCTTCATCGCCGAGGGCATTTCGACGAGATATTCGACTTGCAGAAGTGCTGGATCGCAGGGGAGTGCACCAACAAACTGGTCGACTGGTTCCGAAAGTTTATCGCCGAAAATTCGATCTCGGTCTACGATGTCATCTCCTTCACCGGATACGCACGCTTTCTGCAGATAAGAGAAACAACCAACACCAATCAGGTGATGGTCAACTTCGTGACCAATCTCGGCCCAATTCCAAATCGCGCACAAATGATTGAAAGCCTGCAACGCGAATTTCCGCAGATCGCCACTCTGGTGCACAATCAGACCGGCAAGAAAGCCAATATCGCCACGGGCGATATTGAGCAAATTGCGTTCGGTCCGGGTTATGTCGAAGAACGCTTGTTTGACTTTCGGTTCCGCATCCGCGCCAATTCGTTCTTTCAAACCAACACCCGCCAGACTGAAACATTGTACCAAACGGCGTTCGACATGCTCACACTTCAAAAATCCGAGCGACTTCTTGATCTGTACTGCGGCATAGGATCGATCGGTATTCTGGCCGCACCGCATGTGAGCGAGGTAGTGGGGGTGGAACTGGTCGGCGACGCAATCAAAGCGGCGCGCGAAAACGCCGATCTCAACAAAGTGCACAATATCAGATTCATCGAGGGGGACGCCAAAGATGTGCTGGCCTCGCAGGTTGAGGCCGGGGATCGATTCGATGTCGTCATTGTCGACCCGCCCCGCGCCGGTATGCACCCCAAAGCCCTCAAGCGAATTTTGGAACTTGCGCCGACCAAGCTTGGCTATATATCCTGCAATCCGGCCACGTTTGCGCGTGATGCCGCCGAGATTGTCCGGGCCGGGTACCGCCTCCCCGAGGTCCGTCCGATCGACATGTTTCCGCATACGAAACATATTGAACTGGTCGGCGTGTTCTTTCGTCAGTAAACAACAGGAGTTCAGATGACCGGCTTTCACAAGACCTGCCTTGTTGCGCTTTGCATGCTCATCGCCGTCTCGGTTGGCGCGAAAACCAAATCCAAGAGCAAAGGCGGCCCGACCACATTTCGCGAGATGTCGCTCCGGGTGATCGACACACTCGAAGCAATCGATCCGGCGGCCGCGACCGAAATGGGAAGCCACGCCTACGACGCCAAGCTGGCCGATTACAGCACAACCGGAGTAGCCAACGCGATTGCCGCTTTGACACGACTTCAGACCAAGCTCAATTCGTACGACACGACAAATCTGAACGATCATGAGCGAATCAATCGCCTTCTGCTCAACTCCAACCTCGATGTCACTCTGCTTAATCTGAAACAGATTCAATGGTACAAACGCTCGCCGTACTTGTATGTCGATCAGGCTATCGACGGCCTGTATTTCCTCATGCTCTCGCGCCACGCCACATTGGGCGCCAAGATGGCGAGCATATTGGGCCGAGTGGGCGAAGTTCCCAAATTGTTTGCGGTCGCTCAGCGCAATCTCAAGACGCCGCCCAAAGTTTGGATCGAGTCGGCAATCGAGGGACTCAAGACAGGGCGCGATTTCTATCTGGCGGTGCAGAAGCAATTGACCGACTCTTTCCCGGCGCGTAGCGGCGAAATCTCCTCGACTTTTGGAAAGGCAGTCGCCGCAATCGATGGCTACTCTGCGTTCTTGGCCAAACTCTCGCCCGGTCCGGACAACTCGTTTGCAATCGGCAAAGTCAATTACGACTACCTGCTGGCCCATCAGTATTTCATGCCGTACAATTCCGAGACGCTCTTGAAAATCGGCGATTCGCTGTTGAAATCTGCACAGGCCGAATACGCCGAGTACACAGACTTTGTCGACCTTAACAAGCAAACCGGGCTGGACTCGGTTTATATCCCGAGAAATTTCACACGGGCCGATCTTCTGGATTATTACAACTGGGAGGTCAACCAGGTCAGAATATTTCTGACCGCCAACGATATTGTGACAATCCCCGACGCTATCGCGCCGTGCAATGTGATCGAAACGCCGACCTTTTTGCGGCCGATGATCGGCGGGATCGCCTATCAACCGGCGGGACCGTTTGATGACAATCAAGTCGGGATGTTCTATGTCCGTCCGGTGCCGGATACGCTTTCGCGCACCGAACTTGAAGCGCGCTACCGGTACGTGCACCGTCGGGGTTTCAAAGGCTCGGTAGTACACGAGGCGTATCCGGGACATCATCTGCAGATGCAACTGGCGGGGCGGAATGTCGATCCGGTGCGCAAATGGCAGATGAACAATCAGATTATCGAAGGATGGGCGCTCTATAGCGAAGACATGATGTACCAGGCCGGACTGTACGGCGACGAGGACCCGGCGCAGTGGCTCGGTGTGCTCGGTGGAATACGCTTTCGTGCCGCGCGGATCATTGCCGATGTAAAATTGCATACCGGCCAGTTCACCTATGACCAGTGTGTGGCGTGGATGCAAAAGACGCTCGAGTCCAAATCGGTGGCCGATTCCAATTACATCCGCACCGAAGTCCGCCGGTATACCCATGAACCGACTCAGCCGATGTGTTACCTAACCGGCAAACGGGAGATTCAACGACTCTACGACGCCTATGCCGAGCGCGAGGGAGCGGGTTTTTCCGAAAAAGAATTCCACGACGCATTGCTTTCAGAAGGCTCAATCCCGCCATCGCTTTTTTGGCGGATCTGGAAGTTAAAGCCCGTGTCGACGGACTTAGGCGGGGATAGACAAAAGTAGGGCAGGAGCCCCGCGCTCCTGCCGTTCTTAATGGCTTTGCTCCCACTGCCCGATTCGGCTTTGTTTCACATCGCGTCGCGAAAGAACCCCTCACCTGTCACTCCGTGACATCCTCTCCCAAAGGGAGAGGAATTTTTTTGCCGCTTCACATGTTGAACCGACGCTCATCCATCATCATTGCGAGATGCGTCGTCATCCTGAGCTTGTCGAAGGGGGCGTGACCGAAGCAATCTCGCCTCGCTTTGTCTTGGTACCCCACAGCTTGCTGTGGGATCAGTAATACTACAGACCGATTTCGCATCATGGAACCCACCCCAAGGGGTGGGGTACCGAAAGGCCAATTCTCAGAAAACAAACCCAGTTGTTCGGCGGCTTGTTGATCTTCGCAATTTGCATTCTTGCAACAGGTTGAACCAGCCGCGAAGGCTGTTTTCAACTGGGTTCGTTTCGTCACTGTTTTGTTTTCACACACATGTTGATTCTGTCCGGCCCACCCTTCGGGTGGGGTACAGAGAGGGTCAACGCCTCACAAATGCGGACGCCCGAGAAGACGACAGCGAGTTGGTAGGGAAAGTGCGTTGTGGAGAAGGGGTCGTGGCTGACTGGTATAGACGCCACGAGATAGGATACCTATGTGGTCCAGTAAAAATACCAATTCTCAGAAAGGTGTTGCAGGCCCGTGAGGTCGCACCCGTGAAACTTCGAGCCGGTTGCTGGAAGTTGCCCATCAATCAAGTACATAAGCCCAAATTCATTGTCAAGAATGCCGTCTAATAAGAAGACAACCCGATTTCCTTCAATTTCGAACTGAATTATTCCCAGTTTTCTCATGGTAGCGAGGTAGGTCTTCAGGCGATCAAAAGAAATTCCGTTGTCGTGTATCGTAGTTGAAAATAGCGTGTGCCATTCGGGCTCACTCGTCTTGCTTCGGTCAATACGCAAAAGGTTCTCACATGCTTCGTAAACATCAGCTTCGTCGCTGTAGTTTGACATCGTTCTGACTTTTTGGTCCGAGAGAATATCGTTCACAAAATGTTGATACTGCCCCTGCCTCAACTTGAATTTCAACTCGGGCCCATCAAGGTCAATTGCTCGTTGTGCGACTATCGATGCAACTGCTAAACATGTGACAACTGCCAGCGGCTTTGATCGAGGACGACGAAGTAATAGGATCAGAGTCGATACGAGAATCATAACCCCGAGCACTATAGAGAATAAAACGGTCATGTAGTCATACAAGAAGTCCCACGTCAGGAGTGTATAGACAAACCAAAACACGAACGCCATTGTCATTAGAAGTATCGTCCCGCTCAGAAAAGGTCTCTTACTCGGCCGTTCTTGAGACGATTGCTGTGCGGTTGCTTGCTCGATATTCACCGAATACTCGATTTGGACTTGTAATTCGCTCGCACCATCTGTTCTATTATAACCGATCTGCTTGGTAGAGTCGAGTATCTTGTCCAATAATTAAGCTAGCATCGAGGAATTAGGCGAAGGAGGATTTCTCTAATGCCTTCGAAAATTCGCCGAAACCACAACCCCTTCCCCCACAACCCCTTACGCGGCAAACATTTGGGGCGAGACTTTACCCGCTTAACTCCCTATACTATATTCACTTGCAATGCGTAACGATATTCTCTGGGCGCCGTGGCGAGCCGGTTTCGTGCTTTCCAAAAAAGAAAAAGGGTGTGTCTTTTGCAGGCGGTTCAAAGAGAAAGACTCCGCCGCAAGTTTGATTGTCTACCGCGGGAGAACCGTTTTTGTGATACTCAATAAATTCCCCTACAACGCCGGCCACGCGCTGATTGTGCCGAATCGCCATATCGGGCAGTTGGAACAACTTCGCCCGGCCGAATCGGCCGAGTTTTTCGAGATCACCCGGCTGGCCTGCAAAGTGATCAAGCGGGCATTGAAACCGCATTCGCTCAATCTTGGGATGAACTTGGGGAAAGCATCGGGCGCCGGTGTGCCGGGACATTTGCATATGCACATTGTGCCGCGCTGGATCGGCGACACCAATTTTATGCCGGTGATCGGCAAGACCAAACTTGTGTCGGTGTCGCTTGAGTCGGTGTATGAAAAAATTCGCGCGGAGTTTGAAAAGTAATGAAACGCCGCCGTAAATCCCCCACCAAGACTGAGCTTTTGCAACTGCAGAAGCTCTATAAGACTGACGAAAAAATCGGCGAACGCTTAGGCGGTGTGCCGGCGTATCTAGTCGCGTATTGGCGGCGCAAAAAAGGGATCCCCAAATATTCACTGCCGAAATTTTCCGAGCAGGATGTCCGCAATTTGTGGGAGCGGTACGGCGACGATGAAAAAGCCGGGCTGGAGCTGGGCATTTCGAAAGCGGCGTTTTACAATTGGCGACGCCGGTACGGCCTGAAAGAAAAGCCGGCCTTTCTGAAACTCGAACAACTTGAGCTGAATTTCCCCGGCGCGAAACAGAATGGGATGACCGCGTCGCTTTATGGCAAGCGGACATTGATCCAAAAAATATTGGCGAGAGCCGCCGAGCTTGAACGAGTCGAGATCGGGCAGACAGTTGAAATTGAGCCGGATATTCTCCTGCCGCAAAACGAACTGGTGCCGGTCTTTGAACAATTTCGCAAACTCGGGCCGGAGTTCATGAAACATCCCGGCAGAGTCGTGGTGACTCTCACCGAGGCGGGCGAGACCGCGACAATCAAAGTTGGCAACGCGACACAATCGATCGACGAATTTTTGAAGCGCCAAGGGGTGAAGACAATCTACGATTCGCGGGAGGGGAACTGCCACCAGATTGCGATTGAAAAGGGCCACACTCTACCTGCGCAGATTTCAATCGGCACCGATCGCTCAACTTTTGGCGCGGGAGCGGTGAGCGGGTGCGGGATGGTGGTCGACGCGGCCACGATGGCTTCGGCTCTTGCGAGCGGCAAGATGAAGATCACGGTGCCGGGATCGCTGAGACTGGCGGTCGGCGGGCACCGTCCGCGCGGAGTGTCAGCAACTGACATCGCGATCCATTTGTTCAAGCGGCTGGGCGACGAAGTCTGCGACGGCCGGGTAATTGAAATTGGCGGGTCGCTGGTCGGGCAGATGTCATTATCAGAGCGGGTGACCCTCTGCGAATTGCTCTCGGCTCTTGATCCAGCGGCGGTAATCTGTCCGTACGACGCCACGACACGAAGATTTTTGAACGGGCGTTCGACCGCGCGCTACTCGCCGCTCATGCCTGACAAGGACGCTGAATATGAAAATGCGTATCAGGTACATATCGATCATGTCGCGCCGCAGGTGATTTGCCACGGCGACATACACCAGGTGAAATCAGCCGCCGAACTGGAAAGCACGCCGGTGCAAAATATCGTGGTCGGCGGGTGCACGAGCGGGCGGTTTGAGGATCTGCGGATTGCGTCGGAGATTCTACGCAACAAGGAAGTCAACCCTGACTGCAAATTGTATGTGGTGCCCGGATCGCGGACAGTCTATCTCGAAGCGCTCAAGAAGGGATTGATACGGTTATTTGTTGAGGCCGGCGCGATTGTGACGCATCCGGGGTATATGCCGCCGTCAGTGCTGAAAAATAATCACGACGGCGAAAAGGTGCTCGTGACCGCGACCTCTGCGCTATTCAACCGTCCGAATTCATCGGGTAAACATCTGTATTTGTGTTCGCCGGCGACAGCGGCGGCCTCGGCGCTCAATGGGGTGATCACTGATCCGAGCCGGTTTGTCAAATGACGATCCATGTTGACTCCTAGAATTGTTGAAGTGGCAGAAGCTAATCGCTCCCAGGGCCTTCGTTGGTTCTTGGCAGAAGAGCTCTCGGGAAAAGAGAGTGGTATAATCGTTTACATGTTTCGTGAGTTGAGAAAGCCCTGTGATTTCGACGATTGGTATCCGGATGAGAATGCCTTTAATGAAGCGATGGAAGCTTGGGGAATCGCTCCAGAGGATTGGCGTCCTTACGAAGGGCCGGATATCAGATAGTTCGTCGAGAATCGTAGTCTGCGTTGCGGGTGCCACTACTTTTTTGCAAACAACCGTCAACCCCGAAGACGGGATTGACCTACGAAGAAGAATCCAATGAAGAAGATGTCAGGCTCGCAAGGAGCCTGACCTACCAACACAAAATGTCGAAACGTCTCGCCGAGGACGGGCAGGCAGGAAGCCTGCCGCGCACGGAATGTCGCACAGAAACAAGAGACGCCCTTCGACTCCGCTCAGGGCGACGTTCCGATCAACGACAGTTCGACTATGATACCAGATGATGCGAAGCAAATATGAGGACTATAGAATTCCGGGTGCAAATGAAGTCCAGATACTAACACTTATCACCGGTGTGCGCGTAGCGTCGGGCTGAGCGGAGTCGAAGCCCGTAAATTGGTTTCACAATGGTAGGACGGCGTCAGATTACAATGTTGCGCCGGTGAGGGAGTGGAGAGTGATCTCTTTGCCGGAGAGTTTGGCGTACGAGAAGTAATTGATAAAGTCGCCGGTGTTGATGTAAGTGCCGTTGGCAAATTTCTCGAAAACGGGGATGTGCAAGTGGCCGATGGCGACGATGTCGTATCCCTCGTTGATCTTCTTCTCCGCATAGGCACGATAGTCTTTGGCGAAGATATGATCACGGCGGGTGGTATACTGTCGCGACGAACCGGAGACCCATTTGGCCAGCGGGATGGCCCAGTCGGGTGTGATTTTACGATAAAGCCAGATATTGAATTTGTTGCGCAGGATGCGCTTTAAGAATCGATAGCCACCGTCGGCCGGGGCGAGACCGTCGCCGTGGAGCAGATGCAGTTTGAGGCCGTTGTATTCCAAGTCGAGATGATCGCGTGAAACAGTCACGCCGATCTGCTTCTCAAAAAAATCGCCCATCCAGAAATCGTGGTTGCCGCTGACATAGTCGACCTGCACTCCGGCTTTGACCAGTTCGCGCATCATGAAGAGGACCTCGTGATGGTCTTTTGGGATCGCGTGTTTGTATTCAAACCAAAAATCAAACAGGTCGCCCAGGATGATCAAACGGTCGCCATCGGCGCGGACAAGCGAGAACAGTTCGGCGATGCGCATTACTTTGGTGCGGTCGAGTTCGGGCGGGCCGGAACCAAGGTGGGCGTCGGAAAAAATGTACAGGGGCATGGGGGGAATATATGATTTTTATTTTGGCGTGGAAAGCAGTAGGTCGGGTTGGCAAGTTACCCGCGCAAGCGGGGAACGCAGGCTACCCGACAATTTTCAGAACTAAAGATGTCGGGTAGCCAAATTGAATCGTCGAAGACGATTCAATTTATCAACCCGACCTACTAAGAGTTGGAGATTATCCTACCTTCTCCATAAAATGCGGCATGGCGCGGTAGAAGGCGTTTGCCAGAGAGTCGATAGGTGTTGAAATCCAATTATTGATCGTAAGTTTGTCGCCGCCGACGGTACCGATTTTGGAAGCTGGAATCTCTGAAGATTCAAAATGCGCGGCGAGCTTGGCGGCGTGTTCTGGTGCGCAAGTGACAATCACTCGCGATTGTGTTTCACCGAATAGTAACGAGTCGGCACGGAGACTATCGCCTAAGTTGATTTTTGCGCCCTTCATTGATTCGTGATTGGTGATACAGCACTCGGCCAGAGCAATCGCCAGGCCGCCGTCGGCACAGTCGTGCGCAGATTTCACAATACCGTTTTGGATAGCGGACAGCAGAGCCGATTGCAGTGACTTTTCAAACTGCAAATCTATTTGGGGCACGCGGCCACGGGTTTCTCCGTGGATGACGCGCAGATATTCAGTTGCGCCGAGATCGTCGCCGCTTGTGCCGAGTAGGAAGATGATATCGCCGTCGTCTTTGAACCACTGAGTGGTGATATCGCGGGTGTGAGCGATTAGTCCGACCATACCGATTGTCGGCGTGGGAAATACTGCTCGCTGGGGATCTTCGTTGTAAAACGAGACATTTCCGCCAGTGACGGGGGTATTTAGCACTTTGCAGGCCTCGCCCATGCCAGCAACGGCTGAAGCGAATGTGTAGTAGACCTCGGGTTTGTACGGATTGCCGAAATTCAAACAATTCGTGACCGCCAGAGGTTGGCCGCCGGAGCAAACGATATTGCGTGCGGCTTCAGCAACGGCGATCATCGCGCCGAGTTTGGGGTTTAAGTAACAGTAGCGGGCGTTGCAGTCGGTGGTCATCGCAAGCGCTTTGTCGGTTTTGCGAAGGCGAATGACAGCGGCATCTGAGCCCGGGCCGACTGCGGTGCTGGTGCGAACGGAGGAATCGTATTGCTCGAACACCCAACCTTTGTGGCAGAGATTGGGGGAGGAGAGCATAGTCAACAGAGTGTCGTTCCAATCGCGCGAGGTTGATAGCTTTGAAGTATCGAACTTCGCAACTTCGTCCATATAATCGGGTCTTTTGGTCTCGCGGTGATAGACAGGAGCGCCGCCGCCGAGAACAAGATCGTGCGAAGGAATACGAGCTACCACCTCGCCGTTGAGTTTTACCGTCATCATCTTGTCGTTGGTGACTTGTCCGATGATGGCGCAGTCGAGCCCCCATTTAGTGAAAATCTTTTGGACCGCCGATTCATTTCCCTTCTTTACGCAGACAAGCATCCGCTCCTGAGATTCGGAGAGCAGAATCTCATATGGTGTCATGCCGGTTTCGCGGACAGGGACTTTGTCGATATTGATTTCGATGCCGCAGTTGCCTTTGGCGGACATTTCCGAGGATGAACAAGTCAGTCCCGCCGCGCCCATATCCTGAATGCCGACGATCAAATCCTGATCGATGATTTCAAGAGTAGCTTCGAGCAATAATTTTTCGGTGAACGGATCGCCGATCTGTACCGACGGCCGCTTGGATTGTGACTTGTCGGAGATTTCTTCGGAGGCAAACGTAGCGCCGTGGATGCCGTCGCGACCGGTTTTCGATCCGACCATCATGATTGGGTTACCGACACCCGCGGCCAGCGCGGTTGCCATCTTGTTGGTTTTGACAATGCCGACCGACATGGCGTTGACAAGCGGATTGCCGGTGTAGCATTCGTCGAAGAAGACCTCGCCGGCAACTGTAGGCACGCCAAACGAGTTGCCGTAGTCGCCGATCCCCCGCACGACGCCGTCGATCAGATATCGCACCCGCGGATTATCGGGCGACCCGAAGCGAAGCGAGTTGAGCGAGGCGATGGGCCGAGCGCCCATGGTGAAGATATCGCGCATGATCCCGCCGACACCGGTAGCGGCGCCCTGATACGGCTCAACTGCCGATGGGTGGTTGTGTGATTCGATTTTGAACACGACCGCGAGACCGTCGCCGATATCGATAGCGCCGGCGTTTTCCTCGCCGGCTTTGGCCAGCAGGGCGTCGCCGTCGCGGGGGAGAGTCTTAAGCAAGGCGATCGAGTTTTTGTAGGAGCAATGTTCCGACCACATGACCGAGAAAATCCCCAGTTCAGTGAAATTCGGTTCGCGCCCGAGGATCTTTTTGATCATCTCGAATTCTTCAGGTGTGAGGCCGTGGGCGACGACCATCTCGGCGGTAACTTTCGGCTGTGTGAACATGGCGACTTCCTATCTTCGTAATTGAAAGAGGGGCGAATATAGGGGGCGGGGGCGGAGGGGTCAAGTGAGACAAAAAGGCGTCAGGGCAGGAGCCCCGACGCCACGTATAATCGAGGAAATTTCAAGGAGTGGTCAGCTCACTGGCACCCCGCGACTGGCGTGAATGAAATATAGAGATAATCGATCAGCGCGCTTAGGTCGGCGATATCGACACCGGGTTGGCCGTCGGTGTTGGCCTCGTTTGGGCAACAGAGCGGCGTAAACGTGATGTACAGGTAATCGATCAGTGTGCTCAGGTCGGAAATGTCTATGCCGTTGCCCAGGTCGCAATCGATATTGCCGGTCGAGCCGATGCAACAGCAGGCGTCGCCGATGCCGTCGTGGTTGATATCTTCTTGACCGGTGTTTGCGGCGAAGGGACAGTTGTCACATTGGTCGCCGAAAGTATCGTTGTCGGAGTCAATCTGACCGGCATTTTGCATTGTCGGGCAATTGTCGCAGAGGTCTCCCACGCCGTCGCCATCAGCGTCTGATTGATCAATGTTGGCGGTTGTTCGGCAATTGTCGCAGGCATCGCCAATGTTATCTCCGTCGGAGTCTGATTGCAGTGGATTGAAGGCCGACGGACAGTTGTCAACATTACAGATATTTTCTGGGTGTCCAATGTCTCCGTATCCGTCGCCATCGCTATCCACGCAGAGATAGCCGGCGTACGTGACAACTGTTTTTTCAGGATAAGAATGCGCGCCAGCCTGGTTTTCTGCATCTATTGCGCGGACTCTGTACCAGTACTCTCCCGGCAAGCGTTGGGAGATTGAAAAGGTTGAGTCCTGGATATCGGATGCGACATTTTGTGTCAGTTGAAAATCCTGTATCGGCGAAATGTCGTCAATCAGGAATTCCTGTGCGGTAACGTAAAAGTTGCCCGATTCAAAGCGGATTTTGAAATATAGTCGCTGACCAATATAGTTTCCCAGAGGAAATTTCCCCTCTCGCCATCCGGTCGGATGACCGGTAATACCGTTGCCTCGGTTGTGACCGGTCGGATTCAGGGTTGTCGAAATGTTGCCGGGAATATTGGTCCAGTTTACGCCATCGGTCGAAACTTCGATATAGGCGTAGCTGGTGTTGGGAAGGGTGTACCGTGTCCAAAAGTGAAGTGTGTCAGAATCGCTCACAGTGAAAGGATATTTTGTCGTGATGCTGACGTCGGTATGTCCATCAGTAGTGATCCCAAAGCAACTCGGGCCTGTGTGCGCAGCGGACGTCATCAATAAAAAGCCGGAATCTACCCATCGATTGAAGTTATCTCCGGAGTCCGAGGCGACCGTAGGAAAGCGCAATTCTTCCAGATCATACGCGACTGCCGGATTGAGAGTGTCTTGTGGCGGATGCCAGTTGACGATGAATCCCGAAGTGTCGGCAAGCGGCGAGGGGATAACTGTTGGCCGAAGCGGTACTTTCAATTTGTACATGTTGCCGGCGGCTCTAGCCAAGAAGAGATTC
The DNA here is from genome assembly GCA_964571235.1 of uncultured Ignavibacteriales bacterium. Classification (GTDB taxonomy): domain Bacteria; phylum Zixibacteria; class MSB-5A5; order GN15; family FEB-12; genus JACRAV01. The sequence goes on along the minus strand of CAZNAI010000001.1, from coordinate 85,796 downwards.
ACTCCCAAATTTTCCTGGCAGATTCCGGGTACGTCGCTAAGTGAGGGCCAGAAAGATCCTCCGCTCAGTTCGGTTGTGAAGGCGAACGATTTTTCTTTTAGCATCTGCTCGCCGTACTCCCAATCTACACTTCCGCCGGTTACGGGATAGATTGTATTGTAGATCGGTCCCGACCGATAGTGATTGAACTGTTCCAAACTATCACATGCTTGCCAAAATATCTCATCATCGGGCGTTGTGATCTTTTCGTACCCCCAGGGAAACATGTTGAGACTTGCTACCGAATGGTAGTCCATCACGATTTCGAAATCCTCGGAAATTTGAAACTGCGCTAAATGCTGTGTTTCCGGCTCGGAAAACGGCTCGGTCCCTCGGTACACATCAGACGAAGGGACACTGGACGAGCCCGTGCCATTGTATCCCCACATGAACCCGAAATTTCGGTTCAAATCTGTTCCGACCGAGAGGTCGTCATTGAGCGATCGGTTTTTTCGCCACATCCCGCCCCCTTCGGGGTTGGTAACTTCGTTGTAGTAATAGCCGTCGGCGTTGATACACGGTATGAACCAAAGCTCGCGACTATTGACAAGATTGGTAACCGCCGTATCGGTTCCGTAGTGGCTGGTCAGGTAATCGGCGAAATAAAACAGGACCAGGGGAGTTGCCACTTCACGGGCATGAATGGCGGCGGTGTAGAGCACTCGCGGTTCGTCTTCGCGCGTGTTTGGGTTGTCAGAAATCTTGAAGGCATACATCGGCCTGTGTTCAACTGTTTGGCCCAGATTCCGCTTTACCGATACAATCGAGGGATACAATGCAGTGAGTGAATCGATTTTGGCGTAGATCTCGCTTAGCGTCGGATATCCGCCCATTGTCAAGTACTTGCCCGTGGGTGTCCGGAGCCGTTCGCGGGCAAAAGACGAGGCGCTTTGGTGTACTATCTCGACTTGGAGTCCCCGGGCTGTCAGGTTGGCGATGTCCTGCGGCGATGCTACTACTTCAACCCAATTATCCTGTTCGGAGAATACGTCGAGGCCCAACTGAGTTATTTGCAGTCGATCAGCGTCATCGCCAACTCGAATTCGGATTTGGATGTCTGGATCCACGAATTTGGGTGCTGACGAGGCAGAAATTGACAAAAGCATTGTTGCCAGTATCGTGATCAAATTCTTCACTTTACACCTCCCATTTTTCAAGCACTCGTCAGTACCAGTCTCACAACAGGGATTCCCGAATCATGAGGCCGCTCTCTGATTTTTTGTTGTAACTTTAGATCACGGGTATTGACGGCCTCTCTTAAAGAAACGTTCAAAGCGAATTTGATATCTCACTGACACCCCGCGACGGGTGTGAAGCTTATATACAAATAATCAATTAACGCGCTTAGGTCGGCGATGTCGACACCGGGCTGGCCGTCAGTGTTGGCCTCGCTCGGGCAACAGAGCGGCGTAAACGTGATGTACAAATAATCGATCAACGCGCTCAGATCGGAAATATCCACGCCGCTGTTCAAATCACAGTCGACGTTGCCTGTCGAGCCGATGCAACAGCAAGCGTCGCCAATGCCATCGTTGTTGGAATCCTGCTGGCCGGGATTAGAGATCGTAGGACAGTTGTCGACATTGGCACAGAATCCGTCTGTGTCTGCGTCATTGAGCGGATCAATTGGACACAGGTCGCATGGGTCGCCGAAGCTGTCGCCATCTCCGTTCATCTGGGTTGGATTAACAATTGTTGGACAATTGTCGCACAAATCTCCGAGTCCGTCGCCGTCAGAATCGAGCTGATTTGAATTTGGAAGCGTTGTGCAATTGTCGCATAGATCACCACTACCATCTCCATCAAGATCTGATTGATCTGGATTAAATGCAATTGAGCAATTATCATCGGGGCAATTGTCTTCCGGATGTCCCGGGTCGCCCCAACCATCGTTGTCGGAATCAAAGCATCCATATCTGAATGACCAGGTTGGCGAGAATTCTGATGAATCAGCAGAATGCAATGCGTGTTTGTACGCGCGAACGCGCCAATACAGGCGGGAGTTGTAAGTCAAGCCGGCCGTGTCAAGCAGATAACCGGGATCACTCAATCCAGTCTGTAGCAATAGAGAACTGAAACTCGAGTCACTGGACACTTCAAGAAGATAAGCATCGTCCCATGATTTCCAAGCCGCGGCCCAATTTAGATTGATAGGGCCTGTTGCTACAGTGCCGCCGTTACGTGGGGTTAGTGGCCGCGGTTCCATCAGTGGGATATACCAGTTGGCGCCGTACACGTCCTCGTTGCCGTTACGCGTGTCAGTCCAAACGGCGTTTACATGGTCGTGATAGGCCGTCACACCGATGTACTCCCCTATAGGACCTGCCATAGGGGAGGCGGCCGTTGATGCGCCCGCTATTGGATTGACCAAGTCCGATCCGATGGCCCACGCTACGCCATAAAACGCTGGGTCGATGGAAACCTCGGAGATCCGATGGTTTGTTGAAAACGAGCTTCCACCGTCGAAGGAATAAGAAGCAAAGACATCAAATTTGGTGTGAACAATGGGGTCGGTACGCTCGTCGTACCAGACTGCAATTAAGATACCATCCTCATTACACACCATCCACGGATGGAATTGGTCGGTCAAGGTGCCCGGACCGGTTGGATCGTCATTTACATAGATTGCTGACGACCACGTAGCACCGTTGTCAAGAGAGCGGATGCACTCAATGTTGTAATCGCCTTGTTCCAAGTCGCCGGTATCGCGCGAAGGAAAGGCGATATAGAGCCGACCGCCAAAAGGTCCGTTTGACAGATCGACTGCCGGAGACGGTTGTACGACGATTACTGCGTCTTGAAAATTGTGATTGGTTCGCTGTAACTTCTTCTGCGGACTGAAAGTCGTAGCGCCATCGGTTGATTTGGCAACCATGATATTTGTGTGATCGGATGAATCTCGCGTCCAAGTAACATAAACGCTCCCATCTCTACCGACAAAAGGGCACGCGAACTGGGGGACAGATCCGTCAAATAACGGTGTGACCCGCACCGCATCTTCGAAAAGGCCATTCGGCGTGCCCCGTGTCGCTAAGATCACGCCTCGGTACCAAGCCAAATAAAAGTTGCCGGCCAGTGTGCCATTGGAGCGATCGATTGCGATGAACTCCTTGTCTTCGAAATACGAGTGTTCGCCGATGTAATCGTTTTCCGCAATATATGGTCCCTGCCACGAAAGACCTTTGTCCGTCGTCTTGTGAATCGCAATACACGAGGAGTCACGGTTGTGAGTGGCAACGAAGTCCAGCACAGCCATGTAGAATTTTCCGTCTGCGCTCACTGCAAGTGCCGGATCGGATTGCCAGTCATTAATCTGCTTTGAAGGGCTAAGGAGTGAATCAGTCCAAGTGTTCCCGCCGTCGGTTGAACGACCTATGCCAATCTGTCGATATCCAAGCCGGAAATCGCGCCAGACCGCGATGACAATATTGCTGTCCACCGGTGATACGCAGATTTGTTCTTCATTTTGTACGTTTGGCGATGGTGAAGAAATTCGGCGGTTTGTTGGAATCGGCGGTGATGCACTGGCCGTCGCCATTGCCGCCGCCGTCATGATAATCGCCAAGCTCAACAACCGAGACATCGATACCTCCCGGGTGCCCATACACCCTCGCTTAGTGTTCTCTCATTGGCAATTACTCACTGGTGTAAAGCTTATGTACAAATAGTCGATCAGTGCGCTCAGGTCGGCGATGTCGACACCGGTTTGGCCGTCGGTGTTGGCCTCGCTCGGGCAACAGAGCGGTGTAAACGTGATGTACAAGTAGTCGATCAACGCGCTCAGGTCGGAAATGTCCACGCCGTTGTTAAGGTCGCAATCGACATTTCCGGTCGAGCCGATACAACAGCAGGCATCGCCGATACCATCGTTGTTGGAATCCTGCTGGAGGGGATTTGTGATCGTAGGGCAGTTGTCGAGGTTTGCACAGAATCCATCAGTGTCTGCGTCATTGAGCGGATCAACTGGACACAGGTCGCATGGGTCGCCGAGGCCGTCGCTGTCGGTGTCAGTTTGAGCGACGTTGCTTTCAGTCGGGCAGTTGTCACACAAATTGCCCAGCGCATCGCCATCAGAATCAAGTTGATCCGGGTTTGAAATTGCGGGACAATTGTCTGCGGCATCGACCACTCCGTCGGCATCGCTGTCTTGCTGGGTGATACGCACAAATAAATGATCGCCAATGATTGAATCGACGATGACGGTGATCCCGGTCGGGCCGGTGTAACCGTCGCTGTTGGGAGTAGTTGTGGGGCCAAACGTGGTTTGGCCGGGGGTTTCAGATGAAAAGAGGGCACCTTTTCGAGTTTCGTATGGATACCACCATTGAGCCGAGTCAGTGACATCACCGCCGGGATTTTGAGTGTAATCGAACGACGGATTGTAGCCGGCGTCTTCAACCATCACATGGTAGTGTGGCGCCCCCGGAGTGCCGTTGTTTCCCCATTCATATTGGTCGTCGATGTGGGTGATAAGCAGACCGCGGTCGAGTGAATCGCACCCGAATTTAAGTTTGGGGTGAAAATAGCAGGAGAAGTCGGAATCTTTGTGGTCAAACTTCCCGGTTGATCGAGGGTTGCGATATTCAAGAAGGAAATATTCGGTTCCGTCGTTGTTGATCGGGATCTTGTACAGCGAGCTGTCGGCGTGGGTTTCGATCTCGTATATCTTAAGCGCCGGGTAGTTGTTTCCGGTGAGCGTGATGGGCGTTAACCACCCTAACTCCTTTTTTGACCAACCGGTCAAATGCGACGGGATTTCGCTACCCAGCGACAATATCCCGTAACCGTAGTAGGCCATGATATCCCAGTCGTAGACCGGGTGATCGTTGGCGTCGTTGGGAGTGTAGAATGTAGAAATTACCAACTTGGAATCGTAGTCGTATAAATCGGGCAGGCCGAGGTTGTGATGTAGTTCGTGAGCAAAGACTCGAATGCGGTTGAGCGTGCTCGCGCCCGTAAACTGGGTCGGATCGAGGGGATTCCGGAGGGGACGGGTTTCCGGAGAAGTGTTCCAACGCGGAATCCACATGCCGTCGTACGGTCCCCAGCCTGAGTGTGGCGCAAATATCCATGCGTATGACCAAATGTCAATGGGGTTGCCGGTGTCTTCCATGCCGTTGCCGGAACGGATGAAGACTACGGCGTCGACATCGCCGTTGTGGTCACCGTCGTACTGAGTAAAGTCGATTGTGGCGTCAATTGATGGAAAGAGCGATCCGAAGTCGTAGTTGTTGTTGTATTCGCCGCCGTCGATCCATCCGATCACCGTGCCGGTGGTGACGACTTTGCCGTACGAACATTCCCAGATGTAATCGCGCACTGAGCCCCCCGGCCAGACATTTTGCGAGAAGAGAAGCGAATCGAATTTGGCGGGAGACCAGAAGTGGAAGCGATCAGACCAATCGACTAACACAGCCAGAAGTCGGAGGGTGTCGCCGGAGAACCTGAAGGAAGTTGCCCCGAGCGAGTCTTCGGGGGACATGGTGGAAACCAATGCTCGTCCGAACTGTCTGGTGGCTATCTCATTCGGGATATCCAATAACATGCCTTTGCTCAGATCGACCGCGTTGGCCGAAGTGCAGATAGTGACTAGAGCGACAAAAATCAACGTTAGAGTGCGCACAACAAACTCCCTTCAAACAAGGCAGAGGGCGGGTAAATGATATGACGAAATATGCCATAAATCTCTGTATTTGCAACGCGAAATTGGACTGATTTGTCGAGCCAAAGACAGAATCGTCGCTTGTTCCGGTAGTTGATAAATCCGTATGTTTGTGCCGTTATGGATCTACTCCAATCGGCACAGGCGGCAATTAATCGGGACGGACTTTTGTCAAATGGCGACACAGTCCTGGTTGCTCTTTCCGGCGGTCCTGATTCGGTTGCGCTTTTGCATCTTTTGACCCGACTTCGGCGGTCATCGTCGCTTAAGCTCCACGCCTTGTATATCAACCACTGCCTTCGGCCGCGTCAAGCGCTTCGCGAGGAGAAGTTCTGCCGGGCGCTATGTCACAAGTGGCACGTCGGATTTCGAGTAGTTCGGGCGGATATCCCGGCTCTGGCCAAAAAGCGCAAGGTTGGTTTTGAGGAAGCCGCTCGCGACTTTAGATATCGCACGCTTGAGGAATTGGCAGTCGAATTGTCGTGCGACAAGATTGCCTTGGGACATCAAGCCGATGATCAAGTCGAGACGGTACTTTTCAGAATGCTACGGGGGACCGGCCGGACCGGATTGCTTGGCATTCCGGTCAAGCGGGGAAAGATCATTCGTCCGCTGATTGAAATCCCACGGGTGGAGATCTTGAGATATTTGAACAGCAGGCGGATTTCATACTGCCATGATTCTTCCAACGCCAATCTTGACTACCGGCGTAATTATCTACGGCACAAGCTGTTGCCCCAGATTCGCGAGCGACTGAATCCAAAGGTGGATCGGGCACTGCGTGATTTATCAGAATTGCTCTTGGCCGAAGAGGAGTTTTTGGCCGGGATGAGTAGTCGGGTTTTCCACAAAATCGCAAGGCCGACTCCCGGGGGTAAGTTAATGCTTGATTTGCAGATATACCTGGAATATCCTCTCTGGCTGAGACGTCGGGTTGTCAGGTCAGCGCTGGCTGAATTGTCGCAAGATCGGTCAGGGCCGGACAAAGAGGTCGTCGACCGGATTGATTCAGCGGCGCAAGTCGAGTCGGGATCGCTGTCGGCGGGAGGTGGTGTTCAGGTTGAGATCGCACGACAACAGATCATTTTCAAAGGACCGGCCAAAGTTGCGGTTCCGCGCGAAATCCCGCTCGACAATCGGTGGGTTTCGCTGGGCGGTTTTGGAATAGAGATTCGTGCGCGAGGCGGCCGTCGACGCGGCAGAAAGCCACCGCAAGAGAAGAGATCAAAGACGGTAACGCTGGATCGGGCGACAATTGAATTGCCACTTATTGCGAGGACAATTCGCCGCGGTGATCAATTTGTTCCGCTCGGTATGACCGGTCGAAAGAAAGTCGGCGACTACTTGACCGACCGGAAAGTGCCAGTGGCGCGGCGCGATGAAGTGCCGGTGGTGTGTGATGACAAGGGAATTGTCTGGCTGGTTGGCTTTGAAATTGCCGACCGGGTGAAAATACAGGATGGAACAACCGAGGTAATACACATTGAGTACCGTGAGCGCAAAACGCCCAAAATCAAAACCATTTGAACTGCTAATCGACCAAAAGCAGATAGCTCGTCGGATCACCGAAATGGGAGACGAGATAACACGGGACTACGCCGGTGAGGTTCCGGTGCTGATCGGCGTGCTCAAAGGGTGCGCCATTTTCCTGGCTGACCTTATGCGCCAGATCAAATTACCGGTGGAGCTTGAGTTTGTCTCGGCGGCGTCGTATCGCAAGGGGACCAAGATCGGCGACGACATTCAGATATCCGGACTTATCAACAGTTCGATCAAAGGCCGGCATATCCTGCTGGTGGAGGGGATTGTCGATTCGGGGAGGACCGTGACGCAGATTGCTGAAAAACTGCGAAAATTGGAACCTGCCTCGCTTGAGATTGTTACACTCATGGACAAGCCAACCGCCCATCGGACAAAAGTCGATATCAAGTACCGTGGGTTTTCCATCGGGAACGAGTTTGTGATCGGCTTCGGCCTGGATAACACCCAGAAATACCGCAATCTTCCGTTCATTGGTCGTCTACTGGAAGAATAATTGTCCGATAAAGAGAGTGAATAGTTGGCACTGACTTTCGTATAATATGAAAGTCAGCGAAACCCCAATTTGGAGAATATGTGAGCGATCTCGACAATCAAAAAGACCGTTACCCCGGTTCGAACCGTCCCAAGGGCGAGCCCCAACGTGAGCCCTCGCGATTTAAGGGCGCCAGCCGCTCGATTATCTTCTGGCTGGCAATCTTGCTGGTGGCGGTAGTGCTCTATTCGAGCATGGACGGTCTCTCACCGGATTCCACCAGAATTACCTATTCTGAGTTTACCGAACAAGTTGATAACGGCAATGTCGCGGAAGTGACATTCGAAGAGCGTAAAGTCTCGGGCAAACTGACTAAAGGCGCTGTGTTCGCCTCGACCAAATCCCCCAAAGCGTTCACTCAATTCGAGTCGCGGATTCCATTTCCGGACAACAATTATGAGCTCGTTGGAAGACTTGAATCTTCCGGCGCGAAAATTGTCGCCAAAGAAGAAAGCACCAGCATCTTTTCGATCTTACTCGCTTTCGGCCCGATCCTGTTGCTGATCGTGCTCTGGTTCATGTTCATGCGGCAGATGCAGGGAGCGGCGGGCGGACCGAAAGGGCTTTTCTCTTTCGGCAAATCAAGAGCCAAGCTTTCCACTGACGAGCGTCCGAAAGTGACATTTAACGATGTCGCCGGCGCCGATGAAGCCAAAGAAGAGCTTAAAGAGATTATTGAATTTCTGAAAGAGCCGGGGAAATTCCAAAAGCTCGGCGGAAAAATTCCCAAAGGCGCACTTCTCTTGGGCCCGCCCGGAACGGGGAAAACGCTTTTGGCCCGCGCGGTAGCGGGTGAAGCGGGAGTGCCGTTCTTTTCGATGTCGGGCTCGGACTTTGTTGAAATGTTTGTGGGTGTCGGCGCAAGTCGAGTTCGTGATCTATTCGAACAAGGAAAGAAAAACGCGCCGTGTATTATTTTCATCGACGAAATCGACGCGGTAGGGCGGCATCGCGGCGCCGGTTTGGGTGGCGGTCATGACGAGCGTGAGCAGACGCTCAATCAACTGCTTGTCGAAATGGACGGATTTGAGTCCAACGAAGGCGTCATCTTGCTTGCCGCGACCAACCGTCCCGATGTGCTCGATCCGGCGCTCCTTCGCCCCGGACGATTCGACCGTCAGATTGTCGTTGCGTCGCCGGATGTGAAGGGACGCGAGGGAATTCTCGCGGTGCACATTCGCAAAGTGAAAACCAATCCGGATGTTGATATCAGCGTATTGGCGAGAGGCACGCCCGGGATGTCCGGCGCGGACCTGGCCAATATGGTGAATGAAGCGGCTCTCTTGGCTTCCCGAAGGAATCGCGAGTCGGTGAAGATGGAAGATTTCGAAGAGGCCAAAGACAAAGTGATGATGGGCACCGCCCGCAAGTCGATGGTGATTGCCGACGACGAAAAGAAAGTGATCGCCTACCATGAATCGGGACATGCACTGGTGGCCAAGTTCATGCCTAAGGCCGACCCGATTCACAAAGTCACGATTATTCCGCGCGGTTTGGCGCTGGGTCTGACTCAGTCGCTCCCGATCGACGAACGCCACACCCACTCGAAAGAATATCTTGAGGCAGTGCTGGCGGTGATGATGGGCGGTCGTGTGGCCGAATTGCTCGTATTCAATCAACTCGATACCGGCGCCGGAAACGATCTGGAACGGGCGACCAAGTTGGCGCGACGGATGGTTTGCAACTGGGGGATGTCCGACAAGCTCGGGCCGGTGACATTCGGCAAGACCGAAGAGCATATTTTCCTCGGTCGCGAGTTTGCCCAGCATTCGGATTTTTCCGAGGCGACGGCGGTGGTGATTGATTCGGAAATACGCAGTTTCTTAGATAAGGCCGAAGATACCGCCAAGCGAATTTTGTCGACGCAGATTGATAAACTTCACAAGTTGGCGGCGATTCTTCTTGAGAAGGAAATTATCGACGGCAAGGATGTTGACGATGTGATTGGACGCCCCGGTGGAAGTTTCGAGCCGGCGGCGGCTCCCGCCCCGACGGGGGGATGAACGGTGCGAGCCTTGTAGGTCGAAACCCCTGTGGTTTCGACAAGAAAGTTCTTCGTAGGTCGGGATCCTTGTGATCCCGACTTTTCTTTTGCGCCGGGTTGTCGGGACCGTAAAGGTCCCGACCTACAAGGCACTCATCCGAACTTGCGATACCCATCATCCAGATGTATATACGCTCTCATGTCTGATAAATTCCTGCAAATCGGATTGCCCCTTGGGCGCACGCTCGATCTTCAGGCTTCTGTCGTCATGGGGATTCTCAATGTTACCCCCGATTCGTTTTCGGATGGTGGGAGCTTTTCTACAGTAGATTCTGCTGTAACGCGTGCGCGGCAGATAATCGATGACGGAGCGAGTATCATCGATATCGGCGGGGAATCATCGCGGCCGGGGGCGGAGCCAGTGTCGGCTGACGAAGAAATACGGCGAGTAGTGCCGGTTATTGAAGGAATTCGAAAAGTCTCCCAAATCGCGATCTCGATTGATACCTGCAAAGCCGAAGTCGCCAAAGCGGCGCTTGCGGCAGGTGTTGATATTATCAATGATGTCACGGCGCTGAAATTCGATCCACAAATGGCTGAACTGGCGGCGGTGACAAAAGCGCCGGTGGTGCTCATGCACATGCTCGGCACGCCGCGCACGATGCAAGAGAATCCGCAGTACGACGACGTTGTCAGACAGATCAATGAGTTTTTCGACGAACGCATTGCATATGCCGTTTCACGTGGTATTCCCCGTGATAAGCTGATTCTCGATCCCGGTATCGGTTTTGGCAAGCGCCCGATCGACAATGTGACCATTTTGTCCCGCCTGAAAGAGTTTCACCGTCACAACCTTCCGCTACTTGTGGGAGCCTCGCGAAAGTCGTTTATTGGGGTGCTCGATTCCGGCGCGCCGGTGGATAACCGTTTGGGCGGATCACTGGCGGCGGCGGTCTGGGCGGCGATAAACGGCGCGGCAATTATTCGCGTGCATGATGTGCGCGAAACAGTGCAGGCGCTCAGCGTTCTCAAGGCGGTGAATACCAAATGAACGGCCCGGTTCAATACGATTTTCTCCGGTTCGGCTGGAAAGACGCGATCGACATCTTGATCGTGTCGTTCATCGTCTATCAGATTCTCAAACTGGCAAAAGGTACCCGCTCGGCGCAGATGATTGTTGGCATGATTCTGATTGCCGGTGTAGCGTTCGTCGCCTATTTCTTTCAACTCGAAGCACTCACCTGGCTGTTTTCAAATCTTGCTACCGTTGGGTTCATTGTATTGGTCATCGTATTTCAGCCTGAACTCCGGAGTGCGCTTGCTCATTTCGGGCAGAATCGATTGTTCAGAACGTTTGTCCGGTTGGAGCAGAAGAAAACGCTCGAAGAGGTCTCCCGCGCCGCTTTGCGCTTGGCCGAACTTCGCTATGGTGGTTTGATTGTGATTGAACGGCGTACCGGCCTTCGCAATTTTGCCGAGACCGGCAAAGAAATGAATGCGGCGCTTTCGAGCGAGCTTTTGGTAACGTTGTTTACACCGTACACGCCGCTCCACGACGGCGCGGTACTCATCGCCGGAGAATATGTCATTGCGGCGGCGACCTCGCTCCCGTTGACATCCAATCAACGCTACAGCAAACTGTACGGCATGCGCCACAAAGCGGCGATTGGTGTAACCGAAGTCAGCGACGCGATCGTGGTGGTGGTCAGCGAGGAGACCTCGCAGATTTCGATTGCCTACGAGGGGAATCTCGTCAGCAATATTCCCAAATCGGAAGTCCGCGACCAGTTGGCGGCGTATCTTAAGAAGTAGCCAGTCAATGCACGCACAGTCCTAACTTAATGAGCAACTAAGAGTTGAGCGGGGGTTGGTTTGGGTATTCGGGAAAACGGAACTTTTTGCCCAAAATTGACGTTAAAGTTGTAGTAAAGGGTGGCCGAAACTATTTAGTATAAAGCGATTTGACAACTCGCGTTGGTTAGTGTACTTTTAAGATCTCCAAAAGGAAATAAGTGAAATGAGTAACCTTGATCAAAGTCTGACATTCATGCTTTTTGCGCGCCCATCGTTTCTTGAGGGAATGGCGCGAATTGTAGATTTGGGCGGGACTTTGCAGGTTTACAATGAGAGCAAAACCGCCGAAGAAGCCGATGCGAAAGCGTTGCTGAGTGATTGGCTTTCGGTTGGCGATGATTTGAGAGATTCTATTCGCAAATATGGCGAGTCACAAGAGCAAGTCGGTTGTAAGTCAAAATAGGCAACTGGTGCTCCATGGTGAGCAATTCTCGGGGCCTCTACCTCCTCCTGACATACTTCGAAAGTACGATGAGATTTTGGTCGGTGCCGCAGAACGAATTTTGGTAATGGCCGAAAATCAATCTAAACATCGCCAGAAGATGGAATCAAAAGTAATTGGTTCTGATGTCTGGAATTCAAAACTCGGGCTCACCTTCGGTTTCCTACTCGGACTTGTCGGATTGCTTGGAAGTTTCTATTGCATCTTGAATGACAAGGTACTTCCGGGTGGTCTTTTGGGTGCTGGTACCATTGTGACGTTGGCTGGAGCTTTCATCTATGGCTCCCACCAGAGAAAATCAGAACGAGCACAGCGCTCCTCTTAGACGCATTTCACCACCTCCCAATTCCTAAAATTGACTTAGCCGGATGATTTGCCTACCTTGGCTTTCCCGGCAGGCCTGGCCTGCCGTTTTTGAATTGAAAAACGAGTATGTACGACATAACAAAAATCCGCAATTTCTCGATTATCGCTCATATCGATCACGGGAAATCGACCCTGGCTGACCGTCTGCTTGAAGAAACCCGCACTCTTCACAAGCGGCAGATGACCCATGCCCAGGTGCTCGACTCGATGGATCTGGAGCAGGAGCGCGGGATCACGATCAAAGCCCACGCGATTCGGCTGGATTATCTGGCTAAAAGCGGCGAGATGTACCAATTCAACCTGATCGATACGCCGGGGCATGTGGATTTCACGTACGAAGTTTCGCGATCACTCTCTGCTTGCGAGGGGGCGATACTGGTTGTCGACGCCGCTCAGGGGATTGAAGCGCAGACACTTTCCAATCTCTATCTGGCGATGGAAAACAATCTGGAAATTCTGCCGGTAATCAATAAGATCGATTTGCCGAGCGCTAACCCAGATCAGGTCGCCAAAGATATTATCGATCTGATCGGCGGCGAGATGGAGCATGTCTTGCGCGTATCGGCCAAAGCCGGCATCGGGATTCACGAGCTACTCGAAGCGATCATTACGACCATTCCTGCTCCCAAAGGGGATTGCGACGCACCACTCCAGGCAATGGTATTCGATTCGATTTTCGACACGTATCGCGGCGCGATGCCGTTTGTGAAAGTGGTCAACGGCACGCTCAAAAAGGGTGACCGGATTAAGTTCTTCTCGACAGAAAAATCGCACGAGGTCGACGAGGTCGGCTTTTTGCGTCTGGCCCAGTTTCCGCAGGAAGAACTGCAGGCCGGTGAAGTCGGATATTTCTTTGCGTCGATCAAGGAAGTTGCCGATACAAAGATCGGCGACACAGTTACTCATTCGGCCAACCCGGCGAAAGAACCGCTGGGTGGATTTGTCGATGTCAAACCGATGGTTTTTTCGGGGCTTTATCCGGCGGTCGCCGAAGATTTCGCCGAACTGCGCGAATCGCTGGAGAAACTCAGATTGAATGACAGCTCGCTTTCGTATACGCCGGAGTCATCGTCGGCGCTCGGATTTGGTTTCCGGTGCGGCTTCTTAGGTCTTCTGCATATGGAGATCATCACCGAGCGGCTCCAGCGCGAGTACAATCAGACGATTATCAACACGGTCCCGAACGTTGAATATAAAGTGCACAAGACCGACGGCACGATGCAGGTGGTTGATAATCCGGCCGAAATGCCGCCGGCGCAAAATATCGATCATGTGGAGGAGCCGTATGTCGACTCGCAGATTATTGTGCCGGCGGAATATATCGGCGCGATCATGAAACTGGGTACCGAACGGCGGGGTGAATACAAGACGACCGAGTTCATGTCGCAGACCCGGGCCAGCTTGACCTACTCGTTTCCACTTTCTGAAGTCATTTTCGATTTCTATGACAAACTCAAATCGATTACGCGCGGGTATGCGTCGTTCGATTACGGCCTGCCGTATTACCGCACCTCCGATCTGGTCAAGCTCGATATTTTGGTTAACGGTGATTCAATCGACGCCCTCTCGGTGATTATCCATCGCGAGAAAGCGTATCACTGGGGCACGCAACTGAATGACAAATTACAGAAGTTGATTCCGCGGCAGATGTTCGAGGTGGTCATTCAGGCGGCGATTGGGAGCCGGATTGTCAGCCGCGCTACAGTCCGCCCATTGCGCAAGAATGTGACCGCCAAATGTTACGGTGGCGATATTTCCCGCAAGCGCAAACTGCTTGAGCGGCAAAAAGAGGGGAAGAAGCGAATGAAGCAGATCGGCTCGGTCGAAATCCCTCAAGAAGCTTTTTTGGCGGCGCTCAAGATTGAGCGGTAGTTGAATTTGTTGGGCGGTATAGCTCTTTGTAGGTCAGGCTCCTTGCAAGCCTGACTTTTTTGTTCCGGAAAAGAAGAAGATGTCAGCCTCGCAAGGAGGCTGACCAACGAAGAGTTCTGAAATTGAAAAGTCTGCCAAGAAAGGCGGGAGCGCGGGGCTCCCGCCTTACGAAAAAGCTACTCGCACCCGGCTGGGGCCGTGAAGCTGACATACAAGAAGTCGATCAGTCGTGTCAAATCAGCAATATCGATCACACCCGCCGGGTCACCGTCGGTGTTGGCCTCGCCCACACAGCAGAGCGGATTCAAACTAACATACAAGTAATCGATCATGGCGGTCAGGTCGGCGATATCGATTGACCCGTTCGGACTGCAGTCGACATTTCCACTTGAGCCACTACAGCAACTTGACCGGGCAAGTGGCACGACAACTATCTGGCCGTCATCAATCAGCGTTTCCAGCGGTGTGTATTCAGTCAGCGACGCTCTTCCAAAGTCGAGAGCGGTAACCGATACCAGATAAGAGTCTGCTGGGGTGAGATTGGTTAAAGTGAGTTCGTATTCGTAGTACTTGAAATACCCGTCATCAGTCACATAGAACGGTAGCGAATCGATAGGAACATCAGAGACCCGGCTCCACTGTGGTCTCGGTGCGTTTGGATACGATTTCAATATCGGTGTTTCATGTCCGAAGAGGTGGGCGTTGCAACCGGCAGGTACAAAGTACAGGATGGAATCGGGAAACCACGGTCGTACAAAAGGACTGGTGCGAGTGTAGTGATTGGCAGACCAGATCGAATCGGAGCATCCCAAGGGTGCATACAGACACTTGAGTTTGTCGCCGCTGAAGGCCACCGGATCGACAGTCCATCGATTGTAAGGCGCATCATAGATCGCCTTAAAATAATCTTCGACATCGTAACTCGCGACCATATTCCAATCAGAAGCGCCGCCGAGTTTTCTCAGGTAAACATTGTATCCTTCAAAGTCCGGGATACCGGTCAGAAAATCCCGACTCGCCTCGCTTTGCGCGCCGTTCCAGCGCAGAATCGCCGACCCGCTCTCAGGTGTGACACGGAGCGACGGTTGAGTAGGTGGCGCGGAAGCCCGGAAATCGGGGACGCCGTCGCCGCGCACCCAGGTGGTGTCTAGCCCGCACACCGTGTAATCGCCAAAGTAGCCGTCGGAGTCTGAGTCGACACCCGGATTGTCGTAGACCCAGGAGGCGTACACGATGTTTCGTTTGAGATCGTCGAAATTCAGATTTGCCTCGTAGGCTTGCGGGTTCTGCGGCAAGTTGACCAAGTTGTTGGGGTCGGTGTGAAGATTTCTCCCACCGACATAGGCAAACACCAGAGGAACTGATTGGCCGGGGGCAAGATCAAATGGCCCGGCGGAGAGAAGATAGCGGGTGTCGTATCCGTCGACGATGTCAGGAGCAAGAGGTTCAACGGGTATTGGTAGCCAGACAGAGTCGGTTGGCGAGATAGATGCCGTGTACACCTGATTGTAGTCGATATCACCGTTGCCCATGATCCAGTACTTGTTCCGGTCACCGGCCGGTGTGCCGAGCCCCCCCGTTCCCAGATCGCGCATGTTGGACCTTCGCATTGGCCCGAAGTCGAGTAGCCCGGCTCCGTTGCTCATCCACCAGTTGTAAGAGACTATGGCGGCATCCGGCAAGATATTCAAGAGAGCTGTCGCCGTTACATGGGGAACTGGAAATGCCGGGTATGAAGTCAATAGGTCGCCGTCATTGTCTGCAATCCACGCTGTCGGAATGGTGAGTTCAAAGGGACAAACAGCTCCGGGCAATGTCACATTTGATGCAAACCCGGTGACATCGTCCATATACCCGGCCCAGTTAGGAATCGACTCAACATCGGCATCCACATAGATACCGACATACCCTTCGGAAATATCGTGGTTTGAAATGTTGGTGATCTTCAGATTGAATATGACCGCATTTTCACCATACTGATCGCGCCAAACATAACTCTCCTGATCGATTCTGATTCCGAGAGGGCGATGCGGGCGGCCGTCCATCGCGTCGTTGGCCAGTCCGGGGCATCCTGTTTTGCAGGTATCCCAGACGGTTGCGACAAAGTCCTGATCCGACCGTGCGTCGATCTTGGCAGGACCGGTCGACAGCCGGGAGCGATACAGGATATTTCCGAGTGGGAAAATATCCGGATTAAGTTCGCTACCGGGCATCCAACCATCGCCACCGACTGACACGAGCGTGTCAGTGCCGACAATTCCGCCTACCCAAATCATCCCTGCAAACAAGTACATAGTGCCAGTCTCTTTTGGGTACTCACACGATATCAGTGGCTGGCCGGTGAAACAGTCGATTGCGGTTGCGGAATATCCGGTTCCGAAACATCCCCGGTTGGTGATGGTCATCGCCATGTTGCCGGCGTTGTGAACCGCCGATTGGTGGCCGGGCGCGACTGCCGGGCTGGCGGCTGAAGTCAGTTCACGGTTTGTCGGTAGCATTTCCCGGCCGCTTGCCGGAACGGACAGCACCAGCATAATCGCAAGTACACTAATAGTCGTTTTCATTGCTTTACCTCCGCGGCTGAAGTAGGTTTTACAATGCCGGGGATAATCTCCTCGATAGTCAATCTATTCGGATTGGAATCTATGCTTTGGTTTGATTCAAACGGTTGATACAACCAATTTAAAGTGCTGTCGACGAACGTCTGGGCCGCGCCGCCGATGGAATCGCCGCCGAGCGAGTAGGGTGTGAAGGCCGACACGAAGAGTCGGTATCCGCCCCGATCGATTCTATACACCACCGGTTTGCCGTTGAAGAAATAATTGTCCGGGACAAGCGGGTGATGATCGGTGTAGAGCGAATTGTAGTTGTACAAAATCTCCGCGCTGTCAGTCGGCGTGAAGTAAGTCACTTCAGGTAATGCCGCAAGCGAAGGAATCCACGGTGGGAAGTAATCCCCGCCCCAGCCGTATCGCTGATGCAAGAGCGCAGAATCAACAGTCAGCGCAGGCCATGCGGCCGGATTAATAGGATCGGCCCCGATAAAGTCTTCAATGCGCACACTTGGATTCATGATTATATAGTACCAGCTCCAGCCAGTGTAGACGTATTGATTAATTCCTAACCACGGGGCGATTCCTGATATTTGCGATCCCGTAACTATACTCGGCGGTCTTGCCTCGTCTCCTGCGATGGAAGTTCTCCCCATAATCCAGAAGTTCGAGCCGGCATTTGAAGCGACGATACACCGTTTCCTGAGGTCAGGTGTGTTAAGTACCCCTTTAATGACGTCATCGGATACCACAATTACAACTTTGTGCTTAAGCAAAAGGGTTAGGGGTAAGACATTGCCACTGGATTGCGTGATTATGTGGTAATTTTGCGTCGTGCCGGGCCGCCAACGAGGGAGAGCGTTCGACCAATATTGCCGCGCCTTGGTCAGATTTCGCGGATTGATTTCGTAAGATATGCCTGCGTCGGCGATCAAAATATCGAGCTCATGCTTGCCGTCGACTGCCTGAAAATGTTTGAATGCCGGCGCCGGGTCGGCTTTGGGTGGTGAGTCGTGGTCGATTGCCCGCACCCAGAAAATGAAAGACCCCAATTGCGTTGTGTCGCTCGGTGATTTGGCGAAAAAATCACGCAAGAAGGTTGACGTATCAGCGGTGACCGAGTCTCCGAAAGCACCCGACCGCAACGCCATTTTATCGTAACTCGGATTGTTTATAAATGCGGGTGACTCGACATCGAAAATCGTGTCCAATACGCCGAATCGATTTGCTAAATGGACCGTGTCCACCCACATCGTGTCACAGGTGATCATCAAATATGGCGGGGTCGGTATCCAGGTGGTATCGCAGTACGGCAGAAAACGCCCTTGTCCTCGATAGATCATTTCCCGGCTTGTTGTAACAAAGACAATTTTCACAAACTGGGTGTTAATTTGGTTGATAGTCGTCTGATCATATGGTCCGTATACCCGCCATTCAAACGATAATGGCTCTGGCTCGTACGGGTGATCGAGTTTATCGTGCCCGATCCAGGAGTAATGCACCCCCGGATTTGTCGGAGTGGGGGTCTCCGCGTTTACGTACGGCTGTAGACTACTATCTATCCCGAGCAGAATTGTTACTGGAGGATGATTCACTTGTCCGCCCGGACAAGGCGGGGGAGGGGTCAAACTCACAAATAAGTAATCGATCAGCCCAGTCAGATCGGCGATGTCGATCTGATCCTGACCGTCGATATTGGCCTCGTCAAACGACGGCAACGGCTCAAGGGTGATGTACATATGATCGATCAGCAAAGTCAGATCGACAATGTCGACGACGTCGTTGAAATCGCAGTCGACATTCCCGCGATCACCCCGGCAACAACATCCCGCGATATCGGCCGCGCAATGTATATCAGCCTGCGGCTTGGCGTGTGTAGAGATTATTGGCAATAGCCCGAGACCGAGCACTATCAGAAGATTTCGACAACCCATAACCCACCCCGACTGGTAACGGCGACAATGTTATCTTATTAATGTACCTGCGATCCCTCCGCTGTCAAGGACGTATTTGCCGACGTTTCCGTGTAACGCGCCCCCCGCTTTTTTCTCTATCCGCCCACTCTTTATGCCACTATGGTCCATTTTCCTTTGGCAAAGTCACAAAAAGTTGCTATCTTGGACTGGTAAACTACTGCGCGTCAAACGACAACCCGTGAATCGAGGAAAGTACATGCGCGGCACACGCAACCTGTTCAGTCAGTTAGCCCACCTCACAATCCCGGCACTCGTTGCCATTTTCGTTTTCACTCCTCATTCGGCCAAAGCCCAATTGTCTAGTGTTGAAATCGCCGACCTGAACAAACAGGCTGTCGACAACGGCTGGACATTTCAGGTAACCGAAAACGAGGCGACCCAGTACCCGCTCGATCAAATCTGCGGTACGAAGGTACCGGACGGCTACGCTCCGCCGCGCGAACGAATCGGTAGTGCGTCACTTAACGCCGCGTCGTTGCCGGCCAAGTTCGACTGGCGCGACACCGTCGCCATGCCCCCGATACGCAATCAGGGTGGATGCGGCAGTTGCTGGGCCTTTTCGTCGATCGGTGCAATGGAATGCGCGATCAAATTGTTTGAGCGCGAGGATGTCAATCTCTCGGAGCAATGGCTGGTCAGTTGCAATCTCTCCGGCTGGAGCTGTGCCGGCGGATGGCTCGCGTTCGATTATCTGATGAACACCGGCGATCCGTGCGGAGGATCCGGCGCGGTGATGGAAACTGCGTTCCCGTATTCACAATCAAACGGATCCTGCCATTGTCCGTATGCGCACCCGTACAAGATTGATAACTGGGCGTTTGTTGGCCCACAGTGGGCGACTCCCTCAGTGACCGCGCTCAAACAGGCAATTTTGGATCACGGTCCTATTTCAGTCTGCGTGACCGCGACTTCCGCGTTCCAAGGATACGGCGGCGGCATTTTCAATCAGGACACCGATGCACCGATCAACCACGCAGTCGTGCTGGTCGGCTGGGATGACACCCAGGGCGGCGGTATCTGGTTCATGCGTAATTCGTGGGGAAGTGGATGGGGTGAGGGCGGGTACATGCGCATCGGGTATAACATGTGCAATATTGGTTTCGGTGCGGCCTTCATCGAATACGGCGGGATCGGAATATCCGCTGATACCAAATTTGGCCCCGGGCCAGACACGATTGCTTTTTCGGGTAATACCACCCGCCAAGTTACCAGTTGGAATTGGCAATTCGGCGACGGCGCTACTTCTACCGATCAGAATCCGGTTCATTCATATGCCCCCGGTTGTTACAATGTCACGCTGACTGTTCAGACTCCCACCAAGACCTACACCAGCACCAAGACAGACTTCATCGAACTGTATGCCGACACACTGGCGGTTGACAACATTGTCGCCAACGCCGGTAAAGAGGTTCGAGTTGATATTTCGGCGCGCAATTGCCTGCCGATCACCTCGATGATCATTCCGTTTACCTGGGCTGGCCAGTATCCGCCAACGATCGTTTCTGTTTCAACTGCCGGCACCCGCTCGGCCGGCGCCGCGTTGTCACAAACCAGCGACGACACCAACAACAAGCGCCGCGCATACATGATCGATTTTTCAAACACCGCCGCGCATGAACTCACGTGCGGCAATGGACCGGTGCTGTCGCTTTATTTCAAGGTTGGGATGAATGTCCCCGACGGCGCTGTTCTGCCGATCAATGTGCAGGCGTACGGATACCAATACCCGACCATCAACTCCGGCGAGCACACCTACACACCGGGAACGGTTGCCGGCCAGATTTCGATGTGTCTCGCGGGTGATTTCAATAACGACAATGCCGGACCGGACATCGCCGATCTGGCGGAGATGATCGGGTATCTGTATTTGTCGGGAGCGCCGCCCGGAAGTATGTCGAAGGCAAATGTCGACGGTTCGGCGGGAATAGATA
Source organism: uncultured Ignavibacteriales bacterium (assembly GCA_964571235.1). Taxonomy (GTDB): domain Bacteria; phylum Zixibacteria; class MSB-5A5; order GN15; family FEB-12; genus JACRAV01. The sequence goes on along the minus strand of CAZNAI010000001.1, from coordinate 65,044 downwards.
TCGGCGACATTACCGCACTGATCAGCTATCTGTATCTGAACGGCCCACGCTTGAGTTGCGGTTCGTGAAGTAGCGGGTAAATTAGATTGAATTGAGGCGTCAGGTGGAAACACCTGACGCCTTTTTTTGTAATCCCATGCGTGGCGGTCGTCCTCGGCCGCCACGAAGACGTGGTGCACGGGGACGTACACCACGCACTGCGTCGGGTGAGGACGCCCGACGCCACGGGCAGACGAGGGCGTCTGCCGCAAGCGAAACGACGACCGGCCTTGTCCATGGGGGGAATTGGGGTATATTGGGGGGTCAACCCCCGGTCTAAAGTAGCTCCGGGATATGCCGATAAACCAAGTACGTATGGATCAAGACTTCCTCATCTCAGAACACAAGCATGTCGAAAGTCAACGACAAGCGCGCGAGTTCCTCAATCGCCGTCATCGCAAACCGCTCTGGCGCGAATACCTGGAAACCGCCATTCTTGCGGTGGTCGCGGCCGTCTTACTTCGACTCTTTGTTGTCTCGGCCTACCGGGTCAACTCGGCGTCGATGGATGATACCCTGCTTACCGGAGATTATATCTTCGTGAACAAGCTGGCGTATCAGTACGGCGGGAAAACGCCGCAGGCCGGGGACATCATTGTGTTTAAGTACCCGAATAATCCTGAAAAGGACTATATAAAGCGGATCGTCGCTTTGCCGGGCCAGACTGTCCAGATCGCCGATAAAGTGGTGTATGTCGACAGCATGGTGGCAATGGTGCCGACTGGCGCGAAAAACAGCGACGCCAAAATATTGCCGGGAGATCTTTCTTTCCGCGATAACTTTGGACCGTATGTCGTGCCGCAGGGGCAGTACTTTGTGATGGGTGACAACCGTGACGATTCGCAGGATTCCCGCTTCTGGGGCTCGGTGCCGATACAGAATATCCGCGGCAAAGCGGTCTTTGTGTATTGGTCGTGGGAGCCGGATGCCGATCCGCCGGGCTGGTCTTTCCCGTACGTGCATAATGCGATCCAGTGGGTCGGGCATTTTCTCGTGAATCTGCCTACGCACGCCCGTTTGGATCGCATCATGAGACCGCTCTGATGCCGTTCGGACTCTACGTTCACTTTCCATTTTGCCGCAACAAGTGCTCGTACTGCGATTTCTATAAAGAGCTGTACGACGCCCGTCTGGAAGTTCGCTTTTTCGAGGCGCTCAAGATCGAAACCGAACTGGCGGCGATGGCGTACGCTGAGTCTGATTCGCAAATCTCGACCATTTTCATCGGGGGCGGCACGCCGACCCTCGCCAATCAAGAATTATTCATCGAATGGCTGACGCAACTCAAGCGGCTGTTTTATGTCCCCAATGGAATCGAGTTCTCGCTGGAGAATAATCCCGATTCGGTGACCGCCGACAAATTGGCGCTGTTCAAAGAGCTGGGGGTGAATCGTCCGACCTATGGCGTTCAATCATTCAGCACGCCGCTTTTGCAACTGCTCAATCGCAAGCACAACCCGACTGATTCGGCAAGGGCTGTTTATCTCACCAACGCTCTTGGATTCAAAAATTTCGGACTCGATCTGATATTTGGACTCCCCAAACAGACTACTCAAATGCTCTCTGATGATCTGGATGCAATTGTCGAACTCGACCCGCCGCACATTTCGTACTACCAACTGACAGTCGAACCCGATACCACTCTGGCCGAGCGCGTACTGACTGGGTCGCTCGTCATGCCCGATCCGGATTTGTCGCTGGCGTTGTATCGCGGCGGATGTGCGCGACTGGCCGACGCCGGATATGTCCGGTACGAGGTCTCGTCGTTTGCCAAGCCGGGATTTGAATGCAAGCACAATCAACGATACTGGGATGGGAGCGATTATCTGGGACTGGGACCGTCGGCGCATTCGTTCATGCGCGGTCAGCGGTTTGCCAATGTCGACAATGTCCATGACTACTGCAAACAATTGTCGTTGGGCAAGCGGCCGATAGTTGACGATCTCTCTGGCTCAAAAGAGCGGATGATGGAGGCGATCATGCTGGGACTAAGGACAACGCGCGGGATAGACCGTCACCAATTCGCAATGCGGTTTGGACAGGTAGTGGAAGACGGGATCAATCTGGGGCAATACGAGATGTTTGTCAAATCGGGGCATGTGATCGACGAGAGCGGGGCGATTCGCTTATCCGACGACGGAATCTGCGTCGCCGATGAAATCATTCGGCGGCTGGTGAAGTAAGGCCAATCAAAGTCACTCCGCAAAGTCGGCCGGACTTATTGTCCGGCCGACTTTGTATTTTGCATGCGTACTATGGCAAGGGGGCAAGTGCCTGAAATGAGATGTATAGATGGTCGATAAGTCTTGAGACATCACCCAAATCGACTCCCTGATCACCATCGACATTCGCTTCAATCGGGCAACAGAGTGGCGCCCCGGAGAGATACAGGTGATCGATCAGATTGGTTAGGTCGGCAATGTCGACTCGATCTGTCGGGTCACAATCGATATTTCCCGACGTCTTATTGCCACAGTCCCAAATAGTGAAACAGCGCGGGCCGATCCAGCGTGGATACACTATGGTCATCTGTTTGTCCGCGAAGTAGATTGGGTAAAGTGCCGGTGGTTGGATAGGTCGATTGGCAATGAAGCGAGAAGTATCAATACAAATCGTCTTTCCAGCTTCCGAGCCAGCGAAAGAAGTTGATAACACAGAATATGCCGCCTGATATGATGAGGGAAAACCAGGTAAGCTGGAACTAATATTGATAGCGGCTATTCCAAATGTGTCAACTGCACTGGTTCCAAGGGGTTCGTTGGAGAAGAAGAAGTTCTTGAAACTCGATTTCCAGCCAAGCGCGAGTGAATCGTATGTAGTAGACTGCCATGATGCACCGTCTGGTGAGTACATCTTGTATCCCATCAGTATCCATTGAAGAGCTGAGTCCGGCAGTGTCGACAAACTGAAGTAGAACCGCAGCGGAGTGCGGGCTAGAATTGTATCGTTGCCTCTTGAACCTTCGATACTCGAGATGTAGACGGTTTGCTCGCAAGCAAAGCACGGATCGCAGATGTCGCCGATGCCATCCCGGTCGATGTCCGACTGGTCGTCATTGGGTGTTGTCGAGCAATTGTCCGTTAGATCGAATACTCCGTCGGCATCCGCGTCCAAACTTGCACGGTAACCAAGCACACTGTGGTCGGTTGCGGTGGCGGTGAGTCCGGCAAGAATATTGCCGTCATAGTCGGCGTAGCAATAGGCTCCCGGAATATCATCAACCCACCTGTTTCCGTCCCACACGACAGGGACAGACGGAAATGTGAGATTGGCATACCACGAAAAATAGTATTGCCCGAGCATCTGCCCCTGAAGACTGTGCTGGGGTAATGCATTGGAGTCTGGAGAAATAAATGCGGGTTCGGTAGTAGGAGTCCATACCGAGTCTTGCCATTCGTATGCCTGAACCGGATGAATTGCCGAGTAAGCGTCATTCAGACCCAACAACTTACCGTTGTAAAGTCCGATCTCTCCAATGGACGTATTAGGTGGAAGTCCATTCTCCATCGCGACCCAAGTGGCACCGTCGAATTGTACCAATCGACGGTATCCTGCTGGTTGCCCGAACGGAGGAAGATAGTTGGAGGGGCCGACAATCAAAGTGTTGCCCAGTGTGGCCAACCTTGCGGCGAAGTTCACTTGTATCTGAGTGGTGTCTGGATAAGACCAGGAGGAACCGTTCCAGAAAGTCAGTCCAGCATACATAGGATTGCCGGGCTGAAAAAAGACACCGCCCAAAACAAGTTTGTCATTCCACACTGTCATTGCATCGATTGGACTGTACTGCCAATCGGGCACTGGAATCCAATCGGTGCCGTTCCAATAGGCCAAGAGGGTTTCACCGTAGAAGTCACCGCCTCTGGCGTAAAGAGTAGTAGAGGTTTTGGCGAACTGGGTAATGGTATTCCATGTACCGCTCCCCATCGGATGCCACTGATTTCCGTCCCATCGAGCGGCGTTGTGGACTTCGACCCCACCGGCTTTGGTGAATTGACCTCCGATTATCAGGTCGCCGTTGAATTGGATCATGGCGTCGACCCGAATCCCTTCGACACCACCTGCAAACGGTTTCCAAAGTGACTCGGCCGATTTTGAACCCACCGGTATGGCAAGGCAGAGGAGAGCAACTACGACAAGCAGTCGCACTGCAGTGAGGGAGACTACACGCATGGAATACCTCCGGAGACGCGCAGTTTTGAACTTTTGAACGTGATTCTACTGAAATGGTATAGAGTGTCCACGCTTGTGTCAAGAGAAAAGTGGATGTTGTCGTCGACTGGACATTGTGATTGCTGTCGGTGGGGCGCCGGGATATATTCGCTCCTGTCATGGACTTTTTCGAACAGAACAATCCGGAACCGGGAGAACATCGCCTGCCGATCGCGCCACTGGCTGATCGGATGCGTCCGCAGTCATTTGACGAATTTGTCGGGCAGACGAAGATCATCGGGGTCGGGACACCGCTTCGCAAAGCCATCGAATCCGATCATGTCGGATCGTGTATTTTCTGGGGGCCGCCGGGATCGGGGAAGACGACGCTGGCGGAGTTGATCGCGCATTTGACGAAGGGGCAGTTTGTGCCGTTTTCAGCGGTGACTGCGGGGATCAAAGAAGTCAAAGAAGTACTTTCCAAGGCGGCGAAGTATTACCAACTGACTAACCGTCGTACGTATCTGTTTGTCGATGAGATTCACCGGTTTAACAAAGCCCAGCAGGATGCCTTTTTGCCATATGTAGAAAAAGGCGAAGTAGTGCTCATTGGCGCGACGACGGAAAATCCGTCGTTTGAGGTCAATTCGGCACTGTTGTCACGCATGCGGGTGTATGTGCTGGAGAGGTTGTCGGAAGTTGATCTGAAATCAGTTATCAATCGGGCGCTCGGCGATGAGTATCGCGGAATCGGGAAAAGCAAAGTGACTATCGATGCCAAAGCGCTTGAGTATCTGGTAACGGCGGCCGACGGCGACGCACGACGCGGGCTGACGCTTCTAGAATTGACCGCTCAGCACGTCGGGGATGGAAAAGAAATCACGACCGAGGCGGTGGCGGAGGTCAACCAGAAAGGGTGGTTGGCGTACGACAAATCAGGGGAAGAGCATTTCAATCTAATTTCAGCGCTACATAAATCGATTCGTGGCGGCGACCCGGATTCATCACTCTATTGGCTGGCGCGGATGCTGGCAGGGGGTGAGGACCCGATGTATGTCATTCGTCGTCTGGTGAGATTTGCCACTGAGGATATCGGTCTAGCTGATCCGTATGCGTTGACACTGGCGCTCAATGCCCGCGACACCTTCCACTTTCTTGGCTCCCCGGAGGGGGAATTGGCGATCGCTGAGTTGGTTGTGTATATGGCATGTGCGCCCAAATCCAATTCGATATATACAGCATTTCAAAAAGCAAAAGCCGACGCCAGCGAAAAGGGGTCTCTGCCCGTGCCGCTTTGGATTCGCAATGCCACTACCAGCCTCATGAAAGCGCTTGATTACGGCAAGGGATACAAGTACGCGCACGATTTTGAGGGATCGATGGCTGATCATGAGTATTTTCCGGACGCCTTGGCCGGCACGAAATATTATCAGCCGACAACCGCAGGCAAAGAGGCACGTCTGGCAGAGTATGTCGAGAGATACCGGAAGTTTCGGATGGAATCGACAGTCAAGGCGGGCGCAAAGACGGGAAAATCAGTTTGAACCGGTTTGGAAGTGGTTGGTTTAAGGGACTATGAAGATGCAACTTTTGAGGCGAGATTGCTTCGTCCTTTGCGGGGACTCGCAATGACGTACTTATCGGCGGTTCGGACGTGTTCACGTGCATGGGTTACAATGGTGGTTCTGTTAGCAATCGGCACGTTTGCTTCGGCAAGTAGGGCGGCCTCGCTGTTGATCCCGATGGATTCCACGCAGTCCAATCATCTCAAGGCGTACGGGGTGGTGTTCAAATCTCTGGCCGCAGGCCACAAGGCCGAGTGGTTGCTCAATTACCGGAATGGGTCGTTTCTCGTCGACGACAGTAAAGATGTAACCGACTTCTGCCTGTTAATGGGAGTCTCGGCTGAACCGGTCAGTACCGACGGGATCGCTGATATCTATCGCCAGATCGAAGTTGAAAATATGGAGCGGGTCGAACTTGAAAAGGCCCCCAAAATCGCTGTCTATTCCCCCAAGAGCAATGAACCGTGGGATGACGCGGTCACCCTCGCGTTGACCTACGCAGAGATTCCGTATGATGTTGTCTGGGACGAAGAAGTTCTGACCGGTGCGCTGGATGAATACGACTGGCTTCATTGCCACCACGAAGATTTCACCGGCCAATACGGGAAATTCTATTCGGCGATGCGCAACCAGCTTTGGTACCAAAACGATGTTCGCACGAGCGAAGCGATGGCGCGGAAACTTGGTTTTGCCAAAGTGTCACAACTCAAATTGGCGGTCGCCAAGAAGATCAATGACTTTGTCCGTCGAGGGGGATTTTTCTTCTCGATGTGCTCGGCGCCGGAAACGATCGATATCGCGCTGGACGCCGAGGGGGTGGATATCGTGCCCCGCGAATTCGACGGCGACCCGGTTGACCCTTCTGCCCAACAGCGGCTTGATTTTTCGCGGAGCATGGCGTTTGAGAACTTTGAGATTTCGCTCGATCCGCTGGCGTACCGTCGCTCGAATATCGACACCTACCCGGACCGGATGATCCGGTTTCCAAGCGCGGCTGATGACTTTTTCTTTTTGTTTGAGTTTTCGGCCAAGCTCGATCCGGTGCCGACTATGTTGACGCAAGATCATGTTAATACGCTCAATGGCTTTATGGGGCAGGTGACGGGATTTCGCAAGTCGCTTTTGAAAAAGTCGGTCACGGTGCTGGCTCAGCCTGACAACTACGACGAAGTTCGGTATATCCACGGAAATTTGGGACGGGGCACGTTTACGTTCCTAGCGGGCCACGATCCTGAGGATTACCAGCATATGGTAGGAGATCCACCGACTGATTTGTCGGTGCATATCCATTCGCCGGGGTACCGGTTGATTTTGAACAACGTGCTCTTTCCAGCCGCGAAGAAGAAGGAACGGAAGACATAGGTCGAGCTGTGTTTCCAACAATTGACCGGGGCGTTGTGACTTTGTAGATTCCCGCCGTGAGTTCGCAGTACCATCGCACATTCCTCTCAATCGATTACGGCAAACGGCGGATCGGTCTGGCCAAGAGCGATCCGCTCGGGATCATTGCCAGCGCTCTCAAAACACTTGAAGTCAAATCTCGGCGCGAAGCCGTCCAAAAAGTTGGCGAGGTTATCACGGAGATTCAGCCAAATGCCATCGTGATCGGGTATCCGCGGTATGTTTCGGGAGATCGTTCGCCGATGTGTGACGAAATTGACCGGTTCCTGAGCGAACTGGCCTCAGAGTGGAACGGGACGGTACACAAAGTCGACGAGGAGTATTCGTCGAGCGAGGCAGTTGAACTTATTCGCGAGGGCGGCAAACGGCCGGGGAAGAAAAAGGGAAAGATCGACACAATGGCGGCGGTGGTTATACTCAGACGATTTCTGGAAGAACATGCCGCATGAGAAGCACAATCTGCGCGACTATGCTGTCTACATATTCAGCACAGCCCTATTTGTCTTTCTTGGAGCAGTACTGGTGATAGTGCGGGTGCTGGAATTCGCGGCAAAGTTGGTGCTGTGGCCGTTTAAGAAACTACTGCGGCTGGTCATCACTTTGCTGTTTGTCGCAATCCTGATAGCCGGAGCGATTTTCTATTGGTACACCCGGCCAATTGAACTGGGGGCGCGGGTTGAGAAGATTGTCATTGCCAAGGGTGATGATTTTGGAAAAGTTGTTTCAAAGATTCAGAAAGCAGGGTTGATTAGGACTCGTCGTGCATTGACCATTCCAGCGCAGTGGATTGGGCTGGACAGAAAACTCACGCCGGGTCGGTACGACTTTACCGGAACAGTCACACTTCTCTCAATTATTCACAAACTGGAGTCAGCAGATTTCGAGCGAGTCAAGATTACCGTTTACGAGGGAGCGCCGATTTGGCGGGTAGCGGGCGCCATTGCGCGGCCGCTTGAAGTCGATTCGATTGAGGTGTTCAAACTTCTTCACGACACGACGCTGATCGATAGTCTGAATCTGCCGTATCTGGAAGGACATTTGTATCCGTCGACGTATGTTGTGCCATGGGGAACGCCCCCGCGCGAGGTGGTACGGGAAATGGTTACGACTTTTCGGCGGGTGACTGATTCGCTCTTTGCGATCAGAGACAACAGCGGACTCAACCGGTATGATCTTTTGAAGCTAGCGTCGATTATTCAGGCGGAGACGCGTCTTGAATCGGAACAGCCACAGGTGTCGTCGGTCTATCGAAATCGATTGAAACTTCGGATGCGCCTTGACGCCGACCCGACAGTGATTTACGGCCTTGGCGGACTAACACGACCGCTTATGAAGGCTGATCTCAAGATTGCCTCACCGTACAATACGTATATGAAATACGGTCTACCGCCGACGCCGATAAATTCACCGGGACTGCCGGCAATTCGGGCGGCGGTTCGCCCGGATACTACCAAATACTTATTCTTTGTCGCGGATGGATCCGGTGGTCACCGGTTCTCAAGAACCAACGAAGAGCACAACACCGCCCGTCGCGAGATCAAACGCGCTCAGCGGCTCAATAAGAAGATATAGTTTTTCAGGCTGATTGTGATCGTCGCCTCAGTTCGGCCAGTTCAAGGGCGAGCGGGGCAAACGTATGGTCCGGGTCAAGTGAATCAAAGTCGCCGAATGCGCCCGGAAGAGTTGATGCGAGCGCGATCAGGCCGACCACGCGGCTTTCCAACCTTATGGGGCGAATAGTGTACGAGCCGCCTTCGATGCCGTCCAAGAGTAACCGGCTCTCCAGCGAAGTTCCGGAAAAGAGGCCGTAAAAATCATCAGAAAATTCAAATCGTTGGGCGGCGACATGGGCAAAAAGCGATTGTTCCACCGGCAATCGCAATGCGAGTACCTTGGTTGTTTCGGCGCTTGAATCCGACCATCCTGCGATTGCCATGAGATCGCGGTAATGATCGCCGACCGCGACTAAGACTGCGCGATTGACCGGAAGGTAGTGGCGGATACTTTTGACGGTTGCGGCAAAGAGATCGCGCAGGTGATCGCTCGAAGGGAGATTGCCACCTGTCTGTGATTCGACAAACGCGGTTGGCTTGGCGACACTGTTTCGATCGGGATCGTCGTGCATAGGATGCTCAATCTTCGATTGTCACACCCGCGCCGGGGACGAGATTGTATTTTTTCACTTTGCGCCAGAGAGTCGTGCGGCCGATACCAAGCGCCGCGGCAGTGCGGGTGAAATTCCAACGGTGGTCGTCGAGCGCTTTGACAATAACTTCGCGCTGGTGGTGAACCAAGAGACCTCCGGAGATGGTCAGCGAGTGACGTCCTTCGGAAGTCGCTTCGGCGGAAGAAGTGTCGTTGCCCGATGTGACAAAGCTGATATGCGAGGAATCTAGCTCCTGGCCGGAACAGAGAGTGGCGGCGCGGCGGAGAGTATTCTCAAGTTCTCTGACATTACCGGGCCAGCGATGCGACTGCAGTTTTTCAAGAGCGAGCGGTGTTAGGCAAAGATCGGAGCGCATGGTCTCGCGGCTGAAACGGCGAAGGAGATAGTCGGCCAACATCGGGATATCCTCGGTTCGGTCGGCCAGTGATGGCAGAGCGATTGTCAGGACCGCCAATTTGAAGAACAGCTCCTCGCGGAAAGTCCCCTCGGCGACCAGGGCCGGGAGGTAGGTCGACGAAGTCGCAATGATCCGAAGATCGACTTTTCGCGGGGCGCTACTCGTTCCGGACTGAAGAGTGCTGTCGCTCAAGAATTTCAGGAGCCGTGTTTGAGTTGAGGGAGAAAGCGAGCCGACTTCGTCGAGGAATAGTGTGCCACCGTCGGCGAGAAGGCATAGCGGCTGATACGTAGTACCTGCTGAGGTATCGGCGGTCTGAGCAGTGCCGAAGAGATCAGTTTCGATTGATTCAGCAGAAGTGGCGCTACAATCGATTGCAACAAACCGGCCGGCTCTTCGCTCGGAGTGCTGGTGAATGGTGCGGGCCAATAGTTCTTTTCCGGAGCCGGACGGGCCGGTGATCAAAATGGAAATATCGGTTGGGGCAATCCGGGCCGCGGTTTCTTTGGTTGTGCGCATTGCTTTGGAGTCGCCGATAATATTGTCAAAGCCAAACGACATCGCAACGTGAGTGCGCAGAGTGAAGATTTCGTGGCGAAGGCGGCGGCGTTCGAGCGCCTGCGCGATCTTGGTCTTGGTTTCGGCAGTACACAAAGGAAGGCTCAACCGATCGAGGATTGAGCCGGCCGATGATTTCAAATCGGCTTTTTCTCGCTCGTAGCACAACAAAATGATCTCGCTTGGTGGCGATTGGCGGCGAGTGTCCTGCACCAGAATCTCGCGGCTGGTTTGGTACAACGACTCATCGCAAATGACCAGGTCGACAGTCTCAGATTTTAGAATGGTCGAGGCTTCGTCGGCATTTTGGGCGCTGTACCAACTCATCGGTGCAGTGTGCAAAATGTCGGCTAGTTGCTTTGCGATGGTTGGATCGCTGGTCACTACTAAAATTGCGGGTATTGTCTCACGTGTCATATCGCATTAGTCCCTATGATTGTGATCGAAGGTAATGGTGGTTGTGTGTATGTGTGACTCGAAGTCTGACTTGTGTGTGGCACGTGCGGCGAGGCGCGACGTAAGATGCGTGACCACCGATCGCCAGCCGTTGGCGCCGGTTTCGGAGCGGCGACGGTTGGGCAATCGGCTGGAAATGACCAGCGCGAGTCCATTCGGCTGATTGGATGTTGCGATAGTCACAGTGGCCGGATCGATAAAGTCGCGGGTGTGCGATTGAAGGACCACTTCCACCAAATGCTCAATCGCGCCCTGCGGAGCAGTGATCGTGTCGTCGCCGGAATCAAATTCAGTGTGCATCTGTTTCAAGGTCGGGTGGAGTTCGCGGAGGTGCTCGGCGAAGATTTCAATCGATCGCGAGAGAGAGATCTGACGGTGCGCCAGTTTGTCGTAGTTGGTCAATAGGTCCATCCGCAACAACTGCCGCTCTAAGTCAGCGGCGCCGTCGGCAATCATGGTGGATAGTTCGGCTTCGTCGGTTTCGTGTTTCCAGCAGGTGGTCGCTCGCAAATGTTCCGCCGAAGTGCGGAGAGAGGCGGCCGTGTTGCGCATCTGTTCGAGCAAGAACAAGTCGGCTGGCGGGTCGTGTTCGGCGGGGGGCATGGCGGCGATAGTGACGACACAAAGCGCGAGCAGATCGTCGCCCAGCGATGTCATAGTCAACCCGCGACCAATCAATTGACCGAGGCGAGGGCGCAGGGCGCCGAATTCTACACCCGACAATTCGGCCGGGCTGGATTTGAGCAGACCGGCGGCGGAACTGTTGACCGTGATCGTTTTGCCCGAGGTCCGGTTGACCAAAATCCAGGGTTCGCCCGAATTGGTCGCCGCTTTGAGTGAATCGGCGACGCGGCTGACTGATTCTTCGGCCTGACAAAACTGACGGGCGATAACATGGAATCGGTCGAGTGCTCGTTGATCACGACGCATACCGGCCGGGACTAAGATTCCAAACAGCAGGCGACCGAGCGCCTGGTCGGAAATCGTGACCGACATCATCAGGTAGTCGCTTTGGTGTCGCGAGCGGGCTTTTTTGATTTGCGTAAAGACAGTGCCGACCGGTGTCTGAGCGGCGGCGCGGATTTCTTCGATAGGGAATAGCTCGGCGCCCGACGGATGCAGATAGGTCTGCCCATTTAAAAGAAAACAAAGGCCGTTTGGTCCGGCGAGCGTATCCAAAAGTGATTTTTCGGAGTCGGTCAAATCGGTACGAAAGCGAAGTCCTAAGAGAAGTGAGGCAATCCCCGCGCGATAATCGGGTGTGATCGCGTGATCGGATTGCGCGACATACGCCGATAGTGGTTGCGGGGCCGTACCGGAGTGAAACCGTGGGGCTGTTTCAGTTAATGTTGTTTCAAGCTGAGACACCTTTATTACATCGGTAAGGCGGGGCAAGACTTTAGCTTGGGGGGAGGGGGGGGTGACCGATCCCTGCTCGGTCAGCGATAATTCTATCCATTTTCACCTTGACAGCATTTTTGTTGGGGGTAGATTGAGGCTAGAATCGGTTAGCGAGGTTGGTATGCGTCGCGGGATAAATATCTCAAAGTTGGCGGTCGCGGTAGGGTGGGTTGTGTTTGGATTTGGCGCTATCTTTCTCTGTGCTCTAACGCTTGTCGTATGCAGTAGTTCGCCGACTGGCCCCGTCGATACCTCGTCAGAGTTTCTCCCTTCACAGCCAGGATCGACATGGATATATCGAGATAGTATTCTTAACGGATTCTATATAGATACAGTTGTCGACTCCCTAACAAGATACGTCACCGGCACCGATGGGCTGACCTATGCCGAATTTCTGGAGTCGTCAAGCTTTTTTAAGTCTTACAATCTAAAATGGCAGAAGTATTATTACCAGCGATGGGGCGGCGATACGATTTGTTCTTATTGGGACAGCATCCCTATCGATAGTTCCCCTCATGTGCGCGCATTGTGGGTCTTCCCGTTCGACAGCGGGCGGATGTGGATTGACACAACGTGGTCATTTTCGCGTGATACCTTTACCGTAGTTGGAGTCGAAAAGGTTTACTCACCGGCAACGGACACACAACTTGCGGTTCACATCCACCGACAGAGCAACTTCCTCAATGATCACCGGAAACTTGACTACTGGTTCGTCCGGGGTGTCGGTGTAATAAGGACGGAGGGATACTTGGGGTTCCTTGCTCCGAGGAAGATCAGTCAGCTGATCGAATACAAGCGTCCATCTCGGCGCTCAATCAAACCGGAGCGAACTGATGTCGCGCTGAGCTATTAAGCGATGCCGGGTGCCTCAACACTTGGGTTGGGATAAGATTCTCTAAAGTATGGAGAGTCGAAGCGAGATTGCTTCGCCGCGTCTAGGAAGCCGCGTCTCGCAATGACCAGACATGTGTCTGGACCCGGGGGCTTCGCCGTGTTGTGTTGGGACTGGTCTGAAAAGGGGCAGACGGGGACGTCTGCCCCCCACGACCTTTGTCGCACACGAATCTCATCCCACCGCAAGCGGTGGGGCACCAAAGACAGAAAAAGACAAGGCTTGACGGGAGGAGAGTGTTTCCTTACCTTTACATATGCCACTATCACGTGCCCAAGTCGAGCATATCGCCAAGCTGGCGCGGCTCAATCTCACCTCTGACGAAATCGAAAAGTATACCCGCGAACTGACAGTCATTCTTACCTATATCGATCAGTTGCAAGCAGTCAACACCGACGGTGTCGAGCCGCAAAATCAATTTATCACCGCAGAAAATGTCTTTCGCGAAGACAAGCCGGCGCCGTCGCTTGACCGCCCCGAGGCGCTTCGCAATGCCCCCGACCACGATGAGGAGTATTTCCACGTCCCGAAAGTAATCGGCTAAACGATGCAGAGCACACTGGCGGTCATACCAGCCCGGTTGGGATCGACGCGGTTTCCGCGGAAGGTGCTCTATCCCTGGCGCAGTAAGCCGATTCTGTGGCATGTGTGGGACAAAGTTCGGCGGGCAAAGACAGTCACGCGGTTGGTGATTGCCACAGATTCTTCTGAAATCGAAAAAGTAGCCATCGGGTTTGGCGCGGAAGTCGTGCGGACATCGCCCAAGTGTGTCACCGGCTCGGATCGAGCGGCCGAAGTGCGGTCAAAGTTGGGTGGCGATATAATCGTGAATGTGCAGGGTGACAATCTGCAACTTGATCCAAAGGCAATTGACTTGGTTGTCACCGCCATGCGGCGCGACAAGTTGATTCAATTCGCGACACTGGCGAAAGCGGCCACAAGCGATGACGAGTTGTTCGATCCGGGGAGAGTCAAAGTAGTGACGGATGACAGTGGCGACGCTCTCTGGTTTTCGCGATATCCGATTCCATTTGTACAAAATGCGAAAGCAGGCAAGCGGGCCAGTCAGTTCCCATTTCTGATTCACTTAGGGATTTACTTTTTTCGGTCCAAGGCATTGGTGCAGTATGCGAAATGGGAACGGACGCCGTGCGAGAAAGCCGAATCGCTTGAGCAATTGCGGGTACTTGAACATGGCGCAAAAATGCGCGTCTTTATGACACGGATGAAATCAATCACGGTTGACACGCCGGCTGATTTGCGGCGGTTGTCGGCCCATGGAAGATAGCGGGAAGGGAGACCGGTTGTGGATCAGCCAAAGTATATTTTTGTAACCGGCGGCGTGGTGTCGTCGCTCGGCAAAGGAATTGTCGCCGCCTCGCTGGGACTACTGCTCCAGCGGCGGGGACTGAAAATTCAGAATATCAAATTCGATCCGTATCTGAATGTCGATCCGGGGACGATGAATCCGTTTCAGCACGGCGAAGTATTTGTTCTCGACGACGGCTCAGAGACCGATCTCGATCTGGGGCATTACGAGCGGTTTCTGGATCAGTCGCAGTCGCGGCTTAATAATGTCACCACCGGTCAGATTTATCACACGATCATCACGCGCGAACGTCGCGGGGATTATCTCGGCGCCACTGTGCAGGTAATTCCGCATGTCACCGAGGAGATCAAGAGCCGTCTCAAACAGCTATTCAAAGTGCCGGAGCCGCCGGATGTCGTGATCGCTGAAATCGGCGGAACAGTCGGCGATATCGAGTCACTCCCGTATCTTGAAGCGATCCGGCAGGTCGGACTCGAAGAGGGCGACCGGAATGTCATGTTTATTCATGTAACGCTCGTCCCCTATATCAACACCGCCGGTGAATTCAAGACCAAGCCGACTCAGCACTCGGTTAAAGATCTGCGCGAGATCGGAATCCAGCCGCATATGTTGATCTGCCGGTCGCAAAAGCCGCTTTCTGATTCACTTCGCCAGAAGATATCGCTCTTTTGTTCCGTGCCGACGCCGTCGGTGATCGTGGCGGAGGATGTCAGCACTATCTATGAAGTGCCGCTCCATTTCAGCCGTCAGCATATGGATAAGATCGTCTGCCAGCATTTCGGCTGGCCCGATGTCGAACCGAATATGGTCGAGTGGGAATCGCTGGTCGAGCGGATCAAGAATCCGTCGCGGAGACTTCGCATCGCCATTTGCGGCAAATATGTCAATCTGAAAGATGCCTACAAGTCGATCATCGAGTCGTTTGTGCATGCCGGCGTCGCCAATGACGCCGAAGTGAATTTGATTTGGGTCAGTTCCGAAGATATCAAGCATGGCGGCGCAGAAAAATATTTGACCGATGTCGACGGACTTTTGATTCCGGGCGGATTTGGAGAGCGTGGAGTTGAGGGCAAGATTGATGCTATTCGGTATGTACGCCAAAACAACATTCCATTTTTCGGGATTTGTCTTGGGATGCAATGCGCAGTGATTGAGTTTGCCCGCAATGTGTGTGGTCTGGCCGACGCCCACTCGTTTGAATTTTATCGTGATCTGAAACATCCCGTGATTCACTTGATGGCCGATCAAGAGGGAGTCACTGAACTGGGCGGAACGATGCGCCTCGGCGCGTATCCGTGCGATCTGGACCGCAGTAGCCGGTCGTTCGCGGCGTACGGAATGCCGAGTGTTTCCGAAAGGCATCGTCACAGATACGAACTCAACAATGTCTATCGCGATATGCTGATTCAAAACGGCCTGCTGGTCGCGGGAGTGTCGCCCGATCAGCGGCTGGTCGAGATTGTGGAGATACCGTCGCATCCCTGGTTTGTCGGAGTGCAGTTTCATCCGGAACTAAAATCGCGGCTGATTCACCCGCATCCACTTTTCCGCGATTTCATTCGCGCGGCGGTTGAGTATCAGATCAAACGATCCGGATCATCAATTCCGGCGATTGAACAGGCGGATATGACGCGCACCCGAACTTAGTAGCGTCGCCGGGGGAGGCAACAATGCCGAGGAGTTTGACAGGTCCGTTTAGTTTTCAAGCGGCGCTGGCGTTGCTCGCGCCGGTAGTGATTCTTCTTGGTTGTAAGTCGACCACGGACTCAAAGGTCGAAAAAGAAGTCTTCTACGGCCGGTTTATTTACGAACACGACCCGCACTTTGTGGGCGGCATCGATACCGATCTGGTAAAGTTCACCATCGAGGGGACTGAGTACTCAATCGTCTTTTCCACCTTTCGTACGAGGATTTGCAGTTCGGGCGGCAAGGCGTATGATTTTGGCACCAACACGGTGACCCTCGTTCCACAAGTAAGGCTAAGTGCCAACTGCGACACTATTCATATCCCCAAAGGGATTTTCTCAAGTCGCTTTGTGGGGGACAGTGTCTACCTGCTACGCTTCGACACAGCGGCGGCCAAGGGGTATCGGTTCGAGCTGGCTAAGTAATCGTGGGCGGCGCATTGTCTGTAACCTGCATAGGGATAGCAGGTTGACTTTCACACTTCGGTTGCGTATTGTGCCTGCTTACCCGGCTGACGCCGGCTGAAAGATTGGCGAGTTATTTGAAGCAGTTTATCACAACGACACTAATCCTTGCAACCGCGATTTTGAGTCCAATGCTGTCCTCGGCCGAGATGCAATCGGCCGATAGCGGCCTTGTGCGCGGGACAGAATCGTTTGATAGGCCGATCAACCCTGACCTTTACTTAATCCGACCGGGGGAACGGCTCGTGGTAACGCCGATCCGCGCCGGGATCGCGTCTACGGAGTTGGTTGTGGGGCCGGAGGGGAAAATTGTCGATGCCCGCATGGGTGTTATTGATGTCAACGGCATGACGCTCTCGGATGTGCGAAAGCGATTGGTTACTCCGCTCTCGGGGCAATATCGTTCGGCGGATATCGATGTCTCTATTTTGGCGCCACGACGCGTTTATATCACCATAACCGGAGCAGTGCGTCATCCCGGCAGTTATTTGTTGTCGACTTCACAAAGAGTCTCCGAAGCAATTGATCGGGCAGGGGGATTGACCGCGGCCGCCTCCACGCGGCGGATAGAATTTTCAGGGGGCCCCAAACCGCTACGGGTCGATCTGGACCGAGTCAAATACGCGCAAGACATGACTGTCGATTTCCCGCTCTACGCCGGAACGACAATTTCGGTGCCGCTTAGATCAAATAGATCGATACGCGTTGTGGGCGAAGTGCTTTTTCCGCGGGAGATTGAACTTGTCGACGGCGACAACCAAGCAAGTGCGATCGAACTAGCGGGGGGAGTCTTGCCGACCGGAGATACCTCTGCTACAAACCATGTCGTGGACAATTTCGTAGATCGACTAAACAAGACCGATTTGCGAACAGGAGATATTTTGAAGATTCCGCTTCAGTGGGGCACATTTAAAGTACGCGGAGTTATAGTCTCCGGATCGGTTGTGCGACCGGGCGGGTATCCATTCCGTAGCGGACAGACCGTTGAAGAAGCCATTTCAGCGGCCGGTGGCGTAACTGAGTCGGGCGTCTTGACTCGATCAGTTATTTTCAGACGTGCCTCGCGAATGGAACCGGGTTCGGACACCATTCCGCCGACACCTATTTGGAATCTCTTCGACGAATCATCCAAGGCCCGCCGAGTTGTGCTCGCGCCGTTGGATTCAATCTATGTTCCGGCGGGTGTGGGCGTGGTCAAAGTAACCGGCCAGGTGCGAAGGCCGGGTATCTTTCCGTTCACCGCCGATCAGACAGTTGAAAGTTATGTCGGTGGGGCCGGTGGCTATAGTGTCGCGGTCAGCAATATCGCGGTAAGTATCCGCAACCGTGTTACCGGCCAGGTTTTGTTGGCGTCGCCGCAATCGATCGTCGCCGACGGAGACGAAATTCTGATATCTCTCACGGAAGGCCAACGATGAGTAGCCAACCGGGAAACAATTTTTTCAGATTTTTGGACGCGATCGCCGCAAACCGTGGATTAGTATTGGGCACCGTCCTCACAGGGCTGATTGTGTCGGTACTGATTGCTCTTGTTCTACCAAAATGGTACAAAGGCGAGGCGCTCCTACTGCCACCTAAAGAGCAGACTATTCAGAGCGCAGGGTTGGCTGAGCTGGCCAAAGTGACCTCGGTAGCCGGTGGACTTAATCTGCCGGTGCTGGTGACAGCGTCGGATTTGTACGCGCGAATGCTCCGCAGTCACGCGATCTGCGATCCGATCATCGAGAAATTCGGATTGGCGGAAAGGTTTGGCACCGCCGGCGGAACAGAAACGTATGTCGAGTTGATGGCGCGCGCCCGGTTCCAAGTGACTAATGAAGGTCTGGTGTCTGTCAGTGTCGAGGACAAAGACCCTAAAATGGCGGCCGATCTGGCCAATGCCTTTGTCGGGGAACTGATGGCGCTCGATCAGAAGATTTCGTCGTCGCGGGCAACCAAGAACCGCGAGTTTGTGCAGGAGCGTCTTGGCCGGGTCAAGGCCAAGCTCGACTCTTCGCGCCGCGCCTTGGAGCAATTTCAACGCGCCAACAGAGCAGTCGACTTCGACGAGCAGACGCGCCTTGCGATCACGCAGGCGACCGACCTGAAAGTTTCGCATGCGAAAGTCGATCTGGAAGTACGCGCGTTGGAGCGAATGGTTGGAGAAGACAGTCCGGAACTTGCAGACAAAAAAGCTCGCCGTGATATTATCGCGCGACAACTTTCCGACCTTGAGACAGGAACCCGCGACAGTTCGTATTTCGCCCTGCCGGTTTCGCGAATTCCGGCGCTCAAAGGGGAGTACGAACTTCTGTATAGCGATGTGAAAGTTAACGAGGGACTCTATGAGACTCTATTGAGTCTTCTGGAGCAAGCGCGAGTACAGGAGGGAAGCGAGGCCGGAACGTTTAGCGTGCTTGACGATGCTCGGGTTCCTGAACTGCGCAGTCGCCCCAAACGGTCGTTAATTGTTTTGGGCGGGACCGGATTCGCGCTTGTGCTGGCGCTACTTTTGGCGGCTTGGCTTGAATATTTGCGGGGACTCGAAGAATCTTCGCCCGATGATTATCGACGCGCCATGCACTTCATAAACGCCTATCTTGGGTGGTTGCCCGGTATGCGGAAAAGATAGTCGGGGGCGGGCGCTGTAATTTGCCGTATAAGGAAACAATATGAGCGACTCAATTATTTCACAATCCGCGAGCTTGGGCTCTGGCACAAAGCACGGTCACCACTGTGTGATCGGCGATAAAGTGGTGATCGGTGCGGGATGCGAGATCGGCCACCATGTGGTGATCCACGACGGCACTCAGATCGGCGACAATGTCCGAATCGACGACGGCGCGGTGATCGGCAAAAGGCCGATGCGAGCGGCTAACTCGGCGGTAACCAAAGAGCAGGATCTGCCGGGAGCAGTGATCGGGCCGAACTGCATTATCGGAACGCACGTCGTGATCTATCGCGGATGCACGATTGGGACCAAAGTACTGATCGCTGACCTATCTACAGTGCGCGAAAATGTTTCGATAGGAGACTATACGATCGTCGGGCGAGGAGTCGCGGTCGAGAATTTCTGCAAGATCGGTCGGTATGTAAAACTTGAGACCAATGTCTATGTGACGGCGTATTCGGAGATTGAAGACCGGGTCTTTGTCGCGCCGTGTGTGGCGACCTCAAACGACAATTTCATCGGCCGAACCGAAGAGCGGTTTAAGAATTTCAAGGGTGTGACAATCAAAAAAGGCGGACGGGTGGGTGTGCATGCCACCGTCTTGCCGGGCATAACGATAGAACAGGATACATTGGTAGCGGCGGGAGCGCTGGTGACCAAAGACACGCCGGCTCGCAAGATTGTGGCGGGAGTGCCGGCCAAAGTATTTCGCGATGTTCCACCCGAGCAGTTGCTTGATGCTCAGGGGTGGAAAGAATAACAACAGGAGTTTGTATGGCAGTTCCATTGCTTGATATGAGTCGTCAGTATGCATATTTAAAAGACGACATGAACAAAGCGGTGCTCGATGTCCTCGCCCACGGGCGTTTTGTGCTGGGACCGGAAGTCACCAAATGCGAAGAGGAGTTGGCAAAGGTATGCGGGGCGCCGTATGCGATAGGCGTTGCCTCGGGAACCGACGCTCTTCTCATCGCCCTTCGTGCTTGCGGTGTGAAACCGGGTGATGAAGTCATCACGTCGAATTTTTCGTTCTTTGCCTCGGCCGGCGTGGTTTCGCGCTTGGGGGCCAAGCCGGTTTTTGTGGAGATCGAGCCGGACACATACAATATGGATCCGAACGCCATTGAAAAGGCGATCACACCGAAAACCAAAGTCATCATGCCGGTGCATCTGTTCGGGCAACTGGCCGATATGGATCCAATTCTGGCGATTGCCAAAAAGCACAATCTGAAAGTTATCGAAGACGCCGCTCAGGCGGTTGGCGCCGAGTACAAAGGGCGTCCGGCCTGCTCGATGGGTGATTTCGGCTGTCTGTCATTTTACCCGACGAAAAATCTTGGTGGAGTGGGCGACGGCGGCATGATTCTGTGCAAGACCGAAGAAGATTACAAGAACTGTCGGTCGCTTCGCGCTCATGGCGAAAACCCAAAATACTACCACCGGACGATCGGATACAATTCAAGACTGGACACCATTCAAGCGGCGGTATTGCTGGTGAAGCTCCCGCATTTACGCAAATGGTCGGAAAAGCGGTTGGAACATGCCAAAGTGTACAATCGTGAACTGGCTGGTTTGCCGGGACTGCGTACGCCTGTTATCAAAGACTATTCGACTCTGCACATTTTCAACCAATACACGCTGGCGTCGCCGCGCCGCAAAGAGATCGAAGCAGAACTGCAAAAGGCGGGAATTGGCATGATGATTTATTATCCCGTGCCGTTCCACAAGCAGGATTGCTTTGCAGATTTGGGATATAAGCCGACCGATTTTCCGCATTCTTCAAAAGCGGCTGACGAGGTCTTTTCCATTCCGATCTATCCGGAAATGACAGCGGCCGAGCAGAGCGAAGTAATCACCGTTTTGAAGCGGATCTTGTCCTGATCTTAAGGTCAGGCGGAGAGCGTTTGAGTTATGATTGCCGATCGAATTCGCGCGATACTCGGCATGTCGGCGGTCATTTTGATCTCGCGCGTGCTGGGGCTGGGGCGTGAGCTGGTGGTTGCCGCGCGGTACGGCACTTCCCATGAATTCGATCTGTATTTGATTGCACTGATGTTTCCTGCGCTGGCGTACAGCGTGATCAACTTTGCGTCGTTTTATCTCCTTGTCCCGTTTTTCACCCGACACTTGAAGAAATCCGAAAATGGCGCCGGCGAGATCGACTGGAAGACCGCATGGCCGTTGGTCAATCATCTGGGTTTGATCAGTGTTGCGATCACAGTCGTTTTGGCGCTGGGCGGACCGTATTTGATTTCGCTCTGGATGCCCGACATGGCCGCCGAACAGAGCGGTCAGCTTGCGTTTTATAGCAGACTTCTTTCGGCGATGGTGCTTTTGGGGGTGATCGACGCATTCCTGCGCGCGGTACTCAATACCAAACGAGTATTTGCCTATACCGCTGGTGGACCGGTGATTGAAAATATCGTCATGATCGGCATCGTGCTCGGGTTTGCATCATTTTGGGGAGTGGGAGCGATTGCCTACGGCATGCTGGCGGGAATGCTTTGCTCGAATATCTTTTTGTTTGCACGGGTAAGAAAATTCAAGCCGTTTGAGCAATTCTCTTTTTCCTTCTTTTCGATCGAGACAAAGTCGCTACTCATGAGCGCCGGCGTTTTGGTGCTCGTCGAGCTTATCAGCCGTTCGTACTTTCTTATCGATCGGTATGTGGCGATTCCGTTTGGCGAGGGAATTGTATCGTCGCTGAACTACGCGCAAATAATTACCCAACTCCCTGATTCTGTGATCGGACTCGCGATTGCGTCGGTGCTCTTTCCGCTTTTTGCCGAATCGGGCGATAAGCTCGGGATGGGTAGGTTCGGAGACATTTATCGGCGCGGCGTTATTGGGGGGCTATTTGTTGCGCTACCGATGGCTATTATTTCACTTCTGTTTTCGCACGAACTTGTCTATGTGCTCTTGCACCGCGGGCAGTTCAATCTCGAATCGGTGGAAAAGACAGGATCGCTCTTGCGCATGCTGGCGCCGACGGTGGCGGTTTTGTTTGTCATTTCAACGTCTATTCGCGCCTGCTATTCACTTGGCATGTCACGACTGATATTTTGGCTGGCGCTGGGAGCATTTGCCATTAAGGCGATTGGATCTTTTGCACTGGCGGAGTGGATCGGCTACCCCGGGATCGGTCTGGCCACGACTATTTCGATGACCAGCTATGCAGTCGCGCTTGTTGTGCTGATTATTCGAAGGGTCGAGGCGGATCAGCGCCGCGCCATTGTTCGCAGTTTGATCAAGTTGGTTCCGATCACGGTAGTCCTGTTCCTGGTCACACTCTTTTTCAAGCCGTTCTTCGGCGAGATTTCCGAAGAAACAGTCTGGGGCGAGATGTTGCTTAAGATGATCGGCACCGTGATCGGAACAGTCGGCATGTTCGCACTGCTTTCGATCCCGCTTGGGCTGGGTGAATATGTCCGTGAACTGGTGAGCCGCTCGGGTGGTGCCACCCCTGAAGAAGTTGAAGCGTACGACGACGCTCATATGAGGTGAGGATGTCGCGTGGTCGGGTAGTAATACTTGGGTGGGCGGATTCAACGCATATTCAGCGCTGGGCGACTGGACTTTCCGGGCGGGGGTTTGAGATGTCGGTCGTCTCGGTCGGTGGATCGGCGATTCCTGAAATTCCAACCATAGTCTATCCACGAGGGGAAAAGGGAGCATACTTGAAGTACGCGCTGAGTGCCCGGCGCGATGTTCATGCGTTGCGTCCTAATTTGCTTCATTGCCATTATGCATCCGGGTTCGGTCTCTGGACTCAGGCGATCAGTCATAGACCGACATTGGTTTCGGTCTGGGGTTCCGATGTCATCGGTGTGTCCGGAATTGAAAAGTGGCTGGTCGCACGAACACTGCGTCGTGCCGACTGGATCACCGCAACGGGGGAGTATCTCAAAGGGGCGGCGCTCAAGGTAGCTACCAGTGTCAAAGACAAAATCAGCGTGATACCGTTTGGCGTCACGCCGCCGAATGAAACGAAGCCCTTGCCATCGGGACCGGTGCGGATTTGCTATCTAAAAGAGCACCGCGCAATTTACGGCCCTGATTTGTTAGTCGAAGCATTCGCTATCGCTCGTCGAACAATTCCTGATCTTCGGCTCTCGCTGGCTGGAAACGGTCCGATGGAGGCAGATTTGCGACGCCGTATCGACGAACTGGGTCTGACGGGGGCGGTGGATTTCCCCGGCTACTTAACTCGTGAACAGGTTGTTGACTACTTATCGGATCATCATGTGCTGGTGATGCCCTCGCGGATGGAATCATTTGGTGTTTCTGCGCTCGAGGCCGCCTCGTGCGGCCGGCCGGTGATCGCCTCAAATGTGGGTGGTATTCCGGAAGTGGTCGTCGACGGTCAAACGGGAATTCTGGTTGCACCTGAAAATATTGAAGCACTTTCAACCGCTATCGTCAAACTGGCCGGTGACCGCGGACTGATGGAGCGAATGGGAACAGCGGGGAGGCGATATGTATCTGAGAAGTATGACTTTGAAAAATCACTTGACCAAATGGCCGAACTTTACGACCGATTGATTGCCAATGCCAAAACCAATTCCGTTTTATGATCTAAAGCTCTCGCCCGCGACACGTCGAGCTGTCGACCGGGTGCTCAAGTCCGGTTGGTTGACAACTGGTCCAGTGTCGGCTGAATTTGAACAGCAGTTCGGCAAGCGTTTAGGGGCGAAACATACCGTCGCAGTTAACTCAGCTACCTCTGGGATTACCTTGGCGCTTAAGGTGGCCGGAGTAAGTCGCGGATCGGAAGTCATCACCACGCCGTTTTCGTTTGTCGCGGGAGTTGAGTGTATTCTGAATTTGGGGGCAAGGCCGGTGCTGGTGGATATCGATCAAGATACCCTGAATATCAATCCGAGCCTGGTAGAGAAGGCAATTTCCAGACGAACGGCCGCGATTCTCTCGGTTGATATCGGCGGGTATCCGTGCGATTATCCATTATTATCGAAAATCGCGCACAAGCACCAAGTCCCGCTCATTTCCGACTCAGCGCATGCCTTCGGCGCGACAGTCAAGGGGAAGTCGATTCCTCACTGGACTGATCTGTCGGTCTTTTCGTTTCACGCCACCAAAAATCTCACAAGCGGTGAGGGTGGGATGGTTGCCTCCCGTGATCGCGGATTAGTCGACCAGATTCGCCTTTGGTCCAAGCATGGTATGACCGCCTCGGCGTATGAGCGAAAAAAATCGGGTGGATGGAGTTACGATGTCGCCGAGCCGGGATTCAAAGCTAACATGTCGGATATTTTGGCGGCTGTCGGACTGGGTGAGCTTGCGACTTATGAAAAACGACAAGAAAAACGGGAGCAATTGGCTCTGCGGTACATTGCCAATCTTGCGCATGCGGAAGAGTATCTGGCGACTCCGGCGCTCCATGAGGGGTTTCATCATGCTTGGCATCTTTTCATTTTGCGATTGAATCTAAAAGCGCTGAAATGTAGCCGCAATCAGGTAGTGGACTTGCTTGCCAAAGCCGGAATCGGGTCGAGCGTGCATTATCGTCCAATCCATACGCTGTCTTTTGCGAAAGGGCGCACTGAAATGCGCTGCAAACTACCTCACGCGGAAGGAGCGGGGGAGAGTGTGCTTTCATTGCCGCTGTACCCACAGCTCAAACCGGGTGATATTGATCGCGTTTGTGCCCAGTTGATAGCGGTCCTTCGGCGCCATAGCCGATAACTTACCCGCTTGTGTAGCGACTGTTGTCGCTGTATACATATTCCCATGCCTGCGAACCTTCCACCACAGTATTATGAACTGGAGCGCCAGTTCCGCGCTGAACGCGATCCGCGTGAGAAACTGCGGATGGCTGAGGAACTGCTTGCCATGATGCCCAAGCACAAGGGGACAGACAAACTCCAGGCCGACATGAAAACCAAGATCTCCAAGCTCAAAGCTGAGGTCGAACAAAAGGCCCATGCCCCCGGCGGCGGACATGTCTCGCCGCACGATCATATCGACAAAGAAGGGGCGGGGCAGGTTATTCTGATCGGTCCGCCCAATAGCGGCAAGTCGTCGCTTTTGAGTGCGCTCACCCACGCTAAGCCGTTGGTTGCGGACTATCCCTATTCGACGCGAGAGCCGCAGGCCGGGATGATGGTGTTTGAGACGATTCAATTTCAACTGATCGATACACCGCCAATTTCGCCGGAGTCGTATGAGCCGTATATGACCAATCTTGTTCGCAACGCCGATGTGGTGGTGATGGTTGGCGATGCGACCGATCCTGTGGGAATCGAAGCTGTGAAGTTTGTGATCGAGAAACTACGCGAGAAGAAAATTCTGCTGGGCGCCGAGGGGGATCCCTCCGGCGAAGATATCAGGTATGTGCGCAAGAGAACTATCGTGGTGGCGCACAAGGCCGAGGAAGCGGAGTCGGAGAAGTGGTCCGAACAGCTACAAACGGTCTTTCTGGGTGCGCCGATAGTTCGGACCTCGATCCTTGATGAGGCAAGCCTGCAGGTATTTCGACGGGCAGTATTCGATATTCTAAAGATCATGCGGGTGTATACCAAGCATGTGGGAGAAGAGGCCAAGCTGGAGTCGCCGGTTATTCTGCCTATTGGCGGCACAGTCGAAGAGGCGGCGACCGCTATTCACAAAGAATTCGCGGCCAAGCTCAAATTTGCCCGTGTATGGGGGGAAGGGAAGTTCGAGGGGCAGAGAGTACAAGGGGACTTTGTGCTTACCGATGGCGACATTGTCGAGTTTCATATCTAATTAGCGGCCGGTATATCTGTTGACATCCTGCGGCGCTCCGGCCACATTACCCGTATGATTGCAAGGCCATTTTACAATATCTTTGACGCTGTGCAGGCGCCGGCGCGGGGATTATCGGCCAAGCAGATATTTCTGATGACATTAGCGCTCGTGGCCGGACTATTGGTGTTTGACATATTCAGGTATCTCGCCTATCTGGAGCAGGGGGAAAATCTGGGGCTGGTCTTTGATCTGTACGGCTTTTTCCCGTTTGATTCTCCACCACACGGCCGTGTGCTGGCCCAAATCCTCTATGGCGTCGGAATTGCGGGCGGCGTGTTCTGTATCATGGGTGGACTCTTGGCGGTCTCGATAATCCATGTGGAAGCGATACGCGGCAATGCCTTTTTGACTGGCCGCAACGCCCTGCGATTCACTCGGAGTCGGTTGCGACAATTGATCGCCTCGGAGTCGGCGATTGTGATATTTGTGGGGTTTATCGTCTTGCTCTTTGCCTTGTGGGGTTTGATTGCACGGATACCGGTTATCGGGGATTTGCTCTTTTCCATCTTCTTCGTGATTCCTGGGTTTGTTATCGCGCTGTTTGGCGTGTTCATACTGTTCGTGCTGGCACTGAGTGTCATCTTACTACCGGCGGTGGCGGCGACTGAGCGGGCGGGGGAATCATTCGGCGTGATTCTTGAGACATTCTCGACTATCATCCGCCAACCCTCGCGCTGGATCGGATACACGGCAGTGGCGGCGGTGCTTTCCAAAGTCGCCTCGTTTGTGTATGCCTACTTTGCTTACAGAGCAATTCAGTTCATCGTGGCGGCTTCGTCGCTGGGGGGGGGAGACAAGATCGACCGGCTGGTCGGGTCTGGCGCCGCATTACTTCCTCTCGATTCAAAGCTGGTTCATCACGTGTGCAATATTATGCCGGGAATTCGGTGGTCGTTTGACGTTCGGTCGCTGGCAAATTCAGCCGACGGAGGAATAGCCACTCACCTGATGTCGCTTATGCTTTTTCTTATCTTTGCGAGCGTAGTTGCCTATTTTCTCACATCGCTGGCCGCGGCGCAGGTGTATACGTATGTCGGGATGCGAAAACTCCGCGATGGCCATGATCTGTCATCGGAGAAGCCGCTCTACTTACAAGACAAACATTCCGAAAAGTCTGCAGATTCTGAAACGTTGGTGAACGAATAGATGCGCGTTGTCCGTTCAGTGCTTCAAATGCAACGCCTCTCTCGACGATTGGCGGCGGATGGCAAGTCGATCGGACTTGTGCCGACGATGGGGTATTTGCACGAAGGCCACTTGTCGTTGATTCGTCAAGCCAAGCGGCGCGCCGATATTGTGATTACCACTATTTTTGTCAATCCAACCCAGTTCGGCCCGAAAGAAGATCTCCGCCGATATCCCCGGGATGAAAAAGGCGACCAGAGGAAAATTCGCTCAGCCGGTGGCGACATTGTATTTATCCCCAAAGCGACCGAAATCTACCCGCCCGATTTTCAGACCTGGGTTGAAGTGGAGTCGCTAACTAAATCGCTGGAAGGAAGTGTGCGCCCGACCCACTTCCGGGGCGTCACGACGATTGTCGCCAAGCTGTTCAATATCTGCCGTCCTGATCTGGCGGCGTTCGGCATGAAAGATTTTCAGCAGGCGGTTGTGCTTGGCCGAATGACAAACGACCTCGGATATCCGATCAAGTTTTTGATTGGGCCGACCGTTCGGGAGCGCGACGGTTTGGCGTTGTCATCACGCAATGCTTATCTCGATACGAATGGCCGACGAGAGGCGGTCTGCTTGTATCGGTCGTTGGTTACCGCCCGGTTCATGGTCTCTGCAGGTTTGTTAGCGACGTCGGTCATCGAACGCGAGATGCGGCAGGTTATTAGCGGCACGGCGCCATCGGCAAGAGTCGATTACATCGCGTTTACCGACATGGAGACGCTCAAGCCGCAGAAAAAAGCCACCAAAGGAACAGTCTGTTCGCTTGCCGTTCGCCTGGGTAGAGTTCGGCTTATTGACAATATGCGGCTTAAGTGAGCTTGCCGTACCAGTCCCGCCGGTAGTATATTCACTGGCGTAATGATCACACTCGCCCGACTTCGCGCCGCCGCATTCTTCTGCTGTCTTTTGGCCCTTTGTTCGTCTCGTGTGGCATTTGCCGAAATTATCAACCACCCGGGGCGGTACACAAACATCCGAACCGCCATTTTGTGGGTCGGCGATCGGGATACCATTTTGGTCGCCCCCGGAACATACTACGAGAATCTGAACTTTTTGGGCAAGCAGTTCGTGTTGAAGAGCTCTGCCGGCCCGGAGCAGACAATTTTGATGCCGGCCGATCAGATCTCACCGCTGATTACCTGTACCAATAGCGAGACGGGGAATTGCCTGATCGAAGGATTCACCATTACCGGGTACCAGGTCGGGGCGGTCACTGATTCGGTAGTTATTTTCGACATGAACAAACTGGCCAGCCCGGTTATTCAGAATTGTATTGTTCGCGACAATCACGGAATTACGGTGATCCGTGTACGAGACGACGGCCCGTCATTTCGGCGGTGCCTGTTTTACAATAATACCGGCGGACCGGTAGTGCAGGTAATGGGGGGAGATGTCACTTTCCTGTTTTGCACGATTGACCGGTGCGAGTTGGGTATTTATGCGTACAACGCCGGAGTAGAGATTCGTAATTGCATCATTTCCAACATGACGGGCTGGGCGCTCCGAGGGTATGCGGGGCAGATGTACTACAACAATTTCTGGAATAACGGTCTCCCTTCAGACAGCGGCGCACGTCTCGGAGCGCATGATATCAGCGCCGATCCGATGTTTGTCGATCCGCAGAGTGGCGACTATCATCTACTGCCGGGATCGCCATGTATTAACACCGGTGACCCCGAC
Source organism: uncultured Ignavibacteriales bacterium (assembly GCA_964571235.1). GTDB lineage: Bacteria > Zixibacteria > MSB-5A5 > GN15 > FEB-12 > JACRAV01. Next base: position 36,247 of record CAZNAI010000001.1, on the reverse strand, counting down.
CCGTTTTTCAAAGATCCGGACAGCACTCGCGGAGACATAGGCAGATACCACTTTGCCGGTCCGACCGATGTCGACGATGATCAAGAACTTCCCTTTACCTTTGAATTGAGCCAGAATTATCCGAATCCGTTTAATCCAACGACCAGCATTTCGTTTTCGGTGCCGCATCGCGCCACAGTCAAGATCGATCTGTACAACGTTTTGGGTGAACACGTGAGGACGCTTATCAACGAGGTAGTGCCGGCAGGCGCGAAGACCGTGCAATGGGATGGTCGCTCCGATACCGGCACATTGGTAGCGTCGGGAGTATATTTTTACCGGCTCTTGTCAGACGATTTTACGGCGGTTCGACAGATGGTCCTGCTCAAGTAGCGGGTTTTGGTAGTTCGTTTTACGTTGTTCTGCTACCCGCTATTCGTACATTTCGCCGGAATAATTGAAGAGGAATCAAATAATGTCTTTGCGTCCGAATATTGCAATTGAATCACCCGGCGTGAATGTCGCCGTGGTCAAAAAAGACGACGACGGCTGGAAATTTCTGGTCCTGCGCCGGGCCGAGTCTGAATCGTACGGCGGGTGCTGGGGTTTTATGACCGGAAGCAAACAAGGCAACGAAACGGTGGCCCAACTGGTTGAACGTGAATTGCACGAAGAGACCGGGCTCAAAGCGCAGTCGATGTGGGCGACGGAGTACTTGGTGCAGTTCTATGAACCGGAATACGACCGAATCTGGATTCTGCCGGTCATTGTCGTGGTTGTGCCAACCAATGCCCGAGTGACTCTCTCGGCTGAAAACAGCGAATACGAATGGCTGTCCGCTAGCAAGGCCAAGCGCAAGGTGACCTGGAAAAATCTCTTGCGGGCGATCGACGATGTCGCCGAGGAGCTTGAGATTTTCCCCGCCCGCAATTGGGTGGAGATAGTGGCGTAGGATTTTCCCTGTCGATCGAATCGCGCTGAGCCAGCTCTCACACGAATCGATCATTTGTCTTATAAATCCCTCCCCGGCACCCTGCCCTAACTCATTCCGTGCCATGACCTAATATGAACCTAACAAATTCTTAGTTACTCTCTTTGGCGAAAGACACGAAAACCGTATATTTGTTTGGCGGAAGGACATGGTATGGCCAAAGAGCATATTCTCGTAATCGAAGATGAAGGGGATATTTTAGAACTCATCCGATTCAATCTGGCGCGCGAAGGCTACAAAGTAACAGCGGCCGTTTCCGGCGAAGTGGGACTAAAGTTAGCCCGGTCGGAATCGCCGGCGCTGGTGCTTTTGGATCTGATGCTACCGGAAATCGACGGGCTGGAAGTGTGCAAGACACTCAAAGCCGAATCGAAAACCCAGCACATTCCCGTAATCATGCTGACCGCCAAAGGTGAGGAGACTGATATTGTCACCGGCCTTGAAGTCGGCGCGGAAGATTACATAGTAAAACCATTCTCGCCCAAAGTGCTGATCGCGCGGGTGCGGGCAGTACTCCGCCGTAAGAACAAAGTTACGGCCGATGAGAAAACGCCGCTCAAACTACATGATCTCACTATACACCCTGGGCGACACGAGGTCATTGTCGACGGCCAGTCGACCTCGCTCACTCTCTCCGAGTTCCAAATTCTATATCTTTTGGCTCGGCGGCCGGGATGGGTTTTTTCGCGGGAACAAATTCTCAATGAAATTCGCGGCGATGAAGCGTATGTTACCGACCGCTCTATCGACGTCCAGATTGTCGGACTTCGCAAAAAACTCGGCGAGAGCGGCGGGCTTATTGAAACTGTGCGCGGTGTTGGCTATAAACTGAAAGAATGAACATGATCGGTACGCGACTCTTCGCGCAATTGTTTTCGGCAATCGTGGTTGTTGTAGTCGCAGTTAGTCTTGTGGCCGGAGTTCTGCTTTCGTGGTCATCGGAGATGACATCGGGGGCGATCTGGATTCGCGTCGTGGTTGCCGGGGGAATCGCACTCATTGTAGGATGGTTCGTCGCCTCGCGACTTTCCAGAAAACTGACCGGATCACTTCGTGACGTACAACACGGTGTGGGGCTGTTTGCGTCCGGGGATTTTGCCCACCGCCTCAAGATCAGCACTATCGAAGAACTGGGGAATCTTGAGTATTCGCTCAATGTGATGGCCATGCGGCTGGAAGAACAGCGCTGGGAACTGCTCAGAGAGCGGAACGAACTGGAAGTCACGCTTTCCGGAATGGCCGATGGCATCCTGGCCATTGACCGTGATGGGCGACTGGTGAATCTCAATCCGGCGGCGGCGGCGATATTCGATCTGGATATGAAACGTGCGCGTGGCAAGACGCTAATTGAAATAATTCGTAATACTGCCTTACACGAATTTGCCGCTTCGACCCTGGCCGCAACGCAGGCTATCGACACTGAAATCGTGATCGATCGCGACGGCGACCGGTATTTTCATCTTCTGGGAAGCCCGATTCGCGATTCTCAGGGAGAAATTGCCGCGGCGGTGTTGGTTATCCACGACATTACGACTCTACGGAGACTCGAAACGATGCGGCGCGACTTTGTTGCGAATGTGTCGCATGAACTAAAGACGCCGATCACCAGCATCAAAGGGTATATTGAGACGATTTTGGGGACGCCGGATATTTCACCCGAAGACGCGAATCGATTTCTGGAAACAGTGCGGAAGCAGTCGGACCGGCTCAATGCCATTATCGATGATCTCTTGTCGCTCTCGCGGATCGAGCAGGGGGTGGAACGGGCGGAAATTGCCTTTGCCGATACCAGCATGTCGGCCCTGCTCAGTTCGGCAATGCACTCGTGTGAGCCGGCGGCCAAAGCCAAGCAGGTGGAGTTACGCTTTGACAACCATGTTGATATTTCGGTACGCGCCAATGGCCCGCTCCTTGAGCAGGCGGTGGTGAATTTGGTCGACAACGCGATCAAATATTCGCCGTCGGGTTCGCGGGTGGAAGTTTCAGCAACAGCCGATTTGTCGGACACGATCATTCAAGTCAAAGACAATGGACCGGGCATACCGAAAGAACATATCCCTCGCATATTCGAACGGTTTTACAGAGTAGACAAATCGCGCTCCCGCGAGGCTGGGGGAACAGGGCTGGGGCTGGCGATTGTGAAACATATTGTCGTGGCGCACCACGGCGCAGTGACGGTTGACAGCGAACTTGGCAGGGGGACGGTCTTTTCAATCCGAGTGCCGAGATAGGGGACTCTGCCTACCCAGATATGTCGCAATTGGCACACTACACGTATTTGTCATTTGGCACGAGGTTTCACGGTCTTGTCGAAGGCGAGAGATTTCAAGACAACGTCGCATCGCACTATCCCGTTCTGTCGTAATACAATTGTTGTTTCCTTCGGCTCAAAACCAACGCTAGAGACTCTTATTGTCTGCTCTCCAGAAAAGAGTTCACTTAACCGTTCACGATTTATCCAATACTGACCGTCAATGTTTGTCAGTACACGGACGGCTGTCCCTTTGATCTCAACCGACGCACCGATCAATCGATCCGCGTTCGATAGATCTGTCACTACCCCTTTCAAAGCGTTGAAGGGGCTTTCAAAATCAACGTGCCGATGACACGTCGCCCCAAGCAGTAGAATCGACAATACAGCTATCGGTATTATTCGCGTCACCGTAATCCTCCAAACCAAGTTATTCAATGGACTTCGCAGTCTACTAATGTGACGAGGTAGGGTCAAGGGGTGTGTAATTGTGTCGGGTTTCTCTGTCGCCCGCCAGAGGCGGGCTCGGTCGGAACCCGACCTACAGAAGCCACCATTCGCCGGGCGTCAGGTCTCGCCTTGCTGTCGCAAGAGCTAGAACCTGACTCAACTTCAAAGGGGCAGACGAGGGCGTCTGCCGCCCACGATGCACCACCCCTCATCCGGCCCGCCGACGGACGGGCCACCTTCTCCCTGTGGGAGAAGGGAGTCTAGGCGACAATACCTTGTAGGGCGGGTTCGTCTTTGAACCCGCCAATCCAGCCGTCCGCACAAAACATTCACCATTATCTAACAATATCCTAACACATAAGTCGTTGATTTGTAGCGGTGTAAAGCCGGGTTGGGATAGTGTGAATGCAAGAACTGAAGTTTAAGCCAAAATCAAAGATACGCGAGTTTCTAGGCGAGAAGTTCCTGGCGGTCAATGCCTGGGTGGCGTTGATCGGGATCTTCCTCATTTTCGTCTTCATATTCAAAGAGACCATTCCGCTCTTTCTTGATCCTGAGGCAACCCAACATGCCGGGCTTGGCAAGATGTTGTTTAAGCAAGTTTGGACCGAGGGGAAAGCGGCCAAGTGGTCGTGGCAACCAAATTCTGACACACCCAAGTTCTCTTTATTACCGCTGTTTCTGGGGACGATCAAGGCGGCAATTGTGGCGATGCTCTTTGCGGCCCCTCTGGGGGTTGGGGCGGCGATGTACTCGTCAGAATTTGCCGGCAAACGGATGCGCGAGGTCATCAAGCCGGTGATCGAACTGCTGGCCGGGATACCGTCGGTGGTGCTCGGTTTTTTCGCGCTGATCGTGCTGGCCAGCTTTGTTCAGGGAACACTTGGCTTCGACTACCGGCTGAACTCGGTCACAGCCGGTATTGCGCTGGGGATCGCGATTATTCCAATCATTTTCACAGTTGCGGAGGATGCGATGGTCTCGGTGCCGCAGTCGCTTCGCGATGCCGCGCTGGCAGTCGGCGCCAACCGCTGGCAGGTATCGTTTACGGTTGTTCTGCCGGCGGCCCTTCCGGGAATCTTTGCCAGCTTTGTGCTGGGATTTGGCCGGGCGATCGGTGAGACGATGATTGTACTGATGGCGTCAGGGAACGCGGCGATCATCTCAATGAATTTCAATGAACCGATCAGAACTTTTTCTGCGACTATTGCCGCCGAACTTGGCGAAGTGGTCTTCGGCGACACCCACTATTCGGTGCTGTTTTTCATCGGTGTTCTGCTGTTCATCTTTACATTTCTGGTAAACCTCACGTCGCACGTAGTCATGGAGCGACTTCGCGAGCGGTTGCAGGGGAGAACCAAATGAGTGCGCCGGTAATATCCCACGAGCCGCGTGAGCAGGCCAAAGCGCCGTTTACCCTTGGCAAGAAGTCATCGGGGGCGATCCCGCGTGGGCTGACATTTGCGGCGGTGATACTGATTATCCTGATCTTGGCGATCATCCTGGGTGACATTTTTATCGGCGGGTACGGGATTGTCTCATGGGATTTTCTAAGCAAGGCGCCGGAACAAGGGATGACCGAAGGTGGTATCTGGCCGCCGATATTCGGCACGGTTGCGCTGGTGATATTGATGACAATTGCCGTTGTACCTGTTGGTGTGTTTACCGCCATTTATCTACATGAGTATACCCGCTCCGAATCGAAAGTCGCCCGGCTGATTCGAATTGCAGTTGCCAATTTGGCGGGGGTTCCTTCAATCGTCTTTGGTTTGTTCGGCCTTGGATTTTTCGTCGGATTTGTCGGCGGGAATATCGATAAGCTCTTTTACGGAACCGCCGGACCGGTCTGGGGTCAGCCTGCGATCATTTGGGCGGCGCTGACACTTTCTTTACTGACACTACCTGTTGTCATTATTTCTACTGAAGAGGCGCTCCGCACCATTCCCCGGGAAATTCGCGAGGCGAGCTATGCGCTCGGTGCAACAAAACTTCAGACCATCTGGAAAGTAGTCCTACCCCAGGCGGTGCCCGGAATATTGACCGGTGGCATTTTGGCGGTCAGTCGTGGGGCCGGTGAAGTCGCGCCGATTCTTTTTACCGGAGCGGCGTATTATCTACCCTATTTGCCCAGCAAACTGACCGATCAATTCATGGAGCTGGGGTATCACGTGTATATTATGGCCACGCAATCGCCCGACATTGAAGCGACGCGGCCGATTTTATATGGTACTGTGTTGGTACTGCTGGTGCTGACATTCCTGTTGAATTTTGTGGCGATCCTGATTCGCTCGCATATGAGGAGGAGTCGTGTCCGGACCTGAAGACAAATTGACCGATGCACCGACTGTGATCCCCCGGCTTGAGAGTGTGGCAAAGATCGAGGAGAAACCCTCGGGTAAGCCGAAAATGGCGGTGGAGAACCTGAACTTCTTTTACGGCAAGCATCAGGTGCTGTTTGACGTATCGATAGATATTCACCGCAACCGGGTTACCTCGCTGATTGGACCGTCGGGTTGCGGCAAATCGACTTTTCTGCGCACGCTCAATCGGATGAATGATACTATCCCCGATACCCGCCTTGAGGGGAAAGTGGTGCTTGACGAGTTGGATGTCTATCAGCAGATCAAAGATGTATCGAGTTTGCGCACGAGAGTTGGCATGGTCTTTCAGAAGTCGAATCCGTTTCCCAAGTCGATTTTTGACAATGTGGCCTACGGTCTGCGTGTCAACGGCGTGACCAATAATCTCATTGTTCGTGAGGCGGTTGAAGATAGCCTCAAGCGGGCTTACCTATGGGATGAAGTGAAGGACAAGTTGGAGGTCAGTGCGTATATGCTGTCGGGCGGCCAGCAACAGCGATTGTGTATCGCACGGGCGCTGGCGGTGCGGCCGGAAGTGATCTTAATGGACGAGCCGGCCTCGGCGCTCGATCCGATCTCGACATCGAAGATCGAAGATCTGATCGCAGTTCTCAAACAGCAGTACACGATTGTGATTGTCACGCACAATATGCAACAGGCGGCGCGCGTGTCGGACTACACGGCCTTCTTTTATGAAGGAGTCCTGATTGAATACGGCGCCACGAAACAGATGTTTACCAAACCGGCCAAGAAGCGAACCGAGGACTATGTCACCGGCCGGTTCGGATGATCGCAAGGAGAAATGATACGTGCCTCATCATCTTGAAGTCGAGATAGAGAAGCTAAAACAAGGAGTGCTCCGGCTGGCGGCCACCGTGGAAGAGTCGGTACATATGGCGGTTCGGGCTGTGGCTACTCGTGACGCCCGCCTGGCGCGGACTGTTATCGAGGCCGACCATGAGATCGACCAGCAGGAAGTCGAGATCGAAGAGCAATGCCTGAAAGTGCTGGCCTTGCATCAGCCGGTGGCGGTCGATTTGCGCTTCATCGTCGCTTTGCTAAAAATTAATAATGATTTGGAGCGGATTGGCGATCTGGCGGTCAATTTGGCCGAGCGGGCGATTGCGTATGCCAAATTGCCGCCGGTCGACGTGCCGTTTGATTTTGATGGAATGACGGTGCTGGTCAAGACCATGCTCAAGCGGAGTCTTGATTCTCTCATGCACGCTGACTTGAGCGAGGCCTCGGCGGTGCGCAAGACCGACGATCAGGTTGACGAGATTCACCGGAGCATGTATCAGATGATCCGTGACGGTATATTGGCGCACCCGGAACAAGTCGATACGTATATTCTCTTTCTATCTGTGTCGCGATACTTGGAGCGAATCGCCGATCATGCGACCAATATCGCCGAAGATGTGACGTATATGATTCAAGGTGAAATCGTGCGTCATCCGTTTCGCGCCCAGGCTACGATCGACAGTTTGTTGCGTTAGGTAGAGCGGGTTCGTCTTTGAACCCGCCATTTGTTTCCCGGCAATATGAAGCGGCGGGTCCAAAGACGGACCCGCCCTACAAAAGACATCTGTACGCCTGACGCCAGAGGCTATCCAATTTCCGGAGTGGCCTCGTCGCCAACCTGTTCGGCCAGTTGATACCGCTTGTAGACTCGGGCATAATGTCCGCCGAGCGCCATCAGGTCGTAGTGACGTCCTGATTCAATCACTTTGCCGTCTTCAAGCACATAGATCATATCGACCTTTTCCAGAGTGTCCGGTCGGTGTGTGATCAGAATCGCAGTCATTTCGGGCATGACTTCGTGGAGCCGCTCCCAAAGCCGGGCCTCGGTGCGGGCGTCGAGCGCCGAGGTACAGTCATCCAATATGAGTACTTTCGGCTTTCCAACTAACGCACGCGCCAGCGCCAGGCGCTGTTTCTGTCCGCCGGAAATGGACATCCCGCGGGTGCCAATCGCAGTGTCCAGTCCTTTCGGAAAGGTGGAGATCTCGTCTTTGAGTTGAGCGACTTCAATCGCCCACTCAAGGACCGTGTCGGAGATCGACTCACGGCCAAACAGGATGTTATTGCGGACGGTATCGCTAAAGAGCACTGGTTCCTGCGGTACATACCCGATGCTCGCTCGGAGGTCTTCGAGCTTGTACATCCGCAAATCGCGGCCGTCGAGCTTGACCTGTCCGCCGGTCGGATCGACCAAACGGGGGACAAGATTGATCAGCCATGTCTTGCCCGAACCGACTTTGCCGACCAGCGCGATCTTTTGACCGGGTTTGACGCCAAACGAGATACCATCGAGAATGTGCCGTTCAGTTTCCGCAAACTTAAATGAGACATTTTCAAACTCGAGTGCGCCGTGAAGATTGCCGTTTCCGGGGCCGGTTCCTGTGTCGGCAACCATTGGCGCAACACTCTCAAGTTCGCTCAGTCGGTCTATGGACACTGCCGACTGTCGCGACTTGACTAAAAACTGCCCGATATCGAACATCGGAAAGACCAGATATACGACATAGTACACAAAGGCGACCAACTCACCGACTGTCAGATTTCCACCGATTGCCATCAGCCCGCCGGCGAGTGTGACAATGATGATTCCGATTTGCCAGATGTAAAAGTACATCGACTCGACCCGCACATTGGCTTTGATGGCGTCGATTTCGGCAACCCGCCGCTCGGAAAGCGCCTGATCGACCTTGGTCAATTGTGCCTTTTCGCGGACATACGATTTGACGACCCTGATGCCGGAGAAACAGGCCTCCATGACATCGGTAAAGTGCGAGATCTTCTTCTGTAGCGCCTCGTACCGCTTATCAAGCAGTGACGAAGTCTTGAAAAAGATCACGATCAATATCGGGAGCGGGCCGGCGCTATAGAGCGCCAGCTTGGGGTTGATCGTCACCATCATGGTTACCGCAAAGGTGACCATCAGGAGTGCTTCGTAGAACCGAAAGATTCCCGAGCAGGCAAACCAGGAGAGTTTTTCGGCGACATCATCCGTCATACGCGTCACCAGATCGCCGGTCCGGAACTTGTTGAAAAAGTCGGGACCTTTGGCGGTGACGCCGTCAAATGATTTCTGTCGAAACAACCACTCCAGCTTGATATTCATCCAGGTCCGGTGTGCCTGCACTACGATGTAGAGCAGGGCGGCAACGAGGCCGAGGGAAATGACCGAAAGCGGCAAAGTCACCGCGGTGGAAATTCCCCAGCTATTTCCGTTCGCCACCAGCCACTGCGCCACCGGATGCGGCGCCACTTGTCCCGTTTTGACATAGTCCACTGCAAATTCGATCAGTCGCGGCAGGAATACCTGTAGCGAGACCTGAATCGGCGTGAGGACCAACAGGACAGTCAGGACGAATTTGTAGCCTCTATAGTATGACCAAAGCCATTTTATTTTCTTACGCATAGTTTGTCGCTCCTGAGCCGGACTTGAACTGCAGATGGAAGAGCTTGGAGTAATACCCTTCTTTGTTCAAGATCAGCTCCGTATGGTTACCGCGCTCAATAATTTCACCGCGCCGGATCACAAGAATCTGGTCGACATCGAGAATAGTCGACAACCGGTGCGCGACAATGAGCGAAGTACGGTTCGACGTCAGCTTTTTCAGAGACGCCTGTATAGTCCGCTCGGTTTCCGGATCGACCGAGCTGGTCGCTTCGTCCAAGAGAAGCACTTCAGGATCGACCACCAGTGCTCTTGCAAACGAAAGCAGTTGTCGTTCGCCGCGGCTAAAGTTGCTTCCTTTTTCCGAAACGACCGTCGCATACTGCTGAGGCAGACGCGCAATGAATCGCTCGGCCTCGACCGTTTCACCGGCTGATTTGATTCGCTCGGCGGTGACCGCCTCGTTTTCAAGCGAGATGTTCTCCGCCACCGTTCCCGGGAAGAGGATAATGTCCTGAAGCACGAGTGCGAACTTCCGTCGCAAGTCAGCTTTCGCAAACGACCGAATATCGACGCCGTCGATCAGGATTCTCCCCTTCTGCGGATCGTACATCCGGAGCAGGAGGGTGATGATGGTCGATTTGCCGCCACCGGTCACTCCGACAAGAGCTACCCGCTTGCCGACGCCGATCTCAAACGAGACATCTCGCAGGACCCAGTGGTCATCGTTGGTGTACGAAAACGAGACATTCTCAAACCGTATCGAAGACGTGATCGACGGAAGCGGCAATGGACTCGCCGGATCGGGAATCGCCGATTTCTCGCCAAGTATACCGACAATCCGCCTCGCGCCGGCGAGACCTTTCTGGATCACCGAAAGTTGTTCGGAAGTCCGGTAGATCGGATCGAACGACCGCCAGATCAAAACCACGAACATACTGATCGTGCCCACGGTGATAATTCCCGACTCTTTCCAGATCGCGCCGAACAAAAGAACGATCGCCATCGCCGCATACTGCAGAAAGCTCATCAGGTTGAAAAAGAGCACAAAACCGACATGGACAAAGATTTCATCACGAAACTTTGCCTTATTGGCCGCATTCAACCTGGCCCGGGCGTAGGCGCCCCGGTGGAAAATCTGGATGATCGACATGCCGTGGAGCATCTCGGTCAGAGTCGCGGTGACTTCGGCCATCTTTTTTCGCACTGCGAAAAACCGCGGTGTGGTGATCTTTTGGAATACATACACGCACACCAGGACCACCGGCACAAAGCATAGAAGTACAGTGGCCAACTGCCAACTGTAATGGAACATGAGGGCGAAGATTCCCACAATGAGCAGAAAATCGCCGACAATCAGCACCGCGGCATTGGTGAAGAGCATCCGCAACGACTCAGTGTCGGACTCCACCCGCGAGAGAAGTCTTCCGACCGGGTTCTTGTCGAAGAACTCAATGTCCAGCGACAACAGATGTTCAAACAACCGGCGCTTGAGCGATACCATCACTTCCTGACCGATAGTTTCCAACCGAACGCGCTGGATGAACTGTAAGATCAACGTGACCAGTTGGATGAGAGCAATCTGGCCGACTGTCCAAAGCAGTCCGCCAACATCTTTGCTAGCGATATCGACATCGAGCGCCTGGCGGAGAAGTACAGGCCAATAGAGCGACAGTGCGGTGGCCACTGCCAGAATGCCGAGGCATACTGTCAGGCCACCGGCATGGCTTCTAAGTAGCGGGCGCAGGGCAGTGAAGGCCTGGCGAGTCGTTACTTTGCGGTCGTCCTGAGCGCCTGGCTCGGGTTCATATAAATCTGCGGTCATAGAATCTTCTTTCTTTGCGTACAGTGTCAACCGGCGGGCAATCAGTGATCAAAAAAAATCCCGCCGGAACTTTCCAGTTGCGGCGGGACAAATTGCCTGTGGTTACTTTGCACTATAGCAAAGGGACACTCCCGCCGCGAATATTGCCCGGCTGTGCCAGACAAACATTGGCTTTTGTCATAGTGATTACCATCTAACTTTTCCTTGTAATCGCGGCGTTCTTATTATCAGTTTATTGAAATCTTGCTTAGTGTCAGAAGCAGTATCGGCAAAAGTCCGCGGTTGCGTCAACACAAATTTTCGAATAAGGCAAAAAAAGTTAGTGATCGATGCCCCCAATCAGTGGCCGCGGATAGATAAGATAGAGATACTCCGCTTGCCGCGACCCGTCATTTTGGTGTATAATGTGGGTTGTGAACAGGAGTATTGTGAGACGAGTTATCTTTTTGGCTGGATTACTGTTGGCAGTTTTCAGCATGGCTGGAAATGCCGCCCCTCGAAAGGTTGTCCGCGTCGGTTTCTTTGAGGCGGGCGACTATTATACGCACTCTATTGTGCGGAACGAGTATCGGGATGCCCTCGAGCACTTGATCCCCTCCAATTTGCAGATTCTCTATCTGCCGAACGGATATAAATCGGCCAATTGGAAAAAAGACCAATGCGCCGCGATGGCGGCTGAGTTCGCCCGAGATTCATCGATTGACATAGTTGTTGCGATAGGCCCGTGGGTAATTGAAGCACTCTTGAAAGCAGGATTCGATCGGCCGATTGTCGGGCTCTGGCAGAATGACCCGGAGGCGGAAGGGCTGTTGGGAAGCGACCGCCGTCCGGTTGCCGGGAATCTGACTGTGCAGACTCGACCCGACCAGCTCCGTCAGGACATGATCGACATTATCGCGCTGTATCATCCTAAAGTCTTGGGAGTTCTCGCCTTCAACAATGGAATCCGAGACACCGCTTTTTATGAAAAGTGCTGGCAGACCGGAAAGAAGCTGGGATTGAAAGTGGTCTGGGCGCAGGGGTATAATGCCGACGGCACTTTTGCATTTTTCAAAGGATACTCGGGTCTGCCCAAGCCATTCGATGCGTTGTATGTCGGGCCGTTGTGGGGATTGGCTCTCCCGGCAATCGACCAATTCACAGCAAACGCTTCGCGCGACCTGATCCCAATTCACACTTCCGAAGGGCGTTATTTGGTGGAGAAAGGTTTGTCGTCGTCGAGTTCTATCCGCGGAGAACAAGGCGCGGCGCTGTTTGCCGCCTGGAAAACGGTTCGCATTGCCCAAGGATCGGTACCAGCCGATTTGCCCCTTGAATATCCGGGCCAGCGCGGTTTTGTGCTTAACAAGTCGATCCTGGAAGTCACCGACCAGCCCGTGTCGGCAGAGATTTGGTCACAAGCTGAGATTGTCGATGAGTTCACGTTGTTGCCGGAGACAGAGGTTCTGACGCTCGCCGAGGTGCTTTCCAATGCCGAGACTCAAAACCCCGGACTGCAGGCAATGATTTCACGTATCGATGCGGCTGGTCAGCGCCTTGAGAATCTGCGCGGCGGGTATCTTCCGAGCATTTCGATTGAGGGATCTGCGACTGCGGCGTCGTCGACAGCGACGGATAATACCGGCGGTGTAGTTTCAAAGGAGCGGTATCGCGCCGGTGTTGAACTACGCCAACCGCTTTTTGCTCCGTCGGTCATCAAGTCGGTACAAGCGGCGAAGTACCGTCAAGTCGCCGACTCAGCGTCGTATGCCCGCGCGGAAATTGATCTCCAAAGGAGTATTCGCGCCACCTACCGCGATTGTCTTTCCGCCCAGCAACAAGTGATTGAATTGACTGGTTTGCGCGATCGCATTGTACAGCTCAAAGAAATTGCGAGATTGAATGCCTTTGCCGGTGAAAACGCAGTCGATGACGCACCGCGGTGGGAACTTCGCCGACTGGATAATGTCCGCGACCTGATGGCGGCGCGACGAGTGCTTGCTGAAAGTTATGCCGCACTCCATCTCTTGATGGGCAGGCCGGTGCTGGACACCGTCATCATCCTTGATTCGACCGGGTGCACAAGCGGCGACCTGATTGATCAGTTTGTACCTCTACGAATGATCATGACATCCGAACGATTCGGGATGGCGTCGTTGGCGTTCCTGCAATCGGAGGCACTACAGAATAATCCGGCGATGAAAGAGCAATCGGCGCAAATCGGCGTAGCCGAATCCAATATTGCATTGGGAAGTGCCAGCCGATACCCAAACATCGGATTGCGTGGCTGGTTTGGGTTTGTCGATTCTCTCTCCGGCAATTCCGGCTTTGTGGAAAAGCACAATGTCTGGTCGCTGTCGGCGAATCTGAGTTGGCCGCTGATTGGGCGCAGTCCGAAAGCGGGTGTGGCGGCTGAGCGGGATGAGGCTGTCAGTCGAAAAGACTCGGCTCGCCTGAGAGTTGAAGCGGCTATCGATGCCGAGTGGAAAAATCTCTGGCGACTGGGAATGGAGATGCCGCTAACCGCTCAGGCCATGACTACTGCGAGCGAGTACGCCGACAGTGTAAAGTTTGACTATCTCCGTGGCCGAAGATCAGTATTAGAAGCGCTCGACGCTCTCGAAGCCGACCACCGGGCTCGTTTAGCGCAATTGGCAGTCCGCAATGCATTCTTCCAAGCGGCTGACAATCTGGCCGGCGAGGTCGGCTGGCTGAATTTCAGCAATGCGGAGCCGTCGGGGAGAGTTGTCGTTAAGCGCGTGCAAGAGTATTTGCAAAGAGTTGTCTCCAGCGGACAAAAGCCCTGATCGGTCAACTGCTCGAAGGCGGCGCTCACCCGAGTTGTTGCCAAAACCAAACCGCGCCATATAGTATAAGTAGAGCGGCAGTAAAGCCGACGCGTATTCGCTGAAAACGTGGCTGAGGGTCGTAGGGAGGGAGTTGGTCTCCCCGGCTTACTCTTTTGAAAACCACAGCATAGTCAATCAGCGAGCCAACACACAGCGCCAAAACAAAACCCCCGCTAAGCCACTCTCCAAAGGGATAGCGAATAACGTAGCTGGCCAAGAGAATTACTGTGGCAAAAAACAAGTACTTGCCGTACAGTCGCGCGGGGATTGTGAGAGCTCGTCGGTTTAGCAGGATCACTCCGCCCAGCAACAAAAGCAGATCGCGCCCGATCAACACCCCAGCCAACCAAAGCGGGAAATCGCGATGGAGAATCAGCAGGATCATAAATCCGGCGGCGAAGATCTTATCGGCAATTGGATCGAGTGCGGCGCCAAGAGGAGTGATTTGATTCTGCTTGCGTGCTAAGTAGCCGTCTAGGAAGTCAGTCAATCCGGCAATCACCAGAATAACAAGCGAGACGATCGTGCCTGACGATGTCGGCTGGGCAAGCCAATACGACAGCGGCCAGACCAGTGCCACGCGGGATATTGACAGCAGATTTGATGGCCAGAACAACTGACGCCAGCTCATCTGCCTATCTCCAGGGAAGTCGGTCCAACCACAATTGGATCCGGCCGATCCCGGTGCGATTGTGAATGTATACACTGTCGGATCGGTCTTTGTACCAGAGCCGGTAGCCGTTTGTTTTCATCCAGTCGAGTATATCAGGCAGGTGGGGATTCTCATACTTTCTCCAGCCTGTCTCAACTGAGATCACTAACGGTCGACTCTTGAGAAATTTCAGCACATACCACTCGCACCCTTCGGTGTCGATGCTCAGAAGATCAATAGTGCCGGGGTCGAACTGATCAAAGGTGCGGGCCTCCGCCTCGAAGGCATCGCTCTCTTCTGGTTGGTAGTCATCGTTATCTAATGCCGGTGACGAAGTAAGCGCGGCCGCAAAGGTTGAAGCTCCGGCACGATAAAGGCGAATACTGGTGTTCTCAAAGTAGAGGGCGACCGGGTGGATAGTGACATTTGGTAGTGCACCAAAAGCCGATGTCATCATCGCAATTGAGTCAGGATCGGGCTCGAAAAGGTCGGCCCGAACGCCGTCGTTGATGAATCCGAGAATATTTGAAGTCTCCGGATGATACACCCCCACTTCGGCAACATGCGCGATGTTCAGTCGCAATCGTGTTGTGGATCGATACAGTCGGGTGTTCATGTCAGAAGGCTGGATTGAGTGATTTCATTTCCACCCAATGAGGCGGTAGGATGATCCAATGACTACAAAAAAAGAATCTGGGTAGACTCGCGACATTCACAGGGATAAATGTCGCAAGCTACCCAGACCGGCTCTAGCGGTACGGGGAATCGAACCCCGGTTTGATGGCTGAGAACCATCCGTCCTGGGCCACTAGACGATACCGCCAAGTCATGCGCAATGCTAAGAAAGCAACGAGGGTATTTACCCGTTTCAACAATTCCTGTCAAGAAATGCTATCTTGTTGTCACGCCGTTGGTTACGACAAGCGCCTTCGTTAATCCCAAGCCGGGAAAGCGGTTGTAAGGTTCAACAATTTTCACAAAAAACAATTGAATTATATCACATCTGCCGGGGTGGCCTGAGAAAGTGTATGCCAAATTGACAGTCGCACAGTCACGGTTTGCGGCCAACAAATTCGAGTGTCGCCACACAGTAGGCTCCCCGATTTCTGTCGGTCAACGAGTTAAGCTCACAACGGTAGATAATTGAGTCTACTTCGACCAGTTTATCTGAGCGCGACAACTGTGCGATCAGAGCCGATTGTGTCAAAATTGACACGGGCGGTGTTTTGTCGAAAATGAGTAGACCGGGGGAGAGGTAGCGAAGTCGACCGCGGCGATCATACACTAAAACCGGCAGGGAGAACTCTCCGGCGACTCGCGCGAAGAATCGGCGTTGAGCGCGAATACGAACCAAAAGCCAGGTAAGAATTATCAAGGCCGACAGCAGAAGAACGGGAATGGCGTTGGTTAGTAACTCACGCATGCGAGATAAGGAAGATGAACTTGGGCGGCGGCACAAGTACTCACGCAGAGATACGGACTGCGCGAGCGCCGATATTGGTTGATCGAGTGTCGCGGTCACCAATATCTTGACGATTCAGTACACCTGAAAGACGGAGTCACAATGCCTGCAGTAGTTTCGCGTGTCAAGAAGCACAAGACAATCCCGGTCAAAGAGTTGGATTATTCAATTTCCTATTTCCCGAAGGGAGCGAAAAGTTCAGCCGACATAACCCCGTCGGGAGATATCATCGGCCAGGAACGGGCGATCAATGCCATCAAAGTTGGGCTGAGTGTCCCGAGCCGGGGGTACAATGTGTTTGTCACTGGCATGTCCGGCACCGGCCGGAGCACCACGATTACACAACTATTGCAACGACTCGATCAAAAGGAACCGCAACTGAGCGATATCTGCTATGTGAACAATTTTCGTAATGTTGACAATCCCAGGGTGCTCTTGTTCAAAGCAGGTGACGGCAAGCGCTTTAAGAAGGACATGCATTACCTGGTCGACTCGCTTCGCAAGGTTGTCCCCAAGATATTCATGTCGGAGGATTACAAAGATCGTCATTCGCGCATTGTGCGGGAATTTGAAAACCGCCAGCGGGACTTGGTGTCGGTTTTTGAAGAGAAACTGACTACGGCCGGATTTGTAATGGTGCAGTTGCAGACGCCCATGGGGGCGCGCAATGAAATCCAACCGCTCATTGACAATGAACCGGCCTCGCTTGAAAAACTGGAGCGACTTTCCAAGGAAGGGAAGTTCGCTCCCGCCCAACTCGATGAGCTTCGTCGGCGTTGGGATTCCCTGCGGCGAGATTTCGATCTGACGACGGTCGAATCCAAGAAACTGTCGATTAAACTGGATGACGCGATAGAGAAGCTGAATCACTCGATGGTCGCGCCGCTGGTGGGGGATAAAGTGAACTTGCTTAAAAAGCGGTATCCCGACCAAAAGACACTCGCCTATTTAACCGAAGTCGAAGAGGCGCTTTCAACCGACGACGACCGGTACCGCGAGACTCAGCCCCGTCGAGGGGAGGAAGAAGCGCCGGCATTTCGAAAGCGGGAGCCGTTTGAGGAGTTTTCCGTCAATCTGCTCCTGGATAATTCGGCCAGTACGGTAGCGCCGGTGATACTGGAAAAGTCGCCATCGTATAAAAACCTCTTCGGCTCGATGGAGCGAGTGGTCGACAGGTACGGTTACTGGCGAACTGATTTCACGCGGATTTTTTGCGGCTCGCTCATCAAGGCTTCCGGTGGATTTCTCGTGGTTAATGCGCTGGATATTTTGACCGAGCCGGGAGTCTGGACCCACATGAAACGAGCCCTTCGCAATGGTGAGGTCGAAATTTCGGGGTACGACCCGTTCTACATGATGGCCGGATCCGGGATTAAGCCGGAACCGATTCCCGTGGATGTCAAAGTGGTGATGATCGGCGAGCCGTGGGTCTACCGCGCACTTTGGCAAATGGACGAAGAGTTCAAGCTCATCTTCAAAGTAAAGGCCGAATTCGACAGCGTCATGCCGTATACCACAGGCAATACCGGGGAGTATTACCGGTTTATGCGTCGGATAATCGACGACGACCACCTTCTGCCGTTTGACAGATCAGCCATGCAAGCAGTTGCCGAGTACGGCAGGCGACTTGGAGGTCACCGGGAAAAACTGACAGTGCGATTCACACTGATAGCTGATATTCTTCGCGAGAGTGACTATCAGGCCAGAGAACGGGGAGCGAAAGTGGTCGGCAGAGCGGATGTCGAACAGGCGATCATCGGGCGGCGAAGCCGGGTAAATCTGGTTGAGGACAAGATTCAGGAAATGTACGACACGGAGATGCTCCTGATGTCAACTACCGGTTCCGCGGTGGGCCAGCTCAACGGTCTTTCGGTGTACAATTTAGGCGAGTACGCGTTTGGTCGTCCCAGCCGCATCACTGTCAATACCAGTCTGGGTAAATCGGGAATCATCAATATTGAGCGGGAGGCAGATCTCTCCGGACCGATTCACACCAAAGGAGTCGCAGTCCTTTCCGGTTACTTGCGCGAGACCTTCGCTCAGGATAAACCGCTCGTCATGTCGGCCTCGATTACGTTTGAGCAGTCGTACGGCGGGGTCGACGGCGACTCAGCGTCGTCGGCGGAAGTCTACGGCATCCTGTCCTCACTGACCGGTATTCCAATCAAGCAGGGAATTGCCGTGACCGGATCGGTGAATCAAAAAGGGGAAATCCAGCCGATTGGCGGTATCAATGAAAAGGTCGAAGGATTCTACGATGTGTGCAAGAGCCGCGGCCTGACCGGAACTCAAGGAGTCATGTTGCCGCACCAGAATGTACAGGACCTGCTACTGCGTCCGGATGTGCTGACGGCGATTGGGAAGGGGAAATTCCATCTCTGGCCGGTGAAGTATATCACCGAGGGGATAGAAATTCTGACTGGTGTCACCGGAGGAGTACGCAGAAAGAACGGCGCGTTCCCACCCGGTTCGGTATTTGCGCTGGCCGATGCAAAGCTACGCGCGATGGCGCTGGCGATTGATCGATTCGGCCACGAAGAAAAAGACGCCAATGGACCAAGCGCAGGCACAGCGCGAAAGCGGAAGGTTGAGCGGCGAAAGAACAAGCGTGCGCCGCGTCGGTCGTGATTGACCAGTCGCAGTCGCTCGTTATCCGATCGGAAAGTCGATCATGGCGCGGTCGTTCCATGTATTTTCCCCTTGACATACTGTGCGCCGACTATTTCAATAGCGAAGAGTTTGATTTGCGAAAGAGGTTAGTGCGCAACGCTAAGCAGGTCACGCGCTGACTCGACGGACATGTGAAATCCTTCTTGAGCATCGCAACTCGATTCCGTAGTTTTTGGAACAGGGAAAGCGGAACGAGGCCCAAGACCGAGGCAGATGGATTTCCGATCACATTGATTGTGGCCGACACCTCATATTCGCAAAACGCAGTCCGCAAGGACTGCGTTTTCTTTTGGGGTAATTCCAAGAAAAGAGGCGTAAGGTCACACCTCATCCCGCTCGGGGTGCGGCGGGACTTCGGCAAGACCTGACGCAACTGGTGACGTGGTCACCAAAAGAAGATGTCGGGTTTCTCGTCCCGCACTCAGATCGGCGGGACTTCGGAACGCCGACCTACAAAACTATTTGGGGACTGCAAAAGATAAAGGCGTCAGGCGAGGGCACCCGACGCCACAAAAGAAAAAGGTGTCAGGCCGGGAGGCCTGACACCACAGATAGAGTGGTAGCGCACCGCTATGCGGTGCGATCGGTAGCTTAGAAATCCGCGCCTAGCGAGAAATAGTGTGTGGGGCGGTCGGAAACCCGGTCGAAATCAGTCGACCAGGCGCAATCGTAGCGAAGCAGGGCCAGGCCGGCAAAGTTCATCCGCATGCCGCATCCGAATCCGGTGCGAATATCCTGAAACCGTTTATTGCCGCCGTCAGAAGTCCCACCTTTGAAGTTTTTGCCGTTCCAGGCTGAGCCCATATCGGTGAAGATCACCCCCATGATATTTTGGAACACCAGCGGGAGGGGATATTTCAGCGCCAGCACCTGCACCAGCGGGAAACGCAATTCGGCATTGATGGCGCCGTAGCGGTTGCCGGCGATGCCGTAAATCGGCTGGCCGCGCAATGGGGTGACGACATCAGCGAAGTAGAGATTTTCGACTTCGTAGACAGGGTTTGCCAGATTGCGTGACCCGATCCAATTATTCACGCCGCCGACAAAGTATGTCTTCGGCGTACGGCCAAATGATGCGCCGCCGGAAAGGCGGAGTCCGAATGAGACGGATTTCTTAATGTCCCAGTACCGTCGGTAGTCCAAACCAAAAGAGTAAAAGCTGATATCCTTGGTGTCGAAAAAGTCCTTGGCGGCGTCGACCGTCAGCGCATACCGTTTACCATTGACCGGGCCGGTATATCCCCAAAGGACATTGTCAAACACATAGGAGGCTGACCCGTAGGTGACCTTGATACTCCGGTCGTTGCTGTAGTTGGGGTCCAGTGCGTCGTAATACTTTCGATCGATAAAAATCTGAGACAGGGAGCCGTCGATACGACTGAATATCGAGAAGGGATGCTCGGCGAATCCTGCCAATCCGTAGTACCGGTCGGAGAACAGGAAGTTATCGGAGTTTTCGTAGTAGTTTTTCGAGTGAAAGAGGCCGACGCCGAAGTGATTCCGTCCGGCGTTGTTGACATAGAATGCCTGTAAATACGATTGGTCGATAGTACCGACCAGATCAGCCGCTACCAGGATCTGATGATTGCCGAGGTAATCGGAAAAAACAAAGACCGACTGGCCGCGGACACCGAAAAACGTATTGTAGGCAAAGCCTCCACCGATGTAGTCGGGTGTAAATTTGACTTTGTATTTGTGCACAGAGTATTCACCTGACTCAGTCGGGGGGGGAATAGAGTCGAAGTAGGCCGGCTCCTTCAGGTGGACCCGCATACCGGCTGAGTCGCCGCCCACCGGACGAAGAAGAGTATCCATCGGATCAGGCGATATCCCGCTCACATATACAAAGTCCTCGCCGTGAATACCGGTTTGGCGGACTACGGTATCCTTGGCTGTTAGAGTGGCCGAGGAGTCGACCTTGGCCAGCGCGGTCGAATCAGCGGTAGTATCGACTACTACTGTTGTTGTCGAATCGGCTGTAGAATCCTTGGCCGCCACAGCATCTTTGGCCGCCGGTTTCTTAAATGGATCGTTGTACTTGCCGAGCATGAAGTCGGTCGGTTTTAGCACGCCGTTCTCACCGACTGGTACAAAGTCTTTCATCACGAAGACATCAAAGCCGCCATTGTGGAACGCGGAGAAGGCAAGCTTTTGGCCGTCGGGGGACCACGACAGATCTCGAATGCCGGTCAGGACGTCGGTGACTGCATAGTACTTGGTCGAGTCCAAATACCCCAGATAGACATTGTCGATTCCATTCCGGTTGGAGACAAAAGCGATCATTTTGCCGTTTGGCGATACCACCGGGCTTCGGTTGGAACCGGAGCCGACTTCAACCGGCGCGACGCCTTTGCTTGCCAGTTCGAGTTTGAAAATGTTGTAGACGCCATAGCTGAAGCCGCCGGGCGTCGGCATAACTGAGTCGGCTGTGGCTTGACCCAGGTTGGTTATGTTGGACGGAGTCGGTGAAGGGCGATCGGAAGAGAAGACGATTGACTTGGAGTCGGGTAACCAACTCGGCTCGACATCGTCGTACCGGTCGTCGGTCAATTTATGGAACTCGCCGGTTGAGAGCGTATATAGATAGAGATCGCGCATGTCTTTGGCGAGAGCGGAAAAGACAATCTGGTCGCCATCGGGGGAGAAGGTTGGTGTCAAGACATTGTGGAAATCCATCATGATCTTCTTGACGATTTTCTTTTTGCGAACATCGGCGAGATAAATAGCGTCTTTCCCTTTGGTCTTGGCGACAAAGGCCAACTGCTTGCCATCAGGGGAGAACGACATGCCGCTGTAATACGAATGGAGAGACTCCAGATCGCCCGACCGCTGGGCTTTGACTACTCGTGACAGCTCTTCGCCGGTAGTCGCTGACAACAGAATGATTTCGTCGTAGTCGTGGCGGTCGGTGAAAATCGCGACTTTGTCGCCCTCGGGTGAATATGCCGGGCGTTCGTTGAAGTACGAACCGTCTTTGCGGGCGTGGGTGAGCTGTTTGCCAATCTCCGGGGCTTCTTTGCGGGCGGAAATCTCCGGCCAATACCGGCGCTTCATTTCTTTGGCGAACTCTTCGTAGAAATCCTTCGGGTCAACGCCGATAGCCGATTTGAGAGCGCGGTTCATCGAAAGTTGTATTTTCCCTTTTTGCAGAATCTCGCCCAGCTTCGCCTCGCCGTATTTATCGACGATATATTTGACCATTGCCTGACCCTGCTTGTAGGCCAAAAATCCGCCGAGATAGTCGGGAGGGGCCATATAGTTGTTAATGGTCGCGTCACGCAGAAACATATCCGACCAGTAGTCCCAGCCGTGACGGGAGGAGAATTCGGCGTACCCCTCGGCGTACCACAGGGGGAGATCAAAGAGTCTTTGTCGCGAGAGGAGTGAGGCAAAGGAATTGCCAAAGAGAATGTCGTAAACAACGGCGTGGGTTAATTCATGGTGCAGAACATGGCGGAACTCCTCGTACGATCCGGTGAACGGGATCACGATTCGGCTCTTGAAGGCCTCGGTGAATCCGCCGACTCCTTCGGGTAATAACTCGGGAGTGATGTTGGTTTGTTGAAAATCGTTTTGTGAGTTGTAGACGAATACCGGTACACGACGTTGGATCTTGTAGTCGAGTTCGCGGCTGATCTCGACATATGCATCTTCCATAATGTCGGCAGTGAACTTGGCTGTGGCATAGGCGTCTTCATAGAAATACACGTCGAAGTGCCGGGTCTGAATGTATGTCCATTCGTATTTCTTGTACTGTACCTTGTTCTTGCCGAACGAGCGCTCCTGTGCCCAGAGGGTGGCTGATCCGAGGATGCACAGGGCGAGCGTGAGAATGGTAGTTTTTTTCACAGCATTGTTCCTTTACCTACTGGACGAATCATGGCTGTACTCCGTTCAGCCGTTCGAGCGGAACGGGCGGGCGTAAACCCATACCCGATCGTTAGACAATTTGCGAGGGGCGATGGATTAATCTTTCTCTCTTGTAATATCGGCTCCAAGGTGGGCCAACTTTTCCTCAAGCCTATAATATCCACGGTCGACATGGTAGACGCGAAGGATCTCCGAGCGACCTCGGGCCGCCAGGCAGGCCAGCACCAGCCCTGCCCCCGCGCGAATGTCCGGGGCCATCACCGACGCGCCATCCAGGTGCTCCACCCCGGTCACCACCGCTTCATCGGCGGCGATAGTCACTTCGGCGCCGAGCCGGCGGAGTTCCATGGAATGAGAGAACCTATCATTGAAAACAGTCTCTTTGATATGAGAAGTTCCCGAGGCGACGCAAGTAGCGGCCATGATACAGGCCTGAAGATCGGTGGGGAAGCCGGGGTAAGGGAAGGTGGTCACTTGGACGGCGTTGAGTCGTTTGGGGGCTTTGAGGACGATGGCCGACTTGCGGGCGGTAATCTGGCACCCCATCTCTTTGAGCTTGTGAAGGACCATAGTCAAGTCCACCGGAGAGATTCCGGTGACTTCAACAGATCCGCCTGTCAAAGCGGCCGCAAAAAGATAGGTCCCGGCGACCAGGCGATCACCGGAAACAGTGTGGTCAACCGGGCGGAGCCGTTTGACCGGCTCGACAATAATGGTAGGCGTCCCCACGCCGCGAATTTTGGCGCCGGCCTTGTTGAGAAAATTGGCGACATCGACTATTTCCGGATCGCAAGCGGCGTTAGTGATGATGGTCTGCTTTTTGGCCATCACTGCGCCGTAGAGGATGTTTTCTGTGCCGGTGTGTGAGGGTTTATCAAAGTAGATGGTGCCGCCGGTAAGCTTTTTGGCTTTGGCGATAACATATCCGGCTTCCTCTGTGACAGTCGCTCCCATTGCCGCAAAGGCCTTTATATGGTAGTCGACCGGGCGAGCGCCAAGCGAACATCCGCCGGGGAGCGAAATTTTGGCCGAGCCCATTCGAGCCAACAGCGGACCTAACACGAGAAATGATGCCCGCATTTGGCGCATCAACTCGTACGGCGCTGTGTTTTCGCGAACTCCCTCAGCATTGATTGCCATTGTTTCGGACTTGGGATCGTACTTGACCTTCGCCCCGACATACTCGAGCATTTTGACAATGGTATCGATATCGCGAAGCTGGGGGATATTGCGAAGTACCGTTTCCCCTTTGTCGATCAAAAGGG
Organism: uncultured Ignavibacteriales bacterium; assembly: GCA_964571235.1. Taxonomy (GTDB): domain Bacteria; phylum Zixibacteria; class MSB-5A5; order GN15; family FEB-12; genus JACRAV01. Next base: position 12,241 of record CAZNAI010000001.1, on the reverse strand, counting down.
CGCCGGCAATGATTGGCAGGGCGGCGTTTTTGGAACCGTCGGTTTTGACTTTCCCCCGGATTTTAGCCGGTCCGGCTACCACAAATTTGTCCATCGGTCTCCTTTGTACTACGATTGCGGGACCGGTGGTCCCGTTTTTTCTCAATTCGGGAATTTGTCAGGTTTGGCGGGCGGAGGGAATCTAAAAACGGGGATTGAGTCGTAGTTTGGGGAATAAAGGGTGTAGGCGAGACATGATTCGCCAGCGCTGGAATCTCGAGTGCGTGGCGATGTTCGCGTGCGGTCAGGCGTCCTCACCTGACCGCAATAAGAGCCGTCGGGTGGGGACGCCCGACGGCACGAGAACAAGATGGATTCCCGCTTTCGCGGGAATGACAGAAGGGGCGGGAATGACAGAAGGAGCGGGAATGACAGAAGGGGCCGGGACTGACAATCGGGCCGAGAGCAATTGAAGGGAAGCTAAGGCCAGGGCTCGTACTAAGGGAACTATAACCCGCCATAGCACTAAGAGTTAGAATCCGGACAGAACGTGGGGTTGCGCAATTGCCGAATGCCTGTATATTCGGGGAGCTTTTGCGGGTTTATATTGTTGTGATGAATGGAAATATGAAAATTACCGTCTTCAGGTCGAAAATACACCGGGCGACTGTCACCGATGCCAACCTCAACTATGAAGGGTCAATCACGATTGACTCTGAGTTGATGAAACTGGCTGACTTGGTACCGTATGAGCAGGTCGCGGTAGCGAACATCAACAATGGTGAGCGCTTCGAGACGTACGTGATTCCGGGCAAGGCAAACTCAGGAGAGATTGTCATCAACGGCGCCGCGGCTCGTAAAGCGGCAGTCGGTGATCTGGTTATTATCATCGCCTATGCCCAGATTGATCGCGACAAAGCAGATGGTTTTAAGCCCGTGATTGTGCATGTCGACGGAAAGAATCGCCCTACCAAGTAATATCCTTAGAAACCTCGTTTACAATTTGGGTCCTCGCACTTGAATCAACAACTGGCAGTTATCGTACTTGCCGCCGGCAAAGGGAAGCGGATGAAATCCGATTTGCCGAAAGTACTTCATCCGGTCTGCGGTCGACCGATGATAAAGATCCTATTGAACACACTGGCGCAACTTAATCCTGCACGGGTTGTGGTCGTGATTGGTCATAAAGGGGAAGAAGTTCAGGCGGCGCTGGGCGATTACCCTGTTCAGTTTGCCTGGCAAAGAGAGCAGTTGGGTACCGGCCATGCAGTCATGATGGCGCGTGAAGCGATGGCGGATTTTGACGGTACAACGCTGGTTGTCGCGGGCGATGTTCCTCTCCTTTCTGTAGACTCAGTGAGTGAATTGCTCAAAGTCCATCGTGAGACGAAAGCGGCCGGGACCTGCCTGTCGGCAGTTTTTGCCGACCCCGCTGGGTATGGGCGAATAATTCGCGGAAGCCAGCCCAATCAACTGTTGGACATCATCGAGCACAAAGACGCAAGCGACGCAATTCGCCAGATCGACGAAGTCAACTCCGGCACATTTTGCTTTGACAATCAGGAGTTGTTTAGGGTGATCGATAATCTCGGCAACAACAATGCCCAGCGTGAATACTACCTGACAGATGTTGTTAAGATATTCAATCGTAACGGTTTGCGGGTGTCGGTCACGAGGGCGTCGCGACCCGAAGAAGTCTTGGGTGTTAATTCAGTAGAGGACCTCGCCGCCTTGGAAGCGAAATTCGGCAGAGAGTAGCCGATATTGTTTGATACAAAGGTGGATGGGGCGTCGTATAAGACGCAGAAGGACAAATGGTCGCTGTCCGGTGGTAATTGAAGGAAAGTCTATTTTTGGTTGACGAACTTAAAGTTCCTCTGTTTACTGTAAGTACAGAAAGCTGAAATCCAGTATGAAAAAGTTTATCGTTGTATTGGCTGTACTCTCGTGTGCGCTGTCGGTTTCGGCACAGCACGTTGACCGTGCTACTCTGCGGGAAGTAACATCGATGAACCCAGTCGGCGTGAAATCCAGTTCAGGGTTGTATTCGTTTTTGGATTTGTCGAAGATTCGCTGGGCCAATAGTTATTCGCTCTCGTATTTCTCCGGCGGCGCCTACAGCGGATCGATGGGGATGCTTCATACAAGCATGTCCTATCCGTTTTCAAGCAAGTTGAATCTGATGGTGGACTTGGGAGTGGCCCACGGGATCAGCGGGAATCTGAATACCCCCGGTCAGAATGTAAGTCTCCTTCCGAGCTTCTGGCTTGATTACAAACCATCGAAGAATGTCTCTATGTCTTTAAGTTTTCAAACGATCAACGGCCTCGCCTGGCCGTCGGCTTACCGAGGAGTGCGAAATCCTGCCACGCTTTTCGGACCGGAATGATCAATACCTCAAGCTATCCCCCCCTGTGTTGACGAATGACCTCATCTCAAAATATATCAACATCTGAATCGAATCGAATCGAAGAACCGACTCCACGGCGCCGGATTGGCCGTGTCATTTTCGACGGGTTCTGCTTGACACTGCTCGTGGTCGGGCTTGGATACATTGGGTGGTTCGGGATATCGGCAACCCGGTCGGTTTCGCGGTCGCTGGCGGGACCGGAGACGATGGTCCGTTTGCAGATTGTTAACGCCACGCCCGATGTGTCGCTCGGCAAAGCGGTGGCGGGAATACTTGAGAAATCGTTGGACGCGCAAATGAGCTTCGCCGTGGTGGACACCGCCAAGTTTGGCGCACGGCGGGTGACGCACTCGTTTTTGGTGGCGCGTGACAACAACGCGTCGATCGCCGAGTCGATTGCCGCAAGACTTGGGATGGATAAGAGTCGAGTCACCGTTTTGCCTTTGGAGCACAATACTCGAAACATTTCCGTAACGCTGGTGCTGGGAGAAGATTACCGGAGCTTGTCGCTCTCCCAGGGCATCGGCAAGGAGACAACCAGGAAAACTTGAGAACGCAGTCCGCACTGTCCCGCGCCCGCCTCGCCGGAAGACTCGCCCTGGACAAAAAAGGGTTCGATGTCAAGATTCTGAAACTGAAATCGATTTCCGCCGTCTGCGATTACTTTGTCATTGTCTCCGGTAGCGCCGGGGTGCATGTCCGCGCAATCGCTGAAGGAATCGAAGATGGCATGCGGCTGGAGGGACACAAACCGATCGTGACCGAAGGCGCACGGCAAGGCAACTGGGTCTTGCTTGATTATGTTGATATTGTAGTGCACGTATTTCATGAACCAACGCGGCGCTTTTATGCGCTTGAAAAATTGTGGGGAGATGCCCCGGTGGAGCTGGTCGAAGATGAGCCGGTTCGTCGCGGCACCCGTAAGAGAGGGTGAGTAGTATCATGGCAGAGAATGTTGAACTGGCCGAACTGAAAACCAAGACGATCGCCGAACTTCTGAAAACGGCCGAGGATCTGGATATTCCCGGAGTATCGGGGCTTCGCAAACAAGAGCTGATCTACAAAATCATGGAGAGCCGCTCCAACGCCAATGGCGCGATTTTCGCCGAGGGTGTGCTGGAAATCATGGAAGAAGGGTACGGCTTTCTGCGCTCGCCAGATTACAACTATCTGCCCGGTCCGGATGATATCTATGTGTCTCCTTCGCAAATCAAGCGCTTCGATCTTCGGACCGGCGACACGATCAATGGCCAGGTTCGTCCTCCCAAAGACAATGAGCGGTACTTCGCGCTACTCAAAATCGAAACGGTCAACTACGAAAACCCGGATGTCGCCAAGCACAAAACGCTTTTCGATAATCTCACGCCGCTCTATCCGAATGTCCCGTTCTTGCTTGAATCGAATCCCGATGATCTCACGACCCGTGTGATCGATCTGATGTGCCCAATTGGTAAAGGCCAACGCGCCCTGATCACCTCGCCGCCCAAAGCGGGTAAAACGATCATCTTGCAGAAGATCGCGCAGTCGATTACCGCCAACCATCCTGAAGTGAAATTGATTGTGCTTCTCATTGACGAACGTCCCGAAGAAGTAACCGACATGCGTCGGTCGGTCAAGGGCGAGGTGGTGTCGTCGACCTTTGACGAACCGGCCGAACGCCACGTGCAGGTAGCCAAAATGGTTCTTGAAAAAGCCAAGCGGTTGACCGAGCACAAGCATGACGTTGTGATTCTGCTCGATTCGATCACCCGTTTAGCCCGCGCCCACAACGCGGTGGTGCCGCACTCGGGGAAGATTCTTTCGGGTGGAGTTGATTCCAATGCCTTGCACAAACCGAAACGATTTTTCGGCGCGGCGAGAAATATCGAAGAGGGTGGCTCGCTTTCTATTGTAGCGACCGCATTGATCGAAACTGGCTCGCGTATGGACGAAGTCATTTTCGAAGAGTTCAAAGGCACCGGTAATATGGAACTGGTGCTCGATCGCCGTCTGGCCGACCGCCGTATTTTCCCGGCGATGGATATCAACCGGTCGTCGACGCGTAAAGAAGAACTTCTCATACCCGAAGACACGCTCCAGAAAGTGTGGATTCTCCGCAAGTTCCTTTCTGAGATGAATCCGGTCGAGGCGATGGAATTTTTGATCGACCGCCTGAAAAAGACCAAGAACAACAAGAAGTTCCTGGCGTCGATGAAGGATTAATCAATCACATTGACAACGTCGGATGACAAGCCCGCCGCAAATCGGTGGGCTTTTTGTTTGGCTGGTTTTGCCAGGCCGTGGACGACCGCCACGCACGAGAATTCCGCCGTAGGTCGAAACCCCTGCGAAGTCCTGAGTCCTCGAAGGGCGGTTGCGACATCTTGCATTTCCAAACTGCGTCAGGTCACACCTCGTTCCGCCTACAGCGGACCTCAGCAAGACCTAACGCAACTGGCAGAATTTGGTAGCGCACCGCTACGCGGTGCGTATTCGCGACCGATCCAACAACCGACCGCAGAGCGGTCGGCTACCGAATGTCGGCGGTAGGCTACGAGATGTCGGGTAGTCGGCGCTCCGTGAGCGGAGCTTGCCAACCCGACCTACGAAGACTGGAACAGCAAGAAGAGATTGCTTCGTCGCGCCGTCCTTCGACAGGCTCAGGATGACGTCGCTCCTGCAACGACAGTGTTGGAGACTGATTCGACAGGCCTCAAATGGTGGGTTACCAAGGCTGGCGGCGCCAGGCCTTGGGGCTTCGCCGGTTAGTATTGAGGGAGGTGGAGATGGGTAGACAAAGGCGTCTGCCGCCCACGGGACGAAATTACTTTAGCGATTTGTACATCATCGAGCCCTTATTGCCGATGGCCCAAAGGCGATTGCCGGCTTTGGCAAGGCCGTGCACGTTGCAGGTAATGGGCAATGTTTCGCGGTTCCAAGTTTTGCCGCCGTCAGTGGTGTGATACATCTTTGAATCGGCACCGGCAATGTACCCTTCGTTGGTGTTCAGTAGTAACGCAGAAGTGAAGTGGGATTCTTCTTTTGGAATAGTCACCTGATGCCAGGTCTTTCCCCGGTCATCGGAATAAGCGACCTGGCCGAAATTGCCGACCATGATACCGGTGTTTCCTTTCATGTCGAGCATTCGACTGGGCTTGCCGTCGGGGAGCTTTGACCCTTCCCAGTGACTGCCGGCGTCGGTAGTGGTGAACATTTTCCCCCAGGAGCAAAATCTGGCGGAGTTGCCGTTGGAATAGAGTTCGCCGAATGCAAGCCCTTCGACCGCCTGCAGTGCCCAACCGCTACCGTCGGTGGAAGAGCGAGCGAGAACGCCTACATTTCGGCGTGTCGAATCGCTGGTAAGGCCGGTGGCGACGAGCACTTCAAATCCCAATTCGCGGATACTGACAAAGGTCACAGTGGTATCGTAGTAAGAAATATTGATCCAATCGCGGCCGCCGTTATCGGATTTGAACATCTTTCCTTTGGCGCCGCATACGTACAAACTGCTTGGCGCCACAAAGAAGACATCTTCGAGGGCGACTTTCGCAAGCTGGACTCCGCCCCAATTTTTGCCGGCGTCGACTGTCCGGGCGATTTCACCATTGCTGGTGACAACATATCCGGTGTCGGGCGATGAGAAGACGACACCAGTGAGATTGTCGATTTTGGGGAAATTGACGACCTGCCATCCTTGCCCGAATATGGTGGGGGCGAGGAGGGTCAGCAGGACGGCAATTGATTGGGGGAGCTTTTTATTTTGATGTCTTGGGTGTTGGATCATACAATCATTATATGCTTTCACTGGGTCAAATGATTCGCAATAACGTACGGTATCGGCAGTATGAAGTCAAACCGCGAGGGGCGGGTTTCTATGTCGGCTGAGTCGCAGTATCTGGTTGAACTGCACAATGTTGTACTGCGATCAGACCGGGGGGGATCGGTCTTTAAAGATCTGACTTTTTCGCTTGAGGCGGGTCATTCGGCGATGATTGCCGGTGGGTCGGGCACAGGGAAGAGTAGTTTGCTGGATTTGATACTTGGGAAGAAGGCGCCTCAGGCCGGATCGGTGGAAGTATTCGGCAAGGTGCTCAATGCGAAAAGCAAAGGTCAGTTGCGCCGGATTCGGCGGCGGATCGGTGGAGTGGGTGGGCCGTTTGGATTGATACCGACTATGACGGTGGCTGAGAATATTCTGCTACCATTAGTCATTGCGGGCGAGCGGACGGTGACGCAGAAAGAACGATTGGTCCGGACTCTTTCGGAGTTATCCTTATTATCCCATGCCAGCGAATATCCCGCACAATTGACACGGGTACAGGCGACGCTGGTACAGATCGCGCGTTCGACTATCGCCAATCAACCGTTGGTTTTAATAGATGAGCCCTCAGCCGGACTCGATCGCGCCACAGTCGCGCAGGTTTTTGATTTTCTATTCAAAGTGGCGGCGTCGGGGCGGTCGCTGGTAATAGTTTCGTCGGAAATGCCGCCGCATGAATTGCCCAATGCCAAGAAGTATACGATTACCGACGGGGTGTTGGCGTGAGTCGGTGGTCGTTTATCTGGCGGGAATTCGGCCGTAATGTGAGGCGGAATCCCGGCACGGCGCTTTCCGCGGTGATGTCACTCACGTTGCTCTTTGTGCTGTTTAATCTCTTCTGGGTTGGAGCACGTTCGACCGACGAATTGTATCAATCGATTATCTCCGATATGGAAATGGAAGTGTTCATTCCCGACAGTGTGGCCGATTCAACGGTCGCCGAACTGAGCGGCCGGATTGCGAGTATCCCGGGAGTGCTTTCGCTGAGTTACATCACCCGAGATGCGGCCCGGGATGCCTTGACCGGGCTTTTGGGGATGGACATTCTTGCGGCCGACACCATCAATCCCTTACCACGGTCGTTTGTGCTGACATTCGGGCTAGAGTATTTAACGAGCGAGAAACTGACCGAGATTGAGCAGAAATTGGCACAGTCGATCGGCACGACTCAGATTCAATACGGAAAGAAATGGCTTGAGAACACCGAAGCAACGCGCGGGGTGATTCGGCGGATCGGATTTATCATCGGTATTCTCATTTTGCTGGCGACCGTGATCAGTTCGGCCAACAACATTCGCCTGATGAGCAGGGCACGAGTAAAGGGATTGACGCAGATGCAACTTTTGGGCGCGGGACGGTGGTTGATCTCTGCTCCCTACGTGCTCGAGGGTGGAATTGCCGGAGCGCTGGCCTCGGCGATTTCATGGGGGGTTGTGGTGTACGGCAAGTCACAGCTTGAGTTTGTTGATATCGCGATCTCACTTCCTCCGACAATTGACATAGTCATCTTCTGCGCACTCACAACTTTGCTGGGTGTGGTCAGCGGGTATTTTGGTGTGAGCAAACTTTTAGATTAGCCATGCGCACGACCATTTTACTTTGTACTTTGGCTCTTGGCGTTTCGACGGTTTTGGCCGGCGAAAAAGACGAAGTCCTCAAGAATCGCAGTCAGCTCGACAATGTGAAGCGGGAAATGACAAAGGGGCGCAAGCAACTTGACTCTCTACGGGCCGAAGAGAAAAAACTGCAGAAGTCGTCGGCCGAATTCGATCAGCGAATCAGTTCTGACAAGAAAGTCGCATCGCGACTGGGGTCGCAACTCTCACGCCTTCAGGCGGATATCAAACGTACCGAGGAGGATCAGGAGACTCGCCAACGGCAACTTGATTCGTCCCGTGAATCATTTCTGGAGAACCTGCGACAATTCTATTGTCTGTATCGGGCGCCGCAGATGTTGTCGCTGGCCATGCCGAACGCCGAGCTTGAGTCTGGCCGTAAAGTAGTTTATCTGTCCGCCATTACCGGTTTTCAGCAAGGGAAAATTGCGTTGGGTGCCAACGAGGTCATCAAGGCGCAGGAATTGTTGTCGGCGATGTCGGGCAAGAGCGCCGAGCTGGCAACGCTCAAGCGAAAGAAAGAAACAAGCGTTGCTTTAGCTCGGACCAAACAGGAGAAAGCCGAGAAGGCGCTGGCAAGGTTGCGCAGGTTGAGTCGTCAGCAGTCGGACCGACTGGTGTCGCTGGAGCAATCGGCCTCTGAAATGGAACGAATCGTTGCGCGACTGGAGCAAGAGCGTAAAGCGGCCGCCACGCGCAAAGCCAAGCCGTCTGCGCCTACAGGTGGGTCGGCGCTTGCGCTCCGGGCTGGAAGTTTACCCATGCCGTATCGAGGCGAGATTGTCCAAAGCTTTGGCCCGTCGACCGACCCGGTTACGCACCTTAGGTCATACTCCCCCGGCATCAGTATCAAAGGGAAAGCGGGAGCGGCGGTGATTTCAGTCGGACCAGGACAAGTAGCTTACGCAGGCGAATTGCGCGGGTACGGGACTTTCGTTATCATCAACCATGACGATCAGTTTTACTCGACCTACGCCGGCCTATCTGATCTGGCTGTATCAGTGGGCGATCCGGTTTCGGCGCGAACGCGTCTGGGGGTTGCCGATCCCACCGGATTGGTTCGCTTTGAACTGCGCAAGGGGGGGGACGAGGTTGATCCGGTCATCTGGTTGAGCGATGAATAAGTTTCCGATCACACAAGCACAAAATCGATGCTGGACACTGCTGACCCGGTCGCACAAGGCGGGACGGCTCGGATCGGCGTATCTGGTTTCCGGCGCGGAAGGGCACGGTCACTGGCCGATGGCACTGGCGATTGCCGCGCTACGAAACTGCGAGAAGATGCTGTCGGGGGAATCGGAAAATCCCTGCGGCGAGTGCCGGGCTTGCCGGTTGATATCATCGGCGAACTTCGAGGGGCTGTCGGTGATCGCACCGGTCAAAACCCACAAGAATCTCGGCGAAGCAGTTGAATTGACTGCTGAATTCATAGAAGCGCGTCGCAAAGAACCATTCCAACTACTCGATACATCTTCACCGGCGACCATTCCGATCGACATGGCAAGAGAGCTCAAACGGTCGCTCTCGCAACGGGCGGGACCCGGAATTCATCGGGTGGCGGTCATTTACCGGATAGACCGGATGCGTCAGGACGGCACTGACTCGCTCTTGAAATTGATCGAGGAACCCCCCGGTGACACGACAATTGTCCTGACGACTGTCAATCTTGAACAGGTTTCCGCCACTATTCAATCGCGTTGTCGCAATCTGGTGTTGGAGCCGTTGCCGGAGGAGTTTGTCGTCGACTACTTAGTCTCGAACCATAACCTATCGACCGAACGAGCCAAGCTCTTGTCGCGAATTTCAGACCGCGATTTGGGGCGAGCGATTGCGCTGTCTGGTGGTGACGACGACGGCGGTTCGGATCGGGCGGTTGGGTTATTGCTTTTCAAATCGCTGTTTGTCGATTCGTCGCCCTCGATGATCGGTCATTTGACCGAGCTGTTTGCCGATGCCGACCGCGGTCAGGCCGAAGAACTTGTTCGACTGTGGGGATCACTGGTGCGCGACTGCTCCGCCTTTGCGTCGACCGGCAAAGACGACGATTTGATAAATGTCGATTTCGCCCCGGACTTGAAGCGATTATCGCAGTATTTCGCCGATCCCGAGGTTGCCGCCATCATGTCCTCGCACTTGAAAAACACGCTTGCCGATTTCCGCGTGAACGTGCATATTCACCCTTCGCTGGCGGCGCTGGCGCTCAGGTTGCGATCGGCCCTCCCTACCCAGGCCTGATGGACTCGGGCGCATACCCTCCGGAGGAAATCCAATGGCTGAACTATATGTAGTCGAATTCAAAGGTTCGCGACGCGCACCGTTTTACAATTCATACCATCATACCCTGCATGTAAATGATCTGGTAGTGACTCAGGTCGAACAAGGTGAAGATGTCGGCCGGGTGGCGCGGCGGGTGGAGGCAAATGTCGAGTTTGCCGAATCGGACCGCCCTCGATCGATACTTCGTCCCGTGAGCAAAGAAGATCGGGCCCGATTTGATCAGAACCGGATAAACGAGCAGTTGTACAAGCGCGAAGTATCCGGACTCGTGCGGCGTCACGGTTTGATCATGAAGATCGTTGACTCTGAGATTCAGCACGACGGTCACAAGATCACATTTTTCTTTACCGCCGACCACCGGGTCGATTTCCGGTCGCTTGTGCGCGACCTGGCGTCGCGGTATCGAACCCGGATCGAACTGCGTCAGATTGGTGTGCGCGACGAAGCGCGGCGGGTCGACGGGTACGGCATCTGCGGACAGCGTCAGTGCTGTAACACATTCATCGGAGACTTCGCGCCCATTACGACCGGCCACGCGCGCGAACAAGATTTGAGTTTGAATCCGTCGAAAATTTCCGGCAACTGCGGCCGGCTTCTTTGCTGTTTGCGCTATGAAGTTGATCAATATGTGGCGAATCGCAAGAAATTTCCGCGCCCCGGATCGGCGGTGGAGACCATCCATGGAGTTGGAACAATTGACCGGATCGACTATTTCCGCGAAGAAGCGGTGCTGACCAACGCCGAAGGTGTGTCATTCCGCGCTAAACCGGAGGAGATTGTCAAAGTACAGTCGCCTTCGGGCGGACGCGACGGCGCCCGGCGCGGCGGGGATTCGGATCGTCTGGACGATGAAGCGCTCAAACGGCTGGATGAACCCGACGCACTTAATTAGTACGCGACAGGATTAATTGAGCCTATGCCTAAGCCATTCTATGTCACTACTCCGATTTACTATGTAAACGACAAGCCGCATATCGGCCATTCGTATACGACGATTGCGGCTGATCTCCTGGCGCGAATGCACCGGCTGGCCGGACGCGACGCATTTTTCTTGACCGGCACCGATGAGCATGGGGCCAAAGTCGCCGAGGCGGCCGCGGCGGCGGGGCTTTCCGAGATCGAATTTTGTGACCGGACTGTAGCGACTTTTCAAAATGCCTGGAAGAATCTCGATATCGAATACAATGACTTTATCCGGACAACTTCTGATCGGCACAAAGCGGGAGTCCGAAAAATTCTCGACGCCATGCGCACGGCGAAGACGCAGGCGGGGGAAGACGTTGTCTATTCAGCCTACTATGAGGGACTCTATTGTCAGGGGTGCGAAAAATTCTTAACCGAGAAAGAACTGGTTGACGGACTTTGTCCGTATCACAAGACGCCGCCTCAGAAACTCAAAGAGAAGAATTATTTTTTCCGGTTGACTGCGTTTGCCGGGGAGATCAAGCGGAGAATCGAATCAGGTGAACTGAAGATTCTTCCCGAAGAGCGACGGGCCGAAGTACTCGGTTTGATCGGCCAGGACCTTCCTGATTTTTCACTCTCGCGCGAACGGGTCAAGTGGGGAATCCCACTGTCATTTGACGAAAGTCAGATTGCGTATGTCTGGGTCGATGCTCTGACTAACTATATCTCGGCAATCGGATACGCCGATGATCCGGCCAAATTTGACAAGTGGTGGACGGGCGGTGAAGTAGTCCATCTCATGGCCAAAGACATTTTGAAGTTTCACTGTCTTTATTGGCCGGCAATGCTCCTGGCGGCGGGAGTGAAACTTCCCGATACGATTTTCCTTCATGGATTTTTCACCGTTGACGGCGATAAGATGTCCAAGTCGCTCGGAAATTTCATCGATCCGAATGATCTGGTGCCTCAATTCGGGCCGGATGGCACACGGTATCTTTTGCTTACGCAGTTTCCGTTCGGCATCGACGGCGACATTCAGGCCAAGCGGTTTGTCACTCAGTACAATTCCGATCTGGCCAATGATCTTGGGAATCTGCTCTCGCGCGTTTGCAAGCTGATTGAAACAAACTTCGACGGCAAAATCCCCGAACCGCACAAGACACTGGCCGGTATCGATGCGCTGATTGCCCAAGCCGAAGCAATGCCGGGACTTTCATACGAACATGCCCGGAATTTTAGGATCTCGCACTCGAT